>NZ_KB907549.1:0-335718 GCF_000382125.1 Eudoraea adriatica DSM 19308
TGCAAATACCTATGGATAGCAGATCAGAGGCTATGCAGTTGGAAAAACGCATTAAGAAACGCGGAGCAAAACGATTTATAGATGACCATCGGGGTGTAGCGTAGCCCGGTTATCGCGCCTGCTTTGGGAGCAGGAGGTCGCAGGTTCGAATCCTGCCACCCCGACCGAGAAAAACCAGACACTTAAGTGTCTGGTTTTTCTATTTTATGGCGACTCAAGCTTGCTTGAAGGAGTAAGTAAAATAAAAAACGTAACGAAGCGCAGCTTTGTATGGTTTTTCTTGAGCAAAAAACCCCATTCCAGGATCACCGAAGGTAATCCTGCCACCACAACTACGTTTATCCAGGAGAAACTTCGTTGTACAAACCCGACCGAGAGAATCCAATCACGAAAGTGGTTGGATTATTTTTTGTTTTTATAGCCCAGGGTCAGCAGACACTTAAGCAGTTAAAACAATAAGACCAGACAGGAAAAGACATGAACAATACAGTTTTATCCCTCTATGAAGGCGCACAACACAAATTGTAGCCGGCACGGAATGACGTAATAAAAGTAATTATTATGGATTTTGCTTACAAAACTATTATATTGTAAAAAAAAAATGTAACGGCATAAGGTATTCCAATGTCTGATTCAAGACCTGAACTAATTTCCGGAACAAAGCCGTAACGAGTTAAAAAAAAGAAAACTATGAAAAGTATCAATTTCATTATTTCGACACTCTTATTAATTTTATTGAGTTGTTCTGAGGATACTCCTGAAGTGTTAACCCCATCTAATCTTGTAGTTACATCAGAAATTAGTAATGATGGCTCCGGAAAGGTTATGTTTGAAGCAAAGGCTTCAAATGCCTCTTCATATACATTTGATTTTGGTGATGATACATCTCAAGAATCACTTACGGGCAATGTCGTTAAGTTCTATGATAAGGGTGGACAGAATACCTATAGTGTTACTGTCACAGCAAACGGAGCAAGGGGACTAAGTATTTCGGAGACAATTCAAATAGCAGTAAATGTTGACGGGGGAACGTCCGAGTTTGCTGAGATCATTTCTTTGCTGACCAACGATGATTCAAAAACATGGTATTTGTCGGCGGCAGAACCGGGACACCTCGGGGTAGGTCCTGCACGGGAAGGAATCGACGGAGATTGGTGGTACCCTAAATGGTATTCAGCCCAGGCTTTCGAAAAGTGTGGTAGCCCTGATTCGGATTGCCTGTGTGACGATGAGCTGACCTTTTCAATAAGTGGCGATGTAATATCTTATACCCTGGATAACAAGGGACAGACCTTTTTCAATTCCGCGCACAAAGATGTGGCAGGAGGTACAGAGGTAGACGATTTTTGTTATGATTTTGATACTTCGGGTTCCAAAACGGTTACCCTGACATCCGTACAAGGCAATGTTCCGGAGGCAGAAACAACAGGAACGCAAATAGATTTTTCCGATGCCGGGTTTATGGGGTATTACGTAGGGTCTTCTACCTATGAAATTCTATCCATAAGCGAAGATTTGCTATATGTACGAACATATGACGCCCTCAATCCGGATTTGGCATGGTATCATAGGTTTTCTTCAGAACCGGCAACCGGAGGTGGAGACGAAAAGCTTGAAAGCATTTATAATACTTTGGTATGGTCAGATGAATTTGATGTAGACGGTGCTCCTGATCCCGCCAATTGGACCTACGATCTTGGTGCAGGAGGATGGGGAAATAATGAGGTGCAAACCTATACAGATGATCCCGAAAATGTTGTCGTCGAAGGTGGAATGCTAAAAATTACAGCCATATCTCAGGGCGGAGAAGCTGCGGTACATTATTTTGATGATATTACGTTGGTTGCTACCGGCGGAGCCACTTCAACAGTTGATGATTTCGAAGGAACCGCACCAACTTTTACAGGTTTTGGAGGTGCATCTACACAGGTTGTAGCCAATCCCGATGCCTCAGGTGAAAATACATCTGCCATGGTGGGAGAATCTACCAAACCTTTAGGTGCTGAAACTTTTGCCGGATCATTCTTTAATTTATCCGACCCATTAGATCTGACAACGTATTCAAGTATCAGTATGAAAACCTGGTCTCCAACAGTTGGCGCGGTTGTGAAACTAAAACTTGAAAATTCTGCTAATGCCGATGAAAATTATGAAGTTGACATGAGTACCACGGTATCTGAAAGTTGGGAAACTCTGACTTTTGATTTTAGCATGGCTCCGGCATATAACTTTGATCGTATCGTTGTCTTCTTCGATTTTGGAGTGAGCCCTGTAGGTGCCTTTACTTCTGCACGAATCAAATCCGAGAACTTATATGAGTTTACCTATGGTCGTGTAGAGATTAGGGCTAAACTCCCTTCTGGTGGAGGCACATGGCCTGCATTATGGGCCTTGGGTGCTAATTTTGATACAGTGGGATGGCCAGATTGTGGTGAAATAGATATTATGGAACATGTTGGAAACAGTCCCAATATTACATCAAGTGCTTTACATTATCCCGGGAACTTTGGTGGAACTGCGGTGACTGGTTCTATCCCCATAGCCACAGCTACTACTGAGTTTCATAATTACACGGTGGAATGGACTCCAGACAGCATCAAGTTTGTAGTCGATGATGAATTTATCCATACCAGTTTTGTGAATTCTTCCGGAACTCCGTTTAACGCCGATTTCTTTTTTATTATGAACATCGCCATGGGCGGCACACTTGGTGGAGCTATTGATAGTGCGTTTACCGAAGGTACCATGGAAGTAGATTATATAAGAGTTTATCAATAAACTAATATAAAAGTATTGCAAAAGGTCGGTAGTTTTATTTATCCTACTGACCTTTATTATTCCTGTATTGTGTTGCTAAAATACAAGCTTGGAATTTGGAGTTTAGTATTTATAATTTCAGGATTACGCTTGCGGCCTGATCCTGAACAGGAGGCCGTCAGGTGGACTTAGAAAACCAGACGATTATTTGTTTGGCAATTTTATTTTCTAACCTGCAAAGTTTTACTATAAATCCTTTTAAATACTCCAAATTTGGAATGCAACAGCTCAGGTTTATAAAAGCACTTTATCGGATTATAATTTTTATGCAGACAAATTCATTTTTTCAAGGATTTTTAGAAATCCGGGGTCATCACGCAAAAAATCAAAAAGAGGGTCTATACTGATATAAGGCATGTTGCTATCATGTTCTTCAAATGCTTTTTCGAGCCATTCCAGGGCCTCTACTTTCATCTCTGCGCGGCAATAAAGGGTAAATATTTGCCATGAAGGAAAATAAATCGAACCTCGTTGAGAGATCATCATCTCAGCGGTGCGTTGCATGGCCAAATGGTAGCCCCCTTCTTCAAATCCTTCTTCAAGAGATTTTAAGGCTAGCTCATTTTCCCTTAATTCGTATATTTTTTTAGCTATATCAAGTGCCTTTTGAGAATCTCCCAATTCGTGATATACTGCCCACAGGGCCGGAAGTGCAATGCCCTGGTCCGGTTCAATTTCATATAGTTTTAGCAATAGTTCAAGGGCTTCATCAAACCTACCGGCATTTTTAAGGGCTTGCGCATGAATGGACATATATAAAGTGTTAAATGGATCTAATTCCATAGCTAGTTCACTATGCGGAAGCCCTTTTTCGGGATCGCCCATAATTGCCAGAAAATGTGAATAATATGCATGCGAAAATGCATAATTTGGATTTAGCTCAATTGCTTTCAAGAACTCTTTTTCTGCTTTCTTCCAATTCCAGTCACCCCATGTATATTTGGTGGCCATTCCTGCATGGATTTCTACAAGCGTACTATCTAGCGTCAGCGCTTTATTTCTCGCAACATCAACTTTCCCGGAGACTTCATGATAGGGTAAAAATCCATGTTGCGCATATCCTCCCCAGGTTCTGGAAATCCCTAAATAAGCAAGGGCATAATCAGGATCAATTTCACTGGACAATTGAAAATATTCCATGGCGCGATCCAGATCTGGCTTGGTACCCAACTCCCAATGCGCCATACCCCTTAAATAAGCCTCGTAAGCATCAGGATCTATAGGCCTGGCTTCAGCCAGCAATTGTTCTTCCAGAGGAGTCAGGTTTAAATTAATTTGCCGGGAAATTTCTTTGGTGATTTTTTTGGAAAGATTCGAAAGTTCGCCTTTCTCAATGTTAAAATTATGAACCCATAACTGCTTCTCTTCAGGAAATGCACTAACTAATTTTACCTGAACACAAATATTTTCGCCGTAGCAAGACACTGAAGTTTCCACGGCTGCATCTATATTAAGTTCTGTGGCTATTTGAGGGATTGATTTCTCTACATTCCGATAAGCATTGGCAGTTCGTGTGGAAGGGACCCTAAGGGCACTTATTTTTCCTACATCACCTATTAATGCATCGTGTATTCCCTCGACAATATATTCCAATGAGGCATCCCCGGTAAAATTGTCGAAGGGTAGAATAAGTAATGAGGATATTGCAGGTGCATCAGTTTTAAAGTAATTTCCGATCCAGGGTCCATTGGCAATGATCAAAAGCAACAAAATTATATAGACATAAACCGACCTGCTAAGCTTATGAAACAGGGATCTTCCTTTTAGTTGCTCTATTTTAGCAGCAGAAGGGACTGGCAATCCTTCTTCTAGAATACAATAAGTGTTTACAGGAAAATCAACATTTTTTAATTTGATTTTTCCCAAATATTTGGTTCCGACAGAACTTTTAGCCCGAATAGCCTTTTGAATGGATTCTGATATATAAATACCTCCCGGATCTGCAACCGATTGCAATCGGGAGGCTATATTTACACCATCGCCAAAAATATCTTCGTGATCAAAAGTAATATCCCCCAGGTGCAATCCAATCCGAATTTTCTCTTTGATTTGCTTTCCAGATTGCTTTTGTATTTCAATGGCACACAAGACCGAATCTATTGCAGTATCAAACTGAGCTAACATACCGTCGCCCATTTCCTTGATAAGTTTGCCTTTGAATTGATTGATACTTTTGATATGAATTTCCCGACTTTTTCGCAACACTTCAAATGCCTTATCCTCATCGGATCCCATCAAAGCAGTATAACCGACTATGTCGGTAAACATGATTGAAGCTAGTTTTTTTATAGCAGCCATTGGAGACTTGTCGTTTTAGGCGGTCAAATCTTATATATTGGTCTTAGTTACTGAGGAATATAATCAAAAAGGTAATCCTTTAGCATGATTCTTATCATTTTTGCTGACAGAAATACTTCAATTATGTGGTTTTAGTTCCGGCCATATTTTTGCCTACGCAGCTGTTTAGCAAATTCAAATAATTCCGTCTGCTCCCCATTAAAGATAAACATTCATTATCAAACACGTCCAGGAAAATCCAAAATTCAGCGACTTGGCTTCTAATCGCATTTATGCAAAAACCAGGTACTTATCTTAATTTAGACAGGACCGATAGCCATGAAGCTATCTGGCTAAAAAGTGTAAAATTCTCAATAACCCTGATCTGTCCGTTAAAGCCCCACTTGTCTCGTTCTTTCGGGTTGTTGAGCATGTTTTTTATCATATTGGCCAAACTGATTAGATCCGTAGGATCTTCATTAATTTTTCCGTTGACATTGTGCTGTACCTGAAAACGCAATCCTGCCGCTCCTGAGACCAAAACCGGCCGTTGTTTCCACATGGCTTCTGTTGCTGTTAACCCAAACCCTTCCTGGATCGAATTTTGGACTATAATATTCGAGAAACGTTGCAAGGCGTTAACGATCAATGCATTTTCCTTGGGGTTATCCAGTGGTAGCAGTAAAATAGCTATATCGGCCTGCAGGTCGGGATCGATAGATTGGTACTGTTCAATCAATTCGTTCAGTACTTCCTCTCCCTCAGGATCATCCGCTACAAATGCAGGATCAGGGCCGGCTAAAATCAATCTGGCAGCTTTAATCCTTTTATAAGGGACACCGGAAGTATCTGAGGAAGCTTCATTTTCCCTTTTCATCATAATAAAGGCATCCATAAGTTCTTTAAAACCTTTCAAACGGTCCCACCGGGAGACTTCAGTGACAGTTGGTCTGTAAATAAGATCCAGATCACTGTTGTGGTTCACTGCATTGTAAGAGCCATCTGGCATTATACGCCTTGCCTGATGCTCATAATAACCGTAGAGCAAAGGTTCACGGCCACTGATTATGCCCGATTGCAATAAGATACCGATGCATTTATCTGTATGCAGTATCCTGTTCTTATGGCTCAGGGGATCTATAGCAGGGGTAATTATGGAGGTTTTCTTTTTCAGTTCTTCTGGAACATAGGAAGGCAGACTGAAAACAAACTGGTCATATGAATCAAAATAATCGGATAAAAATGACCATACTCCCCTGGTCGTTTTATTTTGTTCTTCTAAACCAATATGGCATCGCCATACCATTTTTACATTTCGCTTTTTAGTTATCATTGCTGCGAGCGGCATGGGTTGCGGATCATGGATTACAACCAGATCCCCATCCTGAATAGCCGCAACGGCCCGATCTGCGTTCTGTGCATTAACCTTCTCAAAAATGGCACGATCTTCCTCGGTAAATATGCCATCACCACTGGCGTGTATTGCATTGTGTATTCGTTTGGTAAGGTTAAAAAATGATTCATCCTTCGCCTCAATGACCATCCATTCAATCCGTACCCCCAGGGATCGCAAAATACGTATTTGGCTTGGTAGCATCTCCGCTACACCACCACCTGTGGCAGTTGAATTGATCATCCATATGGTGCAGCCTTCAAGTTCGGCGATCGACTTTTTTGTGGTTTCCAAAAATTCGTATACTAAGTTGTTCAGGCTGCCATACGCCTTGTAATCCTCAAGTTTAGGACCTTCTTTGATATTAATTTTTTGCATGAAATTGGGTTATTTTTATCTATTGGCTAATTTCTAAAATTCTCCTTGCAATCACAGGATATGGACTTTAGTGCATTAACCTATATACCCTGTAGTGCCTAGTACTTTTTTTCAATTTTCTTTAATAAACCATTTAATATTTCATCATCTTCATCCAATAAATGGTCTTTGATGAAGTAATCAGGAATTACCCCTTGTTCTGCAGTACTTCCGCTAACGCGAACAATATATCCTTTGGAAACCTTAACAGGAATGCCGGTATTTGGCAGCACATATTGAAATTGAGATGCATACAAGGATGGATAATCACCAGTCTCCTCCCCTACAATGGTTCCAAAATTATAGTCTTGTATTTGGGCAGCGGTGACGGCCGACTGAGAGTGCGATTGCCTATTGACCAAAACGAACACTTTACCCACAAATCGCTTTTGTTTAGGTTGTGGCTGGTATTCATCAAACTCATAATCATAAATTTCTCCATTCTTATGGGTCAGTATTTTTTGAAAATAAACAGCAGTCGTATCATTGTGCTGCCTGGTATGCTCCTTAAGAAATTTACTTGTTTTAAGTGTAAATCCCGAAGTCCATTTAAAAGGTTTATCCGCAATATAAGATACTAAATAATCGCTAAAAGAATCATTGCCTCCAGAATTATTTCTGAGATCTACAATTAAATTTTTGCTCTTTCTATCTTTTATTTCCAAAAAAGCAGAATCTATAAACCGTCTGTATTTATCCTCATCCCCACCAAAACCCCCTGGATTAAGGTAAGCAGAAGCACCTATAAATTTTAGATTCCTCGCGCCGGTTATCACTTCAGTCCTTTTCATCTCAAAACCGTCCAATGCGCTTACAGCTTTTATCAAATAATTGTTGACAGTTTCACCTGAAACAATTTCAATACGGAAATCATCCTGCTGTCCAAAAACCTGCCAGTAATATCTTGGAAAAGAATACATTTCTATTTTGGCATTTTTAAAATATGTGCGTTCGGCAGATACCTGGGGATATATTTTTGAGAGAATTTCTGGCATAGCCATCCCATTTATACTTAAAATCTCCGAGCCAACTTTAATTTCATCAATATCAGACCAGTTTTTTCTTACCAATGCTTTATCGTATTCAAAGGCAATTTCCAAAGGGAAAACAGTTCCGCCCCCATAGGCATATTCCAAATAGGATTGTCCCGGAAAATCAATCTCTGTATGACCATTATTTACCACGGATATTAAGCGTTGATAAAGGTTGGTAGTTTCCAATAAGTTTAATGAATCTTTATGGATAGCACCTTTTACTTTATGATAGGCCGAATCAAACTTTTGTTCCGTAGTATAGGCATACAGATTGTAATGTGCATCTTTTAGTGTTTCGTAAAGATATTTTAAATCTTCAACGACTTCCTCATTTGAGAAATTAGTGCCTGATTGTCCAAAAGAAGTAAGCGCTGAAAGCAGGAAAACAATGGATAAAGAAATTGATTTCATCTAAAGATTTTTTCTGTTTACCGGAAGTGAGACTATAAGGATTTATCGTCATCAGCCTTTTTGTCCTTTTGCATAATTGCAGTGCCAAATGCAGCACCTATGGCTACCCCTAAACTAAGCCACAACCCCAGATTATCCGTGGTAACTCCTATTGCAGTTCCAATTGCAACTCCAAATGCTATTCCCAGAACCAGACTATTTTCCTTTTTCATTTGTCAGCTATTTTGTTAAACCTATTCTTTGAAATTAATGGTTTACCTATACATTCACCATACTTTCATTTAAAACGGGCGGCGGTATCATATTTCCACTAAAATTTACCTGGTCGAAGTAGTCAAGAAAACCGGCTTTTTTTGCTGCTGCTTCCAGCTGATCTGACAGGGCCTTGTTTGGTAATTTCCAGACTGCCATAAATTGATAATTCATTCGCTCAGCACCTGTGTTACCGTTAACGGCACATCCCAATATTTCAGCACCTTTTTCAACCATTCCCATCAGCAAAGGATTTATTTTTTTGTCGAAATATTCTCTTCGCTGTGATTCTGTCAAATTTAGCCAGGAGGGCTTTGCATTCCATATTTCAGTTAATATGTAAGTTGCGTTTTGGTTTTCCATAATATTTGATTTTGGTTTAAAAATTTGAAGATAGAATTTTTAATATTCATCAGGATGAAGATACGGGACATATCTCCCCACTTTTTTAGAAGCAACCGTAGAAACAGATTCTAAATTCCTTTGCAGGGTAATTCTTCATTGAATATATCCCAAACAGACTCCCACTCGCCCTTTTCATTCTTTTTACTCAACATAACCCACTTAAATCTATATTTATCTTCTATCTCATCCGCCTCAGTAACTGTAATTTCCCCTGTTCCTCTCATCACAGACCATTCACCAAAATAAATAACCTCGTCTACTTTTTCTTCAATATTCATTTTAGCATCGTTTGTAGTCTCCCATTCATTTTCATTGAAAAACTTCCGAATATTTTCTCTTCCTACTATAGAAGATTCACCTTGCGGCATAAAAATGGCGTCTTTAGAATACGTATTTGCACAAGCTGTGGCGTCTCTTTTATTCCATGCTTCAAGAAAGACATCTGTCACATCCTGAATATTTTCAAGACCCGGACCACTATTCAAAATAATTCCCTGCGGATAAGACGGTGCTTCCGCATTGGAATGACATCCAACCAAATAACCCATAGAAAGAATAGCTGCAGCACATAGCAATAGATTGAGGGGAGAGATTTTTATTTTTGATTTCATAATGTAAGTAGTTTTTCAATTGTTTGATGGCCAACAGTATTGTCCCTGAATGGTTTTAATGGTTTATACACAAGCTAGTATAGTTTTTTTAAATTACCCCCATTCAGGAAATTGAGTTTTATTTAGATCCAGAGAGGCTATGGTATTCATGTCAGCTTCATCAAGTTCAAAATCAAAAATGTTCAGGTTTTCGATCATATGTGCTTTTTGTGAAGATCTTGGGATAGCAACAACACCCCGTTGGAAATGCCATCTCAGGCATACTTGTGCTATGCTCTTTTGGTGCTTTTTGCCTATAGCAGCCAAAGTCTGGTTGCTAAAAATTCCATTCCTTCCGGCAGCAAAAGGAGACCAGGCTTCTATTTGTGTCCTGGAATTCTTTAAAAATGGATAGGATATTTTCTCTTGAAAGAAAACATGGGTTTCTATTTGATTAATTGTGGGTTCAATTTTGGCATAAGTTTTTAATTCGTCAAGTTGTTCAGGCTCAAAATTACTAACCCCGATAGCCCTGATTTTACCCGCTGCAAAGAGCTCTTCCATTGCCAACCATGAACTTTTAACATCTCCTCTGGGACGATGGATAAGATAAAGGTCTAAATATTCAACCCCTAACTTTTTTATAGATGTTTCAAACGCATTTATAGTGCTTTTATAACCCATATCATCCACCCAAAGTTTAGAGGTTATAAATAGTTCCTTTCTATCAATACCACTTTGCTTAATACCTTCCCCAACGGCTTCCTCGTTTCCATAAATATGAGCGGTATCAATAAGGCGATAACCTACTGAAATTGCTTCAAACACGCTACGAACACCAATTGACCCTTTTAATGTGTTTGTGCCAAATCCTAAAATTGGCATTGTCACATTGTTGTTGAGTTGTACAGTAGGAATGGCTATCGCCTTTTGCTTATCGCCAATAGCTCCAAGTAATTTTGAGCTGCCTAAACCTAAAACAATAGTTGCTGTAGCAATTTTTGCGGTTCCTTTTAAAAACTCCCGGCGTTTTAATCCTTTAGTTATATTTTCCATATCTATTTGTGCTTTAGTTATGTCTAAGTTAGCAAATAGAAAACGGACTTGAGGAAAAACCAGAGGATTTTCCAAGTACGCAGAGAACAAGTAATTTATTTCATTTAATGAGTTACCAGCAATAACTACTTTTGGATTATATTATTCAGGTACTACAAATGTTTTTAGCATGTTTTTACTTAAAGCGTTTGGCACCTCAGATATTAACGCATACTTGCCAGGTTCCAAATTTGCTGTGAAAAACCCAATATTACCCTCCGGCATATCATTTACACCACCCATAAAGGTGATACCATCCGGTGCCGGTTCTATCAATCCTTTAGGGTCCGCCCAATTCATCCAATTCTCCAACTCTTCGAGATTGGCATTTTCATCCAGCCTGACAAGGTTTATATCATGCCCAACAAAATTTTCATGAACAATTTGATCCTTATAGAATACGGAAAAGGTGTGTTTACCAGAATTTATAGAGTCATTAAATACTATGCCATCTGTACTCGAAATATTAATGGCAATATCTGCAATCAATTCTTTATTGCCGGAATCAACAGGTTTTACTACAATATCTTTTGTCATTCCCATAGAGGTGTGGAATACACCATTGCTCATTTTTACATAACATTCAATAATGTATTTACCCGGTTTTAAATTTATTGTTGTTTCTGCCACCTGATCTGGAGAGAGTAGCCCTGAACCTCCTACAAACACAACTTCGCTGAACCACTCAGGAAGTTTTGCAAACTCAGCAAAACCTTCCTCAGGTTTTCCTTCCATAATTAGTTTCATTGCACTATCGAAGACCGGACCTATAACTTTTTCTGCATCTTCCGAAGTCTTCCCTTCAGGATACTTGTCTACAAGGAAAAAATGCGTTTGAGGTGATTGATTTTTGTAACGAAACGTATTCCACCCGGAGGGAATAGTATCGGGCATTTGAAAATCCATATTCTCCGTTATTATTTCTATAACATTCTCTTTGGGCTCAGCAGCGGTTTCTACCGGGGTACTTTTTTTCTCACTTTTACAAGACTGTATGAACAAAAAAGAAGATGAAACTAATACTACTATTCCAATAAAGTTAGCTTTGACAATTAAGTTTTTTAATGTTCTCATAATATTGCGTATTTGGTTAAAGGTTATTATCTAAAAAGTTAATGGCGATTAATAGCTCAATGGCTATAAGAATAAGTTCGCTTATTGCATAAAGCAGATACTTTTTTAAACTGCCTTTCTGTAAGGCTTCTATATTTTGCACTACTAATCGTTGTGTGATGTTTGAAAGCATCCTATGATAATTGGTTTTTCCTATAGCTTCTCCTTAAGAACACTATTAAAAAGGAGTTATAGGAATAAAGTTCAACGGTCTCCTATATACAATGAACAAGAAGGCATAAGATAATACGTTGTACTTATAATTATTTTACTTAAATCTAATAATTTTTTGCTTATCACCGCAGACATGAGCTATGCATGTTGTCTGCCTAAGCTATTTTATTTCCCCTCTAATAGCGAAATGAATTCAGGTTCCTTTTTTAAGCTATATAAATCGGGATCATGTTTAATATATTCATAATTGCCAAAGCCATTATCTATTGCTTTTTTAAGATTTTCAATTGAAGCAGCATTATCGCCAATTAAAGCATAAAAACAAGCTGCATTATAAATAATAATTGGGTCGTTTTCGTTTTGTTTAATCCCTTTATACATTTCCTTTTTGGCTTCTTCCAGGCGGCCTAATCTTTTTAATGTAAAGGCATAAAATTGTCTGGCGCGTGAGTCATCAGGGTTTCGCAGTAAATAGGAGGGGTAAAATAATGCCGCTCGTTGAATAGTTTTCTGCAGATTTTCCTTGTCTTCCAATTTTTCATAAGACATCTGCAAATCTCCATAAGCTGAATGGAAATCACTATTAAGATCTAATACCTTATTGAAATCTCCTGTGGCCTCAGAGTCTCTGTCCATCATTCTGTAGAGTCTGCCCCTTATCCAGTAGGCAAAAAAATTGTCAGAGTCAAAAGAAATAGCTTTTTCAACAGCTACTAATGCCTCATTTAGTAATTTCTTATTGTAATAAACCAGCCCGAGTGCACTATATGCTTCAGACGAGGAAGGTTCATAGATAAGTGCCTTCAATGCCGATTCTTCAGCCTTTTCAAGCCAAGAGGGATCTCTATCATGCGTTTCATATAACAATCCACAAGCCTCACTCATCCCGGCATAGGCAGTTGCATATTTTGGATCCAGATCTATTGCATTTTGAAAAAGTTCTATCGCTAAAAGAAGATAACTCTTTGTATATCTCAACAGAAACTCACGAGCTCTTAAGTTAGCATCATGAGCCCCGGTATCTAATGTTGCCTTTTTACCAAGTGCGGCTTTTTCTTTTGGAGTAAGCTTTAATTGCAATGAATTTGCAATCTTTTTTGCCACCTTTTCCTGGATACCAAAAACATCAGCCATCTTTCCACTGTAAATTTCGGCCCAAAGTTCAGAATCCTTTTCGACATCAATTAATTCCGTGGATATTTTTAAGTCGTTCTGATGTTTACGCACCGTACCGTGTAAAATATATCTAGCGTTTAATTCCCGACCCAAGGATGCAATATCCATTTCAGAATCTCTATACCGCATGGAAGTTCGTCGTGAAGCAATTTCAAGCTCCTTGATTCCTGATAGACGGATAATGATTTCTTCTGTCAATCCGTCACTAAAATAATTGCTGCCATTGCCGGGGCTGATATTCTGAAAGGGCAAGACCGCTAGTTTTTTATTGTCCTCGATGGGTTGTTGGCTTGTTTCTTGTGATGGTGGTGTCTGCGTTTCAATATTTTTGAATTTTTTAATTCCTTTTGGGGACAATTCATATACCCATGCAAATATCAGACTTATAGGAAAGCCTATAATCAATATAAAGATCAGGGCTTTCATAAAATATGGCGGCGCATTAAACGTCGGAAGAATAATATCAGATACCTGGGCAATTAACCATGCAACTATTAAATAGGTTATCGCTGACTTAAATACCTTACGCCTTTTAAGCTCTGCTGTATATTTTTTTAATTTCACTGAACTTCAAGTTAGTTTTTATTTAATAGGACATAAGGGGGAATCTATGATTTGGCTCTGTCTGGCGCAATTTGAGCTTAACGCGAAGCGGTTAAGTCGGAAGGAGGAAGAACCAAAATCAATCGACTTACCTAATATTTAAAGATAAGAAATATTTTCCTTGCCGGTAAATTAGAAATCCAAATTCATAGGGCTAAAACCTAAACAAATTCTCTTAAACAAATTAACTAGTGGATAGTTATTGGTTATTTTAAATTCCTATAGTTGGCATAGGATGAGGCTTTCCTTGTTCCCGGTAGTTTTAGAGAAGGTAATAATGACACATATTCATACCAGGTTGCGGTATTATTCAGTTTTTAAATTCCTTGAATAAGGTTACTTTAATAACTTTTTTACCGAGGTATAAATGACTAATTCATAATGGTAAGGTGGTAATTAATAAAATATGAATTAATTAATTTTTAGACCCTGGCAGGTATTGCGTAATTTATTCCCTAAGTTTAAACAGCACATTCAAAATCTCAATATTCGGAGCTTCTACAATTTCATAAGCTTCCGGAATACTGGACGCTAAGGCTGATTTACCATAAGATTTTAATGATTCTTCAGAATCCCATATATAAATTCCTCCAAATTGCCCGGGTTGTTCTAGTTTCACATAATATTTCTGTAAAAGTCCTGGCAAGGACTTAAATTGTGCCTCTCGTTCTTTGGCTCTTCTTAACAACTCCTCTTCCGGAAGTTGGGATTTTAGTTTGATTATTTGAATTATCATATCTGTTGTTTTGACATTTCTATTGTTCAGGTCACTTGTTTTGAATGACTTTAAAGCTATGAATACGATACGGGAAATCCCATAGGATTTTCGGTCCGGACTCCAGGAAGTTAAAAATAAGGATTTTCTTTTGTAGAAAGCCGGTTATGGCTCATTTAGCCCAACAACCTGTATTCATTAGGCGTATACCCAACTTTATTTTTGAATAGCCGGGTAAAATGCTGAGGATACTTAAACCCAAGTTCATAAGCAATCTCACTAAGTGATTTATCATGATTAATGATTTTTTCCTTAGCAACTTCAATAAGTTTGGTTTGAATATGTTCATGGGCACTTTTACCGGTTTCCTTTTTAACCAGGTCCCCAAAATAATTTGAAGAAAGGTGCTGTTCCTTCGCAAAATAACTAACCGAAGGTGTACCTTGTTTTTGAGGTTTTTCGGAATTAAAATAATCATCCAGGAGAGTTTTAAAATTTTCAACGATGCCCTGATTTACGCTTTCCCGAGTGATAAACTGCCTGTCGTAAAATCGTATACAATAATCCAAAAATAGTTCAAGGTTCGCCACAATCAATTTTTTACTGTGCCTGTCAATGGTTTGTTCCAATTCAAATTGAATCTTGTCCAACAAACTTAAAATCACTTTTCGCTCCTTCACCGACAGATGCAGCGCTTCATTCGTGGCATATGAGAAAAAGCTATAGTCATTGATTTTTTTACCCATACCCGTGCCCAAAAAAAGGTCCGGGTGAAAGAGCAGGGCATAGCCCTCAGGCTTAAAGCCGGGATCGTAATTAGTCAATTCAATGGTTTGGTTTGGGCCTATAAAAACCAGCGTCCCTTCATCATAATCATATGATTTACCACCATACATCATTTTACAGCCCGTGGCATCCTTTAAAAAGATGGCATAGCACCCAAAATGGAAAGCATCATACCTCCTACTAGTATTCCCCGTTTCATTTACTTTTTTAAAATCAACAATCCCTACCAAAGGATGTAATACCTCTTGTTTTCGCAAATCAAGATAATCACTTACTGTATTAACGTTCAAAACATTCTCCATGATCCGTTTGATTTTTAGTTAAAGATAAGCTATAGATTAGCAGGGTATCAAACAAGTTGCCCAAAATATGTAAAAGTGGTATGTAAAACCGTAAAATGGGTAAGTGAATTAAAATGAGTACTTTATACTTTTGGAGGAGAGTGATTTTATTTAATTAAAAATCCCTAGCTTACCCGTATAATCTGAAGAATTTGGAGATTGCCGATCTGATATCGGAATGGTTAAAAGAAAATGAATTGGACTAACACAAATAACAAAATGAGACTTCAAAAATTTGGATTGCTTTTTGTTTTGATTGCTCTATCGGCAGGTTCCTCTGCTCAAAAAACCAAAAAAGCTAAAAACTACACAAATCCAGCTGAAATGATGGTAAGGATTGCAGAAATTGAAATTGATTCCAATTTTGTTGATACCTATGTTGCCATTCTCAAAGAAGAATCCGAAGCCTCGGTGCGTTTAGAGCCGGGGGTGATTTGTATATATCCTATGTTTGAAAAAGAGAAACCAACACAAGTCAGGCTTTTGGAGGTTTATGCAAACAAAGAAGCCTATGAATCGCATTTACAAACACCACATTTTAAGCACTATAAAGAGACGACCTTGGAAATGGTCAAAGACTTAAAATTAATTGATATGGAGGCGGTAGATGCAGAAACTATGCCCAAGATTTTTAGAAAATTGAATTAATAAAATTTAAACATAAACCCTTTAAAATTATAAATATGAGAACATTACTTATCGCAATTTTAACTATCACATTAGGGGCATCGTCCTTTGCACAAAATGCTAAAATTGAACAGGAAATCAAAGATCTTTCCAAAGCAAAATGGGAATGGATGGCAGATAAGGATGTTAACAAACTAGCAGACCTGTTTCATGATAAATCCCGTTTTGTACACATGAGCGGTTCCTGGAAAAAAGACAGGGAACTTGAAATAATTGAAACCGGAAGTATCTGGTATAAAAATGCGGATGTACATGATGTTGTCGTAGAAGTTTTTGATAATAACACTGTAGTACTATGGAACCGCATTACTCTAATGGCCCATGTTCGTGGCAATGACGTGTCTAATGAATTTACGGTGACCGAATTCTATAAAAAAGAAGGAGACAACTGGAAGTTGTTGGACCTTACCTTCAGCAGCGTTCGTGATACCCATGAAATTGCACATTAAGCAAATCTCAACTTCGGTAAATTAATGACAAGGAAATAAACTTAAATAACTCAATTTAATAACAAAAATGAAAAAGTATATTTTAGGATTGAGTTTATTAATAGGAGTTGCTATTTCTGCACAAGAAAGTGCACCCAAAGTAAAAACCGAATTGGGTGTAATCCGTGGTGTGCAAGAAGATGGTGTAGCCAGTTTTAAAGGAATACCCTTTGCGGCTCCTCCAATTGGTGAGTTTCGTTGGAGAGCCCCTCAACCATTATCACCTTGGGAAGGTGAATTGGATGCTACGGAATATGGTGCCAACTGCGCACAGTCCGGTTGGGGTGGGGCCCCGGGAACCATTAGTGAAGGTTCATCCGAAGATTGCCTGTACCTAAATGTGTGGAAACCCGCTGATGCAAATACGGGTGCGAACCTGCCCGTCATGGTTTGGATTCATGGTGGAGGCTTTGTTGGTGGAAGTGGTTCCGGAGCTGGAATCGCGGGTGATGAATTTGCGAAGAAGGGAGTGGTTTTAATCACCATTAATTACCGTTTGGGGCGTTTAGGGCATTTTGCATTTCCAGCGTTGAGCGCCGAAAATCCTGAAGAACATAAAGGCAGTTATGCCTATATGGACCAAATTGCAGCACTGCAATGGGTGCAAAAGAACATTGCCGCTTTTGGTGGTAATCCTGATAGTGTGACGATTTTTGGTTTTTCTGCGGGTGGCGTATCGGTACACTCTTTAATGACCATTCCAGATGCAAAGGGACTTTTCCACAAAGCCATCAGCCAATCTGGTGGCGGCAGGGATGGTGTTCTTACCGGGCGGCCCATCAGAGAAGATAATGCTGATCCCTTTTACAAGTTTTCGGCCGAAACAATCGGTGTCAACTTTGCCAAAAAACATGGAATAGAAGGTACGGATGCCGATGCCTTACGCAGGTTGCGCGCATTGCCTGTGGAAGAAATTGTAGATAGCGGTCAAGAAAATGATGGTGAAGGTGGTCCAAGAACGTATTCAGGACCTATTTTGGACGGTTCGTTGGTGGTAGAAACAGCTGAAAGTGCCTACAACGCTGGTAGACAAATGCAAATACCATTGATGATCGGTTCTAACAGCGCCGAAATCGGGGGTAGTTTTGTCAATAACAGTAAGACAAAAGAAGAACTGTTTTCACTTTTTGGCGAGTTTAAGGAGGAAGCACAAGCTGCCTATGATCCTGATGGCACCAAAGATTTTGAAGAGGTGATTACCAAGTTCAATACCGATTGGGTGTGGGGAGAACCGGGACGTTTTGCCGCCAGGGCTTTCGCGGAAAAAGGTGAACCTACGTTTATTTACCATTTTGGTTTTGTACCCGAACCTATGAAGGAAAGAATGAAATACGGTGCCGGCCATGGTTCCGAAGTTGGCTATGTGTTTAATAATCTTGATGCACGTTGGGGTAATCCAGAGACAACTCCTGAAGATAAAAAAGTGGGGGAAATCATGAATGGGTACTGGGTAAATTTCGCCAAGAACGGAAACCCGAATGGAGATGGATTACCAAACTGGCCAGTCTATACTAAAAATGAAGGTGAAATTATGGATATACAGTTAGATGGTGCAGCCGTTGGAAAACCAGATCCAAGAAAAGCGAGATTGGATGTCATTGAAAAGGGGGTTAAACTCAGAAACGAACTACAATCACGCGGTATATAAACCAGTTGTGCATTCTATGAATAAATTCAACAACATAGTCGCAACAGCAGTATTGTTTTTAACCTTAATAGGTGAAGGTTTTTCACAAACCAATCGGGTTATTGAGGTATTTCCTGAGGGAACGGTTTTGCATGGCGATATTAACTATGCCAACGACACATTGCAAAAACATTTGTTGGATATCTATTTGCCCCAAAAAGTATCCGGTAAAATACCCTTGGTCGTATTTGTGCATGGCGGCGGTTGGTTGGTCAATGACAAATACGCCGATATCGGGTACATGAAAGAAACCGTTGCTGAAATTGTTTCTAAAGGTTTTGCTTTGGCCTCCATTGATTATCGTTTCGCGACCCAAGCTGTTTTCCCGGCCCAAATTCAAGACTGTAATCGTGCGGTTTCCTTTTTGGTCGATAATGCAGATAGGTACGGTTTCGATAAAGACCGAATTGCCTTAATAGGATTTTCCGCAGGGGGTCATCTGGCTTCCTTGATGGGACTTTCAAAAAATAATGATATTGCCGATTTCTTTGTGCCGAAAACCACTAAAGCGTTTGGTTTTAAGGCCGTGGTGGATTTCTACGGTCCCGCCGAACTGATTTTATTCCCAGGGGCCAATGATGCCAAATCGCCTGAAGCTTTATTGATTGGTGCTCCTCCCCTTGATAGACCTGACTTGGCCAAGATGGCTAGTCCGGTAACCTATGTGGATGAAAAGGATCCTCCTTTTCTGATTGTTCATGGGGAAAAGGATGATTTGGTTTCGCCAAGGCAATCTCAGCTCTTAAGTTCTTGGTTGACGGTGAATGGTGTTGAAAACGAATTGATCATGGTTAAGGAAGCCCCACATTTTGGAGAAATGTTCGATGTGGAAAATATACGGACCAAGGTTATTGATTTTTTGCAAACACACCTACAGAACTAAGTAGTATTAATTTAAGTATACGCATATGAAAGCGAAAGGAAATAATTTGAACAGAAGAAATTTTATATCAAAATCTGCCCTTCTAGGAGCGGGTATGGTGGCAGGCCCACTGGCTTTTTCGAACGAAAAAAGTTCAACCGGTAAAATTGAGGGTTTAAAAGCAGCTTCCAACCCTGAAAAGCGGATGTTGGGCGCATTGGAAGTATCGCCAATAGGACTTGGTTGTATGAGCATGAAAAGTGGCAGCTATAATCCACCTCGTGATAAAAAAGACATGATTCCCGTGATACGGGGAGCTGTGGATCTTGGTGTTAATTTTTTTGATACAGCAGAGGTATACGGCCCATTTACGGATGAAGAACTCGTAGGCGAAGCACTTGCTCCTATGCGTAATGAGGTGGTCATTGCAAGTAAGTTTGGTTTTGATTTGACCTCCGGGCAAAGAGGGGGTAGAAACAGCAAGCCGGAATTTATAAAACAGGCTGTAGAAGGCATGTTGAAAAGGTTGCGGACGGACCGCATTGATTTGCTCTATCTGCATCGTTTGGACCCTAATGTTCCGGTTGAGGATGTGGCCGGAACCGTAAAAAACCTGATCAAAGAAGGGAAAGCCCTGCATTTTGGTTTATCAGAGGTTTCCCCTACTACGATTCGAAAGGCCCATGCTGAGCAACCCGTTGCAGCAGTTCAAAGTGAATATTCAATGATTCAGAGAGCATTGGAAAATGAGGTCATTGACACCTGCGGTGAATTGGGTATCGGCTTTGTGCCATGGGGTGCTGTAAACAGAGGGTTTTTGGGCGATAAATTTAATGAATATAGTCGCTTTTCAGCAGATTCCAGATTTGCCTCGGTACCGTATTTTACACCAGAAGCTATTAAAGCCCACATGAAAGTGCTCATTCTGGTTCGCGAATGGGCCAGAAAGAAAGATGCCACCCCAGCTCAAATTGCTCTGGCCTGGGTAATGGCACAAAAGCCTTATATCGTCCCTATTCCCGGAACAACAAAACTCCATCATATGAAAGAAAACATGGGTACCCTCAACATAAAATTCACCAATACAGAATTGATGGAATTCAGGGGGGCACTGGAAAAAATACCATTGGTGGGCGTTAGAGGGCCGGAGACCGCTTTGATAGACCAATAATAATTTTATCTGGGAAATATATGTACCATAAGATCTTAGTTCTATTTACATTGTTTTCATCTTGTTTACAGATGCAATCCGGGCAACAGCAGCCTCAGGCTTCTGACAATACTTTGATTATATATCTCTCACGCACCAATAACACTAAGGCAGTTGCAGAGCTAATTCACGACAAAGTCGGCGGTGATTTGGTGGCCCTGGAATTGGAAAATTCATATCCCGAAGATTATACTGCCACAGTAAGGCAGGTAGCCCGGGAAAACGAGACCGGTTACTTGCCCCCTTTGAGAACCAGGATTAATTTGGATCAATACGACACGGTCTTTTTGGGCTTCCCCACCTGGGGCATGCAATTGCCGCCTCCGATTAAAAGTTTTTTGCATAAATACGAATTGGCTGGTAAAACTATAATCCCGTTCAATACCAATGCGGGTTATGGGGTGGGTAGTGGTTTTCAGCAGATAAGACAGCTGTGCCCGAACAGTACCATTATGCAGGGGCTATCGTTAAAAGGTGGAATAGAACGGGACGGTATTTATCTGGTCATAAAGGGAGAAAAAAGAAGGGAAACCGAATTAGAGGTAATATCCTGGTTGCGGAAACTTAATATTTTAAAACCAAAGTGATAGTAATCCAAAATTTTAACACATTTAATCCATAGGTTTGAACTTTAAATAGCAAATACAAAAGAAAATTCATAAATTCATAGAAACTTTTACAATCATGGCAAAATTTTCATTAAACATCAACGGAAAAACACAAGAAGTAGACGTTGATCCCAACACCCCAATGCTTTGGGTGTTGCGTGACCACCTTAAATTGGTTGGAACAAAATATGGCTGCGGAATCTCACAATGTGGTTCCTGCACCATTCATTTGAGCGGTATTGCGGTTAGAGCTTGTATGCTTACCGTATCGGCTGTTGGCAATCAGGAAGTCACTACTATTGAGGGTCTTTCAGAAAATGGCGATCACCCGGTTCAAAAAGCCTGGCTGGAAGTAGACGTACCACAGTGTGGCTATTGCCAGGCGGGGCAGATTATGACAGCAGCCGCGCTGCTGGAAAAGAATCCCAACCCTTCTGATTCAGAAATTGAAATGGCAATGAACGGCAACATTTGTCGGTGTGGAACCTATGTCCGTATCAAAAAAGCCGTAAAAATGGCGGCTAACAGTGAATCATAGTGGATTCTAAAAAATATAAAATGACACTCCTAAAAACGCAGATCGGTCGCCGTGCCTTTATAAAAAATACCAGTCTGGCAGGTGGTGGACTTGTATTGGGCTTTAGTATTTTAAACTCCTGCAAACCCAGGGATGTAGAATCTATGGCCGTTAAGGAAATGCCTGAAGAATGGTTCGAGATCAATGCCTATCTGAAAATTGGTGATAACGGCCTGGTGACCATCATGGCCCCCAACCCTGAATTTGGGCAAGGGGTAATCACTTCAATGCCCATGATCGTGGCCGACGAATTGGATGTGGCATGGAAAGACGTACTAGTGGAGCAAGCCAATTTTAATGCAGAAGAATACGGTTGGCAATTCTCAGGTGGTAGCCAGGGTATCCGTCGACGTTGGGAAGGATTGCGCATGGCGGGTGCCACAGCAAAACAAATGTTGAGAGAAGCCGCTGCACAAACATGGGAAGTTCCCGTAGTAGAAGTCAAAGTTTCAGAAGGCGTGCTTACCCACAAAGCCTCCCAAAATTCTGCCGGCTTTGGGGAAATGGCTGCCATAGCAGCACAAATGGAAATACCAGAAGAAGTATCTCTGAAGGAAGTTAAAGACTTCACGATTATCGGCAACTCAAAAAAGAATGTCGAGAACCAAAAAATCATCACCGGAAAACCATTGTTCGGCTCTGATTACCAGTTTGAAGATGCCCTTGTCGCCATGGTAGAGCATCCTCCGGCATTTGGCCTGCAATTGAAATCTTATGACGATTCCGAAGTTCGCACTATGCCCGGTATTGTGGATGTTTTCAAGATTAAGACCCTGGAAGATAATATGAAACGGGGCTATTTTGACACCAATGCCTTTACTGATTTGGTGGTCATTGTTGGTAACACAACATGGGAAGTCATGAACGCCAAAACGAAGTTGAATGTGGAATGGGAGCCCATCTCAGATTCAAAATTTATTGTAGATCGATTTGGCACTGAAATGGAAGTACATATACCCGGTGGTCTGGAAAGTACTGGCGTACACTATGCCAAAATGAACGAAATGGCCGCTACTTCGGGAACTACGGCACGTAAGGACGGTAATCCTGAAACTGCCTTTAAAACTGCGGCAAAAGTCATAGAACGGTCCTATACCTGTCCATTCCTTGCACACAACTGTATGGAACCCATGAACTTTTTTGCCCATGTCACCAAGGAGGGAGCAAGGCTTGCCGGGCCCTTGCAGGCACCTGGTTTGACCGAATCAACTGTCGCGGCACGATTGGGTATTCCCATTGAACAAATAGACATTGAACTTACCCGTATGGGAGGTGGTTTTGGTAGAAGAGCCTATGGTCATTATGCCGTTGAGGCAGCCCTTATTTCGCAACAGGCAAAAGCACCAATAAAACTGGTTTACAGTCGGGAAGATGATATGACTTTTGGCATCTATCGCCCATCCTATCAAGCTAACTACCGCGCAGCACTTGATGAAAACAATAATTTGATTGCCTTTCATGTGAAGGCCGGAGGGGTGCCAGAAACTCCATTGTTTGCAAATCGATTTCCGGCGGGGGCAGTAGCTAATTATTTGGCCCAACAATGGGAAATCAATTCAAATATTACCATAGGTGCATTCCGGGCACCGCGTTCCAACTTTATGGCCGGTGTTGAACAGGCCTTTTTAGATGAAATTTCCGAAGAGGCCGGAAAAGACCCTATCGATTTTCGATTAGAACTGTTGGAAAGTGCTAAAAATAATCCAGTTGGTGAAAAAAACGATTATGATGCTGACCGCCTGGCCGGAGTGCTCAAACTGGTAAGGGAAAAATCTAAATGGGGTGAATCCATACCAGGGGTTCACAGAGGTGTATCCGCCTATTTCTGCCATAACAGTTACGCCGCCCATGTGGTAGATGTTGTAATGGATGGTGATACGCCAAAAGTGGAAAAAGTAGTCTGTGCCGTTGATTGCGGCATCGTGATCAACCCGGATGCTGCTTCCAATATGGCGGAAGGGGCAATCATCGATGGTATTGGGAATGCGATGTATGGCAATCTTTCCTTTGTAGACGGAAAACCTGAGCAGAGTAATTTTGATAGTTACAAGATTATTCGCCATAGCGAAGTACCGAAGAACATAGAAGTTTATTTTGTAGAAAACGAAATTGACCCTACAGGACTGGGCGAACCTCCATTTCCACCGGTATTCGGTGCTTTGGCCAATGCACTATACAAGGCCACAGGCAGGAGGCATTACCATCAGCCCTTTGCTAACGATAAACCACCTTTGGTGGGATAAATTAAAGAATATATAATGCCGGGAATTTTTTAAAGAATAAAAATCTAATACGTAGAAAATCACAATATGAAAACAATAAAAACAAAATTCGGAAGACGTGCTTTTATAAAAAATACCAGTTTAGCAGGTGGCGGACTGGTTCTTGGATTTAGTTTTTTAAATTCTTGTAAACCGGAACAGGCAAAAGAAATGGCTGTCAGGGAAATGCCTAAGGAATGGTTCGAGATTAACGGCTATTTAAAAATTGGTGATAATGGCCTGGTTACCATCATGTCTCCAAATCCGGAGATCGGTCAAAACGTAAAGACCTCCATGCCAATGATTGTTGCAGACGAACTGGAAATTAACTGGGAACAGGTAATTGTGGAACAGGCGCCGCTTAATACCAACCTCTATAGCTGGCAGGTAGCCGGGGGAAGCCGGTCCATTAGCAGCTCCTGGCAAGCCCTTCGTATGGCTGGAGCAACTGCCAGACACATGCTCAAAGAAGCTGCTGCAAAGGCCTGGCAAGTGCCGGTAGATGAAATAACTGCAGTGGCCGGTATAATATCCCATGAAGCTAGTGGCAATTCAGCAGGTTATGGTGAAATGGCATCAGCAGCATCCTTAATGGAAGTACCAGAAGAAGTAGAATTGAAGGAGCGGTCAGAATTCTCTATCATTGGTACTTCGCGCAAAAACGTAGATGGAAAAAAGATTGTTACGGGCCAGCCTTTGTTCGGCCTGGATGTTCAACGGGAAGGAATGTTGATCGCCACCCTGGCGCATCCACCGGCTTTCGGCATGAAACTTAAATCTTTTGATGCAGACTCGGCCAAACAAATGCCGGGTATACGAGATGTATTTTCCATAAAACTTTACGAGGATGACTTTAAAAGAAGTGCTTTCCACCATACAGCATTCAATGAGGTCGTAGTAGTATTGGGTGAAACAACCTGGCAGGTAATGCAGGCGAAAAAAAATATAAAAATCGAGTGGGAGAAAGCTTCGGATGTAACTGTGGGCATGACTATGTTCGGGAACGACATGAACGTTAACCACCCTGCAGGTTTGGAGAACACAGCAACCCACAGGTCAAAAATGGAAGAGCTGAAAGCCAGAAACGGAAGGATAGTCCGCAAGGATGGTAATCCCGATGATGCATTTAAGAATGCGGCTAAAATAATAGAAAGGAGCTACAGTTGCCCATTCCTGGCACACAATACTATGGAGCCAATGAATTTCTTTGCCAATGTTACCGAAAATCACGCAGAGTTACTGGGACCTACCCAAACACCGGAATGGATGGAACCCGCCATTGCTGAACTTTTAGGCCTTCCGTTAGAAAATATAGATATTATGATGACCCGACAAGGGGGTGGATTCGGCCGCAGACTTTATGGGCACTTCATGGTGGAGGCAGCCGCAATCTCACAAAAAGCAAAAGCGCCTGTTAAACTTGTTTACAGCCGGGAGGACGATATGTCGCAAGGCACGTACCGCCCAAGCTATTCCGCTACCTATCGTGCTGCGCTGGATGCAGAAAACAATTTAACCGCATTTCATATCAAAGCAGGAGGAATTCCCGAGAGTCCGCTATTTGCCAATCGATTTCCGGCAGGGGCTTTAGACAACTATCTGGCGGAAGATTGGACCATAGAGTCCAATATCACAACAGGTGCTTTTAGGGCTCCAAGATCAAATTTCATTGCAGGTGCCGAACAATCTTTCCTGGATGAAGTGGCAGAGGCGGCAGGTAAAGACCCTATAGAATTTCGACTGGATTTATTAAAAAGGGCACAGGAAAATCCAGTAGGGGAAACTAATGACTATGATGCCAGTCGATATGCAGGGGTATTAGAATTGGTCAGGGAAAAATCAAATTGGGGTTCTGATAAATCAGGTATGCACCGTGGGGTTTCGGCCTATTTTTGTCATAATAGCTATGTAGCTCAGGTTCTTGATATTGAAATGAACAACGACCAGCCAATAGTTCAAAAAGTTACATCAGCCATTGACTGCGGTATTGTTGTCAACCCTGATGCAGCGACCAACCTGGCCGAAGGTGGGGTTGTAGACGGAATTGGCCATGCTATGTACAGCGCAATTACTTTTAAGGATGGTGCACCGGAACAGAACAACTATGACAAATATCGGTTGATTCGCCATAGTGAGGCACCAAAGTCCATCGAAACCCATTTCGTGGACAATGGTATAGACCCAACCGGACTTGGTGAACCTCCTTTCCCCCCTATCATGGGAGCTCTGGCCAATGCTTTATATAAAGCTACCGGAAGAAGGCATTACCATCAGCCCTTTATTCTGGATAAACCGCCATTAGTGGGATAACCGGAATAATATAGCATCATTTTGGATTAATCCGTTAATGCAGCCCTTAAAAGGAAACCAGGATTTCATGAATACAATAAAAACTAAAATAGGAAGGCGCGCATTTATAAAAAACACCAGTCTGGCAGGTGGCGGCCTTGTCCTGGGCTTTAGTTGGCTAAATTCCTGCAAACCTAAGGAGGCAGGAAAAATGGCGGCAAAGGGAATGCCCAAGGAATGGTTTGAAATCAATGGCTATCTGAAAATTGGTGAAAATGGGTTGGTGACTATAATGTCTCCCAACCCTGAAGGTGGTCAGAACGTAAAAACATCCATGCCCATGATCGTTGCCGATGAACTGGATATTGACTGGAATGATGTAATAATAGAGCAGGCCCCTTTAAATACAGATTTATACAGTCGTCAATTTATTGGTGGCAGCAATGCCATTCGATTCGGATGGAATGGACTTAGAATGGCCGGTGCATCGGCCCGTCAGATGCTTCGGGAAGCAGCCGCACAGACCTGGCAGGTGCCCGTAGAAGAAATCACAACAGTCGCAGGAGTATTGCACCATCAAGGAAGTGGCAAATCTTCAGGATACGGAGAAATGGCTTCGGCAGCGGCCCAAATTCCTGTCCCGGATGAAGTTGAACTTAAAGAAATTAAGGATTTTAAGATTATTGGCACATCGCGTAAAAATGTAGATGGGTTTAAAATCGCAACAGGGCAAACCCTATTCGGCTCTGATATCTATAAAGAAGGGATGCTGACTGCAATGATAGTCCATCCTCCCGCTTTTGGTATGAAACTAAAATCAATTGACGACTCAGGTGTCAGGTCAATGCCCGGGATAAAAGATGTTTTTACAATTAAAGTATTAGATGATGATTTTGAAAGGCAGCATTTTGATACCTGTACGTTTCTCGAAGTTGTTGCCATTGTAGGAAATACTACCTGGGAGGTAATGAATGCAAAAAAAGCAATTACTGCGGAGTGGGAACCTTTCGAAAGCTATACAGAACAAAAAAGATTTTATGGTGGGTCAGCAGCTCAAACCCTGAACATCCCGGCCGGTTTGGAGAGTACAACCAATCATAAAGCTAAAATGTCTGAGATGGCATTTAATCAGGGTCAAACGGTACGCAAAGATGGTAACCCTGAAGCCGCATTTAAGAATGCAGCAAGGGTAATAGAGCGAACTTATACGGCTCCTTTCCTTGCTCACAATTGCATGGAACCCATGAACTTCTTTGCCGATGTACGAAATGGGAAAGCAGCACTGGCAGGGCCATTACAAAAAGCAGAATTAACTGAACAGGCATTATCAGCTCGTTTAGGAATGCCTGTAGAGCAAATTGATATCCAATTGACCCGCCTGGGGGGAGGGTATGGCCGACGTTCTTATGCTCACTGGGCCATAGAAGCAGCTCTAATCTCCCAAAAAATGAATGCTCCGGTGAAACTCATTTACACACGGGAGGATGATATGACGGGAGGCATCTACCGACCAATGTACCAGGTTATTTATAAAGCGGCCTTGGACGAAAAAAACAAGCTTACAGCAATTCACATAAATGCGGGAGGTATTCCCGAAAGCCCTTTATATGCCAATAGGTTTCCTGCAGGTGCCGTTGATAACTACCTGGCAGAAAGCTGGACAATCAATACAAATATTACCATTGGTTCTTTTAGGGCACCGCGCTCTAACTTTATGGCGAGTGCGGAACAGTCCTTTCTGGATGAATTGTCAGAAGCAGTTGGAAAAGATCCCATAGATTTCCGTTTGGAGCTTTTAGAAAAAGCCGGGCAGAATCCGGTAGGTGAAAATAATGAATATGATGCGGAACGTTATGCCGGCGTCTTGAAACTGGTAAAGGAAAAATCTAATTGGGGTAGCAATGAAAATGGCTTGAGCCGTGGAGTTTCCGCTTATTTCTGTCATAATTCCTATGCTGCCCAGGTACTGGACATGAAATGGGAGAATGACAAACCCATTATTGAAAAAGTTACCTGTGCTATTGATTGTGGTATTGTGATCAATCCGGATGCAGCAACGAACCTTTGTGAAGGAGGTATTGTAGACGGTATTGGGAATGCATGGTATGGGGAATTACCTTTCAAGGATGGTTTGCCCGAAAAATCTAATTTCGATAGGTATCAGATGATTCGTATGAGTGAGGCACCCAGGGAAATTGATGTTCACTTTGTTCAAAATGATATAGATCCTACCGGACTTGGCGAACCCACCTTCCCCCCTATTTTTGCCGCTTTAGCCAATGCTTTATACAAAGCAACGGGGAAGCGGTATTATCACCAGCCTTTTAATTCCAGGGAGCCTGTTTAGGTATAATAACTGCAGGATAGCACTATCTTTATAGCATGGGATTGGAAAATATCTGCCATCAAACTATTTAAGCAAATCAAAGTTGTTATTACCTAATTGCTAAAACGCCCAAGGATAGGTTTCGGGCAACTGGGATCTATCTACGAAAACCTTCATTGGGTGAACGGCATATGAGCTGTCTATATAGATAAAAGCATCATATCTTTCCGTCATTATTGAGGGTACGTAATTACCAACTTGCTCGTGCCCGGGATGATAGACTACCCCAATAGCCCTGTGTGGAATATGTTTTCTGAAACCGCTTTTATCCTTTAATTCATCCATTAGAATCAATTGATCTCCTTTTCCTGTTTGGTGTAACAGCCATTCCCATGACCCCTGCATTGCTTGCGGCACCTTCATACTTCGCATGGGCGCCCCCCACTCTTCCGCAGCAACAACAGTGCCTTGGTTGGAACCAAAACCTACAATCCGGGGATTATAGGCGGGAAGTTGTTCCCTTACCAATTGACCTAAATTTATAGAGCCTTCCAGGACCATATCAGTAGCCCTTGCATCTCCAACATGCGTATTGTGTTCCCATACAATAGCTTTTGAATTTGATCCGTAAAAATTTAACAACCGCTTTAAGGTTTCCAGCATATGGTAGTCGCGTAGGTTCCATGAGTTTTCATTTATGCTTACCATAGCACGGTAGTAGCTTTCTGCATTTTTGGCGATGTATGCGTTCTGTTCTATATTTAACGAAGCCTCAATATCCGTATTATAAGAGGCTGCGCGCTGTCTGATATCTCCCAAAAGTTTCACCACTTCATTTTCACATGTCCTGGACAAATACCGCTGTAAAGATCTTGCATACGCCATCCCCATCTCATCACCAAATGGTTCAAAACAGCCCAAAGCCCTTTTTGCAGTTGGCAACAGGGATATATCATGCGTCTCTAAATAGTCAATTATTGCTTCCATGGATTCCCATAGGCTGTAAACATCCAAACCGTAGATTCCGACTCCTTTATTAGTTGGTATAGTTTTATTATGCTCATGCAGCCATGATACCAGGGCTTCTGTTTCCCAGTTGGCCCACATCCATGTTGGCCAGCGATTGAATTCTTTCAAGATCTCCACGGAATTACCGCTATTTGCATTATAATGTTTTACATAACGGTTTACACGATAAAAATCGGGCCAATCGCCCTCTACAGCTATAAAATTGAACCCATGTTCTTCAATAAGACGTTTACTAATGGCAGTTCGCCAGGTGTAATACTCATGGGTTCCGTGTGAGGCTTCGCCCAATAATACCAAACGGGAATTGCAGAGCTCATCCATGAGGGGGTTTAAATCCAAAGGACTATTCAAAGGTCTGCCCGAATTTCTCAGGATCGAGATTCGTTTATCTGTGTTTTCCATTGTGTTTAAGCTGTCTTTAATTAAGTTCCGCATGGGTTTGTTCTTCTAATAATTCTTCCAGTTTGGTTTTGGCGTCAGCGATACTTTTACGGTTTTTTTCAAAGTGCTTCCATGGACCTTCCATCTCCTCTAACCTTTTGAATACATTATGAATGGTATAGGTTTGGGCGTGCAGCGCACTACTATTCAGTTCATCCCAGTGGAGCGGTGTGGCCACGGGAGCTCCCTCTATTGCTCTTACAGAAAACGGGCAAACACCGGTTTGTGCGTATGCATTGCGCATATAGTCTAATAACAACCTGCCTTTACGCTGGTTCTTAGGCATTGCCATTGTATATTTTCCGGGGTCGTTAAAGCAAATATAAGTGCCTGCTTTTTTAGCAAAATCGCGTACTTCGTTGAAATTTTCAGTGCAATTCAAGGGAATAACCACATGTAGCCCTTTTGAACCCGTAGTCATAAGGAAAGTTTTCATTCCCAGTCTGTTTTCCAAAATTTCACGTAGTGTCCTGGCTCCTTCTACCACGTCATTAAAATTGTTTTTTGGTGGATCCAGGTCAAAAATTAGTTTGTCCGGAAATTCCAGTTTATTCATTCTGCTAAGGGTGATATGAAAAGTAATCGTACCCTGATTTACGAGGTATATAAGGGTATCCACAGTATTGCAGATTACATGGTTAACCCAACCATTTTTCTTTTTTACTCTGGCAGTTTTTATCCAGTTCGGGAAATAAGCCGATGCGTTCTTTTGAAAAAACCCTTCTTTTATAATTCCGGACGGAAAACGATGTAACGTAAGGGGGCGGTCTTTGAGAAAAGGAAGCATATGGCCCGCAATCCTTTCATAATAATCAACCAGATTACCTTTGGTAATGGCCGTATCCGGAAATAACAGCTTATCCCTATGTGTAATTTTTATCTCCATAGTGTATTATTACCATTAGCATCAGTTTTTCTTAATACCCGCACTGCACTGACTGCCAAGTTATTCCAATCTTTAATTCTACAAAATGATGTGCATCAGTTGTGGAAATTTTCAACAATGATCAAAATCATTTGATCGGTCGTGATAAGATTGCATTTTTACATAACATAAAAAGTTTTATTATGGAAAATTCAACTGCTTATTACGAAAACAAGAAAGCATTCCATCTATTTGTGGCTCGAACCTATACCGATCTGGTACAACTAAAAAGAGAAGGCAAAAAGGAGGAGTTTAATTCACTGCTATTAAAGGTTATGCCCGAGGTGAAACTTTACATCAAAAGGAAATTAAATACAGCTATGTCCAAACATCTGATTCCCAGGGGAAAATACAAGCCGGAGGATATTACAGATCAGCTTTATTTAGAGGCATTTGACCACTTTGATGAAATAAAGCGCAAAAAAGACTTCCACCCCTGGTTGTTCAAAAAAGCAGATTCACTGCTGGATGAGATTATGGCTGATGAGGAGTTCGATACACTATTTTTGGACAATATTGATTCCTATGCTAAAGCAGAATGGGATAGTATGGCCGAAAAATTTAGCGTGGATGGAGATGGCGACTATGTTATGATGGAAGAACTGGATGACATCTCCTATAGAAAACATGATTATATTTTAAAAAACATTTTCCTGGAGGACAGCGGCAGGGATATGATGGCAAAATTGGATCGGGATCTTGGCAAAGAGAACATTCGTAAGCATACCGAAATGGTACTGCATCATTTACCAGCCGATATGCGTGCTGTTTTTGAACTTTTTACCCAACACCAATTTGAGCTGGACGAAATCTCTAAAATACTCAATAAAGATATCCTGGAAATTGAACAACTCCTGGAAGATGCGCGAAGCAGCCTTGAAACCACTTTTTATAAAAGATTTGTAAATGGATTTAAAAAAGAAACAACATGAAAACTACAAATGCTAACCCCAAAACGGATGTGTTATTAGGTACGGGATTGATTGATTTGCATATAGAAAGCAAGGAATGGCTTGAAACAATAGCCTTTTGGAAAGATGAGATTCGTTTTTTTGCAAACCTTCTTCAGAAAAAAGAAACTAAAGAGAATACAAAATCTCAATTGGGCAGAATACTTAAAAGCCTGGACAAAATTCACATGGAAATATTTGATTATATGTCGGAAGACATAATGAGACATGAAAGTATTTTGGCACGGTTGCAGAAAGGACAAGAGGGTTTGGCCGACATCGATTATAGAAATCAACACAACAAGGTTAAAAGCACCATGGCTAAATTTGAAGTTGAATTCAGGGGTTTCAAAAGGTTAGTCTTTGAATATGCTAAGGGACTATAGTAAAAAAATACTTCAATAATTGATTGGAAATGGAATTTAAATTCTGAGCATGATTTCATAATAATGAGGTCATGCTCAGTTCGCTTAAAGAATACAGGATTAAAACAAGCTATGATACTCCAGGTAAAGGTCTCCCCAATCCAACTTAAAAATACCCGGCCAAAAGAAATTACCCCTGGCAAACTACATATATTTGGTTAGAAAACGGAAGAACTCCTTTTTAAGGTCTGCATAAATCTCTCGTTGGGTTTCCATTTTATTCCGAAATTCCAGATGCCTTTTAACCAGTACGGTATCCAGTGCATCTTGCCCCTGTTGGCTTTGGCCGGCTATTCTGGTTTCATGTACCTCTATAGCCTCTTTTAGTTTGTCAATAATGCCGTTGTGCAGGATAAATTCATTTTGGTAATGCTCTAGTTGTGCAAGTACCTCCTTATCAGTCCAGCGGGTTACCAACTCGCTCAACCTGATGTTAAAAGATCTCAGTTCATCCTCCCAAAAGGCGAGTTCGGACCACCATTGCTGGTGTTCAAAATGCAGGTCCGCGTTGTAAATTACTTCTTTTTCCATGATATTTTGTTTTAATTTTCACTTATTAATCTCCTTCTAATTCAGCAATAGCCCTTTTTCCCATGATCTTTTCCAAATCATCTTTTTCAACTATTTCTTTTTTCAATAAAAGTTGTGCAAGTTCTTCCAGTTCTGACCTATGTTCTAAAAGGAGCTTTTTTGTTCGGTTATAACAACCGTGCACCAAATCCTGCACCTCTGTATCTATTAACTTTGCCATATTCTCACTATAGGGTTTCCCAAACATACGTTCATTCTGACCTGTGGAGTCGTAATAACTAATGGGGCCAATTTCCTTATCCAAGCCATAATAAGCGACCATGGTATACGCCTGTTTAGTCACTTTTTCCAGATCATCCAATGCCCCGGATGAAACCTCATTAAAAATAATTTCCTCTGCCGCGCGCCCGCCAAGAGATGCACAAATCTGGTCTACAAACTGTGCCCTTGTTACAATTTGCCTTTCTTCAGGCAGATACCAGGCAGAACCCAGGGATTTTCCCCGGGGAATAATAGATACTTTGACCAGTGAATCCACATTTTTTAAATGCCAGCTTGCAACGGCATGCCCGGCCTCATGATGCGCAACGATTTCCTTTTCCTTAGCAGAAATTATTTTGCTCTTTCTCTCCAGTCCTCCAACAACCCGATCCCTGGCCTCCATAAAATCTTCCTGCTCAACCTCCTCCTTCTTTTTACGTGCAGCGATGAGTGCAGCTTCATTGCATATATTGGCTATATCAGCTCCCGAAAATCCCGGACTCAATGCACCCAGCTCCTGAACGTTTACATTTTTAGATAATTTAAGGTCCCGTATATGAACCCCGAAAATTTCAATTCGTTCTTGTTTATTGGGCAGTTCAAGGTAGATATGCCGATCAAATCTTCCGGGCCTTAATAAGGCCTTGTCCAAAACATCCGGGCGATTAGTGGCAGCTAAAACAATTACTCCTGTATTAGGGCCAAAACCATCCAGCTCTGTCAGCAATTGATTTAGGGTACTTTCCCTTTCATCATTGGCTTGAAATGCATTTATCTTTCCGCGCGAACGGCCCACAGCATCAATCTCATCGATAAAAATAATACTAGGTGCTTTTTCTTTGGCACGCCTGAAAAGATCCCGAACCCTTGATGCGCCTACTCCAACAAACATTTCTACAAACTCCGAACCAGACATGGAAAAGAAAGGAACCCCGGCTTCACCCGCTACTGCCTTGGCCATTAAGGTTTTCCCTGTTCCCGGTGGGCCAACAAGCATAACTCCTTTAGGGATTTTAGCTCCTAATTTAGTGTAATGTTCCGGGTGTTTGAGGAAATCTACCACTTCGATAACCTCAGCCTTAGCTTCTTTTAAGCCTGCAATGTCATCGAAAGATACTTTGCTTTTATGCCCTTTCTCCGTTAATTGGGGAGATGATTTTCCAAAATTGAACAAGGGGTTCGATGTGCCTCCGGTTCGCATTCTTCGAAGTGTAAATCCCCAGAACAAGACCAAAAAAAGAAGAGGCAATAACCACGGTACAATATTCCAAAAATCTATACGGTTCTGATAACTTACTTCTACTTTGTCCTCAGTAGAAAAGTCTTGCTGTGCCATGGCCATTTTGTTTTCAAAACTTTCCACTGAACCAATCTGGATCGCATAGTGTGGTCCTGTTTTATAATTAATGGCCTTATCATTAATCCATTGGTGTTTTGAATCTGTAAGACTTTCTTCTTTAATATATATTTCTGCTACCTCCTTATTGACAACCACTATTTTCGCAACCTCATGTTGAGAAAGCATCGAAGTCTCAAACTCCTGCCAGGTTATTTCTTTGGTAACAGCAACAGGGTTTGAAAAAATATAAAACAATAGAAGTGTCGTAAAAAGCAAAATATAGCCCAAATTAATGTTATATCCTCCCCCGGGCTGTTTTGGCTTGCCTTTTTTGGCCGAATCAGTATTTGTTTTTTTATCGGACGATTGTTTCATAATTTTTATTCAGGCCGGATGAACATATACCAATTGAAATAGCATAATTGGCAACTCACCGGATATAAAAATATATCTATATAACCATCCCTGAAATGATGTAGGTCATTACAAACTATCGGGACATGCTATTATTTTGTAATTAAAATTATAAGGTATGACCAGGTTTAAAAAATTTCGTTATTTAATGGTCCTGACTTCTTTTATCATCATTGGAAGCTGTGGGCCTGTTGTAATGACCACAGGAATCAGTGAACCTCCACCCCCATGGTTCTATCCTAACCGGGTGGAAGTAGTTCGTTATGTCTATTTCCCGGAATACTTTTTTTACTATGACCTATCGGCACGGACCTATATCTATTTGGATGGGGGAGTCTGGGTTAGGCGAAACTTCTTGCCACCGCGATATCGCAATTTAGATCTGCGGCGTTCAAGGTATGAACGTGTAAAAGGATATCGTAACGATGATATCCAAAGGTATCATGAGGAACATAATGCCAATAGGGGCAGAAGCAATAGAAATACACCCGGAAGAAGAAGTTGATATAATAACATTATAAACTCAAAACCATGAAAAAACTAAAAAGAAGTATCATAATACTATTGATAGGGCTGGTAACTATTTCACTGGCATCATGTAAGGATATAAATGGTTTAACCGAAAGCAGCGATATGGATCTGCCGCAATTTTATGCAGAAAGTAGCGCTGACCGGAACTACCAAAATGACCAGGGGGAAGTCCAGAGAGGTCCGGTTGATTTTACAGAAACCGCAAAAAAGGTATTGGATGCTGTGGTACATATCAGATCAACCCAGACCGCTTCAATCGACAATACAGATATACTGCCCCCTGACTTACCCGATCTTTTTCGTGATTTTTTCGGAGATCGTTTTCAAATGCCGGAGAATATGCCCCGGCAACCGATGTACAGTTCGGGTTCTGGTGTAATTATTGACAAAAAAGGACATATCGTAACCAATAACCACGTTATACAAAATGCCACGGAGCTGGAAGTTACACTTCACAATAATGAAACCTATAAGGCAACTGTAATTGGTGCAGACCCAACCACCGATCTGGCCTTACTGCAGATTACGGGCACGGATTTAAAAGCCTTATCTTTTGTAGATTCAGATAAGGTGGAAATCGGGGAATGGGTATTGGCCGTTGGAAACCCCTATAGCCTTTATTCTACGGTTACTGCGGGCATTGTGAGTGCCAAAGCACGTAACATCAATATCAACCCTGCGAAACTTGCCGTAGAGAGCTTTATACAGACAGATGCAGCCATTAATCCCGGTAACAGCGGTGGTGCCCTTGTAGACCTTGACGGGAATATCGTGGGTATCAACACGGCTATTGCCAGCAGAACCGGAAGCTATACCGGATACGGATTTGCCATACCCAGTAATATAGTTACAAAAGTAATAGCTGATCTATTGAAATATGGAAGTGTGCAGCGCGGAATCCTGGGCGTTACCATTGCCACGATGACCGGCAATTTAGCAAAAGAAAAAAATATTGATTTCATTAAAGGGGTCTGGATTGAAAGTGTCAACGAAGACAGTGCTGCTGAAAAGGCAGGTATTAAGGCCGGAGATATAGTTGTTAAGGTAGACGGAATAGATGTAGCTACTTCGCCAAGATTACAGGAAATCATAGCCCGCCACAGGCCAGGAGACAAAATCTCTGTAATTGTGAATCGAAAGGGACAAGAAAGAGAATATCAGGTTACCCTGGAAAACGTAAAGGGCTCTACGGATATTACAAAAAAAGAAAATGTGGAAATGCTGAATTATCTGGGAGCTGATTTTGAAACACTGGATAAGGAAACTGCCAAAAAATTGAATTTGGATGGTGGTGTAAGAGTAGTTAATCTTTACCCCGGGTTGCTACGCCAAAAAACCCAAATACGTCCCGGATATATCATTACACATGTAGATGGTAAAAAAGTGACTAATGTAAAAGAACTGGTGGCGATTCTGGAAAACAAAAAAGGTGGCGTAATGTTGGAAGGAGTATACGAGGATATGCCCGGGAAACAATATTATGCTTTCGGGTTAGATTCCTGAAATCAGAACTCAGTGAATGTTCCTGGTCAGCCTAGAATTGACCAGACCACTTTATTTCATAAGCCAGCAAAAAAGTTAGCATTGGCAAATGCCATGCTAACTTTTTTATGGAGATAAGCGTTAGATTGGCTATTTAACCAATTGTTGCAAAAATTTTGCCTAAAGTAAATTCCTTCAATTGCTGTCTGCCGTCTGTCCTAAACTCATAATACTCTGCTCTGCCCTATTAATGTTTTCAATGCCTTGTATAAGGGCATCCGGATTGAAGGATATACTGTTTATGCCTTCTTTGACCAAAAACCTTGCAAATTCCGGGAAGTCACTTGGTGCCTGACCGCACAATCCAATCTTTGTATTGGTTTTTCGAGCAGATGCTATTGCCATGGAAATCATCTTTTTGGCAGCAGGGTCGTTTTCATCAAACAGTTTGCCCATAAGTTCTGAATCTCGATCGATTCCCAAGGTCAGCTGGGTCAGATCGTTGGATCCTATGGAGAACCCGTCAAAAATCCCGGCAAATTCCTCTGCCAAAATAACATTACTGGGAATCTCTACCATGGTATAAATTTCAAGACCATTCTTACCTCTTTTCAACCCGTATTCCTCCATGATGGCCACCACCTTTTTGCCTTCCTCCAATGTCCTGCAAAAAGGAACCATTACCTTAAGGTTGTCGAGTCCCATGGTCTCCCGTACTTTTTTGATAGCCGCACATTCCAGGGCAAAACCTTCTTTATAGAGCTCACTGTAATATCTGGATGCCCCCCTAAATCCCAGCATGGGGTTTTCTTCTCTTGGCTCGAAAGCCTTACCACCTATGAGGTTGGCGTATTCGTTGGTTTTAAAATCGCTCAGCCTAACTATGACCTCTTTAGGGTAAAAGGCAGCAGCTATAGTGGCAATGCCTTGTGAGAGTTGATCTATGAAATAGTCCTGCTTGTTTTCGTAGCCTACTGTAAGTTTTTCTATTTGTTCTATTTCCGTGGTATTTTGTACCTCATCAAACTTAACCAATGCCATGGGGTGTACCTTTACGGAATGCGTTATTATAAATTCCATTCGCAATAAGCCTACCCCATCGTTTGGGTAAAATGACAACTGAAATGCATTTTCGGGATCGGCCAGTATCATTTTAGCTTCCGTATGTGGCATCCGTATGTTGGAAAAGTCTATCTCTTGCTCACTAAAAGAAAGTTTACCCTGATATATATAACCTGTTTTACCCTGTGAACAGGATAAGGTAATAGTATCACTTTCCTTCAGAACTGTCGTAGCTCTAAGGCATCCTACGATTGCAGGAACTCCCAGTTCCCTTGCTACAATGGCAGCGTGGCTAGTTCTTCCTCCTTTATTGGTAATTATGCCGCCAATCTGTTTTAGCAAGGGGTCCCAATCCGGGGTAATGGTATCGGTAACAAAAATATCATCCTTAGAAAGGTTTTTAGCTTCCCCTGGAGAATTTAACAGACGGGCTGTCCCAACTTTAATTTTGGAACCCACAGCATTTCCCGAAGCCAATACTTTACCTTTTTCCTCTAGTTTATATTGAATATACAGGTTCTTGTTCTTACTAAAATGCACGGTTTCCGGACGGGCCTGAATGATATATAGTTTATTGGTAAGTCCATCCTTTGCCCATTCAATATCCATAGGTTTCCGGTAATGCTTTTCAATGGCGGAAGCCCAATGTGCCAGGGTAATTATTTCTTCATCAGATAAAACAAATTGGCGCTGCCTGGGTAAGGGTGTATCTATATTTATTGTTGGGTTATTCTCACTGGACTTTGAATAGATCATCGTTAATTTCTTATCCCCCATTTTTTTCTGGAGTATAGGAAATTTGCCCTCTTCAAGGATAGGTTTGAATATATAATATTCATCAGGGTTCACAGCCCCCTGAACAATGTTCTCTCCCAATCCCCAAACACCTGATAGCAAGATGACGTTCTCAAAACCAGATTCAGGCTCAATCGTAAAGCCTACCCCCGAACAACCTTTGTCTGCACGGACCATATTTTGAATCCCGACAGAAAGGGCAACCTCTGCATGTTTAAAACCTTTTTCATCCCGATATTTTATAGCCCTGTTTGTATAAAGTGAAGCAAAACACTTTTTAACGGCCCCGAGCAATGCACTTTCCCCTTCAATATTGAGAAATGTATCGTGCTGGCCCGCAAAACTTGCTTCGGGCAGATCTTCTGCCGTGGCACTGCTTCGCACAGCAACAGCACAATTTTCATCCTCTGATAACCCCCGATAGGCTTCCATAACTTTTTGTGAAAGATCTGAGGACAACTTTCCTCCCAATATCAGATTACGGGCCTTCTCCCCTATTTGATTTAAATTTGCATAGGTTTGGGTATCTAACTGGGTTAATATAGTTTGTAAAGGATTCCGCAGTGAATTTTCATCCAAAAAATCCCAAAATGCATGGGAAGTTATAGCAAAACCATTTGGGACATTTACACCCTGAGAAGTGAGTTCATTATACATTTCTCCCAAAGAGGCATTTTTACCACCTACCAAAGAAACATCCTGTATGCCTATTTCACTAAAATACTTAAGGTATTTTTTCATTGTCTTTATTTTTAAATGAAATATATAATTCTATTAATTCCGCCTAAGCAATCAAACTAAAGTTTTAACCAAAAACTACATCCTAATTTTTGGATTCCCTGAACTTTCCTGTAATTTCCTGAATCCTTATCCTGTATACTATAGGGATACCTTGCCCATATATTTTGCTGGAAAATTCACTTATAAATTCCGGCTGTGACCCCTCTTTTTGTGCAACTAATTTTTTTACTTTTTGAGCAAACTCATGTAAAAGGTACTTTGCATCAATTCCCTGCAGTTCTTCGAATGTACCTTGAACATGTACAGATCGCCAGTCGTTCACAGATGTTATTTCTTCTACTTCAAGGGAAACCAGATCATTTTTTCGCATTGCATCAATCTTATGGCCTTCTGAAGAATATCCTGTAATTGTATTAGTTTTTGGATTATAAGAATATGTAATAGGCAATATATAAGGCTCCTGATGTGATATAAATGCCAAATGCCCTATATAGTTATTGTTCAATAACTCAATACATTCCTTTATCTCCAAATTTTTAATCATGATCTCATTTTTGACAGTAGTCATCTTTACGAAATAGTGATCGGATCAACAACAAATTTAAATTGAAGGGTACACTAACGGAATGATGCAAATCAGTTGGAAGAATATTTAAGCGTAAAACCGGTATGATTCAAATCATTGTGAAGCGAATATGAAAGAAATACTTTTGGCTAAATGTTCCCCAAAACAAGAGCCGGTGCCATGATGGATATATGCAAATGAAAATGACAATTTAGTCCGGGAGAACAATATCAGTATCAGTTAAAAGCCTTTTCAAATTTGTAAACAATTAAAATAAATAATTATGTCAGTATTAAAAGTAATAGAAGTTTTAGGTAACTCTACGGAGAGTTTTGAGGATGCCGTGCAGAATGTTATCAATGAAGCATCAAAAACGGTCAAGAACATTAAGTCCGTTTATGTTCAGGACATGCAAGTAAGTGTAAAAGACAACAGTATTGCAGAATATCGCGTAAATACGAAGGTAACCTTTGGCATTATGGAATAAAAGTTTCTTTTGTTTGATTTACCGAATATGCCGTTCAATGTTTGATCTCTGCTTTGGACGGTTTTTTTTGTTCCCCTATTTTGTTATGCCTGTTAAAAATAATCTAATCGTATGTTAAATTCCATTGGACTGATTTAGGTCATTTTGCATTCCCCTTTTTCTTGTCATATTGAGATAAAATAAAAAGATATGGCAATTATAGAAACATTTGACACCCATGTGTCTCAGTATGAAAAATGGTACGAGGACCATCCAGAGGTCTATCAATCCGAGGTTTTGGCCCTTCAGGAACAGTTTTTGGAACTGCCTCAAAACATTAGCGGTATAGAAGTTGGACTCGGTACCGGTAGATTTTCAAAACCATTAGGTATTAAGGAAGGTATAGAACCATCCAGGGAAATGGCTGCAAAAGCCATAAAAAGAGGTATTGAAATTATGGAAGGAACTGCTGAACATTTGCCCTATGCCGCCTTACAATTTGATTTTGTTCTTTTTGTCACCGTCTGTTTCCTAACCGATATAAAAAGAGCCTTTCGTGAAGCACATAGGGTACTCAAGCCCAATGGGGCTATTATCATTGGCTTTTTGGATAAAGAACGTAGTGTGGCAGAAGAGTATATCGCTAAAAAGAACCGAAGTAATTTCTATGGAAATGCCAGTTTTTATACTGTGGATCGCCTGACCAAGGTACTTGAAAGTTCCGGATTCAAGGATTTGGTCTTCAATCAGACCCTATTTGGAAACATGGAAGAAATAGAGGAAGTTCAGGTCCCCAAAAAAGGGCATGGGGAAGGATCATTTGTTACGGTCAAAGCAATTAAAAAATGAATCAATATGTGAAACATACCGCCGATGTTGAAATTGAAGTCAGTGGCCGCACATTGCAGGAACTCTTTACGAAAAGTCTGGAGGCAATGTGCGATATACTGAAGGAAGGTGGCTGCAAGACCATTACTCATTTTGACTGTTCCCGGCGGGTTGTTGTTTCCGCTAATGACAGTACCGGTTTATTAATTGATTTTTTATCCGAAGTATTGTCCCTCTCCAATATCCAGAAATCTCTTTTTTGTAATGTTTATTTCTCAGAACTAACAGAAAACAAGTTAGAGGCGCAGTTATTTGGTATTTGGTTTGATCAGTTCGACAGGGAAATAAAAGGGGTTACCTACCATGAGGCCCGAGTTAAAAAGAATGATGACAATAACTGGGAAACGCATATAATCTTTGATATCTAGATGAAGAAAGTTGAAAAAGCAGATATTCGGAAAATTGAGGATTACCTATGGGAAATTCCAAAGTCTTTTCGAAATAATATGCAAGTCCCTGCCTGGATCTTGGCCAACGAAATTCTATTGGACGATATCCTGGAAGACAGGTCTTTAAACCAACTGGTAAACGTGGCATGCCTTCCCGGTATCAAAAAAGCATCGCTGGTTATGCCCGATGTTCATGAAGGATATGGTTTTCCAATAGGCGGTGTCGCCGCCACCTCCTATCCCAATGGCGCAATTTCGCCGGGGGGAATAGGTTATGATATTAATTGCGGAGTTCGCCTGCTGGCTTCTCAATTGCAGATAGAGGATATCAAAGATCAATTGGAGAATTTGGTGAATGAATTGAACAAGGAAATACCTACAGGACTTGGCAAAGGTGGCAAAATCAGGCTTACCCAGGAGGAAATGGACAATGTACTGGCAATTGGTGCAGAATGGGCAGTGGAACACGGGTATGGAACCCGGGAAGACCTTGAATATATTGAAAGTAAAGGGAAATTAGCGGATGCTGTACCAAAGGCAGTTTCTGCAATGGCGAAAAATCGCGGACACGATCAGTTGGGTACCATTGGTTCGGGAAATCATTTTGTAGAAGTAAGTCATGTCACTGAAGTATTTGATGATAGTATTGCCAAAACCTACGGTTTAAAAAAAGGTCAGGTTACCGTAATGATTCACACAGGATCACGCGGACTGGGGCATCAGGTTGCTACAGATTATATTTGTTTAATGATGACTGCCATGGCTAAATACGGCATAAAAATGCCAGACCGTGAACTGGCTTGTGTTCCTTTCGATTCCCCGGAAGGACAAGAATATTTTAAAGCGATGTGTGCTGCAGCAAACTATGCATGGTGCAACCGACAGCTCATTACCTGGGAGGCCCGAAATGTGTGGGCAACTATTTTCGGCAGAGAAAACAGTTCTTTGAAACTGGTGTATGATGTGGCTCACAATATTGCGAAAATTGAAACTCATAGTATTGACAGGGAACTTCAAAAAGTAATTGTACATAGAAAAGGAGCAACCCGTGCGTTTGGACCGGGTTTTGACGAATTGCCTCAAAACTATATAGAAACCGGCCAGCCTGTAATTATTCCCGGCAGCATGGGTACTTTCTCTTATGTGCTGGCAGGTACTTCCAAAAGTCATGAGCTTACTTTTGGGTCTTGTTGCCATGGCGCAGGAAGAAATTTGTCCAGGACTGCAGCCAAAAAAGTGGTTAATGCTCCAATTTTAAAAAAAGAACTTCAGGAGATAGGTATTTTGGTAGAGGGATCCTACCGGGGAATTGCCGAGGAAGCCCCAATTGCCTATAAGGATATAGAAGTTGTTGTGGATACGGTAACCTCCTCAGGAATAGCCAAAAAAGTGGCAAAACTCAGACCGGTAGCGGTTATTAAAGGCTAGTCATGTTTGAGCTCGTAGCTTTCCTGTAATAACTTTATAGCTTCTTCATCAGAGACCTGATTAAAAAATTCATAAAACTGACCAACAGCCATAAAATCCCTGGGGGTATACAAGCAAATTACATCATCAACAAAGGATGACGCTTCCAGACTCTTAATTGCCGAAGGAGGGGCCACGGGAATTGCTACTACTACTTTTTTTGGATGATGGGCCCTGACCATTTCTGCCGTTACACGAATTGTGTTTCCCGTTGCAATGCCATCATCAATGATTATCACAACCTTATCTTTTAATTCCTGAGGTTTGCGGGTTTTATAGTATTGCTCTTGTCTTTTTTTTAATTTTTCCCTGATACGAGTTGTTTCTTCGTCTATATAACGCTGATGGACTCCGGCAACGTCATTGAGAACAATTTGTTCCATGCTAACAGCACCAATGGCGTACTCCCGGTTATATGGATGCCCTATTTTTTTAGACAAGGCAACATCCAGTGGGGTCTGCAAGGTTTTAGCCACTATTGCCCCCAAAGGTAACCCACCTCTTGGAATAGCTAAAACCACTACGTTTTGATCCTTATACGGCAGCAACTCATCTGCCAACTGTATCCCCGCATCAATTCTATCCCTGAACATTATATCTAATTTATGTTTATATGGTTTATAAACCATTTTGCGGATAAAGCCGCAACTTCCTCTAATTTACCCTCCTCTTCAAAAAGGTGTGTGGCGCTCGGGATGATTTCCAGTTTCCGTTCACACCTTAATTTATCATAGGCTTTTTTATTTAAGCCAATTACCACTTTGTCCCATCCGCCAACAATCAAGAGTGTGGGTGCTGTAACTTCATGCAATTCGGACATGGCAAGATCCGGCCTCCCACCCCTGGAGACCACTGCCACAATTTCATCACCAAAGTAAGCGGCAGCCCCCAAGGCGGAAGCAGCTCCGGTACTGGCCCCAAAATAAGCTATTTGAAGTCCTTTGGTTTCCTCTTGCATTTTTATCCATTCTGTTACGGCAATCAACCTTCGGGTCAATAGGTCGATGTTGAAACGGGTCTTGTAAAGCCTATCTTCTTCTTCGGTTAGGAGATCAAACAATAGGGTGCCCAGCCCCTCTTGCTGCAATACACTTGCTACATAGTTGTTTCTGGGACTCAACCTGCTGCTGCCGCTACCATGTGAGAAAAGCACCAATGCCCCGGCATTTTCCGGAACTGAAAGATTTCCTTTTAAAACGACTTTTCTTAGGGGAATTTCAATGGATCTATGTTCTTCTTTTAACAACATTATTGCGCTATTTTTAGTTTGTTTTTTCGCTTTTGTAGGAAAACCAGTAAAAATAATCCGTAACCAATGGCAATTACTGCTATAGATACTAAACTGCCCAAAAATGGTATCAGGGTTAGTAATCGAAGTACAATAGCCAGGCCTAATGAGACTAATATTAAAGTCCAGAAATTCCAATTTCGATTTTTATTTAAGTAATGGGCTAGTAACAAGGCTGCTATTAAATGTCCAAACAGAACACTGAAAATGTAAACCGACAGAAGAAACAAGCCAACAGGAATGCCAATTATCAGAATAAATGTAAACAGAATGAGCAAAGGCATACCTAATAGATAGAGCAGTCCATAGATAAAACTTGTCAATATTTCTTTATCCAAATGGGTTACCGTATCTGCAAAAAAATCATTGAATGCCCAGTTCAGTAGGACTAAAATTAAAAATGCGGAAATGACATAAAAGACCCAGAGCCCGAATGCGACCAAACTAAAACCTTTCCAGACATTCCAGGAGAGATCCTCTTTATCCGGCATAAGGCCTTCATTGTAAGTGGCTTTGGCGTTTATCAAGGAGTTTTTAAAATTAATTTCAGGATCTTCCGACCAGTACTCCACATCACTTAGAAACCTGGCATCATTGCCAATTTCAAATTCCTCAGCTGCAATTTTTGAGGTCCCTGATATTTCACCATTAATTAAAATTGACCCGCCATACAGGTATGCCTCCTCCCTTACTTTGCCATTTAGTACTATTTCGCCGGAATAGGATTTAAGCATCCCTTTCACCTCTCCGTTCATTTCAATATTTCCAGAAAAATTGATCAGGTTACCATATATTACGGCATTTTCAGTGATCGTTACTTCCCCGCCTGCCAAAATCACATCATCACCTACTTCTGAATCAATGATTAACCTGCCTCCGACGGCACGTATATCATCTTTTACCGGGCCTCTTACATTTATATCGGCCCCGACTGCCATAAGATCTTCCTGAAGACTGTCTATAATTGAAATTTTTCTTGCTGCCGCCACAACATCCCCATCAACTATCGCATTTATCCTTATAGTTTCACCGGCCAGATAAATATCATCTGTTTGATGTTCCGAGATCGATATTCTTTTATCAGCCGTATGTTGTCCCATAATAAATGTGGAAAACAACAGCGTAAATAACCCCAGCATTTTTTTCATGGTAACTAGCTTTAGATAGTATTTCAAAAGAAAGGAAATACTTTCAGGATGGCAATGATCAGGGTCATCCCTCCCGGTTGTTTAAAGCCTGACAAGGATCATTTGCAATAGATTTGGAATACCATAGATTTATTGAAGAACAAAATCTAACTACTTCAATACCATGAAAGATCTGCAATCCGTTTTACAGGAAATTCTGGAAATCACGACTACTATAGAGACGGAATATCCGGAACTTTACAGGTTTTTAGAGGAAAGCCCTATGACCCTTCCTGCTGCTGACCATCCCGGGATAGATGAATACACATTAACTGAATATCTTAAGAGCTTAAAGGGGCTTCTACAACATCACAGGGAAACACGAAAGAAAAATTAAGTCTTTTATATTTTAGTAACTGGTTGATTATCATATATAATAACTGCGTCATTAGCATACAATTCTTTAACCCATAATGGAGGTTCTTTTGCTTGGGAGATACCTGCTTCCTGCATAATCTCTGAAAGAACGCCGGGTACATCCCTTTTCCAAATTAGTGCCCGGGTAATCCCTATTGCTTTAAGCTCGCCATCCTGTTCAAAATTATGGAGATGGTAAATCCATTTTTCATCCCAACCTGCGGTTTTCAGAACTACATCGAACTTAGTCCATAGTTTTAAGGGCTTCCTATAGATAATCTTCTGGGAACCGAGTGTTGGCGCTAACCCTCTTTTTACTATTGCGTTGTATAATTTTGATCTTCCAATAAGTTCCCATCGCATAAAATCCATGTATACCGGATATTTCCAGGCAGTCATTACACGCAGGCCATCACAATCGAAAAACCTGACTTTAAATGTTCGTTTAATGGTTTGCCCGGCTTCAACAGGGCTCTGAAAATTGCGCAGTACTAAAATCTTTATGATTGTAATCCAATAATGTATCATGCAATGTCTTAATTAGTAATGGTTTGGATTATAATGCAGTATTCTTAATGGTTATAAAAATACTTTTTGTAAATACTGGCTGACAATAATATCTTTTAATTGAAGTTATTCTCCTGAGATGTTTTTTTTAAAGATAGTCAAGTTACATTAATTACTATACTTTATATTCGCCCCAAAATTCATCCGGCTCGAACCTTTATCAAACCAAAATAGTCTGCCTTCTAAAACATTAATATACTTAAATATCTAGTATTAATTGTTCAAAACTGAATCTTAGTTCATGTTAAAAAAGAGACATTTTTCCTCAATTCTTCAAAATTTAACAGGTTTCGGGAAGTTCCTTTTGAAAAAATGATCCAAAATATATTTTCAATTCTATAAAGTACTTTTTCCCAATAATAGCAGTACTTAAGAGAGCTTCTATAGTAGAAACAACAGCCCGCCAACTATTCCATTCATCCGATAAATGAATCGATTTATCGAAAACCTATGAATTTTTGCTAGGTCATAGCTCAAAACATTTTTTGATCTTTGGATTCAATAATAACCCAATATCTTGACCTATGAAGAGTACTTTAACCTACAAAGTAGCTTTAGGATGTTTACTAACGTTTTTTTGCTATTCATCGTATTCGCAGAATCCTAAGATTTCCAAATCTGTTAATCCGGAAATTTATGAAGCCAATAAAAGGGCGAGTAATTATCAGGAACTATTGAATTTAGGATATGCCGAAAATGAAATTTATGAAGATTTAGGGAATGCCAACTTCTTAAGTCAGAATTATGAAACTGCAGTTTTTTGGTATAAAAAGCTGATAGCGATTAGTGAAGATGGCATTCTGAACTCTGGCTGCTCTGAGCGCTATCAATTTGCCCTTCAAAAGGTTTCCGGATCGGTAATTGCAGGTACAATCCATGACAAAGACTGGTTAGCCCAAATTAAGTCCGAATACCATGTAAATAATTCAATAGCCGACAGGGGAATACCTGTTGAGGAACTTCCTAACCCTGTCAGCGAATCCCTGGAAGATCTCGCACAAAAGGTATTTGAGGGGGAAAATGATGCGGTAGTTTTGAATGATAAAACATTTAACTACAAAAACGCCTATAAAACTCCAATTTCTGTAACGGCAGATGGTAATACAGCTTATTTTAGCAAAGCGAGTTTTATACAGCCCAAATATGGTGTTTTCTCCAAAAAGCAATTAGTCCACAAAATCTACAGGGCAGAAAAGGTTAATGGAAGATGGAAAAATATCAAAGAAGTAGCATTATCGCCTAAATATTACTCCAGCATGCACCCTACGGTATCAAAAGACGGGAAACGCTTATTTTTTGCTTCAGACATGCCCGGAACTTTTGGAAAATATGATATCTATGTGTCTGCCATTAACAAGGATGGCAGCATGGGTGTTGCCAAGAATCTTGGTGAAAAGGTCAATACAAAAAAGAATGACTTATATCCTAATCTCGCAGGAGGTACTACCCTCTTCTATGCATCAGATGGTCACAAAGGCCATGGTGGCCTGGATGTATTTATGGTACAGGTGTTTCATAAAAAAGTAGGTTGGTCTGTAAATTTAGGTAGTCCTATTAATAGTAATAAAGACGATTTTTCAATATCTCTTACCGGAAATGGAACGGGCTATGTAATGTCTAATCGCGGGAATACGGAAGATGCAGTACAACAAGTTGCTTTTCAATTCCTGAAACCTAAAAATGACAAGCAGCATGATGATGGCGAATATAACTTCGCGGAAGTTTTCAGCACCGAAGTAAAAGCAAATTTCGCTAGCTCCGTTTATGAAGACGACTGATTCTTAGCAGCACTGTGACCAAAACCAAACAGGGGCGCAACCCCGATCTATTTGGTAGCCCGGGAATCGATGATTTCTAAAAACTATTCAGAAAATATAAAGTTGAAACGAAATTTTCGAATCATACAATCCGATCAACACTAGTTTAGAAAAGCATATCGGATAACAAGTATTAAGATAAAAATTTAAATTTCAATCAGATGAACTGTAACACCACTATAATTAAGAAAGTATTCGTACTTAAAGTGTTTTGCCTTATCCTTTTTGCTCAGGCTTCGTACGGTCAGGAAGCATTCTCTGATCTTAGCTCGAACACTACCTATCACAATCAGCTGTTTTTCAATAGGTTCTTAATAAACCCTACATTTTCACTGGTTCGGGAAAACAAATCTTATCTTAATATTCTGCATCGAAATCAGTATGCTACATTTGAAGATAACAATCAAAACTATTATCTGGGATTTAGCAATAAATTCAATGACCATACGGCTTTAGGCTTAGGTATATACAGTCAGCGCATCGGTATTATCCAGGAGTTCGGATTTAATGCCAATTATGCCACTTCGGTACAATTGGGATCCAAGAGTAGCTTAACCTTTGGGACAAATGTTACCTATTACAGTGTAGGAGTTGATAAAAACCGGGCGGTTGCCACTGAGAACGACCCTGAAATTCTGGAAGCAAAATTAGAAAACAAGATTGCTATTCAGCCCGGAATTACATTCTCCTATGGAAACTTTGATATAGGGATCTACGCGGAAAACCTTATTAAATACAGTCAGACCACCAATGAATTTATAACCAGTTTTAATGCTAAAACTGTAAAAGGCTCTCTGCAATATACGCACGCTTTTATGGCCACGTCCGGTTTATTTGCCAACGCAAGGCTAATGCCCCTTGTGCAATTGGGACAGAACCTGGACGGAAGTCTTTCTTATGTAGGTTCGGTTGTACTTGAATTACCGAAATACGGATGGTTTCAAAGTACCCTGGATGACACTTACGGAATGTCTTTGGGTATAGGTTTTAACCTTAGTAAAAAGTTGTCTCTGGGGTATCTGGTAGAAAAGAATTTCCTGGATCAGGGTGCAGAATTTGGCTGGAATCATGAATTGTCCCTGGCGTATACCTTTAAAAACCAACCATCAGCCATTGGCGGTTACGTAGTAAAATCAGAAGAAAACAGAATTGATGAAATTGTTCAGAATTATGAAGAACAATTAGCACAAATGAGGGAAAATCAAAATAAAGACACGAGGAATCAGATTGAAGAGCTTACGCGTAAATATGAAGCGCAAATATCGGAATTAACCAGTGCTCAAAACAAATCTAAAGGGGATACTAAAAAATCCTCCGAAACGAAAAACAAGAATCTGAAAAATACACCTGAAACTTCACTTGTGGCTTATACAATATCTCAGGAAGAAGATTCTAAATCTCTTGCCTATCAAAACCGGTTAATCCTGGACGAGCTGATTTTAAGGCAGGATTCCATAGAGAACGCACGTAATGCACAATTTGAGAAAAAGTTTGAAATGATAGTACGTATTTTGCGAAATGATGTAGAAAATAGTGTGAAAAATAATTTACAGGATTTCAACAGTCCGGAAAATACAGTATTGGCATCAAACCACAGTAAAACGAATTCCGCGACAAATAATGTGGAATTTACAACAGCCAATACCATGGAATTGAATACTTCCGGTGAATTAACAGATGCGGAACGCAAGAAGTATATTAAACTACCTATAAAAATTCAAAATCTATCTGATATTGGAGTACAATCTGGCTATTATGTAATTGCCAATGTTTATAAGACCAAAAAATATTTAAATGCTTTTATGAATCAGCTGAATGAACAGGGGTTGGATGCGAAACAATTTTACAATAAGAAAAATGGTTTGTATTATGTTTATTTGGCTGATTTTAAAGCTAAGGAAGAAGCCGAAGTTGCTTATGTTTCTGATTTAAATGGAAAATATAATGATGAAAAGTGGATTATGCAGGTTGATAATCCCCCGGCAACCGCAGATCTAATGTATGAAGATTAATGATTTTCCAGGGACAATAGGAACATTAAACAGTTTGTCTGTTATACTTGTAAATTATTTATCCCAAAATAATTGATACCTGCTTATGGACTGCAAACAAGTATAATAAATCTTACTACATAGGCGCTTTGGCTTACTTTCTTTTTATTATGATATAAATTCGAATTCATTTGATTTCAATGACAATGCATGGTTCGTTTTATTATTTGAAAAATGTTTTAGTCAAAAAACACCAGGCTCCCGGGAGTTTTTTACAATATTAATAATGAGAAAAACAGACAAGATTACCGACCAACCGGTCTGCATTTGAACGAAAATACTTACGTAATATCATTGCCTTTCTAATTTTTATATATATTTAAATTATTAAAGTAATAGAATAACGATCGCTCAACCCCCAAAACCCCATAATATGCAGACTGAAAATTACCCCAAAACCGGCTCGCATGGCAGGCCAAAAACAAGAGCTAATCCTGTAACCTTCTTAAAGGAAGCTCCATTTTAAACCACAGTTAATACCGTTTTAGTTGGATTTTTAACTTATTGGTATCTGGTATTATCAGATCCTTATAAGCTAGGGACCCCTTGTTGTATTGCTATTTTATGGTACCCTTAAAACGTATGCAGTTAATACCTGTGTTTTTGTTTTAACATCGCATTTTACTTCACGGTAAGAGATAGATGGACTGTATCCATATCTAGTGTGCATCGCTATGTGCTATGGTTTAAAAAATTGCTTATTGAGCAATGAAATACTCCTATTAACTTGCTCATTTTCAAACTTTTAATTTCTTATTTCTTTATTATTTTTTTAACCCCAAAATACTAATAGATATGAAATCGAATATCCTTAATATAATTGTTATAGATAATGATCACTTATTTCATGCGGCCTACAAATACTATTTTGAAACTTACCAGGACTATGCACTCAAAGGTGTTTATATTTCCGTAGAAGACGCCTTAAAAGATTTTGATCATGTACAACCAGATATAATTGTTTCTGAAGTTTCTATGCCCAACGTTTGTGGCATAGATGGAATACGCCTGTTCAGAAAAAAAGATCCTGAAGTAAAAATTATTATGATAAGCGAACAGAATGATTTTGAGCTTATCAAAAATGCCTTTAAAAATAGGGCAAATGGCTACCTCACGAAACCGGTTACCAAAAAGCGTATGTACAATGCCTTAAATTCCATCAAATATGAAGGTGCCACCATGAGCAATGACATAGTCAAAGCCGTGATATCCATGTTTCACAGAAAATCTTATAATGCTTTCTCGGAACGGGAAAACGAAATAATTGATTACCTGTGCCAGGGAGCTACCTATAAGCTTATTGCCGATAAACTTTTTGTTACTCCAAGTACCGTAAATTTTCATATTCAGAATATATACTTAAAACTGGACGTGAATTCCAAATCAGAAGCGCTTACTAAATTGCAGGAAATGGAAAATTAAACACTTATTCCTCTCTGTTTAGTAGTAATAATATATTCGGAAAAGGACAAATATGAATGTCCTTTTGAAGCTCAATAGATTACAATTTACGTTATTATCTGTGCCAGATTGTAATGAAATGGACAAAAGTAGCATAAAGCAAATTACCTGAATATTGTAATTCAGTATGGCTTTTAATCTTTTTTGTCCATTTATTTTAATGCCATTTCCTATCCCGAACAGTTATTCCGATTCATTTTCTTCAATCAGGGCTTTTGCATCTTCTTCAATCAAGGCTTTTGCATCTTTTTTTGTTCCAAGAATAATGGCAATCCACCTTGTCTTTGGGTTATGCTCCAGCATAATTTTCACAGTCATGGTCAATGGAACAGATAAAAACATACCTACAGTACCTAATACAAAACCCCAAAAAATAAGCGATAAGAATACTATTGCAGTAGATAATCCCATCCCCTGCCCCATTAGTTTTGGCTCTACAATACTTCCTATTATCAAATTCACCGTAACAAATGCAATCAGAGCAGCCAATGCACCCCCAAATCCAAGTTGAACCAGAGCAAACAGAACAGCAGGAAACGCTGCAATAAAAGATCCTATAGTTGGAATATAGTTTAACAGGAATGCTACTAAACCCCATAAAATGGCATAATCAACACCAATAAGTGACAGCGCTATCCATATTAAAATGCCCGTGATAAGACTTGTAAGTGTTTTAATTGAGAGGTAATGACGAATTCTGTTCCCAATTTCATCAAAATATGAATAATTTGCAGAATAGTCTTTTAGGATTGCATCTACCTTAATTGAAATATCATCCAATTCCAACAAAAGAAAAAGTACCAGGAAGAGGATGGTTAAGAAATTGCCCATAAACCCGCCAAGCTGACTCAGTAAGCTGGCTGTAAAACCCATAATCCTGGAAGGTTCCAATAAATCATCCATTTTATCAAATGAAAAATTAAATCCACTGTCATTTAAAAAGTCAAAAACAGATGCACCAATTTGATCCAGGTTTTGTTCATACAATCCGGCATTTTGAGTAAATGCCGCAAGGGATTGTCCCACTAATTCACCTAAACCAATGAAGATTGCTATAAGCATCAGAAATACAACTAAAACAGCCAAACTCTGCGGTACCCTCTTCCTTACCAGATACCTAATGGGTGGTGTACAAATAATAGAAAGAAATACTGCCATTAAAACCGGAGTGATTAAGCCCGCACCATAGATTAATCCTGCAATTATGATTATAAAAGCAGCCAGGTTTATTATAAATGGAAACTTTGAGTTTGATTTAATCATATTCTTTTTGGTTTCGTATTATTTACAGAACTTAATAATTATCCAAAGGTATATTAACCTAATTCTTGCTGGCAAATTTGCCGACTATAATAGCTACAACTACGGCTATATAGAATTGGCCTGTGATGGCAATAATCTCAGAAAATATATCTCCACTACATTAGCAAACAGACCGAAGATGAAATTTGCCCCATATTTCTTATAAAAGATACCCAGGCCAGTATAAACTAAGCCTGTGGTTAAGGATATTCCTGCAAAAAAAACAAATAGCAGATCAGTCACAATGGAAATTATTAAGGGCTATAAATATAGTGCAATCCAAGGAATTATTTAAACAACGTACATACAGTGAATTAACCTTTGTAGAATTCATTTAGGGTGTATTTCGATCTGTATTATAAAACCTTACAAAAGAAGAACAACAACATCCATCTAAACCCTTAGATGCAGGATCAACTAACTTTACAATAAAAAAAGAGTGCTCCGATTCTCTCGAAACACCCGTTTTTATCTATTCTCTAACCTTTATGGTTGCATTCAGCGGTACTCTAATAATAACCAGGTATACGGATCTACAACCACTCCAAAGTGCTGAATTTTACCTCTCTTTAAAGTTGTTTTTAAACTTCAACTATTTAAGTTCTAGCGACTTGTTGGTATCATTTCATTAACCTGCTTTTCAATAGTGCTCAGACTCCAGTCCCCGGGCACCTGGCTGGGAGGAAACTCTTTAAAAGTATTAAGGAAATTCAGGGCGTAATACTGCATACCCCCCAACATATAAACACGGTCTACATACCAGTCCCAATATGTATTAGAGCCTACCAAAGCTTTCTCAAACGGATCGCGCCTCAAGTTAAACAGGTATGGCCCTCTGAGTTCTACAAAAGGCTCAAACCAAAGTGCCAGTTTGTTTTCACGCTGTACGCGGAACATCGCCTTCCAGTCTCCATAGCGCAGCGCGGTTATTTCTCCTGCATCACTAACATAAATGAAGCCCTTGCGTGCAGATTCCTCGGATTTACCCATAAGGTAATCCAACTGGTTCACACCATCAATATAATTCTTGTACTGTCTGCCATTGAGCGTAACCCCCTTTTTAAGTTGGTCTGAAATATCATCAGATCCTGCAGCGGCGGCGAAGGTAGGTAGCCAATCTTCATGAGAAAAAATTCCATTCAGGGTCTTCCCTGCAGGAAATTTCCCGGGCCATTTGACAAACGCAGGCGACCGAAATGCCCCCTCCCAACTGGTATTCTTTTCACCATGGAATGGAGTTGTGCCGGCATCTGGCCAGGTGTTGAAGTGAGGACCGTTATCTGTAGAATAAAAAATAATAGTATTGTCTGCAATACCCAATTCATCAATGTAGTCCAGCAGCTGGCCTACATGCATATCATGCTCTATCATCCCATCTGTATACTCGTCATTCCCAGGATGTCGCCGCTCCTCTTTTACATGCGTGCGAAAATGCATGCGGGTACCATTCCACCAGGTGAAGAAGGGTTTTCCGGAGTCTACCTGTTCTTTGATAAACCTTTTGGTTTCTGCAACAGATTCATCGTCAATAGATTCCATCCGTTTCTTGGTGAGAGGACCAGTATCCTCAACCCGCTGTCCCCCTTTGCCGTCTGCCCAACTATGGATCACGCCCCTGGGCCCGAAAACCTCTTCGAATTTCTTTCCGTTAGCCAACACCAAATCATGTGGATAGTCCTCATTTTCCGGTTCTTCTTCCGCATTTAAGTGGTAAAGGTTCCCATAGAATTCATCAAACCCGTGCATGGTTGGCAAATGTTCATCCAGATCTCCCTGGTGGTTTTTTCCAAACTGCCCGGTGGAATAGCCCAGACTTTTCATCACCGTGGCTATGGTTACATCCGTTTTTTGCCAGCCTTGAGGCGCATTGGGCATCCCCACTTTGGTCATACCTGTGCGCACCGGCACATTGCCCCCTAAGAATGCGGCACGACCGGCCGTACAGCTCTGTTGGGAATAATAATCCGTAAAGGCAATCCCTTCTTTTGCAATACGGTCAATGTTTGGGGTATGGAACCCCATCATCCCGTGATTGTTATGACTGATATTCCAATAACCGATATCATCTCCCCATATCACCAGGATATTGGGTTTTTTGGTTTGCTGTGCAAAGGTCATTGCACTAATTAAAAAGAGCAGTACTCCCGAAAAAATAGTTTTCTTCATAGTCTTAGTTTTAAAATTTAAGTGTTTCCGTTATTAATAAATATTTGATTGGATGAATTAGTTATTAGCGATTGCGTTTCTTTAAGTTAATACAGGATCAGATCTCATTACTTATGGTAAAAATGCTTACTTTGTCTAAATAAATTTATGATATATATATCATAAAAAGGCCGATATAAAACCACAGAATAGGCTTCTTAATAAAAGAGTATTTAGGGGAGAGAATGCTCTATTGCTTATTCTAAATAAATATAAGTAATTTGGAGTATTAAAGCAATTGGCGATCATTAAACCCTTAGGAATTATTTAGCGAAAAGCAATAATGTTTGACCAGCTCCATTGAAGAAAACGACAATCGGGTAAGATATATACCGGTATATTTATGTAAACCCTAAAAACGTTTGCTTAGAGCAACACCAAGGGAGTATGCACTATATTCTTTCTTAAAATCATAACTAAAAGCCGGGGCCAGGCCCCAGTTTTTTCCAAGCTCAAATTCATATTCCATACCGGCCCTTATAATAAAAATATTCTTGTTTTTTTCAAATTCTACCCCCGGGCCGGTAAAAATACTCCAGCCCTTATATATTCTATAAACTGCTACCAAACCCGTAACCAATGCATTCTCCCGTGGTATATTTTCACCATCAAAATCTACCGCATATTTCCCCAGTTCTAAGTCCAAAACTACACCTATATGCCATTTTTGGTTTAATATATAGAAATAATCAATCCCAATGGTAGTCAGTTCTTCTGATTTAAGCAGCTCACCATTTTCAATGGTCCTGGGAATATGCGTCAACCCAAAAAGAAAAGCCACCCTGTGTTTTGTTTGCTCCTCCCCTTCACTTTCCTGAGAAAATGCAGGAGTTATTACTAATAGAAAGAGCATAAAGCTTATTGGCCCAAATTTCATTTATAATATCTGTTATATGAATACAACTGTAAAATTTGGATTGAAAATTACTAAAATTAATGTACTAACTCTTATCATAATAATGTTTTCTTGAAGAAAGTGTGCCCGGAGGGTTGATTGAATTGTTTTACTGCGTTTGGATATTGGGCATTTCCCTGGTCAACAGACGAATCTTTCCAAGTAGCTATCTACAACCGGTAAACCATGCTTTTGCTATAATAAAAGTCTCAAAAAAAATGAGAGCCTATTTGGCTCTCATTTTTAAAAACAAATAAATTTAACTTTGTTATTCGCTATCTGCTTTCGTCAGAGAAATAGCCATAGCTTCTGCGTAGGTCAATATCAAAACCTGACCAATATGGAGTTGTTCCATAAAAGCCGCATCCTTCATGGGAATAGTTAAATAGTTTCCATTAGGGCCTTCTACAGTAGCCAGCATCTTAGGCCTGTTAAGTATTTCAATAGTTACCACAGCCTTAATCATTGTTCCAACAGCCCCTGCCGGAGCTTCCTCAACAGAAGCTTTTCCTTCACCCTCCAAAACTACTAATGGTTCTGCCAACTCAGTAGCAGTTGGTGCTCTAAACTCTGCCTTTAAATAGGTATAGTAGTCAAAATTGATTTTATCACCAACAGCGATTTCATTAAACCTTTCCACTTCCGGGCCGGCAGTGACGGTTACCAGCTCACCATCGGGTCCTTTTAAGGTTACCTCGCGGGTTTCTTTCACGATATCCGTTACTGTTCCCTGCGATGTAACAAGACTTAATCTTTCTCTTGGCTCTATTGTACTATCTATTTCCTGTCCCAACAAAGGAGAAGTTAAGCATGTGCAAAAGAATAAAGCAATGGCATAAATTTTAAGTGTTTTCATACAAAGTATTTTTTTTATTTTTTACGGAGTTTTACCCTATGGTATTCCTCGATTTTTGTGTTCAGCGCCAAAAGTAATTTTTTTATTTAGTTTACTAAAGTATGTAGGCTAATAATGTGGTAAGTTTTTAAAGATTATCAGCCATAAAATGAAGTGAGACCATTTTACGCTAACAAACAGGTCTAAATCAGTTGTACATGCCTAGGCAATTTCATGCGGTTTATAGGATTCAGATAATGCCAGATCACAGTAGTTATTTATGTTCTCTACTATCTCTCTAGTTCGCGGAGAATTTAGAAGTCCGTCTGGAATTTTTCCTTCAATAGAAGCGGCCATCTTTTTATAAATTTTAACTACTTCTTCAATGGAACCGGAATTTAGAATTAGCTTGGCTGTCAATCCTTTCCTGATTTTTACATTTTCCGTAAAGACCTTTTTATTATTATAAACTTCCGCCAGTGTTGCAATAGCCATTACCTGTGGAATAGCACAAAATCTGAATGCCCGTTCATTCCTCAATAGTTTCAAGTAATCCAGGCAGTCTGTGGCATGAGAAAGTGCGTCGTTTACCATATGATTGAGGCACGAAAGAGATTCCGGTTTTTCGTGGTTTAAGGAAAAACTTTCAAATGTGGGGCCGTATAAGGTCCAAACCTCTTCCGGCCAAAAGATTCTGTTTTCGTCCAGGTCCTCTTTATAATCCCTGACAATGTTGGTTTTTTGCAAAAAAAGGCCCATTGAATTTGCAAGCACCTCTTTAGTTTTCAATTCCCTGCTCTCAATTTCGGAAGCGGCAAAAAGCTCAGACAATCCAATTCCAACCAAACCGGCAACATAATGGCAATACAAATTGTAATCCTCAATAGAAGTTATTTTGGATTCCACAAAGTCTGCCATCCCGTCCCCCATCTTTTTACAGATCTCTGTTATTATTTTCTGGTATTTTTCATCAAGCACTAAAAACGCGTCGATTACCTTATCATAATTGGCAAGCAGATCGCGGTATTCCTGTTTATCTCCTACATTGGTAAGACTCCAACCTTCTTCAAAGTTTTTTGCATAAAATTCACGAAGCAGAAGAATTTTAGCTTCATTAGATAAATCCATATCATCCTCAACGGAATCGAGTCCTCTTAAAATGAGATAAAAAATACAAACAACATCACTTATCTCTTCCGGTAACTGTCTTATAACTGCAGCAAATGATCTTGATACCTTATCGAGGGTATCATAGCAAAATATAAGGCTTTCATTATTTTTTAAATTGTCATTCTTATGTTGGCCCACGATTTTTTTACCCCCTAATTTCAGTTTAAAAAGGGCGGCCATCTCTTTTGGTTTCAAAATAGATTTCTTTATAGACATGACAAGTTATTTTTCAAGGCGTAAGCCTTTTACTGTTTAGTTGATTACGGGCTCAATGGTAAAATTCTCTTCCTTTAAATCGGGCCTTGCATTGATTTTCAAAATCTTTATTTCGTTGTGCTTCGCTTTTTTAAGGTCTTTATTCACCATAAACATGGGATGGGTTTTTCCTTTTAGCTCCCCAATAGCCTGAAAATCGGAATAGGTTGTAATACTTTTTTGTGAACCATCCTTATCAAAGGCTGTAATTTTTAAAATTCGATACGTGTTTTTTTCAATTAAATAAATGGTTTTACCATTCTCAAGATCCCGGATGTCAATAACTTCTAATTTGTAACATAATTTACCTTCAAATTCTTCATTTCCTTTAAACTCAAGACTTAACTGTGAGGGGTCTTTGGAAGTATAATTAGCAATAGAAACCCCGGAATTGACCAACTCCATATTTTTGGGAGTTGCTTTCATCTTTCTGATTTTACCATTGGCCGGTGTAAATATTTCTATTAATCCGGTCTCGTCGGGATAATCCGTAATAACAATCGTTATCCCTTTTAACTTAGGTGGTTGCTGAACCACGGTTTTGGTCCATTCCACACCTTCTGATTTTCCTATAAGAACATTGTATTGCTTTTCTTTAAACTTGCCATTACTCGCAATCTCCTTTATCTCAAGTAATAGTTCCAGGTTTGCCGTCAAAAGCTGATCTGCTGCCTTTTCAAAAATATCCCGGGCATTATTCTGCCCCATCAGAGGCATACAAAAGGCTGCAAATAGCACTACTAATTTAAGCTTCAACATAGATAACAATATTACCAAATTTTGAGGAAAATCAGTACTCTTCCCAATATTATATGGTAAAACAGTATTTACTAAGATCTAAAAGGGTTGATTTACAGTACCAACAAATCCCCTCAACAAATTTTACAAGGATCGTACCATTATCTGCTTACAATTATAAATTACTCAAGAAATTCCGGCCTTGTAAGAATTACTATCGCCGGAACCAAAAACAGTGAACTAATGAGGCAGGTAGTAATGGAGATGACAATCAAAGCACCGAAATACTTTAAAGGGGTAAAATTAGATAAGATAAGTGGCATAAAACCAACAATAACCGAAAGAGCATTTATGATAATTCCCCTGCCTGAAGTGTTGAGCGTTATGCGTACTGCCTTCCTGTGATCATGACCTCTGGATCTTTCTGTCTTAAAGCGCCATAAAAAGTGAATCGTATAGTCTACGCCTACGCCAATCATAATCGACGATAGCAGGGCTGTGGCGATGTCTAAGGCAATTCCAAATATTCCCATCAATCCAAATAGCACCACTATTGCTATAGTTATTGGTAATCCGGAAAGCAATCCAGCTTTTGGAGAACGCAATACAAAACTCAAAATGATAAAAACCACAGCCAGAGCAAAAATCAAAGATTTAATCTGCCCTTTTACCACTATATCCGCCAATTCAATTTCTGTAAGTCCTGCCCCGGCAGCATATCGAACATTTGGATCGTCCTTTGTAAGTGTATTAATCTTCTTCAGCACCCTTTTATTGGCGCTATTGCTCCCATCTTTGAGACTTATTAAAATTCTTGCGTTTTCGTAATTGTAATCCAGGAATTGGGAGATATCGTCTTCATTACCACCAAGTGAAAACATTTCAATTAACTGGTAAATCTCCTCCGAGGTTTCGGGAATTTCATTATAACCTTCTTCCGTTAATTCGTAAAACCCCTTGCTGAGTTCTTTTACCAGTGAAACGGGGGAACTTACAAGTCCTACCGCAGGGTCTTTTATTATTTCCTTTTCATAAAATTCCATCCTTTTCATTACTTCCGGAGTGAGTACATCCCCGGAAAAAAGCAAAGAAATAAATTGGGAGCCCCCAAACTTTTCATTTATGAGTTTTGTTGAACGTCCAACCTCCGATTTAGCCGAAAAGTAGCTTTCTACATTGGTATCTACTTTAAGGAAAAATACTCCAACTACTCCTATAATTGTTACAAAAACAGCACTTGCGATAATTGTTTTTGGATGCCCGGTTACCCAATTTCCCATGCGTACCAGCCCTCGATCCAGAACAGAATTCTTTTTTTTGCCCTTCGCGGAACCTTTGTCCTTTAGTTTAAAAAAGGACAGCATTGCGGGTAAAAACCATAGACTCAGCAGTAAGGCAAAGCCTATACCAATAGCGGTAAGCACGCCTAACTCTGCCGCAGGCATCATTGTATGGCTAAGTAAACCCAGTATCCCTCCAATAGTCGTGACCCCGGTTATAAGTATGGGCTTCTTCAGGTCTTTGTATATCTGTTTGCAAATTTCTTTCATCGATAGCGATTCCTCAGCCCCCGCCAGTTCCTGGTAGTGTGCTATTAAGTGAATCCCATAATCATTGGCTATGGCAATTATCATAATGGGCATGAGAATGCTGAACAGCGAAATCTTCCACCCAAAAAAGGCCATCAATCCAAATGAGAGAATAATACTCATAAGAACAATAAGAAAGGGCATGAATACCCCTTTCCATTCGCGAAATGAAAAGTATAACATAAAGACCATAAGAAACATGGCAATGGGAAGCAGTACAATTAAATCGTTTAAGATATTACCTGAAATAGAATGCCTTATAAAGGGCAGGCCGCCTATAAGGGTTTCTTCCTTACCCGGGTTTGCAGCTATCACTTCTTTGATTTCATCTATAATTATATCCGGTGTCCCCGTGTTTTTTATCAGAACCAGGGAAACAAGGCTAAAATCGTCTGAAAAGAACCTGTTGGCCATGCTGTTTGAGGCTATTCTCTTCTTTAGGGCTTCAAAACCGGCTTGACTATCAGGAATATCCTCAAAGAAAGGTGTCATAGACATCAATCCGTCTTCAATGGAAATTTCCTGTGCATTGAAAGGAGAGATAATCCTGTCTAAACCTTCCAGTGTGCTTAAATCGGTTGCAAGCGATTCCAGTCTGTTCAAGGTTGTCGCATTTACAACATCCTCAGCATTCAGCATTAGCAAAATCATTTCACTTCCCCCGAAAATACTATCCAGCTCCTTCAGGTAAATTTTGTTTTTGATGGTATCAGGTACATAATCATCTACATTGGCATTTATTTGGAGCCTGGGAATTAGCAGCAATGAAAGCAGGGTAATAACAGTTGCTGCTATTACAATTATGGAACGGTACTTAATAATTTTATCCTGCATTATGCTAAACCAGTTATTACTTAATTCCCCGATAAAAGTTAATCCAGATTGCCTTGAGATGAGAAAGAAATTAAGATAAAATAAAAGCTCTGAATCCGTGAGATAAATGTAATTTATTTCTTAAACAAAAAAACCTAAATCCCCGGATTTCTATACCAAAAACATCTTTTTGGTGCGGATTTCAAATTAGAAAACATCCGAAAATCATTTAAAGGAAAAAGTTCTAATTAGAGTTACTAATGCTTAAAAAGTTGATTTTAAACCATGTGCTTTTTGGCAGACCTTATGTATGTCCATGGCTTATTAGTTCTAATAGTTGTGATAACCACATATATATGACTTTTTGTGTTCTATAAATATTGCTGGTAATTAGTTTTATTGTAAACAATACATTAGTATATTTGCCCCGCAAAATATTAGCGTATTTTGTAGGGTAGCGCAGCTTCCACCTCCCCCACCTACGCCAAGGCTTCGGTGGATTCGGTGGACAGGCAGCTTCGGTGAACTAGTTGTAAAGACCAAGTAATAAAATAAAAGGTCGCGTAGCTCAGCTGGATAGAGCATCTGCCTTCTAAGCAGACGGTCACAGGTTCGAATCCTGTCGCGATCACTTAAGAATGAAAAGTCCACATACGTGGGCTTTTTTTATTTGAGTGAGATTTGAACTTGTTCAGGAATCGAAGTGAGAATAAAAAAGAACAAATCTTTGATTTGTAACTTTTCATTTAGACTACGGAGAAGGAAGGATATTCAATCCTGTCGCGATCACGACACTCAAAAAACCACGCTTCATGCGTGGTTTTGTATTTTCTGAAGTGTTGAAAGCTCAGGCTTTCATAAATGAAGGAAATACAAAATAACAAGGCAACGCCTTGTGTGGTTTTTTATTTGCTGCATTGAACTTAAAGGAAAACCGTCTTTGTCCTCCGCAGTGCAGCGGAGGAGGAAGGTAATCCTATTGGCAGGATGCCACCGCACCAGCCACTCCTTCGCGTTGCTGCTTTGGAAGAGCATGGTGGCCCTTCACTGTCACCATAACTTTAATATTATTCGAAAAGCGGGTAAATCTAAATGCTTTTTTTTTAGTTTGCATTAATAACTTTACCCGAACCCGAAATATTGGCTTCTATAGTCGGTGCTCCTTTGTAATAAACATCCCCACTACCTTCTATATTTACATTTAATATACCCGTAGGGTGAACTTCACAATCGCCACTGCCAATTATTTCTACATTACAATCTGACACAATGAATTGAAATCCTTTGAGTATTCCATTTCCCTCATTCTCCACTGTCAAACTTTCAGCGCGCCCTGTTACACTAATGTTTCCGGTTCCAGAATTGTAGATATTAAAGTTTCCGCTTTCATTAACATTGGATATGACAAAATTGCCAATTCCCGTATTTTCAATTCCAGTGATCCTTTTAGAAACAATATTGGCTTTTAAACTTATATCCCTGTAATTTCGATCATCCAAATACAGTCTGAGCTCATTATCTACCACTTCGGTTTTTACCCGTTGGATTATATTGTCATCTGCCGTAATCTCTACGGATTGAAAGTCACCTTGGGTAATAGTAACTTCGAAAACACCTTCACTACTAACTTTAGTAAATTCGGCAACATTTCTAAATTCTGAAATTGGGGTTCCGGAACCTGCAATAGTATCCTTGGTACATGCAGTTAAACTAAATAGTAAAATACAGATTAAAATAATAAAGCGTTTCATAATACTTGGATTAGGGTTATAATTGTTTTATAATTCTTCTTTGGATGGATTAGCCGAATTAAGTTTATGGGTAATTCTCTGATTCGTGTGAAAATTCCGTTCATATACACTACCCATCTTGAATATTGTCTTGTGTCATGATTTGATATTTAATTAAACTCGGGTTTATAAAATTAATCTTATCCTATTATGTTCGTTATGAGTATAATTAATGGTATGCCATTAAGAGTAGCATGAGAGATCAGGAATATGGTGTTATTTTGATATCTCTGCGTTATATAGGACATAAATAGTGCGCCCGGCAATACCATAACTGCGTTATATGGTGCAAACAAGTGAAATGATGTCCATAATAATCCATGCACGATCCATGTATATTTGCCATGAGTCAATTCCTGACGCGGCCATAAATAGCCCCGCCATAAAATCTCTTCTCCTACCACATTTAAGAAATATAACAAAAGAAAAAGGCCCAGTAGCCACCAATTACCATGAACATTAAAGCCGGCAAATGTTTCGCCATTATTCATGAAATTCGTTACAACCTCAGGTGTAGGAAATACATCGTGTATTTTTTTAATTACAGGAAAGGCAAATTTATAGACTATAAGATATGAAGCTGTATCAACTGCCACGAAAAGAATCGTCCATAACCACATTTTTCCTTTTATAGGTTTGTATCGAAAACGAGCCTTTAGCGCCTTCCAGTTCCATGGATTTCCTTCCGTTCTATAGCCGTACAGAGCAACAAAAAAGAACAAAGCAAAAGGCGAAATATAGGTTAAAAACAGCATCAGTTGGCTTGCTCCTAATTGATCGAGATAGGGTATAATAACGCGTTCATTAATCAGGAACAGCACTGCTGCGCCTAAAAATATAACTAAGGAAGTTAAGAATGGGATGGGCTTAATTTGCGATTGTGGTTTCATGACATTTAATAAAGTTGCTCTTCATTTGATTTTGATGGGATAAAGGTGCTTTAGATTTACAAGAAAATCGACCGAATAAAAAAAGTCGAACCAATTTATGTGTTCGACTTTTAAATCTTAAGGCGTACGACTTTTTTCTCAGACCCTATGTACTATATTGTTTTCGATATTGAGTAGGGGTTAGTTTAGTGTATTTTTTAAACGCGGTATTAAAAGAAGATTTTGAATTAAATCCCACTTCGTACAATATTTCAAGTATAGTAAGATCACTTTTAGAGGCATCTGCCAATATTTCCATGGCTTTTTTGATGCGATATTCATTCACAAAATCAAAAAAATGCTGATTAAGATTATGATTAATTAAAATCGAAAGTTCTTTCGTTGGTAAATTTAATTGTTTCGAAAGATCATAAATACTTAAGGAGGGTTCCAGATAAGGCGCTTTTGTTATCATATGACTTTTTAGTTTGATTAAAGCCTCATAGCTTTCTTTATCTACTGCTGCCGGAGTTGCTTTTCGAGGACTTCGAGCAATAAGTTGTTTAACAAGAAGTTGTTTTGAATCTACCCTTCCGTAGAGTTCTGGTGTTTTCAGGGCCTTGATCACAAGCCAGCAAATAAATAACAAAGCCGATAGTCCTGTTATGGTCATTGCTATCTCATATAGTTCATCCAAATCATTTATCATCAATGCATTTTTGAATGTAGAAACCACTATTTCTATTGCAATTAATGTTATAAGCGTAATCAGCCAATTGTAATAATTTACGTTACCATTTGAATAATTTTCCAGGAGTAATTTTTTCGATCTCAGAATTACAATGTAACATGCAATAATATATGCAGTGGCCTGAGCATGAAGCAAGAGATATACTAACTTAAATTCAATAATTAAACCGTCACTAGCTCTTAATAATTCTATTTTCTTATCAAAATCTGCCAAATAGAATCTTGGACTCAGTAAGAGGATAGCAATCACAAATGGAAGAGTATGCCAGAGATGTTTGCCTTTTAATCTAAAATCTTCATAGGTTACAGAACATATATAAAAATATAAAAGAGGTGGGCTTAAAAAGAGTGATGTATTTAGAAGTAACGCAAATCCGGGATAATATGGACTAATTAATTGACCACTTAGTACTGTAGCGGAATCAATGGCACCGATAATTAAATAGAATGAAATAAGAACGTTTGATGATCTGTTCTCAGATTTTAAGGAGAGTAAATAGAAAGCGAAAAATAAACTTAAAAATGCAGTGAGAATATTAAGAATCTCAGCTATAGAATTTATGACCATATCATTAAAACTGAAGTCAAAAATAGCGATTTGTGAAATGATTATCTGCCATCGATGGAGTAAATCCTGTCGCGATCACTTAAAGCAAAAAGTCCATTACGCAAGTTAGGGATCTTAATATTGGCTAAACCAAACTATCTGAATTAATTAGAAACAACCACTTTAAAACGGGAAGTGGATTCTCCATCCCTGATATTAATAAAATAAACCCCATTGCTCAAAAAAGAAAGGTCCAGGGGGTTCTTACCTTCAAATTGTTTTACCAATTGTCCTGCAATAGTATGCACTGAGATAATGCTATTATCAGATGTTCCGGGCAGATTAAGATAATCGGATGTAGGGTTGGGATATGCTATTATTTTGTCTGAATAAGAAATTATTTCCAAAAATTCGCCTTCACAGGGCAGACCGGATTTTAAACTAACGAGATCGCCGTTGTTCACGGGGTAACTGAACTGATTACTATCAAATGTTCCTTTTAGCTCATTATTTACAGTAAGTACATAGGGCGGAGTACCTATATTAATCTCGAAATAGGTTTTAGAGGATAATCCCTGAAATTCTGTCTTTGCCGTAATATCCAGGGGTTCTATTTCCGGTATATTTAAGTCATAGCACTGTTCAAATGCCGGCTCATTTTCCACCCTTAAACAGATGGTATACATGCCGGGTGCAAGATTTTCAATTTCAATTTCCCGGTTAAAAGAATATTCCTGACCATTAATAATTGCGACATAATCATAATACTCCTTAGCATCAATAGATATGGCCCCATCATTAAGATCCAGGCAACTTTCGCCAATAGTCTTGACCAGAAAATTATCCGGTTTCAAAGTAACCAGTCCCTCAAAATATTCCCGGGCTAAACCAAATGCCTCCTTACCAATTTTATCGCCAATTATGCGTCCCGGAATGTCATCTATAGGTGGATGAATGCCTCCCCAAATGCGCGATAAACTGGTCTGATCTGAAGCATCCCTGTAAGTAGCCCATTGCAAGGTCAGGTTCTCGCTGGGTCCGCTTTCAAAAACTAAAAAATTGTTCTGTTCAATATCAAATATTCCCATTCCTCCCGGAAAATAGGCATCACCTGTAAGCAGGGTAAGTACTTCTGCGGCAGCACGCGAAAAAGTGGAATGGCCCGAAAGATAACCTGCAAAAGGTGGTGTAACAAATGTGGGGCGCTGATAAGGCCACCAGCGGGTTCCAAGGATCCAGTCTACTCCGGCAATATCTGTGGACGCGTTATTAATAAAATCCGGCCCTTTCCATGCAAATATTTTAATTTTTCCAACATTCTCGTCTCCAACTCCCGCCAGAGGGTCTCCACTTTCAATCAATTCAATTCTCCCCGGAATAAGGGGTAAACCCTGTGGATGATAGCTCGGTAGCATTGCATTAGTGCTTTGACCGTTAGAGGCCATATAACGAATAGCTGAAATTGGCCTTATATAGTCGTAATAACCTTTTATTCCCCAGGCGTTTACAGCAGCATCGTGCATTGCACCGCCCAGAGCTAAATAAGCCTTTACATCCCACTCTAAATCGGTTACTACAGAACCTTCCCCACCAAACTGTTTTACTGTTTCCGGATGATCACTTACATAATTCAATATGGTGAACCAATGACCGGGAGGAGTTTCTGAATCCGGACCATCTGCCCAAAATTCTGCGAGCACCCTGGCATAATCGGCCCTTTTAACCAACTGTGGTTCATATGGTGCTTGTGTAGCGGGATTTAAATTATGCCCCGTGCCAATATCACCTCCTTCCATGAAATTATAAAAGGACTGATATTCCTCAAATGTTTCGGGGTACAAGGCAATGTCTACATTACCCAGAGCCCCCGGAGAAATATCTATTAAGGTAGGATCGTCAGGGTCCAAATGGGAAGACCAGGACGCCACCAATGCAAAATGCCATTTATAAGGATCGGCAAAACCATTTTCGGAGGAATTGTCTATTCCCGGAGGAGCACCCGGATTATTGTAAATATAGCTGTCAAAACCATTGTTTAATATCTCCAAATCTGAAGGTTTGAGTGCAAATGGTTTAACCTTCCCCCATTCCGGGCTTAGAAATTCAGGAACAGGACCATCAATTAAATTTCCACTCTGATCTATAAAACTTTCAAAGGCAAGGGGTTGCCATCTGTTAGGGTCGTTTAATTCAACAACATCGACATAGTTTTCCAAAGAAAGCGGACTGTTTACCGGATTGTAGTCCTGATTTTCATAGCCATTTTCTTCATTAGCTCCGTCCTGATAGCCAAATTCTATGAGTTTTGATGCCAAATAATTACCTAAGGCCGCATAGGACCCGGACGAATAATCTATGTTTTGAAAGGTGGGGTCATAGCCCAATTCAGTAAACAAGGCGTTAAAATTTTGCAAGGCAGAAACTGCCCTTGGAGAATCAGAGAATCTATGAAAAAGTAATCTATAAAGGGCGTAGCTTAATATTTCATGCCTGGCAGCCTCCAGGTCTTCCGGGGACGATATGCCATCAAATGCACAGTAAAAATCCTTAAAGGTCTTTCCAAGAAATACGGTTTCAGCTGTATCGTCAAACAAGGCCCAGGCATCGTACATAGCCAGTGAGCTATGAAAAAGGTTGCGCGCATGAACCGTTGGCCGGGCCAGATCAAGGCGTATGGCCTCTAACAATACCTCATTCCATTGGCGAGCAACAGACCAATCCGGATTGGTAGTTCCACCTCCATTACCTCCACCATTTGGGTTTCCATTGTTTTCAACAGGGCTGGACCCTTCCACAAGTGTGATTAATTGATTAGAAGATACATTTTCAAAACGATCTTTTAAGCCGCTTAGCCAGGTAACCTCAACATAATCTGCCTCAGTGGCCGCTCCCAAGCCAAAAAATTCTGAAAGACTGTTCTGGCTGATAAAGCCCTCACCACACATGGTATATCTATAGTTTACCTCTTGTCCTACCCCTATTTCAATATAAGATCCGATACCCATGCTATTGCTCTGAGTTCCCTGAAGTTTTACTTTTAGCCAGTTATTTTGTGTCGCTGTCCGGTTTGCCCATAGGTCTATGGGCTGATCCGCAATATTTACCACGGCAATATCGGGTAGGCCATCGTTCTGTATATCCCCAATGGCATTTCCATAACTGGCTTTAATATTATTTATAAAACCTGCATTGGAAGGAATTGTGTAATTACCACTTCCATTGTTTTCATAATATGCCGATGGAGGCCTTCCGTCAGTGCCATCAAGATGGCTACTCACATATAAATCGAGGTCACCATCATTTTCACTATCTAAAAATATAGCACCCCAGCCATAACCATCATAACGCGTACCATTGCCCTGTGCTACATTGCTAAAAGTCCCATCTCCATTATTCATTAAAAATGCATTCCCCAGCACACTACCGGATAAAAACGCAGGGTAAATATTGGTGACGTAAATATCTAACCATCCGTCATTATTGTAATCGTCAACGGTGGTTGACATCCCATCCATAAAAAGATTCATCCCGGAGGAACTGCTTACATCCTGGAAGGTGCCGTCGCCCCTGTTTCTGTATAAGAAATTGGGCAATTCGTCCTTGTCATTGGCCAAAAAAAGGTCCTGATACCCATCCCGGTCGTAATCTATGAAAGCTGCACTTTGGGTAAGGTATCCTATTGATGGCAGGCCCGCAGATAAGGTCACATCTGTAAAGGTGCCATTATTATCGTTGCGGTAAAGGAGATTATAATTTAACCTGTCCGGGTCTCTTACAGAAAGAAATACATCAAGATCACCGTCATTGTCATAATCTCCCCAGGAAGCTCCCCAATATTCTGAAGCCTGAGGAGCAATTCCTGAGACAGCGAGGATATCTGTGAACGTATTTCCGCCATCATTCCTGTAAAACCAACATCTACCCTGATCACTGGTAGCAAAAAAATCATTGTCCCCATCGTTGTCGAAATCCACCCATAGGGCCTGGCGGGCATAGGTTCCTCCGCTACTAATGGGTAGTTCAATGATTTCAAATTGCCCACCGGTATTTCGTAGAAATTGAAAGTCCCGGTTAGCTGAGGCCGGTATGGTAATATCGTCCCAGCCATCATTGTCAAAATCCATAAATGAGATTCCCGGCCCATGAAAAATAGGTATTGATCCGTAAATCACTTCTTCATTCACAAATTCGGTTAAGCTTTCCTCAAAAAGGGCCTGGCCATAACCCGGAAAACAACAAAACAGCAGTAAAAGGGGGGGTATAATTTTCCTCATCTAGCTCTTTCCAATTCTGTTCAAAGATATAATTTTACTAATTACCCATCCATTTTTTTTAAATCCTTACTACGTTTAAGAAACTCATAAAAAGGGGTATAAGGTTTATAAAGGATTGCTTATTTTCAGAACCTTCCACAAGCGCACCTCGTACAATTTTATATGATCAAACATTGCAAAGAATACAATTTTCAAACCCATTTTTTTGCATTATGCCAAAAAAGATTTCTAATTGTGTCATTTATCCTAAAAATCCAACATTACATCACCTTCGGCAAAAAATAAATAATTATAACCGAATTTTATTAATATCTTGGCTCTATCCAATCCTCCCCGGATTTTACCTGAAAAAGTAATGGCTTTAAGAAAATGAAATTTAGTCGTATCTTAGTCCTACCTCTTAGCTATTATTAAACTAACTCAAGTGCTTTTCCCAGGTCTTGCCTGCATGATTTATTCCCCCAGTTAAAAAAGGACGTGGCAGATATACATCCTTAAATAATAACCAAAAACTGATTTGTCAAATGTGGCACTTTTACTCAAATATTTTTTTACTTGTTAACAAGGCGCGTCATGGGAAGGCAGGATTGCTTAAATATGCGGGTTTATTTTTGTTAGTAAGTTTTTTAACATCCCCAATTACCGCACAAAAAGGTAATAACAATAGAGATGTTACGCTTACTGCCTGCATGGAAGATATTGGCAATGGGCTATACCGGGCCTATTTTGGGTACACCAACCCTACCAACAAACCTATTACTTTAGACAGCCCTGAAGACAGTTATATTTTTTTAAGTGATAGGATAGATGAGTCTGAATATGAGGGGATTCAAAAATTTCCGGGCATCAACGTTTTTGAGCCCGGCACCCATGAAAAGGTAATTCCGGTAGTCTTTGCAAAGGGCGGACATGCCAAATGGACGGTGGTTTTTGACCAATCCAACGAGGTTAAAATCAGGGTAGATTCCAACTCCCAGCTTTGTGAAGCAGATAGCTTTATTGTTCCGGTCATAGGTCCGGGAAATGGAAAATCAATAGGATTTATTACTCCTGAACTTATCTCATTGGGTGCAGGGACTGCCGGTAATAATCCGTCAGATGTAATTTATCAGATAGATTCCAATGAAAAAGTACTTATACAAATAATTCCATTTAACGGGCAAACTCAGGCCGTAATTGATGTGCTGGAGGACGTTTTTAGCCTTACTTATGATGGTAATAATTTGCAGAATTCCGATTTCATCGTTGATCCAGAGGTTATTAAATTGGAGGGGCTGAAGGCAATTGATGTCTTTTTCCCAATCAACAGACTACTCCCGAAACCGCCTTCGGAGCCTCAAGTTCCTGTCCTTGCAGATTATTTTGATATCATTAAAACGGCGCAGGCATTGTACACCCCTTTTACTTCAGGTGTTGCAGAGGAAACAGGTGATGCTGTCACACAGGGAGATGCCGCCCAAACCTCGGATATTGTCCGCGAATCGTTCCGTATTGTAACGGCTGATGGCAGTCGGCCTGTAGACGGCAGTGGCATAAAGATTGGGGTGATTTCCAATAGTTTTGATGCCAATCTCCCTGAACCAGGGCAACCAACCAATGAAGCCATAGACGTAGGGAACAGGGATCTTCCGGGGACCAAGGGAATAGGCAACCCTATCTATGATACACCTGTCCAGGTACTTAAAGATTATCCGTACACCTTTTCCCAAATATCCGATGAAGGAAGGGCCATGCTTCAAATTGCTCATGATATTGCACCGGGTGCGAGCCTGGCATTCAGTACCGGAGTTTTATCTCCCAGGGATTTTGAACTGGCTGTGCAAAATTTAAATAGTGCTGAAGCCGATATTATTACCGATGATATTACATTTCCGGGAGAACCCATGTTTGGTCTGAGCAACATTGGACGTGCTATCCGGGAATTTACCAATTCTGGTGAAAACTTTTATTTCACTTCTATCGGGAATTTTTCTAACAATGCCTACCAGGCTGTATTTCAGGCTTCCGGCAGCGCTGATATCCCCGATTTTGTTCCAGACCCCGAAGCCGTGGCACACGTGTTTGGAACCAATCCGGATGGTTCCGATGATATTTACCAAAGATTCAGGGTAAAAGCAGGTGAGACCTATATGATTGTCACACAGTGGGCCGAATCCTTTGCATCACAAGACAACAGTCTAGGGGCAACCAACGACCTGGATTTTTGGGTGGTAGACGATCAGGAAAGACTGCTCGTAGGAAATAATTATTATAACAACACCAAGGATCCCATTGAATATAGCACTTTTAAAGCAACTGCAGATGGCGAAGCTAATTTTCTGATTACCAGTGCCAATGGAAATCCGGGTAGCCTGGCGTTCAGGTACATCATCTTTGTTGCAAACAGTTTGGAGGTATTGGAGTATTTTAACGGCGCACCAACTATCAGCGGGCATGCCCTCACTCCGGAAGCATTTGCTATTGGTGCGGTAGATTTTCGCAAAGCGGCTAATCCTGTACCCCAGCCATTTTCTTCCTATGCAGGTACACTTTCAGATGGCTCCACGCCGCAGGCTACATTGGCTTCCTATGACGGTGTAAATACCAATGTTCTTACAATAGGCCAGAACGAAGTGGCAGGCGTACCTGTAGATGGGGATGAATTTAAAAACTTTTTTGGTACTTCAGCTTCGGTTGTTCATGCAGCGGCGGCATTCGCATTAATGAAATCAGCATTGCCTTCATGGTATGGGGAACAATTTGTTGACATACTACAACTTTTTAAAGATACAGCAGTCCCGGCTGGTAATCCCGACCAGCTTGGAGCCGGTGTAGTCAATGCGGTTGGAGCATTTAAACAAATTGCAACACAGACCGCCCTGATAACGGATTTTATAACAGAAGAAGGCAAGGTGGTGAGTGCAGAAGATTTTGAACTAACCATTAATGGCCTCTATTTTCCTGAAGATCCTAAGCTATTCTATGGTGATGAAGAACTGGAAATTACCTCATCCAGTGAGACCGAGATAATAGCTCTGGTAGGTCCTTTTACTGGTAACGAGCCTGTTACGGTGTTTACAAATTCAACAGTGCCCGAAGGAACAGACGGAGGTAAATCCAATCCGATTTTATTATTGGATGATGGTAAATTAGCCATTAATATTATTGCAGATGACGTTTCCATAGAATATGGGCAGGACTATGAGCAATTATTCGATTTTACGGTAGAAGGGCTTCCCGAAGGTGTTACTTTTGAAAGCCTTGGGCTCCCCGAAGTAATTTTTACAACCCCTGCTGTACCGCCTTATCCCAAGGTATTTAATTATGTTATTTTTCCCTCTTTTGACCTTGACAACGCCACACAGGAACAAGTGGATGCTTTAGAAGGGTTCGTAGTTAATTTTAAAAGTGGGTCTTTTACGGTGACCAAAAGGGCCCTTACCATAATTCCGGAACCTGTGGTTACTACCTATGGGGAGGCAATTAACCTTGAGCTGAATTACAACTATGCTAATCCAGGAAATATATCAAATAATACAGAATTCCTGGCCAACATTTCACAGGCACACAATGCAACATTTTTTGAAGATAATACCCTGGCTTTGATTAACAGGTTTAAAGCCGTCGTGAACACAGCAGAGTTTTTAGATTTGTTGGATGGCGGCAGTTGGATGGCAACAGAGAATACCCTTCTTAACAGGTTTAAAGCTGTGGTTAATGGAATGGACCTTATTGATCTGGATGCACAGGATCTTGATAATTATATAGAAAGTAGAGATAATTCTATAGAAAATAGATTTAAGGCTGTCGTAAACAGATTCAAGGCAGTCGTTAACGGAGAAGATCTGTTAACAGGTAAGGTGTTTTTTGAAAACAGGTTTAAAGCCGTAGTCAATGATGGTGACCTGGGAGGCACTGAGGATGGAAATGATTATTCCCCTGTATTTGCGGTGCTCCACGCAGACGATGATTCCGAAACTGGCGGCAATGTCTCTAATTTCTATTCCGTAAACCTTATTACAGGACTCGATGTAACCCCAATACCGGAAGTGCATTATTCCTATCCCGGTGCTTTATTTGCGCCTATCGGTGCGAATTTTAATATTACTTACGATTCCAGCACCATTACGGTAAATCCGGCTACATTAGTAGTTGAAACCGGAGACCTGATAATTGATCAGGGAACCATCATAGACACTTCCCTCATAAGCACTACTATTGAAGGCTACGAATATGATGAAACTCAGGTGGATGTATTCCCTGATGGCATCCCATATATCTTTGAAGATGCCAATGGGCTTGCCTATACTCCCGGTGCAACCGGAATCTATTTTATTAAAATAGCGGAACCCCGAAATTATGAGATTGAATATAGTAATATTGGAACGCTATATATAAATCCTACCGGTAATAACCTTCGAAAAATAAGGACTTACCTGGATTGTGTGGAGGAAAATTTCAGTGATCCTGATGGTTTGTTTTATATTGCACATTACCGTTATGAGAACCCTAATGAAGAGACTATTTATATAGCCGAAGGACCGGAGAATCAGTTAACCGGGCCGGCAGCGGCTACCAGCATGGGGGAATTACCCTTTATCTTTTTACCGGGCCAGGGCACTTTCTCAATTCGTTTTAATGGGAATACACTGAAGTGGGAACTTACAAGCAGGGACAGCACACATAAAAGTTCAACAACGTCCAATGCCAATGCCAATGACAACAGGTGCGATTCGGGAATTTCAGGTACGGATGCGTCCTTTATTTTGCATCCGAATCCTGTGAATGGCCTTAGGAATGACATATTGTTCATTGATCAGAATATTTCGGAGGTTGTTACCCTTGATATATTTGATTTCTATGGGATTTTATATCTTAACACTTCCTTGGATGGCAGAAATAGCCCGGTTACACATGAAATTAATATGGCTGACTACCCTGAGGGCATGTATTTTATAAGGATCACCTCCAAAGACGATGTTAATGTCTATACGGTGGTAAAAGACTGATTACAGGAACCGATATGAATATAGTGGGAAATAAAACAATCTTTGCAGCCCTGATCTGTTGCGCATTATTTTCGGCTAGGTCAATAATGTCCCAGGAATCTCAAATGGACAGTTTAAAGACTGTGGTTCAGTCAGGGAAGCAGGATACTTTGCAGGTTAATACCCTGAACGCTCTGAGCGTGGCCATACTTCAGAACGAGGATATTTCTGAATCCCTGGTCATTTCCAAAAAAGCCGCAGAACTTGCCGATGAACTTGGATATTTACGGGGAAAGGCATATGCAGAGAAGAATATTGGGATGGCTTATTACTATCAGGGGGACTTTATGGAAGTGCTGGACCACTGGACAAAATCTCTTGAAATTTTTGAATTCATTGAGGACAGCCAGGGTATAGCCAACCTATCTAACAATTTGGGGGCGGTGTATTACAGCCAGGGAAGTAATACGAAAGCCATCGATTATTACCTGCGATCTTTAAGTATCGCCGAAAAAATACAGGACACTTTGCGTATTGCCTCTGCTTTATTAAATATTGGTGGGGTGTATGGTGATAACCCCAATGATTACGATTTGGCCCTGGAATATTTTAACCGAATCCCAAAGTATTTGCCGGCAATAGATAAACCCCAAATAACTACTTCCTATTTAATGGGTGAAGGCGAGATCTATCTGCTACAGGGTAATTACAGGGAAGCATTGAAATACTATCAGGATGCCCTGCCGTTGACCCTTAATACCGCTGATAATACGGATAACCTTACCAAATTAGGGATCGTAGAATTTAAAATGGGTGAAAAACAGAAGGCAATATCCTATCTGGACCAGGCCTATCAAAATGCAAAAGAGAATAACCAACAATTGCAAATGGTTCAGACTCTGATTGAACTTGGAAAGGTCTATCAAAACGATGATTTTGCAAAAGCACTGAGTGCATTCCGGGAAGCGGAATCTTTGGCCAATGAAATGGGCATCAAATTTGAATTGAAGGATATTTATGAAGGTTTATCCATGGCATATGCCAATCAGGGAGATTATACCAATGCCTTCAAATACCAAACACAGTTGATTGCTGCCAAGGACTCCTTGTTTAATGTAGAAACTGATGATAAGATCCGCGGCCTCCAATTTGATTTTGATTTGGAAAAGAAAGAGGATGAAATTGGATTACTTGAGAAAGAGGCAGAGATTACCCAGTTGCTCGCAAAAAGGCAAAAATATGTAATCTATGGCACTATTTTAGGGCTGCTTTTCGTCTTTATCCTTGCTGTAGGATCTTACAAAAGATACCGTTACGTTAAGAAAACCAATAAGATCATCGAAGAGGAGAAAAACCGATCCGAAAACCTGCTGCTCAATATCCTTCCGGATGAAACCGCCCTGGAATTGAAGCAGAATGGAAAGGTAAAGGCCAAAAAATTTGAATCGGTGACCGTAATGTTTACAGATTTTAAAGGATTTACCAGTTATTCACAGAACCTTTCCCCGGAATTGCTCGTTAAAACTGTAGATTATTATTTTTCGAAGTTCGATGCCATTATGGAAAAATACGACCTTGAAAAAATAAAAACCATTGGCGATGCCTATATGTGCGCAGGGGGTTTACCCTTTCCTACCAAAGACCATCCCTATAAAATGGTACAGGCCGCATTTGAAATTGCCCAGGTGATGGAAGAAACCAGGCGCAACACGCCTAAGGATATCGTTCCTTTTGATGTCCGTATTGGCATCAATACTGGTGTCATTATTGCCGGAGTGGTGGGAACCAGAAAATTTGCCTATGACATCTGGGGAGATACAGTTAATGTGGCAGCACGCATGGAATCCTTATCGGAACCGGGAAGGGTAAATGTCTCTCAAAGTACGTACCTGCTTATCAGGGACCGGTATAATTGTGAACACCGGGGGCAAATACATGTCAAGAACAAGGGCATGATGGATATGTATTTTGTGAATGGTCTCAAAAAAGAGAAAATGCCAAATATTGAAAAAGAGAGTACAATTAATATCTAATGTTACATATTTAAGAAGAAAGACTTCTTTATTGATTAAACTTTAGGCCGTATAAGGAATAGTAACACTTCTTAAAGCAAAAGACTAACTATATGGTTAAACCAAATATGGAAGATTGTTTAGGGTTTTGATGAAGTCCATTAGACTCGTAACAGAATAATCTTTTAAAATTTAGTCAATCGTACATCTCAGAAATTTCAGCGCCACTCAACGCTTGATTGTAAATAGAGAACTCATCAATATCACCTTGATAAAAATTACCGCAAAGGGTAGTTCCCCCAATATAAAGATCGAGTGACGTCGTAAAATCGGCATCTAAGGCTATTGCAATTGAATTCTCTACGAGACCATCGAGGTAAAGAGTCATTGTATTATTTTCCCGAACCAATACGGCAAAGTGCCATGCACCATCATTCACAGCATCCAAAGAATTCAAGGTATATGTAGTTGATAAATCGGCAACCACAGATAGGGTACCGTCACCGGATTGAAGAAATCCAATTGAAGGTCCAACTTCAGTATCACCGCAATTGGTATTGCTTTTATTCCAAATGAACATTTCATCGGGACTGCTACTTTTAAACCAGGTTGAAATCGAAAAATTGGTGGTTCCAAGGGCGTTTTCTGGCGCTGAGGTTATCTGTATGTTTTGATTTATACCATCAAAAGAATAGGCGCTGTTCTCATTTCCAAATCTATCCATTGTTAAATTTGCTCCATTAACTGTTCCGTTATTTCCATTTCCGGATTCATCATTGGCATTTCCGTTAAATGGATAATATGCTATCGGAAGAATTGATAATTCACAGTCCTCATCAACAAGGCCATCGCAATCGTCATCTATTTGATTGCCACAAATCTCCTCTTGCCCAGAATTAATTTGGTCATCGGAATCATTGCAATCTACTTCACCACAGACACTGGCAATATCAAAATAGCCATCTCCATCCATATCTACCGCATCTCCATGTCGCTGATGCGCTCCAAGAGCATTATTACTTATATTAATTATATGCCCATTATGACAAACATCTGTTTTTGACTTTGTGGAAGTAGAAACATCCCCGGTATTAGGAACTGGGTTAAGATCACCTTCATTTAACCTATCCAACTGACATGAATATTGTATGGCAAAGAAGCAAAATAGAAATAAATTTAAAATATAGCTATTTAGGAATTTAGTCATAATAGCAAATAATTTTTTTACAAATATATATTTTAAAAGCTTGTTAGCATTCTCGACTATACGAATAGCCCTGTTGCATAAACTTTTAATGACGCAAATTCGCCTCCCACCATGTTCGCAATGATCAATGATCTGAACATTCTATTAGCACTTGCGGCATGGCTGGTAATTCCGGTTCTTCTTCATCAAAGTTTCCGGGGTCTGAATTATTGAATTCCAATCCAAGCGTAAAACTTTTACTGATTTCCACAAAAGCCGTTGTGTTCACAATTGGTATAGTGGCTTTATTCTGAGATTCGGAACCTAGCTGCTGATGAAGCCCAGGCATGATGCGTAGCCTGCCTATATAATTAACCCTGTGAAAAGGAATATAAAGCAGGCCAAGGTCGCATTTGGCTTTGATTCCTATTTTCCCAATCCTAAACCGGCGCCGGGCTAATTTTGAAGAAAATCAGGCACCAGGCTTTTTAACCCAAATTGCACCCTGCCACGCAATCCTGCTTTTACAATATGGTTATACGTACTTATAGGAAGTTTCTTTATTATTTCATGTGAAAGTTTAACTTTCCTGCCCGGACCGCGCAGTCTGAATTGCGTAGCCTGTGTAGGCCCATACATGAGATGCAACCAAAGTTTCGGGCGCAGGAAAAAGTATTTTCGAAGAGGCGGGTTGCAGCCAATAATTTTCGCCATGCCATTCATATATCCATGGTAATCCACCAAACTGCGTATTCGATCTGCATTTTCTTCAAATTGTTCACGGTATATGCTAAAATCTTTTTGTGCTACTTCATCCATTTCATGCGGATCCGGTAATTTCATATCCCCATTAAAAATTAGCGCACAATAACGTGATTGCATTTCCATGATTGGGAACTGACTTCCAAAACCGGGTCTCGCCCACCCTATCCAAGCTATGCGATCGCCATATTCGGGATGAAACATATGCTTATACATCTTCCTGGGATCGCAGGTCTTGAGTCCTTCTGGCATAAAGTCTACTCTATTCTGGTAACCGGTACAAAAAACAATAGTATCAATATCCTCAATACAAGTGCCTTCTGCATCGGTTAACTTAGCACCCCCCTTTTCCACTTTGGTAATAGCCCCCACTACCTTACATCCATGATGTGCAATTGCCTTGGGTAAGGCAAGGGTTTTGGTCCCAAATATGCCCCAGATGCCACGCTGAGCTGTAATTTTTTCATTGAGGTCTGCCAGGGCATCAAAAACGGGGTCTTGCCTTGCTCGCTCGAGTTTTAGGACAAATGGACTTAACTGTTTGCCATATTCACGGGGCAAATCCCATATTCCGCGATGTGTGGAAACATCAGCTGCATGTCCTCCGCGTCGGCGCGGAACCACCCATCCGGTAGATTCACGGAGACTTACCCAACATTCTTTGGCTACCTTGGAAATTTCATAGGCCACATCAGATCCTGATTCACCGCCGCCTACAACAAGCACTCGCTTACCCTCAAAATCGTTTGCATTTTTATAGTCCCTGGAATGTGAATAGGAAACCTTGGTTAGTTCTTTTTGCCAGTCAGGGTATTTGGGTACATTATTATTTCCTATCGCCAAAATAAGGCGTTTGGTTTCTATTAATTCATCAGATGCCAGTCTAATCTGCCAATGATCTTCTTCAATTGAAACAACTTCAGCCACCTTGCTGCCATAACGTATGTGTTCTTTCACCCCAAAATGGCCGGCATAGGAATTCCAATAGGAGACGGCTTCATCCTTACTCCAAAAATGATGGTCATTGCCTTCGCCTACCCAGAAATCCGAAAACATGCTAAAAGTTACGGAAGAGGTGAGGATAAGGTTGTCATACCCCTTTGAAAAAACGCCCCCAAGAGTATCTGACTGCTCCAAACACAAAACGTTCTTTATCCCTTTTTCGAGAAGTTCTTTTACGGCAACTATTCCTCCCGGACCTGCTCCTATTACTACACAGTTATACATTTTATACTATTAAATTTTTAATTTTTAAATCGGCTAATTCAAATAAGGGTAACATATCATGATCAATATCCTGCTTTTCAATAATATCCAGGTCATAACCGGCACTCAGATCCGGAGGCAGGACTTCAATTATCCCGGTATATCGTAATGGACTTCCGGAAAAAGTATCTATAGTGATAATTGAGATTACAGCAACACTATGTTCTTGATCAGTGCGAAAATCATTTTTTATCCAATCCGGCAATATCACAGGTACCATGCCAACGGTTTGCTTTTCATAATGAACTTTGGATTGTTGCAGGGTTTTTCCAAGCAGGCCTCCCGCGAGTATCGTCTGATGAACCTCTTTAATAGGTTTGTGATCTGTATTATAGAACCGGACAACCCCTACCGTCCTCGAAACATCCTCCTTATCTCTGAGGTGTACAATCCTTATTTCACTATCCTGGTGAATTATTTCACACGAAATGGGGCCATAAAGCTTCTCAAGAGCAGCGGTATGCAATTTTTTGCTATTCATCTAAATTAGAGTGCTATTCCCGGTTATACTTTTTATAATTCTCATTTTTACCATTTCAGATACAAGACTTCAAGGGCCTTATTATTGTCGCCTAAAATACACAAAAATTAAGAATGGCCTGTTGATTTTTGGTATCTATTGGCAAATGTCGCCGGCCTGTAGGAATCTTCGCAAAACATTGTTAAACAAACTCACATTTTAGAAATTACGTTATACGGTACCAATAAATTTTGTAAATTCCACTCATTATTATTTTTATTAAGACCAACCACAACTATTTTCCTGCCAACTATGCTAAAAACTATATTGCACACCTGCCTGAAGAACTTTGGCTTATTTATTTGTTTCTTCTTAATAGCGACCTCACCTCTTTTGGCCCAGAAACAATTGGGCAAACCAATTATTACAAATTATAAATACCAGGATTATGGTGCCGGACCTGCTAATTGGTGGGCATTGGAAGATGATAAAGGAATAATGTATTTCGCAAATGGTGCCGGGATTTTGCAATATGATGGAGTAAACTGGAAGATAATCAGGTTACCAACTGTTGGAGGTACGCGGTCGTTAAAAAAAGATAAGCATGGCACTATTCATGTTGGTGGTATAGGCGAATTAGGATATTTGGAAGCAGATGAAAAAGGAGAATTTCAATATAAGTCGTTGCTAAATGAAATTCCTGAAGAACACAGGTCTTTTAAGGATGTTTGGGAAATAGATTACCATAAGGGGCGGATCATTTTTAGAACAGAATTTAAATTATATGCCTGGGATGGTGAAAACATGAAAGTGATTACCTCTGAGGATGGTTATCACGTAGGTAATATTGTAAATGACACCTATTACTTGCGTATTTGGGGGGTAGGTCTCTGTATCTTGAAGGATGATGACACTTTTGAGCTTGTGCCGGGAGGAGAAGCGTTTACCAGCGAACGTATTTATACAATCTTGCCTTATGATGAAGATCAATTGCTTATTGGTACAAGAACCCAGGGGTTTTTCCTATATGATGGAAAAGAATTTAAACCTTTTAAGACAGAAATAGATGCCTACGTTAAAGATAAATTATACCTGCCGGGAGTAGCCCTGGATGATGGTCGTTTCGTGTTAAATACTTTTAGTGATGGCGCTTATTTAATTGATCATGATGGAAAATTAGTACAGAAGTATACCACAGATAATGGTTTGCAGGATGGGAGCGTGGATTATGTATATGTAGATTCGAGAGGTGTTCTTTGGATTATGCTCTTAAATGGAATTTCCACTACCAACCTTAATTCCTCATTTACCTTGATGGATTCCGATATGGGGTTGTCTACAAATGTGGTCAATGCTGTTTACAGGTTTAATGGAACCCTTTATTTGAGCAACAACGATGGTGTTGCTTATTTGGATGAAGATGAAAAAGTGATTAAAAATATACCCGGCACCTTTGGTCAGGGAACTAATTTTTTGGAATTAAATGACAGGCTTTATGTGGGAACCAATGGGATGGGCTTTGTTGAAATTACCGGGACAACCTTTAGGTATGTTCGGGAAAATGTCGATTATGATTTTAGAGCCGGTCAAATTTATCAGTCAAAGAAAGATCCAAAGCGTGTATATGTATCACATCAGCAAGGAATAATAAGTTTTTATTTTGATGAGGGTAAAAATCAATTGGTAGAAGAATCATTCACCAATGAACCAACCAGAAGTAGTGCTAATATGACTGAAGCTTCTGATGGAAGTTTGTTTGTAGAGTCTAGTGTAGAAAGACAGGTAATACGTATTTATCCCAAAATAGTTGATAATAAACTAAGTTTCTCGGATTCGAAATTTGATTACCTGGATACCGGAAATGGATTGCCGAATTCCAGAATATTTTTTGTGGAAGCCGGGGAAGAAACTGTTTTCTGGGCATCAGAAACCAAGCAGTCTCTTACTTTTGATGAAAGTAAAAACCGTTTTGAAGAAAAAAAATTCTTTTTTGGCGACCAGGTAGATTTTGACACGCCCGGAACTAATTTTTATAAAGATGATCGGGATAACCTGTGGTTTGATGTGGGATCCGGATTAATGGTGGCCTCAAAGGATTCTAATGGAGATTATACCATTAACAAAGATACTTTTAAGGAACTTAAGAATAATCGAATCTGGACTATTTACGTTGAGGATTCCAGAGAGAATGACACCCAATTGGCATGGTTCACAGGTCCTGATGGGGTTATAAGATATGAAGGAAATCTTGCTAAACCATTTGTTCCCAACTTCAATGTAGAATTGAGAAAGTTGGCTATTACGGGAGATTCTCTTATATATGCCGGCAATTCAGATTTTCCTGAAGGTCTTAAAATATCCTATGACCAGAATAATGTAACTATTGGCTATGCAGCCCCCTTGTTTATTGGGCAAAATGAAATGCAATATAGCACCCAATTAGAAGGCCTTGACAAAACATGGTCTGAATGGACCAAACAGGCATCCAGAGAGTATATCAATCTTCCGCCCGGAAAATATAGTTTTAAAGTAAAAGCGCAAAATGTATATGGGGATGTCTCAGAAGAAAAAACTATCGGCTTTAATATTATTGCGCCCTGGTATAAAACCTGGTGGGCTTATACACTGTATCTCTTAGGCTTTCTCCTTCTCGTCTACGCTATTGTAAAAACCAGGACTAACATCTTAGTAAAACAGCAAAAAGATCTGGAAGAAAAAGTGGAAGAACGCACCAAAGAAGTACAACAGCGTCTGGAAGAGTTGGCCACAGTAAACCATGTAAGTAAGGCGCTAACCGAAAAATTAGAACTTAATGAACTGATACAGCTTGTAGGTAATGAAATGAAGAAGCTTTTTAAATCGGATATTACTTATCTGGCCTTGTTAGATGAAGAAAAAGGGATTATCAATTTTCCCTACCAGGATGGGGATGATATGCCTCCCATGGATTTTGGGGAGGGATTCACTTCTAAAATTATTCAGAGCGGTGAATCTTTATTAATAAACAAAGATACCGATATAGTTGCCCAGTACGACAAGTATGGGATCGCCCAGACGGGCAAGCGGGCTATCTCCTATTTAGGGGTTCCCATTCCTGTGGAAGATAAAATTATTGGAGTATTAAGTGTACAAAGCACGCAATTGGCCAGCAGGTTTAATCAGGAAGATAAAAACTTGTTGAGTACAATTGCAATTAACGTGGGTATTGCCCTTCATAATGCAGAACTTTATGAAGAAGCCAAAGGTGCCAAAGCAAAAGCAGAGGATGCCAATGAAGCGAAAAGCGCCTTTCTGTCTACCGTAAGTCATGAATTACGTACCCCATTGACATCTGTATTGGGTTTTGCAAAAATCATCAGGAAAAGGCTCGAAGAAAAAATATTTCCTGCGGTGACCGTTGATGATCAAAAAATAAAGCGAACCATGCAACAGGTTAGCGAAAACCTTAATGTGGTGGTGTCTGAGGGGGAGCGCCTTACCAATTTGATCAATGATGTTCTGGATCTCGCCAAGATAGAATCAGGCAAAATGGAATGGAATAAAAAGCCTATTTTCATCCAGGACGTCATCAGCAGGGCCATAGCCAGTACATCTTCCCTGTTTGAAGAGAAAAAGCTAAGCCTGAAGAAAAAAGTTGCTGATGATCTTCCGGTAGTCAGTGCAGATGAAGATAAGCTGATACAGGTGGTTATTAACCTCTTGTCCAATGCCGTTAAATTTACGGATAAGGGATCTGTCATTATTGAAGCATCTCTGGACAACGGACAAATAATTGTTGAAGTACAGGATACCGGGATAGGAATTTCGGAGGAAGACAGGCACAAGGTATTTGAACGTTTCAGGCAAGCCGGGGATACACTTACCGACAAACCCAAAGGCACAGGACTGGGCCTTCCCATTTGCAGGGAAATCATTGAACATCACGGCGGTATTATCTGGATGAAAAGCACAGAAGGAGTTGGGAGTACATTTTTCTTTACCATTCCTGTTATGGGAGAAGGATCGGATAAGCCTCCAATTCAACTCGACAGAATCCTTAAAAGCTTAAAAAAACAAATTAAGCACTCCTCTCTTAAAACGTTGAAAAAGGCGCAGACTATTTTAGTGGTGGATGATGATACGCCTATCCGGTCTTTACTGCGGCAGGAACTTACAGAGGCGGGGTATGAGGTAAAAGAAGCCGCCAATGGCAAAGCGGCCCTGGACATGGTGCGCTTATCAAAACCGGATTTAATAATTCTTGATGTCATGATGCCCGAAATAAACGGATTTGATGTGGCGGCAGTACTAAAAAACGATCCGGCAACTATGGACATCCCAATAATCATTTTGTCTATTGTACAGGACAAAGAACGGGGATATAAGATTGGTGTAGACCGCTATCTTACGAAACCAATAAATACAGAACATTTGTTTCATGAAGTAGAGGAACTTCTGGAACAGGGCGTATCCAAGAAAAAAGTACTGGTAGTTGATGAAGACGCCTCAGCCGTTAAAACGCTGACCGAAGTATTAAATGCCCGGGGCTACAAAGTAGTGGAGTCTACTTCCAAGGACTTTTTGGAAACAGCTACTAAATCCAAACCGGATATCATAATGCTAAACTCCGTTTATAATGGGGATCAAAAAATAATAAAAGACCTGAAATTGCAGGAAGGAATGGAAAATGTTATGTTTTTTATCTACGAGTAAAATAAATCAAAAAAGAAATTAATTATTATATGGGACAAAAATTACTGATAGTAGATGATGAAGCTCACATCAGAATGTTAATTGAGCAAACATTGGAGGATTTGGAGGATGAAGGGGTAGAATTATTGTTTGCTGAGAATGGTGAAGAGGCATTAAACTTAATAAAGGAAGAAGAACCAAATCTTGTATTCCTCGATGTTATGATGCCTAAAATGAATGGAATGGAGGTTTGTCAGATAGTAAAAAAAGAGCTCAATTTAGCACATGTTTACATTATACTTTTAACTGCAAAAGGTCAGGAAGTTGATCGGCAAAAAGGGCTTGATATGGGCGCAGACCGATACATGACAAAACCTTTTGACCCCGATGAGATGCTGGCTGTCGCGGAAGAAATACTGAAAGTATAGGAATGACCCGGCAAACAGATTCTAAATATTATTTAAAAGCCCTGAAAAATATCTTAAGGAAAGGAAAAAAATCACAATCCGCCTTGAGTGATATCGCTTCGAAACTGGGATTAAATTTCGGGGTAATCGGATGTGACGAGATGCTGCTATTCGGCACTATCAGTGAGGGGTTTCAATCTTTTAACTTAAGTCTGGATGACGTTGTCTATGGTCGGTTACTGACGTCAAATGAGGATGGGAGATTATTAGCCAATATGTTAATGGTCCTGGTTGAAAAAGAACTCGAAAAGAAAAAAATTGGAAATGAGGTTTTAGGCCTGTATCGGGAAATAAATATGATCTATAGTTTTAGTGAGATGATCTCTGAAAAAATAGATGAAAAATCAATTGCAGAGATGGCCCTTACAGAAGCCTCTCAAATTATTAATTCAACACATGGTCTCTTTTTAATTTATGAACCGAAACAAAATGAAGTAGTTGAACTTGCTTCATTTGGCCTGAATCCTGAGAAAGAAAAGAACATCCATAAACTCAATGTTCTGCTCAAAGAACTGATTAGCAGGGGTACATCGGCCATTGTACCTTCAAATAAAATCATAAATAATCCGGCATTAAACCATCTGAAGACAATTATGTATGCCCCGCTTAAGGTGAAACACCGAACCCTGGGCATGGTTATATTGGGTAATAGTGAAGAAAAAGAATTCACGGCAGCTGAATTAAAACTACTTACTACAATTTCATTACAATCGGCAGGCGCTCTGGAAACTGCCCACCTTTATCAGAAAGGACTAAAGGAGGCAAAGGAACGGGAAGAAGCTATCAGGTCTATTCACGAAGTAAGTCAAAAATTTGTTCCAAATGAGTTTATTAAATCCCTGGGGAAAGACAGACTTACGGAAGTATCTTTAGGTGATCTCGTAGAAAAAGAAGTAACTGTGCTTTTTGCCGATATCAGGGAATTTACGACAATATCAGAGAATCTGGACCCTGAAGACAACTTCCTTTTTATAAATTCCTTTAATAAAAGGATGGGGCCTATTGTACGTAAAAACGACGGATTCATTATGCAATATCTGGGTGATGGCTTTATGGCGCTTTTCCCTAATGGTTCCCAGACCGCATTGCGAGCTTCGGTTGAAATGCATTCAGAACTAAGGATATTTAATGAAGAAAGAGCAGTTAAAGAACGTTTCCCGATAAAACTTGGAATCGGGATGCAAAATGGTAATCTTATAATGGGCATTACAGGCGATATAGAAAGACTGGATGCAGCAATTATATCGGATACTGTGAATACGGCTTCAAGAATTGAAGGGCTTTCCAAACATTACGGGTCTTCTATTTTATTAACAGACAACTGCAAAAATAATCTGACCCATCCGGAAGAGTTTGATTTCAGGTATTTAGGACCTGTTCAGGTAAAAGGAAAACAAAAACCTATAGATCTTTACGAATGTATAAACGGTGACAACGAACAACTTTCAAAGCATAAATTAGCAACCCTTAAAACCTTTGAAGAAGGTATGAAACAGTATTTCATGAAAGAATTTGCAATGGCTGCCGTAACATTTCAACAAATTGTAAAAAAAGAACGAAGTGATAGTGCTGCCAAATTGTTTCTAAACAGGTCGGCCCACATGATAACACAGGAAACCGGTGACGACTGGAAGGGAATTGCTACTATATCTTCCAAATAATCCTGACTTAATACATAAACTGACATACCAAACATAACTATGGAACTACAAATAAAAAATTTAAACAAAACCTATTCCAATGGCGTTCAAGCCCTGAAAGATGTCAACCTTACCATACCGCAGGGAATGTTTGGGCTTTTAGGACCAAATGGCGCAGGAAAATCATCCCTTATGAGAACACTGGCTACTTTGCAACAGGCAGATTCCGGCACGGTAACTATGGGTGATATAGATATTTTGAAGGATAAAGCCAAAGTACGGGAAATACTTGGGTACCTGCCGCAGGAATTTGGAGTATATCCGAAAATAAGTTCCTATAATATGCTTAATCATATTGCTTCGTTAAAAGGAGTCTCCAATAAATCTGAGCGCAAAGACCTGGTAGAGTCTTTATTAAATAAGACCAATTTATGGGACGTTCGTAATAAAAGCCTTGGCACCTATTCCGGGGGCATGAAACAACGCTTTGGCATTGCGCAGGCATTGATTGGGGATCCCAGCTTAATTATTGTAGATGAACCCACAGCCGGTTTAGACCCGGCAGAACGCATTAGGTTTCATAATTTATTAAGTGAGATTGGGGAGAATACGATCGTTATTCTATCTACCCACATTGTAGACGATGTTTCCAATCTGTGCAACAATATGGCTATCATATGCCTCGGAGAGGTGGTAGCGAAGGGGAATCCCTCTGAACTAACTGAGAACGTTAAAGACAGGATATGGAAAAAGGGAATAGAAAAAGGAGATCTGGAAGAATATCAGTCTGAAATGCAGGTGATTTCCACTTATCTAAAGGCAGGGCAAACCATAATTCATGTGCTTAGTGATGAGCGGCCCGATTCCACTTTTGAACCCAGCAAGGCCAATTTAGAGGATGTTTATTTTGCCGAGATCTCATCCAGAATGGAGCGAATCACAGATTAAGCAATTCATCACTCAAAAACTATCCAGTATGTTTAAAGAAATATTCCTCTTCGAGATAAAGTACAGACTAAAACGGCCTGCTACCTGGGCCTATTTTGGCATCCTATTCGTTTTCGGGCTTATTGTGGCCATTGGTGGTAACGGACCGGCCTCAGAAAAAGTATTTGTCAATTCTCCGGTCGCCATAGCAACTATGCTAAATACAATCAGCATTTTTGGTATAATGCTGGCCAGCGCTATCATGGGGGTGCCGGTGTACAGGGATATTGAGCATAAAACAGAAAACTATTATTTTACCTACCCTATTAGCGAAAAGGGCTATATTTCAGGTCGGTTTTTTGGCTCGCTTTCCGTGTTGTTTTTAATTAGCCTTGGCCTCCATCTGGGCCTAATTATAGGCTTTATGATAGGTCCGTATGCAGGCTACGAGGAGCCTGAAAGATTTACCTCCTTTAATTTTTGGTACTATTTACAACCTACCATAATTCTCTACTGGAGTAATTTTTTCTTTGCCGGATGTATCTTCTTTTCTTTGGTGAGTTTAACGAAGAGAGTTATGCTGGCTTATGCAGGTGGCGCTATTCTCTTTATCACCTACCTGATAACTTTAACACTAACCCAGGATATAGACAATAAAGCTTTGGTTAGTCTCCTGGATCCATTTGGGTTTGGTACCTATAATAACATTATTGAATACTGGACTCCGGAAGAGCAAAATACCTTAATGGTTCCTTTTAAAGGGATGCTTGTATGGAATCGTGTCCTCTGGGTGGGACTTGGCTTGACAGCCCTTTTATATACCTTATTTAGGTTTGATTTTCAACGCTTTCTCAGCAGGAGTTACCGTACTAAAAAAAGAAAAAACCTGGAAGAAGATACTAAAGGTTCTGCAATTCATACTCGTATTCCCGAGGTTGCCAAGGTTTATTCCAATGCACTCAATGTAAAACTCCTTTTCAAGCTCGCCATTATAGAGTTCAAAAATATTATCAGGGATAATTTCTTTATTGCTATTCTGGTTGCCGCAGTACTTTTCTTGTTTTTTGGTGCCTGGTTTGGCTTTCCTGTTTATGGTACCCCCTCCCTACCCCTTACCTATTACATGCTGGAGGTAAAGGACTTTGAGTTTATAATTTTAATATTTGTGTTGATTGTTTTTATGACAGGCGAAGTCCTCCACAGGGAACGAAATGTCAACTACGATCAGATATTCGGTTCGCTGCCCATCCCTAATGGTATTATTTATGGCTCTAAATTCCTTGCACTTACCTTTGTAAGTTTTCTGTTGGTAAACCTAATTCTTATCAGCGGAGTTTTTAATCAGGTAATAAAAGGTTATTTCAATTTTGAGTTCGATAAGTATTTCACTGACCTGTACCTGATTGAATTTCCGAAGTACATCATTTTTGTGATGCTTGCCTTTTGCGTGCATTCTTTGGTAACCAAAAAATTTATTGGCCATGTGATTGCCATTGCTATCTGGGCAACACTTTTTGGGTTGAATAGCTTTCTGGATGTAGATAACAATCTATATCTATACAGCTATGCCCCCGGATATACGGTTTCGGACATGAATGGCTTCGGGCATTTTGGCACTTCGCTTTTTTGGTTCAGACTTTATTGGCTGGCATTTGGGGCTATACTTACCCTTTTGGGTTTTCTGTTTTGGAAACGGGGTACCGATTCCGGGAGTAAAGCGCGCCTTCAAATTGCCCGCGGTAGATTAAAAGTAAGCACGCTTTCCTCTATAGTTCTGTTAGTCCTTATATGGTTGGGTTCCGGAGTCTTCATAAACTACAATACCAAAACATTAAATAATTATAGGACCGAGAAGGCAGGTACCATAGCTTCTGCTGATTATGAGAAGCAACTAAGCCAATATTACCGGAAAACGCAGCCCAAGGTTATTGATGTAAAGGTAAATGCAGATCTGGTTCCGGAAAAGCGGAGGGCTACTATCAAAGTGACATATAAGATGGTAAACAAATCGAACGAAACCATTGATTCTCTTCATCTCAACTGGGGAGGACCGGGCATCTTCCATAAAAAAGTTGAAGACTTCAAAATAGATGGAAAAACGCCCGTTCTTGGTAAGAAATACGAAGCTTTTGGTTATGAAATCTATTCCCTGGGTAAAAGCATGCAGCCCAATGACACCCTGGTTATGGAGTTAAGCGTAACCGGTTCTTTTAATGGGTTTCCCAATGAAGGCAGTGGATCGGACATTGTATACAACGGTACATTCCTTAATAATAACTTTTTCCCCTCTTTCGGCTATTCCACGGAGAGTGAATTAACAAGTGATCAGGACCGCAAGAAATATGAACTCCCTATCAAAGATTATCAACTTCCTCCACAGGACGACGAATGGGGTTTGCAAAATCTTTTGTTTAACGACGATGCAGATTATGTAACTTTTGAGGGGACCGTAAGCACGGCTCCGGATCAGATAGCAATTATGCCGGGCTATTTGCAAAAAGAGTGGGAAGAGAATGGTAGGAGGTATTTCACTTATAAGATGGAAGGTGATTTGGATTTCTTTTACAATATTTCCTCAGCAAGGTATAATGTGCATAAGGAGGTTTGGACCGGTAAAAATGGAGAAAAAGTTAATATCGAAATTTTCCATCATCCAACACATACTTATAATATGGATCGTTTTGTAAAAGGGGTGCGACATTCACTGGATTATTTTGCTGAAAATTATGGCCCTTACCAGTACCGTCAAATGAGAATCCTGGAATTTCCACGCTATTCCACCTTTGCACAGTCCTTTCCCAATACCGTTCCATTTGCGGAGAGTTTTGGTTGGGTAGGAGATTTTAGTGACCCTGAAGATCTGGATTATGTATATACAGTAACGGCGCACGAAGTGGCACATCAGTGGTGGGGACATCAGATTACCCCTTCAGCTACCAGGGGTTCCAACCAGATATCAGAGTCAATGGCAGAATATTCTTCCCTAATGGTGATGAAAAAAGAATATGGCGTAGATGCCATGCAGGAATTCCTCAAAGAAGAACTGGATAACTACTTAAGGAGCAGGGCAAATGAAAGTAAATTTGAAAAAACACTGCTCGATAATGACAATCAGGCCTATGTCTGGTACAGAAAAGGCGGACTTATACTGTATGCCTTACAGGATCTTGTGGGAGAAAAGAATCTAAATAACGCATTCAGAAGTTATGCAGATTCTGCAGCTTTTCGACCTAAAGCGCCATTTACGAATACAAAGGAATGGTATCATTTTATACATACAGCCACTCCGGATTCTTTAAAATATTATCTGGAAGATAGTTTTGAGAAAATCACCCTGTATTCCAATAAAACTTCCAATGCAACATATAAGCAATTGGAAAATGGACAATACGAGGTTACTATTGATGTGCAAAGCGGCAAAAGTCATTTTGACGGGAATGGAAAACTCCTCGGTTCACCGGAACAGCCAAATGTTCTGGAAATTGGGATTTTCGGGGAAGATGTAAAGAATGATTTGGGAATGACAGTTAAATCGCCCATTGTATTGGAAAAAAAATGGGTGAAGCCCGGTGAAAGTTCCTTTACTTATACGGTCGATAAAATGCCCATCAAAGCGGGAATTGATCCTTATAATAAAATGATTGACCGAATTCCGGACGACAATTTGATAGCTGTGGAAGAAAAACTTGAATAATTGTTCAGGGATAATTATTGAATTGTAATTAGCAGTACGGTGAATATTGACTTAACTACTTAAATACAAAATCTCTACATGACCAGCATTTGCCGTAGTATTTCGTAAAATATAAATAGTGGGTTTAGGAAAAGGAATTGGTGATTATTTGATGACTCCTACTAATATATTATTCATTTTTAGCGGTTTAACACTTTATTTGGAATAGTATTTTAAATAAAATGTATCTTTGGATTGTTAAAAGGTCAGAAAGCTTGCCTTTATTTCGATCTACCCGGATCTTTAATTTACTCCCGCTCTCTTTAGTTTTTAATAGCAATAGTGCAAAAAACATTTTATAAGCCGATACGAAGAAGAAGTGATTCTGGTTTAGATATTATTTTTGGTGAAAAGTAATTTTCCTCATATACATCAATTAGTTTCTTCAACATTCCTCAAATTATTTACCGTCAGAAAACATTAGTGAACAAGCATATTTGGTGTCCATTAATTTCATATGCCGGTTTAAAGCTTCAAACTAAATAATTACAATATAGAAACGCCAAAATTTTCAGAAAGATCGGGTTCCGACTTTTCAAAGACATTAAGAAAAAGAGTAAAAATCTATTTCAAATCAAATGATCTAAGTATACATGCCACCAAAAGCATGGTTGTAAAAACAATACTTATGTTATCACTATTTCTTTTACCAATGATCATTATCAACAGTGGTCTTATAAGCACTGCCTTGATACTTTTCGTGCTATATATTATTAGTGGATTGGGAATGGCAGGAATAGGTATGGGAATTATGCATGATGCCATTCATGGTTCCTATTCTGGGAATAAATACGTTAATAAATACCTGGGATACTCCATGAACCTAATAGGTGCGAATGCAACTGTATGGAGAATTCAGCACAACGTATTGCATCATACCTACACAAATATAGAGCAAGCAGATGATGATATAAATCCTCCTGCTGTCCTGCGATTTTCACCTCATGCCAAAAAGAATTGGTTTCATAGGTTTCAACATATATATGTTTGGGCTTTCTATGGACTGTCTACTATTTCCTGGATTACTTCAAAGGATTTTGTAAGAATAAATCGCTATAGAAAGCTAGGGTTTTTTAGTAAAAAAAATGAATTTAAAACAGAACTGGTGAAATTAATAGGATGGAAACTTCTCTACTACACCTATGCATTAATCCTGCCACTTTTGATAGTACCACTGGCACCATGGATTATTATTCTGGCTTTTCTAAGTATGCATTTTGTAACCGGTATTTTGATCAGCATTGTATTTCAGGTGGCACATATAATGCCTAGTGTAGAATTTCCCTTACCTGATGGAAATGGTATACTAGAAGGCGACTGGCATGCACATCAACTAGCAACCACTAGTAATTTTTCACCTAGAAGCGGGTTATTATCCTGGTTAATTGGGGGGCTAAATTTCCAGATAGAGCATCACTTATTGCCAAATATTTGCCATATTCATTATAAAAAAATATCAGGTATAGTACAACAGACGGCAAAGGAATATGGTATTCCCTATCATATCAAAAAAACACTCAGAGCCGCTATTTGGGATCATATAAAAATGCTTCGAGAATTAGGCAGAGTAGAACCGGTTGTAGCACCGGCGATAATGAATTAATATATAAAAAAATAATTAATAATAAATATTTAAATAATGACAGAAGGAACAGTAAAATTTTTTAATAGGACCAAAGGATTTGGTTTTATAAAACCAGTTGATTCAGACGAAGACATCTTTGTTCACCAAAGTGGCCTTATCGATGAAATTCATGAGAATGACAACGTAAAGTTTAATTTGGAAAGAGGACAAAAGGGAATGAACGCAGTAAATGTGGAAGTAATCTAAAACCTGAAAACCAAATATTTTAGACTAAGCCATCATAACTGATGGTTTTTTTATTTCCGTAATTTGTAATAGAACAATAATAAGAATTTATAATATAGATTTAAAAGTAACTCGCCAAAGCCAGAAGGCCAATTATAAGAAATAATATAAAAAAAAGGTAAAACTAAGGATGTCTATATCTTCCAAAACCCCTTAGGTAGTGCAAAAGTTTTCTACTTTTTAATTTGTAAATTGGGGTATATTAGAAACTATACATTATGGAGTCATATAGATTCAAAATTCTTGCATTTAATGCATGTATCCTTGCCACCATGGCATTTGCGGTCGAGACCTTTGCCCAAGTTAAGGAAAATGTAAATTTTAAGGCCGGGATTGCGGCTTACCAGGCCAACAACCTGCCTCTGGCTTATAAAGAGTTTCTCACGGCTGCCAGCTCTGGCCATGCCGATTCCCAATTTAATTTGGCTTTGATGTATGAGCACGGTATTGGAGTTGCCAAAGATGAAAAGGAAGCGGTTGTTTGGTACGGTAAATCTGCTGCTCAGGATAATTCAGCGGCGCAATACAACCTGGGAGTGCTCTATGAAAATGGACGCGGCACAGCGGTTGATTTCGCAAAAGCCAATGAGTGGTATCGTAAGGCCGCCGTTCAGGGTGATCCGCTGGCCATAGGCAACCTGGGTATGCTTTATATACGGGGACAGGGTGTAAAAGAAAACAGGATCGCGGGCCTTGCGCTATTATTGGTTTCGGCTACCATGGATCCATCGCCTCAAAACCATGCCAAACAAAATATTTCAACTACCCAGGGCCTATCTTCTGAAATGATTGCAGAAGCCCAGGTACTCGCACAGGAACTGAGCAGTGCGAATAACTTTCTGAACCCTCTGGATAATTATTTGAAGGAATAGAAGAATAACTCTTTATTTTTATTATGCTGTCGTTATTCCTGATACTGATCCCTGAGGTACCGGATTTGAGATAATTTATCCTGTACAGTCCGGAAATTTATTTCTGCACAATCCCAAATATCAGGAAAATCTTGGCTCATTAAGAAATTAGTGTTAAGTTATTATCACTTTTTTTATAAATCTGTAATTAATTCAAAAATTTTGTTTTCATTTGTTTTGTCAAACAAAAAATCACTTGTGAGACATTAAAGCTTTTAGCTGCACATCATGAACCGTGTTTATACGTTCGGGATTTTGGGAATTAGGAAGTCAAACCCAATATCTGCTTATCGGATAAGTAACCGAAATATAGAGCTAACTTCCGCTATTACCGCAATTTCTTCGAGCCAGCACGGCTACTTTTTTATTCCTACTACGGCAAAACAAATAATTATTTGAAGTTGAGAACTAAAGCCTCCGCTTTTTACGTATAAGTGTGAGCAATTTTATTAAACCAAGTTTTCAATATCTATATATACTCAAGTGAATACAAAATACATCGATCTGATTAATCAGACATTTGATTTTCCTCAGGATGACCTATCTCTGGAGGAAAATAATTTACGGTTTCACGGCATAGACCTTCTAAGCCTTGTAGAAACCCATGGAAGCCCATTAAAATTTATTTATTTACCCAAAATTTCTGATAATATTAACCGCGCCAAAACATGGTTCAACAATGCCATGAAAAAAAATAATTATGGTGGAAAATATTATTATAGTTATTGCACCAAAAGTTCCCATTTTTCCCATGTTCTTAATGAGGCCCTCAAGAATGATATTCATATTGAAACTTCTTCGGCCTTTGACATTAATATTGTGGAACATCTTATAGAGTCAGGTAAAATTAAAAACGATACTTATGTAATTTGTAACGGGTACAAAAAGCCGCAATACATTGAAAACATTGCCAGGCTCATTAATACAGGTCATCAAAATTGCATTCCCATCATAGATAACTATGAAGAAATAGATTTACTTTCAAGAGAAATTAATGACACTTTTAAAGTAGGGATTCGTATTGCTTCCGAGGAAGAACCTAAGTTTGAATTCTATACCTCACGTCTGGGCATTGGCTATAAGAACATCATTCCTTTTTACGAAAATCAAATTAAGAATAATGATAAGGTAGAACTAAAAATGCTCCACTTTTTTATCAATACAGGGATCAGGGATAATGCCTATTACTGGAACGAATTGCTAAAATGTCTCAAGGTATACGTGCGTCTTAAGAAGAACTGCGTCTCTCTGGACAGCTTAAATATTGGGGGTGGATTTCCCATCAAAAACTCACTTGCTTTTGAATTCGACTATGAGTATATGGTAGACGAAATTGTCAATCAAATAAGTCTGGTCTGTAAAGAAGCTGATGTTCCTGTACCACATATTTATACAGAATTCGGAAACTTTACTGTTGGGGAGGCCGGAGGAGCTATTTATCAGGTTTTGTATCAGAAGCAACAAAACGACAGGGAAAAGTGGAATATGATCGATTCTTCTTTTATTACCACCTTGCCCGATACCTGGGCAATTAACAAACGCTTTGTGATGCTTCCCATTAATCGCTGGGACAGTGAATACGAAAGAGTTTTGTTGGGAGGGCTTACCTGCGATAGTGATGATTATTACAACAGTGAGCAACATATGAATGCTATTTACCTTCCCAAATTTAAGAGAGACAAACCTTTGTATATTGGCTTTTTCAATACCGGGGCATACCAGGAAACCCTGGGGGGCTTTGGCGGATTGCAGCATTGCTTAATACCACAGCCAAAGTATATTTTAATTGATAAAGATGAGAATGGAAGAATAATCTCTTCTGTTTATAAACCGGAACAAAGTTCGGATCAAATTTTAACCATTCTGGGTTATGACATGGCAAAAGTCAAACCTGTCGATAAATCTCAGAATGGAGAATACCTTACCGAAGCATTATTTGACAATTATTCTAAAATATAATTTAAAGTGAAAACAAACAATAACTATGCGGGGATCCCACAAGATCTGGCACAACTTGAAAAAGCAAAGATTGTTCTTATCCCTGTTCCTTATGATGGAACAAGCACATGGGGTAAAGGAGCAGACAAAGGGCCAAATGCCTTTTTGGAAGCTTCAGAGAATATGGAACTCTATGATATTGAAACGGATACGGAAGTCTTCAAACAGGGTATATACCTGGCCGATGAAATTTTAGAAAATAGCAGCCCGGAAGCTATGGTTAATGCGGTGCATAAAACCACTAAAGAATATATCAAACGCAACAAATTTGTGGCTCTCATAGGAGGAGAACATTCAATTTCTATTGGAAGTATCAGGGCATTCAATGAGTGCTTTGAGAACCTGAGCGTTTTACATATTGATGCACATGCAGATTTAAGAAAAACTTATCAGGGTACCCAGTATAACCATGCATGTGCGGTCCATGAAGCATCGCAACAGACAAATTTGGTTCAGGTAGGAATACGCAGCATGGATACTATTGAGAAAACCTATATGGATCCGGAAAAGACTTTTTTCGCACATGAAATGTTGAGTAACGAGTATTGGATGGACAATGTTATAGATCAACTTTCTGATAACGTTTTTATCACTTTTGACCTTGATGCACTGGATCCTTCCATCATGCCTTCTACGGGTACACCTGAACCCGGTGGATTATTGTGGTATGAAACCCTCGAATTTCTTTTACAGGTTTTTAAGGAGAAAAACGTTGTTGGGTTTGATATGGTTGAATTATGTCCCAATAAGAATGATAAATCCCCCGATTTCCTTGCCGCCAAATTATTTTATAAAATGTTGACCTATAAGTTTAAAGGGCAAGAGGCCGAAGATGATTATGATAATACTTATGATACCGATTTTAAATCCGTATCCAATACCAATTTCAAATTTGACGATGACGAAGACTAAAGGAGCTATCTCTGCATTTATTGAAGATCATTTTTTACATTTTAACGCGGCTGCCCTTGTTGATGCTGCAAAAGGATACGAAGCACAGTTAAACAATGGTTCCAAAATGTTAGTTTCACTTGCTGGTGCCATGAGTACAGCAGAGCTGGGTAAAAGTTTTGCAGAAATGATAAGGTCTGATAAGTTGCATATCATTTCCTGTACCGGTGCAAATCTGGAAGAAGACATTATGAATCTGGTGGCGCATTCGCATTATAAAAGGGTGCCCAACTACAGGGATTTAACCCCGGAGGATGAATGGAGCTTACTGGAAAAAGGACTAAACCGGGTTACAGATACCTGCATTCCTGAAGAAGAGGCTTTTAGAAGGTTGCAGCGGCATATTTTTAAAATATGGAAGGATGCCGAAAAAGCAGGAGAGCGCTATTTTCCTCATGAATATATGTACAAATTGCTACTCTCAGGGGTACTGGAAGAATATTACGAAATAGACCTGAAGGATTCATGGATGTATGCCGCCGCCGAAAAAAATTTACCAATGGTGGTACCCGGATGGGAAGACAGTACCATGGGAAATATTTTTGCGAGTTACGTAATGAAGGGAGAACTAAAGGCCAGCACCATGCGATCTGGTATTGAATATATGACATACTTAGCCAACTGGTATACAAAGAATTCGAAAAATGGCATTGGGTTTTTTCAAATAGGAGGCGGTATTGCAGGTGATTTTCCCATATGTGTGGTTCCCATGCTCACCCAGGACCTTGAAATTGCAGACACACCCTTTTGGAGTTACTTCTGTCAGATTAGCGACTCAACAACGAGCTATGGCTCCTATTCGGGTGCAGTCCCCAATGAAAAAATTACCTGGGGCAAATTGGATATTGGCACCCCAAAATTTATAATCGAAAGTGATGCCACTATTGTCGCACCTTTGATTTTTGCTTACTTACTAAACATGTAAAACTGAAATAATTGAATTGACACTATGCGAAGAGTAATTGTAGATTATAAGAAATTAAATAATGATATCCTGGATCTTTTGGTGACCAAATATCCTGACGGATATGATGAGGATGATATTATAACCTTTAAGAACGCACAGAATGAAGTTATTGAATCGGTAGAAGTAAGAACTGATGATACCATTTATCTGGTAAAAGTCAGCAAACGATTAGTAACTGCTATGGAAGACCATGCTGATGATGAACCAGATGATGATGATCTTGATGAACAGGATGATCATGATTTCGATGAGAATCCGGAAAATGAGGATTCTGAAGATTAGGCCGGTCTAATCCGTGTAAATCATAGGAAAGACCATGTAAATTTGGAAATATGATTATTTAATAAAAATTAGAGATTTTCTTAGCAATAACCCATATCCCTGATAGAGGAACCTTTCTTTTCAATTATTCCGGATACTCAACCCTGAGATGGTAGATATTGGTTAATTTGTGCTTAAGTACCTTCTTAATCATTTGAATCTCTTTAAAGGTAATATTCGCATTCAAAAACTGATTTGCATTCATTTGCCCTGTAATGATCTTCTCAACAAATTCATCAATGACCTGATATGTCGGGTTAGTTAAACTCTTGGAGGCCGCTTCTACGGAATCGGCCATCATTAAAATTGCAGTCTCTTTAGAAAATGGAATGGGCCCGGGATACCTGAAATCAGATTCCTTAACAGCTTCATCCAATTTCTGCTGTTTCTTATAAAAATAGTAAACCAGGTTGGTTCCATGATGCGTTCTTATAAAATCGATAACCCTGTCCGGTAAATTAAATTTTCTGGCCAGTTCTATTCCCTCAATGACGTGATTTATAATTATTTTGGCACTTTCTTTGGGGTCCAGATCGTCATGCGGATTTATACTGGTTACCTGGTTTTCTGTAAAATAAGTGGGGTTGTTCATTTTACCAATATCATGGTATAAAGCCCCTACCCTGACCAGCATTGCATTTGCCCCAACTTCATTGGCCGAAGCTTCTGCCAGATTGGCAACCTGCAGAGAATGGTGAAAAGTTCCCGGCGCCTTATTGGCAAGTTCCTTAAGCAATTTGGAATTGGTGTCAGATAATTCGAGTAAGGAAACATCGGAAACCATACCAAACACTTTTTCGTAGATGTAAATAAGGGGCTGGGCAAACAAAGTAATCATACCGTTTAAAAAGAAAAATCCAAATATGTACCAGTTCAAATTGTCCAGGTTGCCTTCATGAATAATATGAAAAGCAAAATAACCTATGATGTAGATAAGTGTTATCTGGCCTACAGAAATAAATAAGTTAGCCCGCTTATAGAGTTCAGAGACCGTCAGAATGGTTACTATCCCTGCAATGATCTGAAGAAAAATATATTCAAAGCTGTTAGGAACTACAAATCCCAAAATAAGTACGGTTAAGACATGTACAAAAAGGCCTAACCGGGCATCAAAGAAGGTTTTAAGAATTAAGGGCATTATACATAATGGTACCACAAAAACATAAGTCTCATTGTATTTTACCACAAGTGTGGTTATTAATACCATTAGCAAAATATTAAAGAATATGAAGGTCACCTTTACATTGTTCCTGAATACTTCTGGTCTGTATTTTTTGAGAAACAAAAACAACATGATAAGAACCAAAGCAACTAAAATAGTATACCCAAAAAGGATAAAATAATAGTTGTTTTCTGTCCATAATTCCGATTCATATTCCGCTTTTAAGGACTCCAGAATTTTTAAATTCTCCGATTCTACAACCTCTCCCCTGGCAATTATTAGCTTTCCCTCATCTACATTGCCTCTTGTAATGGAAATCTCGGAAATAGCCTCTTCCAATTCTCTTTTCGTAAGTTCTTCATCATAGGAAACATTAGGTTGCAATACCTCAAAGAAAAGTGTCTTAAAGTCAGATTCATAGCTTCCAAGTCTTCTGGTTTCCAGCATCGCGCTGATTGAATCATTCAAAGTACTCATTCTATATAAGGCCTCAGGTTGCACCAGCCTTGCTTCCCCTTCTTTTATCAGATAAAGACTATTCTTTGAAATCAGCTTGTCCACATTTGCTATGAATCCGTGCGTATATATGGTATCCAGAAATTCTTTGCCCAGCTGTTGCAAAATACGCCGGGATCTGTTGCTAAATTTTTCAGCACCGAAAACAACAGGGAATTTTTCTTCAAAAATCTGGTAAGCCCGGGCAGCCAATTTTTCATCGTAATTATAATAATCTATCTGACTACTTTCTATGGCATTTTTCTCTTCGGCAATTTCATCGGCTGTCTTCTTAATGGAAAAGTCAAAAGGCGCATAAAGGTTTTCGTATTGCCAAGGTTTACCCTTCTGAAATTCATATTTAAACTTACCTCCTCTTGGAAAGAAAAATACAATACAGGCTATGGTAACCACATAGAGAATATACTTGTAAATAAGTGATTGATTTTTATAAACGCCGTCCAAGGTTTTCCCCATAGTAGAAAATATCTTCTTCAAAAATAGAAAATAATAGCGTTACCTATTGCCTTTTAGAGACTAAACACGGTTCATTGCACTTTAATTTATTAATTTCGCATAGTTAATCGATTTACATATGAAAGAGGTAGTTATTGTGTCTGTAGCCAGAACACCTATTGGTAGTTTTATGGGTTCTTTATCGACTATTCCGGCTCCAAAGTTAGGGGCCATAGCTATAAAAGGCGCCATGGACAAAATAAACCTAAGTCCTGATATAATTGATGAGGTGCTTATGGGTAATGTAGTACAGGCAGGAACGGGACAGGCACCTGCAAGACAGGCTGCGATTTTTGCCGGTATCCCTGACTCGGTTCCCTGCACCACAGTAAATAAAGTCTGTGCATCCGGGATGAAGGCAGTAATGCAAGCCGCGCAATCTATTGCGCTGGGGGACACTTCTGTTGTCATTGCAGGGGGTATGGAGAATATGAGCCTTATTCCACACTACGTTCATATGAGAACCGGTCAAAAATTTGGTCCTTCAACACTAATAGACGGTATGCAAAAAGATGGTTTAGTTGATGTTTATGACCAAAATGCAATGGGCGTATGTGCAGATGCCTGTGCTATTGAACACAATTTTAGCAGGGAGGAGCAGGATCAATTTGCCATTCAGTCTTACAAACGATCTGCAGAGGCTTGGAAATCTGGCAAATTCACCAATGAAGTTGTCCCGGTTGAAGTACCGCAGCGCAGAGGTGAACCAATTGTTGTAAATGAAGATGAAGAATTTAAAAACGTTAAATTAGATAAGATACCTGCACTGCGACCTGCCTTTACAAAAGACGGTACAGTTACAGCGGCCAATGCATCTACAATAAACGACGGAGCCGCGGCCCTGGTGTTAATGAGTGCCGAAAAAGCAAACGAAATGGGTTTAAAACCCATTGCAAGCATAAAAAGTTATGCCGATGCAGCTCAGGAACCAAAATGGTTTACTACTGCCCCCGCCAAAGCACTGCCCAAAGCAATTGCCAAAGCCGGTATAAAAATAGACCAAATAGATTATTTTGAGTTTAACGAGGCTTTTGCCGTAGTAGGACTAGCCAATATGAAACTATTAAAACTCAGGGATAATAATGTAAATGTAAACGGTGGTGCGGTATCCCTTGGACATCCGCTGGGTTGCTCCGGAGCCAGAATAATAATTACCCTTCTAAGTGTTTTAGAGCAAAATAACGCTAAAATAGGCGCTGCCGCCATCTGCAATGGAGGAGGTGGGGCTTCGGCTATTATTTTAGAAAGAAACTAATATAGCTGTAAAGACAGCCTATGCATCACGGTATTTGTAACCTTAGTATAGTACCAATAAGAATTCTTGCTGAAGATGCAAGCGAGATGGTAACCCAACTTCTCTACGGGGATCATTTTAAAATCCTGGAAAAAAGAAAATACTGGAGTAAAATTCGCGATGACTTTGATGGTTGCGAAGGATGGGTTAGAAATAACCAATTCATCCCTATATCCAGGGAGGATTCTAAAACCCTTAAAAGTTCCGGGGGGGCGAGATTCTCAGCAGATCTGGTATCTTACGTCAGTGATGGCAATACCGCACTAATTCCGGTAGTACTGGGATCAGCTGTCAATAATTCCAAATTTCTTAGTCATAAATTTGAAGGTGCCTTAGTAGGCTCGGAAGACGGAAAATCGAATCTGATAATTACCGCACTTCACTATCTGAATGCACCCTACTTATGGGGTGGAAAAACCCCTTTTGGGATAGATAGCCCGGGCTTTACACAAATGGTTTACAAAATAAATGGCCATAAACTACTAAGAAGGGCAGAAGAGCAGGCAACACAGGGCGAAGCTTTGAGTTTTATTGAAGAAAGTGAACCCGGAGACCTGGTTTTTTTTGATAACAAGGAGGGGCAGATTAATCACGTAGGACTAATTATGCAAGATAATTTTATAATCCATGTCCATGGAAAAGTAAGAATAGACAGGCTGGATCATACTGGTATCTTCAATACAGAACAGAGGAAATACACCCATAAATTAAGGGTCATAAAAAAAATCGTATAAAAAAACCCCGGTAATTAGTTTGCCGGGGTTTTTTTTTGAAGAATTACTATTTGAGTTATTCCCCAAGTAACTTCTTAATTCTCATAAAATTCTCAGTATCACCCAATGCCCCATAAATATTTTTAAGTTGGGTAAGAACCCCCGGGTTGTCTGGCTTTAATTTTAGTGCATCTTCCAAAATAACCGCGCCTTCCCTGAACAAATCATCTTTCTGCTTCTTTAATTCTTCGTAACGGGCTATATCCGCTTTGGAACTACCTAAACTATTCATTTCGTCAATCAGGCCATTACCTTCATCTACGTAGGTTGTTGACAGATTCAATTGAGCATTAACATAATTGGGATCAATCTCCAGTGCCCTTTTATATGCATTACGGGCTCCCTCTATATCACCTTGTTCCATATTAATTACACCTATGTTATACTGCAAATCTGCATTATCCGGAGCCATTCGAGATGCTTCTGCCATAAGGGTTTTAAATTTATCCTTATCGCCCAGTTTATAATGTAAATTGGCTTCGTTAAGGAGTAAATTAACATCATCCGGATTACTTGCCCTGGCATCTGCAAACGCCTGAAGTGCTTTATCATCCTGACCCAATTGAGAATAGATTAAAGCCATGTTTTTAACAATCTCAGCGTTCTTAGAAGGTGATTTTTCATCTACGGGGTCTTTATATGCCCCTGATTTTACCATTAAATCCCTTTGTGTCTTTTCCATTGTCTCTTCTACACCGGTCTCTATATTTGTAGCTTTATATACTACTCCACTACCATCATATTTAATATCTCTTAATTCCTCGTAATAACCAAGAGCTTCCTCATAAAGACCGCCATTTACAGCACTACTTGCTGCATAATACAAGTAAATAGTGTCTTTAGGACTGATCTTATATCCTAAATAGAGTTTTTCTGCGGCGCTCTTGAATTCCTTTTTACTGTTGTCGTCAACGGCAGAATTCACTAAATCAGCAGTAATAGCGGCCATTCGCTGATTTGTTTCGTCAGAATACTTTCCCTTACCACCTTCAATAGTAAGCACCTTATTAAATGAGTCAATTGCCTCATTAAAAGCAGCATCATCGCCCTTATTGGCAAGATCAGCATACGTTTTACCTCTTAGGAAGAAATACTCAGCCTGGACTTTTTCATCTGCTCCACTGATCATTCCCTGTATACCATCTAAAGATGCTTTAGCCGATGCTGCATCACCAGATTTTAATGCTTTATCCGCTGCTTTAAGTTCTCCTTTCTGTGAAAATCCGGCTAGTGCTACGCACATCAATGCCAGAGTTAAAAGTTTAGTCTTCATTTTAAAATTCAATTTACGTATTAGTGTTTATTAATTATTCTTTATCGTTTTCAGTAGTATCCGTATCAAGAGCCGTGCCATCTTCCGTTTTCACTTCAATATCCATGATATCTACTTCATCCAGATTATCTTCATCCTTCATTACTTTCGCAACGGCTGCTATGGAATCAGTTTCTTTGAGGTTGATCAATTTAACACCCTGTGTTGCCCTGCCCATAGTACGCAAATCATCAACGCTCATCCTTATAGCTATTCCTGATTTATTTATAATCATTAAGTCGTCAGAATCCGAAACATTTTTAATGGCCACAAGGCCTCCGGTTTTTTGAGTTATGGAGATCGTCTTTACGCCTTTTCCACCCCTATTGGTAATCCTGTAGTCATCAATATTCGATCTTTTTCCATATCCATTTTCTGAAACAACCAATATTTCATCATCAAAATTATGTACAGAAACCATACCTATGACTTCATCATTATCATCTGCCAATTTTATACCCCGCACACCAGATGCGCTTCGTCCCATTGGCCTGGTTTTACTTTCTTCAAACCTAATGGCCTTCCCGGATTTAAGACCCAGTAAAATCTGGCTGGTACCCGTAGTTAATTTGGCTTCTAACAATTCATCATCTTCTCTTATGCCAATGGCAATAATTCCATTTTGCCGAGGCCTGGAATACTGTTCCAGAGAAGTTTTTTTAACCGTACCTTTTTTAGTGGCCATAATAACATAATGGCTATTCACATATTCTTCATCCTTCAGGTCCTGGGTGCAAATAAAAGCTTTTACCTTATCATCCTGCTCAATATTTATAAGGTTTTGAATGGCCCTTCCCTTTGATGTTTTGCTTCCTTCCGGTATTTCATAAACCCGCATCCAAAAACACTTTCCCTTCTGGGTAAAGAATAACATATATTGATGGTTGGTGCCAACAAAAAGATGTTCAAGGAAATCCTCGGTCCTGGTAGATGAAGCTTTTTGCCCTACTCCTCCCCTGTGCTGCGTTTTATATTCACTCAGCGGGGTCCTTTTAATATAGCCTGCATGAGATATCGTTATTACGACCTGTTCGTCAGGAATCATATCCTCTATACTAAGGTCACCACCGGCAAAATTTATTTCTGATCTTCTTTCGTCTCCATAACGTTCTTTTACATCAAGAAGCTCATCTTTTATGATCTGCATTCTGCGATCCTTATTAGCCAGAATATCTTTTAAATCGGCAATAGTTTTTATGATCTCATCGTATTCCGAACGCAATTTATCTTGCTCAAGACCAGTAAGCTGGCGAAGGCGCATCTCCACAATGGCCTTGGACTGTATTTCGGATAATTTAAATCTCTCCATGAGGTTTTCCCTTGCCTCATCCGGATTGGAAGATGCTCTGATGATAGAAATAACTTCATCAATATTATCAGATGCAATAATGAGCCCTTCTAAGATATGGGCGCGATCTTCCGCTTTTTTCAGCTCAAAGGTTGTGCGCCTTACCACAACTTCATGCCTATGCTCTACAAAATAATGAATGATCTCCTTTACATTGAGCAATTTCGGCCTTCCTTTGACCAGTGCAATATTGTTAACACTAAAGGATGACTGCAGTGCCGAATATTTGTATAATGTATTGAGGACAATATTAGGTATGGCATCCCTTTTAAGGATATATACAATGCGCATTCCCTTTCTGTCAGATTCATCCCTGATTGAAGCTATGCCATCAATCTTTTTGTCATTGATCAAATCCGCAGTCTTTTTTATCATGTCCGCTTTATTGACCTGATATGGAATTTCAGTGACAATTATACATTCCCTGCCCTGAACTTCTTCAAAAGTGGCTTTCGCCCTCATAACAACTCTGCCGCGCCCTGTATGAAAAGCTTCTTTTACACCATCGTATCCGTATATAATACCCCCGGTTGGAAAATCCGGAGCTTTAATATGGGTAATTAGCTCATCAATCTCAATATCTTTATTGTCAATATAGGCAATTGTCCCATCTACAACCTCAGACAGGTTGTGTGGAGGCATATTGGTTGCCATACCAACTGCAATACCCGAGGCACCATTTATTAATAAGTTTGGTATCCGCGTAGGCAGAACTGTCGGTTCTTTGAGGGAATCATCAAAATTGAGTTGGTGATCTACGGTATCTTTATCAATATCTGCCAGCATTTCATCGGCAATCTTGCGCATGCGAGCTTCCGTATATCTCATTGCCGCCGGGCTATCACCATCAATAGAACCAAAATTACCCTGCCCGTCAATCAGCATATACCGCAGACTCCATTCCTGAGCCATCCTCACCATACTGTCATAAACAGATGTATCACCATGGGGGTGATACTTACCTAAAACTTCCCCGACAATCCTTGCAGATTTCTTGTGCGAACTTGATGAACGAACACCCAAATCGTGCATTCCATATAAAACTCTCCTGTGAACCGGCTTTAAACCATCCCTGACATCGGGAAGGGCACGTGACACAATGACCGACATTGAGTAGTCAATGTAGGCTGATTTCATTTCATCTTCAATGTTGATGGGGATCAATTTTTCTCCTTCAGCCATATAAAAAACTTATTGCTTTGATGTGTTTAAAATATCAGGCCAATATACGCAAAATCAAAGCATGCAGAGTACATTCCAAGGAGTTTATTAAAGAATTTATTAACACATCCGGATAGTAATTTAGTTAATAATAAGGTTGTTAATTTTTTTGTAAATCCGTGTTTTTTTCGTCATTTAGTCCAAGTTTGTCGAATATAGGTACGGTATTTGCCGTTCTTATAATAAGATTTACTAATTTTATTACTGAATAAGAAAATTTTATGGATGATAATTTTTCACCAAGGGTAAAGGATGTAATTGCTTACAGCAAGGAAGAGGCATTAAGGCTGGGTCATGATTTTATTGGTACCGAGCATTTAATGCTGGGTTTACTGCGTGACGGAAATGGCAAAGCAATCAGCATTTTGGATGCCCTGGATGTAGACCTGGATCACTTAAGACGAAAAGTTGAGATTTTGAGCCCGGCAAATCCAAATTCCGGAGGGATTCAAAAAGATAAAAAAAATCTTCATCTTACAAGACAGGCAGAACGCGCATTGAAAACGACCTTTCTAGAAGCTAAATTGTTTCAAAGCTCTTCAATAAATACCGCACATTTACTTTTATGTATCCTGAGAAACGAAAACGATCCTACCACAAAATTACTTCACAAGCTCAAAGTGGATTATGATGGTGTGAAAGATCAGTTTAAATCCATGATCACAAGTGAGGATGACTATATTGACTCCCCTACCTCTGAATCGTTTCCAAGTGATTCTGATGAACCGGTAGAAGGTAAAGAAGGTTCTTTTGGTTCTGCTTCAGGTCAAAAAGGAAGCAAAAAATCCAAAACACCTGTTCTAGATAATTTCGGAAGAGATTTAACGCGTCTTGCAGAAGAAAACAAATTGGATCCTGTTGTTGGCAGGGAGAAAGAAATTGAACGAGTATCGCAGATACTAAGCAGAAGAAAGAAAAACAACCCACTTTTAATTGGGGAACCCGGTGTTGGTAAAAGTGCAATTGCGGAAGGTTTGGCGCTGCGAATCATAAACAAAAAAGTATCCCGGATCCTTTACAATAAAAGGGTGGTCACCTTAGACCTGGCTTCGCTGGTTGCCGGCACGAAATATCGCGGTCAGTTTGAAGAGCGGATGAAAGCCGTAATGAATGAATTGGAAAAAAATGATGATGTCATCCTGTTTATAGATGAGATCCATACTATAGTGGGTGCTGGAGGCGCTACAGGCAGCCTGGATGCTTCAAATATGTTTAAACCGGCTTTGGCACGGGGAGAGATTCAATGTATAGGAGCAACTACCCTTGATGAATACAGACAGTATATTGAAAAAGACGGCGCGCTCGAAAGACGCTTCCAAAAAGTAATGGTAGAGCCAACTACAGTGGAGGAAACCATTGAAATATTAATGAATATTAAAGGGAAATACGAAGATCACCACAATGTAAATTATACTGATGAAGCCATTTTGGCCTGTGTTAAGCTTACAAACAGATATATGACCGACAGGTTTTTGCCGGATAAAGCAATAGATGCTTTGGACGAAGCTGGTTCACGGGTACACATAATAAATATGGATGTTCCAAAACAAATTCTTGAATTGGAAAATCAGCTGGAAGACGTGCGCGAGCTGAAGAATAGTGTAGTTAAGAAACAACGTTATGAAGAAGCGGCGAAACTTAGGGATGATGAAAAAAGATTAGAAAAAGAACTTGCAGTTGCCCAGGAAAAATGGGAGGAAGACAGTAAACTTCACAGGGAAACGGTAAGTGAGGATAATGTGGCTGATGTGGTTTCTATGATGAGTGGAATTCCGGTAAATAAAATAGCACAGACTGAAAGCAACAAACTTGCTGAATTGCCAAATCTCATTAAAGGGAATGTTATTGGGCAGGATGAAGCTGTTGCGAAAGTTGCGAAAGCCATACAAAGAAACAGAGCGGGTCTTAAAGATCCGAATAAACCTATAGGCTCATTCATTTTCCTCGGACAAACAGGTGTTGGTAAAACCCAGTTGGCCAAGGTGTTGGCTCAGGAGCTTTTCGATTCTGAAGATGCCTTGATCAGGATTGATATGAGTGAGTATATGGAAAAATTTGCCATTTCCAGACTAGTTGGTGCTCCTCCCGGTTATGTGGGGTACGAGGAAGGCGGACAACTTACTGAAAAAGTCAGACGCAAACCTTATTCTGTAATTCTATTGGATGAAGTTGAGAAAGCACACCCGGATGTTTTTAACATGTTGCTTCAGGTATTGGATGATGGTTTTTTAACGGATAGTCTGGGTCGCAAAATAGATTTCAGAAATACGATCATTATAATGACCTCGAATATTGGTGCCCGCCAGCTCAAGGACTTTGGACAAGGCGTAGGTTTCGGAACAGCAGCAAAAAAATCACAGGAACACGACCACCATAAGAGTGTCATTGAAAATGCCCTGAAAAAGGCGTTTGCTCCGGAATTCCTTAACAGAATAGATGATGTGGTTGTATTTAATCCGCTGGAGCGCGAACATATTCACAAGATTATCGACATTGAATTAAATAAGCTTTACGAAAGAATTAAGGATATTGGATACGATCTGAATTTAACGGATAAAGCCAAAGATTATATTGCCGATAAAGGTTTTGACAAACAATACGGTGCACGACCTTTGAAAAGAGCGATTCAGAAATATATCGAAGATGCCCTGGCTGAGGAAATTGTAAATTCTAAACTCGAAGAAGGAGATAGTATTTTCATGGACCTGGATGAAAAGAAAGATGAATTATCTATTAAGATAAAAAAATCTAAAAAGGGCTCCAAAGCATAGCACATTGTAAGAATTTAGTCATAAAGGGATCAAGTTAATTGGTCCCTTTTTTTATTTCCCTGGATTACAAAAAGTAAGAATAAGAATACACCTGGATTTACCTCAAACCATATAAACGATATATATGCCTTTGGTCTAATATTTTTCGGAAAACTTGTACAAGCCTATACTTTCGTCTTAGACACACTAAACTATATGAAATGAAAGTCGGACCGGCTAAGAAAATAATTATAGTCAAAGAATACAACTTAGATATTGGTACCGTTCAGGTATTCGAAAATCACATGGTTGCCATCTTTGACGAAGGGGCAACACTCACCCTGGAAAGGGCCTATCAAATTATAGGAATTTCAGAGATCCATTTTAGAGATAAAAATTTTGGTATTATCAGTCTCAGAAAAAATTCCTATGCTATAGATCCTACTATTTACAGTTATTTAAGGGAGTTAAAAAATCTTAAGGCATTTGCTGTTGTATCCGTAAAGGAAGTAGATATGCATAATTTTAAAATTGAAAAACTCTTCTTTAAAAAACCTATGAAATTTTACATTGATTATAACAATGCACTCGCCTGGGTGAAAAGAAGAGTGCGTCAGAAGTGATCATTCTTTTTTTGCTGTGTTTTCAGCATCCATAGGCGGCACATTAAACAAATCAGTGAAAGCAGGCCCAATTCCATTTATTATGGCGGTTGCAGTCAGCGCCTGATATCCCAGCTTTTCAATTGCTATGTCTGCTGCCCGACCATGCAGGTATACGCCAAAAATAGCTGCCTTCACAGGTTCATATCTCTGTGCCATTAATGAAGTAATCATTCCTGTTAGCACATCCCCGCTTCCTGCGGTAGCCATACCCGGATTTCCTGTTGTATTTATATATCCCTGATCGTCATAGATCACAATAGTATGAGCATCTTTAAGTACGAGGATGCAATCGTAGGTTTTAGAAAATTGTTTAGCCTTTTCCAGCTTATCAAAATCATCTGCCCAGGCACCCAACAATCGCTTCAATTCTCCTGGATGCGGTGTGAGTATAGTTTTTGGAGGAAGCTTTTTTAATAATGATTTATTTAGGGAAATAATATTCAGTCCATCAGCATCGATTACCAATGGAGCTTTTAATGAATCTAAAAATTCTGTGAATGCTTTCTGTGTCTTTTCCGTAGTTCCCATTCCAATTCCCATTCCTATAACATCCGGCTCAATTTTCACAGAAATATTCAAAATTTCCTTTTCGCCTTCATCAGTTAGAACCATAACTTCGGGCAATGAACTCTGCAATGGAATATACCCGCACTGCGGCACATAGGCCGAGACCAACCCACTCCCCGTTGTAATACAGGCGCGTGAAGCAAGGGAAACGGCCCCGATTTTCCCATAGCTGCCCCCAAGAATCAAAGAATGTCCATAAGTGCCTTTATGCGAAAATTTTTCCCTTGGGATATAATAACTTAAAACTTCATTTTTGCCAATAAGCTCGAAGCTGGCATGGGTCTGTTCTATATATTTTTGAGACAAACCAATATTCAAAATTTCCCATTGATTAGAGAATACCCCAGTTTCCGGCAAGAAAAAAACAAGTTTGGGAAACTGAAAACTAAGCACATAATTAGCTTTTACAACTGATTTTAAATTTTCAACAGCACGATCTAAAAACAAACCCGATGGAACATCAACGGAAACAACAAAAGCGCCTGAATTATTTAGATGTTCAATAATCTGCCCTACCCATTTGTCCGGTGATCTGTTTAATCCGATCCCAAAAAGAGCATCAATAACAATTTCTTCCGAATCAATTGAAGGAAGTCCCGTATCCGGGTTCATAAAATATGGCCAAATCTTACGATCTTTTAATCGTTCCAAATTAGCAAGAAAATCGGGAGACCTCTTTTTGCTGTAGTTTACAACAATTACTTCAATATTATACCCATGTTCCTGCAAATGCCTGGCCAGGGCCAATCCATCTCCACCATTGTTTCCAATCCCACAAAACAATTTAATTTTTACCTGTGCCCCCTTCAGCCTGTGGTGCAGCCAGTTGAAAAGTTGAATAGACGCCCTTTCCATAAGTTCATAACTATTCATGTTTTGCTCTGCCAATGTAAATTGGTCAGCTGCGTAAATCTGCTTGGCCGTAAATATCTTCATTTCCCAAATGAAAGTTAGATCCTGGAATAACCCTTTAAAGCAATACCCTTGTTTAAAATAGCCTTTCTTGTTTAGGTTTAAATTTCAAATTCCATTGTATGGCAATCAATCATCCCAAAAGAACTATTTTTTGTAAAAATATTTGAAAAAGATTGATGACTTCGCAAAAATAGCATGAATTATTTGATAAGGGGCTCAAAAGTCCTACTTTTGAATTGTTATCATAGCCATTATGAAAATTATATCGGACATAAACAGATGGGCTTTATCCCATGCCAATCAGCACTATTTTGCTGCTACAACCGCCACTGCTACCCCTAAGGGGTAATATTCTACATATACGTCCGTATTCATTTAAATTCACTCACAACACCGGTATCAATTGCGCAATTAATAAAATATAATAATGAAGATTTTAAAGTTTGGAGGTACTTCAGTAGCCAATGCACAACATATAAAACGGGTTCAGAATATCGTCAAAAATTTGGATGGAAACAAGATGGTTGTTGTAGTATCAGCTCTCGGGGGAATTACAGATTTACTCTTAAAAACGGTTGATTTGGCATCCATGCAGGATGAGAACTATAGAGATTGTCTACGTGAAATAGAGGCCAGGCATATAAAGACCATTAAAGAACTTATTCCAATTCAATTGCAAAGTGCCATTTTAAGCAAAGTGAAAAGCGAATTAAACATTCTGGATACGCTGGCCGAAGGGGCATTTCTAATTGCTGAAAAGACCCCTAAGTTAACCGACAAGGTTGTAAGTTTTGGCGAACTTTTATCTTCTTATATTATCAGTGAATTCTTCATCTCAGAAGGTATGAATTCTGCATTTAAAGATAGTCGGGAACTAATCAAAACCGATGATGTGTATGGAATGGCCGGTGTGGATTTTAAAAGCACAAATGGCTTATGCAAAACATATTTTTCAAATTCTAAAAACAACATAACCGTCATTCCCGGATACATTTCTTCATCAACCAAAGGCAATTCAACAACCTTAGGCAGAGGTGGTTCTGATTATTCAGCAGCCATAGTGGCCGCTGCCATCGATGCCGCAGAATTACAAATATGGACAGACGTTAGTGGCATGTATACGGCTAATCCAAGGATAGTTAAACAGGCAAAGGCCATCCCACAGATCTCGTATGAAGAGGCAATGGAATTATCCCATTTTGGAGCTAAAGTTCTTTACCCACCTACCATTCAACCTGTACTGTCGAAAAACATACCTATCCTCATTAAAAATACTTTTGCCCCGGAAGAACCGGGTACTTTAATAGCCAAAAACCAAAATTTCCTTGGCAAATCCGTAAGGGGCATTAGCAATGTAGAGCATATTACGCTTCTCTCATTGGAAGGCCCCGGAATGATCGGGATACCGGGTATTTCAAAGCGCTTTTTTGAAGTGCTTTCCCAGGCCGGTATAAGTGTTGTGCTTATAACGCAGGCATCCTCAGAGCATTCAATTTGTGTTGGAATTTCTGATAATGATGCCGCAACTGCAGAATCATTGGTAAACACGGCTTTTGAATATGAAATAGCTACAAATAAAATTAAACCGGTTATTGTAGAAAGTGAACTCGCCATCATTGCCCTGGTAGGAGATAATATGAAAAGTCACCAAGGCCTAAGCGGAAAGATGTTCAGTGCATTAGGTAAGAACAATGTAAATATCAGGGCTATTGCACAAGGCGCTTCAGAAAGGAATATTTCGGCCGTTATTAAAAAGGAGGATGTAAAAAAGGCCCTGAATACTTTACACGAAGAGTTTTTTGAGGAAAATATTAAGCAATTAAACCTCTATGTAATGGGCGTGGGCAATGTGGGTTCCAGGTTTATTAAGCAAATCGAAAATCAGAAAAAATATCTTAAAAAGAACCTTAAACTAAATCCGCGGGTCATTGGATTGTCTAATTCGAGAAAAATGGTTTTTGATGAGGATGGGATACCCTTGGAACGCTGGGAAGAGATGTTGGAAGAGGGTGAAAAAGCGGATAAGATCAGGTTTTATGAAAACGTCTTAAAATATAACTATCGCAATAGCATTTTTGTAGATAATACCGCCAGCGAAATTGTGGCTGAGACTTACTCTGATTATTTAAAACGAAGTGTTTCAGTAGTTACCTGCAATAAAATAGCCTGTTCTTCGGACTACGAAAAATACAGGAACCTTAAAGAGCTTTCACGGGAATATAATTCTCCATTCTTATTTGAGACTAATGTGGGTGCCGGATTACCGATCCTAGACACTCTGAAACATTTGATAGCCTCCGGAGATAAGATCAACAAAATACAAGCTGTACTATCCGGGAGCCTGAATTTTGTTTTTAATAATTTTGATGACTCTACCACTTTTCACGATGTTGTTAAAAGAGCCCAGGAGGAAGGATTTACTGAACCGGATCCAAAAATAGATCTCAGTGGCATTGATGTAATGCGAAAAATTTTAATCCTGGCACGGGAAAGTGGTTATAAACTGGATATAGAGGAAATAGAGAACAAGTCATTTTTACCCGAAGAAAGTTTGGCTGCCACCAATAATGAGGACTTTTATGCTTCCCTTACTGCCTATGAAAAATCCTTTCAGGAACTTTATGCAAAGGCGGTTTCTTCTGAAAGCAAGTTGAAATATGTTGCAGAATTTGCAAATGGAAATGCCAGTGTTGGATTAGAGCAAATCCCCAAGGGTCATGATTTTTATAATTTAGAGGGAAGTGATAATATTGTACTCTTCTATACGGAAAGATATCCCAACCAACCGTTGATTATCAAAGGGGCCGGGGCCGGTGCGGATGTTACTGCATCCGGCATTTTTGCAGATATCGTAAGAATAGGAAATTTTTAATTAAATGAATAAAATTAAAGTCTTTTGTCCGGCTACTATTGCTAATATTTCCTGTGGATTTGATGTCCTTGGTTTGGCCCTGGAGGCAATAGGAGATGAAATGATCGTGCAAAAGACAAAAGAACCCGGTATCAGAATCTCTAAAATAACAGGGCAATCCTTACCCCTTGAAACAGCAAATAATGTTGCCGGGGTAGCGGGATTGGCCTTTTTAGAACAAAGCAATTATACTGGTGGGTTTGAGATTGAAATTCACAAAAAGATTAAAGCCGGGAGTGGAATTGGCAGCAGTGCTGCAAGTGCTGCAGGCGCTGTATGGGCTATGAATGAGCTTCTGGATAAGCCATTTTCACCTATTGAACTTGTAAAATTTGCCATGCAAGGCGAGGCCTTAGCCAGCGGCGTGGCGCATGCAGATAATGTAGCGCCTGCCATATATGGTGGATTTACCCTGGTGCGTAGTTATGAACCCTTGGATATTATCAAAATAAATACTCCCCCTGAATTGTTTGCTTCGGTGATTCACCCTCAGATTGAAGTAAAGACATCAGATTCTAGAAAAATTCTTAAAACATCCATTTCTTTAAAAGACGGGATAAAACAATGGGGAAATGTTGGCGGACTCGTATCCGGACTTTTCCTTGAAGACTACGACCTGATTGGCAGGTCTTTGGTAGACCACATTATAGAACCAATCCGCTCCATGTTAATCCCTGGTTTTGGGGATGTAAAATCAAAAACAATGAAGGCAGGGGCATTGGGCACCGGAATTTCCGGATCGGGGCCTTCTATTTTTGCCTTGAGCAGAGGAAAAGAAACGGCAGAGAAAGTGGCAGAAGCGATGAGGAATGTATACCTCAATATTGGTGTGGATTATGACGTATATGTATCAAAAATAAATACCAAAGGAATGCATAAAATATAATTTTGACTTTTTATTCCTTAAAACCGGTAAATGAAATTTTATAGTTTAAATAATAAAGCTGCGGATGTATCCTTTAAAGATGCTGTTTTAAGAGGAATAGCTCCCGACAGAGGTTTGTACTTTCCACGGGAAATAAAACCATTACCTGCTTCTTTTTTTGAGAATATTGAAGAACTATCAGATCACGAAATTGCCTTTGAGGCAATAGAACAATTCGCCAGTGATAGTATACCTGAAATTAAATTAAAAGAAATTATAACCAGCGTGTTAGATTTTCCCTTTCCCGTTGTTGAATTGGAAAAAAACGTAGCAACTTTAGAGCTTTTTCATGGGCCCACACTTGCTTTCAAAGATGTAGGGGCCAGGTTTATGGCACAAAGCCTCGGCTATTTCTCAGAGGGTGAAAACAGTGAGGTAACAGTGTTGGTAGCTACTTCTGGAGATACAGGCGGGGCAGTAGCTAACGGCTTTTTGGGCGTCAAAGGTGTTAATGTGGTAATATTGTACCCAAGTGGTAAAGTCAGTGATATCCAGGAACGTCAGTTAACAACTTTGGGACAGAATATTACGGCTCTTGAGGTTAATGGCAATTTTGACGATTGCCAGAATATGGTTAAAACTGCATTTTTAGATTCGGAACTGAAGTTTGAAATACAATTAACCTCAGCAAATTCAATAAATGTTGCCAGGTGGTTACCACAAATGTTTTATTTTTTATTTTCCTATAAAAAACTTAAAAGCAAGAAGCGACCCATAGTATTCTCTGTCCCCAGTGGTAACTTTGGAAATATTTGCGCAGGGATGGTAGCCCAAAAACTAGGCATGTCGGTTGCACATTTTATAGCGGCAACAAATGTAAATGATACGGTACCGCGTTTTATGCGTACACAAGAATATACTCCTGTGACTTCAAAAGCTACTATTTCTAATGCAATGGATGTAGGAGACCCCAGTAATTTTATTAGGATTAGGAATCTTTATAAAAATAATTTTACCGAATTAAGGAATAATTTGTCCTCGTATTCCTTTACCGATGAACAAACAAAACGTGCAATCCTTGAAATTTATAATAGCAGCAGCTATATAGCTGATCCCCATGGTGCTGTAGGATATTTAGGTCTGAAAGAATATCAGAAAGACAACCCGGATACCTTTGGTGTATTTTTGGAAACAGCGCACCCTGTTAAGTTTTTAGACGTAGTTGAAGAAACCCTAAAATTGAACTTGCCAATTCCTTCTCAGATTCAAAATGTATTGGAGAAAAAGAAAGTTTCTGTCAATATTGATACTTACGATGAACTTAAAAGTTATTTGTTAGGCAAATAATGTATCTTATATCTGGTAGTCATAAAACATTGTGAAGGCAAATTGAGCTATCTATTAATTTTCTATAAATTTGCGCAGCTTAAATCGAAGAAATATGAAGAATACGGCTTTAACTAAAACTCATGAAGCACTCGGAGCTAAAATGGTTCCTTTTGCAGGATATTTAATGCCGGTATCTTATGAAGGTGTTAATGCCGAACATGAAACTGTGCGAAAAGCAGTGGGCGTCTTCGATGTTTCTCATATGGGAGAATTCCTGGTTGAGGGACCCAGCGCTTTAACGCTTATACAAAAGGTTACATCAAACGATGCTTCAAAACTCACGGTTGGAAAAGCCCAATACAGCTACTTCCCAAATGAATCCGGGGGTATTGTGGATGACCTCATTGTATACAGGGTAAAAGAAGAAGTCTTCCTTCTCGTCGTTAATGCCTCTAATATTCAAAAGGATTGGGATCATATTTCCAGGTACAATGAATCTATTGGTGCCGATCTAAGAAATATATCGGATAACTACTCTTTATTGGCTATACAAGGGCCAAAAGCGGTAGAATCCATGCAGTCTTTAACCTCTGTAGATCTTTCTGCCATAAAGTTCTACAATTTTGTAGTAGGTGATTTCGCCGGGATAGAACACGTTATAATTTCAGCAACAGGTTACACAGGTTCGGGCGGTTTCGAAATCTACTGCAAAAATGAGGAAGTAAAACAAATTTGGGATAGCGTTCTGGAAGCAGGTTCTGCCTATGGAATTAAACCAATTGGTTTGGCTGCAAGGGATACGCTTAGATTAGAGATGGGCTATTGCCTTTATGGGAATGACATTAATGATGAAACCTCTCCGATGGAAGCCGGCCTGGGTTGGATTACAAAGTTTAGCAAAGACTTTGTGAACAGTGAAGGTCTTGCAAAAGAAAAGGAGCAACCACTAAAACAAAAATTAATTGCCTTTGAATTGCAGGAACGTGGAATCCCAAGGCAAGGTTATGAAATTGTAGATGGAGAAGGCAATAAAATTGGCTATGTTACCTCAGGAACAATGTCTCCTTCACTGAATAAGGGTATTGGCCTGGGTTATGTAAAAACAATGTTCTCGGATCCGGGAAGTGATATTTATATACAGATACGTAAGAATACAGTAATGGCAAAAGTGGTGAAATTACCATTTTATAAAACTTAAATTCTTTTTGCGAACGAAGAGGGTACGAGTGTGAAAGACGGAGGAAAGAAAATACTTATTTTAGGGGGTAGCGGTTTTATCGGGAATGCTATTTACAAGGAACTCTGCAATTATTTTGACACCTATGCTACGTATTGTTCGTCCGGAAGCTCCTTCGAAGAGAACAAACAATTTATAAGGTATGATATGCTGGAAGATGATATCTATCAACTTCTGGAACAAATTCGTCCGCAAATAATTATTTCCGCCTTAAGGGGTAATTTCGGTGCCCAAATTCAGGCCCATCAGCATATGGCGGAATATCTCATTAAAAACGACTGCAGACTATACTTCTTATCTTCTGCCAATGTATTTGATGCATATAGTAAATACCCATCATATGAACAAGATAAAACCTTATCTGAAAGCGTCTACGGGAGACTAAAAATCAGAATAGAGAATATGCTTTTGCGATTACCTAAGTCCAAAATGGCAATTTTAAGGATCCCAATGGTATTTGGGAATTCATCGCCCCGGGTAAAGGAAATGAAGAAATTTATTTGGAACAATGAACCAATAGAAGTTTTCCCGAACCTGATTGTTAATGTAACAAGCATTAGCAAACTTACCCAGCAAATCCATTACCTCATTAATCGAAATAAGATTGGAATTTACCATTTGGGTAGTTATGATTTGGTTCACCACGAAGATTTTATAAAAGATATTCTTGAAAGGATTGGGAGCTTCAATCCTATTTTTAAGAGGGTGTTCACCACAAATGAGGAGCGCTACCTGGCAGTTTTACCCAAAGACAATAAACTTCCCAAAAACCTTCGTATTAGTTGCCAGGAAATTATTGATCATCATGTTATTGGCTGATTTATAAGAAACCTGACTATTCTTAAATTCACAATTCGATTTTTTCTAACTTTAGGAAAAATAAAACTTATGGAAAAACTAAGTGAAGATGAAGTAACTAACAGGTTAAAAAACCTGAATGGTTGGGAATATAAAGACGGCTCCATTGAACGCAGCTATAAGTTTAAAAACTTCAAAGATGCCTTTTCAATAATGACGCGGATTGCGTTTGAATGCGAGCAACAAAATCACCATCCGGATTGGTCCAATGTGTATAGCTCCCTTAATATTCGATTGAATACGCATGACGCTGGGGGTATAACCGACAAAGATTTTAAGCTTGCAGATAGTATTGAAAAGATAGTGGGTGGTTAGTTTTTTGACTTGTTCTGGTCTTCCTTGTAGCACCATTTTAAATTGTTAAATTTGCTTCCGGGAAATAGCATTCGTTAATTTATGGGAAGAGCATTTGAATTTAGGAAAGCGCGTAAAATGAAGCGATGGTCAGCAATGTCCAAAGCTTTTACGCGAATTGGCAAAGACATTGTTATGGCTGTTAAGGAAGGAGGCCCCGATCCGGATGCCAATTCACGTCTTCGTGCCGTTATTCAGAATGCCAAGTCTGTGAATATGCCCAAAGACAATATTGAAAGAGCCATCAAAAGGGCTTCCGATAAGTCCCAGGGCGATTTTAAAGAGGTATTATTTGAAGGCTATGCACCCCATGGAATAGCCATTTTAATAGAAACAGCCACGGATAATAATACCAGGACTGTGGCCAATATACGTAGTTATTTTAATAAATGCGACGGAAGCCTTGGCACATCCGGGTCTGTTGAGTTTATGTTTGACCATACCTGCAATTTTCGCATCAACGCAGAAGGAATAGATCCGGAGGAAATTGAGTTAGACATGATCGACTTTGGTGCGGAAGAGGTCTTTGTGGATGACGATGGCATTCTGATCTATGCCCCTTTTGAGAGCTTTGGAGCCATTCAGAAGGAACTGGAATCGCGAAATATTGAAATTCTGTCTTCAGGATTTGAAAGAATCCCGCAAATCACCAAGGAACTTTCCCCCGAAGAAGTGGAAGATGTTGAAAAGCTCCTGGAAAAAATTGAACAAGATGATGATGTGCAGAATGTGTATCATACAATGCAGGAATAACTCCCACTTAGCATAGTCATTAACAGTCTAAAGTATCATATAATCCCAATCATTAGTTGAGATCAGGTGAACGCCATTACACAGACTCACTTTAAGGATAAAGCGGCTACTCCAATTTAGTGGAATGACTGACTAAGGTCATTGCAGAAAGGTTATAATCACTCTAATTTTATTTAGTTCATAGCGCTTATTACTAAAAATGCTAAAGCTGAACTAAAACTATTGATTAACCTAAAAATCCTGGACTATGAAAACACTAAGCAATATATTTTTATTCGTTCCATTATTCGCCTTTTTACTACTCTCCTGTTCGGAAGATGATCCGGAAGAATTAGTTAAAGAAGGAGGGCCATTTGAAATTAGTGCATTGGCAGGCAGCTGGGAAGCTACCTCGGCCAGTTTTAGTGATGGAAATACAAATTTTCTTGATCTAATAAACGAAGGAGGAACTGTAACCCTTACTGTCCAAAGCAGTGGCAGGTTTACTTTAACCATCAACCCTTCAGATAGGCCATCCTATACCACAAGCGGAGAAATGTTCTGGGAAAAATTTGAAGGACAATATTATTTCGCTATCGAATGGGCCAATTATCCCGGAGATTGGGATACTTATGGGGCAACTCTAACATCGAATACTTTTACCATAAATGGAGGATTCGAATCCGGAGAATATGATTTTGACAATGATGGTAATTTCGAATCCGCCAGCATTAGCTTTACGTTCGTAAGGAGTTAAGAATATTCCGGGATTTTACCAACAACACCCTTATAGAATTCCCTGTAGGTTTGAAGGTCTCCTTCCATATCATTTGTGGTGTATTTAGGTTCTGAAATCTTAACTTCTTTTTTACCAAAATCAAAGGCTACCATTACTATGGGAACTTTTGCCATTTTGGCTATGTAATAGAATCCGGTTTTCCATTTTTGTACTTTTTTACGCGTGCCCTCCGGAGCCAATGCCAATCGAAATCGCTTGCGTTCATCAAATATTTTTGTGATTGCGGCAACTTTGTTCTGGCTTTTACTTCGATCTATCGGAGTACCCCCCATCCATCTAAAATACCATCCAAACGGAGGCCTGAATAGGCTTTCCTTTCCAATATAATTAATTTCCTCATTAAAAACCCTCCTTACCAGCAAACCCAGTAAAAAGTCCACCCAACTCGTATGGGGGGCAACAATTACAACGCATTTATCTACTTGGGGAAAGTCACCAATTAGTTTCCACTTAAGTATTTTAAAAAATATAAATTTAGCAAGTTGGTGCATAGAAGCAGTATATGGGATTTATATTGGTGTTATCGCCTTAAATTAATCAAAATCCAAAGATCCCAAATAGAATCAAATGTCAATAATGGTAGAATTAATAAACCCCTAAGGTTATATTTTCTCGTAAATAGATCTCAATTTCTCGGGAGTTATGTATTTTGCCCAATCTTTACCCAGGGCATTTTCCCATAGCGGCACCATGCCCATTGATACCTTGATCATAGTATTGAACTGGTCATCAGTTAAATTTGCGCATATTCCTTTCGGTAGCTGAATATCATGCTTTTCCATCATTTCATTAAATTTGGCTACCCCATCCGGATAATACTCTCCCAAATGTTGAAAAACAAGACAATTTCCAATACCATGTCTTGTGCCCAGCAAATAAGAAAGCCCATAACTCATTGCATGCGCAACACCTACCTGGGAATAGGCAATACTCATACCTCCATGCCATGAAGCCATCATTAGCTTATCTCTGGAGTCTGCATCGGAAATATCGCCCAGGAATACTTCTTCACATAATTCCAGGGCTTTTTCTCCATAACTCTGACTAAATGCGTTCAGATAGGTTCCGTTAAGCGATTCTATACAATGAATAAAACAATCCATCCCGGTATAGAACCATTGTTCTTTAGGCACGCCATGGAGGAGATCAGGATCCAGAATAACCTGGTCAAATGGCGTAAAATCGGAATTTATACCAAGTTTTTTTTCAGGACCAAGTAAAACTGTCGTTCTGGACACTTCTGCCCCTGTGCCACTTATTGTTGGTATCCCAACATGATAAACTGCCGGATTATGTACTAAATCCCAACCCTGATAATTGGACGAAGAGCCCTCGTTATTTAGCATTATCGCAACAGCTTTAGCAAGATCTAACAAAGTACCTCCGCCAATGCCCACGATAGCTGAAGGTAATTCTGAAAAATCCTCTTTTATAGTGCTTACCAAATCATCTACTTGTCCGGTTTTTGGTTCTTTATCCGCTGAAATCAATACAATTCTATCCTGATATAAAATCGGAATCCTGTCAATCAGGGCCGAATTTTTAAAAACATCATCAACAAGGTAGATTGCAGGAGCTTCATTGCTGTTTCTATGAGGCATAAGTATTTCTCCTAACTGGTCAAAGCTACCTTGTCCGAATACCACACGGGGTACCATTGGGAAATTTCTGTAAGGACCTTTTGTTCTCTTGGCACTTTTTTCTAATTGTAAGTCTTTCTCTTCTTCCATGTGTTTATTCGAGATATTTTAAAATTTCTGATAGTGTGTTTAATGTCAGGTGGCTATTATCATGCTCCTCGGGAGCTATATGTTCATGTGCCCATGTCGTATGAAAAGGCACATGTACCGCCTTGGCACCTATATTCATAATAGGCAAAACATCTGACTTCAATGAATTACCGATCATTAAAAATTCATTGGTTTTAATCTCCAGATGGTCCAGTAAATTTTTATAATTTTCTTCTTTTTTGTCACTCAAAACCTCAACATGGTGGAAATATCTGGTCAGGCCGGACCTTTCCAATTTTCTCTCCTGATCTAAGAGATCTCCTTTAGTAAGGACAATTAACCTGTATTTCCTGGCCAGTTTTTGCAACACTTCCTCCACACCCTGTAAAAGTTCTACAGGCCTGGTAATCATTTCCTTTCCAAGATTTAAAATTTCAGTAATCGTCTCGGGAGGAACATTATTATTTGATAATTCCATTGCAGATTCAATCATGGAAAGCATAAAACCTTTTATTCCATAACCATAGAGTTCTAAGTTATTCATTTCCATTTTAAAAAGCTCCTGATCTACCTTATTCTTTGTTTCATAATTTTCAAGAAGTGCTGCAAACTTTTCCTCCGCCTCCCTGAAATATGTTTCATTAACCCAGAGCGTATCATCCGCATCGAAGCCAACAACTTTAATATTACTAAAATCTAATTCCATATTGCTTTGGCTTTCTCAAGATCTTCAGGAGTGTCAATTTCAATTCCATTTACATCCGTTTCCACCATTTTAATTTTTTTCCCATATTCCAAATATCGAATGGCCTCAATTTTCTCCGCAGCTTCAAGAGTTAACATAGGTAAACTCCTAAAATCCATAAGTGCCCTCTTTCTGAAAGCATAGACGCCTTTATGTTTAAAATAGTTAATTTGCATATCTGTTGACCTCAGATAAGGAATAGCCGACCTCGAAAAGTACAGTGCGAAATTTCTGTTATCAACAATTACTTTCACAATATTCGGGTTATGTATCTCGTCTGAATCCTTAATTTTTGTCATTAAAGATGCCAAATCAATTTCCTCGTTTAAATCATTTTCGAATACATCCAGCATACTAACTAAACTCTCCTTATCTGTAAAAGGTTCATCTCCCTGTATATTTACAATAATATCAACTTCCATGTCATTCACCGCTTCCGCTATTCTATCGCTCCCGCATTCGTGTTCTTCCTTACTCATAATTGCCTTCCCGCCTTCTTTTATGATAGCATCAAAAATAATAGGGCTGTCTGTTACCACATAAACCTCATCAAAAAGATTAGTCTTTAAAGCGGCCTCGTTTGTACGCACAATGACTGGTTTTCCAGCCAAATCCTGCATCAATTTTCCCGGAAATCTGGTTGCCGCGTAGCGGGCAGGTATCATGGCGATTATTTTAGTCATTGATATAATTTTATTAATGTTTAACTCTTGGTCTTAGTCTGCGATAAATTGTAAAAATAAAAACCAGGATTATTATAACCAGTACCATAGCTAATATTGGTGCAAATATCGATGCTGTAGTAACAACAATGGCAGTTCCCGATTCTAATGTTGATACCAAAGGGTTTGCGAGGCCTCCTGTTGTTGAAGTGGAGACTACCCTTCCTGCTGCAGATGCCCCCTTTATTGCGGTTGCGGTTCCGCCCCCGGCTATAATAGCGAGAGACCAGGTTACCACCGGATCCAAATCAGCTAACGTAGAAACCATTACGGCAGTACCTGCAATTGCTGCAAGGGGTATAGCCATGCTGTCGAGTAAATTATCGACCCAGGGAATAAAATAGGCCATTAATTCTGCCAACGTAGCCACTCCAAGTACAATTAATGCTGCCAGACTTCCAATCCAAACCCAGTTTTGATTTAATTCCCAAACCCCGAAATGGGCCGCAAGGCTGAGCGCAAACAAAGGCAAAAAAACCCTAAATCCGGCCGAAGCAGCAAGTCCAATCCCAAGAAATATGCTAATTATTGTTTCCGATGTCATTACAAAAATCCCTAGCACTAAATTAAGTCATTCCTAATCAACAAAAAAATCACTTTTGAACCCTATAAGGTATAAATTTTTCTTTGCCCTTGTTACCGCGGTATAAAGCCAGCGCAAATAGTCACGGTCTATTCCATTAGGAAGATAAGGTTGTTCTACAAATACAGTATCCCATTGGCCTCCCTGAGATTTATGACAGGTTATGGCATAGGAAAACTTTACTTGTAAGGCATTGAAGTACTTGTTATTCTTTACGCCCAGAAAACGCTTGTATTTAGATTTTTCATGAGCATAATCGTTTTGCACTTCCTGGTATAGCCTATTCCCGTCTTCATAGGACAAAGAGGGTGTATCTGCCCTTATTGTGTCTAATAACAATACCGTCTCCAATGGCCTTTGGTTTGGGTAGTCTACCATTTTCACTTTTACCTCAGCAAATTTGAATCCATAGAGTTCCTTAATGGAAAATATCTCAAGTATTTCAATAATATCGCCATTTGCTATAAAACCAGCTTCAGAATTGGGTTTTAACCAGAAGTAATTATTCTTTACTACCATCATGTAATCCCCAGGGGCAAGCTCATTTTCCAGGTATAAAATTCTGTTTCTGATGTTTTCATTGTACAAATTTGCTCTTTTGTTTGAGCGCACAATAAGGACGGTCTCTTCCTTGCCATTTTCCCGGTAAGAATTATCAATTGCCTCCTGAATTTCATAGCCATCAACAAGTCTTATTATGTCTTTATATGGCTCAACATCAAATTTAAATTCCTCCAGGTATCCAGATTGCAGTTGCTCCCTCAGGTTGGTCGCATTCAATAATATGCCTGAGTTCTCTGCCTGTCTGACTACTTCATCTAATTCAAGGGTTATTACTTCTTTATTATAATTGTACGATAGTTTTTCGCTATCTAAAGCAGGGCTGATTTGCAAGTGAACCGGAGGTAATTGTGCGGTATCGCCAATCAAAATGAGTTTACAATTATGTCCGGAGTAAACATACATCAACAAATCGTCTAACAGCGACCCATTGCCAAATAACCTGGAATCTGATGGTGCATCAGGGATCATAGAAGCTTCATCTACGATAAAAATGGTATCCCGGTGCTTGTTCGGTGCCAGTATAAATTTTATGCCTCCTCCACTTTCTTTTTTTGGAAAGTAGATTTTCCTGTGAATTGTAAAGGCCTGACTTTTTGAATAACTACTCATCACTTTAGCGGCCCTGCCGGTAGGTGCCAGAAGTACGGCCTTCATAGTAGTCTTCCACAGGTTAGATACTATATCTCCTACTATCGTAGTTTTACCTGTACCTGCAAAACCTTTTAATAAATAAACTTCCTCTTTTTTTTCTGACAACACAAAATGAGCCAGCTGCTGTAAGGCCACTTCTTGTTTTGATGTAGGTATATGAGGGAAGTTGTCCTTAAGAAGTTTATAAAAAGAAGGTGCCGTAAGCAATTTCATAAGCCTTCAAATATAAAGAGGATTTTTGCTACAAAACCTTTTACGATTAAAAAAAAATTGTAGATTTGTGAAGACCACTAAAGATAATTAATACCAGTTAAAAATGAAAACCATACTTCAGATAGTACTTTGGATAATTTGCGTAGGACTTGGATTCCTAATCTATAGATCTGTAACAGGGCCGATTGAGTTTAAAAAGGTAAAAGAAGAGCGTTTTTCTAAAGTTATTTCAACTTTAAAAGATATTAGAAATTCTCAGGAAGCTTACAGGACCGTAAATGGAAAGTTTGCCAACGACTTTAATAGCCTTGTTTCATTTGTTGATACAGGAAAATATACCATAACCCAGCAAAGAGACTCTTCCTATATGGAGTTCGATAAGGTTTATGGAATTGATATGTTGAAAGAAATAACTATTATAGACACTTTGGGATTTGTTTCTGTAAAGGATTCCATATTTAAAGGTGATGATCGGTACAAAAGCATGATGAATGTTCCTTATGCGCAAGGTGGAGAAAAATTTACTATGAAAGCAGAGATTATTGATAAGGGAGGTTATAAAGCGCCGGTTTTTGAAGCCAAAGTTAAAAAGGATGTTATTTTATACGATCAGCCTAAGGATCTTTTGAACAGGGAAAACGCTCAGATTAGTGTTGAAGAAGTAAACGGACCGGAAATTAAAGTAGGTTCACTTACAGATGTAAGTACCAATGGCAACTGGCCACCTATTTATGACAAAAAAGGAGATCAATAACGATATTGAAAATTATTATAAATTGTCCATTCAGGTTAGCTTGAATGGACTTTCTTTTTGTATCGTGGACACCATTGCCAATACGATCAAAGAGTTTAAGCGGCGAAGCTTTGGGAAAGAGCTAAGTCCTTATGAATTGCAGAAGGAATTAAAGCAACTTTTCAGAGAATCAAATATTGAAGGGTATTCCTTTTCTGAGGTGGTGGTCATCCACAAGAATAATCTCTTTAGCCTTGTTCCTAAACCCTTGTTTGATACGGCAGAGCTTGCCAATTATCTAAAGTTTAATGTAAAGATACTCGCTAATGACCTTGTTGAATATGACGAGATAGATAGCTATGATTTGGTAAATGTTTATGTGCCATTTGTGAACATCAACAATTATATTTATGATCTCTTTGGGGAATTTGAATTTATGCACCATGGGACAGTTATGGTGCAATCTTTATTGAATTCATACAGCAACGGAAATGAGACCATTTGTTATGTCCATGTTGCAGATAATCAGATGGATATTACTGTACTTGCTCAAAAACAATTGCTTCTCTTTAACAGTTTTCAATATAAAACCAAAGAAGACTTTATTTATTACCTGCTTTTTACTTTAGAACAACTGAAGCTGGATACTGAAACCGTAAAAATAAGGCTTTTCGGAGAAGTAGATATGGGAGATGAGCTTTACAATATTGCTTATGAATATATTCAGCATATTTCATTATTTATTCCACCCAGCGATATTTATTCCACTGAAGAGCTCGCGAAGGAGGAGGTAGATTTTACCGTTTTAAACGCCCTGTAATGCGAATTATCTCCGGTTCACATAAGGGTCGCCGCATAAATGCTCCCAGAGGCCTGCCGGTGCGTCCTACGACCGATATGGCAAAAGAGGCCTTATTCAATATCCTAAATAACAACTATTACTTTGAGGATTTGAAAGTACTGGACCTGTTTGCCGGCACAGGAAATATTAGTTTTGAATTTGCATCCAGAGGCAGCAGCGATATAGTAGCAGTTGATGAAGATCACCGATGTATTAAGTTCATTGCCAAAATAGCAAATGAACTTGATTTCAACATTTCTGCCATAAAAAACGATGTTTTTAAATTTATTGAAAAGGTAAACCTGAATTTTGATATAATATTTGTTGATCCCCCTTATAGCTTCACTGCTGACGATTGTTCAAAGATTACTTCAATTGTTTTCCAAAGACAATTATTGAATGAAAACGGCATTTTGATTATTGAGCATTCCAAGCACACGGATTTATCTCTTCTTGAGAACTTTAAATCTATTAAGAAATACGGAGGAAGTGTTTTTAGTTTTTTTGAACCGGATTAGCCTCAGAATAAAAAAATCCCTTACTCTTAGATTTAAAATAAATCATAAAGAACAAAGGATTTTTTCTAAAAGCAGGTCATAAGCCGGATTCTGTAAAGCCTCAAAGAGACCCCCTTATCATTTATCTGGACTTGTGGTTACCCAAAAGTTCTTACCGCCTACCCTTCAACTTGAGCGTGCCGCCCTCAAACGCTGATATACATGGCGTTTCACCGCATAGAGTTTACCTGATTTCACTACAGCATTACCTGTACCTGCTTTCTGTTGCACTTGTCCTTCTTCCCTAAACAGGGAAGAGACGGGCGTTACCCGCTATGCCGCACTATGGTGTCCGGACTTTCCTCACCCATATTAAAATATGAGCGCGATAAGGTGACCTGATAATACAAAGGTACAACATCCTTTTGAAGCCAAAAAAAATTACCGAGTTAATAAGGTTTATTGGTTAATTCCTTTATCTTAATGGAATCAACGCAAGGAAATAAAAAACATTTATAAATGTCGGCCATAGCTTGCTTTGCTGCCCCCAATTAATTGTTGATAAAAACTGGGCATCTATGTTTAAAATGAACGACAAAATACTCGGCTATCTCTATATTTGTATATAACACGTTAAGCGTTTATATTTAGTCTACAAAAGCTTATTTATTTGGAACCTTTTATTGTATCGGCTCGTAAATTCAGACCCAAGACCTTTAAAGATGTTGTGGGGCAGGAAGCCATTACTAATACGTTGCTGAATGCTATAGAAAATAACCATCTTGCACAGGCGCTTCTATTCTGTGGTCCAAGGGGGGTTGGTAAGACTACATGTGCACGGATTTTAGCCAAAAAGATCAATCAGGACGGCACGGAAAAGGAAGATGAAGACTTTGCATTCAATATTTTTGAACTGGATGCGGCATCCAACAATTCCGTTGATGATATCAGGAGTTTGATAGATCAGGTGCGCATACCACCGCAGGTTGGAAAATACAAAGTATATATTATTGATGAGGTACATATGCTATCTCAATCTGCTTTCAATGCTTTCTTAAAAACACTTGAAGAGCCACCCAGACATGCTATTTTCATTCTGGCAACTACAGAAAAACACAAGATAATACCGACTATATTGTCGCGTTGCCAGATATTCGACTTTAAACGTATAACTGTTAAAGACGCCGCCGAGTATCTAAAATATATTGCCGAACAGCAAGGTATTGAAGCAGAAGAAGATGCACTGCACATTATTGCCCAGAAGGCAGATGGGGCTATGAGAGATGCACTGTCTATTTTTGACCGTGTTGTAAGTTTCTCTGGAAAGAAACTTACAAGGGCTGCCGTTACCGAGAATTTAAATGTTCTGGATTATGACACATACTTTACAACAACAGATTTAATTCTGGAACATAACATCCCTCAATTGCTGGTTTTATTTAATAATACACTTGCAAAAGGTTTTGAAGGGCATCATTTTATTAACGGTCTGGCTTCGCATTTCAGGGATCTTTTGGTTTGCAGGCACGAAGACACTATTGCCCTATTGGAAGTTGGTGATACGGCTAAAAAAAAGTATCTCGAGCAATCTAAAAAAACTTCTGAATCCTTTTTAATGAAAGGGATAGCTATAGCTAATGATTGTGATCTTAACTATAAAACCAGTAAAAATCATAGATTATTGGTTGAATTAACCCTGATGAAATTAGCCTCCATAGATTTTAATGGTGAAAAAAAAAATCTTGAAAACCTCAGCTCTTCCCGTAGCAGTGAAATTCAACTAATACCTACTTCCTTCTTTATTAATACTCTCCCCATTGGTGAAGGGCAGGAATCATTGGAATCTGCTAAAAGCCCGGAAAAAATAAAAACGGCCATTCCCATAGAGAAGAAAGCAGAAATTAATTATCCGGAAGAATTCCCAGCAACAGAAAAAATAGATTCTCAGCCCCTTTCTGAAATAATATCAGAGGAAGTATTGGTATCAGATCCCGGTATAAAAATTCGGATCAAAGAGCGATCCAAAAGAATTTCCGGATTATCAATATCCAGTTTGAAGGCAAAAAAAGAACATCAGCTCAAAAAGATTGAAGTTGTTGTTGATGAAGACGAATTACCCAAAGAAAGTTTTACTCAAGAGGATTTACTAAAACATTGGGAGACTTATATTCAAAAATTGGACAAGGCAGGCAAAAAAATTATGGCTTCGAATCTAAGTTCCGACCAGCCCAAAATAGTTGATCAAACGCAAATATGTATTGAGCTCCCGAATGGTACAATGAAAAAAGAAATTGAAAGGGAACAATTTCAACTTATAAAGTATCTAAGAAAAAAACTCAACAATTATAGCATTGAGCTGAAAATAAGCGTAAACGAAGAAATAGCCAAAAAATTTGCCTATACCCCTGAAGAGAAATATCAAAAACTCAGGGAAATAAACCCTGCTATTGATCTCCTGAGAAAGGAGTTTGACCTAGACCTTTGATTTATTTACCAATCGGAGCCTAACAGCATAAAGAAGCATTACCAATGCGACAATCAGCAGGCCCAGAGACTCTCTGCCCCTTTCAATATTTTCAATATCTCCATTTCCAATAGTCACGCCTTCATATTGATCAGGCCACATAACAAACGTGCTGACCAAATAAATGAAACTCAGGATAACAGCTGCCGTAACATTTAATTTACCTAAATAAAAGAAAAGGGAGGCCGCTGCGGCAACTCCGTAAATAGCATACCACAACAGAGCGTCGGGATCGTTGTATTGAACATATGCCGCCCAAATAAACAATAATGTAAATACCAGAGAAAGAATTTTGAACATATTTTTCATAATAAAGAATTTTAACCGGTTAACTGCTTCGTTATAAGCTTATAAACTTCTGTGGATTTAAATAGTCCTTGATTTAACGGACGTCTGTTGTTTGTAATAAATACCGGGTAATCTAATGTATCCTCCGGTATTCTTCCATGAGAACCCTTTACCAAATCTGCTTTCAGAGGAATTATATTCAGTACTGTCCTGAATCCCAATTTCTTTTTTATAAGTTTCCAAATAACTTTTAGCATTACCAGTTTATCACCAGGATCCGTAAACATTTCTACCGGATCATATCCTGGTTTTTTATGGATATCCACCATTCTGGCATAGTCCGGGGCTTTTGCATCATCCATCCAGAAGTAATAAGTAAACCAGGAATTTTTATCGGCGATCAAAACTAAATCGCCACATCTGTCATGATCTAAATTTGCTTCTTTCAATTCACTGGCCGATAAAACTTTTTCAATACCATCAATACCTTCCAATAAATTTTTAACACTCTTTTTTATGGCTGGATCATTCAAATAAACATGTGCTATTTGATGATCGGCTACTGCAAATGCTTTACTGGCTCCGGCATCTAATAGTTCCAGACCTCTCTCCTCCCTGATACTTATTAATCCCTCAGAGCGCAGAATCCGATTAATATGAATTGGATTGTTCACATTGGTAATACCGTACTCCGAGAGCAAAACTAAATTAGTATCCCCATTATCGTAGTAGCTTACCAGCTTCTTTACAACATCATCGATTTCTTTGAGATCTATACTTATTTTGGAGAAGTCAATTCCATGTCTCTGTAAATTATAATCCAAATGCGGCAGGTAAATCAGCGTAAGAGTAGGATCATGTAACTTGTCCGTCCTGAGTGCCGCATCTGCTATCCACTGACTGGATTTCAAGGAAGTTTTAGGGCCCCAAAAATTAAAAAGCGGGAATGTACCCAGTTCATTTTGTAACTGGTCCCTTAATTCAGGAGGGTGTGTATAGATGTCCGGGATCTTCCTGCCATCCGCAAGATAATTAGGGCGAGGTGTGACACTGAAATCGACGGTGGAATACATATTATACCACCAGAAAAGATTTGCGCAGGTAAAATCACTATCCAATTGTTTCATCTCATCCCACAACTTGTCACTCTCAATCAGTTTGTTCGATTGTCTCCAGAATTTTACCTCACATTCATCCTTAAAATACCATCCATTGCCAACAACACCATGTTCTGTTGGCCACTTACCTGTAAGATATGTTGTCTGCGAAGTACATGTGACAGCCGGCAAAACCGGTATAATAGAGGCTGCCTCACCTTTTTCAAGAAATGATTTAATAAAGGGCGTATGTTCACCAATTAGTCTTTTGGTAAGACCAACAACATTAATAACCACCGTTTTATCCATACCTTTTATAGTCTGTCTATTAACCAATTCATTTCCCTGATTATCGATTCTGACAAGTCTTTTTTAAGATAACCCGGCAGCACATCCCAGGTATATGTCTCAACTTCAAGGTGTTCTGAAATAAGATTTTCTTTAAGAATAGATATCACCTTCAGGATATGATCCTGGGTAGAATACAGTTCTTCAAAAGATTCAAGAAAAATAGGAACATGAAAATGAGCTCTTAATTCAGGCACATCAGGTTTATTCCTGAGAACAATAGGCAGGTCATTATAGGTTTTAACACCCTCTTTTAAATTTACGGTAACCTGGTGCAAATAAGTAGGCTCATCAAATTGCCCAAGGGAATCCCATATTTTATCCTTGCCAGAGGTGTCAAACTTAACTTTCAAAGCAGCACTTACCTGTATTTTTCCAATTTTGATTCCGGCATTCTTTAATTTTTCAAAAGTATGGGCGGGTTCCTCATAGGCTAGTGAAAAATGACAGATATCATAACAAAGGGTACAATAACGCAATACCATTTTTTTAGCCTTTTCTTCACTTATATTCCGGATTTTTATAAGCTCATTCTTTGCTATTGGCAAAAGAAATTTTTGATAGAATTTTAAAACATCTTCCGTATTCTCCAGCATACCATCAGGTTCCGGTTCAATATCTATGTGAAGATACTTGGATGTTCTTTCTTCTAGTTTATAGAGTTTAAGTATTAGCTCAGACAAATGCATTGCTCCTGTTTCCATGACGGCATTTATCTCTTTTGTGCCAGAATGCCAATGCTTATAGCTTATTGGTGAAGTAGAGATCCCTCCGGAAATACCTTCGGGCAGGAGAAAAGCCAATTGTTCAAATAGTCTGGCAGTATAATTGACCCTGTCCCTTGTTGTCCAATCGGGCTCATGTACTTTATCTTTTACAACCTCATCATGAAAATTTCCATAAGGAAAACCATTCATGGTAAATACATAAAGACCATTAGTAATTAACCAACTTTTAAATTGCGGAAGATTATCATTCAAAGCAAGTTCTTCACTTGCCTTATTGGATAGTCGCAATCCTATACCAAAAGGTTTATCTTCTGATATTTTATTCTTTATTAAAGGCAGGTAGTCCACTAAACTCTGAAAGGTACTGGCCCAATCCTGTCCAGGGTGAATATTGGTGCAATAAGTCAGATGGTATCTATCATCTATAAGCATAGGTTATGCTACATTTATTTTATATTTATTATTCAGGAAATTTAATGCATTCTTCATTATTTCCATATCTATGTGGTGCACATCCAATTTCTTCCCAATACCGTTTATCAATGTTATAGTTAATTCTCCCCCGAGATGCTCCCGAAATTCCTGAATCCCTTTTAACAACTCGTGTATTTCTTTATCCCCTGAAACAGGAATAGACAAATCAAAGCCAATTTCTGTCATCATTTCTAAAATTTCGTCCAAAATTTCAACTGAAATCAGCCCTTTAAAGCGAGCGTATGTTAAATCCAGTGCAATCCCTTTGGCAACAGCTTCACCATGTCTCAAAGAATAGTTGCTCATTTGTTCCAGTTTATGAGCGGACCAATGACCAAAATCCAATGGTCTGGAAGAACCGCTTTCAAATGGATCACCTCCTCTGGCAATATGTTCCATATGCATTTCGGCACACCTGTAAATAGTGTTTAGCATGGCATCCATATCGCGTTCTTTCAATCTGATCGCATTTTCCTTAATTGTATTATAAAAATCAGCATCCTTTATGAGAGCTACTTTAATGGCTTCAGCCACCCCAGCAATCCAATCGCGTTGTTCAAGACTGGTTAAAAATTTGCTGTCATTCAATATGGCATACGGTGCTGCAAAAGTGCCTATAAAATTCTTTTTATTATATGCATTTATTCCGTTCTTGACCCCTATTGCCGCATCATTTTGTGAAAGAACAGTAGTTGGAATACGAATTAGTTTAACCCCTCTGTGGGCTATAGAGGCCGCAAAGCCTGCCATATCTATTACGGCACCACCTCCAACAGCAACCACAAAGGAATGCCTGCAAATTGCATTATCGTTAATTGCTGCTATAATCCTATCCACATTATCATAGTTGTTTTTGGATTTTTCTCCCCCAGGAGTTACCAGACACTCTGTATATTGTAATTGATTATTATGCAGAAGACAATATTCTTTTATGCCTTCACTAAGCTCAGGATGATTTTTGAGTACTCCATCGTCTATAACGAATAGTAGCTTTACCTTTTCATTTGGTTTATAAGACCTAATAACCTTCATGAACAAGTCATTATTGCTTTCAAATAGGCCACTTGTGAAATGTAAACTATATTTAAAGTTTACTGCAAAAGACTGTTCTATGGGATTTAATTGCATGTTTTTAATTTAAGTTACCGCAAATATCTTTGCAAGTATGAATGACAGCGGGAGCAATAGCAGAACAATCAAACCAAACTGCCAACCGTCAAATCCTACCGTGAGTGATGCATCCAAAACAATTATTGAAAGTACACCACTGACCACAGCTTTTTTAATATTATCAGGTGAATTTACTCTATATGCCCTAATTAATGGACTATAAATAAGAAATATAAATAACCCCATGATGGGAAATAAACCAATCCACTGTGTCCGTATGTCTGGTATAATCATCAAAACGATAAAAATAACCATTGCGTAAATCAGTCCTGCCCAAATAATGTGTTTTTTGTTTTGGCCGTAAACCTCTCCCCTGCTAATTAGCGTAATGGCAAAAATATACAAAAGCGGAATTACGGCATACATCCAATGAAATATTTCACCGAAAACGGACATTCCCAAAATGAGATTTAATGCTCTGCATAGGCCCATATTTAATGGTCCCAGGAATTGATATTTTTTGGAGTAGGAATCATATAGTAGGATTGTCAGGGCCAGAATAACCGCTATAATACCGCTAAGGTGATTCACAAAGAAGGATAGGAAAACTCCGGACAGCAACAATCCGCATCCAAATAACGCAGCTCCTTTAAGAGATACTTCTCCTTTCGGAATAGGTCTTTCGGGTCGTTCGATCTGGTCAATTTTAAAATCAAACACATCATTAAGAACAACTCCTCCCCCATATAGAAAAACCGAGGAAAATATAAGTAAGATTAAATTCAGGTATGCAGGTCCGTTTAAGGAAGTATCTGATATCATCAGGAAAGTAAGTCCGGAAATACTGGACCCTGCCATTATATCCGCCATGGCAGTGGGCAAGTTTGCAGGCCTGGTAAGCTTTGCGTATCCCAGGAGCTCTATGTTCATTCTATTTTATTTGATCTGTGTCTATGCGTGGTTCCTGCCCCCTTAAAACACTATTATCATTGTAAAGAATGGATTGATTAATTCCCTGTGGATTCAACCAGTCAGATTCTTTCATTTTCCCATTTTTGCTAAAAGCATCCAATGCATTTTGGTAACAGGTTTTCACAACATCTTCACGGGCTATACCCCTCTTTAACATAAGCGCTGCCGTTTTCGGTACCGCCAGCGGGTCACTGACCCCCCAGTCTGCAGAACTATCTACTATTATATTGGAGCTGCCGTATTTACGGACAACTTCTACCATGCGTTCATTACCCATTTTGGTTTTAGGGTAAATAGTAAAAGCGGCTATAAAACCTTTATCCAAGACGTCCTTTACAGTTTCCTCATTGTTATGATCGATTATTACATTACCGGGATCCAGTTTATGTTCCATGCATACCTCCATGCTCCTGAGCGTTCCGGCTTTCTTATCCCTATGCGGGGTATGAACCTGAACCGTCATGTTTAATTCTTTGGCGAGTTCAAGTTGTTCTCTAAAATACTTGTCCTCAGCAGGTGTTTGATCATCATAGCCTATTTCTCCTATAGCAACAACATTTTCTTTATGAAGGTATAAAGGCAAAAGTTCCATTACCTGTTCGGCCAGTGCTTCATTATTGGCCTCTTTGGAATTCAATCCTATGGTGCAATAGTGTTTAATACCAAACTGACTTGCCCTAAAAGGTTCCCATCCAACGAGGCTGCTAAAATAATCTTGAAATGACCCAACCTGAGTACGTGGCTGGCCCAACCAGAAAGAGGGCTCAATAATTGCAACAATTCCGGATGCTGCCATAGCCTCATAGTCATCGGTTGTCCTCGAGGTCATGTGTATATGAGGGTCGATTATCATCATTTTTTCCTTCATAGTTTATTTTTTTAAATTTTCCCAGGTAACCTCATTACCGGTTACCATTTCCTTTAAATCAGGATAGACGTTCAACAGGTTTTGGGCTTCCTGTTGAGGAGAACTATAACAGCAAAGTGCAGCGGCCAAATTTTCTGTTTTATCTTTACTCATGAACAAATGATCCATATCCTGTAGTAATACGCCTTCTAAAAATGGTGCTACAGGCCTCCATAACAAGGGATCTATACTCCTTGAAGCAGCCCATCGCTCATGGGCATAATCTGAAATAATTCTGGCCAGATCTCGGTTAGCTCGTTTCTCAACATCAATTATATCTCCCAAATTGCGCTCCATAAATGCCGCTTTCAGGTACATCTGATTCCATTGCTGATCATTAAAGTATTTCGATGGATACGGATTGTTTAATGCTATTGCGTCAAAAACAGTCCCAATATTCGTGCGCAATGCTTCAACTCCTACCCGATTAAAATCCCCGGCATTAGGCAAAAGTATTAAAAACTTCAAAAAGGTTACAAGCTCGCCCGTATCAGCAACCTCAATAAGATTTGCCACCTTGCCTGAAAAATATGCCCTATCTGATTCCAGCACCCTTATTAGCAGATAAATTCGGGCAATTTGCAACAGGTCTGCTTTCTGTGCGATTAGGTATTCGGCCAATTCCTGATTTACTTCCCGGATTTTTGGTTTTTTATCTGGACCAATTCTACCGGCCAGTAAACTATAGCAGAGATACAGTTCTTTAGCCGATTTTGACTCTACGATTATATCTAATCTGTCCTCTATCCAGGTATGCGTTTCTTCAGCTAAACTGTCGCCAAGAATTTTAGACAATTCTTTACACGTATCCAAATGCAGCATATATTCCAATTAATCGTAAACAGGGAGTTAACAAAACAAAATCCTTTGCGGAAACAAATATATTAAGATAACTGCAAACCTCTTCTATTATTACGAGGATATAGTTTTTAAATACCATAAGTGTTTCACAGGTTCTTTTTAATTTAGCAAAAAGTTAAGATATGTTAGGATTAAAATTACCAACTGATCCCCGCTGGGTAAACATAGTGGAAAAAAATATAGATGAAATTTTGACAGATCATGCCTATTGCGAACAAAAGGCGGCAAGTACGGCTATCTCATTGATAATTAGTTTTCCCGAATATCCTGAGTTGGTGGAGGAAATGATCGCATTGTCGAGAGAGGAAATGGGTCATTTTAAAATGGTACATGATAAGATCCTTAAGCGAGGTAATACCCTGGGAAGGTATCGAAAGGACGAATATGCCATTCAACTTTTGAAGTTTTTTCCTAAAGGTGGAAACCGAACTACGCAGTTGGTGCATCGTCTTCTATATGCAGCATTAATTGAAGCCAGGAGCTGTGAACGGTTTAGGTTGCTTTCGGAGCAACTGCAGGACAACGAACTCGCTGATTTTTATCATAAACTTATGGTTAGTGAGGCCGGACATTATAGCATGTTTTTGAAGTTTGCCAGGAAATACGGGAAAAGGGACGAAGTAGATAAAAAATGGGAGGATCTTTTAAAGTATGAAGCAGGGATTATGAAAAATCTTGGCAAAAAAGAAACTATTCACGGCTAGCATGAACTAATTATCATTTGTAACTGCAGATGGGTAACTTAATTTTTTCTTAGTTAATATTTTATGGGAATAGCTCATTTTACCTATTCATAATATAAGGTTTTTATAATCCCGTCGGAAAGACCAATTTTAGGAACATGAATCTTTCTTGCCCCACTCCATTTAGCTGACGACAAAAATATCCGCGTAGCAGGTATAATTACATCTGCCCTGTCCGGGTTAAGACCTAACTCAGAAATACGCTCTTCATAGGACGTGCCATTTAAAAATTTATATTGTGCATTCAGCCAGATATCAGAGAGAGGTTCACCTTCCCTTCGTCCAGACAATTTATGTAATTCATTAATGTTGCCTCCTGAACCAATTATCGAAATTTCAGATACGCCTTTCGTGCATTTCTTAATCCATTTTTCCATATCGGTCCATACTTCATCATTTACCATATTATTAAGCAAACGAACTGTTCCTATCTTAAAAGACCTGGATATTTTTATTTTGCCATCAGTAAATAAAGTAAATTCTGTACTGCCACCCCCGACATCAATATAAAGATAGGACTGATCATTTTGTATGAGTTTTTTTAAATCAGTAGATGCAATTATTGAGGCCTCTTCTTTGCCATTAATTAATTTAATAGAAATCCCCGTTTCCTCTAAAATCCTGGCAATAATTTTTTTCCCATTACGGGCCTCCCTCATCGCCGAAGTGGCGCATGCCTTATATTTTTCTACACCAATAACCTCCATTAAAAGGCTAAAGGATTTCATGGTTTTTAGTATTCTGTTTGTATTATATTCAGATATTGCACCTTTAGTGAAAGCATCTTCTCCAAGGCGGACAGGAACCCTGATAAGAACATTTTTTCTAAACCTTGTTTCTTTGCCTCTTTCTTCAATAACATTATGAACCAATAACCTGATTGCATTAGACCCAATATCGATTGCGGCTAACTTACGGATATTCAAATTTCTAGTTTTTTAGAATTCAATTTATTAAGATAATAATCATAAATAGCAAATTGAGAGCGTAACTTAGGTAATTCATTCTTCTTATAAATATTTTTCTGTTCCCTGTCAAAAATTCGGGCTTTAACATTGTCACTCCATGAAATTTCAAAGGTTTCCAATAATTCCTGTTTAATATCTTCATCATAAATTGGACATCCAACCTCTACCCTGTTATCTAAATTACGTGTCATCCAGTCAGCCGAAGAAATATATATTTTAGGGTTTCCTTCATTACTGAAAATAAAGACACGGGGATGCTCCAAAAATTTATCAACAATACTTATTGCTTCAATATTTTCACTCATACCCTCTACCCCGGGAATAAGACAACACACACCTCTTATAATTAACTGAATTTTAACCCCTGCCCTACTTGCTTCGTATAGCTTATCTACCATTTCATAGGAGGTAAAGCTGTTCATCTTAATCTTAATGTAGGCATCTCTCCCGAGTTTTGCAGATTGTATTTCATTATCAATAAATTTTTTAAACAAACTCTTCGTGTAGTGCGGGGAAACTATCAAATGTTTGTATTTATATATTTTGTAGGTAGTTTCAAAAAAATCAAAGACAATCTTGAGTTCTTTTAAAATAGCTTCGTTAGCCGTAAACAGTGTATAATCCGTATATATCTTAGCCGTTGATTCATTAAAATTCCCTGTACTTATAAAACCATATCGTTTTATTAAATCGCCTTCTTCCCTTTCAATTACACAAATTTTGCTATGAACTTTTAAACCGGGGACTCCAAAGATCAGTTTTACACCTTCAGCCTGCAATTCTTCTGCATAGTTAATATTAGCCTCTTCATCAAAACGAGCCCTTAATTCTATTTGCATAGTAACTTTTTTACCGTTTTTCACGGCATTTATTAAAGATGCGGCCACTTGTGAATTCTTTGCAAGGCGATATACAGTGATCTTAATGCTCTTTACTTTAGGGTCCAGTGCAGCTTCCCTAAGGAATTTTATTATGTAAGAAAAAGTATGGTAGGGTGCATACATAAGATAGTCCTTTTCGGCTATACGCTCCAATAAGCTTCCTTCAAGGCTTAGTCCTTTTACAGGAAGTGGTGTAATTTTCTCATACATAAGATCTTGTCTCCCTAAACTTGGAAAGCTCATATAGTCCCTCCTGTTGTGATAACGCCCTCCCGGTATAACACTATCGGTATCCTTGATACCCATTTTTCCTTTTAGAAATTCTAAGGTATCCCTGCCTATGCCCTTATCATATACAAAACGAACCGGGTCACTAATTTTTCTTCCCTGAACACTTGATGATATTTTTTCTATAAACGTTTTGCTTAGATCATTGTCAATGTCTAATTCTGCATCTCTTGTTATTTTGATCATATGTGCATAAATAGACTCATATTCAAACATCGGGAATATCCGATCGAGACAAAACCTGATCAGGTCATCCAGAATTATGATGTAATCTTTATTTCCTTCAGATGGCAAAACCACAAAACGATCCGTACCCTGTGGAATTTCTATTAGTGCATACCGAATCTTCCGGGTTCTTTGATTCTTTTGGTCTTTCTCGGTTTCGCTAAGGACCATTTTTATAGCCAGATAGGCTTCCGTATCCTTTAAAAGAGGAAATTGGTTAAGATCATTTAGGACTATGGTCATCAACAGGGGGCTAACTTTTTCAATGAAATAGTTTTTAACGAATTTGGCCTGACTTTCAGATACTTCCTTTTCATTGATTAGAAAAATACCTTCCCCTTCCAATTCTTTCTCAATATCGCCGTGAATAACCAGGCTTTTACTTTGCTGCTCAATTACAATTTTGGTGATTTCTGCCAACAAGTCCTTGGCTTTCTCCCCTCCCAAAGCACTTTTCCCCTTCTTTCCTGCCAGAACAATTCTTTTAATGGTAGCGTACCTTACTTTAAAAAATTCATCCAGATTATTTGAAAAAATTCCTAAAAACCGAAGTCGTTCTATCAGTGGCACATTTTTATCTGCGCTCTCCTGAAGTACACGATCATTAAACATCAACCAGCTTATTTCCCTGTTGATGTATTGATTTTTGGTCTTATTCATTATCTAAGTTGTTTTGGAATAAGGATATGTTCGGTAATACCAGTTTTTATTGTATCCCAACTAGTAACATCAAACCGTATTTGGACCAACGCTGAAGTGGGCATATTATCGATAGGCTTGTTCCCAAATTGATTTACGATGTTGGTAAGTGCGTAGTTATGGCCAAAAACAAGTACTTTACTAAGGTCGTCATCCAGCTGCTTTACAAAGGACATTACTGCTTCTCCCGAAAAATCGTACAATTCATTAGAAACTTTTAAGTTTTGCAAAGGATAATTGAAATTCCTTAAGAATATCATACAAGTATGAAGAGCCCTGTTTGCAGGACTTGAATACACTGAATCTATGTTCTCGGATAGCCTTTTAAATTCATTACTTACCAGATGAGCATCAGTAATACCCCGCTCCTGTAAAGGACGATCCTGATCGCTTACCCTGTATTCCCAAGATGATTTCCCATGCCTCACAAGTATAAGAGTTTTCATAATCCAATTATTTTTATGGAGCAAGTCGCTCTATTTTCCAATCAAAATCTTCTTGAAGTGTATATCGGATTCTATCGTGCAACCGATTATCCCTTCCCTGCCAAAATTCCATAGATACGGGCCTTACAAGATAACCACCCCAATAATCCGGTCGTTCAATTTCTTTGCCTTTATACTTTTCTTCTAATTTCTTCAATTCAACTTCCAGGACTTCTCTCGACTCAATTACACTGCTTTGATCAGATACAATGGCACCCAATTTACTGCCTTCCGGTCTCGACTCAAAATATCCATCGGAAAGATTTTTAGCTATTTTCTCAGCCTTTCCTTTAATAATAATCTGCCGTTCCATATTGGGCCAAAAAAATGACAGACAAACTCTTGGATCTGCCTGGATAGCTTTGCCTTTTTCACTCTGGTAATTGGAGTAAAAGATAAAACCCTCAAATGTATACTTTTTGAGGAGGACCACCCTGCTTTTTGGATAACCATCCAATCCCAGTGTCGAAACAGTCATTGCATTCGGTTCATCAATGCCCTCAGCAGTTTCAACCTCATAAAACCATTTCTGAAACAATTCCAGAGGATTGTCTGATATGGCTTGTTCATTAAGGGCACTTTTATTGTATGATTTCCGATGATTCCCTAAATCTCTATGCATTTCCTTGAAGACAACGATTAACAACACAAAGTTGGGGAAAAGTTGTATAAAAGTGAAGTGTTATTGAATTTTTATAATGAGCTTAGAAAGTATTCCATAATATTCCTTCGCCACAAGATCCTGGGAGATACCTATTTTCTGAACAAATATTATTTTCAAACTTCGAATATCTTACCATCGTCTGCCAATTCAACATTGTTAAAAACTTGAATAGCCTCCTCTTTGAATGAAAGTATAGATTTATACCTTGTAGAAAAATGTCCCAGGATAAGTCTGCATACATTTGCTGCATCTGCTATTGTTGCGGCCTGCCTTGCCGTGGAGTGTTTCGTTTTTTTCGCTAAATGTGCTTCGGATTCTAAAAACGTAGCTTCGTGATATAACAGATCAACTCCTTTTATAAGTGGAATTATATCCTTATTATACCCTGTGTCACTACAATAGGCATAGTGTTTTGGTGGAGGAGGATCCAGACTGAGCTCTGCATTTGGAATAACTGAACCATCATCTAGTTTTATATCCTTACCTTGCTTTATACTCCGATAATATGCCTTATCGATTTTATGTTTTGCTGCAGCCAATACATCTAATTTGCGCTCGCCCGGTAATTCACTGAATAAAAAACCATTGGTATATATCCTATGATCCATAGGAATTGTCCTGACCTGCACTTTGGTGTCTTCAAAAATAACTTCAGATTTTGCAGACGTTAATTCGTGAAAAATAAGTTTATAATTCGTCCATGAATTACCAAGCCTGAGCAGAAGGGTAATGGCCTCTTTAATTCCTTCGGGTCCATATATGTGCAGGTCTTTTTCTCTGCCCAGCAATCTAAAAGTGGAAATAAGTCCTGGTAACCCGAAAAAATGATCCCCGTGAAGATGTGAGATAAAAATATGTTCAATCCTTGAAAATTTTATTTTATTCTTTCTCAACTGGACCTGCGTTCCCTCACCACAGTCTATCAGATAAAGATGGTTCTCTATTTCCAATACCTGAGATGTAGGGTTAGTCAATGTTCTCGGAGTAGCCGCGTAGCAACCAAGGATATGCAGCTTCATTGTTTTTTCCAGGTTTCCAATTTATAAAGGCTAGCCTCTTTTGCCGTAAAATTTCTTTTCAAAGTAAAGGCATAAGGGGTTTCCCCGAATTTATCAAGGTATTCAAGCCTTTCCTTTCCTTCCAGAGGTGTGGGATATTTGCCTTCTGGAATATACCAGCAGGCCATATGCATCTTTTTCATTTTTGAGAACCATTCTTTTTGCCTTTTAAATATGTTCTTATGCTCAGAGGTATAAGTGAAGTCGAAAAGTGCCTCAATTGATTTCCATACAGAGATATTCACAACAACATAATCATCATGGAAGACCTGAACAGCCGAATCGCTAATATCATCCTCAATAAATCGCCAAACGAAGCCGTTACTAATTTCCGCCAATTGGTTAATTCTATCCACGTTATCTGCAAAACCTTTCATAACCGGGCTATCCAAAGGGGCCAGCATACGCGCAATATTAATTTGAGCAAGATTATAATTCATTAATTACAAGTCAAGATCGCGTTCAATTTCTTCCATTTCAATAATGTCTTTGGCTTCCTGGAGTGTTGGCACCAGGCATATTTCATCGGGCACCTCATCATATTCTACTTTATTGGTGACCAGTACAAATGATTTATTTGCCGCACGGTGCCTGTTAGATATCTGGAGAAACTCCAGGACATCATTAGAAGTAATCTTAGAAAAAGAAAATAAGTTAATAATTAAGTGATCCTTTTTAATCTTACTGTAGGAATTGTTGAGATTCTCGACGAATTTTCTCAATGAAATGTTTTCCTGGTAAACTATAGTAGTATTACCCGTTTTATCAAAAATCATAATTCGCTATTTAATTTTTGAAGCTAATAAATATATTACAGCCATACGTATGGCAACTCCATTTTCAACCTGATTCAGGATAATAGATTGTTTGGAATCCGCCACATCGCTGGTTATCTCTACCCCGCGGTTAATTGGACCCGGGTGCATAATTACAATTTCCTTATCCAGGCCATCCAAAATGGCTTTATTAACACCATATTGTTGTGTATATTCTCTGGTAGTTGGAAAATAACTTATATCCAGGCGTTCATTCTGAATCCGCAACATATTGGCCACATCACACCAATTTAATGCTTTTTTAAGATTGGACTCTACTTCAATCCCTAAAGATTCTATATGTTTTGGCAGCAAGGTCCTGGGACCACACACCTTTACATTTGCGCCTTGTAATTTTAGAGCAAAAATATTTGATAAAGCTACTCTTGAATGAAGAATATCTCCTATAATTACCACATTTTTACCTGAGACATCACCTAATTTTTCCCTTATAGAATAAGAATCCAAAAGGGCCTGGGTGGGATGTTCATGTGCGCCATCCCCCGCATTAACAATGGCTGCATCTACATGCCGCGATAGAAAAATTCCTGCTCCCGGACTGGGGTGGCGCATCACCACCATATCCACTTTCATGGATAAAATATTATTTACCGTATCAATGAGTGTCTCTCCTTTCTTGACAGAAGACTGAGCGGAAGAAAAATTAATCACATCCGCAGACAACCGTTTTTCGGCCAGTTCAAAAGACAACTTGGTTCTGGTACTGCTTTCGAAGAAAATATTTGCAATAGTGATATCACGGAGTGACGGAACCTTTTTAATCGATCGGTTAATAACCTCTTTGAAGTGATCAGCGGTCTCAAATATAAGTTGGATATCTTTTTCTTTAAGATATTTTATGCCCAATAAGTGTTTAACACTCAATTCGCTCATCTGTTCTTTATTTACTTACTAAATAAATAATATCTTTTCCGTCATTTTCTTTCCACATAACCTTTACTTTCTCCTCGTTAATTGCATCTACCTGTCTGCCGCGATAGTTTGGCTGAATTGGCAAATGCCGGCTAAAACGCCTATCTATAAGGGTCAATAATTCTATCTCACTCGGCCTTCCAAAAGACTGTATAGCCGTTAAGGCAGCACGAATGCTCCTGCCTGTATACAGAACATCATCTATAAGTACAACTTTTTTACCTTCTACCAGGAAATCCATTTTAGTGCTGCTGGCTTCCAGGGTTTTCTCTCCTCTTCTGAAATCATCCCTGTAAAAAGTAATATCGAGAAGTCCCAGGTTAATTTTACTAACCCCATAATCTTCTTTGAGAATTTTTGAAAGTCGCTGCGCCAGGTAGATACCACGTGGTTGTATTCCTATTAATGCGGTCTCAGTAAAATCTAAATGATGTTCTAAAAGTTGACAAGCCAGGCGGTGTAGTATAATGTTAATCTCCTTGGAAGAAAGCAATACTTTTTGACTCATGGGCTGGATAACCTACTCTTTTCGACTACAAAAGTAGGGATTTCTGCTTAATTTAAATGATTGATGCTAAATTGTATGGACTTAAGCTCTCCGTTTTAATGAAATATTAAATAAATAAAAAAAGTCCTGATGTAAATATCAGGACTTTTTCTTTACTTCTGGTGAAGAAGACTTCTTAAAAACCTATTTTTTCTTATCGGCTTCCATTTTGTCTTTCAACGCCTGTAATTGCTCGTTGGCATCACCCAAAGTTGGTTTAGCCTCTTCAGCTGAAGCGGCTGCTTTCTTTTTGGCCGCTTTTACATTGCGTTGTTCCTCTTCCCTAAAAATGGCTGTGTGGCTTGCCACCACACGTTTGAATTCTTTGTTAAATTCAATAATCTTGAATTCAGCCTCTTCGCCTTTATTCAATTTTTTACCATCCTCTTTTTCCATATGGCGCTGAGGTACAAATGCTGTTATGTCTTCATTAAATTCTATAATAGCACCTTTATCTACTATTTCAGAAATTGCAGCTTTGTGAACTGTTCCAAGGGCAAATTCTTTCTCATATTTATCCCAGGGGTTTTCTGTAGTTTGCTTATGTCCCAAACTTAATTTACGACCTTCTACATCAAGCTCCAATACTTCTACTTCCAAAGTTTCCCCAACTGTTACGAATTCTGACGGGTGTTTAATTTTCTTTGTCCAGGAAAGATCTGATATATAAATTAACCCATCTATTCCTTCTTCAAGTTCAACAAAAACCCCAAAATTTGTAAAGTTTCTTACAATACCTTTATGTCGAGAGCCAACAGGATACTTAGAAGTAATATCCGTCCATGGATCTGGAGTTAATTGCTTAATACCCAATGACATTTTTCGATCTTCCCTGTCAAGAGTTAAAACAACGGCTTCGAGTTCATCACCAACTTTCACAAAATCCTGTGCTGACCTCAAATGCGTTGACCATGACATTTCAGAAACATGAATCAGGCCTTCTACTCCTTCAGCTACTTCTAAAAAGGCTCCGTAATCTGCAATTACAACTACTTTTCCTTTTACTTTGTCCCCAATTTTAATTTCATCCCCAAGAGCATCCCAAGGGTGTTTTTCCAATTGTTTAAGACCTAATTGAATTCGGGATTTATTGTCATCAAAATCAAGGATAACAACATTTAGCTTCTGATCTAATTCCACAACTTCGTTCGGATGATTTATTCTGCTCCAGGAAAGATCCGTGATATGAACTAACCCATCAACACCACCAAGATCAATAAAGACCCCGTAAGAAGTAATGTTCTTAACGATACCTTCCAGTACTTGGCCTTTTTCGAGCTGACTGATAATCTCTTTCTTCTGTTCTTCAATATCCGCCTCGATCAACGCTTTATGTGAAACAACTACATTCTTGAATTCATGGTTAATCTTTACGACTTTGAATTCCATGGTCTTACCCACATACTGATCGTAGTCCCGAATAGGTTTTACATCAATCTGCGACCCCGGTAAAAATGCTTCAATGCCAAAGACATCCACAATCATTCCTCCCTTTGTTCTGCACTTTACAAAACCTGTTACCACTTCTTCTTTATCATGTGCCGCATTTACTCTATCCCAGGCCATAATTGTTCTGGCCTTTCTATGAGATAATACCAACTGTCCGCTTTTATCTTCGCGAATATCAATAAGCACCTCCACTTTATCCCCAATCTTCAGATCTGGATTGTATCGGAACTCATTAAGTGAGATAACCCCCTCAGATTTAGCATTAATGTCAATAATTGCTTCGCGGTCTGTCAAATGTGTAACCACACCTTCTACGACCTCTTCATCGGCAGTATCTACAAAGTTTTCTGCAACTAATTTTTCAAATTCTTCAAGTTTGGAATCTTCAACACGCTCTATACCTTCTTCGTATTTCTCCCAATTGAAATTCTCCAAAAACTCTTTAGGATCCTGTTTTGGAGTTTCTGTTTTTTGTTCTTCTTTTACTTCGGCAGTTTCTACTGCCTCTGTTATTGCTTTTTCTTCAGCCATGTGCTGATTAAATTTGTATTCCGCAGTACTTTCAGGATTAAGGCAATTCCTGCAGAAGCTGTTATATGTTTTTTTGTCCTTCCTTTTTATCCTGATTATTTGCAAAAAAGGAGTGCAAAAATACAATTAAAATGTTGTTTTACAAAGCAGAGGAAGGTAAGGATTAAAATAAGGGGGCGGATTTGCATATTTCCTGGAAAAATCAATGGGTATTTTGTAACTTCATGATGTCAAATACTAACAATTAAAATATACAAAATGAGTGTCAAAGAAAAATATAAGGCAGTCCTGAATTTAGGAGAAAAACTGGGAATAAAAGATGGTGATGTAGTTGAATCTGATGGGGTTTTAAAGATCAAAGGAGAAGCTCATACCCAATATGAGAAAAATCTAATTTGGGACAAAATAAAAGAAATCGGAGGTGAACATCCAACTGATATTAAAGCAAATATTACCGTGGGTGATAGTTCTGTTTATCATCGCCATGTGGTTAAAAGCGGAGAGTCTCTTAGCAAAATAGCCAAACATTATTATGGGGATGCCATGAAATACAAACAGATTTTTAATGCAAATACGAATATTCTAAGTAACCCGGATATAATCCATCCGGATCAGGTATTGATAATTCCTAACCTATAGATTGTTAATTTATAAAAAAAGAACGCTTTTAAGCGTTCTTTTTTTGTTTATCAATGACCTTCAAAGCGTAATAATAGATTCTCTCAAACTGTTCTTTTAAGCCCATATCGCTATTGTCAAATATTATAGCATCTTTGGCCCTAACCAGCGGCGAAGATGCTCTGTGCGAGTCAATATAATCGCGCTCACGAACATTTTTCAGCACTTCTTCATAAGCAACGTTTTCTCCCCGTGAAATCAATTCCTTATAGCGTCTTGATGCTCTGATGTCTGGAGAAGCCGTCATAAATATTTTAAGCTCTGCATTCGGAAAAACAACAGTTCCTATGTCTCGGCCATCCATAACCACCCCTTCCTTGTCACCCATTTCTCGTTGCATGCTAACTAATTTCTTCCGAACTTCAGGGATTACAGAAATTTTGCTAACTTCTTTAGAAACCCGCATACTTCTTATTTCCTTCTCTACATTCTTCTCATTGAGGAACATTTCTGAATATCCTAAGTCCTTATTGTACTGAAATCTGAGCTTTGCCATTGGTAGCACGCCAAGTAACTTCTTAACGTCTATTTCATGATCAACAATGCAATTCTGCTCTAAAGCAAATAAGGTAATAGCGCGGTACATTGCACCGGTATCAACATACACGTAATTCAATGCTTTGGCTAATTCTTTGGCAATGGTACTTTTACCTGTCGAAGAATAGCCATCAATTGCAATAATAATCTTGCTCATATGTTAAAAGTATAGAGAAATGATTAAAGTGAAACAAAAATATCCTTTTTATGCAATCCTTAGAATTCGAGGTTAAATTTAGTATCATAATATCATTTATAATTTCTTGGCGTTTTTTACTTTTTGGTCAGTAATGGCCATGTCTATTACCTCACTCATATCCGTAACATAATGAAATGTTAGCCCTTTCAGGTATTCCTCTTTAATCTCCAGAATATCTTTTCTGTTCTCCTCTGATAGTATTATCTCCTTTATCCTGGCCCTTTTAGCCGCAAGTATTTTTTCCTTTATACCGCCAACGGGTAAAACTTTGCCTCTTAAGGTTATCTCACCGGTCATAGCCAGGCTTTTTTTAACCTTTTTCTGAGCAAACAAAGAAACCAGTGAAGTAAGCATTGTAATGCCCGCACTTGGGCCATCTTTCGGTGTTGCCCCTTCAGGCACATGAATATGGACATTATATTTATCAAAAACTTCAGGGTTTATGCCAAAACTCTCTGCATTAGATTTTATATACTCCATTGCAATGGTGGCGGATTCCTTCATAACTTTGCCTAAGTTACCAGTTATGTTGAGGGTTCCTTTACCTTTAGACAAAATAGATTCGATAAAAAGAATATCCCCTCCTACACTGGTCCAGGCTAATCCGGTTACCACTCCGGCAATGTCATTATTTTCATATTTATCGCGCTCCATCCTGGCAGGACCTAATACTTTTTCTATATCCTTATTGCTAATCTTCACGCTATATGACTCCTCGATAGCAATTGATTTAGCTGCATATCGGACCATTTTTGCTATTTGCTTTTCCAGTCCTCTAACACCAGATTCGCGCGTATAGCCTTCAACGATTTTTTCCAGCTGGGGTTTTCCAATTTTTAAATCTTTCGATGAGAGGCCGTGTTCTTTAAGTTGTTTTGGGAGCAAATGTCGTTTCGCAATTTCCACTTTTTCTTCAATTGTATACCCGGTAACATTTATTATCTCCATTCTATCACGCAAGGCGGGTTGAATCGTAGAAAGATTGTTGGCTGTTGCAATAAACATGACTTTAGAAAGATCATAACCAAGTTCCAGGAAATTATCATGGAATTCGCTATTTTGCTCAGGATCCAGTACCTCTAACATGGCGGAAGACGGATCTCCCTGATGGCTGGCTCCTAATTTATCTATTTCATCCAAAATAAAGACAGGGTTTGAAGTCCCCGCCTTTTTAATACTTTGCAAGATCCTTCCAGGCATGGCACCTATGTATGTTTTGCGGTGCCCTCTGATTTCCGCTTCATCTCGCAGACCACCCAAAGACATTCGCACATATTCCCTGCCTAAAGCTTCCGCAACTGACTTACCAAGGGAAGTTTTTCCTACTCCGGGGGGGCCGTAAAGGCATAAAATTGGAGATTTCATATCATTTCGCAGCTTAAGAACAGCCAAATATTCAATAATCCTTTGCTTTACGTCTTCAAGCCCATAATGATCGCGGTCCAAAATTCTCTGAGCCCTCTTCAGATCAAATTTGTCTTTGGAATATTCATTCCAGGGTAAATCAAGAAACAAATCGAGATAATTCCTTTGTATGGAATACTCAGCCACCTGAGGGTTCATCCGTTGCATTTTTGCAAGTTCCTTTTCAAAGTGCTCGGCCACCTTTGCATCCCATTTCTTTTTCTTGGATTTGGCTTGCATTTCAAGAAACTCCTCATCATAAGAAGCCCCTCCCAGTTCTTCCTGAATGGTTTTCATTTGCTGATGCAAAAAATACTCGCGCTGCTGCTGATCCAGGTCACTGCGCACTTTAGATTGGATATCTTTCTGAAGTTCCAACTTCTGAAATTCCACATTCATATATTTTAACGTGGCCAGGGCCCTGTCCTGCAGGTTCGGAATCTCTAATAAGTCCTGCTTGTCCTTTACATCCAGATTGAGGTTGGAAGAAACGAAGTTTATCAGGAAAGAATTACTTTCTATATTCTTAATCGCAAAGGAGGCTTCACTTGGAATGTTAGGATTATTTTTAATGATTTTTAATGCCAGTTCCTTTATCGAATCTATGATGGCCAGAAATTCCTGATCCCCGGGTAAGGGCCTTACTTCCTCTGCTTCTCGAATTGTGGCGGTCATATAAGGATTCTCCGTAAGAACCTCAGCTATTTCAAATCGTTTTTTTCCCTGTATTATCACAGTTGTATTGCCATCAGGCATTTTTAAAACCCTCAATATCCTTGCAACGGTTCCTAAAATATTGATATCCTTAATCCCGGGGTTTTCGGTTTCTTCATCTTTTTGGGATACAACGCCTATAACTTTAGATCCTTTATTGGCATCCTTTATCAAATTTATTGAGGTATCCCTGCCAGCCGTAATAGGTATTACCACGCCCGGAAACAATACAGTATTTCGAAGAGGTAAAATTGGTAAAACCTCGGGTAAGCTTTCATTATTCATCTCCTCTTCATCTTCCGGAGTCAATAACGGTATTAATTCAGAATCTTCATCAATTCCCTGTAACGTCATATTGTCAAATTTTGAATACTTTGAATATCCCATATCATTTTATTCGGTCATTCTGTCATTTAAGGACAGATTAACTATTACTTTATTCTATCTAAACTACATTAAATAGCCCATATTTAAGCGTAAACCACTGTAAATACCAGCTTTTCAGTTTACTTAAGACAATTCTTATGCCAACAAAGAAATATTTTTCCATAAAAAGTGTAACATTACTTAAATTAATCAATCTTTAATACAAAGCATTTACTTTTTGAGCCAAAATAAAGTACATACTGAAGCCTTGTTGCAATTGTGTCTGGAGGGTAAGCAAAGTGCACAAATGGAGATTTACAATCGCTATTACAAAGCCATGTTCAACACGGCATACAGAATTGTAAAAGATAGTGCAGAAGCTGAAGATGTTATGCAGGAATCGTTTTTGAATGCTTTTACGAAACTGCATACGTTTAAAGGAGACGTTACTTTTGGTGCGTGGTTAAAGCGCATTGTTATTAACAAAAGTATCTACCATTACAGAAAGCAGAAGAAAAAAAATGAGGTAGGATTAGATGAAATATTGTACAAGGTCGAAGATAATGAAGGAATTGCCGAGGATCATGGGAATACAGAACGAATGGCTCAAAAAGTACTGGAAACCATGAAACAATTGAAAGACAATTACAGAATTTCTTTGACCTTACATCTAATTGAAGGCTATGATTACGAAGAGATTAGTTCAATCATGGGTATAAGCTATGCGAATTGCAGGACGACAATATCCAGGGCAAAGGATAGTTTGAGAAAAAAAATGATAAATGCTTAATTATGAATGAAGATCGAAAAATAGAGGAATTGTTTAAAAACCTTCAAGGTTCTTTTGATACGGAAGAACCAGGAGTAGGCCATGAGGAAAGATTCCTGCAGAAATTAAGCAATTCCAATGGTGTGGTAAGACTAAAGCCAAAAAAGAATAATTGGTGGAGGCCATTATCTATAGCCGCTTCCATTATATTGCTTTTCGCAGTTGGGGCATCCCTCTATACGACGGGCAGACCTTCAATAGATGAACAGGTGGCTAAAATATCACCGGAAGTTTCGCAAACGCAGTTTTATTTTGCCAACCTCATTGATGGACAAATTAAAGAACTGGTAGACCAGAGTACACCTGAGACAAAAAAATTAGTTGATGACACTTTGTTGCAATTAAATAAACTGGAAAAAAATTATAAAAAACTCGAACAAGATCTAATTGACGGGGGAAACAGCAAACTAATACTCAGTGCTATGATTACCAATTTCCAAACACGCATTGATTTATTACAGGAAGTTATGGACAAAATAGAAAACATTAAAACTTTTAAAAATTACGATGATGAAAACATTACTATTTAAATATATACTAGTCGCGCTTCTTATAGTGCCGGCAACAGGCCAGGCTTCCAATGGAAATCTCAAAGGCAAGTATACCAAGGAAAAGACGATTAAAAAGGAATTTGATGTCAATACAGATGCACTCCTAAAAGTTACCAATAGTTATGGTAACTTAACTTTAAGCTCCTGGAACGAGAATAGAGTGGTCATTGAGGTTCATATTAAAACAAGTGGTAATAACGAGTCAAAAGTACAGGAGAAACTCGATAAAATTACTGTGGATTTTGATGCAAGCAGCGATATGGTTTCGGCAAAAACTATCTTTAACAAGGATAAGGGCTGGGGCTGGAACTGGGGAAAAAATAACAATGTGAATATGCAAATCAATTATATTATTAAACTGCCGGTAAAAAATAGCGTGCATCTTAATAATGATTATGGGAATATTATGCTTGACCGCATTGACGGGCATGCTAAAATTAGTTGTGATTATGGAAGGCTGGAAATTGGTGAATTGCATGGCAGGAATAATGAATTAAAATTTGATTACACTTCTAAGTCTACTATAGAATATGTGCGAAGTGCCAAAATTTCTGCAGATTACTCAGGGTTTACCATTCAAAAAGCCGGAGATTTAAACATAAGCGCGGATTATACGAATTCTACAATCGGACAAATGCAAAACCTGGAGTATTCCAGTGATTATGGTAAATTAGAAGTAGATGAGGCCTATAGTGTGCAAGGGAACGGGGATTATATAAATGTAAAACTGGGCACTATTCATGGCAATGTGGATATTAATGCAGATTACGGCTCCGTGAGCATAAAAAACATGGCTCAGGATGCGGGAAATGTGTCAATACGGTCTGATTATACCGGTATTAAAATAGGATACGATCCAATGTATCACTTCAATTTTGAAATCACTACTGAATATGCCGGTGTTAGCGGGAAAGACGATTTTGAAATCAATATAAGTAAAGAAAAATCCAATGAAAGATATTACGAAGGATTTTACGGTAGCGAAAGCAGTGAAAACAGGATCTCCATAACCAGTGATTATGGCAGTATTAGTTTTACCAAAAATTAAAGATCGCTTTTAAACAACAAATATCAATATACAAAAAACACATGATCATGAATAAAATACTAACATTTGGAATAGCCCTTTGCATGGTTGCAGTCACAAATGCACAATGGGGTAAGAAAATTAAAGGAAATGGAAATATAGTAACCATTGAAAGGTCTACGGATAATTATGATGCCATTTCAGTTTCCGGGTGGTTTGATGTTATGCTGGTCGATGGAACAGAGGGAAAACTGAGCATTGAGGGAGAGGAAAATTTGCTGGAGTATATAAAAACTGAAGTAAAGGACGGCAAACTGGTAGTTAAGGTAAAAAAGGGCTATAACCTTCAACCTTCGTCATGGAAAAAGGATGGAGGAATCAAAGTTACTGTACCGGTAGAGAGTCTTAGCGCCCTTTCACTATCAGGATCTGGAGATATTGTCGGTAAAAAAACTATTTCAGCTTCGGAATTTAGCACCAGCATGTCGGGCTCGGGAGATATCACACTGGATTTGGAATGTAAAACGATTACCGCATCAATGTCTGGTTCCGGTGATATTAACTTAAGTGGCACCACTGAAGTATTTGAGGCTCAAATTTCAGGCTCGGGAGATATTCGGGCATATGACCTGATAGCTGATAATGTTGATGCCAGAGTTTCAGGGTCTGCTGATATTAAGGTTACAGCCAATGAAATGCTAACAGCACGAGTTTCCGGTTCCGGAGATATACACTATAAAGGAGATCCGAAAAAGATAGATAGTAAATCTTCAGGTTCTGGTGATATTACCAAGGGATAAAAATTCATCAAAAAACGAACAACAATCCTACCCTGGCAGAAATGTCAGGGTTTTTTATGTACTCTGGTCAATAAAAACAATCCGCATAGGAAAAACAGTCCCAGAAATATGGTTGCATTTCGCATGCTTCCTGTAAACTGGGCAATAAATCCATATAAAAAAGTGCCGATCACAATTCCAAGTTTTTCAGCCACATCATAAAAACTAAAAAAAGAAGCCGTATCTGTTGTTTCCGGGATAAATTTGGAATAGGTAGATCTCGATAAAGCCTGTATACCACCCATGACAATTCCCACACAACCAGCGGCTATATAAAAATCGATTGGAGTAATCAGGAAATAGGCATAGATACAGATTATTACCCATAAAATATTTATCCCCATAAGGGTCTTTATGTTGCCAAATTTTTTTGATGCCTTAGCCGTCATGGTAGCCCCGAAAATGGCTACCAATTGAATAACCAGAATACTAACGATTAATCCTGTAGTTCGCTCACTATCCGAACCCCAGTTGATCTCCTGTTCGCCAAAATAAGTAGCTATCAACATAACAGTCTGAACAGCCATACTGTATACAAAAAATGCTGCCAGATATCGCTTTAGTTTTATTTCATTTCCTAATTGATGCCATACCCCTTTTAATTCTTTGAATCCATTGAAAATAATATTTTGCCTCACTCCGGGCCGTTTAACTCCTTTAGGCAGATAATAAAAAGTATATTGACTAAACAAAATCCACCAAATACCAACTGTTACGAAAGAATATTTCATGGCTCTGATCTCAGCTGCCTCAGAGGCATCGGTTTCTATCCCAAAAATATTGGGTTTCATAACCATGGCTAGGTTAACTAATAGCAAAAGAACACTTCCTATATAACCCATGGAAAATCCTTTTGCGCTAATACTATCCTGTTGCTCGGGGAATGCGATATCCGGCAGGTAAGAATTATTGATTGCAAAACTCACCCAGAATCCCACTAGACCAAAAAAGTAACATCCCAGGCCCAAATAAATATTTTCCAGAGAAAACCAGTAAAGCCCGATACAGGAAATTCCTCCCAGGTAACAAAAAAATTTCATAAAGATTTTCTTATTCCCCAGATAATCTGCGATACCGGAAATTAGCGGTGTAATTACACCAATGAACAAAAAAGCGGCCGATGTAAGATAACTTATCAATGGTGCACGCTCAATTTCACCACCAAAAACAGCTACTTTCTCAATTTCGGCTGCCCGAAACAAAGCTCCATAAAAAATTGGGAAAATTGCTGATGCAATAACGAGGCTATATACAGAGTTCGCCCAGTCATAAAATGCCCAGGCATTTAATAATCTCTTACTTCCTTTTATTGCAAAAGTTCTGGCCATTTATTAAAAAGCTACTCTTTAAAAGCAGCCTCGAATATACAACTATTAGAGCAATCACCATTTGAGATCGGCCTATTGAAAAGAAGTAACACCGAACTTCTGAGCTTCCTGTCTTGCTAAAGGAGCCCATTGGATTAAATTGGCAATCCTGGTATCATTCGATGGGTGGGTACTTAAAAATTCCAGTGGAGTATTCCCTCCTGCGCTTGCCTTCATACGTTTCCATAATTCAGCAGCCTCATCCGGATTATAGCCAGCAATAGCCATAATTTGAAGTCCTATTCTATCCGCTTCAGTTTCATGACTGCGACTGAACGGCAGCATAACTCCAACTGATGAACCAATTCCGTATGCCTGGTTAAACATATTTCTCGATTCTTCATCCTGAATCGCAATATTTCCTGCAACCGCTCCCAGTTGCTGAAGGGTTCCTGCACTCATTCTCTGTGCGCCGTGATCTGCCAGGGCATGAGCCACTTCATGACCCATTACTACAGCAACTCCTGTTTCTCCCTGGCAAACAGGCAGAATACCGGTATAAAAAACAATCTTGCCGCCAGGCATACACCAGGCATTAATTTGATCGTCTTTTACCAAATTGTATTCCCATCGGTAATCCTTTAGATAGCCGGGATATCCATTCGCCGACAACCATCTTTCAGCAGCAGAAGAAATTCGCTGCCCAACCTTTGAAATCATCCTGGCTTCGGCAGAATTCTCGAGGACCTCATTTTGTCCGATAAATTCATCGTATTGGGAGAAGGCCATTGGGAATATCTGACTGTTGGGATAGAAGTTCAAAACTTTCTGCCCGGTAAATGGATTGACTTTGCAAGAGGCAATTCCCAATAATAATACGAATGCCAGTACAACCTTTTTCGTGCTCATTTTTAATGAATAATTAAGGTTTAAAATACAAAATATTTATTTACCAATTATATGCAACACAGTAAATTCCTTAGTGACTTGTATTGCATTATTTCCATTCTTTATGAGATCTTTCAGAGGAACAATTTCATTATCTATTTCTACCTCCTTAATAGCAAATGGTAAATCAATCAGATTAATCTTAAATGAGCTATATGATGTAATGAATGCTCCATTTTTGAACTGCTGAATGATCAATTCATTTTTCTTACCATTTAATTTAAAATTCCTTAAACTATAATTCCCTTTTGTATAATCGTAACCGTCATGTGCATCTTCATAGACCGAAGAATTTTCAACACCCAATTTAAAGTAAACATCAAGGATTAATTCTTCGATAACTTTCTCACCAACATACTGCTGGACAGGATATTTGGGTATTATTGCGCCTTCTTTAATAAAAATCGGAATTTTATCTATATCCGCGGCAACCCATTTTTCCATTCCACCATCTAAAACCTCACCTGTCCAGAAATTATGCCATTTACCTCTGGGAATATACATTCTTCTTCCCATTGCATTTGGTTCCTGAATTGGACAGACTAATATTTGATCTCCAAATATAAATTCATCAGTCCTAAAATGCGTTTGATGATCCTCCTGATCAAAATAAACCAGGGGTTTTAGCATAGGAATGTTTTCATTAGAATATTTCCAGAACATGGTATACAGGTACGGAAGAAGCTGGTATCTTAATTCAATAAACTTCCGAACAATATTGGTTACTTCTTTATCAAATGACCATGGTTCCTGATCTCCATGGTCTCCGCTGGAATGCACCCGAAAAAACGGATGAAAAATACCCAATTGTATCCATCTGGCAAAAAGCTCACCATTGGGTTGTTCTGCAAATCCTCCTATGTCTGAACCAACAAAAGACATACCGCTCATGCACATTCTTTGAACCTGCACATTGGCAATCCATAGGTGTTCCCAGGTAGCAACATTATCACCGGTCCAGGTAGAACAGAAACGCTGAGCACCTGCATATGCCGCCCTGGTTATTACAAAGGGTCGTTTAGGGTAAACGTATTTTTTTACACCTTCATAAGTTGCCCTTACCATTTGAGTGCCATAAATATTATGTGCCTTTCTATGACTGCATGGATGGCCATCAAAATCATGCCTTGTATCCAGGGGTGCCGTTTTCGAGGGAACTTCCATTATGGCGGGTTCATTCATATCATTCCAAACTGCATGGGCGCCAGTTTCTGACATTAGCTCTTTATAAAGTCCTGCCCACCATTTCCTGACTATCGGATTTGTAAAATCAGGAAAACTGCATTCTCCCGGCCAGACTTTACCTCGCATTAAAGGTCCATCGCCCCTTTTACAGAAATAATCATTTTCCAAGGCTTCCTGGTATACCCAATAATCCTTATCTACTTTAATTCCCGGATCTATCATGACCACAGTTTTAAAGCCATCTTTGTATAAATCCTGTATCATGGCCTTGGGGTCGGGAAATTTTTTCTTATCCCACGTAAAACAGCGAAATCCATCCATATAATCTATATCCAGATAGATGGCGTCACATGGTATTTTTAGCGCCCTGAATTTCGCGGCAATTTTCTTTACTTTGCTCTCAGGGAAGTAGCTCCATTTGGACTGATGAAAACCCAATGCCCAAAGTGGCGGTATTTCCGGTGTGCCGGTTAAATCCGTATAAGCCCTAACTACTTTGGACATCTCAGGTCCGTAAAAAAAGTAGTAATTCATTTCTCCGCCGTCTGCCCAAAAACTGGTTATATTCCTTCTTTCATGGGCAAAATCAAAATTGGTCCTAAATGTATTGTCAAAGAATATTCCGTACGCAATATTGTTATGGAGGCCAATATAAAATGGAATTGCCTTGTACAACGGATCCTGATCTTTGCTATAGGCATAAGAATCCGTAACCCAATTGCTCACTCTTTTCCCTTTCAGATTGGAATGCGTGGCCTTATCACCCATACCGTAAAAGCTTTCTGCGGTCTGGGTAATTTTGCTCATCTTCACCGAATTACCACCAAATTGGTAATTCTCCTCCCAGTGAAATCCGAGTTCATCCTCGTTTATTATATTTCCTTCCAGGTCTGAAATTTGGGTTCTCATGGTTTTTTTATCAACCAGAACCGTAATTTTCGAAGTGCTAATTAAATATTCTGTTTTTGTTTCTGTGGCTTCTAGTTTGTTATACCCCCTGCTGCCATCCGGACTTATTGCATAGGAAAAATCTGGTTGAAAAACTTCTTCAGTGGCATATCTGAATCTAATGGCGCTGTTGCGCAGTACAGTTATTTCAAGAATTACCCCATTCTCCGACGTAAAATAAAATTTATCGGTATCACGCTTAAATTTAATTATTTGGTTGGGATATAAATTGCCTTTGTATTCTAATTCTGTATTGGTAATCATAAAGGGTGATTTAAAAGACAGACAAAAAAAAGACTTTAACTTTTAAAAGAAAAACGATTTTGCTGCGATTTATGAACTATTACGTTATAGTTGGCGATATTTATTTAAAAACTACGATCCCAAGTGGTGGAATTGTAATTTCAATAGAAGTTTTATGACCATGCCATGGGGTCTTGCTAACTTTTAATCCGGTATTTTTACTACCGCTTCCCCCATATTTTTTGGCATCACTGTTAAAAACCTCCTTTAATGCCCCTTTTTTTGGAATTCCTATTCGGTAACCTTCTCTTGGTACCGGTGTGAAATTACAAGCCACTATCAGGTCGTTTTTAGGTTCATTTCCACGGCGGATATAAGTAAGTACGGAATTTTCATAATCTCCGTAATCTATCCACTGAAATCCTTCAGGGCTGAATTGTTTTTCATAAAGAGCAGGGGATGTACGATAAAGCTTGTTCAGGTCCTTTACCAACTCCTGAACGCCTTTATGAAAATCATATTGCAACAAATGCCAATCAAGACTATGCTGATAATTCCATTCGGAAGACTGTCCGAACTCCGCACCCATGAATAGCAGATTAGTACCCGGATGCGTAAACATATACCCGTATAGCAATCTTAAGTTAGCGAATTTTTGCCATTCATCCCCTGGCATTTTATAGAGCAAAGACTGCTTTCCATAGACTACCTCGTCGTGGGAAAAAGGCAACATGAAGTTTTCGGTAAAAGCATAGGTCATACTGAATGTTAGATCATTCTGATGATGCCTGCGATAAATGGGCTCTTTCTTAAAGTACTCCAGGGTGTCATGCATCCAACCCATCATCCATTTCATGCCAAACCCAAGTCCCCCAATGCTAACAGGCTTGGAGACCATAGAAAAGGAAGTTGATTCCTCTGCAATTGTTTGAATACCTTTAAAACTGCTGTACACTTCCTGATTAAGTTCGCGAATAAAGGATATAGCTTCAAGATTCTCGTTGTTGCCATAAATATTTGGTTCCCACTCGCCTTCTTCACGCGAATAATCCAGGTATAACATTGAAGCAACGGCATCGACACGGAGACCATCTGCATGAAACTGATCTAACCAAAAATTGGCGTTACTTATCAGAAATGCGCGAACTTCATTTCTGCCGTAATTAAATATCAGACTTTTCCAATCCGGATGATATCCTTTTCTTCTATCCGGGTTTTCATACAGGCAGGAGCCGTCAAAAAATCCTAACCCATGGGCATCTTCCGGAAAATGTGAAGGTACCCAATCCAGGATGACACCAATATCATTTTGATGAAGTTTATCTACCAGAAGTTTAAAATCTTCTGGCTTGCCAAATCTGGATGTCGGCGCAAAATAACCAGTTAGCTGATAGCCCCAGGAAGGATCATAGGGATATTCCATAATCGGCATAAATTCTACGTGTGTAAAATTCATTTCCTTCAAGTATTGAACCAAATCTTCTGCCAGATCCAGATAGGACATAAACTTATCCTCATTGGCCCGTTTCCAGGATCCAAGATGGATTTCATAGACAGAATATGGTTTGTCTAAACTATTCTTAGTCTCACGGGTATCCATCCAGGTCTTATCCTTCCATTTATAAGCGTCATCCCATACTACAGAAGCTGTATTGGGCGGATGCTGGCAATATCTGGCAAAAGGGTCTGCTTTCTCCGTTTTAATATTATTGTTATGAGAATGAATCTTATACTTATACAGGGCGCCTTGTTCTACCCCCGGAATAAAACCTTCCCAAATACCACTTTCATCCCATCTTACATTAAGCTGATGTTCACCTTCTACCCAGTAATTAAAATCACCTATTACAGAAACAGATTTAGCCGTTGGAGCCCAAACAGCAAAATATGTCCCCTTTTTGCCTTTGTATTTCATAGGGTGTGATCCCAAATGATTGTAAAGCCGGTAGTGCTTGCCTGCCTTAAAAAGATTAATATCAAAATCCGATAATAAGCTAAAGGGAATTACATTGCCCATTTTTGTTTTGTTAGTTAGTTTCGTTAATAATACTCATAATACCCTGCAAAGGTATCACCGCCCATCTGGGTCTCGAATTCATTTCATATCCCAATTCGTAAACTGCCTTTTCAAGCATACAATACTCCAGGAGAAATATTCTTTCCTGGCGATAACCAATATTTATATTATGTTCCTGTATAAGACTGACATAGGTTTCCAGAAAGACGCCTATAAAGTAACGATAAAGAATCTCACCCGCCAGAAAAAGATCTTCCTGTGAATATGCATAGTCTTCCATGTGATTGAAAATTGTGGCATAAACCGCATAATGAAATGACCTGAAAAGACCCGCAATATCTTTTAAAGGCGGCTGTTTAACCTTCCTGTCCCTAATAGTGCTTTCCGGTTCCCCTTCAAAATCAAGCAAATAAAAATCATCATCCTTAACCAATATCTGACCCAAATGATAATCTCCATGGACGCGAATCCTTTCTCCTTTAAGCTTGGTCCAGTCAAAATTCACAAAGCGTTTTCTAATCTCATTTTTTCGCTCCAAAAACTCCTTGGCAAGCTCTTGCGATAAACCTTCCAAACGATGAAGGTTATTTTCAACAGTATTTAATCTATTTTGAAATTGATATAACAATCTATTCTTTAGCCACACTTCGTAATCCCCATTAAAATGAGTAGGTGTGAATGCAGTGTCCTCAAATTCTGAACCCAAAGCAATATGCATCTCTGCGGTTCTCTGTGCCAATTTCTGAAGTTTCAGGAAAATGTTCAAACCCGCCCAATCAATAATTTCCGGCGGAACATCCCTGATATTCAACCGCTCAAACAATTCTGTTTGAGGCAATTTGTGCACATTTATCCCCTTATATTCGAGGTTGCTAAAGATTTTATGTAATTCTTTCAACATAAAATCCCAGGCATCGCCCTGATTTGGGACCAATTCCTGCATTAATGCTATGGTAACATTAACATTCTCTGCATCCATGATACTTATACTTCCCTGATAGGCCGGTGTATTTTTATATCCTTTTCGTTCCGAAAGGAACTGACTCATTTCAAAATCCGGATTCTTGTCTGCGTAGATCCTTCTAAAAAATTTTATAACAGATCTATCATTGATTATTACAGAAGTATTACTCTGTTCTAGCCCCATAAAACGAGAGGATTCATAGACTTTGTCATGAAAGTCAATACTTTTATGGTACCTTACACGGGTAGTATCATTTGGCTCTGCATTCACGATACGCTCAAATACCAACTTTCGAAAAGCCTCAAGGTTTATTGCATCTATTATAAAACCATCCTGTCCGTTTATACTCAGGGGCAGAATCCTTTCTTTTTCGGCAAAATTCTCATCGGTAACAAATGCAATAGGTAAAAAATAATGCTGGTAAAATGCCTCTTCAAAATTAACTTCCAGCAATAAACCGTAATAAACTTCGCCTTTCTGCTGAATCCTGAAGTATTCCCGGAGTTCTATATATTTAAGCTTGCTCGCTTTGCCACCATACCATCGTTGCTTAACCACATAGGCCTCAAGGATATCGGAAAGAAAGACTTTGATAAAATTCTTATCATCCAATAAATTTTCCCAGGCTACATTAAATGAATAGGGAGGTTGAAGAATTGAGTCCTGATTTTTTTTGGACATTATTATTTTTTAATATGAAACAAATGAAATGGCAACGCAGGATGCAATTCTACAAAATTCCACTCATCATACCAAAGATAACTATTGTCTGTGATAAGATCATGCATGTTTATCCCATGGCTTATATCGACCCGTAAATCGCCCAAAGGAAGCTGAAGCATCCCTCGCTGCGAATAATGAGAGTCCAGGTTTATAACTACCAGCACCTCATCGGTTTTATTATCGTTCCACTTATAGAATGCTATAAGCTGATGATTCTCAATATGACAAAACCTGATATTGTTGGTTTGCTGCAACGCTTCATGGTTTTTCCTGGCCTGGTTTAAACGAGTAATTATAAGGGTTAATTTATTTTCAATGGTCCAATCCCAAAATTTCACTTCATATTTTTCGGAATTCAAATATTCTTCTTTGCCGGGTAAAGCGTCGGAAAGCATGTATTCAAATACCGGCCCATAAATGCCAATGTTGCCACAAAGCGTTGCAGCAAGGGCATAGCGGGAAATATGCATGGCCTCATTGGCCCCTTGCAAATGGTAAGGATTAATATCTGGTGTGTTTGGCCAAAAATTTGGTCTGTAATACTCCTTCATTTCCGATTGCGTAAGCTCCAGCATGTATTCTATTATTTCGTGCTTGTGAACCCGCCAGGTAAAGTAGGTGTATGACTGAGAAAATCCCTGTTTTGCCAACTGTTGCATTACTTTAGGTCTGGAAAAGGCTTCCGCTAAAAAAAGTACATCGGGATGTTTCTTTTTTACCTCGGTAATTAACCAATTCCAAAAATAATACGGTTTGGTATGTGGATTGTCTACTCTGAATATTTGTATCCCCATTCCTACCCATTTAAGTGTAACAGACAAAAGCTCTGCCCATAGTTCCTTAAATGCGGGGGATTCAAAATAGAAGTTTACAATATCCTGATACTTCTTTGGAGGATTCTCGGCATACTGCATAGTGCCGTCAGGCCTTTTTCTGAACCATTCGGGGTGACTCGATATGTAAGGGTGATCAGGAGCTGCCTGAAAAGCTAAATCCAGTGCAATCTCCAAATTCAATCCTTTCGCTTTTTTTATGAGACCTTTAAGGTCTTCTTCTGTACCTAATTCCGGATGTATTTCCTTATGTCCCCCAAGCTTTGATCCTATTGCCCAGGGCACCCCTGAATCTCCTTTCCGGGCATTTGTTGTATTGTTTTTACCTTTCCTGTTTACTTCACCAATTGGGTGTATTGGAGGGAAATAAAGGACATCGAAACCCATGCGGGCTATTTTAGGCAGCAATCGCTCACAATCCTTAAATGTACCATGTTTTCCTTCCTCCGGGGAAGATGATCTTGGAAAAAATTCGTACCAGGTACTGAAATTTGCCTTTAGTCTGTCTACATAAACCTTAAGGTCCTCGCTTGTATTAGCTAAAAATCGATTTGGATATGCAACAAATAACTTATGTAATTTATCTGAAACCGCTTCTTTAATGGCTTTTTTATATAAATCTTCGTTTTGAAAAGATTGAATCAAATCATTTATATACTTCTTGTCCGCGGGACCTATCTTTTTCAACAAGGTTTTCAGGTATTGCACACCATCTAAAAGCTCGCTGTTTACATGCTGATCATCTTTTAACTTCGCTTCAATACCATGCTGCCAGTTTTGAGCATGATCTACCCAGGCTGAAATCCTGTAAATGTAATATCCCTGCTTAAGGACTTTAAAAGAAACCCTGTGGACATCGTCTCCCAGGTGTTCCATGCGCGCAGTATTAAAAGATTTCGCGCCGGAATGCTTGTATTGGAGTTCTGCCTGTACTATATCATGTCCATCTCCTATTATATCTGCATAAACTATAACAGATTCTCCAACGACTCGCTTAATAAAAAAAGCCCCACACTGAAGCTGAGGAGTAATATTTTCAATTACAACACGTTGTTGTCTTAACATCATAATTAGTTAGTTGGGTTTTTGTTAAAAATAGGAAAATATATGAAATACAGTGCCTCAACGCCCCAAATTTTACCGAAATAATACCCAATATAACGACTTACTCCATTTTTGGAACGCTTTTTGTTTTCAGGCTTAAGACAGTATTTGAAAATTTCGAAAAAATAATGGAAAGACTTAAAATATTAATCATTAAACAATTACTATTATGAAAAAAGTTACATTAGTATTCAGCGCATTTTTAAGTTTAATTATTTTGTCTTGCGAGGGACCCGTAGGACCTCCCGGACCTCCCGGACCTCCCGGTTTTGATGGGCTGGATGGCTTGGACGGAGTTAATATTTTAGGACAGGTACTGGAGATTGAAGGTACTTTTGATGCCGGAAATGATTATTCCCTGTTTTATGAATTTCCACAGACAGTTGAAGTCTTCGAATCAGATGTAGTCCTGGTTTACTTGCTTTGGGACGTTGCTGAAGATGGTAATGGGGAACCTCTGGATATCTGGAGGCTTTTGCCACAAACGCGAATTTTGGCTCAGGGTTTGTTGCAATACAATTATGACTTTACCTTTTTGGATGTAAGTGTCTTTCTGGAATCAGATATTGACCTTGGAACCCTTTCTCCCGGAGATACGGATAACCAGGTATTCAGAATAGCCATTGTACCTGCAGAATTTGCCCAATCTTCAAAAATGGATGTTTCAAACATTGAGGAAGTTATGAATAGCTTGAATATTAGGGAAACAGATATTAACAGAATACAATTGTAACTGCTTCTATTAACGAAAGAAAAAAATCCCTGCAAGAATAGTGCAGGGATTTTTTTATGAAGTTATGCTTAACTTTGAAAGGTTTTGAATTCAAAACCGTCAAAAAAAATCAGAAAAAGAAAAAATTACCTGTCATGAAAAAATATGTATGTATTATCCTCTTAATTTCAATGGGATGTAAAGGGGTTTCGCAAGAGAAAGAATCCGTTATTGCAGAAAAGGCCGAACAAACAGAAACATTTGATGTGGATAAGACTGAAGAAGAATGGCGCAGAGAACTTACGGACATGCAATTCTATGTTCTCAGAAAGGCCGGAACTGAAAATGCGGGTTCCAGTGAGCTTTTAAATAACAAAAAAGCAGGTACATACGTCTGCGCCGGCTGTGGAACGGCTTTGTTTAAAAGTGAAAACAAATTTGATTCCGGAAGTGGCTGGCCAAGTTTCGACCAGGAAATTGAGGGAAATGTGGCCTATGATGTGGATTACAAAATTGGATATAAAAGAACAGAAGAACATTGCGCCGTTTGCGGCGGCCACCTCGGCCATGTCTTTGAAGATGGCCCGCGCGAGACTACAGGTCTGAGACATTGTATAAACGGGGCAGCCCTGCGTTTCGTGCCTGACCAAAAATAGTCCCCGCTTATTTGGTTATACGTGTTTTTAAAATTCAATATCGGATTTGAAATAAATGAATTTACAGTCAGAGTATTTAAAAAGTTTATTATTTGAATGCCAGCGCTATAAATCCCTTGGCGACAAAACCTTTGATCAGCTCGATAAAGAGGACATCCATTGGAAATATGAAAGCACAGGCAACAGTATTGGAGTAATTGTAAAACATCTATCGGGCAACATGCTTAGCAGGTGGACTAATTTCTTTTCCGAGGATGGTGAAAAAACCTGGAGAAACAGGGACTCAGAATTTGAGGCCACCTACCAGACAAAAGAGGAAATGCTTGAAGCCTGGGAAAGAGGATGGAATTGCTTTTTTGACGCCCTTAAAGAAATAAATGAAGAAAATTTTCAGAATACAATCAAAATCCGAAATGAACCACACTCAATTCCTCAGGCTCTAAACCGGCAATTGGGCCATTATTCTTATCATATAGGTCAAATTGTGCTGCTCGGGAAGACTATAAAAGGGGAGAATTGGGTATCCCTGTCTATACCCAAAGGCCAATCAAATGCTTTTAACCAGGCAAAATTTAAGGATTAATCTAAGATTCTCAAGGAAGTTCAAAAGCTTTCAATTTGGTTTTGTAACTTTGCGACCTCATAAATTTGAATCACAAAAAATACTGGAATGGGCAAATTCGATATTATTGTTTTAGGAAGTGGGCCTGGAGGTTATGTAACCGCCATCAGGGCATCACAACTTGGATTTAAAACGGCTATTGTTGAGAAAGAGAATCTTGGTGGTGTATGTTTAAATTGGGGATGTATCCCTACTAAAGCTTTATTGAAATCGGCCCAGGTATTTGAATATTTACAGCATGCATCCGATTATGGGCTTAAAGCAGATGGCGTGGATAAAGATTTTGATGCAGTTGTAAAACGGAGCAGGAATGTCGCTGATGGAATGAGCAAAGGTGTTCAGTTTCTTATGAAGAAGAATAAAATTGAAGTCATTAATGGGTTTGGAAAGTTGGCCCCTGGAAAGAAGGTGGTTGTAACAGACGCTGAAGGCAAGGATACGGAGCACAGTGCAGACCACATAATAATTGCCACTGGTGCAAGAAGCAGGGAACTGCCCGCTTTGCCTCAGGACGGGAAGAAAATTATTGGTTACCGCAAGGCAATGACATTAGAGAAGCAACCCAGGAAAATGATTGTAGTTGGAAGTGGAGCTATAGGTATTGAATTTGCTTATTTCTACAATGCTATGGGAACCGAAGTAACGGTAGTTGAGTTTTTACCAAATATTGTCCCTGTAGAGGATGAAGAGGTTTCTAAACAGTTAGAACGCAGCTTTAAGAAAGCAGGAGTAAAAATTAAAACCTCGTCTGAAGTCACCCATGTGGATACCTCGGGAGAAGGTGTTAAGGCTACAGTAAAAACGGCTAAAGGAGAAGAAATTCTGGAGGCCGATATCGTACTTTCTGCTGTAGGCATTAAATCAAATATTGAAAATATTGGCCTAGAAGAAGTTGGCATCGCTACGGACAGGGATAAAATTCTTGTGAATGATTTCTACCTGACCAATATTCCGGGTTATTATGCCATTGGCGATGTTACTCCCGGTCAGGCTCTCGCCCACGTTGCTTCAGCCGAAGGTATCCTTTGTGTGGAAAAGATAGCCGGAATGCATGTAGAACCTTTAGACTATGGAAATATTCCCGGTTGTACCTATTGCATGCCGGAAGTTGCTTCCGTTGGCCTTACAGAAAAACAAGCCAAAGAAAAGGGATATGAACTCAAAGTTGGCAAATTCCCATTCTCGGCAAGTGGCAAGGCAAAGGCTTCCGGAAATGCCGATGGTTTTGTTAAAGTGATTTTTGACGCTAAATATGGCGAATGGCTAGGTTGTCATATGATCGGTGCCGGGGTAACGGACATGATTGCAGAGGCAGTTGTAGCCCGTAAATTAGAGACAACCGGACATGAAATCCTCAAGGCGGTTCACCCGCATCCGACAATGAGTGAGGCGGTAATGGAAGCGGTTGCAGAGGCTTATGGCGAAGTTATACACCTCTAGCCCAATAAATAAAAAAAATAAAAATGCTCAAAATATTTCGCCTGAGTGCCATATTGGAAGGCATCTCCTATTTGCTCTTGTTTAGTTTAAGTATGCCATTAAAATATTGGGCAAATATTTCCGAACCTAATATTTATATTGGCTATGTGCATGGGTTTCTTTTTATAGCCTATATGCTTCTGGCTGTAATCTTTTCTGTGGAAAGAAAAATAGCTCCAAAAAAAATAATTATGCTGGTACTGGCTTCACTATTGCCTTTTGGGACATTCTATATGGATCAGAATTACCTTAAACCGCTTTCAGCTTCATAAAAAACTCCGGATTGCCAACTCATAACTTTGCAAACCAAATCCCAGGATAACACCTTTAGCCCCGGGTGAGATATAGGAAACATGTCTGAAATCTTCCCGTTGATGCGTATTGGAAATATGTACTTCTACGACCGGAGTATTGATGGCTTTCACTGCATCACCCAAACCAACAGATGTATGCGTATATGCGGCGGCGTTTAAGATAATCCCATCATAAGTAAAGCCCACCTCCTGCATTTTATCTATCAGTTCCCCTTCTATATTTGACTGGTAATACTCTAATTCCAAATCCTTGAATTTGGACTGCAAATCCGCGAAGTAGGCCTCAAACGTTTTGCCACCGTAGATTTCCGGTTCTCTTTTTCCAAGGAGATTAAGGTTTGGCCCGTTAATTATTATAATTTTCATAGGCTAAAAGTAATAAAATGTATAGTGCTAAAAAAGCGAATGAGATACTCCCTGGCTTTAATATTTTTGTAGCCGGTTGCCAGGCTTAATAACGACCATCCTAAAAACTGTTCAAGCTGTTTTCTAAGCAAACTTTAAATCTCAATTAAAGAGATAAAAAAAAAATGGATATTTCTAATTAAGTGAAACAAGCGATATCTTTATGGTATGAATTGGAAGCAAGCCCAAACAGATTACGGATACTATTTGAAGATCGAACGCGGTTTAGCGGCCAATTCAATCTCCAATTATTTAAGGGATGTAGAAAAACTAAGAGTATTTCTGGTGAATAAGGGAATCGAAGAAACTCCCGTTTCTCTGGATCGTGAAACATTGCAACTTTTTATTTATGAAGTTGCCAAAGAAGTCGGTCCCAGGTCGCAGGCGCGCATAATTTCGGGCCTTAAAAGTTTTTTCAACTATTTGGTTTTTGAGGATTACAGAAAGGATACTCCTTTAGATTTAATAGAATCTCCAAAAATTGGCCGAAAACTGCCGGACACCCTTTCCACCGCAGAAATAAACAGTCTTATCAAAGCCATTGATTTATCGGCGCCCGAAGGAGAGCGAAACAGAGCCATGCTGGAAACGCTATACGGTTGCGGATTAAGGGTCTCGGAATTAATCGGACTTAGGATTTCGGATCTGTTTTTTGAAGAAGATTTCATCAAGGTCACCGGCAAGGGAGACAAACAGCGCTTTGTTCCTATAGGTAATATAAATAAAAAATACATTACTATTTATTTAAAGGAGGTGCGCAATCATCAAAAAATCCAAAAGGGATTTGAGGACATATTATTTCTAAACCGAAGGGGAAAGCAACTTACCAGGGCTATGATCTTTACTATAATCAAGCAACTTGCGGTCAAAATTGATCTCTCTAAAAACATTAGTCCCCATACTTTCAGACATTCATTCGCAACGCATTTACTGGAAAATGGCGCCGACTTACGAGCTATTCAGCAAATGTTAGGCCATGAAAGCATAACAACAACAGAAATTTACATGCATTTAGATCGTTCGCATTTGGCTGAAGTCGTAAACAAATATCATCCAAGACAGGTTTAGGGATGCCGTTGTTCATTCTTTCAATATCCTGAATTGAACCTTTCTAATCGAAAGTTCTTTAAAATGCCAAACTATGACATCAGAAATTGGGTCCAAAAATCCCCATATCTGATGAATTCTTTGCACGATGACCTCAGAAGTTGTGCGTTTGATTATATTTATCTTCAAAATTAAAAATAGCAAACATGCGAAAATTAATATTACTGAGCGCTTTAATCCTGTATTGTGGGAATACCATGAAGGCACAACTTACGAAAGATGAAGTCCTTTTTGAGATGAACAATAAATCTGAAGACTATGGAGTCATAGCCCAGAATATATGGGAATTTGCGGAGATGGGCTATTTGGAAGAAAAGAGTTCTTCTTTGTTACAAAAAACGTTGCGTGATGAGGGTTTTACTATAAAAAAGGGTGTGGCTGGCATTCCCACGGCTTTTGTAGCCGAGTACGGGAGTGGTGCACCTGTGATTGCCATCCTGGGTGAATATGACGCACTTCCCGGTTTATCTCAAAAAGCAGTACCTGAAAAATCATCAGCAGATAAAGAGGCTGGCCATGGATGTGGTCATCATCTTTTTGGCACGGCCTCTGCGGCAGCTGCCATCGCTGTAAAAGACTGGATGAAAGCGGGTAATAATAAAGGAACCATACGATTTTATGGGTGTCCTGCAGAAGAAGGTGGCTCAGGTAAAGTATATATGGTGAGGGATGGATTATTTAACGATGTGGATATAGCATTGCACTGGCATCCGGGAGCCGAAAATGAGGCGAATGCAGGAGCTGCACTGGCGAACAAATCGGCTAAGTTTAGATTTTATGGTATTTCTGCACATGCGGCAGGAGCTCCCGAAAAAGGACGTTCTGCACTCGATGGTGTTGAAGCTATGAATATGATGGTAAATATGATGAGGGAGCATATCCCGGAAGAAGCCAGGATTCACTACGTCATTACCCAGGGTGGAAAAGCTCCGAATGTGGTCCCTGATTTTGCCGAAGTATACTATTATGCCAGACATGACAAAAGAGATGTTGTTCTGGATATATTTGATCGGATTGCAAAAGCAGCGGAAGGTGCTGCCCTTGGCACAGGAACAACCATGGATTATGAACTGATTGGAGGCACACATGAACTATTACCAAACCTGACTTTACAAAAATTAATGTATGACAACCTTTCAAAGGTTGGAGGAATTAGTTATACAACAGATGAAATAGTATTTGCAGATAAGATTGCAAAAACAATGGGATATGACAAAGCCGATTTAGAAACCGCCGAAACCATTCAACCCTACAATACCGTTGGGGAGTCTTCAGGTTCTACAGATGTAGGAGATGTAAGTTTTACCGTACCAACAGCAGGTATGGGTTCTGCAACCTGGGTTCCGGGGACACCTGCTCATAGCTGGCAGGCAGTGGCCGCTGGTGGCACTTCAATTGGTAAAAAAGGTATGATGGTTGCGGCAAAAACCCTGACTTTAACCGCGATTGATCTGTTAGCCAGCGAGGAACTGGTTGCTAAGGCCAAAGCTGAATTTCTCGAACGAAGAGGCTCCGAATTTGTTTATATCCCATTGCTGGGAGATAGGCCACCCGCTCTGGATTACAGAAAATAACGAACTTATTTTGGATATAAAATGAGATAGATTTCCCGGGCCCGGGAATAAACAAATTAGTATTTTGCAAGCAACATGTAACAATCCTGCAATTTAACCTACTAATAGATAATTTACTACCAATCCAAGGCGTGAACAAAGAACTGGAACACAAATTTGTGACAGAACTTGAGGACAATCAGAATATTGTTCACAAGGTGTGTAGTTTATACACTACAAACAGGGATGCTCACAATGATCTATTTCAGGAAATAACCATACAACTATGGAAAGCATATCCGAAATTCAGGGGAGATTCTAAATTCAGTACATGGATGTACCGGGTAGCCTTGAATACGGCAATAACACTGTATCGGAAATCGAAAAAAAGTATAAAAACACAGGATTTTGATTCCGTTATTTATAGAATAAAAACAGAAGAATATGATGCTACAGAGGAAAAACAACTACAGTTAATGTATAAAGCCGTAAGGCAGTTGGGAGATATAGAAAAAGCATTGGTCTTTCTTTACCTGGAAGACAAAGATTACAGCGAAATTTCTGAGACATTAGGAATCAGCGAGGTTAATGCCAGGGTAAAAATGAATCGCGTTAAAAATAAACTTAGAACCATACTTAATCCCTAAGGTGATATGATGGATGAATTAGAATTACTAAAGAAGGATTGGCAAAAAAAGGAGGAACACCATCCTAAATTGTCATATAACGAGATCTACAGTATGATTAAAAAGAAGTCATCTTCTACTGTAAAATGGATCTTTTATATAAGTATCATTGAATTTGTCTTTTGGGCGGCGCTCAATTTAATCTCATACAGCAAGGAATCACTGGAGCTTGAAAAGACCTGGCATATCTATGAAATAACAACTACGCTAACAATAATCAATTATGTAGTATTAATATATTTTATTTATAAGTTTTATTCTAATTACAAACTCATATCCTTAACGGAATCTTCAAAAAAATTAATGAAAACTATTCTGAATGTTAAAAGAACCGTCTCGCAATATGTCTGGTTCAACATCGGAATATTTGTAGCCTACTTGCTGGTAAGTCTTTATGGTAATCTGAACTATGGAGCCAGTAGTGATAAAATCAGGGAGGCGGCTTCTCAGGCAGGCAATGAAACGCTTTTTTGGGTAATGTTATTTGGCATGGTGCTTATTGCAATAGCCATTGTGCTTATCTTGATATGGTTTTTCTATAAACTACTTTATGGGATACTCCTAAACAGGCTTCGAAAAAATTACGCCGAATTAAAAAAGCTGGAGGTTTAACTTCGCCATTTACGCTGCTTGTTTTTTTCTTCATAAGCCAGCAATTCCTCCTCAGGGATCACTTTCAGAAATGAAGGATGTTGTTCGATAGCATATTCAAGTTTTTCTATTATAGATTCAATAGATTCGTTTTCATAATCAATCTCCAGTGGTTCTTTAACAACCAATGACTGAAGAATCCCTTTTTTCTTTATAAGCAGTCCTTTTTTATCAAATGACCTCCTGAAACCATCTATAACCACGGGTACTACCACAGGTTTATACCTTTTAATAATATGCGCCGTCCCCTTTCTTAACGGTTTCCAGGGAGTGGTTGTTCCCTGGGGAAAAGTAATTACCCAACCATCATTCAAAGCTGTGCCAATATTGGTAATATCACTCATTTTAACCTGACGGTTGACATCCTTACCTTCCGCTCGCCATGTTCTTTCTATACTAACCGAGCCTACATAGGCCAAAACTTTGGTCAGGAGACTTTTTCTCATCGTCTCAGCCGCTGCAACATAGTATATATTCAATTTAGGGTTCCACAAATAGCCTATATTTTTAATGGAATCATCACGACCATGTAAACTGGCGTTAAATACATGGAACATGGCAACCACATCTGCGAAGTAGGTCTGGTGATTACTTACAAATAATACTTTTCTATCGGGTAGGTTGCGAATAATTTCAGAACCTTCTATCTCCAGCGTATTAAACCCTTTATATCGTTGATGGGTAATGAGACCCAAACTGCGAATCAACCACTTCTTTAGAAATAAAATATGTCCAAACGGATTTTTCTTAAATAAGCCCATAGTCTACAAAACTACAAAATATGACTTATAACACCTGTTTGAAAAGCTCTTTGATTTCACTTAGCATCATAGCCGTTGCACCCCAAACCGTATAACCCATTAGTTTAAAGGCAGGTACCTCAATGTTATCTGCATAAGAAGTGCTGAGAATCTGGGTGGACATTTTAGAGTCATCCATAAAATCAATCAGAGGTACCTCAACCAATTCCTCTACCTCATCCTCCTGTTTTACAAAAGGGTATTTTTTATCAAATAAACCCAGGTAAGGACGCACCTCAAAATTACTTGGCGGAATATAAATTTCACTTAACGATCTGATTATTTTAATATCGCCTGGCCTAACACCAACTTCTTCATGGGTTTCCCGCAAGGCCGTATCGAGCAAATTATTATCGTTTTTTTCAGCTTTGCCTCCGGGTAATCCAATTTGATTGGAATGTATTCCGGGATAAGTATGTCGGAGAATGAGTAATAAATTTGTCATTTGCTCTTTATCAGGATAAAACAAAGCGACAACACCGGCCTTCTTGGGGTTCGTATTCTTCTTTTTCATGGCTTTTAACTCCTGGATGCGAATTTGTGGAGCCATTTTATAATGTGAAGATGTTCCCGGAAGAGGTAGTTTTTTTATTTTTGCTACCTGTAGAGCAAAATCAGAATAATTCATGTCGCATCTAAAATTTACCTGCCTTGCAATATTACCACTATTTTTCTTTGGTGCATGCAGGCAAGCACCCACATCCGGCTCCAGGTCAGAAAATGAAAAAGCGGTTAAAGAAGATACCGTTCTGACTGATACAATAACTAATTCATCATCTGAAATTGCGGAAGAAGAGCCATTTGTGCTCACCGAGGAAAATGCCATAGACTTCTTTTTTAAATACCAAAAAAATCTTAAAACCACCAGGGTAAAACTCACTACAAGTATGGGTGCTTTTACGGTACAGTTATATGATAATGTACCATATCACAAGGCAAACTTTATTTATCTTACAAAAAAAGGATATTTTGACAATACCATGTTTCACAGGGTTGTAAAAGATTTTATCATACAGGGAGGTAATGCAGACAACGCTGAAACCGCCCGCAAGCGAAAAGAAATTGGCAGATACCTTTTGCCACCTGATACAAGAAAAGGTTATAAGCATCACAGGGGAACAATTTCAATGCCCAGTAGTGAAATAGATAATCCACATATGCTCGCTTCGCCGTATGAGTTTTTTATTGTTGTGACAAAACCCGGTTCGTACCATTTAGATGGAGATTTCACCCCATTTGGAAAAGTTGTCAGTGGTATGGACGTGGTTGACAAAATTAACCAGCAGCCCGTAGATACGGGAGACTGGCCCATGCAAAATATCTACATTCTTAAAGCAGAAATAGTTGAATGATTATGCTGTTTTATAAATGCTGGGAAGTGCAATTTTGTATTTTACCGCCACCAGGCGAATGCCAATAACAATTAGGATAGATGCAAAATAAACGTATTCATCACCCCAGGGTAATTTTCGTAACAGAAAATAACTCAACCCACCTACAACACAAGCCGTAGCGTAAATTTCCTTACGAAATATAACCGGTATTTCATTACACAGGATATCTCTGATAACCCCTCCAAAACTTGCCGTTATAGTCCCCAAAATAATGCACATTACCGGAAGCAGGCTGGCATTAAGGCCTTTCTCTATTCCAACCATTGTGTACAATCCAATCCCCAGAGTGTCAAACAAGAACAATGATTTTCTCAAGTACCTGAGTTTTTCCCTAAAAAGAATAGCCAGAATAACGGCCCCTATAATGGTTATGATGTATGTAGATTCAAGCATCCAGGCCACCGGAGTGTTGCCAATAAGCAAATCCCTCAGGGTTCCACCACCTACAGCTGTGACAAATGCAATAATTAATACGCCAAAAAGATCCAGGCGTTTATCCATGGCTACAAGGACACCCGATATAGCAAAAGCTACAGTGCCCAATAGATCCATTAGAAAATAAAACATAATTCCTTTCCTTTGATTAAAACTTTTATTGCGGATAAAACTATAAAAATAAACCCAGCCTGAGGAATGAGTCCTAAAAGAATTGTTTTTGTAAATATGAGAAAAATATCCTGAGCTTAGCCCTACTTAAATCATTTGGCCGAGCAAGTAAATGATAAAAAACTCCATAGTTAATTTTGAAATATAGATTTAAAAAAGGAAGACGCAATACCGGCTATTTCTTTCGCGGATTATTTGCAGTTTTCACAGGACTATATCCATTTCGGTTTATTGGCCTTCGAAATGAAGAAAGTCTTTTTGGTATCCATATCGGAGAAATTAGTGAATAGTGTTTTCCATTTAACTGCTTTCTAACCACATATTTTCTTAGTCGGACTTGCCTTACTTACAGAGCTTTCGAAGATTTAGATAAAGCTAAGAAGCAAAAGACCTAAACTGCACAGGACAGCTTTTCTGTACATATAGACGCAAAAATTGATAAAATACTGGTATTATTTATGAAAATTGAGTTTATTTTTATCGTTACTTTTAGAAAACGATCTCGTGCAATCTGAAATAGAATTGTAATAGCCAAAAAGTAACGTAAAGAATTTAAATAGCTTTAGTCAGGAAAAATTCTTCCTGTGTAAACCAAAAGGCAGAAAATTCTGAATATGGTATTTATTAGATACTTTTTTTTAATACTTTTCATGTTAATGATGTCTGAATCTTTTGTTCTGTTTGATTTCTCCAGAGAAAGTAATATTCAAAACTGGAAAGTAGTAAATGATGGTGTAATGGGAGGCCTTTCAAAAGGCGACTTCTCTTTAAATGATGAAGGCCATGCGCTTTTTAAAGGGCATGTATCATTAGAAAATAATGGTGGTTTCTCTTCCGTCCGCTACAATCTGGAATCTAAATCGGTAAAGGCTTTCAAGAAAATAAAGTTACGCCTTAAGGGCGATGGGAAGCAATATCAGATACGGGTTAAAACCAGGGCTTCTGATTATTATTCATATATCGCCTATATTAAGACCAATGGAAAATGGCAGACACTACAAATTCCATTCTCCGCAATGACCCCGTCATTTCGAGGACAAAAAGTAGATCTTCCCAATTATCCGGGGCAATATCTGGAGCAGTTTGCAATTTTGATCGGAAACAAAAAAAAGGAAGATTTTGAATTGTATCTTGATAAAATAGAAATAGAGTAACTGGTTTAAAAAATATATTTATGACAAAAACCAACTTGTACAAAAAGACCTTCACATTGCTTTTGATACTTCTTTTTTTGAGCCTGAATGCCCAGAACATAAAAGGATTTAAGCCAGAAAATGTACAAAAACAATTAGATCTGGAAACAGCCTTTGAATCAAAAATATCTACTGCGAATTTAGATTCATGGATGAAGAAAATGGCAGCCCGGCCACATTATGTAGGTACCGAATATGGAAAAGAACTGGCAGAATGGATGTTAAAGCAATTCAAATCCTGGGGGTATGATGCCAAAATAGAAACCTACCAGGTCCTCTTCCCCTACCCAAAAGTCAGGGTTCTGGAATTGACAGAACCCACAACCTATAAAGCTAAATTAACAGCGGTACCCGTTGAGGGTGACGCATATACAGCTCAGGGAGATGAGTTATTGCCCAGTTATAATGCATTTTCTACAGATGGCGAGGTTGAGTCTGAACTTGTATTTGTTAACTACGGGATACCTGCAGACTATGAAGCATTGGACAAATTGGGAATAGATGTAAAAGGTAAGATAGTAATTGCCAAATATTACGGATCCTGGCGTGGAATAAAACCTAAACTAGCCGCCGAAAAGGGTGCTATTGGTTGTATTATTTATTCAGATCCCAAGGATGATGGGTATGTTACCGGTGATGTTTATCCAAAAGGGGCATTTAAAAATAAAACCGGTGTGCAACGAGGATCAGTAATGGATATGCCACTTTATCCGGGAGATGTTCTTACACCGGGTTATGGAGCAACCCCGGAGGCCGAGAGATTAAACCGAAAAGATGCTCCTACGATAACAAAAATACCTGTGCTGCCTATCTCCTATGAAGATGCACAACCATTGCTGGAAGCCCTTGGGGGCCCTGTAGCTCCTGATGCATGGCGGGGAGGCTTACCAATTACATACCATATCGGACCAGGGCCTGCAAAAGTTCATCTAAAACTGGAATTTGACTGGCAACTAAAACCGGCTTACAATGTCATAGCAACCCTTACAGGTTCCGAATTTCCTGATGAATGGGTTTTACGTGGGAACCATCATGATGCATGGGTTCATGGTGCTGCCGATCCTGTAAGTGGTATGGTAGCTCTGATGGAGGAAGCCAGAGCAGTCGGTGAACTGGCTAAAAAAGGGCAGCGCCCCAGAAGAACCTTAGTCTATTGTGCATGGGATGCGGAGGAACCGGGACTGATTGGTTCAACAGAGTGGGTAGAACATCATAAAGGAGAATTGCAGGAAAAGGCCGTAGCATATATTAATACAGATGGTAATGGCAGAGGGTTTTTCAACGTGGGAGGCTCCCACACATTACAGACAATGGTAAGTGAAGTAGCAGAAGTAGTTACAGATCCTCAGAAAGGCGTTTCTATTAAGGAAAGAAAAATTGCCAGGGATATGGTCAATGGCGGAGACGATAAATTTGAGCTTTATGCCCTGGGATCGGGATCTGATTATACACCATTTATTCAACATGCGGGAATTGCTTCGCTGAATTTAGGGTTTGGTGGTGAAAATGCGGGTGGAGAATATCATACCATCTATGATACTTATTCGCATTACAAACGATTTAAGGATCCTGAATTTGAATACGGAGCTGCATTGTCAAAAACAGCTGGCAGGATAGTTTTGCGTCTTGCAAATGCTGATATCTTACCCTTCAATTTTGACCCCTTAAGAGAGACTATTGCAACCTACCTTGAGGAAGTAATGAAGTCGTGCGAAAGCATGAGAAAAGAAGTAGAAAAGCACAACAAATTAATAGAAGAAAATGCATTTTATCTGGCTGCAGACCCTGCTAAGCCCTTTGTTAGACCAGAGAAAAAGGAAAATATCCCATATTTGGATTTCACACCAATACAAAATAGCATGATGGATCTTGAAGCCACAATTGCAAAGTTTAATGCGATTAAATTAAATTCACTTTCTGACAAACAACTGGAAGCATTAAATAAACAGCTCATGCATTCCGAACTTGCTTTAACCAATGCTTCAGGATTGCCCAGAAGATCATGGTACAAGCATCAGATTTATGCGCCAGGCTTCTATACAGGTTATGGTGTTAAGACATTGCCCGGTGTCAGGGAAGCAATCGAGCAAAAAGAATGGCAGGAAGCACGGGAGCAAATCAAAATACTCGCACAAACACTAAATAAATTAGACGATCATATTGAATCTCTTTGTTCCATTCCATCAAAATAAAATAATCAAAATTTAATCCAATCCGTTAATTTATAACAATGATTTTAAAAAAGCACATATCTTATTTCGTTGCATTAATTGCAGTAGGTTTAATGGTATATTCCTGTAGTCAAAAGTCAAAAATTCCGAAAGAAACCCCTTTAACCTATACGCTGGATTCGTTATCTGCCGTAACGATAGCAGAATCCAGTCAGGAATATATATCACCAAAATTAGCAGAAGGATTGACTTTGGACTTATGGGCATCAGATTCATTAGCTCCGGATCCGATTGCCATTGATATTGATGATGAAGGCAATGTATACCTGACAAGAACCAACAGGCAAAAAAACTCAGAATTTGATATTCGGGGGCATCAGGATTGGATGACGGCCTCAATTAGTTTGCAAACCGTGGAGGACAGACGTGCTTTTTTACGAAAAACATTTGCCCCGGAACTAAGTAAAGAGAATGAATGGTTCCCTGATCTTAATAACGACAGTATTCACGATTGGAAGGATCTCACCGTTGAAAAAGATGAAATATGGAAACTGGAAGACACCAACAAGGATGGTGTTGCAGATGTTTCCAAACGTATTTTGGAAGACTTTCATGAAGAAATTACAGATGTAGCAGGTGCACTATTGGTGCGGGAGGATGATATTTTTGTTGGTATAGGCCCGGATATGTGGCGTGTGGAAGACACCAATGGTGATGGTGTTATGGATACTAAGACTTCTATTGCACATGGCTTTGCGGTTCATATTGGATTTGGAGCCCACGGAATGTCCGGGGCGATAGAAGGTCCTGATGGTAAAATTTATTGGGGAATTGGTGATATTGGAGCGAGCATTACCACCGTAGAAGGTGAAACACACCACTTACCCAATCAGGGTATGATCGTTAGGTGTAATCCTGACGGCACAAACTTTGAGGTTTATGCAAGGGGACTTAGAAATACACACGAATTTGTTTTTGATGCCTATGGCAATTTAATCTCATCAGATAATGATGGGGATCACAGAGGGGAAAGTGAGCGACTTGTGCACATAGTTGAGGGTTCGGATGCAGGATGGAGGGCCAATTGGCAATATGGAAAATATACAGATCCTAAGAACAATAGCTATAAAGTGTGGATGGATGAAAAACTATACCTCCCACGCTGGGAAGGACAGGCGGCCTATATAATTCCTCCTATTGCCAATTACCATAATGGCCCTACAGGGATGGTTTATAACCCCGGCACGGCACTAGGCAAGGATTGGTTGGATAAATTTTTTCTGGTTGAATTTATTGGAGATCCGGCACGGTCTCACATTTGGGCCTTTAACTTAATACCAAAAGGGGCTTCTTTTGATCTCGATAAAGAAATAGATGTATTAAGCGGGGTATTGCCCACCGGACTGGAATTCGGCCCGGATGGTGCACTATATCTTGCTGATTGGATAAATGGCTGGGGAACAAAAAATTATGGACGCGTATGGAAGTTAGACGTAACGGATTCAAAAAATGACCTGGAAGCGCAAAGGCAAGAGACACAAAGGCTGATGATTGTAGCCTATGAAGATCTGTCGGCTGATGAGCTTACTGAGCTATTGGCTTATCCGGATATGCGCATAAGGCAAAAAGCGCAATTTGAGCTTGCAAACCGCACTTTTTGGGGATATAAGGCCTTAAAAAAAGTAATACTGGAAGATAAAAACCAATTTGCCAGAATACATGCTATTTGGGGCATTGGTCAAATTGCTTCTGACAATAACGGAAAGGCCGAACCTTTGATGGAATTATTGGATGATGAAGATCCGGAAATTATAGCACAGGCTGCAAAGGTTCTGGGAGATGTAAAATATAAAGAGGCCGGTGAAAAACTGATTACGCTCTTGGAACACGAAAACGAAAGGGTGCGTTTCTTCGCAGCACAGGCATTGGGAAGAATTGAGCATAAAAATGCAGTTCAGCCTTTAATTAATTTCCTGGCCACTAACAATGATGAGGATGTCTATTTACGTCATGCCGGGGTCCTGGCATTGAGTCGTATTGGCGAAATTGAACCAATAGTTGCTTTATCTGAGAGTCCGGAAAGAAGCTTGCGAATAGCCTCGGTTCTGGTTTTAAGAAGATTACAAAATGCAGAGGTAGCATTATTTTTAAAAGACAATGACGAATATATAGTTACTGAAGCAGCACGTGCCATCAATGACGACTGGTCAATTCCGGAAGCCATGCCTGCACTGGCAGGTCTTTTAAAGGAAGAACGGTTTACTTCAGAACCGTTACTTCGCAGAAGCATAAATGCCGCTTTAAGAGTTGGTGGCGAGGAGGAATTGGATATGCTTATTGAATTTGCCAAAAGAACAACTGTTTCCGGAGATCTCAGGGGTGAGGCTTTGGCTGCTATAGGAACCTGGGCGTCCCCTTCCGTATTGGACAGGGTAGACGGGCGCTACCGGGGGGAAATAAATAGGGATTCAAATTTTGTAAAAGAAAAAATTCAGGGAGATATTCCAATATTCTTAGAGGACAAGGATCCTAATATTCTTATCGGCGCCTCAAAAATTCTGGGAACACTTGGAATATCGTCATACAATCCACAACTAAAATCTATTCTAAACAGGGACCGGAGTCCGGAGGTAAGAGTAGCCATGATAGAAGCTTTGGGAGAATTGGGTGATGATAATATTACATCGGTTGTCAAAACAGGGATGCAGGACATGGATGAGAATGTACGAGCGGCCGCTGTTGGGCTAATACCCGAATTAAATATCCCAAAAAATGAATTGCCTGCAGTAATAGGTCCAATTTTTAAAAATGGATCTCTGAGAGAGCAACAGCGAATGATAGATGCATTAACAGAGATGCCATTAGATCAAAGTCGCGATGCATTCACGAATCTGATTCAAAAAGCAGGGAGGAAGCAATTAAATCCCGGAGTAATTCTGGATCTGATTGAGGCTGTTGAATCAACTGAATCGGAAGATCTGATTGCCGGTTTGAGTAAACTTAAAAGCAGCGGGTATTCTGTTGATTCCTATAAAGAAGCTCTTTATGGAGGTAGCAGGCGATCCGGGGCGAATGTCTTTAAGAATAATTCAGCGGCACAGTGCGTAAGATGTCATGCTCTGGCAGGGGCAGGCGGGAAAGTAGGTCCTCCCATGGATAATATTGCCAATGTACTGAGCAGAGAGGAAATACTTGAATCCCTTATAGAACCGGGCGCCCGACTGGCCCCTGGTTATGGTTCTGTAGTATTGACACTTAAAGATGGTCAGGTTGTAGCAGGAATACTTGCGGCGGAAAACAAGGAAGAAATAATTCTTCGTACCTCGGATGCGGAACCAATGGAAATAGCTGTTTCAAGAATAAAGAAAAGAGAAAATATGCCTTCTGCCATGCCTCCTATGGGAACGGTATTGACTAAAAGGGAATTAAGGGATTTGGTAGAGTTCTTATCCAGTTTAAAAGAATAATAATAATAAAAAGTTCTCTATTTAATCATTACCTTAACCCGGGTTTTTATTAATGATGTGGGGGAATAAGCCTGGTGGATTTGAATTATCTGGTGTTTTTTTTATAAAAAAATAACCGAATTCCATCTCAATAAGTCGAATTAAATAGTAATACTGCCTATAAACCAACTAAAGCATTAATTAGTAATATGAAATTCAAACTTTTTCTCATAATAGCTTTTATTTGCCTCCGTACCAATGCGCAAGAGCAAAAAAAGGACTATTCCGAAGCATTTAAAATTATCGAAGTTTGGCTGGATGCCCAAAAAGATTATGAAAAACTCCCGGGTATTTCAGCTGCTATAATAAAGGATCAGGAAATAATTTGGTCAGGGGCTTTCGGAAAGGCAAACGTGGAAGCAGATGTGAACACAGAAATAAATACAATTTGCAGTATTTGTTCTATTTCTAAATTATTTACGGCAACGGCCATTATGAAGCTTTATGATGAAGGAAAGTTACGTTTGGACGATAAAGTGAGTGATCTTTTACCCTGGTATAATCTGGATCAGAAATATTCAGATAGCGGCCCCATAACAGTGCGCGGTTTATTAACACATTCATCCGGTCTGCCCAGAGAGGCCAATTTTCCATATTGGACAGGCCCGGATTTTCCATTTCCCACGCAGGAGGAAATCAAAAATGAATTAGGAAACCAGGAGACCCTGTACCCGGCATCAACCTATTTTCAATATAGCAATCTTGGTCTTACGCTTTTGGGTGAAATAATAGAACAGGTTTCAGGGGAATCATTTACTGACTACGTGGAAGAGAATATTTTAAAGCCACTTCAACTCAATGAAACCAGGACACAACTCCCTGAGTCTTTATATGGTAGTCAACTAGCCATTGGATATTCATCTTTAGACAGAATGGGGCAACGCAAAAAAGTAAAACTATTCCAGGCAAATGGTATTACAGCTGCAGCAGGATTTTCATCTAATGTACTGGACCTGGGAAAATTTGCTTCCTGGCAATTTCGCTTAATGGATTCAACTATCACAGAAATAATTAAGCCCTCTACACTAAAATATATGCAACAGGTACACTGGACTGACCCTGATTGGAAAACCACCTGGGGTTTGGGTTTTGCGGTATCTAAAGGCAGCGATGGCACAAAATGGGTTTCCCATGGGGGTAGTTGCCCGGGTTACAGATCCGGGATTCAGTTAAATCCAAAATCTAAAATGGCTTACACTGTCATGATTAACGCAAATGGTACAAACCCCCATAAATATGCCACGGAAATGCATGCCATACTAAATAAGGTAAAAGGTGAATCTAAAAATGGTGAAACAGATGAATCCACTAAAAAAGATATGACAGATTATACCGGTTATTATAGCAATCAACCCTGGGGTAGTGAAAGTTATATTTCAAGCTGGGAAGGAAAGCTGGTTATGCTGCGTCTTCCTTCTCAATCTCCTGCCAAATCCATGACTTTCCTTAAGCATGTTAAGGGAGACAATTTTCAAAAAATCAGAACAGATGATGAACCCGGGGAAATGGTAGTATTTGAAAGAGATGAAACAGGGAAGGTTAACAGATACAGTCAACATGGAAATTATTCCAATAAAATGAGGGACTAATGAAATTTAAATCAATTTTTTTAATGCTTGGATGCGGCCTTTATATGGCCATTGCATCCTCACAGGAACTTAATACTCTGGCGGCAGAATTTTTAAATACTCTGGATCCGGAATTAAAGTCAAGGACAATTTTTGCAATGGATAGCGAGGAACGCCTTAATTTTCATTTCGTGCCGATAATAAGAAAAGGACCCACTTTTCATGACTTTAATGACAAACAAAAAAATGCTGCCATGGCACTGCTCAGAGGATCATTGAGCAACGAAGGGTTTCGAAAAACAAAAGAAATCATAGCACTTGAAAATGTTTTACTGGAAATTGAAGGAGGTAAATTCAAAATGCCGGATGGTTCACCGGGGCGTGATGCACTCAATTATCATTTTTGTGTTTTTAATGATCCGGCGACCCAGCAGTTTTGGGGGTGGCGGTTCGAAGGACATCACATTTCCTTTAATTTTGTTGCCTCAGAGGGTAAGATTGTTGCCTCTACACCTTCTTTCCTGGGCTCCAATCCTGCTATAGTCCGAGAAGGATCACAAAAAGGCAAAGAGGTTTTAAAATTAGAAACACAACTTGGGTTTGCCCTGGTAAACTCGCTTTCAAAAGAACAGCTTGCCACAGCTCTTTTTTCTGAAGAAGCTCCAAGAGAAATTTTCACTATTAATAAACCAGTTGTAACGAATCTTGATCCCCCTGGTATTTCCTATTCAGATTTAACCAAGGATCAAAAAGAAGCTTTAGAAAAATTATTAATGGTTTATCTGAACAATTATGAATCAGGATTTTCCCAATCTCTTTTAGATAAAATAAAGACTTCTGGAATGAATCAGCTCTCATTTGCATGGGCAGGCAGTTTAGTCCCGGGAAAAGGCCACTACTACAGAATACAAAGCCCGGTAATTTTAATAGAATATGACAATACTCAGAACAATGCCAATCATGTTCATACCGCTGTAAGGGATCTTACGAATGATTTTGGGCGCGACCTTCTTAAGGAGCATTATAATGAAAGTCATAAACATTAAAAGCTCGTAGCTTAGATAGTCCGGAATCAGCAAATTTTTACAGATTAAGTAAACGAATAAACCCAGCGGCCCATGTGAGCGGCATTCATCCTTTATAATGTCCAATCTATGTGTAAACGGCAACAAACTATACAGTTTTATTCATAGACTATTTCAACCAATACAGATTTTACTATCTTTAGAGGGAGTTGCACAAAGTTTTAAAGTGCAATTTTTCAAGTACTTCATATACATAGGCCCCAATGTATTAAACTTAAATAATTATGAAATCTCAAAACACCGGGCTGATAGTCTTTTTTGTAATAGGTATACTTAGCTTCACCAACTGCAAAAATAAATCAAAACCGATTCCTGAATTGGCAGCCATTGATCTGCTCAGAGGCGAACTCATTTTATGTAGTTCAGAACAATTCGGAGAAGTGAGCTTTTCCCTGTCCTGTAATTATGATACCCGCGAGACTTTTGACCTGGCGGTATCCTTATTGCACTCCTTTGAATATGAAGAGGCAGAAAAAGCCTTTGTCCAGGTGTTGGATGCTGATCCTGATTGTGCAATGGCTTATTGGGGAGTGGCTATGAGTATTGTACATTCATTATGGTATCAGTCTGATAATAGTTACCTGGAAAAAGGATCGAAACTTCTGGAAATTGCAAGCAAAATTCCAAAAGGAGAAAGAGAAAAGGATTATCTGGATGCTATAAGCATATACTATAAAGATTGGGATACTGTTGATCAAAATACACGGGCATTGTTGTATGAAAAGAAGATGGAAAAAATTTATAATAAGTACCCTGAGGATAATGAAGCGGCCGTTTTTTATGCTTTAGCCTTGAGAGCATCTGCAGATCGCAAGGATAAAACCTACAAGAATCAAAAAAAATCGGGCAAGATTCTTGAAAACTTATTTGTAGACCAACCTAACCACCCCGGAATTGCCCATTATATCATACATAATTATGATTACCCGGAATTGGCTCATTTGGCATTACCAACGGCAAGAAGATATGCTGATATTGCGCCGGCCTCATCACATGCACAGCACATGCCCTCACACATCTTTACGCGATTGGGATTATGGGATGAATCCATACAATCTAATGTAAGTTCGGCGTCATCTGCAAGATGTTATGCCGAGGCAAGTGGGATGGAGGGTCACTGGTCCAACGAACTTCATGCCATGGGTTATTTGGTATATGCTTATTTGCAAAAAGGCGATAATAAAAATGCAAATGAACAATACCAGTACATGAAAACAATTTACGATGTTTACCCTTCAAACATTGCTGCTATTGCATATCCCTTTGCTGCTGTACCCGCAAGAATTGCCCTGGAAAATGGAAGATGGGATGTCGCAGCTAATCTTCAATTTCATGAATCGGAGGTGAAATGGGATCAATTTCCATGGCAAAGTTCTTTGCTTCATTTTACCAGAGCTATAGGTTCACTGCATCTAAAAAACTTAAGTGCTGCCAACGAAGAGTTGGAAATCCTCAGCACTTTAAGGCAAGAAATATTAGATGGTGGAAATGAGGCTAATGCAAACCAGGTATTAATCCAAATGAAAATCGTTCAAGGCTGGTTACATTTTTATAGTGAAGAAGAAGATGCAGGAATTACACTTTTAAAAGAGGCTGTAGAAATGGAAGATATTACAGGTGTTCATGGTATTACACCCGGTAAGCTCATCCCGGCCCGGGAATTTTTGGCTGAAATGTTACTGGCTATGGACAAACCACTTGAAGCATTGCAGGTATATGAGAAAAACCTAAATGTGAATCCTAATCGTTTCAACGGAATTTATGGGGCAGCTATGGCCGCAAAGCGATTTGGTGATCAGGAAAAGGCATACAGGTATTTTGAAGAACTATTAATACTTACAGAATCATCGCAAAGCGACAGGCCTGAAGTGAAGGAGGCTAAAACATTCATCCAACAACATACCGGGTAAAATCCCGATATTATGATAACAAAAAACAAGCAACAACTATTAATAATACTATCATGAAAAAAAAATCTGGCCTTATAATTATCGCAATTGGGCTACTTGCCCTTGTCTATTTTTTACCAAAACAAAGTGGTGAAAAAACCCTGGACAATTCTCAAAAAGCTTCTTTTTATGCTATTAAATGTACGGTTGCCAAATATTTATTGAGCGATGTGGACACCACCCAGCAGATTTCGCCCTTATTTGAAAACCTGGGCAATCTGAGTTTTACTATTACCACTACCAACGAAATGGCCCAGACTTTTTTTAATCAGGGCTTAAAACTCACCTATGCTTTTAACCATGCGGAAGCACACCGCTCTTTCATGGAGGCATCCAGACTGGATCCAAATTCAGCCATGACCTATTGGGGCCAGGCCTACGCACTTGGACCTAATATAAATGATCAGTTACCTCCGGATGAGCGTAAAGAAAAATACAATGAAGCCCTTGCTAAAGCAAAAAAACTTGCCGTTAATGCAAGTGACAAAGAACAGGCTTTGATTAACGCACTTACATCCAGATACAGTACTGACCTAACTAAAGATGTGGCTGAATTGAATATGGCGTATATGGAGGCCATGACTGATGTAGTAAAACAGTTTCCGGATGATTCAAATATTCAGACCTTATATGCGGCATCGGTCATGAATACCGTACCCTGGAATTATTGGGATAAAGATGGAAATCCGTCACCAAATATAACCGAAGCCAAGGCTGCACTGGAACGTGCCATGGAATTAAATCCGGATAATCCGGGAGCACATCACTATTATATTCATATGGTAGAGCTTCCTAAACCAGACCTTGCTGTTCCAAGTGCAGATAAATTGGCTTCACTTATGCCTGCCGCAGGACATATAGTCCATATGCCCTCACATATCTATATCCGAGTAGGTCGTTATCTGGATGCAGTTAAGACCAATCAGGCTGCTATCTTAGCCGATGAAGACTACATATCACAATGTTATTCACAGGGACTTTATCCCCTGGGGTATTACCCGCACAATATTCATTTCCTTTGGTCTGCTGCAAGTCTACTGGGTGCCAGCGAGATAGCCATTGATGCCGCAAAAAAAACAGCAGAAAAAGTACCAACAGGGGAATTGATTACGCTTCCATTTCTACAGGATTTTGCGTCAACTCCTATACTTTCCTATGTTCGATTTGGTAAATGGAATGAGATATTGACAATCCCGGCCCCAAACCCTGCTATTAAACATGTAAATCTAATGAGGCACTATGCCCGTGGAATAGCGTTTGTTCGAAAAAATAATGCGAAAGAAGCCCAGGAAGAGCTGGAAGCCATTGCCACCCTTAAAGAAGATCCTGAGCTGGAAGAACTTGTTGCTACAGCCAATAACAACTCGGCATCCATTGCAGGTATCGCATATGAAGTTGTTGCCGGAGAACTGGCCTCACTTCAGGGAGATTTGCCAAAAGCCATTGAACATTTAAGAAATGCAGTGGCCCTGGAAGATAAACTTGTTTATACTGAACCCGCGGCCTGGCATGTTCCTACGCGTCAAAACCTTGGTGCCGTACTATTAAAAGCCAATAAATTCAATGAAGCTGAAATTATTTATAAAGAAGACCTGGAAGTACTAAGGCAAAACGGTTGGTCGCTTATGGGACTATATAAAAGCCTGTTAGCCCAGGGTAAAATGGATGAGGCAGCTCTGATAAAGGCCGAATATGATAAAGCCTGGGAAAATGCCGATATAGAATTAGATAATTCAATACTCTAAAAACAATATATGAGTATGTCTTTTAGTACTATAATTTAAGTTCATAAACAAACATCGTTGCAGACTGAATTTTTAAAAAACCCACATCTAAGGCAGGGAATAATTATATTCCTGGTGCTTACATCCTTATTGATTTTCTTTTCCTATTGGTTGCGGGAAGAACAACCGGCAGTTTATAATCCTTCAGATTTGAATCCTGCCCTGGTAGACAGGAGTCTTCAGGATATGAATACTAACCATACTATTGGTCCTTTTAGACTTATCAATCAAAACGGGGATACAATAACCGAAAAGGATTATGAAGGTAAAATCTATGTAGCAGATTTCTTCTTTACCCGCTGCCCGACTATTTGTCCGGTTATGACCAACAATATGGAAAAATTGCAAACGGAGTTTTTGAATGATGCCGATGTAAAATTATTGTCGCTTTCTGTAACGCCGGAATATGACAGTGTGCCCGTTTTATATAATTATGCCTCTAAAAATGGAGCACTTGATACAAAATGGAATATTACTACAGGTAATAAAAGGCACATTTATGAATTGGCTCGTAAAAATTATTTCGCAGTGGTTGATCAAGGTGATGGAGGTTTGCAGGATTTTATACATACGCCAAACTTTGTACTTGTAGACAAAAAGAAACAAATACGGGGAATCTATGACGGCACCAAAGACGAAGAAATAGTACGTTTAATTGAGGACATCAGAATCTTGCAGCAGTAGCAGATATTTTGTTAAGTTGCATTATACCCTGCTCAAATCATTTAAATTAATCGGGTTACTACCTGCACTAAACTTTGTACAAAGAATATGAAAAAGAGATTATACCTGGGCCTTGTAGCATTTAACGCCTTAATCCTGATCCAATGCAAAACCGAAAAAAAAGAGACTTCCATTAAAGAACAGGAAAAGCCAAATGTGTCCAGAATATTTGAAGAAGGTGAGATTGAGGCATATGAGGAAAGTCTCTGGTCTGTAATTCCGGAAGCATCGATGATTGAAGTATTAGCAGCAGGCCATGACTGGACAGAAGGTCCGCTGTGGTTACCCGAACAGGAGATGCTATTGTATACAGACATACCAAGAAATGCAATTTATAGCTGGAAGGAAGGAGAAGAAGCTAAAATGTATTTAAAGCCTTCTGGTTTTATGGGTGAAAATTTTGAGGGTTCAGAACCCGGGGCTAATGGCTTACTCCTAAATAGCGAAGGTGAACTGGTATTATGCCAGCATGGGGAGAGGCAGATCGCCTTAATGCAAAGTTCGCTTGTGGAACCAGCAGCCAACTATACAACCCTGGCAAGCGCTTATAAAGGTAAAAGATTCAATAGCCCAAATGATGCGGCATACAAGAGCAACGGGGACCTCTATTTTACTGATCCTCCGTACGGCCTGCCAAAGCGTATGGAGGACCCGGACAAAGAACTGGACTACCAGGGGGTATACAGGCTCAGCAAAGAAGGAGAGTTAACCCTTTTAACCACCGAATTTACAAGACCTAATGGCATTGCCTTCTCACCGGATGAAAAGAAGCTTTATGTAGCGAATTCTGATCCAGAACTAGCGATATGGAAAGTATTTGATGTATTGGAGGACGGTTCAATTAGAAATGGAAGGACCTTTTATGATGCCACCGGGATGGTCGCACAAGAAAAAGGGCTGCCGGATGGTTTAAAAGTGGATAATGAAGGAAACATATTTGCAACAGGTCCCGGAGGGGTTTTTATATTCTCCCCCGAAGGCAGGGTACTGGGAAAAATTAAAACCGGACAAGCCACCTCAAATTGTGCATTTAATGCAGATAAATCAACATTGTATATAACAGCAGATAGTTATGTGCTTAGGGTAAGGTTACGGTTATAAATAAATTATTGCTTCGGGTAAAGCCGGCCCGAATGCAATCTATTTTTATTGTAGCCTACAAATCTGCCAATCTTTTTTTGGCTTCATTGAATTCCTGCATCATATCTTCAATAATTTCAGCAGCAGGCTTAATGTCGTGAATAAGAGCTGAAACCTGTCCTATTTCCAATTCACCTTCTTCCATATCACCCTCAAACATGCCTCGTTTAGCTCTGGCCCTGCCCAATAAATCCTTTAACTCCTCCACGCCATAACCTAGTTCATAGGCGTGCTGCAGGTCCCGGTAGAATTTATTTTTAAGGATTCTTACCGGAGCTAGTTCCTTAAGCGTCAATTGGGTATCCCCTTCCCCTGCCTCCACAACTTTTTCCTTAAACAACGGATGGGAAGATGCTTCATCACTTGCTACAAATCTACTCCCTACCTGTACCCCATCTGCCCCTAAAATCATTACCGCAAGCATTGCACTCCCGGTAGCAATACCTCCGGCAGCCATCAGTGGAATATTTATTTTTTCGCTTACCGCCGGGATCAGGGTCAGTGTAGTTGTTTCGTCCCTACCATTGTGACCACCTGCCTCGAAACCTTCAGCAACAATAGCGTCCACGCCTGCATTCTGTGACTTTAAAGCAAATTTGACACTACTTACAACGTGTACTACGGTAACTCCATTTTCCTTTAAAAAATTAGTCCAGGTCTTAGGGTTGCCGGCCGAAGTAAAAACGATTTTGACCTTCAATTCTACTATAATTTCCATCAACTTATCAATATCCGGATAAAGCATAGGTACGTTAACTCCAAAAGGCTTTTCCGTCGCTTGCTGGCACTTTTGAATATGTTCCCTCAGGACTTCCGGGTACATACTTCCCGCACCAATAAGTCCCAGTCCTCCGGCATTGGATACTGCCGAGGCCAGCCTCCAGCCACTTGCCCAAATCATACCTCCCTGGATAATTGGGTATTCAATTCCGAAAAGTGTGCATATTCTATTTTGCATAGATTTAAAATAAAAATCCCGGAGTTAAACCGGAGTTATCAAAATACGGATTGTTTTGTTGAAAAATTAAGAAATTACTCCGGAACCTACAAGCTCGTTTTCTATATACCAGGCCGCGAACTGACCTTCAGTTATGGCAGATTGTTTTTCTTCAAAATCAACATAAAGCCCTGCATCAACCTTGTATAAAATCGCTTTTTGGAGTGGTTGCCTGTAACGTATCCTGGCCCATACCTCCAAAGATTCATCTACTTTAATACTCATGTCGGGTCTTATCCAATGCAATTCATCATTCCTTATAAACAATGTACGTCTATAGAGTCCGGGGTGTGCTTTTCCCTGACCGGTAAAGATTATATTTTTAGAAACATCCGTTTCTATAACGAATAATGGCTCAGGGGTACCACCCACATCAAGTCCTTTTCGTTGCCCTTTGGTGAAATAATGAGCACCCTGATGCTGGCCAACCACTTTGCCATCCGAGATTTGATATACCGGTTTTTGGGCAAAATAGGCCAATTCCTCAAATTTATTTTTAAAGGAAGGTTCTGTTCGCTGGTATTGGGCCACATCACTGGGGACTTCCACTATAGGCCCTTTTTTTGGCTTCAGCTTTTGCTGTAAAAAATCGGGGAGACGAACTTTCCCAATAAAGCAAAGCCCCTGGGAATCTTTTTTATCGGCGGTAATTAATCCATTATCAAAGGCTATCTTCCTTACCTGAGGTTTTGTCAATTCCCCTATTGGAAATAGTGTTTTGGCCAATTGATCCTGAGACAACTGGCATAAAAAGTACGATTGATCTTTATTTTCATCCTCTCCAGCCAGCAATCTGTATGATACTGCTCCATTAGCATCAATAATTTCTCCTTTTTTACAATAGTGACCGGTTGCCACATAATCAGCTCCTAATTGCATTGCAATTTTCAGGAAGACATCAAACTTAATTTCCCGATTACATAATACATCTGGATTGGGCGTCCTGCCTTTTTCATATTCCCGAAACATATAATCTACAATGCGCTCTTTATATTCTTTGCTCAGGTCTACCGTCTGAAAAGGAATCCCCAGCTTCTCAGCAACAATCAATGCATCGTTGCTATCCTCCAACCAGGGACATTCTTTGGAAATAGTCACGGAATCATCATGCCAGTTTTTCATAAAAAGGCCAATAACTTCATATCCCTGTTCTTTCAACAGATAGGCCGCTACACTAGAGTCTACCCCACCCGAAAGTCCTACAACTACTTTTTCCATATTTGCTAAAGAGCCCCAAATTTACAAAATTTGCCAGTAATTTGGGTTCAGTGCAAAGACCAAACACCATTTATAGATATATAACGTTATGAATTTAGAGAGCAGTAAAATGATATGGGCATTTTAAAAATTTCAAGAAACCTTTTATAAGAAGCAAATACTCTTGAAATGAAAACCAAAAAAAATAAAATAATGGGAATATTAAAATTATCCTAAAGTTACTTTTACAAAAAAAATACTACCAAAAAATATCGCATTTTTATACCACTCAAAAAAAATATTATGAAAATCTACCAAAATTTCAAACATTTCCTGATTTTAACACTAATCGCTTTAACGGTTCTTTCGTGCAGTAATGATGATAATGGAGGCAGTGTGCCAACCGGAGAAAACATTATTGAAATAGCAATGGCGAATCCAAATTTATCCACTTTGGTGGAGGCACTGGAAATTACCGGCTTAACAAGTACTCTGGAAAACCCTGGCTCTTTCACAGTACTCGCCCCCACAAATGCGGCGTTTGACTTATTTTTAGCTACCGCCAATTTTGCAAGTATCAATGATGTGCCTGTACCCTTGTTGGAACAATTACTCCTTAACCATGTAATAGGTTCTCAAATAAATGAAGCTAATTTTGTATCTCTGATAAGGAATTATGCGGAGACCCTGGCAGACGGACCAACGGATGGCACAAAGCTTTCCCTTTATTTCGATGCGACAGGTACAGCGATTCAATTCAATGGTGCATCAGATGTAATTGATGCAGATATCCTTGCTTCTAACGGTGTTGTTCATACCGTAGATACTGTTATTGATTTTCCTACGGTTGTTACTTTTGTAACCACAGATATAAATTTTCAACAGCTGACCACCGCGCTTACCACTGCAACACCGGCTACCGATTTCGTGGGACTTCTTTCCGGCACAGGACCTTTTACGGTTTTCGCCCCGGCCGAAACGGCTTTTGATGCTTTGCTGGCTACAAACGACAACTGGAATTCAGTAAGCGATATTGAAGAGGATTTGTTAACAACGGTATTACAACATCATGTAGCCAATGGAAATAACCGTTCTGAGGATTTTACAGATCAATCGACGGTTACAACGCTGGAAGGTGATGATATTACCTTTTCAAGAGCACTGGGTCTAATAACAATTACAGACGGTTCAGGAAATTCAGAAATTATCTTAGCCGTTTCGGATTTTCAGGCGTCAAATGGTGTTGTACATCTTATAACCGAAGTAATGATCCCGGACACTGCCAATTAGCATAAGACTATATTTAGATTTAACTTCTATTAAAACTGCCGAATCAACGGCAGTTTTTTTGTGTCTAAAAACTGGGTGGAACTCTTATGCTTTATTTAATTTTATGTTAAATGTTTTTATTTTTACTTTAAACAAAAGCAACCATTATATTTTTATGTATCTACTTCTTAAATCTATTATACTGGCTCTTTTAATTCATATGGCTAAATATATATAGATTAAAAATGAATGTTAAACATTTAATAAAACAATTTTTTTGTTTAACTTTTTATATACTTTTGATAAACATTAATAAATAATTTAATTTAAACAGAAAAGAAAAATGAAATCAAGTCCAAATTTTTTAAAAGCGATACTGGCTACATTAGCCCTGGTTTTATCGTTTTCATGTTCTAACGATGACAATGGTGATTCGGTACCCCTGCCGACAGAACAAAACATTGTCGAAATTGCTCTGGGAACACCAGAACTATCGGCCTTAGTCTCGGCCCTGCAAGCTGCAGATGGAGATTTAGTGAACGTACTGCAAGGAGACGGTCCTTTTACGGTTCTCGCTCCAACAAATGCAGCATTTGTAACTTTTTTAGCAGCAAATGGCTTTAACTCCTTAGATGACGTTCCAACAGATGTATTGGCTGAAATTTTATTGAACCATGTTATCTCGGCAGATATCACCTCCGGAGATTTGGCAGCTTCAGGAGCTGGGTATGCAAGTACAAATGCCACAGGCGCCGGGGATAATAACATAAGTATCTATTTCAATACATCTAATGGTGTACGATTTAACAACGTATCAGCCGTAACAGATGGCGGTGCCGATATCGACGCTTCCAATGGAACAATTCATATAGTAGATGCAGTAATTCCAATCCCATCTATTGTTTCACATGCTGCAGCTAATGCGGACTTCAGCAGCCTGGTTGTAGCCTTAGGGTTGGCAGATGGAAATTTAATAGATGTGTTATCTGGTGATGGGCCGTTTACAGTTTTAGCACCTGACAATGCCGCGTTCGAAACATTCTTAGATGGAACGCCAATAGGAAATGTTAATACTGCTGCACTTTCTCAAATTCTACTTAATCATGTAATTGGAGATGCTGTTAGTTCAACTGACCTTGTTGCAGGAGTAGCCGGCTATACAAATACCAGCGCTACCGGCCCCGGAGATAATGCATTAAGTTTGTATTACAATACCTCTGACGGCGTTCAATTTAATGGAATATCAACAGTAACTACTGCTGATGTTGTTGGATCTAACGGGATCATACATGCTGTAGGTACAGTAATCGATATCCCAACAGTAGTAACTTTTGCTGCTGCTGACCCAAACTTCTCTACTCTTGTTGACGCCCTAACAACTTTGACACCGGGAACTGATTTTGTAAATATCCTATCAAGGACTGAAGGCAGCAATGCGGATGGCATAAATCCTGAATTTACAGTTTTTGCGCCAACGAATGATGCGTTTGATGCTTTGGAAGAGATTCCGGGAGAAGTTGTTTTAACACAAGTACTATTGCACCATGTAGTGAGCGAAAACAATATTACATCGAGTGACCTTAATCCAGCTGGAGATACACCAGCCACAACTTTGGAAGGAGACGACATCATTATAACCCTACCAGGTACAGACCCAAATATTGCTGATGTGACAGATGGTGCCGGCAATACAGGTAAAGGCATAATCGCCGTAGATGTCCAGGCTGGAAACGGAGTAATTCATGTACTTGATTCGGTACTTCTTCCTGATACTACCAACTAATTACAATATTGATTTAGTAGCGACTAATTCGATTATTTGATAGCGAAAACTCCCCTGATTAATCAGGGGAGTTTTTTTGTAAGAAAAAAGGCAGTAATTCACTCAAAGATAACGAGACATCAAAATTGAAACTGTTAGCATACAAAAAATGAGCCTTTACAACTATTCTTTTTTTCTGGGAAAACTATAGTGCATCTTTGAAATCCCAAATCTTACCAAATTAAACCTACTTAAAGCTAGAAGCCCCGACAGAAATGTCAGGGCTTTTTGTTATATGATTATTTGAGACTCTACTTGCCTTTCTTCTGCTGCTCTGCCTGCTCCATCATCTCGCGCATTTTGCGCTGAAACTTATTTTCTTTTTTTGGCTTCTTTTTATTCTCCTGTATCTGAGCATGTATTTTGTCCTCATCCAATATAAATTTCTTTATCGCCAACATGATGAAGATAGTAATAAGGTTTGAAACAAAGTAATACAAACTCAACCCACTTGCGTAGTTGTTAAAGAAGAAAAGCATCATCAAAGGAGACAGGTACATGATGAATTTCATATTTGGCATCCCCGGTTGGGTTTGCATATTCTGCCCGGTGGTCATCATCATATAAAAGAAAATAGCCACTGATGCTAATATTGGAAATAAACTAACATGATCACCGTAAAAAGGAATGGTAAACGGCAACTCTGCGATAGTGTCATAGGAAGATAAATCGCTTGCCCACAGAAAAGCCTTTTGACGTAATGAAAAAGACGTAGGGAAAAACATAAACAGCGCATAGAAAATAGGTAGTTGTAACAATGCAGGAACGCAACCACTCATAGGACTAACCCCCGCTTTGTTGTACAGCTTCATTGTTTCCTGCTGCTTCTTCATTGCATTGTCCTTATATTTTTCAGTGAGCTCAGTAATTTCAGGTTTCAACACCTTCATTTTAGCCTGAGACAAGTATGACTTATAAGTAACCGGAGACATGGCCAGTCTTACCAGAATGGTCATAACAACAATGGCGATTCCGAAGGGCAGAAAAGAACTTAAAAAACCATAGAACGGCGTAAACACATATCTGTTAATCCAGCCAAATATCCCCCAGCCGTATGGAATAGAATCTGCCAGACCTAAATCCTTATATTGCGCCAATACTTCTATGTCTGTTGGCCCGTAATACCAATTCATAGTATATGAAAGTTCTCCACCCTCCATTTTTAATGGCGCAACTGAAGCAAATTCTTTGGTCACCTGAGCCTCTTTACTTTCCTCTTCCACTAAATTCCTGGAATTTAAAGTAGCAGTATCAAAAGGAGTTTTAGTCGCCAGAATAGAACTAAAAAAATGTTGCCTGTAGGAAAGCCATCGAACCCCATTTTCAATTTCTTCATCATCACTACTCTCCGACAGTTTGCTTATTTTATCATCTTCATGTCTATAGGTAAGTCTCGTATACCTGTTCTCATACTGGATACTCTTATTATGCCTGATACCCCTTAGTTTCCAATTAAGATTTATTGGTTGGGCATCATTTATTACTCTGCTTAAACCTTGCGAGCGCATTGTGTAGTCTACCAGGTATTCGTTGGGTTTCATTTCGTAGCGAAATTCCAGAAACTGATCCGAAGCAACTTTAGCCTTCATTGAAAGCACCTGATTCTCGCCATTTTTTGAAATTGAGGGTTCAAAAAACAGATCCCTGGAATCTAAAACCCGATTGTCCCTCGTTGAAAAATTAATTCCAAAAGATGCATTTCCATCTTTTACCAAATAAATAGGTATTGAATCGAAGGTGACAAATTTCTTCATTCTGGCCTCAACTATCTGCCCTCCCTTATTGCTCACCTCCAGGAAGAGGACTTCATTTTCAAGAACGGTGGTTCCTTCCCTGGCCGAAGTAAATCCGAAACCACCTATGGCACTTTTGTAATCAGCAATTGCAACAGAGTCTTGCAGATCAATTTTTGTTTCCTCTAAAACGGGTTCAGGTGTGCCGGGTTCTTCCTCAGCTACCTGAGATTCTACCTTAGCCCTCTCTGCCTTTTGAGCCTCCAGTTCCTCTGGTGTGGGTTGGTTTTGGTAAAACCAAAAAATAAGAATTCCAAATATCAGTATAAAGCCAATGATGGAATTTATGTCGAGTTTCTTTTCTTCCATTTAATATAATTTAAATACAAATCCGCAATAATTTTGGCTCATGCCTGTGCACGGATTGTTCCAAATGGTTTGCAAATATATATCCAATTGTGGAGTTTATGCCATACTGGCATTAGTTTGTTGTCTTTTGTGCAACAATACGGCCTTCACAAAGCCCACAAAAAGAGGATGTGGATTCGCTACGGTACTTTTATATTCCGGATGATATTGTACGCCTAAAAACCATGGATGAGAAGGTAGTTCAATTATTTCAACCAAACCCGTATCTGTATTTATCCCTGAGGCCAGCATTCCTGCTTTCTCAAATTCCTCCTTATAATCATTGTTAAATTCATAACGATGCCTGTGTCTCTCAGAAATTGAAGTTCTGCCATGGTATGCTTTATGTGCAAGTGTTCCTTCTTTAATTTCACATTCCCAGGCCCCAAGACGCATGGTACCCCCTTTATTGGTGATTGACTTTTGTTCTTCCATTAAGCTGATTACCGGATGGTCTGTATACTCATCCATTTCGGTGGAATTGGCATCTTTTAACTTCAATACATTTCTTGCAAATTCAATCACAGCCATCTGCATTCCCAGACATATCCCTAAAAATGGAATATTATTCTCTCTGGCATAACGTACCGCTTTAATTTTACCTTCAATACCCCGTTCTCCAAAACCCGGAGCAACAAGAATACCCTGAAGGCCTTTCATTTTCTCTTCAAAGTTTTGGGCCGTGATAAATTCAGAATGTATAGATCTCACATTTACCTTAACTTCATTTATAGCTCCTGCATGAATAAATGATTCCAGAATGGATTTATAGGAATCCTGCAATTCAACATATTTACCAATAAGCCCAATTGTTACCTCAGACTTTGGGTGTTTATGCCTGTCCAGGAACTCATTCCATTGATCGAGATCTGGCTTTGTATTATCCTGTAAATTCAGTTTCTGCAAGGCTACCGTATCTAAACCTTCATCTTGCATCATTACCGGCACATCATAAATGGTTGAGGCATCTATTGATTGTATGACAGCTTCTTTTTTAACATTGCAGAACAATGCCAATTTTTGTTTGATGTCATCAGATAGTTCGTGTTCTGTCCGGCATACCAGAATATCTGCCTTAATTCCACTCTCCATCAATGTTTTAACGGAATGCTGCGTTGGCTTGGTTTTTAACTCGCCGGCGGCAGAAAGATATGGTACCAAAGTAAGATGTACTACAATACCATTGTTATCCCCCAACTCCCAAAGTAATTGTCTTACTGCCTCTATATAAGGAAGGGATTCAATATCCCCCACCGTTCCTCCGATTTCAGTAATTACAATATCGTATTCCCCGCTATTCCCAAGCATTTGAATTCGCTCCTTAATCTCATTGGTAATGTGCGGAACTACCTGTACTGTCTTACCTAAAAACTCCCCGCGGCGCTCTTTTTCAATAACACTCTGGTAAATCCTACCGGTGGTTACATTATTGGCCTGTGAAGTTTTTACATTTAAAAATCGCTCATAATGACCAAGATCAAGATCGGTTTCTGCACCGTCATCGGTAACATAGCATTCTCCGTGCTCGTATGGGTTAAGAGTACCCGGATCCACATTTATATAAGGATCTAACTTTTGTATGGTTGTTTTATATCCCCGTGCCTGAAGAAGTTTGGCTAAGGAAGCTGCAATGATTCCTTTTCCAAGTGAAGAAGTTACTCCTCCCGTAACGAAAACATATTTAGTATCTGGCATATTGAACATCTATGTTACGGGATTCAAAGGTACAAAATGCAACTAGAAATCATTGGGTATCCAAAGGAAATTCTTCCCTAATTTTTCTGATCAGTCCTTCCAAACCATTAATTTTTATCTCAAGAACAGCCCTCATCTGCTCCCCGAGTTTGCCCTCGGGAAAACCTTTTCTATGAAACCAGGCCAAATATGCCTCAGGCAAATCAATCAGGTAGAGCTCTTTAAACTTGCCATAAGGCATTTTGTAATGCGCCAGTTCTATCAGCTTTCTCTTGTCTGAAAAATATTCCATTTTTAAATCTAAATAATTTATCTTTAAAATGCTCAAAAGTATAGAAAATGAAACGCAGAACATTTATCGGCTCTTCTATGGCAGCCACAGCAGGTTTATTAGCCACCTCCAAAGCAAATGCCATAACAAATACAGAAGTACAAAATAATAAGTTTAAGGGAAATATTAATCACAGCGTATGTCGCTGGTGCTATAACACGATTCCTATGGAGGATTTTCTCCAAAACTTAAATGAATTGGGTATTACAGCTATAGATTTGACCGGTCCGGATGATTGGCCAATAATGAAAAAGTATGGCATACACGCATCTATGTGCTGGGGTGCAGGTTTTGGCATTGAAAAAGGCTGGAACGATGCTAAACTGCACGAAGAACTGATAAAAGACTATGTACAAATGATTCCAAAAGTGGCAGAAGCCGGTTACACCAATCTGATTTGTTTTAGTGGAAATCGAAATGGCATGAATGAAGAAGAGGGGCTCAAAAATTCCGCAAAAGGATTGAAACAAATTATGGCTGTGGCAGAGAAACACGGCGTGGTTATTCAGATGGAACTTTTAAACTCCAAAGTAGATCACAAAGATTATATGTGCGATAATGTGGAATGGGGGGTGTCTTTATGCAATGAAATAGGCTCGGAGAACTTTAAATTGCTCTATGACATTTACCATATGCAGATAATGGAGGGAGATATTATCAGGACTATCAGAGATTATCATCAATATTTCGGCCATTACCATACCGGTGGCAATCCAGGGAGACATGAAATCAACGAAACACAAGAGCTGTATTACCCTGCAATCATGAAGGCCATTGTTGAAACAGGGTTTAAAGGCTATGTGGCCCAGGAGTTTATTCCCAGCTGGGAAGACAAAATTGCCGCATTAAAGGAGGGGGTTACAATTTGTGATATTTAGTATGAAGAAGGAATCTTAATTCCCAATTCTATTTTGCCAGGGAATCTTTTATTTTCTTATTCCAGGATAGTTGTTGCTCAATGTTGCGAGAGTAATCAGTCTCCTGATCATAAACCTGTTGAAACGCTGCAAGCTCCTTGTTTATCTGGCGATAAATGGCTTTTACCTCAGCCTTGGCATTTTTTGTAAAAATAGTAGCATCCATAATTTTGCGCATTTTCCTGGCATACAATTCAGAAATATCAAAATGCAGCTGCTCATGGCTTAGGATTACCTCATCGCATATATCTGGCTGATACCACGATCTATTTGGATAAAAATATGTGTCCACCGAATAATCCAGTTTATATTTTCCGTTTTCTTCAGTTGTAGAAAACTGATAACTCAAACCACTTGCCGTAGTGGCTGCTATTTCTGAATCCTTTGGGGGTTCGGCTTTAAAATTTGACCAGCTCAGTCTCTGTCCGGGATTCCAAAGAATTGTAGCTTCCTGCTGTGCGAATGAACCAGCTGAAAATAGAAACGCAAAAAAACCGAATATGAATCCTAGAGATCCCAATGAAATACTATTTCCTTTTTAATATCCGGATGAAGACTAAAAATTACCGGGCAGGTTCTTGCAGTATGCTTCAGGATCTTTTTGTGCTTTTCCGTTATAACGGCCGGCATATGTAACTCAACATCAATCTGCGATATCCTCCGGGGATCTGCAGCCATATGTTTGGTAACTTCAGCATAAGACCTTTTGAGATCAACCTCCATATCCCGGGCCTTAATTCCCATCATGGTAAGCATACAACTGGCCAGACCGGTAGCAACAGTATCTGTGGGTGAAAAGGCTTGTCCCAACCCATTATTATCGACCGGTGCATCTGTTATGAATTCATCGCCAGAGCGAAGGTGAACACAACGAGTACGCAATTCTCCTGTATAAGTAACTCTTGAGGTCATTGTTCTGGTTTAACACGCGTTATTCGCATTTCATCGTACATCATAATATAGGAAGCTTCATTGTAAAACCCGGATGCAAGTTCGTTTCTATAATCAAATTTATTACCGCAATACTCCGTAATCCCAACCAGGTTTGAGGCCTCAAACAAATTTTGTTTATAGGCCAGTTTTAAAAGAAGGTCAAAAGTAAGATCAAATCCGCGAATAGCGTACCTGTCCGGATCTGCCCCAAAACGCCTTCTGTATCTTCTAACAAATGCATTGTTATTGGTTTCTTTATCTACACTCGGATATGTAAAATTCAGATTAGACAAATGCGCCCCTGAGATGACATCATTTTCGAATGCCTTATTCTTATTAGTAGTGAACATCCGTACTTTGGTAGTATCCGAATTCGATGAATTAAGGATAGAACTCACACTGGATACAACTTTAAAATTATTTGTCTCAACGAAAACCCAGTTTTCTGTTTCAAGCGAAAGAAGGGCGGCAAACTCCTCCAAATCCAAAGAAATATTTTCTTCATCTTCCAGAAGCTCAACAGATTTGGCAACAGGAAATTCCTCTTTTATCTGTTCACTGACTTCCTTGTTCTTTGCGTCTGTTATTACTATAATATTCTCATCTGTTCTGGTTTCCTCAATAAAGTCAAGCATTCTTTCACGCAAAATCTGATCAGATGGAATAGTAAAGAAAACGTTTTCCAGCTCAAAGTCACCGGTAGATGCTAATGGTGCAATTACAGGTACATCAGCATTTGCAGCCTTAATAGCTACTTCTTTCAGGGAGTTCAATTGCAATGGCCCAATAATGGCACTAACTCCTTCCAGATCTTCTCCCTGAAGTATTTGCCTGGTCTTGTCCGGGTTTAATTGCGTATCAAATGTCTTTACATCTACAGATAATCCCAGTTCTGAAATAGAATCAAGTGCAATCAAAGCACCGCTATATAAACCAAGGCTATAGTTTATTGCATTGCTTCGTGTAATTGCGTCTGTGGCGCTTTCAATATCATCAAGGTTTATTTTATCTGTTCGAAAAGGCAGCAGATAAATTAGTTTTGGCCTGTGAATGGTATTAATGCTATCCAAAAGATTAATCTTATCCAGAATCAGCGAATTCTTTACTTCCAGACTACCCCTTTTTTCTATAGGGAGTTTCAAGACCATACCGGCCTTAAGGCCTTTGGAAAGTTCCGGATTGAGGTCGAGCATTTCTTTATAATCAACTCCTAAATTCCTTGTTAAGGAGTATACTGTTTGCTTAGGCTTAACCTCATAAAAAATATAATTCTCTGTGTTAATCTCATTATCGGAAACCTTCATTTCGGGCAACCGTATTACCATACCTTCTTTTAAACCTCCGCGTTCACCAATTTCAGGATTTAGTCTCACAATATCCTGTGAACTTATTTTATACTCCTGGGAAAGGCTATACAATGTTTTTTTAGGTGGAACCGTATAGGATATATACAATTGAACGTTTTGGTCCTCAACGCTACTTCCGGCAATTTTGGGTAGTTTTAACTCCTGCCCCTCGGCCAGGTAGCTGGTGGTAACGGATAATTCAGGATTCAGAGCAAGCAGACTATCTATCGTAATACCATATTTATTGGCTATACTCCATCTTGTCTCCTTTGGCAATACCGTATAGGTTTCAAAATCATCCAAATTAATACTATCGTTTTCAACTTCAACTTTTGGGTACTCGGGGATTTTTAAACGCATACCCTTTTTAAGTTGATTCGCATACAATTCCGTGTTGTAGCGTTTAATTTCCTCTTCAGAAACATTGTATCGTTGCGCAATGCTAAAAATTGTTTCTCTTTTCTTCACCTTGTGCATACTAAACGCTATCGGTGTTACCTGTTCCTCCTCTAACTGTTTTTTTTGTAATGCGATTGAATCCCGGGCGCTTAGCACATTTGCTCCCATAGGGATGACCAGAATTGTATTGGGCTTAAGTATATCACCCTCTGCAATTTCTTTATTGTACTTAAGGATATCTGCAGGATTTACATTGTATTGCCTTGCAATGCTATATACCGTTTCACCAGTTTTAACCGCATGGGAGCTAAACTTTTGCGCCACGGCCTGGCATGAAAACAGAATAATCGCCGCTGTTGTAATTAATATTCTTATAGACATGCTTGTAGGTTTTATTCCCATTCTATGGTTGCAGGGGGTTTTGAGGAGATATCGTAAACCACTCTGTTTACCCCTGGAACTTTATTTATTATCTCATTCGAGGTCTTTTGTAAAAATTCATACGGTAAATTAACCCAATCTGCCGTCATTCCGTCTGTACTTTCAACTGCCCGTAAAGCTACACATTTTTCATAAGTTCGTTCATCGCCCATAACTCCCACACTATTTACGGGTAAAAGCATAGCTCCGGCCTGCCAAACTTCATTATAAAGCCCCCATTCCTTTAATCCATTAATAAAAATTGCATCTACCTCTTGCAAAATATTTACTTTTTCTTGCGTTACATCTCCCAAAATACGAATCGCCAGGCCAGGTCCCGGAAATGGATGACGGCCCAGGCGTTCATCTTCTATTCCCAGAGTGGCCCCTACTCTCCTTACCTCATCTTTAAACAACATTTTCAAAGGCTCCACTACTTTAAGTTTCATAAAATCTGGCAACCCTCCTACATTATGATGACTCTTAATAGTGGCCGAAGGCCCTCCTGTTGCAGAAACAGACTCAATTACATCCGGATAGATAGTACCCTGCGCAAGCCATTTAGCATCCTCCACTTTATGTGATTCATCATCAAATACATCTATGAATACCCCGCCAATAATTTTCCTTTTCTTTTCAGGGTCAGCTTCCCCTGCCAAAGCGTTCAAAAAGCGTGCCGAAGCATCAACCCCTTTTACATTGAGCCCCATATGCTCATATTGATCGAGCACTTCCTGAAATTCATTTTTTCTGAGCAATCCGTTATTCACAAAAATACAATGAAGATGATCTCCTATTGCCCTATGCAATAAAACGGCTGCAACTGTAGAATCGACCCCTCCCGAAAGTCCAAGGATAACTTTTTCCGTCCCTATTTTTTCTTTTAACTCCGCTACTGTGGTTTCTACAAATGCATCCGGAGTCCAGGTCTGTTGCAATCCTGCAATGTGTACCAAAAAATTTTCTAAAATCAGTTTCCCTTGTTTGGTATGGTAAACCTCGGGGTGAAATTGAATTCCGTAAGTTAATTCGCCATCTATTTTAAAGGCTGCATTTTGCACATCATTTGTACTTGCAAGCCTTACCGCATTTTCGGGTAGTTGTTTAATGGTATCGCTATGGCTCATCCAAACCTGTGAACCTTCCCGTATTTCATAGAAAAACGGTTCATCCCGATTAATTCCAGATAGCTTGGCCCGTCCGTATTCGCGCGTATTGGATGGTGCAACATTTCCGCCATGAAAATGAGCCAGGTATTGCGCACCATAACAAATGGCCAGCAAGGGTTTCTTGCCCTTTATCTGGGATAAATCCGGGTGCGGGGCATCATCTGCCCTTACCGAGAAAGGCGAACCGGATAGGATTACCGCTTTATACCCGGAGAGGTCTTCCGGAAGGTGATTATAAGGCTTGATTTCGCAGAAAATATTAAGTTCTCTAACCCTTCTTGCAATGAGCTGGGTATACTGGGAACCAAAATCTAGAATGAGGACATTGTTTTGCATGGGCAAAAATAGTAATTCAAGACATTTTCAAATACAAGTTTTCGGTATATTTATAACATCTTTATTAACGCTTTAAGAATGAAACATTTAAATGCCATTATTTTTGCTGTCGCCATAGTCTTAGCCGCTTACTTTTTAGGCAACGCTTATGTTCAAAGATCAAGTCCTGCCAGGGTAATTTCCGTTACGGGCCTGGGAAATGAGAACTTTACATCAGATCTCATTGTATGGGATGGACGTTTTGTTGCCTTTAATACCGTGTTAAAAACAGCTTTTGAACAACTGAACAGGGACAAGGAAATCGTAAAAGATTACCTTGAATCTAAAGGAATAAAAGAGGAAAACATAATTTTCAATTCTGTGCAGACTATTGAACAACGCGACAATAAATACGAAAACGGGAATTTTGTGGGGACCATCTTCCGGGGGTACGAGTTGTCGCAATCTGTACAGATAGAATCTAATGATGTAGCCCTGATAGAAAAAGTATCTCGCGAGATTACTGAACTTCTGAATAAAGGCGTGCAGTTTAATTCTTCTCCGCCTCGCTATTATTACACCAAATTATCTGACCTCAAGATTAAAATGATTTCCAAGGCCACAGAAGATGCCCGGATCCGTGCCGAGAAAATAGCAGAGAATTCCGGAGGTGCTTTAGGCGATCTGATTTCAGCCCGAATGGGTGTTTTTCAAATCACAGGACAAAATTCTGATGAGGATTACAGCTGGGGCGGGGCCTATAATACATCTGCCAAAAAGAAGACTGCATCTATTACGATGCGACTGGAATACAAGGCAAAATAAGAGAATTTCTTTCGGTACATTACTAACACAATTACGCTTCCAATCATAATTGCAACAGTGATTGTTTATCCATAAAAAGAAAAAGCCCCGACGACCATCGACGGGACTTTTCAAATCAAAAACCAACCTAAACACATGAACTTGTTATGACACAATTTTGTCTATAAAAAATTTACTTTTTCATAGCAATTTATATATATAACAATCTTCTTTAAAAATACCCTACCTCATTTTTTATTTTTTTACCTTTATAATAATGAAACCCATAGGACATACAGAAAAGTTTTTTAAAGAAATTAAGGATGAACTAAAAAAGGGAAGCACTCAAAAAACGCATCCTTTTCGCTACTTCACCCTGGGAACAGTAGGTCTGGACCGCTTTGTAAGACAACGAACGGTAGTCTTAAGAGATTTTTCTGAGGATCTTAAATGTTCTTTCTACACTGATTTCAGATCAAAAAAAATAATTCACATTAAGGAAAATAATAGAGTAGCATTATTATTTTATAACTCTGAAAAACTGTTGCAAATCAAAATTGAAGGCCTTGCAACTATAATTAAAGGCTCGGCAAAAGAAGAAAAACACGGGCAAAATATCCCGGAACAATCCCGCAAGGAATATACTACTGCACTTGCACCGGGAACACCCTTAAAAGATGCTGCTCCAATCGAATACCTGAATGAAGAAAACCATTTCTGTGTGGTTGAAGTCACGCCTTATAAAATAGAATATCTTAAATTACAGCAGCCAGAACATATACGGGTTCGGTTTTCCAACCGGGACGACCTATGGAGTGGAGAATTCCTTGTGCCATAAAGCTATCCGGACTATTTCATAGTATCCAGGATGATCTTGATATCATCTTCCGTTGTATCCGGATTAATAAAACAAAAACGGGCCACGGTCTCAAAACCACCTTTTGTTTTCCATTTGCTGGGGGTCACCAGGGCCAATCCCTTATGATGATTTGTATAAGTCCAGTTTTTATAATCATCTTCAGACCATCCTATACGTCTGAAAAGTACACAGGAAAGGCTTGGCGGTCTGATTAATTCTACCTCAACTCTTGAAGAGATTAATTCGCCTGCTAAATTGGCAAGTTCAATACCTCGCTCCACTGCCCATTTATATTTATTTGTCCCGTGAGTGGCAAGGGAATACCACAAAGGTAAACCCCGTAACCTCCTTGTTAGTTGTATCTGGTAATCCGACGGGTTAAATCCGTGGGCACCCGGGTCTTTTATTATATCCAAATACGAGCCCTCCTGAGAATGTGCAGTTTTCGCCAATTCAGGGTTTTTGTAAATAATAGCGCCGCAATCATAGGGCGAGAATAACCATTTGTGCGGATCAATGGTAATGCTGTCTGCTTTTTCAATTCCTTTAAAAAGATGCCTGACAGAGTCTGCCGCCAGGGCCCCTCCTCCATAGGCTGCATCTACATGGAACCAAAGATTAAGATTCTCACAAAGGGCGGCAATTCCCTCAAGGTCGTCTACAATACCCGCATTGGTTGTACCGCCGGTCGCTACTACAGCAAAAACCCGCTCCATGGTACTTTTATCAAGTGAATCTATTTTTTCCTGCAAGGCTTCTGCCGTCATCAGATCATCCGTCTCCACCAACAGCACATCGGCATCAATTACTTTTGCCATGGCCTTTATGGAAGAATGTGCCCCAACCGAAGTAATCAGACAGCCTTTCTTATTCCTGTTTTTCTTATTCTGCCTCCAATATTCCCTTGCTGTAACAATTGCAGAGAGGTTAGCCGCAGTACCTCCACTTGTAAAAACGCCAAAAGCACCTTCCGGCATGCCGGTTAGAGATACAAGCCATTTCATTGCTTCATTTTCACAGAAAATACCCCCCGCTCCTTCCATCCAATAAGCCCCGTGTATGCTGGATGCAGAAGTCACCAGGTCAAACATAACCGCCGCCCTGGTAGGTGCCGCAGGAACAAAGGCCAAATGCCTGGGGTGATCTATTGGAACGGTTGCTTTAACCAATACATCTCGAAAAAGATGAAAGGCTTTTTCTCCGCCTATGCCCAAAGGGGTTATTGTCTCCCCTACTTCACTCTTTAATTCCTCTTCTTTACGAGGCGCACCCAGCTCTGGTGATTCATTTGTTATTCTGTGAATTGCATATTTCATGACATCGAGGGTCATTTCCACCAATTCTATATCTACATTATGCATGAGAATAGTTTTTAGTAAAAGTACTATGGAAAAGGAATCTACGCCATTTATTGGCTTAGTATTTTAACACAAGGAATTCCTGGTGCAAGGGATTCAGAGCATTAATTAGAAAAGGAACAAGCTTTTCACCCATTTCCATGTAGAGTTCCGAAAAATTTAAGGATCGTTCCTGAAGCGATTGATTTGGGAATAAATGATTCTGGAGGGCCGTCATACGGATGACCTGATCTTTTAGTTTTATTTTCTGAGCCTTCAATAAACGTTTTTCCAGTTTATCCAGACCCTTTAATTGCTTTACTTCCTGAGCTTTTACAGCACCGAAGAAGGACTTGTCTGTTTCTTCAGCTAACCGATACAACGCCTCAAATTGTAGTTTAAGATGTTTCTTTTGCTCAGAAAAATCTATATCAATATTGGAAATTTCCCTTATTCTCTTATTGATAAGCGTATTTTGCTTTAAAAACAGATCGGCTGGTTGGAGGCCTAGATTTAGAATTTTTTTATTATCCTTTTCTGATAGCAACAAGGCAGAATTGCGCAAAAGCAAAATTGGAAATGGCACTTTCATTGCATCAAAAGATGATTTAAACTCCAGCCAATAGGCTAATTCCCCGCCTCCTCCAATATAACAGAGGTTGGGCAGTATTACTTCCTGATATAGTGGCCTGGTGACTACATTTGGTGAAAATCTTTCCGGATATTCTTTAATTTCCTGAAGCAATTCATCTTTAGAAAATGTAATCTCCGTATTATTTACATGAAATACTCCTTCTTTCTCCAGCAGCCTTTCACGCAGATCATCCTTTAGGTAAAAATAATTTATCTCCCTGGGGTTTACCTGGATTTTGTATACAGGTGAAACAGATTCCAGGGCAGCAATAGTCTCGTTTACTTTTTGATAAGTCAGGTTTGAAAAGATATCCTTCTCAATATATGGTATCAGCAGTTTTTTTAATTCACTATCATCGCCATCCACAATCACCAGGCCATAAGTCCCAAAAAGTTCGTTGGCCAGGTACCTGGTTGCTGCGGCTAAGGATTTATGTTCCAGATAAGCATTTTTAAACAGACTAATTAAGCCTTTGGCATTGGTTGTATGCCCCAGTTCTTTGGAAAATGTATCATAGACAGCTTCAAGTCCTTCAGTACTTAATCTGCCAACTGCCCCGCTGGCTTCACGGTTCCACTGGATCTTTTTACTGTGCAGGTTAAAATAATTTATCTCATCAAAATCATGGTCTTCAGTAGCCATCCAGTATACCGGCACAAAATTTTTTTCCGGATAACTATTCTTTAATGTTTTTGTAAGATTTATTGTAGTAATTATTTTGTATAAAAAATACAGCGGACCAGTAAATATATTGAGCTGATGCCCCGTAACAACGGTAAATGTATCTGTGTTTTCGAAAGTTGAAATATTAGTTAAAGTAGCCTTTGTTGCCTTTACACCCCTATATTGCTCCTGAAGTGCCCTCTTTAGTATTTTCCTGCTGGCTGGTGAGAAGGTCCCCGACTTTTCGTCTATTTGTTCCTTGAAATCTTCAATTTTCGGAAACTTATGGTAAAAGGATTTCAGCTTCTTGTTTTCGTCCAGATAGTCGGAAATAAGTGCAGAAAAATATCCGGTTTTTTTAAATGGTATACTGGCTACTTCCATAGAAACTTCTAAAATCCGATCAAAGATAAAATTCTCGGGTTTTACTCTTCCCAAAAATACGTTAAGATGTATTAAGAACATAGAAATGACAAGCAATTCCTTTAACGGCTTGCACCTTGGCGACCCCCAGGCGAAAAACACCGAACTTAAAATGGCGTTTCCCGAATAATCCTTAGCTTTAGCGTCCGAAATCAAAATCTGGTTAATGAAGCGAATTTTACCCATGCTCTTTCTACTTATTACCTGCAATTTTAATGCCCAGGAAATAAAATCGCCTTCTGAATTCCTTGGCTATGAACTTGGAACCAGATTCACATTTCACCACCAGGTTGTAGACTACTACCAATATCTTTCTGATGGTGCTAAAGACCGTGTACGGCTCATTGAATATGGAAAAACCAACGAAGGCAGGTCCCTGCTTCTGGCCTATGTTTCTTCAGCGGAAAATATGCAGAATCTGGAGGAAATCCGAAAGGAACATCTAAAAAGTACAAATGGAGCAGGCGCATCTTCGAAATCTATAGTATGGCTCAGCTACAACGTTCATGGTAACGAGAGCGTGAGTACCGAGGCATCCATGCAAACCATATATGAATTATTAAGCAACAAACAGGTTTATCTGGAAAATACCATAGTAATTATAGACCCTTGTATTAATCCCGATGGAAGAGAGCGATATGTGAACTGGTATAATCAATATAAAAATTCCGCCCTTCAGGCTGATCCAAACAGCAAGGAACACCACGAAGGATGGTGGAGCGGACGCAGCAACCATTATATGTTCGATCTCAATCGGGATTGGGCATGGCTTACCCAGCTGGAAAGCCGGCAGAGGATAAAACTTTATAATAAATGGCTGCCTCATATCCATGTGGATTTCCATGAACAAGGTATAGATAGCCCCTATTTTTTTGCGCCTTCGGCGGAGCCTTTTCACGAAGTTATTACAGATTTTCAGCGCGATTTTCAGGTTACAATTGGCAAGAACCATGCGAAATATTTTGACACTAACGGTTGGCTATACAATACCAAGGAGCGTTTTGATTTGTTTTATCCCAGTTATGGCGACACTTACCCTACATATAGCGGGGCTATTGGGATGACTTATGAGCAGGGAGGCAGTGGCCGGGCCGGTCTTGGGGTCCTTACAGCCAATGGCGATACACTAACCCTGAAAGACAGGATTGCTCATCATCTTAGTACCGGATTATCCACTGTGGAAGTTGCTTCTAAGAATGTGCCCAAATTAAATGAGGAATTTAAAAGATTTTATTTACCGAAAAATTATAAATACAAGAGTTTTGTTCTCAACGGGGAACAAGATCATTTAAAAGCACTTACCAAACTCCTGGACCAGCACCAGATAACCTTTTCATACGGAACCGGAGATATGGTAAAAGGTTTTAACTATAAAACGGGCAGGTACGGGAGCCTGAAGACCAACTCTGAGAGCCTTATTATTTCGACCAATCAGACAAGGGGAACCCTGGTAAAAGTGCTATTTGAACCCAATGCAAGATTAAGTGATTCGCTTACCTATGATATAACGGCCTGGTCCCTGCCCTATGCATATGGATTAAAAGCTATTGCTTCTGAGAATTTGGTCAACGGAATGGCTAAAGCAGAATCAACTGCAATAAAAGAGAATTCCATTTCTGATGCCTACGCTATCCTTACAGATTGGAACGGAATGGATGATGCCAGGTTTTTAGCTGAATTGTACCAAAAAAATATCAAGGTCAGGCAGGCTCAAAAACCATTTACGCTCGAAGGTAACCGCTATGAAAGAGGAAGTCTGATCATTACCAAAGTGGATAATGAAAGAATAACAAATTTGTCTGCTATACTGATCGAGGCAGCAAATAAATATCAAAAATCACTTACTGCTGTGAGCAGCGGTTTTGTAGAAGATGGCAAGGATTTAGGTTCTAAGTATGTAAAAATGATCCCGGCTGCAAAGGTGGCCGTGTTGTCTGGTATGCCAACCTCCACGCTGCGCTTCGGGGAGATATGGCACTTCTTTGAGCAACAATTACATTATCCGCTTGCCGTTTTAGACGCCAGTTATATTGCTGAAGTAGATCTAACAAAATATGATGTATTAGTTCTACCGGGGGGTAATGGATATGATAAGTTTTTGGATAGTAGTATGCTCAAACGTTTGAAAGAATGGGTAAATCAGGGCGGAAGACTTATTTCCATGGGTGAATCCATCGCTTTTTTGGGCGGTGAAGGGGGGTTCAAAATCACCGCAAAGGAGAAGGAAAAGGATAGTTTAGAAATTGCCACAATGGTACCACATGAAAATCTGGAGCGGGAGAAAATGAAAAATGACATTACAGGTGCCATTTTTAAAGCAAGGGTAGACTCTTCACATCCAATGGCATTTGGATATAAAGACACCTATTTTAGCCTTAAAATAGGAATTGACAGCTATGACTATCTCGAAAATGGCACTGTGGCCTATATTTCAAAAGACACCATACCGGTTGCCGGGTTTGCAGGTTCTGAAGCTCAGAAAAAAATGGGTAAAAGCCTCGTATTTGGTGTTGAAGAACATGGTAAAGGGCAAATTGTTTATATGGTGGACAACCCATTATTCAGGGGGTTCTGGGAAAATGGAAAACTTTTTTTTGTGAACGCTATCTTTATGGCCAAATAATCTTATCACACCTTACTTATGTTCAGTAAAGCATAAAGGCCACCGTTACAATCCCAATTGCAGCCACAGGCACAATAATGAGCATATACAGGAAAGAGATGATACCGGCTTTAAAAAAAGCACCCACCCAGGAACTCTTATAAAAATTTCGCAGGGCAATCATAAGGTAGATGACAAAAGAGAAGCAAATGAGCACTTCCAGCCCAATGGGCACCTCCCACACTTTGTTCACGAGGAGAATGGTACAAAAGGTTGTAAATATAAAAGTGAAGAAATAAAAGCTGAATACGAGATGGTGAGCAAAAACGGCCGGTTTCCAGTAAAAAATTTTCAGAAGCACGGCAAAAAGTGGCAAAAGAAGAAACATTGCCACAGGAATAGTATCATATAACGTCTGTAAGATACCCCCACCCCGCTGCTCATAAAACTTAAGCATTTGGGTGTAGAACCTTTGGGTAACTGCATCCGCATCTTCTTTCATTCCCATTGCCTTTATTTTTTCTTCTATCGGGGCCCCTACAGCGATAAGGGAGTCTAACCTATCGCGCTTAAAACCAAAATCTACGCTAACCACCTCTGGCTCTGAAGCCATTACAGAATCTATTTCCCTAATTTCTTTATCTGTTAAACCTATAGTTTTCTGACTTCTTTTCAGGACTTTTTTAGCTTCGGCAAGCGCCAATGAATCCTGTTTTACAGGAATAGAATCCAGATTGATCTCCTGTTCCATTCCTTTTTTGATTACTTCGGAAACTTCGCTATCTGCCTTTCGGATGGTAAAAGAAAAGATAAAGAAGAATATAACCGAGATAAAGAGGTAAAACTGCGCCGGGTGCAGGTATTTTAGTCGTTTCCCATCTACAAACCTCCGGGCCAGCACGCCTGGTTTGGTCATAAGGGTCCCAAAACTCCTGAAGAATCTGGCATCGATAGATATATAATTATCTATAGTATTGCTAAAGAGTACCCCAATAGTAAGGTTATCTGCAGTTTCCTGCCCACAGTAAGGGCAATACTCAAAGGAGGCATCAAAGGTTTCTTCGCAATTTTTACATTGCTGTATGGTTTGCTCTTCAGAGGTTGGCATAAATTTAACTTTGAATAAAAATACAAAAAGCATTGATACTTCAAATTAAATTCCGGGGAGCAGAAATGAATTTTTCCAAACTTGATCTTGTTAGTTGTCTCACGATCTGCTTTTATCCCAAAAAAGGTATACTTATTCGGCAAATTTTTGTGATAATACGGTATATTAGTGCACATACAACCAGTTGTGTTTCATGCAGGATTAAATACAAAAATGAATTAATATGAAAAAAGAAGCCTTTCATTTAATCCTAATCGGACTCTTTCTGGTTTTGGGATACTTTGAATCAAACGCCCAAAGTTTTAATCGGGCGATTAAGACGAAAGAGAACTTTGAAGCCTTAATTCCTCACGCGCAACAAGATGCAGAAGTAACCCAAAAACTATCTGACCTAGAGAAAAAGACAGGTAAGAAACCAAACATTGTTTGGATCATTATTGATGATTTGGGGTATGGAGAACCAGGCGCTTATGGAGGTGGCGCTGCTATTGGCGCTGCAACACCAGAAATGGATAAACTGGCTAATGGAGGTTTAAGATTGACCTCCTGTTATTCTCAACAAACCTGTACTCCAACTCGGTCAGCCATTTTAACAGGTAGGCTGCCAGTACGCACCGGATTAACGCGTCCCATACTTGCGGGCGATAAAATATCTCAGAATCCTTGGGCTGATGAAGTAAGCTTACCCAAGCTACTTAGCGACAATGGCTATTATACCCTGCTCACAGGAAAATGGCATGTGGGCGAAGGTAAAGGTATGCGCCCTCACGATGTAGGTTTTGATGAATACTACGGTTATTATCCAGCCCAAAAAGAGATTACACAAGGCATTGACCCAAGACGATTCCCTGACTTGGTATTCAATGAAGAACTCATGAAAGCATTTGAAACCATTCGCCCGGCAAATCACCTGACTCATGGATTTAAAGACGGTACAACCAACGAACTGGAGGAAATTAAAAGCTTGGAAGACATGGGAGGTGCTGACCATAAATTGGCTGATTTTACCATTTCTAAAATTAAGGAATTATCTGGTTCCAACAAGCCCTTCTTTATTGAGCACTGCTTTATGAAAGTGCATGCCGATAACTTTGACAACCCTGATTATCCCGGACTTAGTGCCGCCAAGTATCCCTATAAAAATGCTGTTGTTGAGGTAGATATGCATATTGGTCGCATTGTAAAAGCATTGGAAGATTCAGGCGAATTAGAAAACACCTTTATTTTCGTCACCTCAGACAACGGCCCGCAAATGGATGCCTGGCCAGATGGTGGATATACTCCATTTAGAGGTGCTAAAGGAACAACATTTGAAGGTGGTGTTCGCGTACCGGGTATTGCCTATTGGAAAGGAATGATAAATCCCGGTAGAGTAAGCGATGATGTTTTTGATTTAATGGATCTATTTGGCACTAGCCTTCGCCTTGCAGGTATATCTCAAGACTTACTACCTGACGATAGATATTATGATTTTATTGATCAATCAAGTTTCCTAATTCATGACAATGGAAAGGGGAATCGTGAATCGGTCTATTTTTGGTGGGGTACTGAACTGATGGGGATTCGGATGCGAGAGTATAAGGAACATATTAAAGTCATTGTCCCGCAAGCACCACATATGTGGATTGACTATGCAACAATTCAGGATGTTGGCTTGGCACCTTGGCTGTTCAATTTATATATAGACCCAAAAGAAGAAATGCCCGTAGGACACCGCAGAAACGCATGGCTAGCTTCTCTAGGTGCACAGTTGAAAACGCATGCGGCAACATTTAAAAAGTATCCACCAAAGAACATTGGTCTGTAAATGGATTCAACAAGAGTTGAAATAACATCAGAAAATAAAGATATTACAAACTTAGGATGGCTATAAGTAATTGCTTGTTATCGCCTATCCTTCGACTGCGCTCAGGACAGGCTTCTGAATCCCGATAACTATCGGGACACGCAACTACGCATAGCCGAGACCTTTGGCTTTAATTTTGACCGCCTATTTTTTACTTTTCAATACCATACATATTTGTATGCTTTATATTTTAAAGAATACACATAAGTATTCTTATTATTTATTTTTTATATATATTTGTATACTTTTAATGAGTTTAGAAATACATATATGTATATTTTAGAAAGATGAGAAACAAAAAACAACTTCAAATAGAACAACTGGACCAAAAATTAGAAAAATTTCAAGATTCAGCAATGGTCCTGGTCCCAACAAAAGGATGGATAAACACTATTCGGACTACCATTAATATGACAAGGGACCAATTGGGGACCAAACTTGAAATGACCAAAGGGGCTATTCAAAAGATTGAAGAACGAGAGGCTTCAGGTCAAATAACAATAAACAAATTGAAAGATGTTGCCCAAGCATTGGATATGAAATTTGTATATGGATTTGTCCCAAACGATGGTTCCATTGAAAAATTAATTAGCAAAAAATCAGAAAAATTAGCTCGAAAAATAGTTTTGAGGACGAATCAAAATATGAAACTAGAGGATCAGGGAATCGGAGATGAAAAATTAGATAAAACAATTAAAGACCTCACAAATGAAATTAAACGAGAGGTAAGAAAGTCTATATGGGACTAGAACTAAAATATGGAGAAGGCCAAACCCCATTAGATGAGGATGAAAAGAAAGGTCTTAAAATTAAGACAATTACAACTCACGGAGAGCTAGATGAATTTGAGCAATTGAACATTGAAAAAGCAGTCGAATGGACCATACATGCAAATTTGAAGGCTAACAAAATATTGACTGAAAAATTTGTAAAAGACTTACACAAGAGAATGTATGGGGATGTTTGGAAATGGGCTGGGGAATTTAGGAGGTCCGAGAAAAATATCGGCATTTCTTGGCCACTCATTGGAATAGAATTAAAGAACTTGTTAGACGACACAAAATATTGGATTGCGAATAAAACTTATCCACCTGAAGAAATTGCAATTAGATTCAAACATCGACTAGTATCAATTCATTGTTTTCCTAATGGAAACGGAAGGCATTCCAGAATGATGGCCGATATTATTATAGAGTCTATATTTGACAAAGAGGTGTTTACCTGGCATCGATCAAATATGGTCAAAACAGATAAAACAAGGAAAGAGTATATAAACGCTTTGAAGGAAGCTGACAATGGAAACATTGAGCCTCTAATAGAATTTGCAAAAAACTAAACCAACGACGTATACGAGAAATCACATAGATACAGCTAATGTGCGTAACTGTTGGGCATAATAATAAAAAAGGAAAAATGAAACTAAGCGAAATAGATAAGGTTGAATTGCTATACCTCCAGATTGAAGATTATCTGGAGATAAAAGATGCCATGCAGGCATCATACGCTTCAATGCCGGAAGCCTACTGGAAGGAAAATCATATTATGAGTTTGCTCGATAAATTTCCTGAAGGTCAGGTGGTAATAAAAGTAAATGGTCAAATAGCGGGTTGCGCATTGTCCATAATTGTTGATTATGACAAATTTGACAACAACCATACTTATCGGGAAATAACTTCAGATTATTCGTTTGACTCGCATAATCCGGATGGCGATGTTTTATATGGTATAGATGTGTTTATACAGCCTGAATTCAGAGGGCTGAGACTTGGAAGACGACTATATGATTACCGGAAAGACCTTTGTGAGAAAATGAACCTGAGGGGTATTGCTTTTGGTGGTCGAATTCCTAATTATCATAAGTATTCCGACAAACTGAGTCCAAAGGAATATATTGAAAAAGTAAGACTTAAAGAGATTCACGACCCGGTCTTAAATTTTCAAATGTCAAATGATTTTCATCCTGCCAGAATTCTTAAAGGGTATTTGGAAGGTGATTCATCTTCAAAGGAGTTTGCAGTCTTGTTGGAATGGGACAACATATACTATGAAAAGCCAATAAAAAAGGCCGCGATAAAGAAAAAAGTTGTTCGGTTGGGATTGATTCAATGGCAAATGAGACCGTACCAAAATATTAAGACGTTGTTGCAACAAGCAGAATACTTCATTGACGCTGTTGCCGGTTATCGATCTGACTTTGCCTTATTCCCCGAGTTTTTCAATGCGCCATTAATGGCGAAAGACAACCATCTGAGTGAGTCAGAAGCGATAAGAGAATTGGCCAAACATACCAAAGAGATTGTTCAGAAGTTTTCAAACTTCTCTATTTCATATAATATAAATATTGTCGCTGGCAGTATGCCCGAAATTAGAAAAGGTAAACTCTATAATGTAGGATACCTATGTAAAAGAGATGGCACGGTTGAAAGATATGAAAAATTACATGTAACTCCAGATGAAGCCAAAGTATGGGGGCTTCAAGGAGGAGAACAACTAAAAGTTTTCGATACCGATTGTGGAAAGATAGGTGTGCTTATATGCTATGATTCAGAGTTTCCCGAATTAAGCAGGTTACTTGCCGACCAGGGAATGGATATCCTATTTGTCCCTTTTCTTACGGATACCCAAAATGGCTATTCAAGAGTACGAAACTGTGCACAGGCAAGGGCAATTGAAAACGAATGTTATGTTGCCATTGCGGGAAGTGTAGGCAATTTGCCAAATGTTCATAATATGGACATTCAATATGCACAGTCCATGGTTTTCACTCCCTGTGATTTTGCCTTTCCAACGAACGGAATAAAGGCGGAAGCCACACCAAATACGGAAATGATATTAATTGCTGATTTAGACATCGACCTTTTGAGAGAGCTTCATCAGTTTGGTAGTGTAAGGAACTTAAAAGACAGAAGAAAAGACTTGTTTGAACTAAAAAAAAGGTAACCAACAATTTATAAGCGGCATTATCTCCATCCCCAAAGCTTCGGTGATCGAAGAAAACAAGCGCTTATACTAAACCGTTAATTTCTATTCCCATATACGTGAAATCAATACAATCCTATTTTAATATGAAATTTAAAAAATACCTGCCCATTTTGACTTTCCTGCCAGCCTTTATTACTTCTTGTCAGGACAGTGAAAAGGCAAATCTTACATTACTCGGCGAACAAATCCCTACAAATACTGCCCTGGTTTTTGGACAGGGTATTATTTCCACAGACAATTTTGAATTTGCCATTACTTTCAGTCCTGAAATGGATGAACTTTATTTTACACGGAGAAAACCGGACGAGGACAATGAAATTTATTCTATGCAATTAGTGGATGGAAAATGGTCTATTCCGGAATCAGCTTTCTTCAAAGCAGATAAAGGATGGGATTTTGAACCTCATATCGACCCCGAAGGAAAACGACTTTATTTTGGAAGCACCAGACCACTTAACGACACTATCTTGCCTTCAGGATTACACCAATGGTATTGTAAAAAAAATGTAAGTGGTTGGGGAAAACCAAAACCCCTGGAAAAACCATTTGTGGACAGGTCTGTTATAATGTATTTAACGTCTTCAGTGAATGGAAATTTATACTTCACTACCGGAGAGAAAGGCGACAAACCCGAAGACTGGGTCATATATAACTCAATCAATGAACAAGGTGCGTATAAAAGTATTGATAGAATGGGAAATGAAATAAACTTCTCTGGAAAATATATCGCCCATCCCTATATTTCACCAGATGAGAGCTATATCATTTATGACGGTGAAAGTTCTTCAGGATATGGAGAAAATGATTTGTACATCAGTTTCAATAAAAACGGCACCTGGACAAAAGCGATTAATTTAGGCACTGAAGTAAATACAGAACTAACCGAAATGTGTCCCAGTGTATCACCCGATGGAAAGTATTTGTTTTTTCATAGAGGTGGGGAGGATAGTGGAGATATTTATTGGATAGATTTTAGACCAATAAAAGAACGTATAGAGAACATAATCAGCGACTAACAAGTTTTATAAGTAATAGCGCAATAAGTATTCAAAACCTTTCAAATAATGTATTTTCCACATAATGAAATACAAAAAATACATAAAAGGCTCAATAAATATATCTGAAATTGGTCTTGGAGCCTGGCAATTAGGACATAACTCCGGATGGAAAAGTATAACGGAAAATGAAGCACTTAAACTTGTACATAAATCTTTGGATTTGGGTATCAATTTTTTTGATACGGCTCCAAATTATGGACATGGCACCAGTGAGGAAAGATTGGGCAAGGCTCTTAAAGGCAGAGACAGAAGTAAAATAGTAATTAATACAAAATTTGGCCACACCCATACAGGTACCATAAACTTTAGTTCTGATTATATTAAAGAATCTTTGGAAGGCAGTTTAAAAAGACTTCAATTAAATTATGTTGACTCACTCATTATTCACAACCCACCTTCTGAATATTTTGATGGAAATAAAAATGACCATTACGAGATACTCGATAAGTTAATTGTCGAAGGAAAAATAAAGGCATACGGTGCTTCTTTGGATACGTATGACGATATGAAGTTGTTGATGGATACTACAAATTCAAAAGTGATTGAGGCTTTTTTTAATATCTTTCATCAGGATACCCTGCGCGGATTTGAAGAAGCACAAAATAAGGATGTTGGTATTATTGTAAAAATTCCGCTGGATTCCGGCTGGTTAACCGGGAAATATAATGCCGAAAGCAGGTTTAATGATATTCGAAGCCGATGGTCTAAAGAAGATATTGAAACCAGAGCTAAGCTGGTGACTAAAATTAAGCCCATTATTGGAACAGAAGAAAACCTGGCCCATATAGCAATAGCATTTTGTTTGGCTTATGATGCTGTTTCCACAGTTATTCCTGGTAACGTAAATATAGAACAGCTAATAAGCAATGTCAAAAGTACAGATATTTCTGTTTCACGGAATCATATAGAAAAACTTGAATATTTTTACCAGTCTGAAGTTAAACACTTAAACCTGCCCTGGTAATAATTAAGTTCAAAATAAACGTATGAAAAGAATTATTAGCATCATTTAAAAAAAATTGGTTCTCTTTATTGGTGAACTGGATAATGAAAATGAAAAAGGCTGTCTTCTATTGCATTCACCCTCGGTAGATAAGCAAGATTTGCATCGATTGGAAAGAGGTAAATATTTTTTTACTAAATCTAAGAATATTGCCGAGGGAATGGGGCTGGAATTTAATTGGCAATTGGAAATCATAACAAATGTCAGACACTACCATATAAAAACAGGAGTTGCCGCAGCAAAATATTTATATAGTGAATGAAAAAGTAAAAGAACCACAAAGACTATTATTCATTGGGCTTTTTGGTTAAGGTAAAGAAGTTTCCCTACATTTAACTGCAAAACAAGTTTTGAATAATCAGGTTAGTGAAAAATCCGCTTTTAAATATTAAGAAACGTCAGATATGGAAGTCTTTTGTGGCATATCCTGCGGCAGCCTTTGTCATACTTCAGGCGGTAGACTTTTTCATTACCAAATACGATCTCAATCCCAAATCATTAACCTTATCTTTAATTCTTCTGATTGGTGGCTTTATAATTTCCGTTCTGTGGAACTGGAACCATGGCGAAAAAGGAGCTCAGGATTTTTCAATAAAAGAAAGGGTAACTTATGGAATTATTATAGCCGTAACATTGCTATCCGGTGCTTATTTCTGGGCAAAAACCCCGGACATAGATTATACATTAACTGCAATAAATAGGGATGCATCCAATAAACTGGCCATTTTACCCTTTGAAAATAATGCCCCGGATTCATCATTAACATATCTCACAGAAGGTATCCCGGAAAATCTTATCAACCGGCTTTCCAAAACAACAAACTTGCAGGTTTTATCAAGGAATTCAACATTTATTCTGGAACCGTCTGAAAGAAATGCTCCGGGAGTAAAGCAAAAATTGGGGGCTGACCTCCTGCTCACAGGAAGAATTGAAAAATTGAACGATCAATTGGTTATTAGCTGTGAACTTATAAATGCTGAAGATGGCATTCAAATATGGGGCGATAAAATATTTTATGATAATAACGATGTTATTGAATTAGAGCAATATATGGTCAGTTCGCTCCTTAATAGCTTACCGGGTTCTGTAAAAACTAACTTGCAGACCAGTGATAATGAAGCAAGTGCCTATCCTGAAGCACAATCCCATTTTATGAAGGGAAGGGTATTAAGTTATGGCTCTACAGCCGATGAATCGGAAAAAGCCCTGGAGCATTTCAGAAAGGCCATAGAAATAGACCCCAACTTTGCGGCTGCTTATGTTGCCATAGCCAATGAAAAGATAATCCAGGCTATTTTTTCTACAGCTCAAAGGGATGAAATATTCAATGAAGCCCGGCTTGCTGTACAAACAGCATTGGCATTTAACCCTAATTCTGCAGAAGCCTATTATGTGGACGGAGCCATCAGGTTTTATGGTAATTTTGATTGGGACGGAGCCGAAGCGTCCTATAAAAAATCAATAGAGCTAAACCCCTATAATGCCAATGCCTTTATCAGATATTCTGCTTTCCTGGCAGCAATGAAAAAATACGAGGAGTCTATAGTCATGGCAAAAAAAGCTATTGCGCTGGATCCAATTTCTATTTCAAGTCTTCATAATCTTGGATGGGTACAACTAATTGCCGGTAATTTTAAAGAATCAGAAGATGCCTTTTCAGAAGCTCTTTCCCTCCATCCAAATTGGATTTGGGGCTATGTAAAGAGAGGTTATGCCCGATTGTATCAAAACAAATGTGACCAGGCCCAGACAGATGCTTCTAAAGCAAAGGAATTATTAAGTGGCTGGGGATCCGAATTAATAGAATCTGCACTAATTTATATTTATGGTAATTGCAATAATAATTCTAAAACGGCTGAATTAACGAAACAGTTTTTTGAGCATGTCAATGAAAATAACTATGAAGATCCATTTGCGGTATTCAGTGTCTATAACACCAATGGTGAAGTGGAAACAGCCCTGGATTGGGCAGAAAGATGTATTGAGGAAAAGGAAACAGGCACCTATTTATTAAATATTGATGTTTTTTACACAGACGATCTCTTAAAAAATCCCCGTTTTATTGAACTACGCAAGAAAATGAAGTTCAAATAAGCTATGGCAAACACTTAAGCCGATTAAAAATGACATAAATGAATAAAACTATAAAGGTAGCCTCCGCCCAATTATCTCCAATATTCCTGAACAAAGAAGAAACTGTTGAAAAAGCATGTGCTGCCATATCTGAGGCCGGAAAAAATGGCGCTGATTTAGTTGTCTTCCCGGAGGCTTTTATCTCGGGATACCCGGATTGGGTCTGGCTTATTCCGAACAGTAAAGGAGCTGAATTAAATGAACTTTACCTCAAACTTGTGGAAAGTGCTGTTTCTGTCCCGGATAATGCCACCAGTAAACTCTGTGAAGCCGCGAAAAAGGCTAAAACTAATGTTGTAATAGGCATGCATGAGCGAAATACAGAATCCAGCAACTCAAGTTTATTTAATAGCCTGCTCTTTATAGGTCACAAGGGTGAAATTCTGGGAAAACACAGGAAGTTAATCCCCACCGGTGGTGAGCGATTAATATGGGGACAGGGAGATGGCAGTACTTTATGTTCATACGATACTTCAGCAGGAAAAATTGCAGGGTTGATTTGCTGGGAAAACTATATGCCACTGGCCAGGAATGCCATCTATGAATCCGGGGCTCAAATTTTAGCAGCCCCTACCTGGGATAAAAGTCCAAACTGGCTCCAGTCTATGCAGCATATAGCAAGAGAAGGTGGTTTATTCGTAATAAGCACCTGTATGGCTATAAAAATAGATGATATCCCGGATGAATATGAGTTTAAAAAACTATATCCGGAAGGGAGAAAATGGATAAATACCGGCAATAGCGCTATAATTGCTCCAAACGGTCAGATTTTGGCAGGACCACTGGAGGCGGAAGAAGGAATATTATATGCAGAAATCGACTTTCAGCAAATCATAAAATCGAAGCGAATGTTTGATGCTGTCGGACACTATTCAAGACCCGATGTTTTCTCATTTAATGTAAATTCGGCATTAAATAAAAACCAGCTTTAGTAGTGTTTAAAGGACATTATAACACCCTTGTTACCTTACAGTTTGGGTTGACTATATCCACCTAGTATTGAAATCATGAAATTAAATCGATTTGCTTTTTTGTTTTTCTTCATTTCCATATTCGCTTCATTGACTCTGAATGCAAATACTAATTGGGACTATCTAAACTATCACAGTAAAATTGCGGAAGCAGAAAGCCTTATTGGTGATGAAAAATTCCATGAAGCCATAACCATATATGAGGAAGTTTTTAACTTCTATGATTTTGTCTTTTTAAGAGATTGTCTGGTTGCAGCACAGCTATCATTCTACTTAAATGAAAAACAAAAGGCCTTTTCCTATATAAAAAAATGCATAGCTGCCGGGTTGGAATTAAAAGCGTTAAAAAAGAATAAATTTTTAAGACAATTTCAAATTGGTCCTGAATGGAAGACCATAAAAAAAGAGTATGACAGTCTTCACCATTTGTATGTAACCAGAATTGACCTGCCTGCAAGAGACAGTGTACATTCCATGTTCAATAAAGATCAAAGAAAAGCCCTTGGTGCCTTATTCAAAATAGGTGACAAAGCACAGGAAAAATATGCAACAAATAAATTTGCTCCGCATAGTGAAATTCAGATGGCGAAACTCATTACGATGCTGCAAAATAAAGGGTATCCGGGAGAAAAACTTATCGGAAATGATTTCTGGATGGCAACTATAATCAGTCACCATAATTCAATATCTCAGGAATATTCCAAAAACGACACAATTTACGAGTATGTAAGGCCCCGGTTAATTCAGGCTATTAAGGTCGGAGAGATGTCTCCCTATGAGTTTGCATTGATTGATGACTGGCTAAAGGCAACTTCATCTGATCGGTCAGAAACGGGATATGGGTTTTTAAACCCTCCTGAGAAATCAACCTTATCTGAAACCGATGAATTAAGGCAAAAGATTGGTTTAAGAACTATTGGACTAAGGAATAAATTAGTTGAAACAGAAAAAAGTACAGGTATGAATTTCTACCTGCCGGATTGGGTTAAGGGCAAAATTAGTATTGAACAAAACTAAAACAGCTTCTAACAAGTATTATAACCCATTGGTAAGCATGCCATTTTTTCGTTAAGGTTATTCAATTTTGTATTTTATGAAAAAACTAATAACATGATTCAATCCTATAAACAGCAACCACAATTAGAGGAAGCTTATGATACAATTATAATTGGCTCTGGAATGGGTGGTCTTTCAACGGCAGCAATCCTTTCTAAGCAGGGCCATAAGGTTCTGGTATTGGAAAGGCATTATACAGCAGGTGGTTTCACCCATGTATTTAAACGCAAAGGCTATGAATGGGATGTGGGTATCCACTATATTGGGGAAGTACAACGGAAAAACAGTATGATGCGTAAACTGTTTGATTATATTACCAATGGTGAATTGAAGTGGGCCGATATGGGAGAAGTATATGACCGGATTGTCATTGGCGAAAAGCACTTTGACTTTGTGAAAGGGGTCAAAAACTTTAAGAAACAAATGATTTCCTATTTCCCGGAAGAAGAGCACGCCATAAACACTTATGTGGATTTAGTCTTTAAGACTGTAAAAGCAAGCAGGAACTATTTCATCAGTAAGGCTATTCCTCCCTTTCTAAACACCCTGATCGGAAGGTTCCTTAAAACACCGTTTTACAAAATGGCGGATCAAACAACCGATGAGGTACTGCGTTCCCTGACTACCAATGAAACTTTGATAAAAGTACTTTGCGGTCAATACGGGGACTACGGATTGCCTCCCAAACAAAGTAGTTTTTACATGCACGCTACAGTTGTAAGGCATTATTTTGATGGTGGGAGTTTCCCGGTTGGCGGTTCTTCGCAGATCGTAAAAAAAGTTGCCCCGATAATAGCTGCTTCCGGCGGGACAATACTTATTAACGCAGAAGTAGCAGAAGTACTCATTGAAAATAATAGGGCTATTGGGGTTCGGATGACAGATGGAAAAATAATTAAGGCCAAAAACATCGTTAGCAATGCAGGTATAATGACCACCTATACCAAATTACTGCCTTCTGAATCAGTTAAAAAGCATCAGCTTAAAGAACAACTACAAAGAGTAAACCCATCAGTGGCACATGCAAGCCTTTATGTTGGCTTGGAGGGCTCCCCGGAAGAACTTCAACTTCCAAAAACAAATTATTGGGTTTATCCGCCCGAAGGCGATCATGATAGGTGTGTTGAACGATATTTAAAGGATTTGACACAACCATTTCCGGTCGTTTATATATCATTCCCCTCTGCCAAAGATCCTGACTGGTCTAATCGGTACCCCGGGAAAAGCACTATTGATATCATTACACTGATCCCTTACGAAATATTTGAAAAATGGTCTGATACCCCATGGAAAAAAAGGGGAAAGGAATATGAAGCAATAAAAGAGGAGCTTGCTCGAAGGTTATTGAAGGAACTATACAAACAACTTCCTCAGGTTAAAGGAAAAGTGAATTGTTATGAACTTTCTACCCCGCTTAGTACTAAGCATTTTGTTAATTATAAAAAGGGAGAAATTTACGGTTTGGATCACAGTCCCTCCAGGTTCAGGCAAGCTTTTTTAATTCCCAGGACACCAATCAAAAACTTTTATCTTACAGGTCAGGATATTGTAACGGCAGGAATAGGAGGAGCTTTGTTTTCAGGGGTTTTGACTACCATGGCCATTACCGGTAAAAATGTTCTGAAAAAGGTTTAACCAGACTAAATCACCGTTCACAGCACTCATGAAGATTGGGAAGGAATCAAAGAATCCTGGGTTTCCACGCCCAATGTCTTAAAAATTGAAACACTTAAAAAGTATAAGAGATTTGAAGAGTGAAGGGTTTCATTATCGATCATAATCCATTCCGCATTGTCGGTTAGGAAGATGATCGTTTCTTACAAAATAGTATTTTTATGGGCAGAACAAGCTTACAGGACAATGCCGATCAGAATAATAACCAAGGGCCAAGTGGCATGGCTACGAGGGCTGAAAAGCTTCGGAACAGAAACTATGACCAACCATTGACCAATTGACCAATGATAAAATTCTTTAGTTCTCGAAACTTAATTTTACTTTGTAAAATCAAATGCCCTGCGGATATTTGGGTGAGACAGTCACTTGTAAAAAAAATTGAAACTTGAAACATGATTAAGTTTTTTAGACGAATCAGATACGACCTTATGGAAGAAAACCCAACCTCTGCCAGAGCTACCGCAGGCTCAAAAACAGGAAAGTATTTGAAATATGCAATTGGGGAAATAATTCTTGTGGTTCTCGGAATTCTTATAGCACTGCAAATCAATAATTGGAATGAGCATCGAAAAAAGGAAAAATTAAAGGATTCCTATAAAGTCTCTTTGATAAATGACCTGTCAAAAGATACTTTGATGCTGGGAAAATTGATCACAGAAAATTACCGGGTTATGGACGCTTTGCGCATGCAACAAAAAAGGTTTTTAGGCCTGGAAACACCAATAGACACTCTTATTAAAATAGCAAGGGATGAATTTGAGCCTGAACTAAATACTCGGTTTAAGTATAACAGAAATACCTTTAACACATTAATAGCATCGGGTAATATTGATTTATTCTCAAAAGAATTTAATGATATGCTTATGGCCTTGATATCATTGCAGGATATTGAAAGAGAAAATTCGGAATGGTATTCTAATGTATATTCCAGTAAAATATCAAGGTTTTCAGATGATTATCCAGTATCCGGGCATCAGAATTCAAAAATTTTCAATTCAATCTGGACCGATATAAATGAAAGGAAAATGGCATCGGGTTTTATTAGTCTTACGGATATCAAAGGTTTTGCACATTATTCCTTTGTCAATGAAATTGAAAATGTGAAAAAGCAAACAATCACTTTTTTAAAACAATTGGATAGTCTGGATTAATTAAAAAATAACATAAACGCTAGGTATATGTTAAGACTCTCTTTCTAATCTTTCTGAACCTATAACCACACGGATGGTTATGATTCAAATAGCCAAACCACAAAACATGATAAAATTCTTCAGACATATCAGACAACAACTTCTCACAGAAAACAGGTTCAGCAAGTATCTACTTTACGCCATTGGAGAAATTGTGCTCGTGGTTCTTGGAATTTTGATTGCCCTGAGTGTCAACAACTGGAACCAGGAAAATAATGACCGGAGAGCAGGTGAGGATTATTTGTTCCGAATTCATCGCGATTTAGTCCAGGACACCATTAACTTCAGGCGGATCATCCATAACAATAATCATTTACGGGAAGATATTAAACAGTTGCTAGTTACATTATATGATGGCGTGGACAGTATAGAGGAAGCTCAATATATGAGTGCCATTTATGACAAAGCTCTGGATCAGGTTTTTTCTCCAAATGACAATACCTATAAAGGTATGATAAGTTCAGGCGCATTAGGACTGATTAAGAACCCGGAATTGAAAGAGGAAATAGTTGATCTTTATAGCGAATACGACCAAAAAAGGGCGTTGTTATCCGCAATAGGTGCATGGATGGTAAACGTTGCGACCAACGAGACCAATGAAACAGATTTTATCAAATTTAACAGGAGCGTTGCTGATATTTTTACAACACAAGAAATGCTGAATGAAAATGATTATTCTTTTTTGAATAATAAAGAAGATCCGGGGTTTAAAATTTTTGTCAGAGCAATTTCGGCAACGGCATTCAATCAAAAGGCAAGCAATACCTATTATCTTGAATTAATTAGCAGGTGTGAAGCCGTTTTAAAGCTCATTGATGAAGAATTGAAGTAATAGGCAAACAACATATTGTAAAACATAGAAAAATGAGAGCACTTTATTTAGTAATTTCAGCATCATAATTACCGGCATTTATGAAATACTTAAAATTTACAATTTCCCTTCTTCTAACAGCAATTATCTTTTATGGTCTCAATACCAAATTTGGTTCCGTTCCGCCAATCGGTAAATTTTTAAATCCGGCCACCGGCATCTGGCAAAATGAAAAAGACGAATCAATTACCGGAATTGTTTCAATTGATGGGCTCAAAGACAAGGTAACCGTTCATTACGACGAACAACTAATTCCACACATTTTTGCTGAGAATGAAAATGATTTGTACAGGGCGCAGGGATATATTACGGCCAAGCACAGACTATGGCAAATGGAGTTTCAAACCATGGCTGCAGCAGGTCGTTTATCGGAATTTATTGGTGAAGCAGCTCTGAACCATGACCGACGACAACGCAGACAAGGAATGGGATTTGGTGCAGAAAAAACGATTGAAAAGATCAAAGAAGATCCGGAAACCATGGCTTACTTAGAGGCTTACGCAGAAGGTGTGAATAGTTACATCAGCCAATTACAGCCAAAAGACATCCCCGTTGAATACAAACTGCTCGATTATAAGCCGGAGCCCTGGACCGCTAAAAAAACAGCTCTGCTATTGATGTACATGACCAAAGATCTGGCAGGTTCTGATAATGATTTAGAGTACACCAATGCCCTTCGAATGTTTGGCAAAGAACGTTTTGATTTATTGTATCCCGATTTTTACGACGTCATAGATCCTATTATTCCTAAGAACACTGACTGGAGTTATATTGACGTACCCTTGACGGAAACTCCGGCAAGTGAATTACCGCTCGACACTATTTCAAAAACTATCGAAAAGCCCCATCCGGACAATGGCAGTAACAACTGGGCCATTTCCGGACAAAAATCCTATTCTGGAAATCCCATCCTCGCAAACGACCCGCATTTAGGCCTCAACCTGCCTTCCATATGGTTTGTCATGCAATTGAGTACCCCAACCCACAATACTTTCGGGGCGACATTGCCCGGAGCTTTGGGCATAATTTCAGGATTTAACAAGCACATTGCCTGGGGAGAAACTAATGCCACAAGAGATGTACAGGATTGGTACAAGATTGAATTTAAAGATAACACACGCAAACAATACAAATATGATGGTGCATGGAGAACTGCAAACCTGCGAGTGGAAGAAATTAAAATAAAAGGTAATGCAACTTTTGTGGATTCCGTAAGGTACACCCATCATGGCCCGGTTACCTACGATAAAAATTTTATGGGTGACAATGAACTTGCAGGGTATGCCATGAAATGGTCTGGTCATATTGGGGGCAACAATGCAAGAACATTTTTAGAGCTCAACAAAGGAAAAAATTATGATGATTACGTAAATGCCCTCAAACATTATACAGCCCCCGCTCAGAACTTTGTCTTTGCCTCAACAGAAGGTGATATCGCTATATGGATTCAGGGTCAACTACCAAATAAATGGAAAGGCCAGGGAAAATATTTAATGGATGGCAGCAATCCAGGGCACGACTGGCAAAGTTTTATTCCACAACAATTTAATGCACATACCAAAAATCCGGAGCGTGGTTTTGTTAGTTCAGCCAATCAGCATCCTGTTGATGAATCCTATCCGTTTTATGTATTTAATGATGGTTATGAAACCTATAGAAACCGGGTAATTAATGACTTTTTTAATTCAAAGGACACTTTCAATATTCAGGATTTCAGGGATTTACAAAATAATAATTACAATCTCAAAGCAGCAGAACTCCTGCCGCACATTTTCAACACCATGAACACATCTTCTCTAACTAAAGAAGAGCTGCAAATTTTCAACGAAATTAAATCATGGAACTTTTACAACGATATAGACGAACTTGGGCCAAGTATTTGGAGTGCCTGGTGGAGCGCACTCCACAGTTTGCTGTGGGATGAATACAAGGTGGATGATGTGGCATTAAAGACCCCTTATGACTACCAGACCATACATTTGCTAAAAACAAAAGGTAACGATGCCTTTATGGATATCATAGAAACCCCGGAAACCGAGACTGCCGGCGATTTATTTTTAATCAGTTTTAAAAAAGCCGCGAAATCTTTAATGGACTGGAAAGCACAAAACGGTACCTATAACTGGAATGCTTACAAAGCTACTTATGTAGGTCATTTACTGCAGGGGTTACCTGCATTTTCGAGGTTTAACCTACCTATTGGCGGGGGTAGAAATATTGTGAATGCAACTAAAAAAAATCACGGCGCTTCCTGGCGGATGATTGTGGAGATGAGCTCCCCTCCTACCGCATTAGGAATATATCCCGGAGGACAATCGGGCAATCCGGGCAGTAGGTATTACGATAATTTCATAGACGACTGGGCCGCTGGCAAGTATCGTACGTTAAACTTCATGCAAACCGATAGCAATGAGGATGGCATAATCGGTACGCAAACCTTAATATCTGATTAACATGAACACCAACATTCTCAATTTTATCGTCACATTGTTTTTGGCCTTCATATTTTCTGTTTTCCTGCCCTGGTGGTCTGTAATGTTAGCGGCATTTGTTTCGGCAATCCTTTTTTCTTTAAAAGGACTGAAGGTATTTCTAATTCCTTTTTTGGCAGTTTTCTTGTTTTGGACAGGCTATGCTTTTGCACTGGCAAACGGTAATGAGTTTACATTAGCCAAAAAAATAGCAATCCTATTGCCCCTGGATGGTAACCCATACTTATTAATATTGGTAACCGGGATTGTAGGAGGTTTTGCCGGGGGCATTGCCGGCATTTTTGGAAAACAATGCCAGGCGCTGGTGAAAAAGTAATCATTTGAATGTGTTGATCGCCAGGATTGTATTTAAAAAGTACGCCTACTCATAATATATTTCATTATGTTTCCGCCAAAATGACTAGTAAACTTTAAATCCTTTTGTAGATTACTATTCCAATAACTATGACAACCAAGAAAATGAATAGTAATACAACAGTTCTCCAAAAGATAGTATCTACAATATTTTCTAAATTATTAAAGCTCAGATCAATGCCTTGGCTGGTCAGTGTATTTAATTCCTGAAAACTAGCTTCCCTCTGCAGTGTAATTTCATCGCTTAATAGTTGCATAACGATTGCCCTTTCCTTACGAATTTCATCCAAAACCGCCATACGTTCCTGCCTTATAGCCTGTAATACGGCAATCCGCTCTCCCCTAAGCTCCTGCATTAAGGTTGAGCGTTGATCGTCTATTAATTCCGGGGTAGATTCTACCACAAGTACAGATCGCTCCAGCAAATAGGTAAGTGAGTCTAAGCGGCCGGTTAATTGCGGGTTGGTTAATGCATTGTTTAATAAATATTCCGCCTGCCAGCGAACTTGTTTTGGTAAGATCTCGGTATATGCGTTTAACCGGGTACTCAGTTCATCAAGACTTTGCGCCATCCCTTCTGCAAGGCTTTTAAAACTAACTTTTGTAATGTTTTGTATATTATACATAAGCGGTATAGTAGATTTTCTTATAAAATATGAACTATTTATCGGATTCTGTTCTGCAAAATCCTCTATCAGCTTAATCCCTTCGGAGATATCACGACCAGGTGTTAAGTTTCTGCCTATACCAATCAAATCCTTATAGAGGGTATCAGAAGCCTGAACTGCAACGCCCTGAAATTCACCAAACAGATCTTTTCCCCTTCCTTTCTCAAAGTATAATTTCATCTGATAAGTGAAAACAGCCATATCTATTAAAGCTGCAAAAGGATCATGACTATAAATAGAACCCTGGGCTACAGGAATGGCATTCATTTTCCAAAATAAAGCCTCATTACCGATTTTATAATCCCTGGATGAAATTATGATACTATCAGCTGACTCTGTAATTGTACGGGCAAATCTGTAAAAGAAATCATCCATGGTCAACCTCAATTCAAGGGATGATATTTCAATGCTTTCACCAGACGGCGTCACTGAGCTCTTTTTTTTCTTTTTCTGAGCAATGGAGACCTGGCATACTAACAAAAGGACCAACATAATCCTCTTAAGTAGTGCTATTCGCAATGAGTAAGTAATCATATATTAAAATTGTTTAACTACCATTGGGCAGTTCTTATTATTTAACTATTAGTACCTTTTCTTAAAAGTAAGGTATTTTCAAAAAATTAGCGAACATCAAATGGGAAATCCGGTTTTTGGACGACCTAAATCTGCCCTGTAAGAGACAGGATCATTTCTGCTTCTCTCCTTAGATGAAAATCAGTATTTTTAGTCATTAAAAGCCGTACCCCTACATAGCCAAACAGCCACATTCTTTATTCAATACATTTAATATGAAATATTTGCGACTTAAAGAGAACTGGATTTACAGCCTGTTATTATTTTCGGTTTTATCTGCAGTTATAGCATTGAATACCTCTGAATTTTTTTATAAATCGGGATCGGCCGGAATAGGTATACTAATCTTACTAATTCTCAACTTCAAAAAAGCCAAACAACCCAATGACAGCTGGATGATTATCGGGGCTTTTTTATTCTCCATAGCCGGTGACTGGTTTATGTCTAATAAGCTGGGAGATAATATGATGTTTAGTAAGGGTATCGCTTTATTTTTCTTAGCACATCTGGGTTATCTGGGATTTGCTCTGCGCAATGGAAAAATAAAATGGAGGTTTACTCTCCTGATTCTAATTGCCTATTTATTGTTTTTCTTTTTATGGCTATATCCCTCCATTGAGGATAAGATACTGCTGTATGCTGCCCTTGTCTATTTACTGATTTCTTGCCTGACCTTTGGCACCTCCGCAGGAATTGAGGGAGACAACACTTTTAGACGAGCTTATATTTTCGGGATTTTCCTGATTGTCTTTTCGGATACTATAATTGCTCTTACTGAATTTTTGGGATACGGTACCCTGGATTTTCTGATTTTACCAACCTACTACCTGGCGCATATAAGCATCTCATTCTCATTAATACGAAGAGAGAAACCAGGGGTAATAACTTAAATGAATTATGAAAGCATTAGTATTTACAAAATATGGTTCCCCTGAGGTTCTTCAGCTAAGGGAAATCGCAAAACCCATTCCTATGGAGAATGAAGTTTTGGTAAAAATTCATGCCACAGCAGTAAATGATTACGACTGGAGCATGATACGAGGCAAACCCTATCTGTATCGCCTGCTATTTGGTCTTTTGAAACCAAAACATCAGATACCGGGCATGGAAATGTCTGGTACCATTGAAGCTGTTGGCACAAATGCAAAGCTATTTAAAGTTGGGGACGCGGTATACGGGGATATTTCTGCATATGGTTTTGGCAGTTTTGCGGAATACATGAGCATCAATGAAAAGGCCCTCACTCTTAAGCCCGATAAAATGAGTTTTGAAGAAGCCACAGCAATGCCACATGCTGCCACTTTGGCCTTACAGGGCTTGGTTGATTCCGGGGATATCCAGAAAGGCCAGAAGATCCTTATAAATGGTGCAGGTGGCGGCATGGGCACTTTTGGCTTACAAATTGCGAAGTTATATAATGCAGAAGTAACCGGAGTTGATACCGGGGACAAGCTAAAAATGATGAAGGAAATAGGTTTTGATCATATCATTGATTATAAGCAGGAAGATTTTACCAAAAACGGACAAAATTACGACCTGATCCTTGACGCTAAAACCACACGCTCAACCTTCGATTACTTGAGGGCACTGAATCCCAGCGGCAAGTATGTCACTGTTGGAGGTTACCTGAACCGTCTTTTCCCTATGCTTCTGCTAAAACCCTGCATTTCTGTTTTTAGTAAAAAGCGCATCCATATCCTTGCTCTGAAACCTAACAAAGACCTGGACTATATTAGTGAACTTTTTGTAGCCGGAAAATTAAGGCCCGTAATAGATGGTCCCTTTAACTTAAGTGAGGCAGCAAAGGCCATACAGTATTTTGGTGAGGGAAGGCACCGGGGAAAAGTAGTAATTGTAAATAATACACTATTGTAAATGTTAGCAATAAAACCCCTTTTATTTGTTGCTCTAATTACAAATATATCCCTCGGGCAGATCAGTGATACTCTGGAACATAGGGAGATATTAAATTACCAAATAAACAGAACCGAATACAAAGAAAAGCTTAGGGGCTTCTGGCTGGGTAGCTGTATCGCTAACTGGACAGGTTTGCCCACGGAAAACAGGCGCACTGATTTTCCCTTTTTCACAGATTCAGATTTTGGACCCGGCAAATACGATTACGTTTTGAACCAAAGCCCTTGGGGGGCTGACGATGATACGGATATTGAATATATCTATCAGCATGCCATTGAAAAGTATAATAATTTTATGCTCACAGGAGAACAAATTAGTGCCGAATGGCAAAAACATATTGGCTTACCCAAACTTTGGGTTTCTAATTTAGCTGCTTTAGGGCAAATGCAAAACGGTACCATCCCGCCCGATACCTCATTACCTGAAAACAATCCCATGTGGGACATGATAGATGCGCAACTTACCACAGAGATTTTCGGAGCATTTGCTCCGGGCAGGCCGGATATTGCTTTAGAAATGGGCCGGTTACCGGTTAGAACCACTGCATACCTGCATTCGGAATGGGCCGCAGAATTTTATATTATCATGTATTCACTTACATCAGTTGTTGACAGTTCAATTTCGAGAAAAGATCAAATTCTATGGTTGGCAGAACAAGCCAGGAAGAGAATCCCGGATTGGTCTTATATTGCTGACATGTATGACTTTACTAAAACCGCCTACGATACGAATCCCGATAAAGGCAACTGGGAAAAAACGCGTGATGAAATCGCAATGCGCTATCAACATAATGTAACAGCCGGATATCAATATAAATACCCATGGGATTCGGGAATCAACTTTGCGGCATCTATGGTAAGCCTGTTTTACGGTGAAGGTGATTATAAGAAAACGATTCGCATTGGTGCAATGTGTGGCTGGGACTCAGATAACCCAACGGCAACTTGGGGCGGATTGCTGGGTTTGCTCTATGGGTATCAGGAACTTGAAATACAATTTAATAAGACAGATTTTGCCGACACATATGATATAGCACGTACCAGGTTTAATATGCCAATTCCATTGGATAATTTTACAGATATGGCTGAACGGGGAATTGATATTATAGATAATATTGTAATTAAAGCTATGGGGGGAAATATAAAAGGAGATACATGGATAATCCCTGCAATGGATTCAGAAATTGCAGCCCCAGCCGTTAAGGAAACAGTTGTCCCATGGTTAACGATTGAAGATAACGACCCCGGATGGAAATTTGATGGCTTTGAGTCTCATAGCGAGAATTGGAATGCCTCCGGTTCTACCATTGCGAAAGGTTATTCCTATTGTACTGCAGAGTTTAATTTTAAAGGTACTGCCGTTCAGTATTACGCCCACAGGAGTGCCGGGGGTGGGACAGTTGAAATTCTCATTGATGGCAAATCCTATGGTGAATTTAACCTGGAGAATCACGCCAGTATTCATGGGCAATACTACGTTAAGGTTTTTGAAAAGCTCGACCTGAATTATGGGAACCATTCAATTCAAATTATTGGTGATGCAAACGATAGCGAAAAGACCATAGATATGCTTTCAATTATAGAGGAGCCCAATTCCAAAGAATAATTCAATTGATAACTATCCAAAATTAGAAAGACGTGCAACGCTGATAACTCCACGTCGACAATTCTCAGAAAATACAATGCAATCTATTTATAAGCATTGCGTTTAACTTAGAATGCTTTCTAAGCTAAAATTAAAACCATATGACCGAAAATCAGGATAATTTAGATAATCTTTTAAATAAACTTGAAACACTTTTACAAAGGCAGGAGAACTTTTTAGCAGAAATAAATGGGCTGAAAGCAGAAATAAATCAATTAAAACATGCTGAAACAAAAAAAGCTGAAGTAAAACAGGTTGAGGTAAAAAAAGAAATAATTGAGGACACACCTATAGAAAAATCATCAACGGTAAAAGAAACTGCTCCGTTACAAAAAGCAGCCCCAGCACCTAAAAAATTGTATCGGGATGTCAATCATAGAATTTTGGGTGGCGTTTGTTCCGGACTCGCTGAATACCTGGGGATAAGTAAAATTCTGATACGCATTCTCTGGTTTCTTTTTACCTTATTTTTTGGCATAGGCTTTTTCATCTACATAATACTCTGGATCGCAATTCCCAAAAGGAAAACAACCCAAGCTTTGCAAAAGCGGCAACCGGAAACCACGGCAAAACCGGTGTTGACGGAAAAGGCCATTTTATCTGAACCTCCGGTTAAACATAAACAAGCCAAGGCGGTTTTCAACTGGGAAAAATTTATTGGCGAAAATCTGATTAATAAAATTGGTATTGCCATCCTGATCATTGGAGTAGGTATTGGCGCAAAGTACTCTATTGATAACGACTTAATAAGCCCGTTAACCAGAGTAATTCTCGGGTATTTAATTGGATTGGGGCTTTTAGGAATTGGCATGAAGTTAAAGGCCAAGTACGCTAATTTTAGCGCGGTATTAGTTAGCGGGGCTATGGCCATACTATATTTCATTACTTATGTTTCTTATAGTCTATATGGGCTGTTCCCTCAAATAGCTACCTTCCTTTTGATGGTATTGTTTACGGTTTTTATAATTATTGCTGCTTTAAACTATAACAAGCAAATAATTGCACATATAGGTTTGGTAGGTGCTTATGCGGTTCCATTTCTATTGGGCGATGATTCGGGAAAAATTGCGATCCTTTTAAGCTATATGTCAATTATCAATGGTGGAATACTTGTCCTGGCATTCAAAAAATACTGGAAAGGACTTTACTTTTCATCTTTCGCACTTACATGGCTCATTTTTGCCTCATGGTATGTGTCAGAATACAAAACCGGGGAACATTTCGGATTGGCTTTAGGCTTTCTCTCGTTGTTTTTCTTTATTTTTTATGGCACTTTCCTTGCCTTCAAACTCAAGCAAAAAGAAAAATTTGAATTCACCGACATTTTATTGATACTGGCCAATTCATTCATTTTTTACGGTATTGGTTACAGCATATTTGCACGTCACGATATAGGTTCACAGTTCCTTGGTTTATTTACAATTTTTAATGGTATCCTGCACTTTCTGGTCAGCGCCTTTATATATAAGCAAAAACCAGGTGATAAAAACCTGTTCTATCTTATTTCCGGAATGGTTTTGGTTTTTATCACCCTCGCTATTCCTGTGCAGTTAGATGGAAATTGGGTTACACTTTTATGGGTTGGAGAAGCAGCGTTATTGTTTTGGATAGGGAGAACAAAACAAATTAGTATTTATGAAAACATTTCTTACGCATTAATGCTTTTGGCAGTGACCAGTATCTATCAGGATTGGTTAAGTGCCTATTACTTTAGAACCTTCGACATGAGCCTCGAACAGGCAACCCCCTTATTTAATGTCAACTTTCTGAGTTCGTTACTTTTCGTTGCTGCGTTTAGTGCCATTACTTACTTAAATTTCAACAAAAAATATCCCGGTTCTTTAAGCACCAGGAAAGAATTACAACAAATCGTTTCTTTTTTGATCGTTACGGTACTCCTGAGTACAATTTACATGGCTTTCAGGCTAGAGATAGAAAATTATTTTAACCAGCTTTTTGCAAGTTCTAAATTAACAATTAGTGACTATGAAGAATTCCATAATTATGACATAAAAGACTTTAAAACAATTTGGATCATCAATTATTCTCTGTTCTTTCTGACTGTGCTGTCTTTTGTAAACATCAGAAAAATAAAAAACAGGTCGTTGGGATTATTTAATCTTGCTTTAAATATACTTGCTATTTCAGTTTTTTTAGTCCAAGGATTATATGTACTCAGTGAGTTGCGCGTAAGCTTTATAAATCAGTCATTTTCAGAATACTATCAAATCGGCGCCTATAACATTGCTATAAGATACATTTCATTCGTATTTTTTGCCCTGATAATGGTTTCGAGTTATACCTATATTCGACAGGAATTTATGAAAGTTAGCCTGCAAATGAAATTTTATCTGTTATTGCATATAGTTATTTTGTGGACAGCAACCAGTGAACTAATAAATTTATTGGATCTTTCAGGATCTCCTCAAAACTATAAACTTGGCATCAGCATACTTTGGGGCATATATTCATTATTGTTAATCGCTTTAGGTATCTGGAAGAATAAAAAGTATCTGCGAATTGGTGCAATCACCTTATTTTCCATCACTTTGATTAAGCTTTTCTTTTATGACATCTCACATCTTAATACTATTTCTAAAACCATAGTTTTTCTTTCACTGGGAATATTACTTTTAATCATTTCATTTTTATATAACAAATTCAAACACAAAATTGCCGAATAAATTGAAAATCAAAATCAGTGCCTCGATATTATTCTTAATATGTTCCTATTCATACGCACAACCTGAGCAGCATATTTTTAAAAGAGAACTGCAGGGAATTACGAATACTTGGCATAAAATTGTATTGCCCGAGGAGATCTTTGGAAAAGTTTCCTCTGGTTTCAATGATATCAGAATTTTAGGGTTAACGGATTCTAATGATACTATAGAAGCCTCATATATGTTACAACTTAAAAAAGAAAAAGTTGTCAGGACTGAAGTAGATTTTAAGCTATTAAACACAACTAACAATGATCAAGGGTACTATTTTACGATGGAAGTTCCAACGGAAGAACCTGTAAATGAACTAAACCTTAACTTCAAACAGGATAATTTCGATTGGCTGTTGTCACTTGAAGGAAGTCAAAATCAGCAGGAGTGGTTTAGTATAGTGGATGATTATAGAATTTTATCGATTAAAAACTCTGAAACCAATTATCAATTTACGAAAGTAACTTTTCCAAATACAAAGTATCGTTTTTTTAGATTTCAGATAAAAAGTAAAGAAAAACCAGATTTGTCGTCCGCAAAAATCGCCCTTAATAAGGTTACAAATGGCAGTTTCAATCAGCACACAATCAACAAAATGGAAAGCTTTGAAAACAAAGCACAGAAACTTACAACAGTGGAAGTCAGTTTAAAATCACCAGTTTCTGTAAGTTCTATAAATATTGATATTAAAAATACTTACGACTATTACCGGCCCGTAACCATATCCTATCTGGCGGATAGCATAAAAACTGAGCAAGGGTGGAAATACAGGTATCAGCACTTAAAATCCGGAACGCTTAGTTCCATAGATAAAAATGAATTTGTGTTTGAAAGTACAATACTCCATAAACTGAAAATAGTCATTCAAAATCAGGACAATACTCCATTGACCGTTGCAGGCATAACCCTAAAAGGTTATGTTCATGAATTAATTGCCAGATTTACGGAACCTGCAACCTATTTCCTATCCTATGGAAACAAACAAGCGGCAAGACCCAACTACGATATTAATCGCTTCACATCAAAAATTCCGGATAAGCTCGTGGCCCTGAGCTTGGGAAATGAACAACTGGTAGTAAAAGATAAGGTTTTTACAAATCAACCGTTGTTCAAAAACAAAAATTGGCTGTGGGCTATTATGTCCTTACTTATTCTGGTGATTGGATGGTTTTCGATTAAAATGATAAGAACAAAATAACGGTCCTTTAAGCCATTGAAAATATTTGGCTTATAGAATGGTAAGCGGGAAGAATCGCAGTATTCGCAATTTTGAATATAGGACCGGCCCCCTGGTAAAAAGAGCAATAAAATTTCTTTTTCTTTTTTAGGCTACTTCTGATCAGATATATTTGCACAAAATTGAATTTGTGATCCGAAGCAGGCTAAAAACCCTTTGTTTTTTGTTCTTACTACTGCCTGTTTGGAGTTATGCACAAACTGAAGAACAAACACCTGCCAAAAATATAAATGAACAATTTCAGACCTGGATTTCACTAAATAGTGTTTTTCAATTGTCACAACATTGGTCCGGTTTAGCTGACCTGCATATTCGGCGCAGCGATTATATAACTAACCCGAGTTTTAATTTTATACGCTTTGGGGCCCGATACGGCTTTAATAACAACCTTAAGATCTCAGCGGGTTATGCACATCTCTGGCTGGCAAAAGACGAGAACTGGACACTCTTTCTAAACGAAAACAGAATATACCAGGAATTAATACTGGCAGATACATACCCTAAGTTTAGCGGCCTGTTTAGAATACGCACAGAACAGCGCTTTTTTAACAATGTGCAGGATGGGATATCTTTGCAGGACGATTACTTCATTAACCGTATACGATTTCTGTTTAGTATTAATATACCATTTAAAAAAGGAGGTAAAACATCCTTTTTAGTAGCTGATGAAATCCACCTTAATTTTGGGAAAGAGGTTGTATTCAACACTTTTGATCAAAACCGACTGACAATAGGAATCAAACAAAAAATAAACAAGAGATGGAGTTTTGACTGCGGCTATATGCTGGTTTATCAACAATTACTCAGTGGAACAGATTATAACCTCAACCATACTTTCCGACTGTTTTTTTATGGCAATTTCGATTTGCGCAAAAATAAGGAAGAACAGATAAGGCACAGCCAGACTATAGACTGAATTCCTTTTTACACGGATAATACCTAAATACCTGCTCCCCAATTTTATAATTAAAATTTTTGTTGCAGGCAGATCGAAATATTCTATTTTCCCGGATTACGACTAAACGAAATATTAAAGGAAAAATTCGTATCTTGATAGTTACTCCCCCGGCAATACTAACCTTTAAAAATCATAACAATGAAAACAAAAATTTTTGGACTTCTAATGTTGGCCGTTTTAACGCTCTTTGCCTGCAAAGAAAAAGAATCAGAAATGGTTACGGAGGAAACTGTGGCCCCTGATTCTTCTGAGTATGACAAAAAAGTCGCTGTCGTTCGTGCCTTTTTTCAGGCGCACTGTGACGAGGATTTGGATGCACTGAGTTCCATGCTTGCAGATGACATGAAATGGAGCCCGCCGCATTATAACGGAAACCAGTGGCTGGGCAAGGAAGATCTCCTGGCAGCACTTAAAAACTACCATGATGGCTTTGAAAACATAAAATATGCAGAAGGTATCGTTATGCCCGATTCTACTGCTAATGGCTTCTGGTCTGGCTCCGTCTTTCCGATGCAAAATGCAAATACCAGTGCAGGTGTTTTGCGTGTATACGGCACCTGGACCGCTACGCACACAGAAAGTGGAAAAGAGATTGGCGTTAAATTTTTCAATCTTTCCTCGGTTAATGAAAATGGGAAAATTGTGCAATCTTCCGACTATTTTGACGTAAACGGTCTTGCCGTACAGATAGCAGCAGAAGAGTAAGATTTTATGGCTATAGAACTTAAGGTGGTCATTTTTTGATCACCTTTTTATTTTGCCTGTTATTTTTATTATCCAAAATACATTAAGTTGCAACTTAAAAATTCAATGGATAATTAAAATAATTGAACGACCACAAAATCATGATGAAGAAATATTTATTATTAAGTAGTACCTTGATACTCCTTTTTTCCACAACTATGTTTTCACAAAACCAGCCCTTTGTTCCTTCAGATTTTAAAATCCCCGACACATTGGAAAACCAGCACTTCCGTATAAGGATGCTAACGGTAAATGACGTGGTAAAGGACTATGATGCGGTAATGACCAGCATTGAAAATTTACAAAAAATGTTCCCATTATCGAGCTGGCCATCCAGGGACCTGAGCTTTGAGCAGGATCTGATTGATCTGGGATGGCATCAGAAAGAATTTCAAATTAGAAGTTCTTTTGCCTATACAGTGGTTTTGCCAGATGAAAGTGAGGTTATTGGTTGCCTTTATATCAATCCCACCACAAAAGGCGATTATGATGCCCAAATAACGATGTGGATTCGAACCAGCATGCTGGACAAAGGATTGGATGCCATTCTATTCAATTCTGTACGCGAGTGGATTGAAAAAGACTGGCCTTTCCAGAAAGTTGCCTATCCGGGTCGAGAAATTTCATGGGAAGACTGGAAAGTCCTGAAATAAAATATGTCTTCAAAACTACGATCAACCTTATATACATTATAATCCTTTTATATGAAAAAAATTTTCCTTTTAATTAGTGTTATCATTTCTCAAAGTTTTTTAAATGCTCAGAAACCCATATCTCCATCTTTTGAAGATATTATTTCTTTGCGTTCGGTCTCCAATGCTGTTATTTCACCAGACGGCAACAATCTTGTTTTTGAATCCAGCACTACAGATTGGAAGGAAAACAGGTATGACCGGGAATTGTGGCTTTCAAAAAACGGAGATAAACCAATTCAGCTAACTAATAACCTTAAGGGAAGTAGTAGTGATCCTAAGTGGTCACCAGATGGCAAATGGATCGCTTTTTTATCCAAACGAGGTGAGAAAACTCAAATACATGCAATTCGTTTTGAAGGCGGAGAGGCTTTTCAGCTAACACATACTAAAAATAATATTCAAGGCTTTGATTGGTCACCCGATGGTCAGAAAATTGCTTTTCTTCAATCTGAAGACAAGACAGAGGAAGAAAAAAAACGCAGGGAAAAATTCGGAGGGTTTGAAATAGAAGACGGGGAATACCAGTTAAATCAGATCTGGCTTGCAGATTTTAACCCCTCTCAATTAGGCAACAGCTTAAAACCAGAGCAGTTAAAAGATACTTTGTATACCAAAACCCTTGAAGCCAAAATAATAATGGATAGTGTATCATTTTCCGTAAATAGTTTCAAATGGTCTCCGGATGGGAAAAAAATTGCATTTGAGCACCAGCCGGATCCTTTAATAAACAGCTTCTTCAAAGCTGATATTTCTATTTACGATATGGCTTCAAAAACATATAAAACATTGGTGAATAACCCAAGTTATGACGGTCTTGTGGATTGGTCACCCGATGGAGATGCAATTCTCTATCAATCCAACCTCAACGATAGCACTTCCAATTACTATTTAAACAGGAAACTATTCAGAATTAATACAGACGGTTCACAGAACAAACAGTTGGCATCAGATTTTGATGAGAACATCTACGGAATAAAGTGGACCCAAAACGGCATATTTGGCATGGCCTGGCAGAAAACGCTGCGCCCTGTCATAAGAATAAATCCTGTAAATGGGAAGACAAAAGTACTTGCCGTCAACGCGGAAAGAATCTGGAATTACTCGTTTTCAAAAGATGCTAAAAAAATGGTGTACACAGCCTCGAATGACAATGATCTTCCTGAAATCTACCATGGTTTTTATCCAGTTAAAGATTCAAAAAAAATTACCGAATCCACAAATCAGCTAAACAATTGGTCTGTGGCAACTAGCGAGGTTGTTTCCTGGAAAAGCAAAGACGGTGCACTCATAGAAGGTATCCTCCATAAGCCTCAGGATTATGATCCTTCTAAAAAATACCCACTCCTTGTAATCATTCACGGTGGGCCAACCGGGATTTCCACCCCCGGCCCTACCCCATCATATGTCTATCCTATGGTGCAATGGCTAAATAAAGGAGCATTGATTTTGCGTCCCAATTACAGAGGCTCTGCAGGTTACGGGGAAAATTTCAGATCTTTGAACGTAAAAAATCTGGGGGTTGGAGATGCCTGGGATGTGTTATCCGGAATTGCAGCCCTGGAAGATAAAGGTATGGTAGATGGCAAAAAAGTAGGCGCCATGGGCTGGAGTCAGGGCGGTTATATTTCTGCTTTTTTAACCACAAATTCGACTAAATTCAGTGCTATTTCGGTGGGTGCGGGGATTTCAAACTGGATGACTTATTACGTAAATACGGACATACATCCATTTACCAGACAATATCTGAAAGCAACACCATGGAGTGATAAAGAGGTATATGAGAAAACCTCTCCTATGACTAACATAAATAATGCTTCCACACCAACGCTAATCCAACATGGGGAATTTGACAAACGAGTTCCTGTGGCAAATGCATATGAATTGTTTCAGGGTCTTCAGGACAAAGGGATTGAAACGGAATTAATTATTTATAAAGGCTTTGGACACGGTATAAATAAACCAAAAGAGAGACTTGCTGCTACCTGGCATAACTGGAAATGGTTTGGGAAATACATTTGGAGTGAAGAAATTGAAGTGCCCCGGGAATAAACAATACAAGCTAAATGAAAATTAAACGCTTTAAATCTATCTTCCAAAATACTATTTTCCTTTGTTTAATATTCCTATGTGCCTATACCTCATTTAGCCAGGATTCTATTTCTATTGATTCAGAATTCGATAAAAACACCAAAACTTTTGTAGCAGTCCCTTTAATTACAAATAATCCAGCTATGGGCACAGGATTTGGCGGTCTTGGAATGTATTTTTTCAAACTCAGGAAAGACGATGAAGGATCACCACCCTCGATGGTTTCTCTTTATGCCATTTACAGCTCAAATAAAAGTTATGTTTTTACGCCTTTTGGACGGTTTTTTTGGAATGAAGACAAAAACAGAGCAACTTTTGCAATTGGTGCTTTGAGAATAAATAACGATTTTTTATATGATGAACAGGGAAATGATCTACGTCTGGTTTACTCTGAAATTCGGAATTTTATGTCTGCCGAATACAGTCGGAAAGTCATTGGAGATTTTTATTTGGGCGTGCTATATCTGGGTACTAAAACGAGTTATAAATTTGATCAGGGCTCGGATGAAGAAAATGAGTTCACCAAAGATTTTTTTGAACAAAATGGCATTACGGACAATTTTGTTTCCAGTATAGGGCTTAATATTTCTTTTGATAACAGAGACTACCCGTACTATCCTACCAGAGGATTAAGTTTCAGTGTTCGTCCAAAACTCAATGCCGGCTGGCTTGGAAGCGACAATGATTATGTTGATACTGACTTTTCCTTTAACTATTTCTATTCCATTAAAGAAAATAAAATACTGGCTATAGATCTTTCCGGTGGTTTTGCATTTGGCGATGTAACTTTTGATGGGTATCAAAACTACGGTGTGCGCAATAGCTTAAGAGGATATCAAACAGGAAAATATAAAGGTCGGCATATGATTGCACTGCAGGCCGAATACAGATGGAGTTTCTACAGAAAATGGGGGGGCGTATTTTTTGCGGGAACCGGCAGTATCTGGGGCAATGAAAACAATGGCGAAGAAGAGTTTGAACGCGATTGGTTGCCCAGTGCAGGTATGGGTTTACGTTATATGGTCTCTAAAGCCAAGAAAATTAATATTCGCCTTGATTACGCCCTGGGGGTTGATGGAAATCAAGGGTTATATTTTGGGGTAATGGAAGCATTTTAGGCTTGTATTTTCCTTTTTGAATTGCAGCTTAAATCAGAAGAATATTACTTCAAATGACCACCCTCATATGTTAGTTCGTATTAATTAAGTATATTTCTCCTCTATAAATTACAGGAAGTATTTCCTGCAATTGAGGTCATCTCAGGAATTATCCGAAACTAAAATTTTATGAAGTATGAGCTATTATTTTAACACCACTTTAAAAGGAAAAAGCTTTGAAGAAGCGATTGAACTGGTTACTGCAGAACTTAAAAAAGAAGGTTTTGGAGTACTCACCGAAATTGATGTAAAAGAAACATTGAAAAATAAAATCGATGTTGATTTCAAGAAATACAAGATTCTGGGTGCCTGTAACCCCCATTTCGCTCACAAGGCACTGCAAAGCGAAGATAAAATAGGTGTTTTCCTTCCTTGCAATGTAATTGTTGAAGAACATGAAAATGGCGAAGTTGAAGTTTCTGCCGTTGACCCCATTGCATCTATGAGCTCTGTTGAAAATGAAGCCCTGGGGGGTCTCGCAACTGAAGTAAAAGAAAAGCTTATAAAAGTGATTAAAAACCTCAATTAAAATTTTTAAATAAACCCCATGATTAATTCCCTAAAAAATCAGCAAGGATCAATTCTTGCGATACTACTTTTATTTTGCTCAATTTTTTCTTCCGGCATTTATGCCCAGGATACGCCTGAATGGATTGCCGAAAGTAATGGATATACGGAGAAGCTGCTAGATGTTATTGCTAAACATAGCCCGGAATCTGCTGCCCGATTGGGGGTTGAAGGTTTAGACCATGAAATTACGGATTTGTCGGAAGGATTTAATGAAAGGGCAGTTTTGGATTTGAACCGTGTAAAAGAGTATTTAAAAACCTCGTTGGCGGAAACTGAAAACGAATTGGTCAGGCAAGATCTCCTGATTCTAATCGAAAGCACAGAAAACAATATTGAAGAAATAAATTTAGAGGACACTAATCTATTACCTTATTACAATGCCACAAGCATGATCTATAATGGGATCAGAGGCTTACTGGAAGATCGTATTCCTCAGGAGCGAAGACTGGATGCGCTTGTGCGTTTAAAAAGATATGCAGGAAATGAAAAGGGCTATACCCCTCTTACCATACTGGCTCGGGAAGAAATGGAACGGGAGTGGAATAAAAACAGTGATAGGATAGCACCGTATAGGGATGAAGTAGAGCGTGACCTAAAAACAAGCATCGAGTATATCAAAGAAATTGAAGGCCTGTTTAAAAAATATGAGATCAAGGGATTTGAAAAAGATTATAAAAAGTTGGTAGCGCAATTGGAAAATTATCACAGTTATATCAAAGAGGAGATTTTGCCAAATACCAGAACAGATTTCAAACTCCCCCTGGTTATTTACTCATTTAATTTAAAGGAATATGGGGTGGATATGCCTATAGAGGAATTGCAGCGAAGAGCTATGGTAGCCTTTAAAGAATTACAGACCCAATTGCAGGTCCTGGGTAAACTAATCGCAACTAAAAACGGTTATCCGTCTGATGATTACCGCGATGTTCTGCGCGCAATGAAAAAAGAACAACTCGATAGCGCGAACATTTTAACGGTATACAGGAAACAGATCAAGGAAATTGAAGGTATTATAAAAGACCGGCAGTTATTAACTTTGCCCGACAGGGAAATGACAATTCGTTTGGCTTCCCCGGCTGAAAGCGCTGCCGCCCCTGCCCCATTTATGAGTCCGCCCCGACTAATTGGGAATACGGGCGAATACGGGGAGTTTGTATTGCCTTTAAAAGCAACCGGAGGTTCAGACGGAACAAGTTTAAAAATTGATGACTTTACACACCTTGCAGCTTCCTGGCCGCTCACTGCGCATGAAGGTCGTCCCGGGCACGAGTTACAGTTTACAGCGATGGTAGAACGGGGAGTTTCGCAGGCACGGGTCATCTTTGCCGCTAATAGTGTCAATATTGAGGGCTGGGCCTTATATGCCGAAGAGATAATACAACCGTTTCTTCCCATTGAAGGGCAGTTTATGACCCTATGGAGCAGGTTGGTCCGTTCCGGCCGAGCTTTTCTGGATCCTGGTTTGAATTTGGGAACAATTACCCAAGAGGACGCAAGATATATCCTAAGTCAGGAGATAGGACTTTCCGAAGCACTGGTAAGGTCAGAACTGGAACGTTACCAGTTCAGGGCTCCGGGCCAGGCTACCTCCTATTTCAACGGCTATTTAAGATTAATGGAACTAAGGGCAGAAACCGAACTGATTCTGGGAGAAAAATTTGATCAGCACGCATTTCATGATTTTGTATTGGGACAGGGACTTTTGCCTCCGCGATTAATAAAAAAAGCCGTGCTTGAAGAGTTTATTCCCTCCTACAATTAATTCATTTGAATGAAAAAACTAATTCCTGTAATTTTTGCCTGCCTGCTTGGGTGTAAAGATGTAGATAAGGCCATAACTACACCTGTAAAAGTTCAAAATGTTCCTTCCCATACTTCGGTGATAGTTTTGGGTAATGTACAGGATGCAGGTTCACCACATATTGCCTGTAAAAAAGAATGTTGCCTTGAATTATTCCAAAATCCTGATGACACTAGAAAAGTAGTTTCACTGGGTGTTGTTGATCCTGAGAATAACAGGAAGTATCTGTTTGATGCTACTCCGGATATGCCGGAACAGCTTAAAATATTAAAGAATTACCTGCCAAAAAATGTAAATGAGACGGTTGATGGAATCTTCCTTACCCATGCGCATATAGGGCACTATACAGGTCTTATGTATCTTGGAACAGAAGCAATGGGAGCTTCCAATGTCAATGTGTTTGCAATGCCGGTAATGGATTCCTATTTAAGGAATAATGGCCCCTGGAGTCAGCTTATTGGTAATCAGAATATTTCTTTGCAGGCCTTAAAAAATAAACTGGAAATTTCCCTAACCTCAAATTTAAGCGTAATCCCGTTTTTGGTGCCACATCGGGATGAATATTCCGAAACCGTGGGGTATAAGATAGTTGGCCCCAATAAAACGGCACTGTTTATCCCGGATATTGACAAGTGGCACAAATGGGAAACCAATATTGCTGATGAAATAAAACAGGTGGACTATGCTTTTTTAGATGCCGGATTTTTTAGTGAGGAAGAAATAGACAACAGGGATATCTCGGAGATACCACACCCGACGGTACAGGAGAGCATGGAACTTTTTGCTGAATTGCCTTTAAAAGAGAAAACTAAAGTATGGTTTATACATATGAACCACACAAATCCAATGCTAAATCCTGAAAGTGAACAATCCAAACTGGTAATTTCAAAAGGGTATAATATTGCACGATTTAAGAATTTATTTGAATTATAATTAAACTAAAATTATGAATTTTCGTAAATTGCAAAGCTGAAATACTTATTAAAATATTTAATCATGAAAAAAGATTTTGAAACCAAGTTCACGGGATGGGCATTTATTTTTGCAGCAGTTTTATTATGGGGTGGCTGGGTCCTTTCACCGCACCATATAGGCGAGTATATTGTTGCCTCAGATTTTAAGGCAGTTAGCGAAGATCTATGGTTCTGGATATGGATGTTTCGGTTTCATATCTTTGGCTGGGTTACCATGGCGATATCCATATTTGCCCTTGCCTCAATTACAGCGAAAAAGCCCTACAGGGTTGTTCTCGTTCCGGGTGCAGGAATGGTGGTGATTGGAACAATGACCCTGGCTATTGCATCTGCCTTTTATTATAATTTCGGAGCCTGGGGAGTTGGCAAGACAATGGGGCTATCAGCTGCTGAAATTGAAGAATTTATGAATAATGTACTTTTTACCAACCAGTATGTTACTTGTTTTGTCCGATTCGGACGTGTATTCTCGGGTGTTGGTCTGGTATTACTGGGATTTGGGTTTATAAAATGGAAAATTGTCCATCAAGTAATGGGGTGGTTTACATTGCTATTAGGATTCGCAGCAATGGGCATTATAATGGGGATTCCTGATAATTATGAAATCTACAAACCTGTTTTTCATGTGAAAGTTATCTGGCTTGCTTTAATGGGTATTTTCATTTTATTAAAAGGAGTTAATCTTCCTGAATCAGAGTCCTGACAATTAGCTTGGAACTAATTTAATAATGGCATTCAACACTAAATAATTGAGCCTCATGTTTTAGGAATTATGAATTACTTCTTCCTAATCCATAGATTACCTCCGGTATTCTTATAGGTAAGCGGCATTTCTTTGAAGGCCTCCTTGTGATGTTGATGAATATAATGAGAAAAGAGTATTATCTCAAATTGATCATTATAACTCAAAAATGCTCTGAGTAAATAGTCCTCATTCCAGTTTCGCCCTTCAGAAACCCAGCTTTTAGGGTATTCAAAAGGGTAGAATACGTCATGAAAATGAATAATTACCCCCGGATTTAAAGTCGGCAATATTTTAAATATCTCGAAATTAACATCACTTCCTGTTTTTGATACATGGCTGCTATCAATAAAAAGAATGTCATCACGCTCTAATTTCTGAAACTTACTCAATGGAACATTTTGAACTTTTCTTTCTAAAACTTCGCAAATAGCTCTGTCATTGTCTTTAATAATTTTATTAAGGTATTTTGGATAAGGTTCAATAAATGTAAGATTGATGTCATTTACAAATACCTCTCTGGTATCTAGCATTACCGCCGAAGAATGCCCGGAACCAATTTCAACAATTCTTTTAGGCTTAAAATGTCTGATAAATGAATAAAGTACTATTCCATCCGTATATGCATAGGCCCCATTGTTGAAACAATATCTTTGACTACCCGTCTTCTCATCCTTAAAAGGCATTTCCTGATAATATTTCGAAAATTCCTTTAATAATAAAAGTTGTTTGTCAAGATTCAGATTTATTCCAGGGATAGTATCCTTGTCAACTTCTTCCCAAATCTTGTTTTCAAATTCAATGAGTTCGGTTTTGGATACAATCGGGGAATAAAAATGTCCCAAAGGATATTTGCTTAGAGGTTTATATTTTGACCATTTTAGAAAAGTCCGGATAACTATAATTATAAAATTATAAACTGATTTCATAGGTCATTTTTAGGGTTTTGATAGGATCTATCAATTATTAGTTTTAGTAATTGTACGGGTATCTGAGATTGACAATAATAGATACCCAAATATATTTATAATCCTTTTATAAAATTAAATAAAACCTTGTTTATACTATCCGATTCAATGCTTCCAGCATTAATTTATTTCCCGGATCCGGCTTTTCGGAGAGAAGCAAAGGAGTTATAATGCCCACAGCATCTTTAACCATGGTAATAGATTCGGCAACAACAACTCCCGGTTTTTCCGCATTTATCTTTAATTGAGCACCATATCGTGCCATTGCAATAAAATGATTCAATAACAATTTCTTGTCTTTGTTAAGTCCGGCTAGAAGGGAGCAGGTTTCTTCGGCATACTTATCGCCCCTGCTGACATATTCAAAAAACGCTTTTCTTAAATCCGGATTGTAGACAACCCCATAAAGGCCATCTGCCAAAATATTAGTAGTCTGAGTTCCAAGGTGACGCGTTTCATAGAATTTTTGTATCGCTTTTCCAAGCTGTCTGATATTGCTGAAATCGCTTACGCTTTTAAGGTTATTGCTCAACCTGAGTACATCATTAAAGGCGGCAGTCATTCCTCCTCCCGTTAAAGGATGTCTCATATTCAACGCATCTCCCAAAAGAACAGCTCGCTCCTTCTTAATGGGGCTTGCGGGTAATCTGTGATTGGGGAAAGTCTTAAACTTCCCTTCTTCAACGGCAGCTATAAAAGCCGGCCTTGCAGATTCAGGTATTGCCTGTTCAAACTCGTCCATCAGAAATTTCCTAAAATCCCTGCCCAGCCTTGGCGGCTTCTCTCCTTTAAAATCTATCAATACTCGCCAGGACGTGGAAGTTACAGGATATATGACCATGGGAGGATGATCTCCCATTACAAGATGCCCATGATTGGGAAAAGGCATTTTGCAATTTTTCAATAACAAACCCAGGAAATAACCATTTATTTTATTTGCCGGTTTGGATAGTTTCTCCCTGAATTTAGACAATGGTCCGTCTGTAACAACAGTAAGATGCGCATTTAAAGATTCCTCATCTGCTGCCAACTTTCGCTTATAACTTACGCCGGTTATAGTATCTCCATCTTCAATTAAACGGGTAACGGTTCCTTCAATAACCCTTATATTGCGCTGCGTTAAAATATGTTTTCTGATATTTTGTAAAAAAGCTCCGTTTCTGAAACCAAAACCACAAGGTTCACCATTTTTATTTGGATATGGAATAAGATAATCGCGATCTTCAAATAGGATATCATAACCATAAACAGGCTGCGCATCTATATGGTCAATAAAAGAAGTGAAACCCATTTCCCCAAGCTTTTGAACACCTCCGGGTTGCAACAACTCGCCTATAATAACATCTCTTTCACTAAGGTCCCTTTCAATAACGACAATATTTTTTCCCGTTTTGGCCAGGTTGGCCGCCAGAGTAGCACCGGCAATACCGGCACCTACGATCAGGACATCAATTTTATTATTTACACCGTTATTTGACATTTGTATTTACTAAATATCTTAAAAACTGGTTAAACCTTTTACTTTGATCATTAAGTTAATTAAAGAAATCTGACAGGAGGATATTTGCCCTTTCATTACAAATGTATTGCATTCAATATGAATCTTAAAATTTCATTTGTTTTCAATCACATCAATGTAGCAGATCTCTTTGGAAATTAAATTATTCAAAACTAAATTAATTTATATTTACAAATGAATTTGAGTCTTTTAACCGTTAATTAAGTATCCTATTACAGATACCCTGGATTCATTTGCCTTAAAGTAAAGTTTGTTATCCGATAATGGTCAATCCCATGCAAAATATTGAACAGGCCATCCAAAATATTTACGCCTGGATGTCCGCAAACCAAACCGAAGAAGGAACCTGGCCCGTGCCTTATGATGGTCCTTTTTTTCTTTTACCATTGTACATTTTTGCCATGAGAATATGCGGAAGGCATATGTCCGTGGAAACCAAAACAAAGATGAGCCGTTATATTCTGAGACATCAATTGGATAATGGTAGTTTTGGTATTCATCAGGAATCTAAAAGTGGTACTGTTTTTACCAGTGTAATTAATTATGTGGCTTTACGCTTTTTGGATCATTCTGCTTCAGAACCAGAATTGAAAAAAGCTTTGAATTGGATACATACCAAAGGAGGACCCTTATACTCAGCAAGTTGGTGCAAATTTATTTTGTCCTTTCTGAATTTATATTCTTATAAAGGAGTTGCCCCGGTACCACCGGAACTTTATATGCTCCCCGGCTGGTTTCCATTTCATCCCCGAAAAATTTCCGGTTATGTAAGGATTATTTATTTACCGATGTGTTACTTCTATCGGAAACGATTGTCTATCGAGACAGATGAACTAATTTTAGAATTGCGAAAGGAATTGTACCGGCAGCCCTATGACCAAATTAATTTTGCAAAGCACAGAGGTACTTTTGCTGATACGGATAATATCTTTCCTGAAACAACAATCTTTAAAATTTCAATGTGGTGGCTTAAAAGAATTGATCCTTTAATCCCACGGTTTATCAAAAAGAAAGCTTTAGCATTAGTTTACGAACACATAGAATACGAGGATGAAAATTCTAATTTTATAAGGCAAGCCCCAGTCAATGCAGTTTATAATACCCTTGTATATCATTTTAAGGGTGAGAAGGAAAAACTGGAAAAGTCATGGGCAAAATTACCCTTATACTTATGGGAAAATGATGACCAAATATTAATGCAGGGGTTTACCAATACCTATACCTGGGATTGTGGGTTTTATTTACAAGCTATCGGCAAGGACGCCACAGAACCTGCTTTAAAACCTTTGGCCATAAAAACGAGAAAATTTCTTTTGGAAAATCAGGTAACTAAGGAACTCAAAAATCCATTTAAATACCATCGGCTACCAAGGGCTGGTGGTTGGACGTTTAGTTTTCAGGATAATGGATGGGTGGTTTCGGACTGCACAGCTGAAGCCATCAAAGCACTTCTTGAAACGGAAGGATTGGGCGATGAACCATTATCTGACGAAAGAATTAACAAAGCCATTTCTTTTATAATGCTCCTTCAGGGCAAGGATGGTGGATGGACCAGCGTGGACAAAGCTATAGGGAGCCCAAAACTGGAATGGTTTAATGCCGCAAATGTATTTGTTGATATTATGGTTGACCACTCCTATGTGGAATGTACCGCAAGCATAATTCAATGTTTTGCGCAAATAAAACGAAGCAGACCCCATTTGTTTACTTCTGAAATGGAAAGTGCCATGGAACGGGCAGTTAAGTACCTCTTAAAATCACAATATGAAGATGGGAGCTGGGAGGCTCTATGGGGCCTGTGTTTCACTTACGGGACTTGCTTTGTCCTGGAAGGTCTAAGCATGTATGGTATGAATAAAGACCATGAGGCAATACAGCGTGCATGTACTTACCTATGGTCCAAACAAAAAGACGATGGCGGTTGGGGAGAAGCACAGGAATCAGCCCTGGCCAGAGAATATATTCAGGCCGAAAATAGTGTGGTAGATCAAACTGCATGGTCAATAATAGCACTGTTAAATGGGGGTTATGCTGAGGATCCCCGCTTAATCAAAGCCGTAAACTGGCTTATTGACCAGCAGCTTGAAGATGGGGATTGGCCTGTGCAACCAATGAGTGGATTGTTTTATAAAACAACGATGATCTCTTACAGGAATTATAAGCGCTATTTCTCACTATTGGCTTTAAAAAAGTACAGGGGAAAACTAAATGAGAAAATTTCTTAGACTTCAGGATTTATGACTTTTATAAAGCCATGATCGTAAATAAATTACTATCTTTTTAGCCGACTATTTGTTACATTAAATCCAGGCTCTTGGCCTATGTAACGACAAATTATGCAGGGGCAGTCATTACCTCTGTTGCAGGAATAAATAAGAAAAAAATAAAAAGAATCCCAATTCCAAATAACCATTAATTCAACTCAGATAAACTAAATATAGCATTATGAAATCAACTAATTCAAGTAAAACCAACAGAAGAAAGTTTATTAAAGAATCAACTTTATTAGGTGCGGGACTGTTCACTGTGCCGTTGGAAAGCCTGGCCAATACCAGATCAAAGTCTGGCGCAGATGGTTTATATATCATAGGTCCCAAAGAGGGTTATACACCAGAAATAGGCACCCTATTATCCACGATGACTATGATGCGGGAATGGGTGATTCGCAATGTAAAAGATTTGACGGCAGAAGAGTTGGATTTCCAAATAGATGAACAATCTAATTCTATTGGTGGCATGTTGTTGCACCTGGCTGCAACAGAAAGATATTATCAGTTAAACACCTTTGATGAACTTAAATGGGGTACCTGGAATGAGGAAATAAAAAAGGAATGGGATTTACCAATGAATTTGGGTAAAAAAGGAAGGGAACAGATAAAAGGTCATGAGATAGGTTATTACCTTTCCAAATTGGAGGAGGTAAGAGAAATTACAAAAAAAGAATTTGCAAAAAGAGGGGATGATTGGCTTAATAAAACAGAACCCTTTTTTGAGGAACAACCCACCAATAATTATTGCAAATGGTTTCATGTTTGCGAACACGAATCCAATCATAACGGACAAATTAAATTCATAAAAAAAAGACTCCCTTCATAAAAAAATATAGATTAGTCAAGATTGCTGTAGTCATAATTAAATAGGCAAGGTTTTGATAAGTTCGTAAGGGTAAAAAGAAAAATGAATTTTCTTTTTATTATCAATCCCGAGAAATAGGAAAACTGCGTAAAGGCATTTATCTTTCAAGCCTAAATTCTTAATTTCTTCATTTTAACACTATTATCTTAAATGATTATTCTTCGTACTTGTTACATTGCCCTTGTTTTTTCTCTGCTGAGCGCTAATTTTTCCTTCCTTCATTCCCAGGACTTTTCTTCGCTGGAATATCGGAACGCAGGGCCATATCGCGGCGGACGCGTTACTGCTGTCGCAGGTATTACATCGCAGCCTTCCACCTTCTATATGGGTGCCACCGGTGGTGGTCTCTGGAAAACAGAAGATTACGGCACCTCCTGGTCCAATATTTCTGATGGCTTTTTTAAGACTCCATCCATTGGGGCAATTGCCGTTGCCCAAAACAATCCTGACATTGTCTATGTGGGAACCGGGTCTGATGGATTGCGAAGTAACCTGATAGAAGGTAAAGGGATGTATAAGTCTATAGACGGAGGCAAAACCTGGTCAGAAACGGGGCTAGCCAATGTTGGGCAGATAGGAGCTATCCGTATACATCCTGCAGATCCTAATATTGTATATGTTGCTGCAATCGGCCGTGCCTTTAATTCAAATAATGATAGGGGTCTGTACAAAACCACAGATGGTGGTAACACCTGGAACCAAATTTTGTTTGTTTCAGACAAAACAGGAATTTCCGATATAGAAATGATGCCCTCCAATCCTGCTATACTCTATGCGGCCGCATGGAAAGCAGAACGGAAACCCTGGACTATTTTAAGTGGTGGTACACCTAAAGAAGGAGGGATTTATAAATCTATTGACGCCGGGAAAAACTGGACCAAATTAGAGAGTGGCCTTCCGTCTAAACTAATAGGTAAAATAGACCTCGAAGTATGTCCGGCAGATACTAAGCTGCTCTATGCATTGGTAGAAGCCCCTGAAGATGAAGGCGGGCTTTATATTTCAGATGATCAGGGTGAAACTTTTGAACATATCTCTGATGAAAAAAAAATCCGCACAAGACCTTTTTATTACACCAACATAAAAGCAGACCCGCAAAACCCCGATATCATTTATAGTATGGCCACGGACTACATGAAATCTGCAGACCGAGGTAAAACCTGGACAGAAATTACCTCGCCACACGGTGATAATCACGATATGTGGATCAATCCTGAAAAACCTGATCTTTTCATCCAAAGTAATGATGGTGGAGCCAACGTAACACATAATGGAGGTAAAAGCTGGTCTACCCAATTCAACCAACCTACCACAGAAATATACCAGGTAGAGGTAGACAACCAATACCCTTACTGGCTATATGGTGGTCAGCAAGACAACTATTCTACCGTAGCCGTACCGAGCATGCCTCCTTATGGCATTCAGACTCCCGGAATTGGTTATATTATAAATACAGGTGGTTGTGAAACAGGGCCTGCAGTGCCTCATCCCACAAATCCTGATATTGTTTACTCAAATTGCAAAGGCCGTTTTACAGTTTTCAATAAAAAAACCGGTACGGAACAATCCTACTATGTAGGGGCTTCCAATATGTATGGGCATAACCCAAAAGACCTGCAATACAGATTCCAGAGGGTCTCCCCTATTCTGGTTTCACCGCATAATCCAAAAGTAATTTATCATACCTCACAATACGTTCATAAAACTACCGATGAAGGTAAAACATGGAAAATAATTTCCCCGGACCTTACCGCTTTTGAAGCAGACAAACAGGTAATTTCCGGAAGTCCTATTACAAGAGACATCACAGGGGAAGAATTCTATAGCACGATCTACGCCATCCAGGAATCGCCTTTGGAAGAAGGTTTGCTTTGGGTAGGCGCTAATGACGGTCCGGTTCATGTAACACAAAATGGCGGTAAAACATGGAAAGACGTTACCCCAAAAAACTTGCCTCCGGGTGGCAGGGTAGATGCCGTTGAACCCTCATCACATAATCCGGCCAAGGCCTATATTTGCGTTTTAAGATATCAATTGGGGGATCGAAAACCTTATATATACAAGACCAGTAATTATGGAGAATCCTGGGAGTTATTAAGTTCAGGCTCTAATGGGATACCCGGGGATTATCCTGTTAGAGTACTTCGTGAAGATCCTGAAAAAGAAGGTCTTTTATATGCCGGAACTGAGTATGGTCTTTTTATTTCATTTGATGATGGGGCAAACTGGAAGAAATTTCAACAAAATTTGCCTGTAACTCCAATTACCGATTTAAAAATTCACCGAAGCGATTTGGTTTTAGCAACTATGGGCCGGGGATTCTGGATTTTGGACGATATCAACCTTTTAAGGCAAGAAAATATCGAGAATATTAAAAATCATATGTTGTTTAAACCCAATTCTGCGATTCGGTACAGAGTTCCATCCGGGGCCAGATTAAGCAAGACACCTGAATATCCCAAACCGGGCGTGACTATTGATTATTTTCTTATGGAGAAGATAAACTCTCCTTTAAAGCTGGAAATTATGGACGAAGGAATGACAGTAATTAAGACCTATGTTAGTGATAGCACAGGGATTTCAAAAGATAGCATCGTACGTGATATGAGTACAGAATTCCTTAACTATACGCTGTCTGACCAATTAGGGACAAAGGAAGGATTTAATAGGTTCCATTGGGATATGACCGCGACCGGACCATGGAATAAAAAGGCCGAGGACGCATATAAAAATGGTCCGCTTGTAAAACCAGGGATATACATGGCCAAACTGACAATTGATGAATTGGTATTGGTTAAATCTTTTCAGATAGAAATAGATCCGAAGGTAAAAGCTACAGGAATCTCAGAAAAAATAATCAGCGAGCAGTTTGATTTTCAAATAAAGGTGCGCGACTTGTTAAATAAGGCCCTGATGCTAGTAAACAAATTAGAATCAGAACAGGAAACTTTGGAAAACAAAGAGAAAATTACCAGGGCAGATAAATCCAGATTGTCACAGATAGAAACAATCCTTAATGAACTAAGAACCCGTGAAGGAATTTATGAGCAACCTATGTTAACAAGCCAAATCAATTATTTGTACAATATGATGAACAAGGCCGATCAGGAGATTGGGAAAGATGCATCAGACAGACTTGTAGATTTGCAAAATAAGTTTGAAGCCATCGAAAAAAATATTTTATGAAAAACATCTGGCTGCTCATTCTAATATCCAATTTAATTCTTGCCAATCTGAATGCGCAAGAGAATATTCCGAGTAAAAAACAATCAAGAGACATTCATTCCCTAATTGATAATTATTCCATGGCAAGGGCCAAAAAAGACACCTTGCTTCTAAAAAAAATTTTAACCACAGATATAGATCAATTAGTTTCTTCCGGTACATGGAGAAAGGGTAAACAGGAATCTATGAAAGGAATGTTGCGAAGCTCCAAAAACAATCCTGGTACCCGAACCTTGAAAATTGAATCTATACGGTTGTTAAATCCGCTGTGCGGTATAGTGGATGCCCGTTATGAAATCACAAACCCCGAAGGAGTTTCCAGAAAGATGTGGAGCACTTTTATAGTGGTAGCTATTGAAGATGAGTGGAAAATAAGCGCAATACGGAATATGCTCCCGGCCGGGCAACAATAGAATTGATAAATGAAGGCAATTGTATACACCAGTTACGGCTCCCCGGATGTTTTGCGGCTAAAAGAGGTTGAAAAACCAGAACCCAAAGAGAATGAAATCCTGGTTAGGGTACGGGCAGCCTCTGTAAACAGAACAGACTGTGCCAACCTGAGGGCGAAGCCATTTATCATGCGTTTTACTATGGGTCTTTTTAAGCCTAAAAAAAAGATTCCGGGAACAGAATTTGCTGGTGATGTTGTTAAAGTAGGGCAGGCTGTAGACACATTTAAGGTAGGAGATAAGGTATTTGGATTTGACGACAGTGTTTTGAGCTCTTATGCTGAATATCTGGTATTTCCGGCTAACAAAGGTATTGCAACTATGCCCCGAGGTTTTAACTATCAACAAGCCGGGGCTTGTATAGAAGGTGCGCATTATGCATATAATTTTATAAATAAAGTTGAACTCAGAAAAGGTCAAAAAGTATTGGTCAATGGCGCCTCTGGAAGCATAGGCACTGCTGCCGTTCAATTGTTAAAGCATTTTGGTGCAGACATTACTGCAGTCTGCAATACAAAGAATATAGGTCTGGTAAAATCATTGGGCGCAAATAAAATTATTGATTATACCAAGGTAGATTTTACCAAAGATTTGGAAAAATACGACTATGTATTTGACTGTGTTGGAAAAAGTACCTTTGGTAAATGCCGCCCTTTATTAAAACCCGCGGGAGTTTATATCTCTTCTGAACTGGGGCCCTGGTCTCAGAATATTTTTTACTCTCTTATTTCGGCTATTTTTGGAAGAATACCAGGCATGGAAGGAAAAAAAGTTAAATTTCCCTATCCGCCAAATATAAGACGAAGTGTGCTCCTGGTTAAAAACTTGATCGAAGAGGGTAAGTTTAAATCCGTAATTGACAGATCTTATCCACTTGAAAAAGTTGCTGATGCCTTCCGCTATGTGGAAAAAGGACAAAAAACAGGTAATGTTTCCATTACTATAGGAGGGGATCAGGAATCCAAATGAAGTTAATGCACCTGGTTTCAAAACCCTCCACACCAAAAACAATTATAATCCCCTACCCAAACTAAGGTTAAGTTGTTTTGCATATCCTTTTTAATTCAATCGCATTTGGTATCTTTCTGACCTTATTCAAAAAAACCAACCACTACCCAATGAACACCGCTAGCCGCAAAAGAATAACATCCATTGATATGCTGAGGGGTCTTGTCATGATACTAATGGCACTGGACCACATCCGTGATTATTTTCATTATGATGCATTTTTCTTTGCACCAACAGATTTAACCAAAACCAATGGCGCTCTTTTCCTGACCAGGTTTTTGACACACTTTTGTGCCACTGTATTTGTTTTTTTGGCAGGGACCTCTGCTTTTTTTGTGGCGCAGCGAAGAGATAAAAAATCCCTTTCGGTTTGGCTATTAAAAAGAGGTTTATGGCTGGTAGTTGTAGAATTTACCATTATAAAACTGGCCTGGTTTTTTAAACTGGATTTTTCTGTCCTTCTTTTTATGGTAATCTGGATTCTTGGAGTTAGCATGATATTCCTTGCAGGTTTTATCCATCTTCCCAAAAAACTTATGATAGCACTTTCCGTTTTGGTCATTTTAGGTCACAACGCCCTGGATGGAATGATGCCCGGAGGTTCTTTTATGTCCGGACTCTGGAGTTTTCTGCATGTGTATAATGAAGTTCCTTTGGGAAATATACAGCTTTTTATTGCCTACCCCATTCTTCCATGGGTGTTTGTAATGCCCCTGGGTTACTACTTTGGCGAACTTTATAAGCCTTCGGTAAGCCCTGAATTCAGAGTAAAGAAATTATGGCAATTGGGAATAAGTATTACCCTGGCATTTTTTATAATCCGTTTTGTAAATATTTATGGCGATCCATACCCCTGGTCTACTCAAAATTCATTTGAATTTTCAGTGATGTCATTTTTCAACTTAACCAAATACCCTCCCTCCCTTTTATATTTATTGATCACCCTCGGACCTTCAATAATCTTTCTGGCTTTGGCAGAGAACTGGAAGGGTTCCTTTTTTGATAAACTGATAACTATTGGTAGGGTACCAATGTTCTTTTATATCATTCATATTTACATCATACATCTGCTGGCATTAATAGCCGCGGTACTTACAGGATTTAATGCTTCTGACATGGTTATAGACTTCTGGGTAAATGATGAACCGGAATTGCAGGGCTATGGTTTTAGTCTTTGGGTCGTTTATCTTATTTGGGTATTACTAATCATTGGGCTCTATCCTGCATGTAACTGGTTTAATAATTATAAAAGCAGTAACCGGGATAAATGGTGGCTTAGTTACCTTTAGGTGAAATTTTGAGTGAGTTTAAATTATTATTTTCATATTTAGTACAATTAAAAATATCAGTTCTATGAAAAGCATAACATCCTTTATTAAAACAACCTTTATTGGAGGTCTTTTTTTTGTTATCCCTGTTGTTTTAGTTATCGTCCTAATTGGAAAGGCCTTGGAGATATTACGAAAACTAGTAGCCCCAATTGCTGCTAATATTCCTCTGGAAACCATTGGAGGAATAGCGATGGCAAGAATTATAGCCTTGTTTTTGTTATTGCTGATCTGTTTTGTTGCCGGACTATTCGCTAAAACAAAAAAAGCCAATGCCATAAAAAACTGGATTGAAAATAATATTCTATCCCATATTCCCGGATATTCTTTGTTAAAAGGTATGACTGAGTCTGCCATAGGACTGGATTCTAAGGATTTAAAAGATGTTGTTCTTGTAGATATAGAGGAAGTATGGCAAATTGGTTTTTTAATGGATAAAATCGATGATAAATTAAGTGCCGTATATATTCCTGGTGCCCCAAACCCTATGTCAGGGGATGTTTTTTTTGTTAAAAATGATCGACTTAAAAAATTGGATCTGCCAGAACTGAGTGCTATGAAAATTTATAAAAAATTCGGCATGGACGCAAAGAATATTGTCAATGGAAAAATCGACAAATCATCTTTCTAGTTGTATTTATCTGACAGGTAATACCATACTGCAGCAAGTTAAATTTCATCCAACACCTATTTTACCATTACAATTATTTAATATTTTTACTTTTAACCTCCTATGATTTTAGTGAAAATGCCCAACAGCAATCTAACTATATCAGGACTTTTATTAATATATAACCTGGAAAGAAAATATGACTCCTTCAATTTTTGATACCTTATCCATATCCATTATCTATATTGGTCTTTGTCTTATGATGCTTATTGCTTTTGAAATTGGATATCAGATTAACCGGCGTTATATTGGACTGAAGGATAAGATAGAACCCGCTACGCTCTCGCCGATGATTGGTGGTTTAATTGGCGTACTGGGGTTTCTTCTGGCTTTTACATTTTCCATAGCCACCGAACAATTCAGCCAGCGAAAACAATATGTCCTGGAAGAAGCCAACGAAATTGGAACCGCTTACCTCAGGACAGACCTCATTGACTCCTTACACAAAAATGAAGTGAAGCAATTGTTACGAGAATATGTTGACACTCGTTTAAAGGCTGTGAGTAGTACAAATATCAATAATGAACTTATTAAATCTGTTGAATTACATCGCCTTTTATGGCGTGAAGTTTCGGCAGCGGCTTTGGCCAAACCCGATGAGAATTCTTCCTTAATGATTCAATCCATTAACAATATAATTGATCTGCATGAAAAACGAGTCACTGCGGGTTTGCGAAATCGTATTCCCATTAGCATCTGGATAACACTATTGGCCATTTCATTTATGACCATGATTACAATTGGCATTAAAGCAGGTTTCACCAAACCAAGGGGTTTAATAGCAGTAATTCCCATGATATTAGCATTTGCCGCCCTTACGACACTTATTGTAGATCTTAACCGCCCTCAAAAAGGTTTGTTTAAGGTTGGGCAACAATCCATGATTTCCGTGCAGAAAAATATTCAAAATGACGTTAAATAAAGCTGGTTCTATCAAGCTGATTTTAAGAAGGAATTATTTTCTTTAAAATTCGATATAACATTGTATTGAATATTAAAAATATCCTCTGTTTTTAAAATCCTTTTGTACATTTAGGCAAACCCTATTTATATCCAGCCATGAACATAAAAAACTTTGCATTTCTGACTTTTTCCTTCTGTTTTTATATCTCTAATGCCCAAATTCAGGAAGACCGCTTATCCTTATTAAAAGATGAGGTTCAGGAAAAAGTAGAGGGTAGGGCGAAAATGGCCCAGGTAATGGTAGATAAAGTATTTAGTTTTTCTGAATTGGGATTTCAGGAAGAGCAAACTTCAAAATACATTACTGATATTTTAAAGAAGAACGGCTTCAAAATAGAATATGGGATATCAGGGGTTCCGACTGCCTGGTGGGCAACATGGGGGTCAGGAAAACCCGTTATTGCCATTGGAAGTGATCTGGATTGTATCCCTAAAGCATCTCAAAAACCAGGAGTAGCCTATCATGATCCTATTGTGGAGGGTGCTCCGGGTCATGGCGAAGGACACAATTCGGGAACCCCGCTTAATGTAGTGGCCGTACTGTCTGTAAAAGAAATAATGGAAAAAGAAAAAATACCGGGAACCCTCACTATTTGGCCCGGAGTGGCTGAAGAACAGTTGGGAACTAAAGCTTTCTATACGAGAGACGGTTATTTTGATAAAGTAGATCTATGCATTTTTACACATGTTTCTAATAATATGAACGTCTCCTACGGACCTGCCCGTGGTACGGGTATGATCTCTGTTGAGTATACATTTGAAGGGGAATCTGCTCATTCAGCCGGGTCGCCGTGGAGGGCCAGAAGTGCTGCGGATGCTGTTGAATTAATGAATATAGGCTGGCAATATAATCGAGAGCATCTGCACCCGCTGGGCAGATCGCACTCCGTTATAAATAATGGTGGTGATCAACCCAATGTGGTGCCCTCAAAAGCTTCTATATGGTATTATTTTCGAGAAATTACCTACCCGAAAATCATGGAAGTCTATGAAAGAGCAAATGATATCGCCAAAGGTGCCGCCATGATGACAAGGACAACTATGTCTAGTAAGATATTGGGGACAGCCTGGCCAAGACATTTTAATAAACCAATTGCAGAAGAAATGTACGCCAATATTCTGGAGGTGGGATTACCAGATTGGAGTGAAGCAGATCAAATGCTTGCTAAGGCCGTGCAACGAGAAGTAAACTCCCCGAAGGACACAACCGGATTGGCAATAAAATTAGATACTATAGGACTTCCGGCAATAGAACCGGTTAGCGGTGGATCTGATGATATAGGTGATATTTCCTGGAAAGTTCCCACAGTAACACTTAGGTATCCTTCAAATATTCCCGGCCTGCAAGGGCATCATTGGTCTAATGCCATCGCTATGGCAACCCCAATTGCACACAAAGGAGTGGTGGCCGGAGCTAAAGTAGAAGCCATGACACTACTGGATTTACTTTTAAAACCAGAATTGGTAGAGCGGGCATGGAAATATTATAATGAAGAACAGTTAAGTAAGCAAAAATACGTTCCAATGGTATCGGAAACAGATGAACCTGCAATCTATCTAAATAAGGAAATCATGAAACAATACACCCCGCTACTTGTTCCATTTTATTACGATGAATCCAAATATGATTCTTATATGGAACAATTAGGTATTTCTTATCCAACCTTAAGAAAAGATCAGCTGGAACAACAAAAGAAAATGAAGTAACCGCAATATAAAAATGAGTGTTCTAAAAAATCTAATATCATGCGTTCTGCTTTTAATACTTGCAGGTAGTTGCAGGGAAAATGAAGGAAAAGAGGTGGCGGAAATAAAGTTACCCCGTATCGCAATTGCAGGATTAGCTATTGAATCGAGTACATTTTCACCTGCACGGACGCATGAAGAGGCGTTCCATGCCAGGGTTGCAGAAGACGTCTTCTCATTCTATCCCTTCCTTGATAAAGACTCTTTGAATAGAAAGCGGGCTTTATGGATTCCTACTTTAAGGGCACATGCCCTGCCGGGTGGAATGGTTACCAGGGAGGCTTATGAGTCTTTAGTCTCCAAGACCCTGGATAGGTTAGCAAAGAATAAACCATATGACGGTTTATTTTTCGATATCCATGGGGCAATGAGTGTGGAGGGGCTTCAAGATCCCGAAGGAGATTTCATACTTCGTGTTCGCGAAATTGTGGGTAAGGAAACCCTGATTTCCACTTCAATGGATTTACACGGCAATGTCTCCCGGCGCCTGGCACAAAATTCCGATCTTATTACGTGCTATCGCATGGCGCCACATGAAGATGCTCTTGAATCTAAGAAACGAGCTGTAAACAACCTCTTGGATAGGTTAGAAAATGGCAAGGGAAAACCAGCCTATAAGGCATGGATTCCTGTTCCAATTTTGTTACCCGGTGAAAAAACCAGCACAAGGATAGAACCAGGAAAAAGTTTATATGCCAAAGTAGCACCGGCTACCTTGGATAAAGGTATAGTGGATGCAGCCATTTGGATTGGATATGCCTGGGCAGATGAACCAAGAAATCACGCTGTGGTAATGGTTACAGGAGACGACAAGCATAAAGTTGGCCAGACTGCGGAAGACCTGGCAAGCCATTTTTGGGAAGTTCGTTCTGAGTTTGAATTTGTAGCTCCTACAGCCACCCTGGAGGAAAGCCTGGATATGGCCATCGCGAGTAAAAAAGTGCCTTTTATAATAAGTGATATGGGTGATAATCCTACTGCCGGAGGGGCTGGTGATGTAAGCTGGACTTTAAAAGAAATATTAGAACGGAGTGAATTTAAATCCGAAAAAGGACCCTCACTTATTTATGCCTCCATTCCGGGCCCAAAGTTGGTTGAAGAAGCAGTTAAAGCAGGTATAGGAGCTGAAGTTGAAGCCTTTGTAGGTGCAGAAATTGACGATAGATTTGCACCACCTTTGCTATTATCAGGAACTATTGAAGCAATTGTACATGGAGATACTCATGCCGAAACCGAGGTTGTGGTAAAAGTAGGGAGTGTACATGTAATCGTTACCAAAAAACGCAAACCCTATCATAAAGAAGCCGATTTTACAAATTTAGGCCTCAATCCCCGCAATACAGATATAGTTGTAGTCAAGATTGGGTATTTGGTCCCCGAATTATATGATATGCGAGGAGATTGGATCATGGCATTAACGCCGGGGGGTGTAGACCAGGATTTGGAACGCCTTGGCTACAAGAATATTTTAAGGCCAATGTATCCGCTCGATAAGGATATGCCAGATCCTGATCTGAAGGCAGTTTTTATTCCTTTGTCGGATGATTTCCATAAACATGAATAAGGTCAGGATAAGACTTATTATTTATTAATCAATATGAGACCACGATAAATATGTCAACCTTTAAGAAAGTTAGCCTTGCGGTTCTTATACTTGGTAGTCTTGTTACATGCAAAGAGACTGATAAGGTGCCTCAAAATAAAATCTCTGAAACAACTATTTCCAAAACTCAAAAAGATTTCCCTGGTAATTACGTAACAAAAGAGTACCACCAAAGAAATGAAGGATATGATTGGATAGCCATAGCTGTAAGAGAGAAGGGTCCTAATACAATTGGTATCTCCGTAAGATCGCGCGCTGATAAAAAAAGACCTACCTGCACCCTGGATACAAAAGCCTATAAGGTTAATGATTCCCTCTTTAGTTCTGTTGTGAATGGGGTAGCCGTAATGTTTACTTTTCACAAAGGCATACTCAATATTAGTACTGAAAGACCGGAGCAGGAAGCTGCCCTGCAGTTTTATTGTTCAGGAGGTGGTAATTTCACAGGTGATTATGAAAGAATTGAGGGAGATCTAGACCGCTCCCAAATAGATCCTACCCTTTTTACAAAAACACTGGAATTACAGGGAATTGGTTTTTTGGTTTCATCTAAGGCCGGGAACAATGAAAAAGTACTTGAAATTCTTCCCTATGGACTTGAAATAGACAATAGTGCCATAAAACTTGCTATTGAAGGTTCCATTGTGGAAGTGGAAGTGGAAGATTTGAATTCTGATGGTTTTCCGGAGCTCCTGGTATACATGTCCTCAGATGGCAGTGGTAGTTATGGCGAAGTAATTGGTTACTCTGTGAATAATGGAAAATCCATCAGTCCTGTTTACATGCCCCCTATCACCCAGGATCAAAAATTGAGTAAGGGTTATATGGGCCACGATGAGTTTTCTATTATTGAAACAAGTTTAGTAAGACGATTCCCGATTTATAAGGATGGAGACAACAATGCAAATCCCACTGGCGGTATCAGGCAAATTGAATACAAATTAGAGGATGGGGAAGCTTCCCGACTCTTTGTTATTAAAAACAGCATCGATTTTCCGGAGCTGTAAGACGAATAATTTTTCTTTCAGGATAAGCACCTGTCATTGGTGCTTTTTACTACATTTAGATTTAATTAAAAAACCCGATTTATCTTTAACAGTAATGATTCCATTCTTTCAAATAAGTTTTGGATAAATTACTGAGAAATTCAAACCTGACCATACCACAAATAAAACCGATGCCATGAGATCATTGTGCTTTTTTTTACTCTTTGTATTTCAAATAGCAATTTACGGGCAACCAACGCCTCAGTTTGTTGATGAAATACAACTTGAAAAATTAAAACCGGAAAGTCTGCAATATTACTGGCTCAGGATAATTGATAACGGTATGTCCCAACCAGTCACAATTCCGGTCATTGTTGCCAGGGGTGCAGATCCCGGACCTGTTTTGGGGATGACCGCGGCCCTCCATGGAAATGAATTAAACGGTATTTCAGTAATTCATCAGGTTATGGCTGAGTTGGACCTTAAATCTCTGCATGGCACAATAATTGCCATTCCCGGTCTGAATGCTATCAGCATCCCCCTCCATCAACGAAGATATTTTGATAAAGAAGATCTGAACAGAAACTTTCCGGGGAAAGAAAAAGGAAACAGATCACAACAATATGTATGGCAAATTGGACAAAAGATCCTTTCGAAGGTAGATTATTTAGTTGATATGCATACTGCAAGTTTTGGCAGAGAGAACACATTTTATGTGCGTTCCGATCTAAGTGATACCACAATGGCAAAAATGGCATTACTTCAGAATGCCGACATTGTTTTAAATAATAAAGGGGTGCCAAGTGCCAATGAACAAATTTCAGCAACAAGAACCATGAGAGCAGAGGCTGTGCTAAAAGGAATTCCAACCATTACTATAGAATATGGCAACCCTCAGGTCTTTCAACCAGAACTGATTTCAAGAGGTAAAACAGGAATTCAGAATATTATGAGCTGGTTAGGTATGAATCAAGATCCCATTGTTACAACACAACCTGCTGTTATTTGTAAAAAATCTTATTGGTTATACATCGATCAGGGAGGATACCTTGAGGTTATTGCAGATCTAAATCAAAAAGTGAAAAAAAATGAACGAATCGCCATTTTACGAAATCCGTTCGGAGATCTTGTCAGGGAATATTTCTGCCCTGAAGACGGGATTGTAATAGGAAGAAGCAGTAATCCTGTTAATATGAGTGGCGGAAGAATTATACATCTGGGGATCCTTCAAAACGAGGACAAATGATTCCATGGTTAATCAGCGGTTTTGCCGTAATAGCAGTATACTTTTTAGATCGTTGGGAGAACAGGCATATAAAATCGCTGTTCGATTGGTTTCCGGCCATCTTATTTGCTTACCTGATTCCCGCCGGTATAAGTGCACTGCTGGGAATGGATTTTTCGCAGGACGACATTCACGAATATAGCAAACTCTATTTCATACCACTAGCCATAATTGCCGTAATGAGCAGTTTGTCTTTTCTTCAACTGAAGTCTATTGGATGGAAGCCCATTGCGGTTTTTGTCGCAGGCTCATTTTGGATAGCCGTATTCCCGGTAATTCTTGCACTTTTTTTAGTTGATGGTGAGTTAATTTCGGAATTGTTTATTAAACAGGAGTATTGGAAAGGGGTTCCCCCCATCGTAGGGGGATGGATTGGCGGGAGTACAAGCCAGTTGGTACTGAAGGAGTTAGTGGAATGTCCGGAAAATATTTTCCTAACGGTTTTGGTAATGGACAATATTCTTGTTAACATCTGGACTATATTAATGTTTCAGGGAATCAAAGAGAGTGATTTATTAAACAGGAAACTAAAAATTACAAATTTGTCCATGCCCGAAACCATAAAGAAGTCGGAAGGAAAAAACTTAAACCCCCTGTTCAGTTTTTTAATTTTAACCGCTTTTGTAATTATCACAAATGCCTTAGTCGACAGTTTTGTAATAAAAATTATTGTTTTGTCTGTTATAGGTTTACTCCTAAGTAGTATGGTTAAAACATGGAATTTCGCTTTTGTGTTAAAATTTGGGGGTATCCTTATCCTTGTGGTAATGGCAGTTCTTGGGCTGAAACTGAAATTTAGTCTGGTTGAATTTGAGTTGGGTTTTTTAGGATTTATGATTGTGTGGTTACTTAGTCATTTTGTCATCTTACTTTTGGTCGCAAAGCTTCTAAACGTCAATACAGCCTGGGTTCCCATAGCCAGCATGGCCAATGTTGGGGGCATTGCCACTGCACCGGCAGTTACTGCTGCTTATGAACCAAAATGGATGCCTCATGCAATTATACTGGCAATTCTGAGCATGGCCACCGGAACATTTTGGGGCATGCTTACGATCTTTCTGCTAAGGAACTATTTGCTCTGATATCAGCATAACCTTTCCCAGTTAGCAAATTCTTAAATCCATAATTTTATTGCGCATAGACGGCCCGTTCCAGCCGGAAATAGAGTAATTTTAGATTAAAGTCTAATCAGGATTGTTAAAGAACTACGGATTATTTTATTCAAATTCAAAGTTTAAATAATAATTATTTAAGCCCGGTGCAATGAGAGAAACTTTAATACAAAACAAGGAAAATGCTATTGCATTTTACGAAATGGCCTATAACGGCAACCCACAAAAAGCCGTGGAATTGTATGTCGGCGAAATGTATATACAGCACAATCCATTGGTTGGCGATGGAACACAACCATTTATTGATTATTTCAATAAAATGGCAAGGGAATATCCCGGCAAATCCATTGAATTTGTAAGGGCTGTGGCCGAAGATAATTTGGTTGCCCTTCATACACACCAGATTTGGCCGGGAAACGATCAATATGTTACTATGGATTTCTTTAGGTTTGACGACAACGGGAAAATTGTGGAACACTGGGATGCCATTCAACAAATTCCTGCTACTTCTGCAAATAACAATTCGATGTACTAATCAAAAAAAAAATAAATCATTTGCAATATCTAATGAATAAACTAAGAGAAATCATAGCTGTAAATAGCTCCGGCAAAAAAGTAGCTTTACTATTCATCCTTACAAATCTAATTTACGCCTTTATGCTTCTCGTAACCATTCCAAAAACGGTTGCCTATTCCGGTGGAATGAAATTGCTGGATATGATGCCACAGGGGTATAATTCGGAATATGTAAATGAACTTTTCAAAAAGCTTGGCACGGAAGGCCGGGATGTTTATTTATTTAATCAGATTCCTGTTGATATGGTCTATCCCTTACTTTTTGCGATAACCTATTCGCTTTTAATTGCCTATTTTCTTAAAAAATTGGATAAATTAAGTACTTCTTTTTTCTATTTATGCCTTCTGCCAATAATCGGTGGAATAGCCGATTATCTGGAAAATATTGGAATAATCACCATGTTAAATGATTATCCGGATTTATCACATGAACAGATCAGTACAACGAATTTTTTTAGTCTTATAAAGAGCCTGTCAACCACACTGTTTTTTATAACATTGATAGTTGTTATCATCCTTATTGGAATAAGGAGTTTAAAATTGAAACGTTCCGGTAAAAACTAATACTATGCATTACACGCATAACCATACAAATAACAACTACCTTAATCCTGATAATAGTCATAGGATTTAATAACCAACCTATTGATTTTTGAGGAAAATAAAAGTCTGTAAATAAATGACCTATATTGATTATTATAAAGTTCTGGGTATAAATAAAAAGGCCACCGAAAATGAAATAAAAAAAGCCTATCGGAAAATGGCCCGTAAATATCATCCCGATCTGAATCCTAATGATAAGGAAGCCGAACGCAAGTTTAAGGAAGTGAATGAAGCTAATGAGGTGTTAAGTAACCCGGAAAATCGGAAAAAGTATGACAAATACGGAAAAGACTGGAAACATGCTGAAGAATTTGAAAAAGCACAGCAACAGCGGCAATATCAAAGGGGTGGCGGCCAAAGGACCACCGGCCAGTTTTCAGAAGAGGACTTTTCAGACTTTTTCAGTTCAATGTTTGGTGGAGGTTATCAAAGAACAAGAAGAAGTGAGGTAAAATTCAGGGGGCAGGATTACAATGCAGAATTACAGCTCGAATTGGAAGATGTCTATAAAACTCACAAACGTACACTTACAGTTAATGGCAAAAATATAAGGTTAACTATTCCTGCCGGGGTAAAGAATGGCCAGGTAATAAAAATAAAGGGCTATGGAGGTGAAGGAATTAACGATGGACCAAAAGGCGATTTGCATATAAAATTTTCAATCCTGAATCATTCGAGGTTTAAGCGTGATAAAGACAATTTGTATACAACGGTTGATTTGGATTTGTATAAAGCACTTTTAGGAGGAGAAGTAATCATTGACACCTTTGACGGCAAAGTAAAATTAAATGTAAAGCCGGAAACCAAAAACCTGACTAAAGTAAAATTAAAGGGAAAAGGTTTCCCCGTTTATAAAAAAGAGGGGCAGTTTGGTGATCTGTATATTACTTATCGGATAAAACTACCAACAAATCTGAGCAATCAGGAAAAGGAATTATTCAAGGAATTGGCAAAACTAAGATAAATATGGAACTAAAAGATCTTATTCCAATTATGCACCTGTGTGAGCATTACAGTGTTAAAACCTCATTTTTTGATAAACTCCATGAAGAGGGTTTAATTAGTATTACCACCTTTGAACAGACTTCCTATCTCCATCAGGATAAAATTCGTGATGTGGAGAAAATGATACGGATCCACCAGGAATTAAATATAAATACAGAAGGTATTGATGCAGTTTTCAACCTGCTTCAAAAAATAGATATTTTGCAGAATGAAGTGAATAAGCTGCATGACAGGTTGCGTTTGTACGAAAGCGATTTTTAAGAATGTATTAATTCTATAAGAAAGGTAATATTATTCGGGTATTAATAAATCAATTTTAAAATTATGGAATCTTTGGAGCTTATAAAACAATGGCTGGAAGCTCATCCTTCATGGGCAGTTTTTATAAAATATATTGTCCTTGTGGTGATGGTAATTGGGTTTATTCAATTACTGAGAAGGTTCATCCGTAAAAATTTACCAAACTCCAAGGTTAAATACAGGTCACAAAAAGGAATAGAAGTAATTGGTTATTTAATCCTGATTATTTTAACGCTCTCCTATTTTACGGGAAACATTAAGGACTTTACACTAGCTATCGGTTTATTATCGGCAGGTGTGGCAATTACCCTGCAGGAGCTGATCTTAAGTATTGCCGGGTCTCTTTATATTTTCTTTATAAAAGTTTACAAACCCGGTGATAGAATAGAAATAAATGGAATTAAAGGCGATGTTATAGATGTAGACAGTATCTATACCACGATGATGGAAATTGGGGAATGGGTTAGTAGTGACAATTATAGCGGAAGAATAATTAAATTAAGTAATGCATTTGTTTTTAAAGGTCCCATCTATAATTATTCAATGGATTTTCCTTTTATATGGGACGAGTTTAATTTGCCAATTAGATATGGATCAGATATTGAATTGGCGAAGGATATAATTATTAAAGTAGCAACCGATACTTTATCTGAATATGTGGTAGATTCGATTGCCAAATGGAAGGATGTTGTTGAGCGATATTATATTGAAGATGCCAAGGTAGAACCTACTCTGGCCATAACCATGACAGATAATTGGATTCAGTTTAATCTAAGATACATAGTGGATTATAAAAAAAGGCGGGTTACAAAACATATTTTAAGCGAATTGATAAGCAAAGGGTTTGAAGAAACAAAAGGTAAAGTAGTTCTGGCTTCTTCAACCGTAGAAATTGTCCGAATTCCAACAGTAAATATTAACGAAAAAGACATAACCTAGAATGGCTATTATAATCACAAAAAAGCATTTAATCCCCTTCTTTTTACTTTCACTGCTAATTTCATGTAACTCACCTCAAATAGCAGGGATAAAAGTTGAATCGGATTCCAGGTCCATCTCAAAATCCTATAAAAAACCTGTTTTTACAACAGACATTCGTTTAGAGAAGATAAAGGACATTGCTCCACAAATGCATGCATTGATCGAAGAGCATGCCAAAGAGCGTCACATCCCCGGAGTGACCTATGGGATTGTTGTTGACACCAATCTGGTAGTTGCCTCGGCGACAGGGATGTTGGATATAAGCAAGGAACTGCCTGCAAAGACCAGTTCTGCATTCAGAATTGCATCTATGAGTAAAAGTTTTACTGCGATGGCAATTATGAAATTACGCGATGAAGGCAAGCTATCACTTACTGATCCTGCGGTGAATTATATCCCCGAAATGGGAGGATTAGAATACCTCACTGCAGACTCCCCTGACATAACAATAGAAAACCTTATGACAATGACCGCTGGTTTTCCTGAGGATAACCCGTGGGGAGACCGCCAATTGGATGAAACAGATCAAATGCTCCTGGACCTTCTTGCGGATGGTATTGCCTTTTCCAACCCGCCCTCCTATACATTTGAATACAGCAATACCGGATATGCCCTGTTGGGCAATATAATCAGTCGTGTTTCCGGAATGCCCTACCAGCGATATATCAAAGAGAATATTTTAATGCCACTTGGCATGAAACATACCTATTGGGAATATGCCAATATCCCAAAAGAACAATTAGCTATAGGATACCGATGGGAAGACGACCAATGGAAACTGGAACCAATGCTTCATGATGGATCTTATGGAGCAATGGGGGGCTTAATTACATCCATAGAAGATTTTAGTAAATATGTGAGTTTTCACCTATCTGCCTGGCCACCCAGAAGTGATCCGGAAAGCGGTCCCGTTAAACGTAGTACGCTTAGAGAAATGCATACACCTCAATTTCCCACTTTAAATACTGGAGCAACAGATTTTAACAATAAACCATGTGCAACTGTATCCGGATATGGCTACGGATTAGGGATCCATACCAATTGCAAAGGCCTGAAATTGGTAAGGCATGGAGGCGCCTTACCGGGTTTTGGAAGTAATTATGTCTTCTATCCCGACTATGGAATTGGGATAATGGCCTTTGGCAACCTTACTTATACAGCGCCATGGCCACTTAAAAAAATTGAAAAATTACTATTCGAGACCTTGGAATTAGAACCCCGTAAACTTCCTATATCAGATATTCTAAGGGAGCGAAAACAACAGGTTAAACAATTAATTAAAGGATGGAATCCTGAATTGGAACAGGAACTCCTGGCTGAGAATTTTTACATGGATAAATCGCGTGAGCACCGTATGGCAGAAGCTAAGGGAATTTTTGATAAGGCGGGTACAGTTCTGGAAATCGAAGAAATTGTGCCCTATAATCAGCTGCGGGGCAGATTTAAAATTAGCACGGAGAAAGGATTCATCAATGTCTTTTTTACCCTTACTCCGGAAAAAGAAGCGAAATTACAGCAACTGACTTTATCATTTGAACCTAACTCCCAAAAAAAGTAAAGAGCGCCAATGCGCCCCTTACTTTAATTTGGAATTTAAATGTTAAACCTATTTTTGCCATTGCCGGCTTACAATTCTAACCTTATGCAACTATTCTATCAGCTCTTCAATTGCTTTATTTATATTTTTCTTTGTTAAAAATTCTTCAAGAACCTCTTCGAGACTCGGTTTCCCGATAGATTGAAGGTCATAAAAAACTCTTGTGCTTGGTTTTCTTATAGTTATCACCCTGTTTAAATCAATGGGTGTGCCAATGACTACTGCTTCACAATCACAGCTATTTATAGTAACTTCTAAATCCCTGAGTTGATTAGCCCCATACCCCATGGCAGGCAATAATTTGCCAATTCCCGGATACGTCTCAAAGGTATCCTCCAATTGCCCAACCAAATAAGGCCTTGGGTCTACTACCTCCGATGCTCCAAATTTTTGTGCAGCCAATGTACCGGCTCCGAGCTTCATGCCCCCATGTGTTAATGTAGGCCCGTCTTCTACCACCAGAACCCTTTTATTTTTTATAACTGAAGAATCCGCTACTCGTATTGGTGAAGCAGCATCAATCACAATTGCTCCCGGTACCACCTGTGAAATTAGTTTTCTAAGTTTATGAACATCTTTTGGACGAGCACTGTCTATTTTGTTTATAATCACAACATCAGACATCTTTAAAGTCACCTCTCCAGGATAATATTTTATACCATGGCCTGCCCTGTGCGGATCCGTAACGGTAATATGTAAATCAGATTCATAAAATGGAAAATCATTGTTACCTCCGTCCCAGACAATAATGTCGCAACCATCCGGATCATTCTCAGCCGCCCTTATGATATCTTCATAATCCACGCCCGCATAAATAACATTTCCCCGTACAATATGAGGTTCGTATTCTTCCATTTCCTCAATGGTGCAATCATATTTCTCAAGGTCTTCCAGGCGGGCATATCGTTGAACTCGTTGCGCCTCAAGGTCTCCATAGGGCATCGGGTGCCGTATGGCAACAACTTTAAATCCTTTGTCAATAAGAATCTCAATTATTCGTCTGGCAGTCTGGCTTTTTCCACAACCTGTTCGGGTAGCTCCTATACTTATTATGGGTTTTGTACTTTTAATGGAGGTGTCTTCCCTGCCCAACAACACAAAATTTGCCCCTACAGTATTTACCAAAGCACTTTTATGCATAAGTTCTTCATACGAGATATCCGAGTAAGAAAAAATAACATCGTCAATTTTATGTTCAACAATTAAGTTTTGCAGGTCTTTTTCATCATAAATCGGAATGCCAGCAGGATATAATTCTCCTGCAAGTGAAGCCGGGTATTTACGATTTAAGATATTTGGTATCTGTGCTGCGGTAAAAGCTACTACCTCGTAGCTTTCATTATCTCTGTAAACTGTATTGAAGTTGTGAAAATCACGGCCGGCAGCTCCCATGATAAGGATTCTTTTTTTTATCATGCTCGATTATTTTTAGATTCATTTATTTTATCGAAGATAAGCCGGTATTACAATTCCGGAAATGATAAGAATCATGTTTGGATGCACCAGACCGAAAGTACCCGAACGATTCAAAAAACATATAATAGCGCGTATTATGTTCCTCCCCATTTTTATTTGTGTGATCTGTTGTACTGAAACTTAAGGAATTTGCAAGTTGAACAGTTTGAAATCTAACTGATCATGCTTTTATAGTGAATATTCCTATAAAAAAATATAAGTGCTACGCATAAACACACATCGGGTTTGTAGCTGAAAGCAAACTTCTTTGCCAGCTTATTCATGCCTAAAGAAAAATGCTATCTTCGTATGAGGTCTAAAAGCATTTCCTATGTTACGAAAATTTAATTCACACCTGGGATCATTTCTCATTGCGGTTTTCTTTACTATTCCTGTAGTTATACAATCGCAGGCAACTCCCAACACAAAAGAGGCTGATACAACTTTGGGCAATCAACCCAAGCCTGTACCTGTGTTTAACATAATGGAGGAGATAGAACGTACAATAAAGCAGCTAAATCAGATTGAGAAGAAAATTGAGCCTAGGAAAAGTGTCATGAAAATTGATTCCATGCTGCCACTTTATGTTGATTTTATTAGTGGAAGCCGGAAAGATGTGCAAAGATTCATGATAGCGAATCCAAACAGACAAAAAGTAGATAATCAAATCAAAAAATGGAATGGGTTTCTAGACTATTTAAGAGATTGGGAATCTACAATAAATGACTACGAAGAGCGAAATTCAATATTAGCCGAAGAAATATATTTTAGTGACAAAACCTGGGAGTTAACCTATCAAAATGCTGAGTTGGAAAATGTTCCTTCTCCCCTGCTGTCTGATATAAAAAATGTCCAGCAGGAAGTAAAAGCCATTTACAAGAAAATTAAAGATGAAAATAATTATTACCTGAGACTGGAATCCAGAATAAGTGATCAGGTTTTTATTATTGAAGAAGTCATTGAAGAATTGATTGCTCTAAAAAATTCCAAGGTGTACCAATTATTTTATTTAAGACATCCACCCTTATGGAAAACCTCTTTTAAAATAGTTAAAAAAGATACTGCAGAAAAAGCGGGAGTAGAATCAATTACGGGAAATATTTCAAATATTTTCAGTTTTATAAAGTCAAGTGAAAATGATATTTACTTATTTATATTAATCATTGCTCTTTTCTCAACAGTGATTGTTTACTTGAAAAGGATTTTTCTTAAATACGATTTTAAAGAACCGCGCGAAGATTTGCAAAATGCCAAAGATCTTATAACAAAACGAACAGCATGGTGTATCGTCTTTATTACGATTTTATGCGCCATATTTTTCTTTATAAATACCCCTCAGCTTTTTGATGATATTCTGGCCTTATTACTTCTTATTTCTACCTTACCATTGTTGCAACCATATTTGGATAGGCGATTTAAAAATATCATTTACTTTATAATTCTGATTTTCGTTCTTGATGTTAGTAAAACTTATTTTTGGTTTTCATCACCACATTACAGGCTATACATCTTGTTTCAGGCACTGCTGATTGCCTCTATTTTGTTCTATTTCACCTATCCGTTTTTAAGAACAAAGGAGTTATATAAAAAGGGAAAGGGTGCTTTCCTGATTAGACTAACGCCTGTAGTATATTTTTTCATAATTATCTCCGTTATCTCCAATGTTTTAGGATACACTAACCTGACCGATTTAGCCATAAAAATTTGCATCCAAAGTAGTGTATTATTTATCGTCTTCTATGCAATTCTAAAAACCGCAGATGCCCTTTCAATCGGGATTATACACAATAGTTATTGTAGAAAAAATGATTATGATCCGATAAAAAAAAGTACAATTGAGTTAAAAGTATTGCAGTCTTTAAGAATCCTGATAGGCATATTTTGGGCTATCTATTTTCTTAAGATGATAGATCTGCTAAGGCCGCTGACAGAATTATTAAATGGTATCCTTACTGAACCTTACAAAGTGGGAGGCATTACTTTTACCCTGGACACATTGTTGTTATTTATTGGTATTCTTGCCGCTTCTTTTATTATTACAAGTTTTATTTCTTTTCTGTTAGATGGCAAAGAGATTAATTTAAAAATAGTAAAATTACCAAAAGGGATTCCGGCAGCTATTTCATTGGTAATCCGTTATTTTATACTGGCTTTTGGCTTTATTTTAGCCCTTTCCGTTCTTGGAATAGATTTAAGTAAATTTAATTTAATGGCCGGTGCCCTTGGCTTAGGAATCGGTTTTGGCCTGCAAAATATTGTTTCAAACTTTATTTCGGGCATCATATTAGTATTTGAAAGACCCATTTTGCCCGGAGACAGCGTAGAAGTAAACAAATTACTGGGTACAGTTAAAAAAATCGGTGTGCGGTCATCCAAGATTAGTACGTATGAAGGTGCAGAGGTTGTGGTTCCCAATAATAATTTAATTTCGAATGATCTGATCAATTGGACCCTATCTGACAATATCAAAAGAATTGAGATTGTAGTTGGAACCAGTTACGATTCAGACCCCAACCGGATTCTTAAACTACTGGTTGAGATCGCCATTGGGCATGAGGATGTTCTGGAAACGCCGCAACCTAAAGCTCTATTTAGCCAATTTGGTGAGAGTTCATTAGACTTCAGGCTTCTTTTCTGGGTTCATTTTGAAAAGGGCCTGCAAACTAAAAGTGATGTAACTTTAGGTATTTATAACAAATTTAAAGAACTAAATATTGAAATCCCATTCCCACAACGCGTGGTTCATTTACCAAAGGGATTTAATGATATTCGGGAAACTGAAAATTAATACAACTTTCCTGCTTAGGGTGTATTCTATTGAATTCTGAGATTCGATATTAGTTGAAAAAAGCCGTTTTCTAATGGCTTGCAGAAAATAAAAAACTTTCGGTGACAAATAAATGGAACGTAAATAATATCCCTGAGCTACATCCCCGGATAGTTGCGAGGTGCAGGGAAATCGAATTCTCAATGCCATCAGATCTTTATATTGGCAGCTTGTTAAAAACAATTATTGCATCAAAACCCAATGCAAAACTGCTTGAACTGGGCACGAAAATAGGCTTCTCCTTATCGTGGATGATAGATGGTATGGAAAATCTTGAGAACAGGGATGAAATTAATCTGGCAAAGTTTAATTGGTCTGCCGGGGTAATTGCTGTAGCGAAAAAATAGATGAGCTGATAAGACAGGAAAATGGGTAGAGTACATTTATTTGAACTTGAAGATCAAAGCTGGCTCCCGGCTTTCCTAAGAAATTATGGGACAGATTTCCTGCAATTCCTGTCAAATAAAACCAAAATGTACAAGCCTGTTATTCCAATACTTGAAAAAGGCCTTAAAAAGTCTGGTCAAAACCGCATACTCGATCTTGGATCAGGGGGTGGTGGTGGCCTGCTATGGTTAAACTCAGAACTTAAAAAGACAACCCCCAATTTAAAAATCATACTGACAGATTATTATCCCAATATTTCTGCATTTGAATATACACAGAGGCAAGCTGATAATTTTGAATTTATAACAAAATCCATAGATGCCAGAAATGTACCAAAAGAATTAAAGGGATTCCGAACCATGTTTTTGTCTTTGCATCACTTCAAACCAAAAGACGCCCAACAAATTTTACAAAATGCTGTGGACACTAATTCTTCTATAGGAATATTTGAAGCCTCGGAACGGAGCTTTCCCAGTTTGCTGGCTATGTTTTTATCGCCAATAACAGTCCTTTTAACAACACCTTTCATTCGCCCTTTTAAATTTGGAAGAATACTTTTTACTTATCTTATCCCCATTGTTCCGCTATTTGTTTGGTGGGACGGAATTGTTTCTTCCCTGCGCACCTATTCTGTAAGGGAAATGCAGAAATTGGTTGAAGACCTGGATAATAAAGAAAGTTTTGATTGGGAAATAAACAGGATCAAATCAGGTCCCGGAATTATTCTTTACCTTTTGGGAACTATAAAAGAATAGTTTTATGAGAATATGGACCCCCGGAATATCACAATTTTAAAACCCTACTACTATAAATTTAAAAATAAAAGGTATTCCATGATAAGAAAACACTTTAGAATTATCTTCCTTGCGCTTTTATTGGGGATCATTCCAACACTTTCAGCACAGGAAAAAAAACCAAAAGTTGTTGTGGTATTGAGTGGTGGCGGGGCTAAAGGAATAGCTCATATTCCATTGATTCAAACCCTTGATTCTTTAGGAATTGTCCCTGACCTCGTATTGGGAACCAGCATGGGCAGTATCGTTGGTGGTTTGTACGCCATGGGTTATAGTGGTGACAGTATTGCCAATATTGCCAGGAATGCCAACTGGGATGATCTGTTAGGTGGCGATATTAGTCTGTCTGATGTTAGCGTAGAAGAAAAAAGCGAATTTAACAGGTACCTGGTAAATTTAGATTTACAAAAAGGAAAACCAAAAATAAATAGTTCACTAATAAATGATCATAAGCTAAGAGAATTTTTATCTACGCTTGCCTATCCTGTTTATTACATTAATGACTTTGACAGTTTATCTATCCCCTTCAGAGCTATAGCCACAGATATTGTGAATGGCAGGGAAGTAGTCATAAGCGGGGGATCTATTATGCTCGCCATGAGGGCAAGCATGTCTATTCCCAGTATTTTTAAACCTGTACCTTATAACAATACGCTTTTAGTTGATGGAGGCATACTCGATAATTTTCCAACGGATATTGCCAAAGAAATGGGTGCCGATATTATTATAGGAAGTGATGTTGGTGGCGGCATGGCACCTATTGAAAAATTGGATAATATTGCCACTATTTTGTTTCAAACAGGAATGTTGACCAGTAATCTTAAGAATCCGGAGAACCGAAAACTATGTGATGTACTCATAGATCATATCCCAAATTTAAGTTATTCTACAGGAGATTTTTCAAAAAGCAATGAGATCTACGAAGAGGGCAAAATTGCAACACTTCAGAACACGGATGCCTTAGTCGCCTTAGCTGAAAAGTTGAAAAAATATCCCCAAAGAAATCATGAACTTCCCTATATAGAACCTGAATTTATTTTAGATACGATAATCTTTAAAGATATCAGCAAGGCCAATATGGATCTTGTGAAGGCAAGAACCAATGTTGAAACGGGCATAAAATACACGCCCAAAGAATTTGTAGCAGGCATAGACCGGGCAATGGGAACCAATCTTTTTAGTCAGATTACCTATGCTCCGGTTATTCTGGATAAAAAACGAGGAATAGAAATTACTGGCTTGGAGAAGTCCAGGCATCAGCTAAAAGGATCCTTGCATTATGATGGTTACAGAGGGGTTGGCTTAATTTTAAATTACACAGGCAGAAATATTATTGGTGATGCCTCCAGATTCCTCATCACCCTCGATGTTGCAGAACAACCCGGCTTTAGAATACAGTATCAGAAAAATTTTGGAACATATAAAGAATGGTGGTGGCGATCCGAATTTTTTGGGGAGCAATTAAAACAAAAAATTTATTTGAATGGTGAAGTTGCGGATAATATAAAATATAATTACTTCCTATTTGATAATGAGATCAATAAAAATATTAATTCACTACACAGTTTTATCGGCATTGGGATCAACTATAATTATTCTGAAATAAAACCCGTAATTAACCCGGACATTAACGATGGTATACTTTTTCTCAAGGATTATTTTTATAACAATACTGAAATTTATGCCCATTATACACGAAATACACTCAATAATGTTTTCTTCTCCAGTAGAGGTTCATATTTTAAAGTGAAACTTGGAAGGTCTTTACTAAATGATTTTAATCTTTCTTATAGTGATAATACTATTATGGATGTTAATGGAAAGACAAACGGCTATACAAAACTAAAAGTGGGGCTGGAGAAACGAATTCCTTTTCAAACAAAAATTACCGGAATTGTTGGTGGGTCTTTTGGTTTTATTCTTGAAGATGAATTGCAATCTAATGATCTCTCCTTCACAGATTACGGATATGCCGCAAAATACTTTTTAGGCGGAAATACAGTCACCCCAAATAAAGAAAACTCTTTGTTTCCGGGATTGCGTCAGGATGAATTAAATGTTAATCAATTCATCAAACTAGATCTTGGACTTCAGATAAATCCCATAAAAAAATGTTTTATTACACCGCACTTGAATATCGCCTCCGTTGGTTTTAATGATTTCAATGAATACATCAAAGATGCATTTTCACCCGATGGGAACTGGCAGGAAAATTTCGAGACTAGCTTATTGCTCTCGGCAGGGGCAACTTTCTCCTATAATTCACTTCTGGGCCCGGTTAATTTTGATGTGTCCTGGGTAAATGACATTAATAAGATCAGATTGACTTTCAGTGTAGGTCTCCCATTCAACCGGTCCAATTGATAGGCTTCAGGATTGTGAAGTGTACTTTTAACGTATTACACATCTAATTTTACGGCGCCCTGGTTTTTTTGTTTGATCCGCTATAAAAAAGGCTATTCGTTTTATGCGCTCTGCATTAGGCATGGCAATATAAGACCTGCAAAATAATGCTATAAACCATCCCGCCTTTTTCATCAAAAAACTGTAAATTACCTCTGTGTTTCCAAAAGCTTTCAGATGAAAAACATTAACAGACGAAACTTTATAAAAAAGACATCCCTATCTGCCGCCGGTATTGCAGCTGCATCTATCATACCAGTATCTGGTCAAGTCCAAAATGCCCGTGAGACAAATGCGATGTATATGGGTGGTTTTGCAGCTGCCAAACTAGAGACAATAAGGATTGCCGTAATTGGTGTAGGTGCGCGGGGACCTCAACATTTAAAATTTTCTGCTTCTTTACCTGGAACTGAAATTGTGGCTGTTTGCGATTTATATGAAGATCTTGCCACAAAATGGGCAGGTGTGGTTAAAGAAATGGGCAAAGGCGAAAGACATCAAAATATTGCTACCTATTATGGTGGCGAAGATAAATGGAAATTGATGCTTGAAGAAGTAAAACCTGATATGGTTTTTATTGCAACGAACTGGGTTAACCACGCACCAATGGCCATCGAAGTAATGAACAAAGGCGCCCATGCTTTTGTGGAAGTACCTTTAGCCATTAGCATTGACGAGCTCTGGAAGATTGTAGACACCTCGGAGAAGACCCAAAAACATTGCATGATGATGGAAAATGTAAATTATGGTCGCGACGAGTTACTATTCCTGAATATGTGCAGGCTAGGGGTCGTTGGCGAACTATTACACGGGGAGGCTGCCTATATTCATGACCTGAGAACACAGATGAATGAGGTTGAACGTGGCACCGGATCCTGGCGTACTTATCATTATGCCAGAAGAAACGGAAACATCTACCCCACTCATGGGCTGGGCCCGGTAGCGCAATATATGAACCTGGGTCGTACTGAGGATACTTTTAAAAGTCTTGTGTCTTATTCAACCCCGGCTATGGGCAGGGCTTTATATGCGAAGGAAAATTATCCACCCGATCATAAGTGGAATCAAATGGATTATAAGGGTGGCGATATGAATACCTCCATAATCAAGACCGCTCTGGGCAGAACTATTTTGGTTCAATGGGATGAAACAAGTCCGAGGCCTTATTCCAGGCTTAACTTAATACAGGGCACTAAAGGTATTTTGGCCGGTTTTCCTACGAGGGTGGCTTTGGAAGGTGGTGTTGAAGGAATTACAGAGAGTCATCATCAATGGGCACAGGGAGAAGAATTAGCGATTCTTTATGAAAAATATGATCATCCTTTATACAAGCGACTCTCCTCAACCACCAGTGAAAGTGGTCATGGTGGTATGGATGGGATGATGGTTTACCGCATAATTGAGTGTCTCAGAAATGGACTCCCATTGGATCAAAACGTTTACGAAGGATGTTTCTGGAGTGCGGTTTCTCCTTTAAGTGAACGTTCAGTAGCCGATGACGGTGCCCCGCAGGCATTCCCCGATTTTACCCGGGGCAATTGGAAAGAAACGAAACCCTTGGATATCATAGCTTAATTTTAGGGTTTTCCAAACAACTTTTGATATCATTCGTCTCAAGAATGGGAAGGTAATTTTTTTTGTTTATGAATAAACAAATAAATTCTATAATAAGGCAAATGCGTGAAGTCCATGATGGTTTAATTTGGGCCGGAACATCCTATAATAAAAGATTATCTGAACTAAATGAAAATGAGCTATTTGTACGTCCGCTGCCTTCTGTACATAGTATTGCGGAAATTATTGCACATATCATTTCCTGGCGGAAGGATACCATCTTAAAAATAAAAACAGGCCGAGGTGAACTTACAGACTCCAATCCAAACAACTGGAGATCAAATGACGATTTGAAGTCCAGTGGCTGGGAGAAGCTTCGGGAAGAGGATAATAATACACTCCGTGAGTTATTTCAGCTTTTGCAGGATAAGGATGATACATTCCTGAATGAATTATACTATGACCCTGAGTTCAAAGGCAATTATCCGTATTCCTTTGTACTTGAAGGCATGTTACACCATGACATCTACCATTTAGGACAAATTGGACTGGTGATAAAATTGTTAAAGGAATGAGTCATCCGGCAAAACCCTTAATAGAAACTCCCAGATTAATACTAAGGGAGTTCGAACTTGACAATGCATTTGACATCTACAAACTAAACGCGGACCCTGAGGTTATCAGATATACAGGCGACCCACCTTTTGAAACTGTTGAACAGGCGAGAGATTTTCTTAATAACTACAAGGATTATGAAAACAACGGCTTTGGGAGATGGGCAGTAATCAAGAAAGATTCCAACGCCTTTATAGGATGGTGCGGACTAAAATTAAATGAGCAGAATTTAATCGATATAGGATTTCGTTTCTTTAGGGGAGAATGGAACAAAGGCTATGCCACAGAAGCTGCCAAAGCTTGTCTTGAATATGGGTTTATGGACCTTAATATAAAAGAGATCATTGGGAGAGTTGCAATGAAAAATACGGCTTCTATAAAAGTTCTGGTAAAACTCGCTATGGAATATTGGAAAAACGATAGCTGCAAGGGTATAGAGAACTCCTTGTATTATAAAATATCTAAAGAACAGTATCTTAAGAATTTAAAAACCAGCTTATAACTTATGGATTCGGACTCCGATTACCTTAACATAAACAAGGCCTCCTGGAACCGCAAGACGGATACGCATATGGAATCTGATTTTTATGATGTCAAAGGATTTCTCAAGGAAAAAACCTCTCTTAAAAATATAGAAATAGATCTCCTTGGTGATCTAAAAGGTAAAAGTATATTGCATTTGCAATGTCATTTCGGACTGGATACCCTTTCGCTGGCAAGGATGGGTGCAGATGTCACAGGAGTAGATCTCTCTGACCAGGCTATACAAAGGGCCAGAGAATTAGCACAGAAAACAAATCTTGATGCCAAATTCATCAACTGCGATCTTTATGACCTACCCAATCATTTAAATGATGAATTTGATATAGTTTACACTACTTATGGCACTATAGGGTGGCTTCCTGATCTGGACAAATGGGGGGCGGTTGTTTCCAGGTTTTTAAAACCGGGCGGCAGACTAATTTTCGTTGAGTTTCATCCAGTTGTATGGATGTTCGATGATGAATTTAGTAAGATTGCCTATCGCTATTTCAATTCGGGACCCATAGTAGAATCCGAGACGGGGACATACGCTAACAGGGACGCTAATATTAATCTGGAATACGTAATGTGGAATCATGGCCTGGGAGAAGTTTTAACCAGTCTGGTTAACAATGGTATTGAAGTGACCTCCCTGGAGGAATATGATTATTCACCATATGACTGCTTTAAATTCACTATTGAATCGGAACCGGGTAAGTACAGGATTAAGCATCTTGGAAACACACTACCCATGGTATATTCTTTAGAAGGCAAAAAAAGGTAATCGGAAAAATAAATTTAACATAGTTAACTCATGACTAAATACTTTTATGTACTCTTGGTTCTGGCCATTGTATCATGTACAAATAAATCCAAAACTGAATTACCTGAACCTACCGGGAAATATAGTGGTCTCTTCAAAAAAGGAAATTTTGAAGATTCAATTGCAATTGATATAGAGCGGGATTCTACAAACTGGAAAGTATTTTTTTCGAGCCTTCAACAAAACGCAAATCGCATCCCTTTTAGGGAGGTTGAGGTAAATGGAGATTCAATAAATTTTAAACTCCAGAGTGATTTTTACACGTATTCGTTTAAAAATAAATTTGAAAACAATAATACTGAATTACGAGGAACACTGGCCGTGGATACAGTTGAAATTCAATACGCACTTTTTAAAACTATGGCCAATGAAAAAGTATTGTCAACTGAGGACATTAATTATGATTCTAATGGTCTGAAGTTGAATGGCACTATCTATTATCCTGCACCCCGGAAAGACAATAATATGGGTCTAATTATAGTCACTTCTTCAGGCAATTCAGACAGAAGTGCTTCGCGAGCAGAGGCTCAACTTTTTGCCAAACGAGGTTTCACCACTTTTATTTATGACAAACGGGGAACAGGAATCTCTGAAGGTAACTGGCCAAAGGCCAGTATAGAAGAACTTGCTTCAGATGATATTAATGCTATTACGCGGTTTTCAGAAAAATCAACTATCCCGCTTAATCGTATAGGTATAAAAGGCAGTAGCCAGGGAGCTACCAAGATCCCATATATTTTAAATAAATTAAAAGAACTCAAGTATGGAATAGCTGTAAGCTGCCCCGGCACTACCTTATTGGAGAGTGATCTTAACTACTGGAAAAACAGAAATACTAAAAACCTGGGTATAAATATTGAGCAGGCAACAAATTTTGAGCGTAAAGTTTTTGAAACGATTGCAGGAAATATTTCCAAAGAAACTCTTGAGAAAGAGATCAATTTAATCAAATCACAAGATTGGTATAATATGGTATGGATTCCAAAGCTTCATGAGATTGAAATAGATAAAAAACTAAACTTTACCCCTATTCCATATTTTGAAAAAACTAAACAGCCTGTATTGATTGTTCAGGGGAGTTTAGATGAAATAATTCCTGAAGATAGTTATGAAGTAATTACCGAAGCTCTTAAGAAAGCCCAAAACAAAAATTATGAAATTGTATTACTGCAGGGTGCTTCCCACTCTATGTACGATATCGGGCAAAGTGATTTTCCGTATTGGTCTAAATTACATCCCGAATATGTAGCAACTTTGGAGAATTGGATCAATACTATTTCGGTAACCAATTAAGCCTTCAACATGGTTCTTTTACATTGTCTAAAAAGTTATATGAATATTGAATTCTAAATTTCGTAAGACCAAAATCCCCCTTATATTTAGTGACTGAAAACTTTAAAAAATCACTTTCTGTAAACTAATATAAATATTAACTAATCAATAAAAGTAATCATATGTCAATGCGCCTTAAAAATTACCCAATGCTGGTCATTTTACTAGTAATAGGGTTTTATCAAATTAATGCTCAAAATACGAGCGATACCAGGTTAATGAAAAGTCCTGCAATAAGTGAAAATAATATTGCTTTTATTTACGCAGAGGATCTCTGGATAGCCAATAAAAATGGTTCTAACGCCAGGCGCCTTACCATTGATGAAGGGGTAGAATCTAACCCAGTATTTTCACCGGACGGTTCCATGATTGCATTTAGTGCGGAATATGACGGTAACATAGACGTTTTTGTTGTTTCTTCAAAAGGGGGGCTTCCCAAAAGACTAACATGGCATCCGGGTTGGGATCAGGTTAGAGATTTTACTCCCGATGGTAAAAGTGTCCTTTTCATTTCTCGCAGATCTACGTATACAAATCGGCATGCCCAGCTTTATACCGTATCAATAGAAGGTGGTCAGCCTTCGGAACTACCCATTCCTAGTGCATTTAGCTCGTCTTATTCAGAAGATGGAAAATATATTGCTTACACGCCTTTATATGAAGTATTTAACCAATGGAAAAATTACAGGGGAGGCACACAATCACGTATTTGGATTTACGATACTGAAACCCACGATGTTGTTGAGATAGACAAACCAGCGTCTGGTGGAAATGATACCAATCCTCAATGGATAGGAAACAAGGTGTTTTTCAGAAGTGACCGAAATGGAGAATTTAATTTATTTGCCTATGAATTAGATTCTAAAGTTGTTACCCAACTTACCAATTATGAGGATTTTCCCGTGATAAGTCTGAATACGAATAACAATGATTTAATTTATGAGCAAGCGGGATATCTGCATTCATTTGATTCCAATTCCCTTAGTAGTTCTAAAATTACTATCCCCATCGCCACGGATCTTTTGGAACTCAGACCGCGCTATGTTTCCGGGGATAACTACATACGAAGTGCAGGTATTTCACCTTCGGGTGCAAGAGCAGTATTTGATTATAGAGGAGAAGTCATTACGGTACCTGCCGAAAAAGGTGATGTAGAGAATATTAGTCAAACCCCCGGAGTTCATGAAAAATACCCGCAATGGTCGCCAGATGGAAAACAAATAGCCTATTTTTCTGATGCCTCTGGTGAATATAGCCTTCATCTAAAAACTTTGGAAACCGGAGTAATAAAAAAACTCCCCATTCCAGGAGCTGGTTTTTATGCTTACCTGCATTGGTCACCGGATAGTAAGAAATTATGTTTCGTAGATAATGGGCGAAATTTATTTGTAGCAGATGCGTCGAGTGGCAAGATTACTAAAATTGGAACAGACATGCTTTATATTCCAGGTTCTTTCAGAGAGCTATTTGGATCCTGGTCTCATGATTCAAAATGGGTCTCCTACACTATTATAACGGAAACAAATTTTGAAAGGGCCTATGTATATTCCGTAGCTCAGAATAAATCTTTTGAACTTTCCGATGGGCTTTCCAACGTTCGGGAACCCATCTTTGATCCGAGTGGCAAATATATCTATATGCTTGCCTCCACAGATGCCGGTCCTGTTGTGAATTGGTTTGATCAGTCTAATCAGGATATGGAGATGACCAATTCTATCTACTTGGTAACTCTGCAGAAAGAACTTATGTCACCTTTGGCTAAAGAAAATGACGAAGAAAATAACGAAGATGATGAAAAATCTGAAAAAGATGATGCAGACAAAGATGAAAAGAAGGAAAAAGCAACACTACCTCCTTTGAAGATAGATTGGAAAGGAATTACCAATAGAATAATTGACCTCCCCATATCTCCGGGTATGTACTCTGGTTTAAGTTGCTCTGAAGAAGGAAAATTATTCTATTTATCACGTAAGCCACATAGCAGTTTCAGTGATCCTCAGTCTCTGAGAATGTACGATTTAAAGGAGCGGGAAGATAAAGAAGTTATGTTAGCCAATTGGTATACTATTGCTGCTTCCGGTAAAAAAATGTTATTCCAAAAAGAGCAAACATGGGGAATAACAGAGGTAGGTAAAAAACCGGAAAATGGAACATTAAACACTGGCAGCATTAAAGTTAAAATAGATCCCCGACAGGAATGGTCTAATATCTTCAACGAAACCTGGCGTGTAAACAGGGACTATTTCTATGACCCTGGAATGCACGGTTTGGATTGGAATGCCATGAAAGAAAAATATGCACGTTTCCTGCCTGATGTTACATGCAGAAGTGATCTCTACAGAATTATGCAGTGGATGTGCAGTGAGTTATCCGTGGGACATCATAGATTTGGCAGTCGTGGTGACCGCATGAATAACCCCGATAAGGTAGGCGGAGGACTACTTGGGGCAGATTATGAAGTGGTTGACAACAGGTATAGATTTGCAAAAATATACGGAGGTCTGAACTGGACACCAGAACTACGCTCGCCTTTAACAGAACCGGGTGTTAATGTTGCGGAAGGAGAATATTTAATAGCTGTAAATGGTAAAGAAGTCAAAGCAGATCAAAATCTTTATAGTTTCTTTGAGAATACGGAAAATAAAATTGTTGAGCTAACGGTTTCAGCTTCTGCTGATGGATCTGGTTCTCGAAAAGTGAAGGTAGTACCTGTGGAAAGTGAACGCTCACTTAGAAACAGGGATTGGGTTGAAGGAAATATTAAAAAAGTAGACAAGGCTACGAATGGCCAGGTAGCCTATGTATATGTACCCAATACGGCCGGGGCCGGACATCAATATTTTAAACGCTATTTCTTCCCTCAAGTGAATAAAAAGGCCATTATAGTTGATGAGCGACATAATGGTGGTGGGCAATTGGCAGATTATTATATAGATATCTTGAAAAAACCCTATCAGGCCTCATGGAATTTCAGGTATGGCAATGACCTTAACGCTCCCAGTGGTTCAATACAGGGGCCTAAAGTGATGATTATTGATGAAACTGCCGGTTCCGGAGGGGATTATCTACCCTGGATGTTTAGAAAATTTAAACTGGGAACAATAATTGGAAAAACAACCTGGGGAGGTCTTGTAGGTGTACTAGGCTTTCCAGAATTTATTGATGGTGGTTCAGTTACCGCACCAAATGTTGCCTTTTGGAACGAAGATGGCTACCGGATAGAAAACGAAGGTGTTACGCCGGATATTGAGATTGAACAATGGCCAAAAGCGGTTATTTCAGGGGGGGACCCCCAATTAGAAAAGGCCATTGAAACAGTAATGGAGCAACTCAAAAGTAATCCTCCGGTAATGCCCAAACGACCGGAATACCCTGTTCGGGTTCGCCAAACTAACTGATAGACCTATTAATGTGCGATGTACTCTTGTTGGCATGGCACATTTATTTTAATTCAAATACAATGTTTTGTATTTAGCCCTATATTTAATGAATAAGTAGAACAGATCTTTTGTTAACCATACATACTTTTTGGCTATTTAAATGATTTCAACACTGGGAAAAATTTTTACGGATCTTTTCATAAGATACATGCCCAGTGCTTATGTGTTTGCATTACTCCTCACATTGTTCACAGGTCTTATGGCCCTTATTTGGACCGATGCCTCGCTTATGAACGTGCTAAGTGGCTGGTATGATGGTTTTTGGTCTTTATTAGCCTTTGGAATGCAGATTATCCTTGTTATTGTAACAGCCTACAGCATAGCACAATCCGATCCTGTTGAAAAAGGAATAAATTGGATAGCGCGTTTTATAAAAACTCCGGGTCAGGTTTATTTATTTGTATTGATTTCCAGTGCGTTGTTTTCCTTAATCAGTTTCGGAATGATCGTCATTGTAGCCATTTTGGCCAGAGAATTGGCGATAAGAGTGAAAGGGTTAAACTATCCTTTCCTTATTGCCTGTGTTTATTTTGGCATGGGCAGCTGGGTTGCCGGGGCTTCCAGTTCTATAGCCCTTTTATTAAATACCGAAGATAACTTTTTGATAGAAGCAGGAATTCTTTCAGAATTAATACCAACTGCCTATACCCTGGGATCCAATCTCAACCTGGTTATGATTCTGTTATTTATTGTCGTATGTCCATTCCTATTTCTCATTTTAATCCCAAAAAACAGCAAACAAAAAGAATTATCTGATCTTTTGATCCTGGATAATCTGCAAAAGGAATCTTCTGTAAAGGAAGAAGCGGATTCCTATAAATTGCCTTTTAAAGCTGTCTCCGACATATTGAATAATAGCGCATTTTTGCAGATCACCATTTCCATTTTTGGCTTTATTTATATTGGAAATTATTTCTACTTAAATGGATTTGATCTGAATTTTAACATTATCATATTTATGTTTTTGATCCTTGGACTATTTCTGCACAGGACACCTCTTCGCTATAGTATTTCCATGAAACGATCTAGTAGTAATATTTCCGGAATACTCTTTCAATATCCATTTTATGCCGGCATCATGGGAATTATGTTTTCAACAGGTCTGGGCGACAAAATTGGAGAAATCCAGTCATCATTTGCGACAATGACCAATTATCCTTTTTTAGCCTATGTTTCAGGTGGATTGGTAAATTTTGCCATCCCCTCTGCCGGTGGGGAGTTTGCGGTAATTGGTCCGAGTATTATTAGTGTGGTTAAAGACCTGGGAGCAGGCTTGAGTGAATTAGAAGTTACCGCTATGATTGCAAGAGCGTCAATGGCCATTGCCTATGGCGAAAGCCTGAGTAATGCCCTCCAGCCTTTTTACCTGCTTATTATTTTTCCGGTTATGGCAGCCGGAACCAAATTGCAGGCAAGAGATATTATGGGTTTCTTTGTTATTCCATTTGTTTTGTTTTTTATCATTCAATCGGTATTGCTTGTATATATGCCACTATAACCATACAATTGAATATATCCTTTAACAGGCCAATACCCAGTTCCCTTTTGAATAGAAACACAGCAGCTTTATTAAACATTATTTCTTAAATTTAATTATGTGCTATGATATAAAGGCAAGTTTGGAGGCTCAGTTAAAGAGGGCAAGACACTATGGCAACGAAAAAGCCATTGAAGAAATCATAGAAAAACTCGTGCCCTTGTCTGATCTGCCACTCTATCATGTATCAGGTTTTAAACACCCAAAATTATTTATCTATCCGGATAGGTCCCCCTATAAACCTACCCTTGCAATTTGGGGCCTTGTACCATTTTGGGTAAAAGATAAAGCGCAACTAAAAAATCTCTGGAACAAAACGCTTAATGCCAGAGGAGAAACCATTTTTGAAAAACCATCCTTTCGTGATTCCGCCAAAAATAAAAGATGTATTATTTATGTAGATGGCTTTTATGAGCATCACCATTTTAGGGGGAAAACTTATCCTTTTTATCTAAGCAGAAAGGATGGGGAACCACTGGCGCTAGCAGGACTTTGGAGCGAATGGGCAGATCCTGAAACAGGAGAACCGATAAACACCTTTTCTATTGTCACAACGGAAGGCAATACTATGATGAGCAGGATCCATAATAATCCGAAGGCAGCAGGACCCCGAATGCCCTTAATACTCCCTGATGAACTGGCAGATAAATGGCTTGAGCATATGGAGGACGAATTGGATAAAAAAAATATTCAGGAACTTATTCAATCCTATCCGGAAGACGAACTTAAAGCCCATACAGTAAGGCGGCTCAGAGGAAAAGAATATCCTGGTAATATCCCTGAGATAACCGAAGAGGTAGCCTATGCCGAGTTGGAATTTTAAAGTACTTCGATTAATAAAATAAATAATTGATGATTGCTAATGATATGATAGTATTCCAGGATAAATTACAAAAAAAAAACAGGGGACTAAGCTGTATTTCACTTCTCCTTCTGGCCCTTCTCTTCTCCTGTAATAATGCAACAAAGGAATCATCTGAACTTACCATCGCCGCCGCCGCTAATATGCAATATGCACTGGGACCTATTACAGAAAAATTTACCGAGAAGACAGGTATTACCTGTCAGTTAATTATCGGTTCCTCGGGTAAACATACTGCACAAATTTTGCAAGGAGCTCCATTTGACATTTTTGTATCGGCTGATATGAAATATCCTTCAGACCTCTATAATAAAGGTTTTACTACCGCTCCACCAGAAATCTACGCCTACGGAAAATTAGTATTATGGACAATGATTAACGGGCTGGCGTTATCAACAGGGAACCTGAATGATTCGTCCATTAATCATATTGCACTGGCAAATCCCAAAACAGCACCTTACGGACAAGCAGCAATAGAAGTATTGGAAAAATATGGACTCCTGGACAGTCTTAAAAATAAATTGGTTTTTGGGGAAAGTATTGGCCAAACCAACCAATTTGTTTATTCCAAATCAGCCGAAATTGGATTTACAGCGCAATCCGTGGTTCTGGCGCCGGAAATGAAGGGCAAGGGTAAATGGGTTTTGGTGAATGACTCTGATTATAAACCAATTTCACAAGGCGCAGTTGTCATAAAACAATCTGATGGAAATTCACAGCAGGCCAATAAATTTTATAATTTTCTTTTCTCCAATGAGGCAAAGATTATATTAAAAGATTTCGGATATTCGGTAGATGAATAGTTTAAAAGGTCATATTAAGGAAGTTCAGGTTAACGGCAGTTTGTCACTGGTAACCGTAGCGCTTTCTGATGAAACATTGTTTAAGGCTATCATCATCGAAACTCCCGAAACGGCATCCTATCTAAGTGCAGGTCATTTAGTTAAGGTTTTATTTAAGGAAACCGAAGTGGTTATTGGAAAGGATATAACCCATTTAATTAGCCTTCAAAACCAGATTAAAGGTAAAATTAGTCGCATTGAACGCGGTTTGTTATTAAGTAACATAGTTATCAATACTTCTGCAGGTGATATAAGTTCCATTATCACCACCAATGCGGCAGATAAACTTAGTTTAAAAGAAGAACTAACAGTATGCGCCATGGTTAAAACTAACGAAATAATGTTGTCTGAATAATGAATTGGGACCCACTCTTAATTACTTTTAAACTGGCTGTTGTTACCACCGCAATTCTTCTGGTTATTTCGGTACCCCTGGCATACTGGATGGTTAATACGAAATCCAGGTCAAAACCCTTTATAGAAACACTTATCAGCATGCCTCTGGTATTACCCCCTACGGTACTGGGATTTTATTTCCTTGTAGCATTCAGCCCGGGTAATGCATTTGGCAATTGGATAAATGAATGGCTTGGTCTTAAACTGGTATTTTCGTTTGAAGGACTTGTTGTTGCCTCCATAATATATAGTCTGCCCTTTATGGTGCACCCTATTCAATCCGGCCTGAGTATTCTGCCGCATTCTCTGACGGAAGCTTCTCAGGTAATGGGAAAATCCAAATGGACCACTTTGTTCAAAGTACTTCTCCCTAATTGTAAAGCTTCCCTATTGACGGGAATTGTACTCGCTTTTGCCCATACTGTGGGTGAATTTGGGGTGGTACTGATGATAGGAGGCAGTATTCCGGGAAAAACCAAAGTCGCATCCATTGCCATATATGACGAAGTAGAAGCTATGAATTATGGTGCAGCTAATTTCTATGCTGCGGTACTGTTTGTCATAACTTTTTGTATCCTGCTAATGGTCTATTTAATAAACGGGGGTTATCTAAAGCGCTTTTGGAAATGATTAAAATTGACATTCATAAAAAATTAAAAGCGTACGACAGTGAAATGAACCTGCGCATTAAATGCAAAATTAAGAAAGGGGAATTAGTAACATTATACGGTGAATCTGGTGCAGGAAAAACCTCAACTTTGAGAATTCTTGCCGGCCTCCTCAAACCAGATAAGGGAGAAATAACAATAAATGAAGTAAGTTGGGTTGATACTGCAAACAAAATCTTTATTGCTCCTCAGAAGAGGAATATAGGGTATGTTTTTCAGGATTATGCCTTGTTCCCGAATATGAGCGTGCTCGAAAATCTGGAATTTGCCTCAAATAAAGGACAGAATAAAAAGGTAATAGCAGAACTTATAGAAATGATGGAACTCGGGGATCTTCAAAACAGAAAACCACAGACCCTATCCGGCGGCCAGCAACAGCGGGTAGCGCTTGCAAGAGCCCTGGTTTGCAAACCCAATATTCTCTTATTAGATGAACCCCTCGCTGCCCTGGATTATAAAATCAGGTTGAAACTTCAGGATTATATTACAAGAATCCATAATGAATACGCCTTAACGACTATATTGATAAGCCACGATATAGGTGAAATCATGAAACTGTCTGGCCGGGTTTTAGTTCTTGATCAGGGCAAAATTGTGAGGCAAGGTATTCCAGGTGAGATCTTTTCTAACGAAAAAATCAGTGGTAAATTTAAATTTATCGGGGAAATTTTAAAGATAGAACCTCAGGACGTAGTCTTAATTGTTTCCGTTTTAATACAAAACAATGTGGTTAAAGTAATTGCCGATAAATCTGAAATACAATCATTGAATGTTGGAGACAAAGTGATGGTAGCCTCAAAGGCTTTTAATCCGATTCTATATAAAATTGAATAATTTCATCTATAAGAATAAACCTTACTATGAATTCAACAGGTAAACCGGCATTGCTTCTCATTGATATGCAGAAAGGGCTGGATGAAGTTGACTATTATGGCGGCCACAGAAATAATATATATGCAGAAGCCAACGCAAAAAGGATCCTGAACTTCTGGAGAAATCACAAGTTTCCAATCTTTCATATTAAACACAATTCTACTAATCCAAATTCCCCACTCGTTCAGGGTAAACCGGGGAATGAATTTAAAGATATTGTAAAGCCCCTGGCAAATGAATCAATTATTGAAAAACAAGTGAACAGTGCTTTTATAGGCACAGACTTAAAACAACAATTGGATGGCCTGTCAGTTAAAAAATTAGTAATAATCGGACTTACCACAGATCATTGTATATCGAGCACCACCAGAATGGCAGGGAATTTGGGATATGATACCTTTTTGGTTTCAGATGCCACGGCTACCTTTGATAAAGTAGGTCCCTATGGAACCAAATTCAAAGCTGAAATGATCCATGAAATTGAATTGGCTAGTTTGCACAACGAATTCGCTTTAGTCATTGGCACAGATGAATTATTGAGACAAATCGCAGAAGAATACGAGATTTAGAGTTTTTCCTAAGTAAGGTTTTAGGTTTGTAAGATTCAGTCTGGCTAATGAACTTGCCTGATAACCAATGCAAAAGGCATTTTAAACTCTGTAAATAGCAATACGAAAACTTCAAAATTCACGTTAGTCTAACATATGAAAATAAGAACTATATTATTTACAATATTCCTGGGAACGGGACTACTGTTTGCCCAGGATTGGCAAACTGATCTTACCAAAGCCAAAGAAATATCAAAAGCCGGGAATAAACCTATAATTCTGGTATTTCAGGGATCTGATTGGTGCGCCCCTTGCATAAAACTTGACAGGAAAATATGGAGCAGTGAAGAATTCCAAAATTATGCTGCTGACCACTTTGTTATGTTACTGGCAGATTTTCCTCGCAAAAAACAAAATAGGCTCCCGCCAGAACAAAAAAATAAAAACGCGCAACTTGCGGAAACCTATAATAGCAATGGATACTTTCCTTTGGTGGTTGTTCTGGATGAGGATGGCAAAGTATTGGGCCAAACGGGATATAAAAATATATCGGTAAAAGAATATATCAATTTATTAGAATCTTTTTCCGGATAAATAATGAAACAAATAGCCGCCATTTTAATTCTTCTGCTAAGCACTGTTACTATATGGGCCCAGCAATCTTTCCATCGAAGCTTAAAACTAATGGGGAGTGGTTTTCAGGTAACTGTTGTCGTTAAAGACTCAGCAGAAGCAAACAGAGTCATTAACCTTGCTGTTGATGAAATTACCAGAATTGAAAAACTCATATCTTCCTGGAATCCCAATTCCGAAACATCTGAAATCAACTCAAATGCAGGCATAAAACCGGTTAAAGTCAGTCAGGAATTATTTAGCTTAATAGAAAGGGCAAAAAAAATTTCCGGTTTAACCGACGGTGCCTTTGATATTAGCTATGCGTCAATGGACAAAATCTGGAGATTTGATGGAAGTATGAAGAGAATGCCCTCAAAAGAAGAAATTAAGTCATCTGTTGCTAAAGTAGGATTTCAGAATATCATTCTTGATGCAGAGCACTCTTCGGTTTTTCTTAAAGAAAAGGGAATGAAAATAGGGTTTGGAGCCATAGGCAAGGGATATGCAGCGGATCAGGCAAAAGCCCTGTTACAGAAAAACAACGTACAGGCAGGTATTATAAATGCCTCAGGAGACATGAATACATGGGGCAGACAACCTAATGGTGAAGAATGGACGGTAGCCATTACGAATCCATTAAATAAAACCAAAGCAGCCGCCATTTTGCCAATTACGAATGGTGCGGTTGTAACTTCTGGTAACTATGAAAAATTTGTGCAATTCAACGGTACGCGATATTCCCATATAATAGACCCGCGAACAGGTTACCCTGCTACCGGCATTTTGAGTGTAACTGTTTTTGCTCCCAAAGCAGAATTAGCTGATGCCCTTGCTACTTCTGTATTTGTTATGGGCATTGAAATAGGATTAAACAGAATTAATCAATTGCCTAAAATTGAGTGTATAATTATAGACGAAAAAGGAAAGGTAATTACTTCCGATAATATTGAAATAGACAGGATATGATAAGGAAAATAACATTGTTGGCATGTATGACAGTAGCTTTAAGTAATTGTGTCGCGGTTAAGGGATATGAAAAAGTGAATATTAATGATCCTGATATGGAGTTATCGGAAAAATTGTGCGACAGGAACATTACTGTCTTTCATTCCTATCGGGAAGCTGCAGCCGGTGCAAACGGAGGAAAAACTGGTGGGGGTTGCGGATGCAATTAATTTGAAGTTTACACGCTATGACACCCCATTCTTTTATAAAACTATGACAACGACTAAGTACCTGTTTTTTATTTGCCTCTTCATGGTCTGTGGTATTTGCCATGCTCAGAATTCCGTGCAAAATAATGATGCTTATAAAAAAAGGGTTTTGGAAACTGCTGAAATTGATTTGCTATCCAGTTATTATTCACAGGATGGTAATAATGCTGCGGTAACGGGCGGACGGGGTACTGAAGAATTAACGGATATTACCGGAACTCTGGTAATATCAATTCCCATAAACGATGATGACGTGCTGACTGTCGATACTGGCATATCGGCATATACATCTGCATCATCCAGTAATATTAACCCGTTTGACAAAGGTTTTGCAGATCCATTTATCGCTGCATCCGGTGCTTCCAGAGATGATACCTGGTATAATCTTACCGGAATTTACAGCCATAGTTCAGATGATAGAAATTCTATATGGAGCGCAAAACTTTCATATTCCACGGAGTATGACTATAGCTCCCTCGGCTTTGGAGGGAGTTATACCAGGTTATTTAATGAAAAAAATACCGAACTGGGATTAAGCGCAAATATATTCCTGGATAAATGGAAGATTATTTATCCTTATGAACTTCGTCCTTTTGCCCCCGGGGGAAGAGGTTTGAATGATTTTTTATTTATAGAAAATACTATAACAGGAAATCCTGATTACAACCCGTCTTTTAATGTCTTAACGGATGAAAATCGCAACTCCTATTCTCTGGGTATTGGTTTATCACAAATTCTTTCCAAAAATATACAGGGGGGGCTTTTGGCCGATTTTGTGCTTCAGCAAGGCCTGCTTTCCACCCCATTTCAAAGGGTTTACTTTAGTGATGTAGCAGATTCCTTTATTGACGATTTTCATCTGGCTGATGATATTGAGCGCTTGCCCGATTCCAGATTTAAAGTTGCCCTAGGAGGCCGACTCAATTTTTTTCTAAATGAATATCTGGTAGTCCGTACTTATTATAGATACTATTTTGACGATTGGGGCATAAATTCCAATACAATAAGTGTTGAATTACCTGTAAAGATTGCAGACAAATTCACTTTGTACCCTTCCTATCGATTCTACAACCAAAAGGCAGCAGATTATTTTGCGCCCTATAACGAACATCTTTCCACTTCCTTATTCTACACTTCAGACTATGACCTGTCTGATTACAATGCAAATCAGTTTGGTTTCGGAATCAATTATACAAACATTATTCTAAGACAGAATAAATTGAAATTAGGTTTGAAGAGCGTTGATTTAAAATATAGCTATTACGAAAGGACTAACGGTTTAAGTGCCGGAATTGTTACCGCCGGTTTTAAGTTTGTTGTTGATTAAAGCGATTGTAGGACAAAACAAGCATACTTCATCTGGACAATAAAATATACTCCAAAAAAAAAACGAGCTTAACGCTCGTTTTCAGATTTGTATTTAAATACGCTTTATTTTGCTACATTAACTGAGCGGGTTTCACGAATAACGGTAACTTTTACCTGCCCCGGATAGGTCATATCTGTCTGAATTTTCTGCGAAATTTCAAAAGAAAGCCGTGCCGCTTTTTCATCACTCACTTTCTCACTTTCCACAATAACCCTCAATTCCCTTCCAGCCTGAATGGCATAGGCCTTTTGGACACCTCCAAAAGCAAAAGCGATATCTTCAAGATCTTTTAACCTTTGAATATAGGAATCCAGCACCTGTCTTCTTGCTCCCGGACGGGCTCCACTTATAGCATCGCATACCTGCACAATAGGCGATATTAATGTTTTCATTTCTATTTCATCATGGTGGGCCCCAATCGCATTGCAAACGTCTGGTTTTTCACCAAATTTTTCTGCCCATTGCATTCCTAAGATGGCATGCGGTGTTTCCACCTCCGCCTCGGTATTTGGAACTTTTCCTATGTCGTGTAGTAATCCTGCCCGCTTAGCTATTTTCGGATTCAAGCCTAATTCTGCGGACATTACACCACAAAGTTTTGCGACCTCCCTGGAGTGCTGCAACAAGTTCTGGCCATAGGAAGACCTATATTTCATCCTTCCAACTGCTTTAATCAATTCCGGGTGTAAACCATGAATCCCCAAATCTATAACAGCACGTTTTCCAACCTCAACAATTTCCTGTTCAATTTGCTTTTCGGTTTTGCGCACAATCTCCTCTATCCTGGCCGGGTGAATCCTGCCATCTGTAACCAATTTATGTAATGATAACCTGGCTACTTCTCTTCTTACAGAATCAAAACAGGAAAGTATTATGGCTTCGGGGGTATCATCAACAATAATTTCTACTCCGGTAGCCGCTTCCAGTGCCCTGATATTCCGTCCTTCCCTGCCAATAATACGACCCTTAACGTCATCAGATTCAAGGTTGAAAACAGATACGCAGTTTTCTACAGCCTCTTCTGTGCCAATGCGTTGAATGGTGTTAATTACTATTTTCTTTGCTTCCTGCTGAGCGGTAAGTTTAGCATCCTCCATTGTGGTCTGCAAATAAGCCATAGCATCTGTTTTGGCTGTTTCCTTTAAAGACTCGAGGAGCTGGCTTTTTGCATCTTCTGCAGATAAGCCCGAAATAACTTCCAACTGTTGAACCTGACTTTTATGCAGTCTTTCGAGTTCGGACTGTTTTTTATCGTGAAGTTCAGATTTGTGTTCTAAATCCTTTAATTTCATTTCCAGCTGTTCATTCAGCTTACGATTCTTGGAAAGTTCCCCGCTAACCTGCGATTCTTTATCCCGTGTTCGTTTTTCAGCTTCAGCAATCTTTTTGTCTTTATTGATGATTACTTTCTCATGTTCCGCTTTTAATTCCAAAAACTTCTCCTTTGCCTGGAAAATCTTGTCTTTTTTAATATTCTCGCCCTCAAGATTGGCGGTTTTCAGGATAGAGTTTGCTTCTTTTTTTGCATTTGCAATGGTCTTTGATGCTTTACCCTTCTCCAGTGCTTTCGCAACCAGCAATCCTATAACCAAACCAACCAGAGCTGCTATTGTTATTGTTGTATAATCCATAACCTATTTTAATAATTAATACTTACCTGCCCGTTTTATAGTATGAATGCAGCGCTTAAATATGAAACTAGCATCTGCGAAGTACTATCACTTTAAAACAATTATTGTCGCTACCGGAAAGGGTAAAAACAAATTGAGATCAGGCCTCAAATTGATTGATAAAACCAATTTTAAACAAAAAAACCCACATTGGTGAAGTTCTGTACAAACTCCAATAAACAGGTTTAGGGCTAACAGGTTGATCAAGGATCCTTTACTAGAAGGCCTGCTTTTACAACCTAAACTCACCCTTTTCAAACAAATTAGTGTTGAGTTCGTCAAAAATTAAATACCAATGTGGGCAGTAACTTTGTATTATGTAAAAGAACTTATTTTATACTAAGCTTAGAGTTTACCAATTGATCCAACGCTTTTAAACGTTCCGTAACTTCCTTGGTATTCTCCGAATTATCTATACCGCGCTGTTCAATCTTGGAGGCAAACTGCAAGGCACACATGGCCAATACATCTTGTTTGTCCCTAACGGCATAATTTTGCTCAAATTTCTTGGCAAGCTGTTCTATGTTTTTTGCAGCCTTTCTTAGTCCTTCTTCCTGACTTGGGTCAATGGTCAAAGGATATACCCTATCAGCGATAGAGAGCTTTATTTTCAGCTTCTCTCCCATATTTCTTTATAACATTATTCAGCAAGTTGAGCCATACAATAATCCAACTCTCTAATCAATGTATTTATTTTGAGCTTTGCTTCAGTTTTATTATTATCACTGCCCAGTATGGAATTTGCAAGCTTGAGAGAATTATATCTTTCTTCCCATTCCAAAATGGTATTCCTCAATGTATCATCCTCATTTCTTAGTGCAACAATCTCCTGCTCTAACTTAATCTTAGACTGATTCAGCAATTCTATTTTATGCAGTAGCTTGCTAATTTTATTCTCTAAGGAATCAACGATTTCAACCAATTCGCTCATATGCAAATTACAATACGTTTTACACAAAGTTAACACACCTTAAACGACTTCGCAATAGTTTTTGCAATTATTCCTATAGCAAACCTTTAAATAATCTGATTTAGCCTTTTCAAAAAACCCAAAACAAATAATAAAGAAAATTAAAGTTGTTAACAGACCTTTTTTCCAGGTTTGACTCGTATTAATTAAATTCGCATGAACTTAGCACATATGAGAATACCAATTTTAAGCCTCTTTCTTCTTTCCGTTCTCTCCGTTCCGGGGCAGGAAAAGTATCCCCTTAATACTTTCAGGTCTCCTTTGGATATACCCTTGGTTCTTGCGGGCACTTTTGGCGAGTTGCGATCAAATCATTTTCACTCCGGGATTGACATAAAAACGCAACAACGACAGGGATTACCAGTATATGCCATAGCCGAAGGAACGGTAACGCGAATAAAGATAGGACTATGGGGTTACGGGAAAGCCATATATATTGCCCATCCTAATGGTTATACTTCAGTTTATGGACATCTCCAAAAATTTGCTCCGGAAATTGAATCCTTTATTAAAAAGATTCAATATGAGAAAAAATCATATGAAGTTGAAGTATTTCCGGATTATGGTGATATCAATATTTCAAAAGATCAGGTTGTAGCATATAGTGGCAATACGGGAGGATCTTCGGGACCACATCTGCATTTTGAAATAAGAAGCAGTATATCCGAAAAACCCACCAATCCACTTCTCTATGGTTTAGAGGTAAGGGATGCCACCAATCCAACACTATTGGATTTATATGCCTATCCTTTGTCTGAGGATGCACAGGTAAATAGAAGCAGTAAGAAAATTCAAATTAAATTCAACAAACAAAAAGATGGTACTTATCTGGCTGAAAAAGTATATGCCGCGGGGACAATCGGTTTTGGTATAAATACTTATGACCGGCAGGATCTTGCGGCCAATAAGAATGGTATATATTCCATCCAACAATCCGTTAATGGGAAAATTTACTCCTATTTTAATTTTGAGTCATTCTCTTTTGGTGAAACCCGGTATATCAATACTCTTATAGATTATGATCATTTTGGAAAATATAAGGAGCGCATACAGCGCTGTTTTCTAACTCCGGGAAATCGTCTGGGAATATATAAACAAATATATAATGATGGACAAATTCCGGTCAGGGAAGGACTCACTTACAATGTAGAAATTCTTATAAAGGATCTGCATAATAATACAGTTAAATTAATTGTTCCTGTAGAAGGCAAAAGACAACAGCCAATGGTTATTGAGGATGAGGAAAAAACAGAGCATTTTATTATCGCCAAACAACCTAATAATTATGACCTTGGTGCCGCTAAAGTTTATTTTCCTGCAAATACGTTTTATAATGATTTTTATATTGATCTGAAAAAAGGGAAGGACACAGTAGTTATTCACAACAACAGGGTTCCGGCACATAAAAATTTTACCGTAACTTTTGATGTAGCTAATTATGCTCCGGAGGAACGCAAGAAATTGTTTATAGCCCGCCTCGACAATAAAAATAAAGCCAATTACATGACGACTTTTAAAAGAGGAACAACTTTTACGACAAGAACAAGGAGTCTTGGGGCCTATACACTCGCGCTGGATACAATTCCACCAAATATACGTCCCAAGAATTTTAAGGCAAGGCAGTGGTTAAATAACTATCGTTACCTCAGCCTTATAATATCCGATGATTTAAGTGGCATAGACTCGTATTCCGCAACATTAAACGGGGAATGGATCTTAATGGAATACGAGCCCAAAACAAAAACACTTACCTATAATTTTGATGATAATATTCTGAATCAAACGCAATGTGAACTCAAAGTGATCGTTACAGATAACGTAGGTAATTCAAATACCTTTACCAGTAGTTTTTACAGAAAATAGACTTTTGAAGTGTTTTAAACTCTTATTCCTTCTTTCCCTTTTTGGTTCGCTTGCCGTGTTGAGAGGACAAAAGGCCTCAATTACAGGGGTAGTCCTGGGAGCAAATGATGAGCCCTTATCTAATGTAAATATTACCACCGAAACGAATGGCACTTATACGGACGGCACCGGGTTTTATTTGCTCGAAGTAACAGCCGACAAGGAAATAACGATAATTTTTACTCATTTAGGGCATAAAAATGTAGTTCTGGAGAACTTAATCCTTACTACAAATGAAACATTTGAATTTAACCCGGTAATGAAAACCGATGTAATTCAGGTAGATGGTGTTGAAGTCACGGCAACGGGAGAAAAAAGCGCTGAAGGTATCACTACAATCTCTCCGCAGATGGTTCGGAAAATTCCAGGTGCCAATGCAGGTGTTGAAAATGTGCTTAAGCTGCTGCCGGGGGTTTCTTCAAACAATGAATTAAGTACACAATATTTTGTTAGAGGGGGTAATTATGATGAAAACCTGGTTTATATTAATGGTATTGAAGTCTATCGGCCATTCCTTGTCCGTTCAGGTCAGCAGGAAGGATTAAGCTTTGTAAACAGCCATATGGTCCAAAATCTGGAATTCTCGGCTGGTGGTTTCCAGGCTCAATATGGTGACAGGCTCTCATCGGTCCTGGATATTACCTATAAAAATCCAACAGAATTCGGATTAAATATAGAAGCCAGCTTTTTAGGTGCGGGCCTCACGCTTGAAACAATCTCAAAAAATAAAAAATTTAGCAGTCTATCGGGGGTACGTTACAGAGACAATAGCCTTCTTGTAAATAGTCAGCAGACCAATACGAATTTCACCCCCGCTTTTGCCGATTTACAAACGTATCTTACCTATCATTTCTCCAGAAAATTTAACCTTAGCTTTTTAGGGAACCTTTCGGTTAACGATTATAAAAATGAACCTCTTTCCAGACAGACCAATTTTGGAACAATAAGTGACCCTAAGGCTCTTGTAGTATATTATCAGGGAGCAGAAGATAATAATTATAAAACAAGTCTTGGGGCGCTTAAGGCAGATTATTACCTTAATGACAATGTTGCGCTAAGCTTTATTACCTCGATTTACCATACCACCGAAGAAGAGTATTCAGATGTCATTGCACAATATGAATTAGGTGAGATTGATACAGATCTCAGCAGTGACAATCCGGGTGCGGTAACTTCAACAAGAGGTTTGGGGACTCAATTTAACAGGGCCAGAAATGATCTTGATGCGCTAATAGTAAATATAGGGCACAGAGGCAAGCTGAGTAAAGATGAGGCATCTTTAGAATGGGGAGTTAAGTATACCCATGAGGACTTTCGGGATCAAATTCGTGAATCGGAATTTCTGGACTCCTTGGGTTATTCTGTAAGGCCCCCTGATAATGAGTTTGTAAACAATCAACCTCAGGAACCTTTTAACGCCCCGATAATACCCTACACTTCCATTTCTGCTCTGAATTTTGTAAAAACAAATCGTTTATCGGCTTTTTTTCAATATAGCAAAAGAACACTTTGGAATACAAATAACATTTACTACAACTTAGGTTTCAGGACGCAATACTGGACCCTTAGCGGGGAAGGTTTTCCCAGTAATTCTCAGATCATTTTCAGCCCAAGGGGACAGTTTGCAATTAAACCCTCATGGAAAGCAGACATGCTATTTAGAATTGCTGCCGGAGTATATCAGCAACCACCATTTTATCGGGAACTAAGAGACCAAACAGGTACTATTCAACCCGATGTAAAAGCACAGAAATCTATTCACCTTGTACTTGGCAATGAATATAGCTTTGAACTTTGGAACAGGCCCTTTAAGTTGTCCAGCGAAGTTTACTATAAGAATTTAACCAATGTAAACCCATACACGCTCGAAGACGTAAGGATTCGTTACGCGGCAGCAAATAATGCAACGGCTTATGCGTACGGATTTGATATGAGGTTAAATGGTGCATTTGTTCCGGGAACAGAATCCTGGGTTAGCCTGGGGTTCCTCAAGACTGAGGAAAATATTGACAACAGGGGGTATATTTCCAGGCCAACAGATCAAAGGTTTCAATTAGGCATATTATGGCAGGATTACATCCCTACTATACCCAGTTTAAGGATGTACCTAAACCTGGTTTACAACACGGGAGTGCCCGGCGGTTCTCCAAGTTATGCTGATCCTTATAATTTTCAGAATAGATTAAGAGATTATAAGCGTGCAGATCTGGGTATTTCCTATATTTTTGTAGGATTAAATAAACAATACCCAAAAAATCATTGGTTACATGGTTTTGAAGAATTAAATGCTGGTTTTGAAATATACAACCTGTTTAACAATCAAAATTCTATTACCAATACTTGGGTAAGAGATATTGACACAAAAATGGAGTTTGCGGTTCCCAATTATATGACATCGCGAGTGTTCAACCTGAAATTAAGTATGCGTTTTTAGAAAATTTAGAATGAAAAAATTCCTTATTGTAACCCTTCTTTCCTTTAGTTCATTAATCAATGCTCAAAAGAATGTATATGAGAGCGATAAATTTGATATCCTAAGTGAGGACCATCAAATGCTGGCTATTATTCCGTTTTTTACGCATCTGGAATTAGAAGAAAAAATTACTGAAGAGGAATCAAAAAAGTTAGAAGAAAAAGAGGGCTATGCCGTACAGGACGCCTTAGAAACCTATTTTGGGCTTGGAAAGAAAAAGAAGAAATTCACCGTTGATTTTCAAAATATTAAAAATACCAATGCCATACTAGCCCAAAAGAACATCACCTATAATAATATAGATACCTATACCATTAAAGAACTTAGTGAACTTCTGGAAGTAGATGCCATTATTAGTGGGAATTTGGATATTAATATCTTGCTTTCAAAAGGGATACCCGCAGAGTTTAGCTTTATGGATTATATACTTGGTGATGCCAATTATGGAAGAATCGGCATTAAGATAAGTGATGGAAAAACAGGGAAGCTATTGTGGAAATACGAGAATGAAATCAATAAAAAGTCGGGAAGAAATACCGCCGACCTCATTGATAAAATGATGAAAAAGCTAGTACGGAAGTTTCCTTATGACAAGGAAAGACTTAAAATGAAAAAAAATCCTAAGTCTGACTAAAATCTTTCAAAACCTCAATTACATAATCCACCTCTTCTTTGGTATTAAATTTCGAAAAAGAAAATCGGACAGAAGGCTTTTGCAGATCATCCTCAGACAAAATTTCCGCAAGTACGTGAGAGCCACTATTGGCACCGGATTGACAGGCACTTCCTTCAGAACAGGCAATCCCTTTAATATCCATATGAAATAAGAGCATTTGTGATTTCTCTTTGCTAAAAGGAAGACATACATTTACTATAGTATATGTACTCCTATCCATATTTCCGGAATAGCCGTTAAATTTAACTTCAGGGATAGCTTCTTTGATTTTTTTAATAAAGTATTCTTTAATTCCGGATATATATTTTTTCTCCTCCTCCAGATGTTCATAGGCTGCTACGAACGCCTCCCGTAAACCAACAATATTATGAAATGGTTCTGTGCCGGCCCGATAACCCCGTTCTTGTGAACCACCAATTATCAGAGGTTCCAAATTGGTGTTTTTCCTTATAAATGCAAACCCAACCCCCTTTGGCCCATGAAATTTATGTGCAGCAGCTACCATGAAATCAATTGGTATGGTTTGTACATCCCATGAGAAATGACCAATAGACTGCACTGTATCTGAATGGATAAGTGCTTCCCCGGCCTTGCATAATTTTGCTATCGCCTGAATATCCAAAATATTCCCTATCTCATTGTTTACGTGCATTAAACTCACTAATTTTTTTGAATTATCAGCTGTCAAAAGCTTTTCCAAATGAAGAAGGTCAATATTGCCATAACTATCGAGATCCACAAATTTAATCTGTATACCAAACTCCTTAACCAGGGCGTCTGCCGTATGCAAAACCGCATGGTGCTCTATTTTTGAAGTGATAATAGTCCCCACTCCGAGGTCCCTGACTGCACTTCTTAAAATCATATTGTCTGCTTCCGTACCGCCCGATGTAAATATTATTTCAGAGGGGTGCGCGTTTAAATATTTGGCAATTGTTTTACGCGCTTGTTCAATTTCTGTTTTGGCACTTCTTCCAAATCCATGGGCAGAAGATGGATTACCAAAGCAGTTGGCCAAAGCTTCCTGCATTTTTTCAATTACTTCTTCCCTAACCGGAGTAGTAGCGGCGTTATCAAAATAGATCTTTCGCATCTAAAAGCTTTGCATTATGAATCATGTCCAAAAATAATCGAAATAAACTTAAACTCTTCATAAATTGAGCACAATACACTAGGATAATAGCCTTAAATTCATTTACATTTGAGCTATGAATCGAGTATTATTAGTTTTTATTTTGTGTATATTCAACTCATGTGATGACGGTGATCTAGTAATTGAAACGATAGATTTTAACGATATCAGTATCTCATTCTGCGAATCCACCACTACGGTAAACAGCACATTATTCTTTAAAACCAATACAACAGAAGCCTTGGTTCTTGAATTGCAAAGCGGCATTCTGAAGAATGAAGTTTCTCCTGAAACTATTGTCAGCACTATCCCCGGGCAATCTCAATTAATATACCGGACTTTCTCTGAAAATGTAGCAAGTAATTATTTTTGTGACGCTGTTCCTCCGGTCATACCTACCGTAAGTGATGAGTTCGAAGCGGAAAGAGGAGAAGTTTTAATTACCACTGTGCAAAGTGAAAATGATTCTACAATTTTTGAGCACAAAATTGAATTAAGCGGTATCTCTTTTGTAAATTCTTCTGGTCAGAGGATAACAGATTTGCGAATTAATGATTTCGGCACAATTACTACTGAAGAGTAGGTAATTATGGATTCTGATAAATATATACTTCAGTAGCACCTAATCCATATTTTTGATAGTCAGCATCATAGTATTTTACATTTTCGTACCGTTTGAATAAATAATCCAATTCTTCCTTAAGAACACCGGCACCAATACCATGAATGAACACTACCTTCTGTATTCTTTTTCGGATGGCAAATTCAAGCTGTCGTTTTGCAGTTTCGAGTTGTATATTAAGCATATCATAATTGCTCATCCCCTTTGAAGAAGGCACAAGCTGATGTATGTGGAGATCCACTTCCATTTTGGCGACATTTCGTTCTTTTGCCGAAACTTTCGCGGTCTTCCTTTTGGGTGCCTGTTCCTTGTTTGCCTTTACCTGAGCAGCTTCAAAATTGCTGACTTTTATAGGTTTCATAACGTCTGCATGCATTAATTCAGATGCCATAAATTCCAAATCGAAACCTTCATTAGTTCGGATCGTTACTAAATCTACAGTAGAGGTTATAACTATCCCGCCAATATTGTCGTCAATAACCTCAACCCGCTCTCCTTCTTTAAATTCTCTCATTATTACTGGTCATTAATTACTCCTCTGTTCCTGTCGAGGTTTTCGAAGATTTATAAATTCCAAACATCAGCAAAATTATTCCTATACACATGGCATACTCCTTCCTGATCAATTGTTCTCCCGAAGCCATAATAATTGCACCTGCCAGAATAAACAATAAATAAATGATTCGATTTGTTTTCATTCCTCAAAAATAATAGTATTTTTCAGTTGATTAATCGACCAAAATGAAAATCGCTTCATCTATAGGACTTTTAATAAATGAAGATTATTTGCTGCCATGCCTTAATAAGCAGCTTTTAGGCGTAGAGTGCACCGGATGCGGCATTCAAAGAGCCGCTGTTTTTCTTTTTCATGGCGAATTTCTGGAGGCCTTTAAAATGTACCCCGCAATTTACCCTCTGATATTATTGACGGCTTTTTTGTTATTGGATAATTTTATGAAAATAAAATATGCAAATAAAATCAGTATATTCTTGATTATTACAAGTGTGGCGACAATATTGATCAACTATATTTTAAAATTTTTTTAATCAAACCATTGCTTCATGGAACAACAAAAACTACCTAATGTAACTATAGCTATCGTGCTGGCAATTCTTTCCTATCTGTGTTGCTGTTTTGGCGGACTACCAGCAGCTATTCTAGGAGGTATTGCCTATTTTCTGGTTTATAAGGATGAAAATAAGTATAAGGAAAATCCGGAACTATATTCCAATTACAGTCAGCTTAAAACAGCTAAAATTCTAGCGATTATTGCAATAGTCCTTGGGGTTATATGGCTTATCTGGGTTATATATTCAATTTCTGCCATGGGCGGCTGGGAAGCCTATATGGAACAGGTAAATGAAATGAGAGAACAATGGGAGCAATAATTCCCCTGAAAATAAATTAGAATGAATCAACAACCATTACCGGGTGCAAGTAATGCTTTAACAATGGGCATTATTTCTATCGTAGGAGCCATTACCTGCTGTGGCCCTTTTGCAATCATATTTAGCATTATAGGTTTAAGCAGTGCCAAAAAAGCAGAGGAACTCTATCAGAATAACCCGGAAAATTATTCGGGATATGAAAGTGTCAGGACGGGCCGGATTTTGTCTTATGTTGGAATGGCCCTGGCATTGATATATCTAATTTTCGGAATTCTTTATTTCGGGGTAATAGTCGCTTTTATTACCAGTGGAAATTTCTAGGGAAATATTTAAGCGAATTAGGACATACAAATTAAAAAGACCAGCGCAAGGCCGGTCTTTTTAATTTTCCAGAGTTTTTTTGTAGCCCTAATTTGCTATCTCACTCATAAATTTAAGACGGTATAGACGCAATTCCTCATCTTCGTATTCACCATCAAATTCTTTCTGTGCCACTTCTATATTGTCTGATTCAGCCTCCAAAAAATAATCATGAATTTCATCCTGTTGTTCCTCATCAAGTATTTCGTCTATCCAATATCCTATATTCAACTTGGTACCACTAAAAACTATTTGTTCCATTTCCTTTACCAAATCCTGCAATTCAAGTCCTTTTGCAGAGGCAATATCATTCAAAGGCAATTTCCTGTCTACATTCTGAATAATATATAACTTTAGTGCAGAATTAGCCCCGGTGCTCTTTACAACCAGGTCATCCGGACGAATTATTTCATTCTCCTCCACATAGTCTGTAATAAGAGTCAGGAAGGGCTTTCCATATTTCTTTGCCTTGCCCTCACCCACCCCATGGATATTTACCAATTCATCCATGGAAACAGGATATTTTAAAGCCATATCATCAAGAGAAGGATCCTGAAAGATCACAAAAGGAGGTACATCTAACTTTTTGGCTTCACTTTTTCTCAGATCTTTGAGCAGACGTAGCAATTTTTCATCTGCAGCACCTCCGGAACTTTTGGCTGCTGTAATAATTGCCTGATCATTTTCCTCATTGTAAACATGATCCTTTGTCATCATAAAGGAAACAGGATTTTCAAGAAATGCGGCGCCCGCTTTGGTAACATGCAATATTCCGTATTGCTCAATTTCCTTTTTCAGTAAACCGGCAACCAATACCTGCCTAATCAAGGCCATCCAATAACTTTTATCTTTGTCAGATCCAATCCCAAAAAATGGTTTTTCATCCGTCTTGTGGGAAGAAATAAGCGCATTCTTAGACCCCTTAAGTGCAAATACAATTTCCTTGGCCCTAAACTTTTCCTTAGTGCCCTGAATTACCTTTATAAGTTTTATGACATTTTCTTTCGCTTCTTCCTTTTTTTTAGGATTGCGCGCATTATCATCCATATCCGCACCTTCCCCATTCACCTCATCAAATTCTTCACCAAAGTAATGAAGAATGAATTTTCTTCGTGACATGGACGTTTCAGCATAGGCAACAATTTCCTGAAGGAGGGCGTTTCCAATTTCCTGTTCTGCCACTGGTTTACCCGACATGAATTTCTCTAACTTTTCAACATCTTTATACGAATAAAATGCCAGACAATGACCTTCTCCCCCATCCCTGCCTGCTCGGCCGGTTTCCTGGTAATAACTTTCAATACTTTTAGGAATGTCATGATGAATAACATAGCGTACATCTGGTTTATCTATTCCCATACCAAAAGCAATAGTTGCTATCACCACATCTACTTCTTCCATTAGAAACATGTCCTGATATTTGGAGCGCGTCTTAGCATCAAATCCGGCATGATATGGTACCGCACTAACACCATTAACCTGCAATACCTGTGCCAGTTCTTCAACTCTTTTTCTGCTCAAACAATAAATTATTCCTGACTTCCCAACATTTTTCTTTACAAAACGAATAATATCAGCATCCACATTTTTTGTCTTAGGCCTTATTTCATAAAACAAATTGGGCCTGTTAAAAGAGGCTTTAAAAACCTTTGCATCCGTAATCATAAGGTTTTTAATAATGTCCTCCTGTACTTTGGGAGTTGCTGTTGCGGTTAAACCTACTATAGGGATATTATCACCCAGCCTGTTTATTATAGCCCTTAGATTTCTATATTCCGGCCTGAAATCGTGTCCCCATTCGGAAATACAATGAGCCTCATCAACAGCTACAAATGATAGTGGTACGGATTGCAAAAATTCCACGTATTCCGCCTTAGTGAGTGATTCCGGGGCTACGTAGAGCAATTTAGTTGTGCCATCCAAGATATCCTGTTTTACCTCCTTTACCTGGGTTTTAGTTAATGACGAGTTTAGTACATGGGCAATACCCGGATGTGCTGAAACACCTCTGATAGCATCAACCTGATTTTTCATCAGGGCAATTAATGGCGATACTACTATGGCTGTCCCATCTTTAATCAGGGCAGGCAGTTGATAACAAAGTGATTTTCCACCTCCTGTAGGCATAATTACAAAGGTGTTTTTATTTTGTATAACGTTTCTTATAACATCTTCCTGTAGTCCTTTAAATTTGGAAAAACCAAAATACTTCTTTAGCGCAGCATGTAGTTCAATTTCATTCAAAATCATTGCAATTTTAGTATATCGAGTCTTGTATTATATAAATATTTCGTAATCAAAATGAAGATATGTCTTCTTGTTATTAGGTAGGTAAAATATGATAAATTATATTGTTTGCAGTTTAGAATCTTCTATAAAATAAGTTTATGTAATTTTGTTTTCTTAAATATAATACATTCTTTTAAAATCTGTTTACTAATTAAGTTAATTTCTGAAACCGTAAACACATAATTTCAAAACCATATTGAACAAGCAGAAAGCTATATTGGCAACAGCCATAAAAACCATAACAACTGAAAGTGAAGCAATTGCACATTTGGCTACACTTATAGACGAGGAATTTGAAAGTGCTGTAAACTGCATATACGAATCATTGGGACGTGTGGTAATTACAGGTATTGGTAAAAGTGCTATTATAGCCTCAAAAATAGTAGCTACCTTAAACTCAACCGGGACACCGGCAATATTCATGCATGCAGCGGATGCCATACATGGCGATCTCGGCACAATACAGAAAGATGATGTAGTTATTTGTATTTCAAAAAGCGGAAATACACCTGAAATAAAAATGCTGGTACCACTAATTAAAATCGGTCATAATAAATTAATTGGCATGTGCGGGAATCCAGATTCATTTCTGGCTGAAAATGCAGATTTTACATTGAATACTTTTGTCAAAAAAGAAGCTTGTCCAAATAACCTGGCGCCAACAACCAGTACTACCGCTCAACTTGTAATGGGTGATGCATTAGCTATCTGTCTTTTGGAATTGAGAGGATTCAGCAGTCAGGATTTTGCCAAATATCATCCAGGGGGCACTCTCGGCAAAAAATTATATCTGAGAGTTTCAGATATTACCGGTAATAATTTAAAACCCATGGTTGGTGCTGATGCAGATGTTAAGCAGGTAATAATTGAAATTTCTGAAAAAATGTTAGGGGTAACTGCTGTTATGAACAAAAACAAACTGGTTGGAATTGTCACAGATGGTGATATCCGGAGGATGCTAAACAAATATGAAAACATAAATGGCCTTAAGGCTAAAGATATAATGACAACCAATCCAAAGACTATTGGTGCAGACGTCCTCGCCATAAAAGCTTTAAAAGAAATGCGGGCCAACAGCGTTTCACAATTGCTCGCTGTTGACGGAGAAGAATATGTAGGTGTTGTTCATTTGCACAATTTAATTAATGAAGGAATACTTTAATGGCTAAAGCAACCGGCGACCCTAATGAAATGTCCTTTTTGGACCATCTGGAAGAACTGAGGTGGCATCTTATCCGATCAACTATCGCAGTCGTTCTTATTGGTATCGTGGCCTTTTTGATGAAAGACTTTATTTTTGACACCGTAATTTTCGGCCCAAAAAAACCAGATTTCCCCACTTATGGTGTTTTCTGTAAGCTTTCCAGAATCCTTGGTTTTAGCGAAGCCTTCTGTGTAACGGAGCCTATATTTACGGTACAAAGCAGGCAAATGGCAGAGCAGTTTTCTGCCCATATCTGGACATCTATCTGGGCCGGGTTTATTATTGGCTTTCCATATATTCTTTATGAACTGTGGAAATTTGTCAGCCCGGGATTATATGATAAAGAACGCAACAATTCCCGCGGTTTTATATTCATTGCTTCTTCCCTTTTCTTTCTTGGTGTATTATTTGGCTATTACGTGGTAGCCCCTCTTTCAATTAATTTTTTAGGTGGTTATTCTGTCAGTGATGAAATTGTCCGGGAGATAGATCTAAGCTCTTATATTTCCACAGTGAGAGCTGCTGTTATCGCATGCGGTATAATATTTGAACTTCCAATAATTATATTTTTTCTAACCAAAGTTGGATTGGTAACTCCTGAAATACTTAAAAAATATCGAAAAATAGCTCTCGTTATTGTACTAATACTCTCTGCTGTTATCACTCCTCCGGATGTTGCCAGCCAGATTATAGTGGCTGTACCTGTTCTTATTCTTTACCAGATCAGCATCTATATTTCAAAAGTTGTACTTAGAAGAGAAGCCAAAAAAACATCTAAAAATGTCAAATCCCGTTGAGGAGTTTAACGCCTACCGTTCCAAAATGAACGGGAAACTGTTAGCCGATAATAACAAAATAATAAAGAGAATCTTCAATCTTGATACAAACGCATATAGCGAAGGTGTTCTGGATGTAAAAACAAAAGAATTATTGGGGCTTGTAGCCTCTTCGGTTCTTCGGTGTGATGATTGTGTTAAGTACCACTTGCAAAATTGCTTTAACTGTGGCGCAACGAAAGAAGAAGTAATGGAAACCTTAAGTATTGCTACTTTAGTTGGGGGCACAATAGTTATTCCTCATTTGCGGAGAGCCTACGAGTATTGGGAACAACTTGAGCTACAGGAAGGTTAAAAAAAGTATAATTACATGCAGCCGAAGGCAGAATGCCTTAGATTTGAAGGATAATTCTACTGAATGAAATTAAGAGCAGATAACATAATGAAAGCCTACAGGGGGCGCAAGGTGGTAAAGGGTATTTCACTGGAAGTAGACCAGGGAGAAATAGTTGGATTACTGGGCCCTAATGGAGCCGGAAAGACTACGTGCTTCTACATGATTGTAGGCCTTATTAAACCCAATGGAGGACATATCTTTCTGGATAATACCGAGATTACAAAATTCCCTATGTATAAAAGGGCCCAAAACGGAATTGGCTATCTGGCTCAGGAGGCTTCGGTATTTCGAAAATTAAGTATTGAAGATAATATCTTAAGTGTTTTGCAACTTACCAATCTGAGCAAAAAAGAGCAACAGATGAAAATGGAGTCCCTAATAGAAGAGTTCGGATTGGGGCACATTAGGAAGAATCGAGGCGATTTGTTATCGGGTGGTGAGCGCCGAAGAACTGAAATAGCAAGAGCCCTGGCCACCGACCCTAAATTTATACTTTTAGATGAACCGTTTGCTGGCGTAGACCCTGTTGCAGTTGAAGATATTCAGCGAATTGTTGCACAATTAAAAGACAAGAACATAGGCATCCTGATCACAGATCATAATGTGCAGGAAACCCTTGCAATAACTGAACGATCTTACCTGATGTTTGAGGGGGGAATTCTAAAATCCGGTATCCCTGAAGACCTTGCAGAAGACGAAATGGTTCGTAAAGTGTATTTAGGACAAAATTTTGAACTACGTAAAAAGAAACTGGACTTTTAAAGTTGGCCTCAATAAAATTTAAGATAGTCATTTAAAAATATAGGTGAATATTTTAATGGTTTGCTTAATTTAGAGGGCTTGTGAATAATTCTACTTTGTTATGAAAGGCTCTCCATTTAATTACCTCATTATCCTGCTTGTTGCGGCGCAGCTTATTAATATAAGCTGTTCGTCGGATGATAATTCTATTGAGGTAGCGCAAGGTTCATTTGAGAGGACAATTGATCCCAAACTTGTTGGCACCTGGAGTGGAACTGTTGAAGAATCATCAGGAACCGCAAATGCAACCTTTACATTACAAATGAATGGGGATATTTTAGCCGAAACTGACTCCCAGATTTTATGCCCATTTCAGGGAGTCTGGTGGGTTGCAAATGGCCAGTTAACTGCGAGTGGTGAAGATGAGTGCGATGGCAGGGGTGTGGATATTCGCGGGAATACTACCTCGAGCACTCGGATTTCAGGGAGCTGGACCGCTGGCAGCGAAAATAGCGGTACTTTTTCCCTGACCAAACAATAGAATATTTGGCAGATTTCTTATCCCAATTCTGCAGTGAAAAATCCCGTTTCGAAACTTTTAGAGTTTATTTAGCTCCAATTTTATAAACCACGGAGCTAACAACATAAAAAAATACAATAGCCGGTACAGCTAAAAATTTCATAGTCAGTAACAAGACCAAACTTACGATTAAGAAAATGTAGCGCAAGGCATTATCCTTAAAACTCCAGTTCTTAAATTTTAGAGTAAATAATTCTATTCTTGAATTTAACAGATAAGAACTAAGAATAGTAATTAGGATCAGAAACCATGGATTTAAAATTATCCGGCTTAAATAATCATTGCCCTGGTCTAATAATATCAATGGCAGGGATAATATAAATAGTGCATTTGCCGGAGTGGGAAGCCCAATAAAAGAGGTGACCTGATTTTCGTCAATATTGAATTTAGCCAGTCTATAGGCGGAAGCCAGGGTAATTAAAAAGCCAAAAAAAGGCAGGAATGAAATTTTCAATCCGGTCCAGGTTAAGGCATTCGAAGCACCGGAGAAATCGAGATTCCATCCGCCGGTTTGAGACATGGCAAGCAGCTGGAACATCACAATGCCGGGAACAAGACCGCTGGTTATAACATCGGCCAGTGAATCGAGTTGGATTCCTAATTCACTCTGGGCATCAAATAATCTTGCGGCAAGCCCGTCAAAGAAATCAAAAACAATTCCCAGAAAAACAAAAATAGCAGCAAGTTCCAACTGGTTTAAAACAGCAAAAACAGTTGCAATACATCCACATAAAATATTGAGCATGGTAATAAACTGTGGAATATGTTTCTTCATGGTTTGCGGTTTCAGTAAAAATAATATAATTTTTATTCTAACTCTTTCTTAACATATTTTATTCGGATATTTGCCATTAATAGTTATTCCGCAAGTGATCAGAGCACTAAGAATTCCGTTTAAAAAACTTTGTTTCATTAACTCACTATGGATTGCCTTATTGGGTTTTTCACTTCAGGCTCAATTATCAGAAGGTGCCCAAATTAGTATCCTTACCTGTGACTCCGGCCGGGATCTTTATTCGAGCTTTGGACACAGCGCTTTTAGAGTACAGGATTCCGCTAATGGAATAAATTGGGTATATAATTACGGGACTTTTGATTTTAATACCCCCAACTTCTATTATAAATTTGCCAAAGGGAAATTGCTCTATTCATTAAGCGTTTCTACATTTTCAGACTTTCTGTTTACATATGAATTGGAAAACCGATGGGTAAAAGAACAAATATTAAATCTAAGTCCGGAAGAAAAAAACGACTTATTCCTATTTTTAGAAAACAATCGAAAGCCTAAAAACAGGGATTATAAATACGACTTCCTGTTTGATAATTGTGCCACTAAATTACCGGAAGTACTTAAAAAAGTTCTTGGAAATAATATTCAGTTTCATGGGGAACATCTTAAAAATAAATTTAGTTTCAGAGACCTCATACAGCAAAATCTGCTAACTAATTCATGGTCCAGTTTTGGCATAGACCTGGCTCTTGGGTCTGTAATAGACAGGGAAGCCGCGCCGGAAGAGTATATGTTCCTGCCAAAGTACGTTATGCTGCAAATGCAAAACACTTCGCTGGATGCGAATCCACTGGTTCAAAGAGAACGCTCCGTTCTTGAGTATAGCAACAAAAAGTTTAGTTATAATTTTGGAATATCACCACTTTTTTGGTTACTGCTTCTTTTTCTCTTTATCCTTACAATATCCTATATAGACCTTAGAAATGGTACCCGCAGCAGATGGCTCGACTTTTTTTTATTTCTTACAACAGGGTTAGCCGGGTTACTTATTTTTTTCCTATGGTTTATGACTGATCATTCTGCAACAGCAAATAATTTTAATATCCTTTGGGCATTTCCATTCAATATTGTGGCCTGCTATTTTCTCCTAAGAAAAAACAGCATCCCAAAATGGATGGGTAAATATATTCTTATACTACTGGTTTTAATGGCCATTACGCTGCTCCTGTGGATTTTTCAGATTCAACAATTTTCACCTTTAATTTCTGTTGTATTCGCCACTCTGGGATTTAGATATGCCTTACTATACCGTTATTTCACAAATATAAATCCAGGTCTTAAATGAATTTGGTTTCCGTAGAAAATATAGCTAAATCCTATGGAGAATTAGTCCTCTTCGAAGATCTCTCCTTTGGCATAAATAAGCATCAGAAAATTGCATTGGTTGCGCGCAACGGGGAAGGCAAAACTTCAATCTTAAATATCCTGGCTGGGAAAGATGCCCCAAATAGCGGCTCAGTAAACTACCGCAAAGGAATTCGAATATCTTTTCTGGAGCAGGAACCGAGTCTTAATCCGGAATTAACCGTTGAGCAAACCGTTCTGGAATCAGAAAATGAAATTTTAAAGGTAATAGCTGCCTACGAAGCTGCGCTGGAACATCCCGAAAATGAAAAAGCGTACCAGAAAGCATTCGAGTCTATGGAAAGGAATAATGCCTGGGATTTTGAAACTCAATATCAACAAATACTTTCCAAATTAAAACTGAACAATCTTAAAACCAAAGTAGGCAGTCTGTCTGGTGGACAAAAAAAGAGACTGGCATTGGCAAATGCACTGCTGAACGAACCAGATCTGTTAATCCTGGATGAACCCACAAATCATTTGGATCTGGAGATGATAGAATGGCTCGAAGATTATTTCAGCCAGAAAAAGATAACCCTGTTTATGGTTACACACGACAGGTATTTTTTGGAGAGGGTTTGCAATGAAATTCTTGAACTTGAGAATGGTCAACTTTATTCATACAAAGGAAATTATGCTTACTACCTGGAAAAAAAAGAAGCCAGATTAGAGCTTGAAGCAACAGAGCTGCATAAATCCAAGTTGCTTTATAAAAAAGAACTGGACTGGATGCGGAGACAGCCCAAAGCCCGCACCACAAAGTCCAAATCACGAATTGATGATTTTCATAGCATTAAAGAAAAGGCGCACCGGCGAAGGGAGATCCATGAAATTCAACTTGAGATAAATATGGAGCGCATGGGAAGTAAAATTCTGGAGATCCACAAAGTCTCTAAATCCTACCCGGGAATTACCTTGCTGGATAAATTTGATTACAACTTTTTAAGAGGAGAACGAATCGGAATCATTGGAAAAAATGGTACTGGCAAATCTACTTTCCTGAATATTGTAACAGGTCATGAAAAACCGGATAGTGGAAAGATTGTAATTGGGGAGACCATTAAATTTGGATACTACACCCAAAATGGGATTACAGTAAAAGAAGGTCAGAAAGTGATTGATGTCATTCGGGAATTCGGAGATTACATCCCTTTAAAAAAAGGAAGGCAACTTTCGGCTCAGCAACTTCTGGAACGTTTTTTATTTGACCGAAAAAAACAGTACGATTTTGTGGAAAAGCTAAGTGGCGGGGAACGAAAGAGATTATACTTATGTACTGTCCTCATCCAGAATCCCAATTTCCTGATCCTTGATGAGCCAACGAATGATCTGGACATTATTACCTTAAATATCCTGGAGAGTTTTTTATTAGATTTTCCCGGATGCCTGCTTGTAGTATCCCACGATCGCTATTTCATGGATAAAATAGTAGATCATTTATTTATTTTTAAGGGGGATGGCGTAATTGAAGATTTTCCGGGAAATTATTCCGATTACAGGGATTATGAAAACAGTACGGTCCTCGAAAAGCGGGCTAAAAAAGAGGATGGCATTCAAAATACGACAGCAAAAAGTTCCTGGCGGTCTGATGACAATAGTAAAAAACTGTCTTTTGAAGAGCAAAATGAATACAAGAAGTTGGAAAAATCCATACACAGCCTGGAAAAGCAGAAAGAAGAGCTTCAAAATCAATTTGCTGATACTTCACTGTCGGGAGAAGAGATAGATGTTTTATCCATTAGACTAAAAGATATTATAGAAAAACTTGAGGATAAAACAGAGCGATGGTTTGAGCTTTCCATGCTGTTGGAAGACTAGTATCCATGAAGGAAATATGGATATTCCGGTTTATTGATAATTAGAATTTACTTTAATGTCTAATGCATTTGACTACCTGAGATTTTGGTTTAAGGCAACTAACCAGCACGGAATCCATTCACCATTTATTTACCGCTTTGTCACAAAGGGTCTTTATAGCAAACATAAATACAGCAGATCAAACTCATTGAATACATTTTTTAAATGCATTGATTACTTCAAGCCAAATAGTCTGGGTTTTGAAAAAGGCAACGAACTTATCAGGTGTAAAGTCAAAGAACAATTTCCATCGCTGTCTTTTGAAGGGCCTTTTGATATGAAATATTATGGGGGGCTGGAAACAGAATCTCAAATTTCGGCTATGGAAGATTACGCAGAACAACATCCCGAAGGGATAATATTTATTGATAATGTCAGAAAAAAAAGCGATTCCAAAGAAATTTGGAATAAATTAATTCTGGCAGATTTTGTGATCGTAAGCGTGGATTTATATTTTGGCGGACTTCTTTTTTTCCATAAAACGCAGGCCAAAGAACATTTTAAAATTCGAATTTAAACCCTTAACTTTAAGATAGTCTATTTATATACCATGGATAACAGTATTTATTATATTTTAGCCGGTGTGGCTGTGGTTTATGTAATCATTTCTATTTTTAGCAAAAAGAGTTCCAAGAGAAGAAAATCCAGGAAATTTATGGATGGTTATGAACGAAAAGATAAAAGGAAGTAATTGCAAATCTTTTAGCGAATCTTATTTTTTATCACTTAGGGAAAAATCCATATAAAGCCTATTTCCTAACTTGCAACTCAAAAGTTCTATAAATAGCCTATGAAAATATATACCAAAACCGGGGATAAGGGTTCTACTTCACTTTTTGGTGGTACAAGAGTTGCTAAACATCATATCCGAATTAACGCATATGGCACTGTGGATGAATTAAATTCATGGCTTGGACTCCTTAGAGATCAGGAACTGGATTTACATTCCAGAGAACAGCTTATTGCTACCCAGGACAAACTCTTTACAGTAGGTGCAATTTTAGCCACTGATCCTGAAAAAGCACAATTAAAAAGTGGAAAGGAGCGACTTAATATCCCATTAATAAACATTGCGGATGTTGAACAATTGGAAAATGAAATAGACATGATGAATGAAACCTTGCCACAAATGACTCACTTTATCTTACCGGGAGGACATACAATTGTGTCATACTGTCATATTGCCCGTACTATTTGCAGAAGAGCGGAGCGCATGGTATCACTGCTACATGAAAATGAGCCTGTTGATCTCATGGTGCTTACCTACCTCAATCGCCTTTCGGACTATTTATTTGTTTTGGCACGGAAGTTGTCCAACGACTTAAAAGCGAATGAAATAAAGTGGATTCCCGAGAATAAAGGCTAATAATTACACTATTTATTCGTTATGAATTTATCAAAACCCTAAATTGTTAATAAAATACTTGATTTTACTCAGATTTTTGTTGGCATTTTGGGTTTAAAATTTATTTTTGCAAAAATTTTAAAATCATACGTAAGCCATGTATTGGACATTAGAACTAGCATCTTATTTAAGCGATGCACCCTGGCCGGCCACTAAAGATGAATTAATTGATTATGCTATTAGAACTGGTGCTCCTTTAGAAGTAGTAGAGAATCTGCAATCTATGGAGGAAGAAGGTGGCGAAATATACGAATCAATAGAAGAAATATGGCCGGATTACCCTACAGAAGAAGATTACCTCTGGAATGAGGATGAATATTAATGAAGTTATCTAAAACCTACTAAAAGTCTCATTTGAGGCTTTTTTTTTATGTAATTTTGACAGACTTAAAGAAGTTTAAGAAGAAATATAAAATCTGGAATACCTTTTGCTTTATAAAGGATATTGCAATTCTATAGCATTTTGTTCATTTTAAGGCTTACTCTATTGCACTTTAAGTTCTGAACAACATGCTATCAAAACAAATATAATTTATGAGTATTTTAAATTCAGTCATTAAGGCATTTGTTGGTGACAAGGCTAAGAAAGATGTCAAGGAACTACAGCCTCTTTTAAAGGAGATCAAATCCTTTGAGGCCGCATTGGAAAGCCTGAACCATAATGAACTTAGGCAAAAAACTAAAGACTTCAAACTAACTATAAAAAAATCTGCTGAAGAACTTCAGAAACAGATAGACCTCCTTAAAGAAGAAGTAAAAGCCTCTCCGGATATTGACAGAAATGAGGAAATTTATGCAGAAATTGATAAGCTGGAAGAAGAAGCCTATAGGATTACAGAGGACACTTTAAATGAAATTCTTCCTGAAGCCTTTGCTGTAGTGAAAGAAACGGCAAAGCGATTTGTAAATAATGAAACCATAACCGTTGAGGCAACAGAATTTGACAGATTGTTATCAGGATCCAAGGAATACGTGGGTCTGGAAGGTGATAATGCGGTATGGCAAAACTCATGGGATGCTGCAGGAAAAGAAGTTACATGGGATATGGTACATTACGATGTGCAGTTAATCGGCGGTATTGCTTTACACCAGGGGAAAATTGCAGAAATGCAGACCGGTGAAGGTAAAACCCTCGTTGCCACACTTCCAATGTATCTAAATGCCTTAGCAGGAAAAGGAGCACATTTGGTTACAGTAAATGATTATCTGGCCAAAAGGGATAGCGCCTGGATGGCACCTATATTTGAATTTCATGGATTGTCCGTAGATTGCATAGATAAGCATCAGCCTAATTCTGAGGGGAGAAGAGCAGCCTACAACGCGGATATTACCTATGGAACAAACAACGAGTTTGGATTCGATTACCTCAGAGATAATATGGCACATACACCCGGTGACCTGGTCCAGCGCCCGCATCACTATGCCATTGTGGATGAGGTAGATTCTGTACTTGTCGATGATGCCCGTACACCTTTGATCATCTCCGGACCTGTACCGGAAGGAGATCGCCATGAATTTAATGAATTGAAGCCCAAGGTTTCAGATATCGTTCAAAAACAACGTCAGTACCTTACCGGAGTACTGGCCGAAGCTAAAAAAGAAATTTCCGCCGGCAACACCAAGGAAGGTGGTTTTCTGTTACTCAGGGTTCACAGGGGCCTGCCTAAAAATAAAGCCCTGATTAAATTTCTAAGTGAAGAAGGCATAAAGCAATTGCTTCAGAAGACAGAGAATTTCTATATGCAGGACAATAACAGGGAGATGCCTCAGGTAGATGCAGAATTGTTATTTGTTATAGATGAAAAGAACAATCAGATTGAGCTTACAGATAAAGGTATCGAATACATATCCGGGGATCAGCAAAAAGACTTTTTTGTGATGCCCGATATCGGTAGTGAAATTGCAAAGATTGAAAATCAAAACCTCGAAATTGAGAAGGAAGCAGCAGCTAAGGAAGAATTGTTTAAAGATTTTGCGGTTAAGAGCGAACGTATCCATACCATGAGTCAATTGTTAAAAGCTTATACCCTTTTTGAAAAAGATGTGGAATATGTGGTTATTGACAATAAGGTTATGATTGTTGATGAACAGACAGGTCGTATCATGGATGGCCGAAGGTATTCAGACGGTTTGCACCAGGCTATTGAGGCGAAAGAGAATGTAAAAATCGAAGCAATGACACAGACTTTTGCCACGGTTACTTTACAGAATTATTTCAGAATGTATAAAAAGCTTGCTGGTATGACCGGTACAGCTGTAACGGAAGCCGGTGAATTCTGGGAGATCTATAAACTGGACGTTATGGAAATCCCAACTAACAGACCTATAGCAAGGGATGACAGAAATGATCTGATCTATAAAACAAAAAGAGAAAAATACAACGCCATTATTGACGAAGTTACCAAACTTTCGGAACAAAAAAGACCGGTACTTATTGGTACCACCTCCGTGGAAATTTCTGAACTTCTGTCTCGAATGCTTACAATAAGAAAAATTCCCCACAATGTTTTGAATGCGAAACTGCATAAAAAAGAAGCAGATATTGTTGCTGAAGCAGGAAATGCCGGAGTCGTAACCATTGCAACCAACATGGCAGGACGCGGGACGGATATTAAATTATCTGAAGAAGTTAAAAAAGCCGGAGGTTTGGCCATCGTAGGAACAGAAAGACATGATTCCAGAAGGGTGGACAGGCAATTGAGAGGTCGTGCAGGGCGACAGGGAGATCCCGGAAGTTCTCAATTTTATGTCTCTTTGGAAGATAACTTAATGCGGCTTTTTGGTTCGGATCGGGTAGCAAAAATGATGGATAGGATGGGCCTTGAAGAAGGAGAAGTGATCCAGCACTCCATGATGACCAAATCTATTGAACGGGCACAGAAAAAAGTAGAAGAGAATAACTTTGGTATTCGTAAACGCCTCCTGGAGTATGATGATGTAATGAATGCCCAGCGTGAAGTAGTTTATAAAAGAAGACGGCATGCACTTCAGGGTGAGCGACTTAAGGTAGATATTGCGAACATGGTTTATGATACATGTGAAGTAATTGCTGAAACCAACAAGGCGGCTAATGATTTCAAAAATTTCGAATTTGAACTCATCAAATATTTTTCCATAACCTCCCCTGTTACAGAAGAGGAATTCGCTAAACAGAGCTTTCAGGAAATCGCAAATACAACCTACAATGCGGCTTATGAATATTACCAGAGCAAAATGGAGCGAAGTGCTGCCACAGCCTTCCCGGTAATTAAAAAGGTATATGAGGACAACAGTAATAAGTTTGAGCGTATTGTAGTTCCTTTTACAGATGGTATTAAGTCTCTAAATGTGGTTACCGATCTTAAAAAAGCGTATGATTCGAATGGAAAACAATTGGTTACAGATTTTGAAAAGAACATAACCCTTGCCATAGTCGATGACGCCTGGAAAACGCATCTCAGGAAAATGGACGAATTAAAACAGTCTGTTCAGTTGGCTGTTCACGAGCAGAAAGACCCTTTATTGATCTATAAATTTGAAGCTTTTGAACTTTTTAAAAGTATGATTGACAGCGTTAACAAAGAAGTAGTTTCCTTCTTATTCAAAGGGGAATTGCCATCAGCTGATACCAGTGAGATTCAGGAAGCCAGAAATGTGCGCAGACCGAAAGAAAAACTTCAGACTACCAAAGAGGAAATCCCGAATAATGATGAATTAGCGGCACGGAACAGGGCAATAGGTCAGAATCAGGGCGGCAGGGCACCAATAACAGAAACCATTGTACGTGAAAAACCAAAAATTGGCAGGAATGAAAAAGTCACTATAAAAAATGTAATGTCAGGTGAAAGCAAAACCGTTAAATACAAACAGGCTGAACCACTAATAAACCGTGGGGAATGGGTTTTGATTGAAGAGTAACAAATTAAATAGCATGCAGTAAAAAGGTGTCCTTTTAAGGACACCTTTTTTTATTTAAAATACCATATCTTTAAGTATTAACCCTATATTATTTTTCAGATGAAATCTTCCAGACGTAAATTCCTGACCTCCGTTAGCATGCTAGCAGCCTCTTCTGTAATGCCAATAACACAGTTTGATTTTGGAATAAATAAAAAACTAAAAATAGCCCTTGTTGGCACAGGTATACGTGGTATCACTTTTTGGGGAAAACGCCTCCTTGATGAGTATTCGGATATTCTTGAATTTGTGGGCCTGTGCGATATTAATCCCGGACGCCTGGCATTTGGAAAGGAATATATAGGAGCTAATTGCCCCACCTTTGCAGATTTTGATTTAATGATCCGGAACTCCGGTCCGGATCTTGTCATTGTAACCACCAAAGATTCAACTCACCATGAATTTATTATTAGAGCAATGGAAATGGGTTGCGATGTTCTTACGGAAAAACCATTGACTACGGATGAAATTAAATGTCAGGCCATTCTGGATATAGAAAAAAAGTCAGGAAAAAACCTGATTGTAGGCTTTAACTACCGATGGAGCCCTTACAACACTAAAATAAAACAGTTATTGGCTGAAAATACCATAGGCAAACTAACATCTGTTGACTTTCATTGGTATCTGAACACCTACCATGGTGCCAGTTATTTCCGGCGATGGCACGGACAGATGGAAAGTAGCGGATCTCTATGGGTACATAAAGCGACACATCATTTTGACCTTCTTAATTGGTGGATTAATTCAGAACCATCAGAAGTATTTGCTTTCGGAGACCTTGAATTTTATGGCAAAAATGGACCTTTTAAAGGGGATAACTGCAGAAATTGTGATCATCATTCCAAATGTGATTTCCATTGGGACATTACAAAAAATAAGTTTTTAACTGACCTTTACACAAATAATGAGAAATACGATGGGTATATAAGAGACAACTGCCTTTTTAGAAATGAAATAAATATTTACGATAAGATGTCAGCACAAGTCAAATATCAAAATAAGGTGCAATTAAATTATTCGCTTACCACCTACTCCCCGCTCGAAGGTTGGCGTGTTGCATTTAACGGTACAGAAGGCAGACTGGAAGCATGGATGGATATTCCTTATTATAAAGAAATGAATATCGATCAGGCCGAAATGCACGACAAGGAAATGGAGCAAAATAAAACGGAATCTGGTCATAATGAACCTATCATAGTGCATAAGTTATGGAAGGATTTCGAAACTGTAATGGTAAAGATGGAAAAAAGTGGTCATGGCGGAGGTGATAAGCGCTTGCAGGATAAAATGTTCAGAAGCACTGATTCCGTTGATCCTTTTGGCAGGACAGCAGGAAGCAGGGATGGCGCTATGTCAGTGCTAATAGGCATTGCAGCAAGAAAGAGTATTGAATCAGGTAGCGCTGTCAAAATCAAGGATCTCACAGATTTACAGCCTCAGGAAATTCGGAACTAGCTCTTTATATACTGTAAATAACAAAATTATTATTTGTTCGTATAGCTGTTGAATATTAAATAAAACATATATAGCTTTACACCAATAAGGGAATTCGCTTCCCAGATACGGTTGCGATTTTCCACATGCAGCAGATCTACATTAATGAAATAATTCAAATCATGGAAAAAGCAGTCAAACATAAGCCCCGGATACAGGACAAAATACGTCTGACCCTCAGAGTAAGCTATTTCGCCTCTATTTTCTCATTGGTCTTTGGATTGATTTGTCTTTTTTTCCTGAATATTTTTGAAGTAGTTCCTCATGTATTCATTGCCTTTGGTGCATTGAGCATAATTAATAACCTGGCCTATGCTTCACACCAAAATCTAACCCTTACCTATAACATACTTTCTATACTTGGTTTAGCTTCCGCTACCGCCATAACAATGTTAACAGGAGGCATAAACAGTTCGTTTATTTTCGTACTTGCCATTGTTGTATTTGCGGGATATGCAACAACACGCAATTATGGAAAAATTTATCTGTATCTCACCATTCTTATTATTACTTTAATCTTTGTCCAGGAAATTTCAGATTTTTCTTTAACCCGAAATGTCATTCCTGCCGAAAGTCAAAACCTTTTCAGCTTTTTAAGCGTCATATTCTCCGTTTACCTTCTGGGAGGAGTTCTTGGTAAAAACCTTTTAAAAGCGCATCATAAGCTTTATAAAACCAAAATGGAAATTGAAGAGCGGATACATGAAAAGGACACATTGCTAAAGGAGGTACACCATAGAGTTAAGAATAATCTTCAGACCGTATCCAGCCTTTTAAGCCTTCAATCAAGGGGTATAAAGGATGAAAGAGTAAAAAATCTCATAAAAAGTAGTCAGAATAGGGTTATCGCAATGGCAATGGTGCATGAAATGCTTTACATGCGAGATGATTTGGCCAAAATAGATTATAAATCCTATGTTGAGGAATTAAGCGAATACCTCGTTAAATCAGTAAAGGGGGCTGATAGTAACGTTTCGGTTAACATTAACATACCTCAAATTGAACTGGGTATAGATACAGCTATTCCCCTAGGGCTCCTAATCAATGAGGCTCTGACAAATGCCCTTAAATATGGTATAAAAGGTGATGACCAGGGGGAAATAAATATTGAACTAAAGAAAATCGACGATAAAGATTACGTACTCAATATTGGAGATAATGGTGTTGGTTTTCCGGAAGAAGTAGATTATAAAAACACCCCCTCACTGGGCTTAAAATTAATTCATAACCTTGCCCGGCAACTGAAAGGAAACATAATCAGGGATTTTTCCAAAAAAGGAACCAATTATATAATAAATTTTAAAGAAATAGGCCAGAGCGACTTTCATCAATCCGTAGCCTAGGGAATACCCCGTTTAATGCAGCTTTTACCTGTTTCCGGAACAAGGCATTCCCAATTTGAAAACACTTCTTCATAAAGCAATTTATACCTATATTTAGGCGACTAATTCAAAAATTGCCCCTCATGAGGAATTCCTTAATAGTATGCCTTTTCCTGTTTAGTACGCTCCTGTATAGTCAGGATTATTTTGTACAAAAATTTCATCCTTTCAACAGCGATATTCCTTCTCCGCAAGAATTTTTAGGTTATGGAATTGGAGAACGCCATACCAGACATGATCTGATTGTGGCCTATTTATATAAACTTGCTGAACTTTCAGACAGGGCTTCTATTTATGAATATGGCAAAACACATGAAGGACGCAAATTGGTAATCTTAACCATAACTGCGCCGGATAATTTAACTGATCTTGAAGCCATAAAGGAAAGGCACCTTGCATATACAGATCCAGGTAAATCCACTTCTTCGGATAGCTCACTTCCTGTTTTTATTAATTTGGGTTACAACGTTCACGGGAATGAACCTTCCAGTTCCGAAGCAGCCCTATTAAGTGCCTATACTTTTGTAGCTTCCAATAATCCTGAGATACTTAATTACCTTAACAATGCAGTTATTTTCATAGATCCAACCATCAATCCCGATGGTCGGGACAGGCATACTCAGTGGGTCAATAGTTACCAGGGGAATCCATTGGTAGCGGACACTCAGGATGCCGAGCACAACGAATACTGGCCCGGCGGAAGGACTAATCATTACTGGTTTGACCTTAACAGAGACTGGCTTCTGGCAATAAACCCGGAAAGTAGGGGTAAGCTTAAATGGTATCATGAATGGTATCCTAATGTGGTAACCGATTTTCATGAAATGGGCTCACAAAGCACCTATTTCTTCGAACCAATGAAGCCTAACGGATCACTAAACCCCATAATGCCTAAAAAAAATTATGAGGATCTCAATACTATTTTTGGTAACTATTTTGCCAAGGCCCTCGATAGCATAGGATCATTTTACTTTACAAAGGAAGCTTTTGACGGTACATATCCCGGCTATGGTTCTTCCTATCCGGATATTCAGGGTGGACTAGGGCTCTTGTTTGAACAGGCGAGCTCCAGGGGGCATAAACAGGAAACCGCCTTTGGGGAAATTACCTTCCCTTTTACCATTCGCAATCAGTACACCTCAAGTATTACAACGGTTAAAGCCGCCGTAGAAAACAAAGAATTATTGCGAGCCTATCAGAAAGAATTCTTTAAGACGGCAATGATGAATTCTGCAATAAAAGGAATACAGGGATACAGTTTTGGGGATCGTTACGACAAAAATCGGATCAAGGCATTTATTGACAAACTGCTAATCCATAAAATAAACGTTTACAAATACGGAAACGAATCTTATGTAGTGCCTACGTCCCAACCCCAGTACAGGATGGTTCAGACGATGTTTGAAACTTATAAAAAATACCGCGACAGCGTTTTTTATGATGCCTCGGCATGGTCAGTGGCAAATTTCTATAATATCAATTACAGCGGACTTAGAAGGGTTAGCCTGGGAGAAAAAATAAACTCAACTGCTGATCTAATAAATATTGATCCTGTTCAAAAATCTGAGTATGCCTATATAATTGATTGGGATGATTACAATGCGCCGGCAGTTTTAAATTTTCTTCAATCGAAAGAATTGGTGCTTTCTTCCGCTTTTCAACCGTTTACAACAAAGCTTGATAATTCCAGTAGGTCATTTAATTATGGAGCCTTAATTCTTCCGGTAAGCCTTCAAAAGAAAAATACGGATGAAGTATATAAATGGGTGCTTGAGGCACAGGAAAAATATCAGGTTCCCATTTATGGGATCGCCACCGGCTACAACAGCGCGGGAATTGATCTGGGCAGCAGGAATGTTCGTCCCATAACCAAACCCACAGCAGCAATGCTTATAGGAGAAGGAACCCGCTCTTATGAAGCCGGTGAAGTCTGGCATCTGTTGGATACAAGGGTGCACATGCCAATTACTAAAATACCTATCAGGAATTATGATGAGGCAAAGCTCGAGGAGTATAATACACTGGTGATGATTTCGGGTGAATATAACTTTACAGAAGAGCAGCAGGCAAGACTTTCAGACTGGGTTAAAAAGGGAAATACACTTATAACAATCGGAACAGCCTCCGAATGGGTCATTGAAAATAAAATAGTAAAAGAAAAACTTATAATATCCGAGATAGATTCTACAAAAGCTGTATTGAGAACACCTTATGTGGATGCCAGTGAAAACCTCGGTAAAGAGAATATTGGAGGTATTATATTGAAGGTTGATCTGGATATTACACACCCTCTCGCTTTTGGTTACAGAGATACAGATATCCCGGTTTATAAAAATAATAACGTATGGCTCTCTCCAAGCAAAAATGAGTATTCCACGGTAGCCAGGTATTCCAGAGATGCTCTAATAGATGGTTATATCAGCAGAAAGAACAGCGAAGAATTCTTAAAAGCCTCAGCATCACTTATTGTTAGCCCTTTAGACGATGGGCGAGTAATTTTATTTGCTGATAATCCTAATTTCAGGGGATCGTGGTACGGTACAAACCGATTGTTCCTGAATGCCTTGTTTTTAGGTGATAAAATTGAAATACCAATACCAGAAGACTAATATGAACAAAAAAATAAATTTCGTTTTAATACTCATCTTATGTTCCAATCTTTCAATTCTTGGCCAAAGCAGCAAGGGTGACGGGCCATTTACTCAGCTCATCATAAGAGGGGTCACCCTAATCAACGGAAATGGTGCCCCTCCACTGGGGCCAGTGGATATTTTAGTAGAGAACAACCGCATACAGAAGATTGAAGTGGTTGGTTATCCGGGGGTAGTGATTAAGGCCTCGGAAAGACCACAACTAAAACCTGGGGGGAAAGAATTAAACTGCGAAGGCATGTTTTTACTTCCCGGCTTTGTGGATATGCATGGACATATCGGAGGAAAAGCACAAGGCGCAGAACCCGAATATGTTTTTAAACTCTGGATGGCTCATGGAATTACGACCGTAAGGGAACCAAGCGGACGTGGTGTAGACTTTACTTTAGACCTGAAAAGAAAAAGTGCCAAAAATGAAATTGTGGCACCCCGTATTTTGGCGTATACAGGATTCGGCCAGGGGAGTGATACCGCCATCAGCACTCCGGAGATGGCACGTGAATGGGTGCGAAATAATGCCAAAAAAGGGGCGGATGGCATTAAGTTATTTGGGGCACCACCCGAAATTATGACAGCAGCTTTGGATGAAAACAAAAAATTAGGCTTGCGATCAGCTTGTCACCATGCTCAATTAAATGTTGCCAGATGGAATGTACTGCATTCGGCAAGGGCAGGTTTAACAAGTATGGAGCACTGGTATGGCTTGCCGGAAGCACTTTTTGAAGACCGCACGGTACAGGATTATCCTTTAGACTATAACTATAACAACGAACAGGACCGCTTTGAAGAGGCAGGTAAGCTATGGCAGCAGGCTGCAAAACCTTTTTCAGAACACTGGAATAAAGTTATGGACGAACTTATTGCCCTGGACTTTACAATTGACCCAACCTTTAATATTTACGAGGCCAGCAGGGACTTACAAAGAGCAAGGCGCGCAGAATGGCATGAAGATTATACCCTCCCGTCTTTATGGGATTTCTACCAGCCCAGTAAAATCAGCCATGGCTCTTATTGGCATTATTGGGGAACAGAACAGGAAGTGGCTTGGAAGGAGAATTACAAACTCTGGATGACCTTCATAAATGAATACAAAAATCGCGGCGGTAGGGTAACCACGGGTTCAGATTCGGGCTTTATCTTTCAGCTTTATGGTTTTGCATATATCCGGGAAATGGAGCTGTTGCGGGAAGCTGGGTTTCATCCCCTGGAAATTATTCGTTCTGCCACCCTGAATGGAGCAGAAGCCTTGGGAATGGATAACCAAATAGGCTCAGTTAGTGTTGGTAAACTTGCAGACTTCGTGGTTATTGACGAAAATCCCTTACAGAACTTAAAAGTACTATATGGTACCGGAGCTATTAAACTTACAGAAGATAATGAAGTAGTTCGGGTTGGCGGGGTAAAATACACCATTAAAGACGGCATAATCTATGATGCAAAAGCCTTGCTTCAGGAAGTTAAGCAAATGGTCGATGCAGAGAAAAAGCGTTTGAATTATCAGATTAAACAACCTGGAATTCAGGAATAATCGTTGTCTTAATTGACAGCTGAATTATTGCAAAAAAATAAAGGGAGAACTTATCTTCGTCCTGTATGCACTTTAATAGGCCTTAAAACACCTTTTGTTTTTGGAAAAACAATAAGATAACTCATTAAAAGTGCAACGGGTAATAATAGAATAAATAGTATCATAAGATTGGGATTAGGCTAATTTGGGGTTGTTTTTTTTCGTAGAAAAAGCTAAAGCTCTTTTTACTCTTGTATTCTTGAATTTGTATAAGCGCGCAACAGCGTCTTCTTTTGTTGCCTTAATTTGCCCACTATTGTGAGAAACAGGAAGGCTACTATCCAAAACAATATCCATTTGTAATGTTTCAACTTTACCATAGTGTGTAGTTTTTTGAGCCAGAGCTGCTGCTCCGAATAAAAGTATAAGTACTAAGGTTAAAAAGGCTTTCATGTTATTAGATTTGGGTATAATAAAATAACTACAGAAAGTGATATCCCTAGGGTATAAATCGCTGAAAGCACTATATTTTTCGGTACCTGGAAAAAATAACGATAAAGTGTTTGAAATTTCGGATATAAAGAATCCTAACAAAAATCCCTTCATCGGTATATTGTGTTTTTAACCGGTATTGTAAATAGATTATTCGGGTGATATTAGGTAAATTATGATAATAAGATCAGAATTAGAATTGGCCACATGTAGGAAATTATTTCTTTTTAGGGGATAGTAGAGTAAATAATATTAATATATAATCAATTCAATTGGGTAGTTGAAAAAATCAGATTTCTCATACTCACTTGGTTCGATTCGAAATGACAGGTGCTGACCTTTTGGAAATATTAGAAATACACCCAGATCGGTTCGAAATGACAGATG
>NZ_KB907549.1:336964-531854 GCF_000382125.1 Eudoraea adriatica DSM 19308
CTTCGTTCGATTCGAAATGACAGGTGCTGACCTTTTGGAAATATTAGAAATACACCCAGGTCCGTTCGAAATGACAGATGTAAGATGCAATAGGACATTAAAACCCCTCCGGGTCATTTCCACATGAGTTGCAATGCAACGATTGAGAAATCCTATCCTCACCGTAAAAGTCTGTCGTTACATTCCTTCCTTGCGCAAAACCACCAAGGGAGGACTGTTTAACACACTCCTGCTGTTGCTAAGGCCAATCACCAGCACTAAAATGGTTATTCCCGGCAATAAAACTAAAAACGGCACAAGTGAAGGCACAAAAGGTGCTTTAAATACAAAACTAGCAAGTAGCTGACTGCTAATCAGCGAAAGCAATATTCCGATACCACTGCCCAATATGCCTAAATAAAAATATTCAAGGGCGGTTATTTGTAGTATTTGTTTACTTTTTGCACCCAGAGTTCGCAAAAGAACGCTCTCTTTAATGCGCTGATATTTACTGGTCCGAACGGCTCCAATTAATACAATAATGCCGGTTAAGATGCTAAAAAAGGCCATAAAATTGATAACCCATGCAATTTTATCGAGGATATTCTCAATTAGGGTTACTATTTGACGTAAATCGAGCACGGAGATATTGGGGAATTTTTTGACCAATTCACGTTGAAGTCCTGCCGAGGCCTCTGCATCCGGCGCATTGGTTGTGATAACGTGAAACTGCGGTGCATTTTCCAATACACCTTTGGGAAAGACCAGGTTAAAATTGGGTTGCATTCTTGCCCATTCCACTGCACGAATATTACCTACAACAGTTTCCATCAGCACACCCTGCACATTAAAAACAATTGTATCACCCAGCACTACTTCAGCATCCCTGGCAATATTATCGGCTATTGAAACAGGAATAAGTCCTTCTTTGGGGATTTCAGACACCCATTCACCTTCGATAAGGGATTCTGAAGAAATCATGCTATCCCTGTAAGTTACTCTGAATTCATGATTTAAAACCCATTTGTTCATGGTCAGGGTTGTATCTTTCCTGAGATCATTCGCAGATCGTCCTTTTATCGAATGCATCCGCATAGTAACAATTGGAATATTGTCTAATACCGTTAAGCCTTTGGGAGTGATGCTTCCCTCTACTTCTTCTTTTTGCTCGCTTTGCACATCCAACAAAATTATATTGGGACTATTTTTACTGCTATCGAGCTGTGCCATTGCCAACAGCATATCTTTTGTAAAATATAGGGTACTGATTAAAAAAGCTCCGACCCCAATTGCCACAAGTAATACCATGGTCTGATTATTTGGTCGAAAAAGGTTTAATAGGCTTTGCCTCGAAGTAAAACTCCATTTGGCAGGAAAGTACTTTTTTATCCCTTTCATAAAAAGGGTCGCAACACCTGCCAATATGGAAAATGTTACTGAAATACTGATCACAAAACCTAAGGCATAACGCAGGTCTTCCAAAAGCCACAGGGAAAAAAGAAAAACAAAGATTATTATTCCTGTAAACACAAGTGCTCTGGCTCTTCTTGGACGCTCCTCTTGTGTTTCCTGAATTCGCAGCACCTGCAAAGGTGAGACATACCAGGTACTCATAAGAGGTAAAAGTGCAAATAACACAGACATCAGCACTCCAAGCAACAAGCCCATTATAATGGGTTGCGTTGATAATGACAATTGAATTTCAAAAGGTAAAAACTCCTGTAACAGGCTTGGAAATGTAAGCTGCAACAATATACCCCCTATGGTTCCTATAATACCTCCAAGAAAGCCCATACCGGCTATTTGGATCAAATAAATAAGGAATGATTGTCTCCGGCTTGCCCCCATACATTTGAGAACGGCCACTGATCTCAATTTTTTCTTTATATAGATTTGTACGGAACTTGCGATACCTACGCAGCCTAACAAAAGAGCAATAAATGCCACTAGATTAAGGAATTTTCCAACATTTCCATAGTTACGTCCCAATTGCCTGCTCCCGGAGGTATGCGTATCAAGATCTGCATTTTCGGCATCTAAAACAGGGTCGAGTTCCTTGTCAAGAACATCGAGATCCATTTCCGGTGGGGCTAGGAAATAGTAATTATAATCCAGACGGCTCCCTACCTGAAGTAATCCGGTTTGGTCAATAATACCAAATGGAACAATAACCGGTGGCGCAACAGAACTTGCAATTGCACCATTACCAGGAGAAGATATAAGGGATCCAATGATTGGCAAACTAGTATTGCCTATTTTTATTAAATCTCCGACTTCCAAATCAAATTGCAGCATTACTGTGGCGTCTACAAGCGCACCTTCTTTGGAGATATAGGTAGTTGAAGCCTCTGCGGGTTCAGTTTCCAACTCTCCATAAAGGGGAAAACTACCTTTAATTCCACGAACACGTACCAGTTTACTACCTTCATTTTTTGGAAATGCCGCCATGGATGCAAAATTCACTTCCATACCCTTTGACCCTCCTAATGAATCCATGATCTTCTGAACTTTTTCATTAGGCGGTTGTCTTGAATCTATAATAAAATCGGCACCCATAAGTGCTTTGGACTGGAGGCGAATATTTTCTTTTAGGTTATCACTAAAAGATTGAATGGAAACCAGTGCAGTAATGCCCAGGATTATTGAGGCCATAAACAAAATAAGTCTTCCCCCACTGGCCTTTCCATCACGCCATGCCATTTTAAATAGCCAGGCTGTGCCTGCCACAGATGTGGGTTCCTGCTCTTGCCTCACGATAATACCGTCCTTTCGTTAGTAACTATCTTACCTCCTTTAAGCCTGAGTATATGCTGAGTGCGTTTGGCAAGGTCAAGGTCATGTGTTACTATAACCAAAGTAGTACCAGCTTCTTCATTGAGTTCAAAAAGTAGTTTTACAACTTTTTCTCCGGTTTCCTCATCAAGGTTTCCGGTAGGTTCATCGGCAAATAGAATAGAAGGTCTATTGCTAAATGCTCTTGCCAACGCAACCCTCTGTTGCTCTCCACCTGACAATTGGGAAGGATAATGGTGCGACCTATCTGCCAGCCCAACTTTCTCCAAAAGTGCCATGGCCTGACTGCCGGCTTCTTTTACCCCTTGCAACTCTAATGGCACACTCACATTCTCCAGTGCAGTTAAGGTAGGTAGTAACTGAAAATCCTGAAAAATAAACCCAACTTCTCTATTCCGCAAAAGAGAACGTTGATCCTCGCTTAAATCATTAATTCTTGTGCCGCAAAGCTCTATGAAACCGGAATCTGGTTCATCTAATCCGGCACATAGTCCTAACAATGTAGTTTTGCCACTACCCGAGGGACCCACAATAGCAAAAGTATCGCCTTCCTCTATTTCAAAGGAAATAGCATCCAGAACAGTTAGTTTTTTAGACCCGCTGGAATAGCTCTTCCCAAGTTGGTTAACGTTTAATATCTTTGACATTGATAGAATTTAGATTTTTGCTTGCAACGACGCAGCAAAATAATGAAATGATTTCGACATATAGACCCTTATACCATGCAGACCTTCTTAAAATTTCGTTATTTTTTAGTTTTTTTACTATTGGTGGCTTGTGGAGAAAAGTCTGGCCAGACCAATACCAATTCTTCAACTACAAACGAACAAGCGGAAGAAAATGTCAATGAATCGGAAAACGACAAAGTTATTATTTTCTTTGGTGATAGCCTTACAGCCGGATATGGTCTCGAAACCGAGGAGGCATTCCCCGCTGTAATTCAGCAGTATATTGATTCCCTTAGTTTAAATTACATGGTAGTTAACGCCGGCCTGAGTGGTGAAACAACAGCTAGCGGCAGGAACAGACTGGATTGGACACTGATTCAGAAAGCCGATGTGTTTATTTTGGAATTAGGTGCCAATGACGGGTTGCGTGGCATACCACTAAATGAGACAAGACTTAACCTGCAGGCCATTATAGATGCTGTCAAAGAGAAAAATCAGGAAACCGTTATCATCCTTGCCGGGATGCAGATACCACCAAACATGGGACAGGAGTATACAGCAGAATTCAGAAAAATCTTCCCTGAACTGGCCGATAAAAATAAAACATTGATTATCCCTTTTTTATTGGATCATGTAGCGGGTATTCCGGATTTAAATCAGGATGACGGAATTCATCCAACTGTGGAGGGACAAAAAATAGTGGCCAAAAATGTATGGGAAGTATTGGAACCTGTATTGACCAAATAAACATTGAACAACCTGAAATAAAAATAATATGGAAAATATTATCAATGCGCTTTCCTGGATAGATTCTGCCGCTGCTACAGTCTGGATTCTGCTTACCATCATCATGTTTTGGTTTCTTTATAAAGTATATGAAACAGAGGGAAGGAAACATCCGGTCTTCCACTTTGGCATCTTTCTGATGGTCCTGGTATGGTTATATCCACTTTACACTTTTCTATTTAATCAGTTAGAAGTTGCATTAATGGGCAATCTGATCACCTTATGGGCTACCGTTACTTATATGAAAAAGTTAAAGAAACTCCCGATTAAGGAATATAAATGGATGATTCCACAAATTGTTTGGATCATTATCGCGTCCTTTTACGTGGGTAGTATGCTTTTTGAAAAACATTTGATGGCCTAAACGTAAATGAGGAATTAAGCCAATTTAGCCTTGCTTCTCTTTGTAGTAAAAGATAAAGCTTTCTTAACACGGCTATTTTTGTTTTTGTACAACCGGGCAACTGTGTTTTCTTTTGTAATTGAAGTAACAATACTCATTTCCATGGTTTCTACTTTGGTAGCAACTTTAGAATCCTGAGCTTGAGCAGCTACTCCTATAAAAAGAACAAAAATTAAAGTTACAATCGTTTTCATCACTTGGGGCGTTTTATATATATAAAACGTCTCCTTCTCATCTCATCCCTGTTGTAATTCGTCGAAAAACCGTTATTTTTCGGTATCTGACAAAAACATGGATGAAGTGCAGAAAAGTGCCGATGAAAAGATCAAACCCCTAAAACACCTAAGCGATATTTTGTGTATTTAACCGACAAAAGGTGGTGTGATTTTCAGCAATAAATTAGGGTCCGGGCAATTTTTTTGATATCCATCCAGGTCCTTTTGACTGCAAACCCCGGGATAATCTCCCGTATGATCTCCTAAATCCTTTATAATCTGGAAATGCAAATGTGGAGCGTAGTTCACATTAATCTCTGTTTCGCCTAAAGCTGCTATTACATCCCCGGCATTGACTTCCTTGTTTTTATGTAATCCGTGAAGTGACTCAATAGACAAATGCCCATACAGCGTATAGAATGGTTCCTCTCCAAATTCATGTCTCAAAATAATAGTCGGGCCATAATCGCCGGATGCTGCATTGTTTTTGAAACTGTGTACAACACCTTCCAATGGTGCAATTACCTTAGTACCGGTAGCAGCCCAAAAATCTATGCCCAGGTGAATATTGCGTTCCTCATCACCTTTGCCAACAAAACCAGGACTTTTTTTATACAAATTGCGCCTTTCCAAATAGCCGCCATATGCTATTTTATGGGAGTTATAGTTCACTACTTCGTCAATATATTCCTGACATACATTTGGATTACTCACATCAAGGAGTTCCAGTTCTTTATTGAAAATTGATAGATCAATTGGAATATAATTACTGATCGGAATTTCGCTGTCCAAAACAGTTCGTGGTCCTTTGGCATGGTTTAGAAGTAATTTCTCAAAAAAAGTCATGGAAATTCAAATTAAAGGTTTTGCATCTTTGGCCATATAGAGCGTAAAGTCATTAATTAACAGGTCTTTAACCTCATTTGATAAAAGATTTATTGATTTTTGAAATAAATTCGAAAAATGAAATTGCTTAAATCAGGGATATTACTAGCCATAACTTTGTTCACGATAAGTTGTGAATCCAAAATTAAAAATAAAACAGAGCCGGCCAAAGAAGTAGTATTAGTTGAAAAATATTCCAAACAGGATCTTCAAAAGTATGAAACTGCCTATTTTGCCAGCGGATGCTTCTGGTGTGTTGAAGCCATATTCGAAAGTGTGAAAGGCGTAAAGGAAGTGATTTCGGGTTATGCCGGTGGAACTGAAGAAAATCCTACTTATGAACAGGTAGGTTATGGAAAGACTTCACATGCTGAAGCGGTAGAAGTATACTACGACCCAAAAGAGATCTCCTATATGGAATTGGTACAAGTATTCTTTGGATCTCATGATCCAACCAGCCTAAATCGTCAGGGCCCGGATCGTGGAGCTCAATATCGTTCTATTGCATTTTACAAAAATCCTGAAGAAAAGAAGATAATAGAGACCTACATGGCAGCATTGGAAGAAAGTGGAGTGTATGGTTCCCCTCTTGTAACGGAAGTTACCGCTTTCACCAAATTTTATGATGCTGAAGATTACCATCAGGATTACGAAAAAAAACATCCTGATAATTCCTATATCCGTAATGTATCCATTCCCAGGTTAAACAGATTCAAAAAGAATTTTCCTGATTATCTTAAAGAAGAGGTGCATTAGGTTTATATAAAAAGACAAAATAATTCTGGTAAAAAGCGACTTTTTTAAGTTGCTTTTTTTTATTTGTGGACTGTACGGCCTATATTTAAACAAATCAAATAAACCTGCCCAATGGAAAAAAATAAAAACTTCTATTTTTACAATACTGCCATCCTTTTACTATTGCTTACCACACTGGGGTGTTCAGATTCCAAAAAAGACGATGTTCCCTGGATTTCTTTGTTCGATGGGGAAAGCCTGAGTGGCTGGACAATCAAAGGAGGGGAAGCCTCCTATGAAGTAAGGGACAGAATAATTGTAGGTAGCACTGTACATGATACGCCAAACACCTTTTTAACCACAGATAAAATGTATGATGATTTTATACTGGAATTAGACTACAAAGTGGATTCCACTATGAATTCAGGTATTCAAATTCGAAGCAATAGCTTTCCTTATTACAGGAATGGTCGTGTTCATGGTTACCAGATTGAAATAGATCCTTCAGATAGAGCATGGAGCGCCGGAATCTATGACGAAGCCAGAAGGGGCTGGTTAAACACTATGGATAATAATCCAAAAGCACAACAGGCATTCAAGCAAAACGACTGGAATCATTATAGAATTGAAGCTATTGGAGATACGCTAAAAACCTGGATTAATGACATACCCGCCGCCTATTTGATAGATGAAAAAACCAGTAGTGGTTTTATAGGATTGCAGGTACACAGCATTGGAAAAGATCAAGAGGCAGGAACAGAAATTCAATGGAAAAACATAAGAATCCTTACAGACAGCCTTGCCAAATACGCAAGGAAAAGCCCACTGACGCCAATTATTACGAAAAACCAACTCACTTTAGACGAAGAAAAAAATGGATGGAAACTCCTTTGGGATGGTTCTACATATAAAGGCTGGCGGGGAGCACGCCTGGATGACTTCCCGGCTGAAGGCTGGATTATTGAAAATGGAGAGCTTATTGTGTTATCATCCGGTGGTGAAGAATCTGCGGCGGGAGGAGACATTGTTACCGAGGATCTTTATGGCAATTTTGAACTGAAGCTGGATTTTAAACTTACCAAAGGTGCAAATAGCGGAATTAAATATTTTGTGGATACAGATATTAATAAAGGTCCGGGATCATCTATTGGCCTGGAATACCAAATTCTGGATGATGAAAATCATCCAGATGCCAAATTGGGCAATCATGAAGGTAGCAGAACCCTGGCATCGCTCTATGATCTCATAAAAGTTGATCCGGATAAACACGTGAATCCTGTTGGTGAATGGAATCATGCCCGTATCGTTTCCAAAGACAATCATGTGGAACATTGGTTAAATGGCATGAAAGTTTTGGAATATGAACGAAAAAGTGATTCGTACAAAAAATTGGTGGCAGAAAGCAAATATAAGGTCTGGCCTAATTTTGGAGAAGCTGATCAGGGCCATATACTGCTGCAGGATCATGGTGATCATGTAGCATTCAAGAATATTAAAATAAGACCAATCCTAAGCCAATAAACAATGACTACAAGAAGAGATTTTATTAAAAAAACCACTGTCGGCAGTGCCGCTGTTACATTAGGCACTTTTGCCCTGCCAGGAAACCTGAATGCAGGTATTTTAGGAGCCAATGATCAATTGCAGGTAGCCGTTATTGGAGTAAGAAGCAGGGCTAAAGCCCTGACCATGGGTATTTCCAAAAGTCCAAATGTTAAGATCATTTACAATTGCGATGTCGATGACACCATAATAGAAGAACACAATATCTGGTGTCAGGAGAAAATTGGTTACGTACCTAAAGTGGAAAAGGATTTCAGAAAAATGCTGGAAGATAAAGATGTAGATGCTGTATTCATAGCAACACCGGAACACTGGCATGCCCCGATGGCCATAATGGCCCTGCAGGCAGGTAAACACGTTTATGTTGAGAAGCCATGCAGTCATAATCCTTACGAAAATGATTTATTGGTTGCAGCTCAAAAAAAATATGGGAAGAAAGTACAGATGGGCAACCAACAGCGTTCCGCTCGAACTTCTATTGCAGCCATAAGGGATATTAGAAGTGGTATTATCGGAAATGTATACAAGGGAGAGGCCTACTACTCCAATAGCCGTTCCTCTATAGGAAACGGGGTTAATGTAGCTGTACCATCTTCATTAAACTGGGAACTGTGGCAAGGACCTGCTCCCCGAAGAGCATATAAAGATAATATTCACCCATACAATTGGCACTGGTTCCGTAACTGGGGTACAGGTGAAATTCATAACAACGGTACTCATGAAATAGATATCTGTCGATGGGCATTGGGTGTAGATCTTCCTGAAACCGTTACTTCTTTTGGTGGAAAATATGCTTATGATGACGATTGGCAATTCCCGGATAACCAACAGGTGACCTATACCTTCAGCGACAACAAGTTCATAACATGGAATGGACATAGCAGGGGGGTAATTAAGCCGGAACAGCCAGGAAGAGGTGCCACCATTTATGGTAGCAAGGGTACCATTGAACTCAGCAGACAAAGCTATAAATTGTATGATTTGGATGGCAGACCCATCAAATTTGAATTTGAAACAGGTGGCAGTGCAACAATAGATACTATGGGCGCCGGTGATCTGGATGGTATGCATATTGCAAATTTCTTTAATGCCATTCGGTTAGATGAAGCACAAAACTCACCAATAACAGACGCAAGCATAACTACAATGATTTGTCATCTGGGAAATATGGCCCAGGATGCCGGAGAAACATTAAAGGTGGATACAAAGACAGGTAAAATCCTGAATAACAAGAAAGCAATGGAGTCCTGGAAAAGAGATTATGAAAAAGGGTGGGAGCCTGAATTATAGGTAAATAAAAATATGAAGAGGAGAGAGTTTTTGATTAAAAGCAGTCTGGCTACTACGGCAATTGGTACTACAGGTTTTATGACATCCGGGATGGCATATCCCTATAAGGGGTCAGATATAATAAACATTGGTGTTATTGGTACAGGAGATCGTGGAGGGGGGCTTATAAATGTAATGAATACTATTCCTGAGCTAAATGTAATTTCCTGCTGTGATGTTTTGCCATTCCGACTGCAGAAAGGAATTTCAAATACCTCTGGAAAAGCAAAAGGATATACCGATTACCGCAGACTTCTGGATCAGAAAGATATAGATGCTGTTTTGATTGCTACACCATTTAATACGCATTCACAAATAGCAATGGAAGCCATTGATGCGGATAAGCATGTTTTTTGTGAAAAAACCCTGGCTAAAGGATTTGACGGTATTATCCAACTGAAAAACAAAGTAGAAAATTCCGATATAATTTTCCAAACAGGACATCAGTACCATAGTTCTCGTTTATACAGCCATGTGGTAGACCTTATCCGGAATGGCAAAGTAGGAAAAGTAACTGCTATTGAATGTCAATGGAACCGAAATGGAAACTGGAGGAGACCGGTGCCTGATTCTAAATTAGAACGAGCAATTAACTGGCGAATGTACCGGGAATATTCCGGTGGTTTGACAGCTGAATTATGTTCCCATCAGATTGATTTTACGAACTGGGTATTAAACGCAACACCAGACCAGGTAATTGGCGTTGGTGGAGTTGATTACTGGAAAGACGGCCGGGAAACATTTGATAATGTGCATCTTATCTATAGTTATCCCAATGGTGTAAAAGCTTCTTTTACATGCTTAACCAGTAATTCAAAAGATGATTACCAAATAAAAGTGATGGGAGACAAAGGTACGCTGATCGTTGATTACGTCAACGCATGGTTCTTCCCGGAAGGGAATTACAAAAAAGAAATTCAGGATGTTGACGGCGTTTCCGGAGCTACCGTTAAATGGGATGAAGGAAAAGGAATCCCAATTGATATAGAACATGCAGATCCAAGTGCCCAGGCTTTAATTGACTTTAAAACCAGCATATTAAATAATACAGTCCCTGAATCTAACGTTATTACCGGAGCTAAGGCCGCTGCCTGTGTTCAGATGGGTTTAGACGCTATGTACGAGAATAAAATAGTGGAATGGAACAAGGAATTGAATTTATAAGCAGGAGCTGCTCAAATTCATGACTTTGAAGTTGAAGGCGCAGGTTATTTTTTGAGTTGGATTTCGCTATATCTGGAATCTATTACTATTGACTTTCCTGAATCCTTTTGCATAAAATAACCGCTATGTACAAAACTGTTTCCATTTTTTTCAGATACCAATTTTAAATCTGATGGTCCTGAGTATGAGGAGGAAGTTCCGTCTATTGAAATATTAAATGGTGTACGCGGTAACAGGCAAACAAATTCTCCATTCTGCACAACCACTTCTAAATCCTCAAATTCATCAGCAATTGTATTGATCACTAATGCGCCCAGATCATTTTTAATATGAGCGCTTTTAAGTAACCTGTCTATAGTAACATCAGAAGAAGTAGCGTTTAGTTTTAAGATATTTACATCCTTCAGAGCCACTTCCTCTGAGAAATTCAGGTTTAAATTCCCATAATTCCATCGTTGAACAGATACCGGAGAATAGGAAGCTACAATTTTAGTCTTTTCTCCATCTATTGTGGAGGCAAGCAACCTTGAATAAGACAAGGTTGCATCCATGTTTCTTGTATTTTCAGCTAATTTAACCTCTCCGTGGCGCACATTCATTTTAAGCTTCGTGGACTTAGGCATTTTAATTTTTATGGTCTTTTTAACTTTATAATTTCTTCTTTCACCATCTGCGGACCGATAGAAAACATTAGGGCCATCCTTCCCGTGCTTCGATATTATAACATTCTTTTGAACCTTGCGATGCTCTTCCATTGCTTCTCGCCTCGCTTCATGCGCCTCCTGCCTCAATTCCTGCGCTTCTTTTCTCATTTCTTCTCCTTCTTTGCTCATTTCCTCTCTTTCTTTCATCATTTCTTCTCTGGCAGCTTCACGCTCTTTTACCCTGGCCTCCATCTCCTTGCCCCATGCTTCCATTTCCTTTTGATATTCCTCATCAAAACCCTTTTCAAACTCAATGGCCCATTTTTCTATATACTTTTCACCTTCTTTCTCGTAGGCATCGTAATCAAATTTCTCAATATGTATTGGAGGAAGAGGTGGCATTGGAGGCATTTCCTTAATAATTTCAGGTATATCGGGAATTTGTAAATCCAAAAACAAGGGCTCCATATTTGGCATTTCCGGAATGTCCACTACAATATGCTTATTTGCCCGGCCGTCCCAATAGCTCCATGAATGCTCACCACTGGTTTTAATAGTTATTTCCTGACTGTTGCCGAGTATTTTAATTCCCTCTTTATTAAAATAAGCTTCGGCCTCTTCCGGGGTGGCACCCTCAAGTTCAATTGTAGCTTCAATAATTACCTGGTTTTTATTCCAGGTTTCAAATTCAATATCGGCATGACTCGTGTTGATATCTACAACAGCCTCGTCCCCTACCGAAAAAGTTTCTTTGTAGGTTTTGGATTGAGTTTGTCCATAGCCGGCCATTGTAAAAAGGCAACAGCATAGAACTGCATTTTTAAACACTTTTTGATGTAACTTGTTCATTTTCTGATGATTTTAATTGATCTAATTTTAATTTTAACTTCTGTAATAATTGTAATCTTAATTGTAGATTTTTAATAAGAGCATTTATGGTCTGATCATTGGGCCCAATTTCATTTAATTCGGTATTCAGTCTTTGGTATTCCTTATCCAGCTCAGATAACCGTGACATAAAATCATCTACCAGCCCCCTATTTTCATCGGAAACCTCCAAACGGGATAATTCCAGATTAATATTGGCCACATAGTAGTTTTCTATTTTCTTCAAATCCGGTGAGAGGTCCCCCAAGGAATACTCATAAGGTTGCTTATTCTCTGTTCCTTTATCAACTATTACTGATGGTTGGGGTGCCTCATAGCTAAAATTTAAATACGTATAAATTCCCAGGCTAAAAAGAACTAAAATTGAAGCCGCAATTTTTATAAAATAGAAGGTTGACTTTCTTTTAACAGGTAACTCCTTATCTAACCGACTTAAAAACCGTTCTTCATGTCCTTTTTTCATTGGGTGCTTTTCCCGTTTCTCCTTTTTAAATAATTCTCTAAGATCCTGTGCCATAACGCCTTTCTTTTAATAATTCCTTTAAATGCCCTTTGCCTCTGAGCAAGCGGGTTCTGCAAGTGGTCTCTGTTAATTTCATTATTTGCGAAATCTCTTTGTGATCATATCCCTCCATGAGGTAAAGCTGTACAACAAGCCGGTATTTCTCTGTCAGTTGATTTATAGCCTCTTTAACCTCATCAATAGATATCCCATCTTCTACTGTCCAGTCATCATCCTCCACGATATGAATGCTATTCTCATTCAGCTCCTGAAAACGTTCCTTTTTCGTTTTAAGAAAATCAATACTCTTGTTGATGACAATTCGCTTCAACCATGCACCAAATGTTACTTCACCTTTGAATTGATCTATCTTTTGAAAAGCCTTAATAAATGCCTCCTGTACGACATCTTCCGCGTCATCGGGGTCATTTACAAATCGTTTTGCCACAAAAAACATTCCCTCACAATATTGCCTGTAAAGCCTTAATTGCGCTTTACGATCGTTGGCTTTGCAACGTTCTACCAGATCTATTTGAAACATTTGGCCGGTTTCCAATTTTTGGTGCTAGTTGTTATTATCTAAAGGACGAGTGAAAATATTACATGTTGCAAAAAACAAGTGTTTTTAAGAAATATTTAAATGGTCCACCTTATAACAAGTTACAATTAAAAACAATTTTACAGCCGTAAGCATTATTGACTAAAGGCTATTATTCAAAAGCTACTGGTTATAGACCGGGAAGGAAAAGAGCTGAACTTAGGTCTCCCTGGGTGTCCACTCCGATGACATTTGGTGATTTGTCAGAAATAATTTCGGCACCCAATTATTTTATTCAAAAAGCGTAAAAATAATATTGCACGCAATATGGTCTTCTCTATAAGTTTACCAGCTCCGCTTTTTTACATGAACACTGATCAAAAGATCGCCTCCTAAATATCTGAAAACTGAATAACCACTTTGATATCATCCGGAGAGCGTTGCAGAGCCTTCATAAAATTTTCCGGTTTCTCAATCCGGGTAATGAGTTTGGTCAACCATCCGCGGTCTGCACGAGCCAGGTATTGACTGGCCCTGTACCAATGGCGTTTATTGGCATTTACACTTCCCACAATTACATTATTCCTAAGCACTGCTGCGGAGGCTACATCCGCTATGCTTGACGTGGGGGAAGCCCCGCCATGACCTATACCTGCCAGACATACTATACCATTTGCCCCAATCCTTTGAATAGATTCTGCTATTACCTGACCCACACCGGTACATTCGATAATCGTATCGGGTTCGAAATCAAGATCCTTTACACTACCGGAATGATAGGTAGCGCCCAATTCACGCACCAGGTCGACCTTAAGGCCACCTGCGGCCCGATCGAGAACGTGCACATCTAGACCATACAATTTCGCAAAGAGGGCTGCCAGTAAGCCAATCGGACCAGCACCTGTAATCAAGGCCGTCCTGGGTTCCCAGAACGAACGCCTTCCGATCAGACCTACCTGTTCCAATGCTTTGGCCACTACTGAAGAAGGTTCAAGCAATACACCCAATAAGCCGAGGGTTGGATCAACTTTAATGGCATACTCTGGTTCAATACGCCAATATTCTGACATATAACCGTTGATCTCTTTGATTCCTCGTTCTGTATATAATCCGTTGCTGCACATGTCCCATTCTCCTACCGCACAATTCGGACAAGGCACCGGGTCTGGCCGCCTTACGATGCCAACAACCAGGTCCCCTTTCTTAAGCCCGCTGGTTGGCCCCGGGTCAATTACACGACCCAGTGATTCATGGCCGAGTACCAGATGTTTCTGACCAGGTGGTGCCCAACCATATTTCCCCTCCACGATTTCAACATCGGTACCGCATACACCGACGGCGACTGCCTGCACCAATACGGAGCCTTCGTGCACTCCCGGCTCGGGAATATCCATCAGTTTTGCTGTTCCGGGTTTTTTAGGTTCTACAGTAATTGCTTTCATGTGTTACTATTTATTTTTTTAATTAGGATTTAGCTACAACCCCTTATATAATTTCTTCAGTAATTTTTTTCACTGTACGCTTCTTCTTGCCGGTTACCTTCTTGTCCTTCACAAATGTGGTTTTTATTCCGTCTTTTAGGAGTTGCTCTGCATCCACCTGACCAAAGATTTGAATAAGTTTTGCCACCACTCCGCTCCAGCCAGTTTGATGACTCGCACCCAATCCGGCCCCGTTGTCGCCATGGTAATACTCATAAAATAAAATCAGATCGCGCCAGTTGGGATCATTTTGGAATTTTTCTGTACCTCCATACACCGGACGTTTTCCATTGGCACCTCGTGTATACGTACTGATAAGCCGATGGCTAATTTCCTTGCTCACCTCAAAGAGGTTCATCATGTTGCCAGAGCCAGTTGGACATTCCACTTGAAATTTATCCCCGTAATACAAATAGTATTGTTGCAGTGCCCGCACCAACATGATGTTAATAGGCATCCATACAGGGCCACGCCAGTTTGAGTTACCTCCAAACATTCCTGTATCGGACTCGGCGGGTAGATAATCCACCCGGAATTCCTGACCTTCAACGTGCATGACATATGGATGTTCCTGATGAAACTTGGAAATCGAACGAATTCCATGTGGACCCAGAAACTCATTTTCATCGAGCATTTTTGAAAGAATCTTACGTAATCTATCTTCATTTACCAGGGCCAGAATACCGCGCTCATTTACACCAAATTTTCCTTCGCCGGTGGCATGTATGGTTTCTAAAAGTTCGGGCATTCTGCGTTCAAATTCCCTTATGGTTGCCATTGCCTCGGGAATCCGATCTCGCTGTACTTTTTCCACTATACTCGTAGCACATAAGGGTAGTAACCCTACCAGCGAGCGCACTTTTAGCCTGACAGCACTTCCATCAGGTAATCGAAGCAGATCATAATAAAATCCATCCTCCTCATCCCACATCCCATCGTTGCCTGGCTTATTCATAGCTCTGGCAATAAATAGGAAATGCTGTGCAAACTTCACAATCATTTCGTCGTAGGAACTATCATGCACAGTGAGTTCACTGGCAAGGTTCAGCATATTCTGGCTGAAGAGCGCCATCCAGGCCGTGCCATCCGCTTGCTCAAGATTACCTCCGGTTGGCAGAGGTGCACTACGGTCAAAAATACCGATGTTATCCAGACCAAGAAATCCGCCTTCAAACACATTTTTACCAAAACGGTCTTTACGATTTACCCACCAGGTAAAATTGATTAATAACTTATTGAAAGTGGAACGTAAAAAATTTACATCCGCCTCCCCGCGCAATGTCATCTCTGATCGATGCAGGAATAAGGTCGCCCATGCATGTACAGGAGGATTTACGTCGCTAAAGTTCCATTCATAGGCCGGCATCTGTCCATTGGGATGGAGGTATAATCCGCGTAGCATTAACTCCATCTGGTTCTTCGCGAAATCAGGATCAACGATAGAAAGAGGCAGTGTATGAAAGGCAAGATCCCAGGCCGCATACCACGGATACTCCCATTTGTCTGGCATAGAAATGATATCCATGTTCAACATGTGATACCATTCCGAATTTCGGGCATTATGATAGCCTGAATGCAGGGGATTAGAATTGTGTTCATCCAACCAGTTGTCACCATCAAAAAAGAAGAACTGCTTACTCCACAGCATACCCGACAGGGCCTGTCGCATCACATTGGCTTCGTCAGCACTGGCTGAATGTGGAGTAATGGAGGCATAAAATGCATCTGCTTCACCAACCCGCTTTTCAAACACGGTTTCAAAATCTTTTCCGAAAAGCGCGGTCATTGCTTCTTCTGATTTTTTAGTCAGGCGCAACCGAACTTCGGAAGTCTCACCGGCACCGACCACAAGCTGATAAAGAGCTGCTGCTTTTGTTCCCTGGTTTTTTGGATTCACCGCCTGTTGTGCACCATGTATAACATAGTCGTTGATGCCATCTTTAACATAAGGGCTTTCATTTTTGGTTCCGGGAAAAAGTTTTTCATGATTCGTTTCGTTTTCGGTGAACAACAGTTGCACATCACCCTCACAGGAGAATATAAATTCACCCAGTTTTGAATGATTAGCCATGAGTGCGCTCACCCCTTTCTTTGATTTAATTTGCGATAGTATTGGCTTTGTCGCTACCCGGTTGGAGTCGGCAATCCATGCCGACCAGTCGTTGCGAAACCACAAGGTAGGTAGTAGATATAACTCCGCTGCTTCCGGTCCGCGGTTAGCTACACTGATCTTTATGAGAATATCTTCCGGACCCTGTTTGGCATATTCTATGAACACATCGAAGTACCGATCCTCATTAAATATACCCGTGTCGAGCAGTTCATATTCCATTTCATTTCGCGAACGTTGAGCATTTACTCTTTCAAGATCACTGTATGGATATGCCGCCTGCGGGTACTTGTAGAGATATTTCATATATGAATGTGAAGGAGTATTGTCAAGGTAGAAGTAGTACTCCTTTACATCCTCCCCGTGGTTGCCCTGGTTGTTGGTCAATCCGAATAGCCGCTCTTTGAGTATAGCATCTTTTCCATTCCATAAGGCCAGTGAAAAGCAAAGGTGCTGCTTGTCATCCGAAATCCCGGCAATGCCATCTTCACCCCAACGGTAAGCGCGGGAGCGGGCATGATCGTGGGTGAAAAAATTCCAGGCGTCACCATTCTCGCTATAATCTTCGCGAACGGTACCCCACTGCCTTTCACTCAAATATGGCCCCCACTTTTTCCAAGGGAGTTTATTCTCACGTGCTTCCTGCAATCTGATATTTTCCATAACCTTGTTATTTAGTTGAAGTCGAAATATTTAATTTCCCTAACTGTTATAATTCTTTTTTTCTCCTTATTTTTTCGTCTGTTCCATCAGGAATTTTCTAAAATGACTATTGAGACGGAAACAAAAAACCCAAGAATTGTAAAGACTCCCGCAAGTTTTCCTCCATTCTCGTAGGCTTCGGGAATCATTGAATTGGCAAGCATCATCAGAATGGCCCCTCCTGCATAGGCATTAATAAAGGCCATCCAGGAAGGAGATATGTTACTGAATAAAGTGAATCCCAGGAGAGTAGCGACAGCACAAAAAAGCGCGATGCCAAACCATAGAATAATTATCTTTTTGCGGCTCCAGCCACCTTCCTTCATTCCCACCGACCCGGCAATGGCCTCAGGCAAATTAGAAATGAATATAGCTACCAACATGGACAAACTAACGGATCCATACTCAAAAATTCCCAATCCCAATACGATGGATTCAGGTATACCATCCAGTATGATCGCGAGAATCATGGGGACAATCAAGGCAGTATGACTGTTTGGGTCTGGTTTTTGCGTCTTGGAAAAACTAAATCGACCGATCAACCAGTCCGCCAGTAAAAATGTCAAAGCTCCACTAAAAAAGCCATATGCAGGAAAACCACTTCTTTTTGCAATTTGTACAGCTTCAAAAATTAACTCATAAGAAACGGCTGAAATTAGCGTTCCTGCGCCAAACCCCATGATGATGCCGATCATACGCTTTTCCAAGGTGAAACGCGAGGCGAGTACTCCTCCTATAATAAGTGAAGAGGAACTCAGCAGGCCTATTAAGAAAACATTGAACATGTCTAATTCTTTAATATCTGATTATTTCTATTTCACTTTTGCTTTATCTTTTTTTACATTCTGAGCTCATTATTTTACGAGATTTTTATCCCCTCTATCAACAAACTGGCATAAATGATTGTGTTCTTTAAGTTCATAAATATGTAAGGTTTTTCACTATTAAAATTACAATTGAATGCGGATAAATAAAATACTTAGAAATAGGTATTTTATGACTTTCCATGGTTATCAAATCAGCTTCATGTATTCAAAAAATAAACCGGATGCTCATCTATATGGATAAACCAGATAAGTTGATACCTAATATTGTGTATTTGGAAGAAGTTTATCCGGGAAACATAAACTTGACCTATAAACTGGTTGAAAATGATCAATAAGTCTCTATGTGCAGACGACCATTGTTTTTCAGTTCCTTACTCAACGTTTTCCAATTCAACCCTGCCTGCTCTGCTATGTCACGCAGCGTCAGTATGACACCTTCTTCCATACTCCTTAGGCCACAAATGTAGAAATAGCTATCAGGGTCTGCCAGTAAGACGGCCAGATCTGCACTCCGCTCGCGCATGAGGTCCTGTACATATTTCTTAGGTTGACCGGGAGTTCTTGAAAAAGCAATATTTACATCCACAAGATCCTTTGGAATTTTATACAATCTTCCAAAAAAAGGAAGTTCCTCCTTTGTACGGGCACCAAAGAACAGCATCATCTTGCCACTTGTAAATTTATCTGAGCGCCGCAGACGGTCCCGCCGATGGAGCATGCTACGCATTGGGGCCGAGCCCGTACCGGTGCAGATCATCACAATATGGCTACCCGAATGATTCGGCATCAAAAAACTGTTGCCATAAGGGCCGGTTACTTTCAAAGAATCTCCAACCTTCAGATCGCAGAGGTAGTTACTGGCAATACCATGTACAGAATTGCCTTCACGATCTTTATTCACCCGTTTTACCGTCAGCGAAAGATTGTTGTACCCTTCCCGCTCACCATCCCGTGCACTGGATACAGAATACTGACGTACATGGTGTGGTTTACCGGAGGCGTCTATGCCGGGAGGAATAACACCTATGGACTGGCCTTCCAGGACAGGGAAGGGGGTTTTACCAAAATCCAGTACGATAAGGTGGGTGTCGTATTCCTTCTCCCTTTCTGTGACACGCATATTACCTGTGATGGTTGCCGTCACAGGATTTTTTGGATCATATAGCCTGGTGTAGGCATGAGCAGCAGACCAGGGTGGAAGTGTTGAACCAATATTCAGATCACTCAATGGATGTCCCTGAATGCTCTTGGAGGGTTTTAATACTTCAGCTTCGGGCTTCGCTATACCACTCACACCTGCAGCTGCAAGCTGGCCAGCCGTCAATTCGACCGGGAGCGCATCCCAGCCTATTTGTGTCTGAACGCTATAGGCATTTGAGCGTGGTACCATCCTCCAATTGTCTATGGCGCCCGTAGGACAAGGATCTATACACGCCATACAGGAAGTACACTTGATCGAATCTACCACATATTTTCCCGAATCGTTCGAAATAGCACCCTCCGGGCATGTAGTTTTACAGGTATTACACTGAATACAGGTCTCCGGATCGATCAGATGTTGCCTGATAATATCATTCTTAGTAAGTTCCATAAGTCAATTGAGATTATCTAATTTATTCAGGCTGGATTAAAACCAGCGTTAATCAGGAATACTGTAAGATGAATTTCAAACCCTGGAAAACTGAGCTAGTAATTCATCTCTTGCATCCAATTTTTCCCATTCAAACTCCTCACGGCCAAAGTGCCCGTATGCTGCAGTATTTCGGTAAATAGGACGTCTTAGCTTAAAGAGGTCAATTATGCCTTGTGGTGAAAGTGGGAAGACCTTACGAACCAGCTTTGACAGGGCTTCGTCTGATATCTTGCCGGTGCCGTAGCTGTTGACCATAACTGATACCGGATCCACAAGGCCGATACAGTAACCTAACTGAACCAGACACTCATCTGCCAGTTTAGCCGATACTATGTTCTTTGCAATATACCTTGTCATGTACCCGGCTGACCGGTCAACCTTTGTTGGGTCTTTTCCACTAAAGGCGCCGCCTCCATGCACTGACCAGCCACCATAAGTGTCCACAATAATTTTACGACCTGTAAGCCCCGTGTCGGCCTGAGGTCCGCTAACGAGGAATTTTCCCGTACCGTTTACGGTAATTTTGGTCTGCTTGTCCATCAAATCGCCCATAACCGGACGCACCACTTTTTCAATAATTTCATGCTTAGCTTCTTCGGTAGTGAATTTACCGTCGGGGGTAACTACTGCGGATGTATGCGATGCAGCTATAACAACGTAATCAGCACGTACAGGTTTGCCATTTTGATATTCCAGGGTTACCTGTGTCTTACCATCAGGCCCAAGATAAGGCAATACTTTTGTTTTGCGGACTTCCGTAAGCTTTCGTGCCAGCTTATGTGCCAGCATGATGGGCATGGGCATTAGTTCTTTCGTTTGGTTACATGCGTATCCGAACATCAGACCCTGATCGCCGGCACCAATTTTCCCTCCTTTTTTTGCAATCCCCAGACTGATATCCGGCGACTGCCTGTGTATGGTTCGGGCAATAGCTCCTGTATTGACATCAAAACCATACTCCGGCGAAATATAACCGACATCATTTCCTAATTCGCGCACCACCTCGGATATATCAAAGATTGCCTTGGTGGTCACCTCACCGCCGACGATCACCAGGCCCATTGTGACGTAGGTCTCGCAGGCTACACGTGACATCGGATCGAGTCTCAGACATTCGTCAAGAACGGTATCCGATATGAGATCGCAAAACTTATCCGGATGACCTTCCGTTACGGATTCTGAAGTAAAAAACATGTTTTTAGGATACAGTGACATTTTGGGTTGGATTTATGTTTTTCAAATACTTAAGAAAAGACCGAGCCTCCTCGACTGGTTACTGGAACCATCTCCAGGGCATTGTTCGGGCAAGCTGAAATACAATCTCCGCATCCTGTACATTTGGCCAGATCAATTTCAGGCTTGCCAGGCAACAGGTCATTACTCTGGCAGGCCATTGGGGGGAAGCGGTCGGCACCTTTGGTTATGGCCTGCTCAGGACAAGCAGCAATGCAATCGTAGCTGCTTCTGCAATGATAAAATTTCAATTTTGCTTTAAAACCAGGCCCGGTGAATTGACTCTTTTATGTGTTTTCTGTTTCCATGAATCAAATACTTTACAATTCTTAATTTACCTACCTGTTCATAAGCCATGCCCTGTCAATAAACATGAACAAGGCATGGACTACTACATTTAGGTTATGCTTTGGCTTCCGCCTTCCGGCCAAAAGCCTCATCAATAATACTCCTCAGATGTTCAAGTAATTCAGGCGAAGGCGATTGATAATCCTGTAATTCGTAAACCTTGCCTAAATAGGCATATTTACCTAACCCATAGCGGTGATACGGTAGCAATTCATAATCAATCACATTTTTGTAGGGCTTTATAAAATCAAGTACCGCACGAATATGCCCTTCATCGGCATTAATGCCGGGAATAAGTGGTGTTCGTGCTATAAATTCTACGTCTGGAAAAGTTTCGTAGGCTTTCTTAAAGTTTTCAAGCGAGCGCTTATTAGTTACACCAATCCATTTTTTATGGCGTTCCGGATCTGGATTCATCAGTTTATTATCGTGCTGCATCAGGTCAACATACTTTAAAACTTTCTCCATAAACTCCCATGGAACATTGCCAGCCGTTTCGATAGCAGTATGAATACCACTTTCTTGGGCCCCGCGCAAAATAGCCGCAGTAAAATCAGGTTGCAGTAAACACTCGCCACCGCTAATGGTTACACCACCACCGGTATTGCGATACATACTTTCATCTTTCAGCACTTCGGTAAGCACTTCGCCGGCCGTCATTTCTTTGCCAAACATACCAATAGCTCCGGTAGGACATAATTCTGCAAGTTCTTCAGTACAGGCATTGGCCAAATCCCAGTTCGCATGAACTTTGTCATCGTCACCATCCAGCACGTAAAACGCTCCCGGAGGGAAGGGACCCTTCAAACAAATGCCGCATGCTGCCGCGCCTTTGCACGCCTTTCGATTAAAATCCAGCTCCGGTTGCGGTTTTATACTCTCCGGGTTGCTGCACCACTTACAGCGATAGGAGCAACCTTTCAGGAATACGGTTGTCCGGGTACCCGGTCCGTCTTCTCCACAGAACCGCTGTATATTCAATACGCGGCCTTTTATATCTAAATAATTTTGAGCTTCCATAATAGTTGAATTAAACTCCTGTATAAATTCCCAATGCCTGGGCTACTTTAATAAATCCATGGTCCTTGTCCACCCTGCGAACTTTGTTCAACGCATCAATGAGCGGCACAAAGTCTATATGCGGGGGTACGAATGTCGCCATAGTGCCAAACTTGCTTTGTTCGAGGGCTTTAGCGGACGCTGCGCCATAGGCCAGTCCTAATTGACGATCCACGGCAGTGGTATTCCCTCCGCGCACCCAGGGACCCAAGACCAATGGATATACCTCATCTGCAAGCAACTGTTGCAAGGCGTACGACAACGTTTTTGCTGCCTGCCCGCTTTTATTGATGGTAAATTCGCTGTCTTCTTCTGTTGCCGAAGGCGACAATGCCTTCCTCAAATCACTAAGGGTATCTTCTGTGCGCCCTGGAAGATTTACAAACGAACTTCCTTCTGCCACTACCACCAAAGCGTGCGGCTTGTCAGGGGTTATTCTGGATTTCAGGTTTTGCGCCAGGTCATTCACATCGCAAGGGAACTCCGGCGATATAACAGCATCTGCCAAAGCGGCAATGCCGCTTTGCAAAGCCAGCCATCCGGCCTGCGACCCGGGGACTTCCACAACTCCGATTTTTTTAGCGGAGACAGCTGCCTGTTTGGCCCTGTCGAGCATTTCGATACAGAAGCTCAGTGCAGTATTGAATCCGAAAGCAACGGGAGTCGCAGCCATATCATTTTCTACAGTTCGTGGTATACATACTGACTTTAAGCCTTTTGCATTAAGCTTATGAAGTATGCTTAGACCTCTGCCCATCATAATGGCGATAACGCCATCAATATTTTCTTTCTTAATATTCTCGAGAAGGGTATCTGACATATCCACTTCTTCAATCATTTCCAATTCGTTGATGGTCCGCACATTAAAGGGGTCCATGCTCGCTGCTGTACCCATGGCATCGCTGCTCATCGGATTCAATTTGCTGATTACCTCCGGCCCTAAGTCAATCAATCCTTTGTTCGGATATTTTTCAGGGAAGAGCAATCCTTCGAAACCATCGCGAATACCTACTACTTCCCAACCTGCTTTGTGGGCTGAAATAGCAGCTCCCATAATTATGGAATTGATGCCGGGAGTATACCCTGCCCCAATGGCGATAGCTATTTTCTTTATGGTTTTCATAATTACTTTCTTTATGTATTATTTAGATACAGTCGAGGTAAAACCCTCGACTGTATCTTTTGATTCTAATTGAATGTTTGCAGCGTACGCTCAATGACCTCGTTCTGAACACCCACATCAAGTTTGGTGAAAAAGGCGCTAAAACCTGCTACCCTAACCACCAGGTCACGGTAGTTTTCCGGATGTTTTTGTGCATCTCGAAGCATTTCAGTATCCAGACAGTTGAACTGAATGTGGTAGCCGCCATTGTCGAATAAGGTTTTTACCAGAGCTAAAATTTGATCTCTACCTTTTCGTGTCTTCAGCTGATCCGGCTGCACTTTCATGTTCATGTGTGTGGCAGTCCACTTAACCGCATCATTACCCACAGTAGCCGACATTACCAGAGCAGTAGGTCCGTTAACATCGGTACCCGGCATGGCCGATAAACTGCCATCGGTAAGTGCCAATCCAGCTTTCTTGCCAGTTGGCAAAGCGCCGGTGACCTTACCCATCAGGTTATGCACGCTCTTAGTGTATTGATCGAGTGAGGTTTTGATATCCCTGGTAATGTAGTTACCCCCGCCATCTACATTTTTGAAAGCGGCTAAAATGCTATCATTTACCCGTCTCACCATGTGATCAGGTTCGGCCAGGTTGTTACCATATTTAGGAGCATCCACGTAAACCATCTTGTGCACGCGTTCATATTCGCCTTCAAAATTGGCAGCGAGTGCAGCCTTTAATTCTTTCCAGGTAAGTTTCTTTTTGTCGTATATCAAATGCTTGACTGCCATTAGCCCGTTACCGGCATCCACCGATCCAACAGAAATTTGAGCAACTGTATAGTAATTGGCACCACCGTTCCATACATCAATACCCGACTCAATACATCCTCCGGTAAGAAGCGAACGCCAGGTTACCGGCAGATACTCTGCTGCCAGCATACTGGCAATCCAGGCACCCCTGCGGAGCACATCCTCGCAGAATTGAAGCTGTTTTTCAAAAGCGGCATACAATTCTTCAAAATCCTTGAATGTTTCAGGATCTCCTGTTTTAGGGCCTATCTGTTTTTTTGTGCGCGGATCAAATCCATCATTCAATGTTAATTCCAGCACCTTACCCAGGTTCGGCTGGCCTTCTACCGGGTGGCCGGTTTCATAAGGGATATAACTACCCACACAAGCTCCTACGCAGGTGCGTCTGGCTTTGGACAAAGGTAGATCCCCGTTTTTGGAATGTCCCCACATGTGCAGGGCCCGTTTGAACATGGCATCCCCGCTAATAAATTGAGGCATGCCAATACCGGTACCAATAACATCCAGTACTTTTTCGAGTAGTTTTCCGGGGGTTTTATTGGTGTAACACAAAGATAGTGGCGGCTGTGGTAAATGAAGGTGGTTGCACGCATCAAGAATCACAAAATCCATTTCCGCATGTGCATGGTCCCCCTCTTCATCATACCCGCCAAGCGTGATGCTTTGGCCAAGGTCGGCAGAATTTTGAAGCGCAACTTTCTCTCCAAAGTAATAGCCGATTTCGTTGAGCTTAATCACGAGGTTTTCAAACATAAAAACAGCATCCTCATAGTTAATCAGCCCGGCTGCTTTATCGGCTTGATAATATGGTTCCAGATTCTGCCCAAGGTAAGCCTCAGAATACCCGCAACCTACCTGTTCAATTTCTGCAACAATGTGGCAGAAGAAGTGGGACTGCATCGCTTCGCGAAGGTTTCGGGCCGGATGTTCAGGTACCCATTCGCAGGTTTCGGCAAGGGAAATAAGTTCTGCTTTGCGTATTTCATTTTTTTCTTTCGCTGCCATTTCACGCGCCAATGCAGCATAACGTTTGGCATAGCGTAAAATAGCCTTCATTGTAATCAATCCAGCTTCGTAGAAGTAGAATTTTTCTTTGTTGGGCAATCGCATTTCAAGCGACATCATTCGCTCTTCCACTTCCTTGATCATACTCGCAAGGCCTTCTCTGTAAACCCGGGGGTAGTCCAGGTTACCTCCCCCAGCCGGCCAGCTAAAAAAATCTGCTACCAGGCCTGCCTGGTAAATGGGCCTGGCATCATAGCCATATCTTTTTTCATAAATTTCATGAACGCGCGGTACTTGCGCACGCTTGCCCCAATAATCAAGAACCCATTGGTTAGCTGCCTTTAATTCAGGAGTTTTTGAATTTTCTACTACTTTTTCTTCAATCATCCAGCCCACCTGCCATTCAGGGTAAGTGTAAATACCGTTGACAGTGCTCGCCATGGCACCAACAAAGAGATTGTCATCAATGTAGAGTTTCTTTCGGTCTAGCAATGCCTCATTAAACCTGGCTCTTCGAATTACATTAGGATATCCTTCGGTGTTCTCGTATACTTCCTTCATGATTATTATCCGCTCGAAATCCACTTCGGCAGGAGTGCTCCGCATAACTTCTTTTAACTGGTCGATCCTTGCCGTATCGGCATTGACACGTCCTGTGTTTACGGCCGATGCTCTATCGGACTTTGTTTCTGAATTTTTAACTGCTATTGCCATCACTTAGATATTTTCGATTAATATTATTCAACTATTGCTTTACCATTTATTGCTTCCTCGCAGGTAATTATTTTCCAAGAATTTCATCCTCATTATCAAGATCTGGAAAAATGAATTGCATTTTTTATTTTCATAGCTATTTAGAATACTCCAACTTTAAAGTTACGCAGAGATAAGCATAATTAAAATACCTATTTCTAGGTATTTTACTACTCTCCATAGCGATCAAACCCGATAAGTTTATACCCATAATGGAGTTTGTGAAAGTTTCCGGCATCATTAAAAAATAAGGGGGAATCCAATGTAAAATAGTTTTACCTGCTTTACCGTTGATGATAGATTTACGTATGTTTGAAAAGGGTATTTGAATGTAATTATCTAAAGGAGACATGAAAATATTACATGTTGCAAAAAACAAGTATTTTTAAGAACTATTTAAATGGTCGCCCTTGGAACAAGTTACAATTAAAAACGATTTTATATCCTTAAGCGTTCTAGACTACGGTGCTATTATTCAAAAGCTTCTGGTGAAGGACAAGGAAGGAAAAGAGCTGAATTTAGTTGTAGGGCTGGAGAACCCGAAAAGTTATCTGGACGATCATAAATGTTTAGGCGCCTGCGTTGGCCGATATGCGGGAAGGATATCAAACGGGGGATTTCAGATAGAAGGGAATACCTATAATTTATATACCCAGAATGGCGTGCATCTTCACGGTGGAAAACAGGGTTTCGCACAAAAATACTGGAAGTTTGATGCTATTGAGCACAGGGAACAACCCTTCGTAAAATTGACGCGCCAAAGCCCTCATATGGAAGAAGGTTATCCTGGAAACCTAAAGGCCAGTGTGACTTATAAGCTAATAGATAATTCATTACAAATTATTCATGAGGCGATAACAGACAGGACTACGATACTAAACCTGACCAACCATTCCTACTTTTGCCTGGATAGCACCAATTCCATTGATCATTATCAGTTGCAATTGCAATGCCCTGAAATATTAGAAACCGATAATAGTTTACTGCCTACAGGAAAGCTGGTTTCTGTTAAGGATACTCAATATGACTTCCTTACCAGAAAAGAGATTGGAAAAATACGATTAGATACTGCTTACGTGGTTTCAGATAGTGCCAAAAAAGTGGCGGAATTATATTCCCCGGTTTCAGGAATGCGAATGACGGTGGAAAGTAATCAACCTGCAGTTATTGTTTATACTCCCCCTGAGTTTGGAGCTATTTGTTTTGAAACCCAAAACTATCCGGATGCGCCCAACATTCTATCATTTCCCTCCGCCATACTTCATCCCGGAGAAACCTACATCAACAAGGCAGTTTTTACATTTGATTTAGTAACTTAGACAAACTAAACAAGACATCTTTAATATGAAAGTAATCAAATGGATTTTGATCATCCTGATGGCATTAGCCTTGCTTTTTTTCTTTGTGGGAATGCCCTATCTAAAAGAACAAACAAAAAAGAACAGCCCTCAGAAGACTGTTGTTTATACTGAAAACGGCATGGATCTTACCATAAAATACAGTAGTCCCTTTAAAAAGGAACGGGTTATATTTGGCGGGCTGGTGCCTTATGATACCGTATGGCGAACCGGTGCAAATGAGCCCACTACCTTTACCACAAATTCCAAAATTTATATTATAGACAAAGAACTTCCGACAGGCACTTATTCCATTTGGACCATTCCCGGCAGAGAAAACTGGCAGGTAATTTTCAATAAGAATGTCCCGGAATGGGGCGTGACCCTTACAAGTGGTGGAAAAGAAACAACACGTATGCCCGAAGAAGATTTGGTTACTGTGGAAGTGCCGGTTATTAATTTGTTGGAAACAGTTGAAAGTTTTACCATCTCTTTCGAAGAGACCGGGCAGTTGTACCTGAGCATTGAATGGGATAAAACCAAGGTACGGGTACCTATTAATAACTAACATTGGGTACAGAAAAAAATACGGGTAAAAAAGGAGTTCTTCAGGTAAAAAAACACCGTAAAAAGAAGCTCTCGGTTGAGGAGCTTACTCAAGGGGTCTTTAATGGAGATAAATCGGTTTTGGCAAGGGCCATAACCATTGTAGAAAGCACCCGAAATGAAGATCTCAAGAAGGCTTATACCTTGGTTGAGAATTGCCTTTCAAGGAAATCCAATAGTATACGGATTGGTATAACAGGAGTGCCGGGTGTTGGCAAGAGCACCTTCATTGAAGTCTTTGGTACAACCCTTACCAGCCTTGGCAGGAAAGTTGCCGTATTGGCTGTAGATCCTACAAGCACCTTTAGTAAGGGCAGTATCCTTGGTGATAAAACGCGTATGCAGGAGCTGGTAAAGGATCCTAATGCTTTTATACGGCCCTCGCCATCTGGTGATTCCCTTGGAGGAGTGGCACGCAAGACCAGGGAGTCAGTGATCTTATGCGAAGCAGCCGGATTTGATATAGTTTTAATAGAGACGGTAGGGGTTGGGCAAAGCGAAACTGCTGTGCATAGTATGGTTGATTTTTTTCTGCTTTTAAAATTAGCAGGTGCCGGAGACGAGCTTCAGGGGATAAAAAGAGGCATTATGGAAATGGCAGATGCCATAGTAATCAATAAAGCTGAAGGCGATAATCTGAAAAAAGCGCAACGGGCAAAATCGGAATTTGAAAGAGCATTGCAGCTCTATCCCCCAAAAGAAAATGGCTGGATTCCAAAGGTAAGTACTTGTTCGTCAATTGAGAATTCGGGAATAGTTGAAATATGGGAGACAATCGAGAAATTTTTGGACACTACCAAGGACAGTGGATATTTTGAAAGCAACCGACAAAATCAGAATAAATACTGGCTGTTGCAGACCATAAATGAACTATTGAAACAACACTTTTTCCAGGTACCCAGTGTCAAAGAAAATCTGGAAACAATGATGGTGAAGGTAGCACAAGATAAGATCTCACCATTTAGGGCTGCCGAAGTACTTATGGCGGGATATAAGAAAGAACTTAAATAAAAAGTATAAATTTGCCGCAACACTTTTATAAAGCAGAATGAAGCCGGTAACGCTCTCACTTATTTCAATTGTCATACCTCTTTATAACGAAGAGGAAAATGTAGTCCTTCTCACCAAAAAGATTAACGAAAGCCTGAAAGGGTATCTTCATCAGATTATTTATGTGGATGATTTTTCTACGGACAATACCCGAAAAGTCATAAAGGATATGAAGGATCCCAATGTTCACCTTATTGCCTTAAAAAAGAACTATGGGCAAAGCCTGGCATTGGCGGCAGGCATTGATTATGCTCAGGGAGAATATATCATAACCATGGATGGAGACCTGCAAAATGATCCGCAGGATATTCCTAAAATGATGGAGTATGTGGTAAGTGGTGAATATGACGTTGTTACCGGAATACGTCAAAAAAGAAAGGATTCCCTGGTTAAGAAAATTCCTTCCAGGATTGCAAATTTCATGGTCAGGCGCGTAACTAAGTTAGACATCAAAGACAATGGATGTGCTCTTAAAGTATTTACCAGGGATATTGCAAAGGATTTGAATTTATATGGTGAAATGCATCGATTTATTACTTTACTGGCGCATTTGGAAGGTGCTCAGATAAAACAGGTGCCGGTACAACACCATGCAAGAAATGCAGGGGTTTCGAAATATGGATTGGAACGCGTTTTTAAAGTAGTAGCAGATATGATGCTCCTGCTTTTTATCAGGAAGTATTTTCAACGACCAATTCATCTTTTTGGCATTATTGGAGTACTTCTGATTATTTTGGGAATTTTTATAAATATTTACTTACTCATTGTAAAACTGGGTTACGGACAGGACATAGGCAACAGACCCTTACTTATTTTTGGAATGATGTTCATATTGGCAGGGATTCAGCTGTTTACGATTGGAATAGTCATGGAACTGTTAATTCGAACCTACTACGAATCTCAAAATAAGCGTCCGTACCGAATAAAAAACATATCTGTTGGTGGACAATCTTCGTAAAAAAGGGATCACCTTCCTTAAAATCCTTTTTAGCTTTGTATTGCTATATTTTGTTTTTACAAAGATCCAATTCAACGAAGTTTGGAAAATCCTCAAAGGAAGTGATTTTACTTATTTGTTTGCAGCTCTCTTGTTTTTTGTAATATCCAAAGTCTTTTCAGCCCTTCGTCTGAACTTATATATTCATCAAATAAAAATATTTCTTACACAATTAAGCAATATAAAACTTTACCTGCTGGGCATGTTCTATAATCTCTTTTTACCGGGAGGCATAGGAGGTGATGCATATAAGGGGTATGTACTAAAAAATAAGTACGATATAAAGACCAGGAGCGTAGTTTCTATTCTGATTTTAGACCGGCTTAATGGCCTTTTATTAATCTTTGTAATTAGCTGTATCCTTGCCCTGTTTTTAAACGAAAGCAGCATAAATTCCTATAAAAGTTTGTTTGGCTTAGCCATTGCTCTGAGCATTCTGGTTTTTTGGGTTTTCAATAAAAGATTTTTTTCATTCGTATACCCGGTTTTTTGGAAATCACTGGGATTTTCTGCTTTGGTGCAGCTTGCCCAATTAGTAAGCGTTCTATTTATTTTGAAAGCATTAGGCGTGGAGGACAATACTGTCGCTTATTTATTTATATTCCTGATATCCTCTATAGTATCGGTATTGCCCCTTACAATCGGTGGAATAGGCAGTAGAGAAGTGGTTTTCTATTATGGGGCATTATGGCTTACTCTAGACGAGAATACATCTGTAAGTATTAGCATGCTATTTTTCCTTATCACCGCCACAGTTTCACTAGCAGGAATAGTTTACCATTTTAAAAAACCAGAACTAAAAGAGATTATAACTTAACTGTTTTATTCTTTAAGGTGAATTAAATGCATATGGTTCAGCACTTGCTCCCTTGTTGAAGGATTTAAGAATTTCGGCTGCAAACGTGTTATCCTGAATTGCTCCGCCGAATAATGCTCATCCCAGGCGTAACCAGATTCTTTAAGCTTTTGAAGGTCATCATCTGTACCATAAACCCATATAGCACCTATATCGGATAAATTTGAGGTCTCCGTAATCTTAATGGGATGTTGGTTGTAAAAATCCATTGCCCAGGAAGATCTTGGGGAAATCTTGTATATCTGATCCACCGGGATGTTCTTCTCTGCAACTATACCGGCAATCGTGGAACCAGCCTGATACTTTAATAAAGATGGGTAAAAATGTAAATTCATTACCGCATTAAGAAATAGAGAACTGAACAGGGTGATGGTTAGTAGTCGAATATCGTATTCCTGTTTCCTCAAACAGATCAAGCCTGTTAGCAAAAATGCGGACACAAATAAAATATAGGCATACCAGTTAGAAAATTTGAAAACAAAAAAACAAATCAGAATTGAGCTTATGCCAACCAAACCCAGAATGAAATATTGTAGTCCCAGAAATACTTTCCGTTTTTTAACCTTAGGGTCATTGAATAATTCTTGTATAAAGGAAGCTGTGAGCACCGCAAACAAAGGTATCGTGATATTCAGGTAATGCGGTAATTTAAATTGCGCAAAACTTATTATTATAAAAATTATAGTAATACCTCCAATAGTAAGAAACTCCAGACCCGAACTCCTCCTGAACTTTGTATTGAAAAACGCCTTTATTCGAGTCCAATATGCAGCAAGGCCAAGTATAGTCCAGGGTAGAAATACCCATAAAAAAGTATGGAAAAAGAAAAAATAATCACTACTATTCTTCCCTACCCCTTCTCCGCTTAATCGTTCAAAACTCTGCTCCCATAAAATAAAGAGTATTCCACTCCTATGGTCTTTTCCACGAATAACTTTCTCCGGATGCAGGTCAAATTGAAGGTAGTACGCGTAAAGTATTGGTGAAATTGTTAATCCAAAAACAACCAATGCAACTAAAACCTTCCAACTAAATAGTAATTTCCATTTCTTGCTATAACCCAAATGGCATAATATTGGAAGACCAATTACTAATATCGCAATCTGTCCTTTGGTGGAAAAAGCAATTCCCGCTCCAAATGCACCCAGTAGTAAATTCTTCAGGGAATTTCTTTCGATATAGGTTGCTATTTGCCAAATAGCAAAAGCTGTAAATCCGGTAAGCACAGCATCTGTGCGCACATCAATATTGGAAAGCATAATGGTTTGCGCCGTCATAAATATAAGTGAGGCAACTTTTCCTACCTCTTTATTATAAAGGAGTTTGCCTAAACCATAACAACTAAAGGCTCCCAACAAAGTGGCAAGGATACCGGGAATGCGATAGGCCCAATCATGCAGTCCGAATATTTTATAAGAAATGGCTGCCAGCCAGTAATGCATATGTGGCTTATCCAGATACTCCTCCGTCCCTTTAAACAAATTAATGAAGTCGTTTTCCTGTACCATTCGCATTGCCATTACAGCAAATTGAGCGGAATCATATTCAAAAAGAGTCACAAACATTCCGGCCAGGTATACCAGAATAATAAGTATAAGGAAAAACCAATACCTCGTATTTGAGATCATATACGATACTTGTAAATAGCAAAGATATACAACTTTGCAAACAGCCAACCAAATAATAATCCAATAGCTATGCCACTTAAAACGTCTAAAGGAAAATGTACCCCTATATAAATTCTGCTATAGGAGACAAAGATGGCCCAAACAATTAAAAAGATCCCAAAAAACTTATAGTAAGGCTTAAAGAGTATGGTAAAGAATAAAGCCAGTGCCGTGGTATTTGCAGCATGTGCTGAAAAATAGCCGAATCTGCCACCGCAATGGTCTTTTACCAGACGCACCATATGGCTTACCTCAGGATCATAGCAGGGACGCAATCGTTGAATGCCATACTTAAAAAAATTAGATAGTTGATCTGTAGCCGTTATCAATAAGATTACAGTAATTACTACGAAAAGCAATTTCTTTGTTCCAAAATGTTTATATAAGAGTATTAGTAAAAATACGTATAATGGAATTGCACTCCACTTGTTGGTAAGGAACATCCAAAAAGCATCCCATTCGGGACTTCCCAGATTGTTTAGAAAAAGGAACACCTCCTTGTCGAGTTGCATTAATTCTTCAAACATCTTAATCTTCGTATCTGGCTATTTCCCGATCATAAAATTCAGTAGCCGCTTCTATTAAATTCTCTGCTTCTTCAGTCAGTGATTTTTCATCTTCTGCAGTGAAATCTTCCAGCCATTCCACCTCATCATTTTCCAGGTTCAATATAAACCTTGGATACTCGGTATGCACTATAAAAATGGCAGTTGGGTAATCCGTATTATCACCAAGTAAAAATTTTGGAAATTGCATAGATCAATTCATTTTTAAATTTAAAGCGCAACAAAATGTACTAATGATATGCATAAGTGTAGTAAGAAGTAAAACTCTTAATTACGAATTAGCCGTTTGGTCATTTTGTTGAATCGAATATACAACATAATTGCCGATGCCGTTAAACCTGAAAGCAATCCTATCCATATACCCGTACTCTTTAATTCTGTATGCAAACCAAGATAGTAGCATATTGGAAAGCCTATCAACCAATAGGCAATTAGCGTAATTAGCGTTGGTACTTTGACATCCTGCAAGCCCCTTAAAGCACCAAGTATAACCACCTGAAGACCGTCTGATATCTGGAAAAAAGCTGCAACCAAAAGTAATTGCGAAGCCAAAAGAATAACTTCCAAATTGTCTGCCTGGTTTATAGGGTCATTAACATCCAGGTAAATAGTAGGGAACCAATGACGGCCTAAAAGGAAAAATATAGCAAAAACCACCTCCAATAGTAATGTAAGGAAAAAAATAGACAGCGCAATTCGCCGTAAGTCCGCAAAATTTTTAAGACCTTTCTGATTCCCAACACGAATCATGGCGGCTACTCCTAGCCCCATACCAAACATGAAAGTCATGCTGCTTAAGTTTAATGCTATCTGATTAGCTGCCTGCGGATTTTTGCCTAAAACACCACTGATCCAGATGGCCGCTGTAAATATGGCTACCTCAAAAAACATTTGCAATGCAGATGGAAATCCAAGATGAATGATCTTTCGCATAACCGCTTTCTCGATCTTTTTGAAGTTAAACCCTGTTACATAATCGTGAAATTTTTTCTTTTTCTCCAACATATACCAAAGCATTATCAGCATAATGACCCGTGACGCGAGGGTTCCAATGGCAGCCCCTATAATTCCCAGTTTTGGAAAACCCATGGCTCCAAAAATCAGAAGGTAATTCAGAACTATATTAACCACATTAGCTGCAATAGTGGCATACATTGGATATTTGGTTTGAGACAAACCTTCTGAAAACTGTTTATAAGCCTGAAACATTACCAGGGGAACCAATGAAAAAGCCACCAAATCCAGATATGGAATAGATAAGGCTACTACTTCAGGTGGTTGGTCCATTAGATATAGTAAAGGCTTTCCCAACTGAATAACCCCAAAAAGAGCTATCCCAAGCAAGGTACATAGCAACAATCCATGCTTAAGAGCGCTTTTACCACCAGCCTTATCGCCGGCACCATCAGCCTCAGCGACCAATGGCGTAATTGCGGTTGAAAACCCTATTCCAAGGGACATAGCTATAAAGACAAAACTATTTCCCAAAGAAACCGCTGCCAATTCCGCCGTACCCAATTGCCCTACCATTATATTATCGGCAAAAGAAACAAAGGTATGCCCCAGCATCCCTAAAATAACGGGCACAGCTAACCTTGTATTATATCTGAATTCTTTGGTATACCGTTGCAGCAAATCTGGATAATTTTGAGGCTGCAAATATAGGATTTACTATCGGTTTAATCTGAGAATTGATCAACTTCTGACAATAGGATTGCAGGTATACCAACCCATGTAATGATGTGTGCAATATTCTAAAGTAACCTTCTCCGAAAAGGCTATATTTCCTTGGCTTCTTCCCAAAATACATCCATTTCGGCAAGCGACATTTCCCTGAGGTTTTTGCGCTTTTCTTTGGCCTTGCCTTCCAGATACTGAAACCGCTTAATAAATTTCTTGTTAGTTCTTTCCAGTGCACTTTCCGGGTTAATATCTAAAAATCTGGCATAATTAACTATAGAGAATAGCACATCTCCAAACTCGGCTTCTAACTTGTCCTTGTTCCCTGAATTAAGTTCTTCCTGCAATTCTGACAATTCTTCTTTAACTTTTTCAAACACTTGTTCCGGGCGTTCCCAGTCAAATCCAACTCCTGCTACTTTTTCCTGAATTCTATTGGCCTTAACTAATGCGGGAAGACTGTTTGGAACTCCTTCAAGCACACTTTTTTTTCCTTCTTTAAGTTTAATATTTTCCCAATTCCTTTTTACATCCTCTTCATTTGCAACGGATACATCCCCATAAATATGAGGGTGCCGGTTTATGAGTTTATCACAAATTGAATCAGCTACATCAGCTATATCAAAACTATTCGTTTCGGATCCTATTTTTGCATAAAAAACAATATGTAATAATAGATCTCCAAGCTCATTTTTCACTTCATTGAGGTCGTTATCGAGAATTGCGTCACCCAATTCATAGGTTTCTTCAATTGTAAGGTGTCTTAGTGTTTGAAGTGTCTGTTTTTTATCCCATGGACATTGCTCCCGGAGCTCTTCCATAATAGTTAGCAGCCTATCGAAGGCTTTTAGTTGTAATTCCCTTTTATTCATAAAACCAGCATTTGTGTAAAAGTACAAATACGAATGAAATAGGTGTATGGAAAATTTAGACTAATTTAGGAGAATTCAACCACCATATATAAACAAAAACAACATGCTATCCAGAAAAGATTTCTTATTGCAATCCACTATTTTTACTACAGGGTCTTTCCTGCTGCCTTCCTTTACCTATGCTTCAGTTATAAAACAGCATTTTGGGGTTCAATTGTATTCATTTCGCAACGAAATGGCTAAAGATGCCATTGGGACATTAAAACAAATTGCCTCTCTTGGCTTTAAAGAAATTGAAACGGCCCGAAGTCAGAAAGGGCACTACTACGGTCTTGCCCCTGCAGAGATGAAAGCGGTTTGTAAAGATCTCAATATGAACCTGAAGAGTGGACATGTTCATTTAGATAATAAATGGCAACAAACCATGGAAGAAGCTGTGGAATCTGGTCAGGAGTATCTTATCTGTTCTTCAATGCCCAGCCAGGGACAAACCATAGATAACTATAAAAAGGTGGCTGAAGAATTTAATAAAGCCGGCGAGGCATGTAAAAAGTTGAATCTTAAATTTGGTTATCACAATCATGAATATGAATTTGAAACCGAAAATAATCAGGTTCTTTACGATGTTCTCCTAAAAAATACCGAGGCAGATCTCGTTTATATGGAGTTAGATCTGGGATGGGTTATTGTGGCAGGTAAGGACCCTTTAGACTACTTTAAAAAGTATCCGGGAAGATTTCCTTTATGGCACCTCAAGGATATGGATATGGATAAGAAAGAAAGTACTGAATTTGGAAAAGGTGGCCTCGATATTCCTCGAATGATGGCCCATAAAAAGGAATCGGGTGTAAAGCACATCTTCATAGAACAGGAAGAATATGCCAGCAATCCTTTGGAAAGCATGAAACATAATATGGCTTTTTTAAAAAACCTTTCATAGAAATTAGTTTATTGGGCCCATAAAAAAACAATGTCTGAAATAATAGATCCATACTCACTTTCCCCTGATAAAATTAAACAACCTCCTTCAACCTTTAAAGGACGTTTGAAATTTTTGGGGCCCAGCTTCATACTTTCTGCTTCAATTGTCGGATCGGGAGAATTAATAGCAACAACCACTTTAGGAGCCGAAGCAGGGTTTATAACTTTTTGGGTGATCATTGTGAGCTGCATAGTAAAAGTTGCGGTTCAGTTAGAATTTGGAAAACATACGATCCTTACCGGCGAAACAGCTATGCAGGCCTTCAATAAGCTTCCCGGGCCTGTTTTTGGGAAAGCCAGGTGGACTGTTTGGACTGTATTGGCTGTAATGATCATAAAACTTCTGCAAGTTGGAGGTATCGTAGGAGGCGTAGCTATAATCTTAAATATGGCTATCCCCGGAATTGGCGTACCGGCATTTTGTTTTGGGATTGCAATAATCGTGGCGTTGATGATTTTCAGAGGGTATTACTCTTTTATTGAAAAATTTTCCCTCAGTATGATCGGATTCTTTACAATATTCACATTTGCCTCCCTGTATTTTCTAAAATTTACCCCCTATAACATAGCCTTTGAAAGTATCTGGAGTGGCCTTCAGTTTAATTTGCCTAAAGAAGCAGTAGCCGTTGCTATAGGTGCTTTTGGGATAACAGGTGTTGGTGGAGATGAAATAATACATTATAACTATTGGTGCCTTGAAAAAGGCTATGCCGCATTTACAGGCAAGAATGACAATTCGAAAGAATGGAAAATAAGGGCTCAGGGCTGGTTAAAAGTAATGAAACTCGATGCAATTATTGCCATGTTAATCTATACCTCTGTAACCGCAGCTTTTTATTTACTGGGGGCAGCCGTACTCCATGCTCAGGGTTTTGTGCCCGAAGGATACGCCATGGTAGAGACGCTCTCTGCTATGTACACAGAATCATTAGGCCCTCATGCAAAATCTGTATTCCTAATTGGGGCTTTTATTACCTTGTTCTCCACACTGTTCGCCGCTTTGGCGGCATGGACCAGGCAGATTACCGACATATTTGGTCAAATAGGATGGATTAGCTTTTCAGATTTTAAACAAAGAAAAAAAACAATAGCGGTCCTAGCATGGGTAGTGCCTTTATTATGGGCTTTGCTGTTTGTCTTTATTAAGTTGCCGGTATTAATGGTTCTTACCGGCGGTATTATCGGATCTTTCCTGCTTTTTCTCGTGGTCTATTCAGTAATTCATTTCAGATATTTAAGAGGGCAGCCCCTGTTTAAACCAGGATTTTTTTATGATCTTATCTTATGGTTGAGTATATTAAGTATTCTTGGTGTTGGTATTTTAGGTATTGTCAAATTATTCGGCTGATTCTTGCTGGGAAAATGAATTGAAAAAAAATATATTATGAACTTAAAACACTTTGTAATTACATTAACTGTAATTGGAGTTCTAATCGGGTGTGAGAACCAGAAATCTTATGATCTTGTCATTAGAAATGGTACTATAATAGATGGCTCAGGTGAAAAATCATTTAAAGGAAGTATTGCGATCAATGCCGATACCATAGCTGCGATTGGCGATTTAAAAAATGTTGTTGGATCGGTAGAAATAGATGCCAGTGGACTTACAGTTGCTCCCGGGTTTATAAATATGTTGAGTTGGGCCAATGTTTCTCTTATTGAAGATGGAAGATCGCAAGGTGATATAAGACAAGGTGTAACCCTTGAGGTTATGGGTGAAGGACATTCTATGGGCCCGTTAAATGAGGCTATGAAATTGGAAATGAAAGAATCGCAACAAAATATCACTTATGATATTAACTGGACTACCCTTGGAGAATATCTGGAGTATCTTGAAGAAAAAGGCATTTCTACAAATATCGCTTCTTTTGTTGGCAATGGAACTTTAAGGGAATATGTTATGAATTATGAGACCAGGCTTCCAAATGCAACTGAATTGGAAAAAATGAAAGAGCTTGCTAAAGAGGCTATGGAGGAAGGTGCAGTTGGCCTTTCCACATCTTTAATCTACGTGCCCAGCGGGCATGCTAAAACTGAGGAAATTATTGAATTAGCCAAAGTTGCCGCAACTTATGATGGAATGTATGTATCGCATATCAGGGATGAAGAAGAACATCTTCTTGATGCGGTTCAGGAACTTATTACAATATCCAGAGAAGCGGAGATACGCTCAGAAATATACCACTTTAAAGCTTCAGGCAATGCCAACTGGCATTTACTGGACAGTGCAATAACACTTGTAGATAACGCACGAAAAGAAGGCCTCCCTATAACCACTGATATGTATATGTATAATGCCAGTTCTACAGGGCTCAACGTAGTATTACCGGCATGGGCAAAAGAAGGCGGACACAAGAAAACCATGGAACTTATTGCGCAACCGGAAAAAAGGAATCAGATGATTAAGGAAATAGATTTTCATGTACCTCCGGAAAAGATTCTTTTAGTTGGTTTCCGAAATGAACAAATGAGACAACTTATTGGCAAAACACTCGGCGAAATAGCTGAAGATAGGAATATATCTGCGGCGGAAGCCGTGGTTGATTTAATACAGGAAGACAATAGCAGAATTCAGGTTGTCTATTTCTCAATGTCTGAAGAAAACATTAAAAAGAAATTAGCACTTCCTTATATGGCCATTTGCTCTGATGCCGGATCTTATACAAACGAAGGTGTATTTTTGGAACAAAGTACGCATCCAAGGGCCTATGGATCATTTGCACGCTTATTAGGTCATTTTGTACGTGATGAAAAAGTTATTTCTCTGGAGGAGGCTATTTATAAACTTACCTCTCTTCCTGCAACAAATTTAAAACTAAAGAATAGGGGCTTGCTTAAAGCCGGTTATTATGCAGATGTGGTCCTTTTTGATGCAGATAAAATAAAAGACAATGCTACCTTTGCCAATCCTCATCAATATACCACAGGTATGAAGTATGTATTTGTAAATGGTATCCCGGTGCTCCGGGATGGGGAACATACCGGTGCTTTCCCGGGCAGGGTTGTTCGTGGTCCAGGGTGGAAGGGGAATTAAATCATTGTATCCTTTTAAATATAACTACATGAAAAAATTAAGTGCAACAGTAATCTTATTAATTTCAATAGGGTGTTATGCCCAAAAATCGGAATTGGTGGCCGATAACGCCACTCTAACCCTTGTAGCCGCGGATTACAAATTTACTGAAGGACCGGCTATGGCTAAAAATGGCGATGTATACTTCACCGATCAACCAAATAACAGAATTATTAAATGGAATGCATCAGATAACTCAGTTGCCGTTTATATAGAAGAAGCAGGGAGAGCTAACGGACTCTACTTTGATCATGATGGGAGTCTTTTGGCATGTGCCGATGAAAACTTTGAACTTTGGAAAATAGATAAGAACAAAAATCATGTAGTACTGGTCGACGAATTTCAAGGAAAAAAACTCAATGGGCCCAATGACTTGTGGGTAGACTTAAAAGGTGGGATTTATTTTACAGATCCCTATTATCAAAGACCTTATTGGGAACGCAAAGAGAAAGAAATTGAAGAAGAAAGGGTTTACTATTTAAACCCTGAACGGACTGAGTTGCGCATTGTGGCGAACGATTTTGTACAGCCCAATGGTATAATAGGAACACCGGATGGTAAAATGATTTATATCGCGGATATAGGCGATAAAAAAACCTATAGCTTTTCTATTTCTGAAAATGGTGACCTTTACAATAAGACCTTATTTACGGAGCTGGGGTCAGACGGGATGACAATAGATAATAAAGGCAATGTTTATTTGACCGGAAATGGAGTTACCGTTTTTAATAAAAAAGGTGAAGAAATACTACAAATTCCGGTACCACAAAAATGGACAGCCAATGTTACGTTCGGCGGGCCTGATCAGAGCGTCTTATTCATTACTGCAATGAACTCGGTCTATACCCTGGATATGAAAGTAAATGGTGTTCGATACTAATTTAAGAATATGATCCATATCATTGTGAAAAAAGAAAAAACTTTCTAAATAGACCTATATAGAAACGTAAAACCGGATTCTTGAAAAAATTTCTAATTCTTCAAATGCGCCCGGAAACTGAAGCTTGTGAAAGTGAGCTTAATGCAATTTTGCGTTTTGGTGGTTTAACTCGTGAAGAGGTCTGCCGTATCAGGGTTGAACAAAAGGACATCAGAGATATAGACATAAATAATTATTCCGCCATAATTGCAGGTGGAAGCCCTTTTGATATAAGCATCCCGGAAGTAAAAAAAAGTAGCATGCAAAAAAGGGTTGAAGTTTTCTTTAATTCTCTTTTTGACAAAGTAATCCCTGAAGATTTTCCGTTTCTTGGAGCTTGTTCAGGCAATGGACTATTAGGAAGATACTGCGGGACTTCCATTTCTGGTAAATACGCAGAAACTTTAAGAAGTGTTGAGGTATGGGTTACGAAAGAAGGGGCTGAAGATCCATTATTGAAAGGCCTTCCAAAGAAATTCTCCGCATTGGCGGGGCATAAAGAAGCTTGCGATACTGTTCCCCGGGGGGCTGTTCTCCTGGTTACTTCAGATCCTTGCCCGGTGCAGATGTTTAGGATCAAAAAAAATATTTATGCTACTCAATTTCATCCTGAAGCAGATGCCGAAGAATTCATACTGCGAATTAGAATTTATAAATATGCGGGATATTTCCAACCCGAGGAAGCAGAAGAACTAAGCGCTGCCATTAGAGAATCTCATACCCCGGTCCCCAGGGAAATACTGCGTCGATTTGTAGACAGATACAGATCTGAAAAATAATTTTTACCCAATTCTTTTATTTAGCTTCTTTTTAGTAATTTATACCTGAATTTTATTGAGGAGTTATGGCTGGCCATTCACTTACTATTAATAACCAAACTTACAATGTAGAAATAAAGGGGGAGACTACTTTACTCTGGGTATTGCGCGAGCATCTTGGACTCACCGGCACAAAATATGGCTGTGGCATAGCTTTATGTGGCTCTTGTACGGTGCATCTGGACGGTAAGCCGGTCAGATCATGCACATTGCCCTTGAGTGCACTGAAAAAAGATCAAAAAATAACAACAATAGAAGGTTTATCCCAAAATGGTGATCATGAGATTCAGAAAGCGTGGATAGAAGCTCAAGCCCCTCAATGTGGCTATTGCCAAACAGGACAGATTATGCAGGCCGCGGCCTTACTTACCGAAAACCCTAATCCAACTAGGGAAGAGATAAAAACATATATGAATGGAAATCTATGCCGGTGTGGTACGTATTTACGCATTTTGCGAGCCATAGAAATAGCGGCAGAAAAAATAGCAGCAAACACTTAAAAAGATTTAAGGGCATATAACTTTAGATACAATAATGAATAAGTCTGTAAGTAGAAGAGAATTTCTTAAAACCTCCGGTGGGGTTGCCTTATTTATTGGTGTTTCCGGCATTCTGCCTCAGATGATTTCTTGTAAAAGCAAAAAAGAAGTTCAGGGAATTATACAAAAGCATCCGCTAACTGCCTGGGTACAATTAACCGATGACGGCAGGGTTATTATTTACAACCCGGCAGCAGAATTGGGCCAGGGATCCATGACTTCATTACCTGCAATTTTTGCAGAAGAAATGGATGCAGATTGGTCTACGGTCTCAGTAGAATTCTCGCCCCAGGTATCTGCTATTTACGGATCGGATAAATGGAGTCCAAATAATAAGGTAATGCTTACTGCAGGAAGCAGGATAACCTATGGTTATTATTCTATTATGAGGCAAGCCGGGGCTCAGGCCCGTTATATTTTAATGCATAGTGCAGCCGAACTTTGGAAAACCCCCTTAGAAGGCCTTAGCACGGCCAATGGCCGGATAATGGACAATCAGGGCGGCAGGAGTATTAGTTATGGTGAACTTGTACCTCATCTGACCATGCCTGATAAGCTGCCGGAATTCTCTGAACCGGACTTCAAGGATCCTAAAAATTATCGGTTTATAGGAATAGATCAACCCAGAGTAGATATTCCCGAAAAAGTGAAGGGAACCACCAGATTTGCAATCGATATTAAATTACCGGAAATGCTCTTTGGCGTACTGGAGCGTGGAAAAGTGCATGGGGCAAGCCCAAAGCTCAATAATGAGTCGGAAATACTCGCACTCGAAGGAGTGCTAAAGCTGGTTCGTTTTGATTATGCAATAGGGATTATTACGGAAACCATTGAGCAGGCTCTGGCCGCGAAAAAACTGCTGGATATTACCTGGAGTGAAGCACCTTCAAACGGTTTCAATTCCCAGGAATGTTTCAAGAAATATGGCGAAATAGCAGCAGATAAGTCAACCGGTAAAGTGATAGTAAATGAAGGAGATATTAGTATCGCTATTAAATCAGCCGATAAAAAGTTTACAGTTGATTTTAAAAATGATTATGTCTATCACGCCCAAATGGAACCCCTTAATGCTGTTGTACAGGTTGGTAAAGACGGAAATTCAGCTGAGGTCTGGGTTGGAAGTCAGCAGGGCTTCGATTCTAAGCTTGGTATACCAAAGTACCTTGGGATTCCGGAAGAAAATGTAAAAATAAATTTGCAGTATTTGGGAGGGGGATTCGGAAGAAGGAGTATGACCGATTTTGTTTTGGAAGGAACAGGTTTGGCCAGGGAGGTTGCTCCCAGACCTGTTAAATTAATTTGGACCCGTGAAGATGATGTCAGATATGGCGCATACAGACCGCTGACTTTACAACGATTAATAGCTGCCACGGATTCCCAGGGAAATATTACAGGTTTTTCACATTGTGTTGTTGGGGATGGCGGTAATTTGGTTGCCAGTGGTATTCAAATAGATTATTATGATATACCCAATAAATTTGCAGAATGGCGGGAAGTTTCTGAAGGTATCAGATTAAAACACTGGCGTTCCGTGGGACATGGACCAAACAAATTTGCTATAGAATGTATGATTGATGAAATAGCTACCTATTTCAGGAAAGATCCGGCCGATTTTAGAAAAAAATTGCTGGCCAAGTCACCAAGGGCACTGGCCACCCTGGAAAAAGCAATAGAAATGTCTGATTGGGGTTCTGAAACTGATTCTAACCGTGCAAAAGGAATTGCTTTCCTGGAGCGCAGTGGAACTCTTAGCACCGGTGTTTGTGAAATTTCAGTAAATAGAACAACGGGCAAAATAAACGTTCATAAATTTTGGAGTGCCAGTGATGCAGGAATCATAATACAACCAGACAATGTTAAAGCTCAAATGGAAGGTGGAATATTAATGGGGATTAGCAGTGTCCTCAAAGAACAGCTGACTATCGTTAACGGCCAGATACAACAGTCTAACTTCGATGATTACGAAATATTGCGAATGGCAGATATCCCTGATAGCATAGAAACGGAAATAATCGAATCTCGAGAAACACCCCGTGGTGTGGGAGAATCCGGAACGCCTTTAGTGGCATGTGCCATTGCCAACGCATTCCTCAAATTAACCGGTAAACCGCTCAGGCATTTGCCTTTCACTCAGGAAAGGGTATTAAAAGTCTTAAATACCTGATTTACATTAGGTTGAAAGTCTATTTGCAATAAGGGTTAACCCATCATTTTTATTACCTTTAGCGTGTGCTTAAAAAAATCTATAAGAAGGATTTTAAAGCCGGTGTATTTTAGCGTTTCAGATCAATTATTAAAGTCAATTACTTCAGATGTAAGCCAAAATGAAAAGAAGAAATTTTCTGTTAGTATCTTTTTTTGCCTTAGTTCTGGGCTTAATTTCACTTTGGTATTTGAAGTTTAAATCTGCAACGACCAAAGCACTTGGCTATCCTGAAGAACTTTCAGAAATCTGTGATCGGAAAACTTTAATTCATATTGGAAATACGTATCGGAAACTAACCAATGAGAATACTAAAAACCATTTGGAAGAACTTTTGCTTCAGGATGCAGGAATGATGGAAACCAAGCTAAAAATGAACTTAAGAACTAAAACAACGGATGACTTTAGAACCGGAAATACTATCCTAGTTGATGGCTGGTTACTCTCTAAAACAGAAGCCAGGCAATGTGCTTATTTATCAATGTCTGAAGCAAATTAAAATTTATGCATACAGACGCCAGAAAACTTGAAAACAATACCAAAATTGAAGGGGATATTTGTATTGTTGGTGCAGGTGCAGCGGGCATTAGCATGGCACTGGACTGGAATAAAAATGGCAAAAATGTAATCCTCCTGGAAGGTGGAGGTTTTGAGTATGACAACAAAATTCAAGACTTATATTCCGGTAACTCCACGGGGCAAAGATATTATCCTTTGCGTTCATGCAGGTTGCATTTATTTGGGGGGACAACCGGCCATTGGGGAGGTATGTGCGCCCCATTTGATCCAATAGATTTTAAAAAGAGAAGTTGGGTATCGGATAGTGGCTGGCCAATAACACTGCAGGATCTTGTACCCTTTTATAAAAAAGCCCAAAGTTTATTTGAACTGGATACTTATAATTACAACCTGCACTACTGGCAAAAAGAGTACCCCGCCATTACTCCTTTCCCACTCGACAAAGATATTATCTGGTCAAAAATGTGGCAATTCAGCCCCCCCACAAGATTTGGTAAAACATATAAGGAAACCATTGTGAAGTCGCCAAATATTCATCTTTATACTTATGCCAATCTTACGAAAATTATAACTAACAATACAGCTAGCAGTATAAAGGAACTGATAGTAAAAAATCACGAAGGAAAAACCCACAAAGTAAGGGCCAAAAAATTTGTCCTGGCCTGCGGTGCAATACAAAATGCAAGGATGTTACTGGCCTCAAGGGGTGTTGCAAAAAAAGGAATAGGTAATGATAATGACGTCGTGGGCCGATATTTTATGGAACATCTGGAAATTAAGTCTGCCGAATTATGGCTCAGGAAACCAATTTCAACCGAGTTATACATTTTTGATTACAGCACGCGAAAACCAAGGGCGGAATTAGCTCTTACCGAAAGGATTCAAGAAGAGAGCGGCATTCTCAACGGTACTGCTTCCCTGACACCACTTGTAATGGCCAAACAACAGACGCCTTTAATAGATGTATGGAACAATGAAGATCCACGGAAATCCTTCGATAAATTAGTAGCAAATTTCAGAAAATCCAGAGAGCAAAACACTTCCTGGCAGGAAAAGAAGGGAAACAGGGCTTTTGAATTATTTACACGCATGGAACAAGCCCCAAACCGCAATTCCAGAATAACGCTTTCGAATGAAAAAGATGCCTTGGGTGTACCAAGACCTCAATTGCATTGGGAGTTAACGCATCTGGACAAATACAGTCTTAGAAAATTCTATCATATTCTTGGCCTGCAAATGGGGAAAGCCGGCATAGGCAGGGTAAAACTGGAAGAATTCCTATGGGATGAAAACGATAATGCAATGCCAGATCAGTTAGGTGGAGGCTGGCATCACATGGGAACTACCAGAATGAGTGAAGACCCCAATAAAGGAGTAGTAGATGCAAATTGCAAAGTTCATGGTATTTCCAATCTCTTTATAGCCGGCTCCGGGTGCTTTAGTACGGCCGGTGCCCCAAATCCAACACTTACGCTTGTTGCACTGTCTTTAAGATTGTCTGATTATTTGAAAACAAGCTGAGGATTAGCTTAAGAATTACCAATTCGTTAATCAATGTATAAATTAGTATAAAAAAGTAAACCCATGCCAACAGGCAGAAAATTTATCGCTGAATACCCTCTCCTTCTAATTCTATGCATCTGTTTCCCTATCACTTTTTTGACTAAAATCACCTCCAATATGGCAACTGTAGAAACCCTATAGCCCATTCTGGCGGTACTTGTAGTCAGCATAGAACCCAACCCCCTGCTCTTTATGCTTCCGGCCATTGAAGGTCTCGTGGCATTTATGCTGCCAGTTGCCACGCCGCCCAATGCCATAGTTTATGGAAGTAAACGCATTTCCGTAATTGAAATGGCGAAAACCGGATTTTTCCTTAATATCATTGGGATTATTTTGGTATCAGTATTAACATATTATTTTGGTATCTTTATTTGTGACACAAGAGAAGGTGTTTTCCCGGAATGGGCATAGTTTGGCAAATAAATAATCATGACTAAAAAATAAATCAAGTGAAAAATAAAATTCTTCTTTTATCCCTTTATCTCTTAATTAGCACATTCGCATTTAGTCAACAGGGGACTGTACTGGACGAGCTTACAATGACCAGTAAAATTTTAAAAAGCGAAAGAAAATTTGCGATTTACTTACCACCGGATTATGATTCCTCTAAAAGAAGTTATCCGGTACTCTATTTACTGCACGGCGGAGGTGATGATCAAACTGGTTGGGTTCAATTCGGTGAAGTTTTACATATTACAGATAAAGCCATTAGCGAAGGCAAAGCAACTCCTATGATCATAGTAATGCCAGATGCAAATACCGGTAAGCGTGGATATTTTAACATGGGAGAATGGCGCTATGAAGATTTCTTTTTTGAAGAGCTTATACCCTATGTGGAATCTACGTATCGTATAAAAGGAGAGAAAAGATTTCGTGCAATAGCCGGTCTCTCCATGGGTGGTGGCGGTTCTTTTATGTACGCCTTGCATCATCCGGAGTTATTTTCTTCTTCTTGCCCTTTAAGTGCGTCTGTTGGTTCTCTTACAATAGATAAATTCAAAGAAAGGTTAAAAGATAGAGGAGAATCCTTGCCAGAAGAACAAGTTAAGGCCTATTTTGAAAATCACAATGCCATTTCACTGGTAGAATCTATGCCCGCAGAAGAAATTAAATCAGTCAGATGGTTTATTGATTGTGGGGATGATGATTTTCTGTATGAAGGAAACAGTCTTGTGCATATCGCAATGAGGAAAAAAGATATCCCCCATGAATACCGGGTTCGTAATGGCAGCCATAGCTGGACCTATTGGAGAGAGTCGCTTCCTGTTGTTCTGGAATTTGTATCAGACGCATTCCATCAGTATTAAAAAAGTAAGAATATGAAGATAAAAAATACCCTTATGGCCTTATTTTTAATTACGGTTATGAATGCACAGGAAAAGAACCCTCAGGACATCCCATACTACCAGATTCCGGACTATCCGGATAGTTATACCCCGGGAACCGTGGTTGCCCGTATGATAGATGGTTTGGGATTCAGGTATTTTTGGGCAACTGAAGGATTGAACGCTGAGGACCTGGCATATAAGCCTTCAGAAAGCAATAGAACTATTGACGAAACCCTCGATCACATATATAACCTATCCCGAGTTGTTTACAACTCCGCCATAAAAGAAATAAATGACAGAACACAGCCCGGTGAAAAACCACTTTCTTTCCAGGAAAAAAGAAAGCGCACTTTGTTAAATTTTAAGAAAGCCAGCGAAATTTTAGGTAATGCTGAAGATCTGAATGAACATCCAATAATCTTTAAAACCAAATCAGGCACATTTAATAATCCTTTCTGGAATCAAATAAACGGTCCTATTGAGGATGCCGTATGGCATTGCGGTCAGATTGTAGCTTTAAGAAGAGCTGCGGGCAACCCAATTGATCCCAAAGTAAATGTGTTTGCAGGTGAAAGGCGATCCGAGTAATTATTTGAGATTAAACAGAAATAGCATTTTATATTTCCTCCAATTCTCTGACAGGATTTATCCAATAAAAAGAGAATGTTTACGCCCTTTTACCATTTTGTTAGCAGCGGCCATTTGCATTTGAATGCTATTGCTTATTTTTAAAGCAATGACATTACTCACTTTTATACTCTTCACAGGCTTTGTTGCCCTTTATGCCACCTGGAAACTTCGACAGGATAAATTAAATACCAAAGACGGTTATTTTCTGGGAGGCAGATCACTTACAGGAGTAGTCATTGCAGGGTCCTTACTACTGACAAATATTTCTACCGAGCACCTTGTTGGGATGAATGGCTCTGCCTATAAAAACGGTGCCATTATAATTGCATGGGAGGTGACATCGGCATTGGCTCTGGTAATTGCAGCTTTATATTTTGCACCCCGGTACCTAAAAATGGGCCTGACAACCATTCCGGAATTTTTGGAAAAACGGTTTGATGGCCTAACAAGAACTCTTATTGCATTGTTGCTTATTATATCATTTGTGGCTACGCTGCTGCCTATAGTCCTATATACCGGGGCCTTAAATATCGAGGCCATTTTTGAAATATCCGAACTATTAAATGTCAGCCAAAAAGAAGGTATATGGATTACCATACTGGTTGTTGGAGGAATTGGCGCCATCTATGCCATATTTGGTGGCCTTAAGATGGTCGCCTACACAGATACTATAAATGGTTTTGGTTTACTAGTGGCCGGGTTGCTTGTTCCTATTTTGGCCCTCTGGAGTATTGGCGATGGAAATCTTGCCGAGGGTATTAGTATGGTATTTAAAAAAAACCCTGGTAAATTTAATATTATTAGCAGAGAAACGGGCATTGGGCCCGGATCGAGAACTGCAATATTACCTTTCGAAGTAATTTTTACAGGATTGATGTTGAACCAGATTTATTTCTGGACCATGCACCAGTCAATTATCCAAAAGGTACTTGGGGCGGTTAGCCTTAAAGAAGCACAAAAAGGGTTGCTGTTTACAGGGTTACTGAAAATCCTGGTTCCTCTGATAATAGTACTTCCGGGGCTTATAGGGTTTTATTATTTTGGGGATGAATTTTATAACAATCCGGACAGTGTTTATCCCAACCTGGTAAAAATGGTTTTACCTGCCTGGCTAACCGGATTCTTTGTAGCCGTTATGATGGGGGCAATACTCACTACGTTCAACAGTGCTTTAAATAGTGCTGCGACAGTTTTTAGCCTTGGTATTTTTAAGCGGTATATTCAAAAAAATGCAACCGAAAAAAGACTCGTAAATATAGGCAAATGGACTTCAGCCATACTTGCCGTCTTCGCTATTGGAATAGCTCCCTTTGTGGCCAATGCTCCAGAAGGACTTTACCAACTCCTGCAACAACTTAACGGCATATTTTTCATCCCAATTGCCAGCGTAATTATTGCAGGCTTTTTATTGCCCAAGGTCTCAGCCACAGGAGCTAAGGCCGGCTTGCTCTTTGGTTTGCTATTTTATATTTTAAGTTACTTTATCCTGGAAGTTGATCTGCATTTTGTTCATATTTGGGGGATAGAATTTGTACTTAATATTGGTATAATGCTTTTGGTATCACGGTTTATTCCGAATAAAGAAATATTTGTGATTAAGGATGCGGGATTAATAAACCTTAAGCCATGGAAATTTGCAGGACCGTTTAGCTTGTTTTTGGTAGTATTCACCATTATTTTGTACCTTTTACTGGGAAATGTCTAATATGGAAAAAGTATTCAGAAATTATAAGGATATAGCTGTAAACGCAGCCGTTCGGGACCATTATCGTAAAATGCGCGAAAGGCAGACCTTTGAATATGTACAGCGGATGCAAAGAAAATATTTGAAGTTTGACAAACCCATGGATCTCTGGGATGCAATGGGCCATTTAAATGACCTTATTGATGTTAGTGATCCGGATTTGGATCTGCCCAATGTGCAACATCTTATTCAAAGTGCCGAAGCAATAAGAGAGGACAACCGGCCAGACTGGATGCAATTGGTTGGACTCATTCATGATTTGGGGAAAGTAATGTTTTTATGGGGAAGTGATGAAGACGGAACCAGCCAGAATGAACAATGGGGAATGGTTGGTGATGTTTTTGTGGTTGGCTGTGCACTTCCGGAATCCTGTGTTTATCCTGAATTCAATGAGCTAAATCCGGATATGAAGGATACCAGGTATAATTCTGAATTAGGAATATATGAAAAGCATTGCGGTCTGGATAATCTTACTTTAGCCTGGGGGCATGATGAATATCTGTTTCAGGTCTTAAAAAACCACAAAAGCAATTCAATACCAGAAGCAGGGATGGCCATGATCAGGTTCCATTCCTTTTACCCATGGCATACCGGAGAAAGCTATGGCTCTTTACTCTCTGGCAAAGACAAGGAATATTTAAATTGGATACGAGATTTCAATAAATACGATCTTTACACTAAATGCAATAAGACCTATGATCTCGAAGAGATTAAGGCCTATTATTTACCTATAGCTCAAAAGTATCTTGGAACCGACCCAATTTACTGGTAAAAAAAGGAAAAAGGATTCCCGAATAAAGCCAAATCCATAACAACAAATTTCAAGGTTTTATATAAATAATCGGTATAACTGATTTCTTCGTCCAAATTCGAAGTAAATGCATTGGAAAGTCCGCCCAAAGCAGTTGAAATAAAACTTACTCTGTTCGGGTATGGACTGTCTGCGGGGAATTAAACCTTTTACATTCTTTAGATAATTTTTATGATATATTAACAATATAAGATGATCAAAATCATTAAATTAGAATGAATTGGGTTGTATTTTTGCAATCAACCCAAATAAAAAAAGCTATAACATGAAACAGAACGTAAAATTTAGCAATATTCTTTTAGCGATTACCGCAGGGATTATGTTGCTAATAGGAATTCCAACAAATATTCACGCAGCCACTTTCTTCCAGGAAGACGTCCAGGAAGAAACATCTTTCAATCAATTCAGAGGAGAGGTAGTTGATGCGAACAACAACAACCCCCTTGTCTTTGCTACTTTAACTTTGGAAGGAACCAACATCAGCACTATAACAAATACGGAAGGGAAATTTTTATTAAAAATACCTACCAGCATCAAACAAGGAAATGTCCTGGTCGGCTATTTGGGTTATAAATCTTCTTCAATTCCTTTGGAGCAATTGAAGGAAAACAATAACAGGATTGCTTTGATGGTCTCCGTAACCGAATTGGATGAGGTAAATGTCGTTATTCCAAAAAGTGCAAGAGCCCTTGTACGGGAAACGCTTAGAAAAAAAGGTGAGAATTACTTTGACGATCCCACACTTATGACAGCATTTTACAGGGAAACCATTAAAAAACGAAGGAAAAATGTATCGCTTTCAGAGGCCGTGGTGAACATATATAAATCCCCATATACGACCGGACAAAAGGATGCGGTGCAGCTTTACAAGGCCAGAAAAAGTACGGATTACAGCAAATTAGATACAGTAGCTTTGAAACTTCAGGGTGGCCCGTTTAATGCTCTTTATGTTGATATCATGAAATACCCGGAATATATCTTTAATGAGGTTACCATGGAAGATTATAATTTTACTTTTGAAAGATCTACAAGGATCAATGATAAATTGATTTATGTAATAGGATTTAAACAGCGTCCGGATATTTATGACCCTCTTTATAAAGGCCAATTATTTATTGATGCTGAAAAAAAGATACTTACCAGCGCCATATATTCTTTAAATATTACAGATAAAGAACTGGCCAGTAAAATGTTTGTCAGAAAAAAACCCCACAATGCCCGGGTATATCCAACAGATATTGCCTATAGAGTGGATTATAGAGAAAAAGATGGAAAATGGTATTATGGCTATAGCAATGCATTATTGGAATTTAAAATCAATTGGGATAAAAAACTTTTTAACTCAGTTTATAGCATGAGCTGTGAAATGGCCGTAACGGACTGGGAAAAGAATCTTGCCGGTGAACTTCCGAAAGCTAAAGACAGACTAAAATCGTCTATTATACTTAGTGATGCAGCCGTTGGATTTTCAGATCCGGATTTCTGGGGAGAATACAATATTATAGAACCTGAAAAGTCTATTGAATCTGCTATTAAAAAAATTCAACGACAATTAAAAAAGTCTAAGACTGAAGGCGGAGAATCTGCTCCTTAAAATTGCCAAAAACATTTCTTAAATAAATCGGCCTCCACCAGGGGCCGATTGCTGTTTAATTGACAGGCTGAATATCTTTCAACACAAAGACTTTGATCTTGATACTTATCAACAATTGTTTATAAAATAGGTTCATAACATGTTGATTTTTAAATTCTTATAAATTTTGAATTCTTTTGAAAAATGCATTATATTTATATCATGGTTTAAGGGTCATACCTGTCTAGGGTAAGTCATTAGAACCATTATAAAGTTGACGTTCTTTATATTATTGTTTAGTTTTAAAATTGAAATAGGGTAATTTATTATCAGATTTTAATTGCAAGACGAGCATGATGAAGGAAGGCTGTAGTTTTCCGGACTTATGTGGATTCGTTTGCGTTAAATATAGAGCTTCGGCTTTGTGTTTAAGATAAGTGAATTAAAACGATAAGAAGATACCTTCATTATGTTGCTTGGTTGAAAAATTAAGAACATAGAAAGTTTCAAACGTTGATGTAGTTAGTCAAATGCAATCAATGGTTGCAGTCCTGTACTACGGTGCAGAACAAAAAGTTTGCTAGCTATTTCTAGAAAGCCATGTCATTGTACTTGTACAACGATATGGCTTTTGTTTTTATATCCTCCCTATATAAAATTTCCTGCCTTTTTTATTTAAGAATACACCACTTCGATATATGGGCCAAAGTTTGATAATCTGGTGTTTAATGATACCTTAATATTGTATATTTGCTGCGCTTTAATCAATCTATTTCAATCTATGCCAAAAATTATTTACACCAAAACTGATGAAGCGCCTGCCCTGGCCACCCAATCATTCTTACCAATTGTAAAAGCATATACCAAGACCTCAGGTGTAGTCATCGAATTAAAAGACATTTCGTTAGCAGGAAGGGTATTAGCAGTTTTCCCGGATTTCTTGGAAGATAATCAGCAAATCCCGGATGACCTGACTGAGCTGGGCAACCTGGCAAAAACTCCAGAAGCGAACATAATAAAGCTTCCTAATATCAGTGCGTCAATACCCCAATTAAAAGAGGCAATCCAAGAACTGCAAAGTAAAGGTTACAACCTACCCGATTACCCGGATGAACCCAAAAGTGATAAGGATTTTGAGATTAAGTCCAGATATGATCGAATTAAAGGTAGTGCGGTAAATCCTGTGCTGCGAGAGGGTAATTCTGATCGAAGAGCCCCCGTGCCTGTAAAGAATTATGCGAAGAAAAACCCGCATTCTATGGGTGCCTGGCATGCCAATTCGAAAACACATGTGGCCACAATGGGCCATGGTGACTTTAGGTCTAATGAAAAATCACTTACTATTGAAAAAGCCGGCGATGTTAACATAGTTTTGAAGGCTACGGATGGTTCCGTAAGTATTTTAAAAGAAAAGGTATCCTTGCTGCAAGGTGAAATAATCGATGCAACCGTCCTTAGTAAATCTGCGCTTCTTGAGTTTTTAAAGGAGCAGCTGGCAGATGCCAGGAAAAAGGGAGTACTATTCTCAGTTCATCTCAAGGCTACTATGATGAAAGTTTCGGACCCTATTATCTTTGGTCATGTGATGGAGGTCTATTTTGCGGATGTATTTAAAAAATATTCAGCCCTTTTTGAGGAAATTGGCATCAGTTCTAATGATGGCCTCGAAGTGTTATTCGAAAAATTAAAAAATCTTCCGGAGAATAAAAGAACAGAAATTGAGGAAGATATAACAAAGGCGATTCAAGATGGTCCTGATCTTGCCATGGTAAATTCCGAAAAAGGAATTACCAACCTTCATGTACCAAGCGACATCATTATTGATGCATCCATGCCCGCTATGATACGTACTTCAGGCCGGATGTGGAATAAGGATGGAAAACTGCAGGACACAAAAGCTATAATCCCTGACAGCAGCTATGCGGGTATCTACCAGGCTACTATAGATTTTTGCAAAAAGAATGGTGCTTTTGATCCGCGCACCATGGGTACTGTACCCAATGTGGGCCTAATGGCCCAGAAGGCAGAGGAATATGGCTCCCATGACAAAACCTTCGAAATAAAAAAAGATGGTATTGTTAGTGTTATCGATAATTTAACCGGGGAGGAACTTTTGAATCATAAGGTTGAAAAAGGCGACATATGGAGAATGTGCCAGGTTAAGGATGCACCTATTCAGGATTGGGTAAAACTTGCAGTGTCAAGGGCAAGAGCTTCAAATACACCTGCTGTATTTTGGCTGGATAAAGAGCGTGCTCACGATGCCGAACTTATTAAAAAAGTAAACAAATATCTTCCTGAAAGTGATACTTCAGGTTTGGATATCAGAATATTATCGCCTATAGAAGCCACAAAATTTACACTCAACCGGATTGTACAAGGAAAAGATACGATCTCAGTATCGGGTAATGTGCTGAGAGATTATTTAACAGACTTGTTCCCTATTCTTGAAGTTGGAACCAGTGCAAAAATGCTTTCTATTGTGCCCTTAATGAATGGAGGTGGGTTATTTGAAACCGGAGCCGGGGGTTCTGCCCCAAAACATGTGGAACAATTCCTTGAAGAAGGTCACCTGAGGTGGGATTCATTAGGCGAATTTTTGGCGTTAAGCGTATCTCTTGACTTTTATGGAAATAAAAATAGCAATCCCAAAGCATTGGTTCTGGCCAAAGCATTGGATGAAGCTACCGAAGAATTTTTAGATAAGGATAAATCCCCTTCAAGAAAAGTAGGTGAATTGGATACGAGAGGAAGTCATTTCTACTTAGGTCTCTATTGGGCTAAGGCTCTTGCCAGTCAGCAAGAAGATAATGAACTTAAAACTACATTTACAGCACTATATTATTCACTTGAAAAAAATTGCAGGCAAATTGAGGAAGAATTAATTAATGCTCAAGGAAGCCCTCAGGATATTGGCGGATACTATAAGCCAGATCCCATGCTTATAAAAAGCGCTATGAGGCCCAGTAAAACCTTAAATTCTTTATTGGAACAGATTTGACATAATTCAGCAATAAATTAATAGACCTCAACAATTTTAGTTGGGGTCTCTTTTTTTAAATTACTGTTAACAATGATTTGATTTTATTCTTAATCCATATTTTTGGTTAAAATTGCTTTTATGACCCAACCATTACGAAAATTCGTAATAACCTTTTTCTTTCTATGCTCTATAGCGCTCTTTTCTCAACAAAGATTTACAATAAATGGAACAGTAACAGAAGCTTCAAGTAATGAAACCTTAATAGGAGTTACTTTACTAGTACCCGATCTGAATACCGGTGTTACCACAAATGATTATGGTTTCTACTCCTTAACCCTGCCGGAAGGAACGTATCAAATCAGGCTGAGTTATTTAGGATACCAGGACATAGTACAAACCATATCACTTACAAAAAACCTCAGATTGAATTTTGAAATGTTTGAAGAGGTTGAACAACTCGAAGAAGTTGTGGTAACTGAAGATGTGGAGAAAATAAATATTCGAAAGCCCCAAATGAGTGTGAATGCATTATCTATTCAAACCATAAAAAAAATCCCTGTTATTTTAGGTGAAGCAGATGTAATAAAATCACTGCTCCTTTTGCCTGGCGTTACCAGTGCCGGAGAGGCCTCTTCAGGTTTTAACGTGCGAGGCGGAGCCGCAGATCAGAACCTCATATTACTGGATGAAGCCACGATTTTTAACTCTTCCCACTTATTTGGGTTTTTCTCCGTTTTTAATCCGGATGCCATAAAGGATGTAAAATTATTTAAAGGGGGTATTCCTGCCAGGTATGGTGGACGTGTTTCTTCAGTACTTGAAATATTTCAAAAAGAAGGTAATAGCAATAAATTTCATATGACCGGCGGCATAGGGGCGGTAGCAAGCAGGTTATTGGCAGAAGGTCCAATAGTAAAAGATAAAGCTGCCTTTTTAATAGGCGGCAGAGCCTCCTACGCTCATTTATTTCTTCCTTTGGTTGATGTTGATAACAAAGCCTATTTCTATGATCTCAATACCAAGTTAAATTACAAGATAAATGAAAGGAACAGTATTTACCTTTCGGGTTATTTTGGTCGTGATGTTTTTAGCATCTCCAATAATTTTGTAAATACCTATGGTAACAGTGTAGTTAACTTTCGCTGGAACCATCTTTTTTCCAATAAATTATTCTCTAACCTCTCGTTGATCTATTCTGATTATTACTATGGTCTGGAGCTTGATTTTGTAGGGTTTGAATGGAATTCCGGAATTAAGAATTTTAATGTCAAATATGACTTTAAACATTATCTGAGCGAAAAATTTCAACTTAATTATGGCTTAAATAATATCTATTATAAATTCAATCCGGGGAAAATAGTTCCAAACAGTCCGGAATCCGGAATTGTAGAAGAACAACTCATTGAAAAATATGCCAATGAATTTGCCGCCTATTTGGGCGTAGAACAGGACATAACAGAAAAACTAAGTCTACAATATGGCTTAAGGTTTAGTTATTTCATGAGACTGGGTCAGGAGGAATTGAATGTTTACGAAAATAACAACCCGGTTATTTTTGATCCCTTTCTGCTTATCTACAGAGAAGCAGAACCCATTGGAACCATAAATCCGGATCGGGGAGAAACTCTGGCCACATTTGCAAATCTGGAACCGCGCGTTTCACTGGCTTACACTCTAAATCCGGATAATTCGTTTAAAGCCAGTTATACAAGACTTGCCCAATACCTTCACCTGCTATCAAATACCAGTTCACCTACTCCCCTGGATGTCTGGACTCCCAGCGGTCCTTTTGTTAAACCACAGCTGTTGGATCAATACGCACTTGGATATTTTAGAAACATAAAAAGCGGTGATTATTCCTTTGAGACTGAAGTCTTTTATAAAGACATTCAAAATAGAATAGATTATATCGATGGCGCAAACTTAATTGCCAATAATGCAATTGAGCAGGTAATTTTAAATGGTTCTGCCCGGGCATATGGTTTGGAGTTGCTTTTTAGAAAAAATCAGGGGAAGTTTCAGGGATGGCTTGCCTATACCCTATCACGCTCAGAACAAAGAACTCCCGGCAGACCTGCTGTTGAAGATACCGGCAGGTCTAATCAGGAAACTGGTATTAATCTGGGGGAATGGTATAGCACTCCTTATGATAAAACACATGATATTTCTGTTTACGGAAGTTATAATCTAAATAAGAAGTGGACTTTCAATAGTAATTTTGTCTATCAAACCGGACAGCCCACAAATTACCCGGTAGGGCAATTTGAGTTTCAGGGAATTGTAGTTCCGTATTATGGCTTGCGAAATACGGAGCGTTTACCTGACTATCATAGACTGGATATATCAGCAACCTTAACCCCAAAGAAAAATGAAGGGAGAAACTGGAAATCCGAGTGGGTGTTCAGCCTTTATAACGTCTATAATCGTATGAATGCAGCTTCTATAAATTTCAGAGAAAACCAGGATACAGGAGTCAATGAAGCGGTACGTACTTCTATTTTTGGTATTGTTCCTTCAGTAACCTATAATTTTAAATTTTAAGCTGACCATGAAAAAATTCATCTATCTCTTAGCGGTTTTTGTACTAAATGTTGCCTGTGAAGAAGTCATAGACGTGGAGGTTCCCACTGAGGCACCAAGGTTAATTGTGGATGCTCTGATACGGGTTGATATAGATGAACCATATATTCCTGTGGAGGTAAAATTATCTTTAAGCAGCGATTTTTTTAATAATAATACACCAACTTCGGCAGAAAGTGTATTAATTCAGTATGATGAGTATGAAGATGGAATAATAATAAATTCAGGTTTTTCCAATTTAGCGGAAGAAATTCCGGGATCCGGTATTTACACTCCGGATCCCAATTTTTCATCAGATCAAAGAATACCTACCAGCATATTAGACAGGAACTTGGTTTTTAACCTGTTAATCAGGCATGATGGCAGGCTATATCTGGCCACGACAGAATATGTACCATCAGTACCAATAGATTCTTTAATTCAGGGAGATGAAACACTGTTCAGTGATGATGAAACAGAAGTAATAGTAACCTTTACGGATGATCCTGAGAGGGAAAGCTTTTATCTTTTGGACTTTGGTTTTAGTGAATTTCTGGTAACAGAAGATAAATTTTACAAAGGACAACAATTTAGTTTTTCATACTTCTATGATCAAACTTTTGAACCTGATACGGAACTTGAAATTGGACTTATGGGTGCAGATAAGACCTTTTTTAACTATATGAATCTCCTTATTGAGCAAACCAATAATGATGCCGGAATTTTTGCCACCCCGGTAGCGACTGTTCGGGGAAATGTGTTTGACATTACCGATATAGACAATATAGATATATCGGATAATGTTGGGCAACCCAATGTATTTCCTCTGGGATATTTTGCGATCGTTCAGGAATACAAGGACACCCTGGTTATTCAGTAAGAATAATTACGCTTTTACTTCACCCCTGATAAGCTTACCCTTTTAATTCAATTCTAATCTTTTATCCGATTCTTTAAAAATTTAGCCATTCCTAATTCAATTAAAGCAGAAGCATTTTCAATGCTATAGGAAAGTGGCTTTGAGGTATCACGAATTTCTATTACCTCTACATTGCCCATCACTTTAAGTTGTTTTTTATTTACCTCTGATACGCCACAAACTACAATTACCGGTATGTTGTAATTTTTCCCTAATTGGCATACCCCATGTATTAATTTTCCCCTTAAGGTCTGTTCATCAATTTTCCCTTCCCCGGTAATAATGTAATCTATGGAATTGGTTTCTATAAGTTTATCAATCCCAGCCAGTTTGAAAATGAAATCCGTACCGCTAATATAATCCGCATTTAAAAACGTCTTTAAACCATAAGCTGTGCCACCTGCAGCTCCCGATCCGGGTATATCGGCGTAATCCTTTTCCATTTCCGCTTTTACAATAGTATGCAGCTGTTTCAATCCATTGTCCAGAAACTCTGCCTCTTCATTATTCGCACCCTTCTGGGCTGCATAAACCCAGGCTGCCCCCTTAGGTCCGAATAATGGGTTGTCCACATCGTTAATGGCATAAATCTTTAAATTTTTATACTCTTTCAGGAATTTTGATGGTTTTATACTACTAATCTTTGATAAATTTTTACCTATTGGTTTTAGCGAATTCCCATATTCATCCAGAAACGAAAAACCACATGCCGTCGCTATTCCCAAACCCGCCTCGTTAGTTGCACTACCCCCCAGACCAATATATATTTTATCAGCGCCGTTTAAAATGGCATCTCTTATTTGAATCCCCGTACCTGTAGTTGAGGTTAGCATTGGATTGCGTTGCTCATCACTTAATAATTCCATTCCTGATGCTTTGGCAAGTTCTATATACGCCTCACCTGTTTGGGGGTTTATTAAATATTCCGTGCTGATTTTTCTTCCTAAAGGGTCTGTTGTAGCAGTTTTTATGGTTTCCAGTTCTACATAGGATCTCACCGAATCAAGAAATCCATCACCTCCATCGGAGGCGGAAACACTGTATACATGAGCCTGCGGGTATATATCTGAAATTGCGCTGCTTATTGCCGCTACAACCTGTTTTGCGCTAAGAGAGCCCTTAAATTTATCCGGTACCAATAGAAAATTCATACACTTTAATTATGATTTTAATAATCCAATTAGGCCCACCAATTATTGATTTGATATCCTATGGAAATATATTTAGCTAACTACTAAATCCCCCTCTGTATAAATATACCGTAATATTCTTATTTTTAACCAGGACAATCAGGCAGAGGCCAATTATGAAAACGAACAAAGAATTATTGATTAAAGGGGTAAAATACCTTGCCTATACACTGGTGCTCATGTTTACAGCCCCGATTGTATTATTTCAGGCATTCAAAAACACCGAACATTCATTTTATATACCTGTACTAGTCTTAGGTTTTATATTAGCGATTGCAGCTATAGCTCTGGGCTTTTATAGTATTAAGGTTTTAATGGACGGTATCTTTACGAGAAACAAATAACTAATCCATAGGAATCAGGGTTTTTAATCTTATAAAAATCATTTAGCTATATTTTGCCTTCATATTCCTAAGATGCTATCTTTGCAAACTTAAATCCTCATACCGGTATATGATTAAAATAACACTCCCAGACGGGTCAGTTAAAGAGTATGAAAAAGGCATAACTCCCTTAGATGTGGCTAAAAGCATCAGCGAAGGTTTAGCAAGGAATGTTATTTCTGCAAAATTTAATGATAAGGTGGTGGAAACCGCTTCTTCATTGAAAGAGGATGGTAAACTTGTCCTTTACACCTGGAGCAATCCAGAAGGAAAAAAAGCATTTTGGCACTCTTCCTCACATATTATAGCACAGGCACTGGAAGAGTTATACCCTGGTATAAAACTCACAATTGGACCTGCAATTGAAAACGGGTTTTATTACGATGTCGATTTTGGAGAGCATTCAATTTCTGAAAAAGATTTTCCGGCCATTGAACAAAAAGCTCTTGAAATTGCCCGTGGAAAACACGACTTTAAAATGCGTTCTGTTTCCAAGAAAGATGCTTTAAAATTTTATAAAGACCAGCACAATGAATACAAGGTAGAGTTAATAGAAAATCTCGAGGATGGCACTATTACCTTTTGTGATCATGATACTTTTACCGATTTATGCAGGGGTGGGCATATCCCAAATACAGGCATTGTTAAGGCCATTAAAATAATGAATGTTGCCGGCGCCTACTGGCGTGGCGATGAGAATAAAACGCAGCTTACCCGGGTTTATGGAATTTCATTTCCAAAACAAAAAGAACTAACGGAATATCTGGAATTACTTGAAGAAGCCAGGAAAAGAGATCACAGGAAATTAGGTAAAGAATTGGAATTATTTACGTTTTCTCAAAAAGTAGGACAAGGTTTGCCATTATGGCTTCCAAAAGGAGCTGCTTTAAGAGAACGTCTTGAAAATTTTCTGAAGAGCGCTCAAAAAAAGGCGGGTTACGAAATGGTGATTACACCACATATTGGGCAAAAAGAATTGTATGTTACTTCCGGACATTATGATAAATATGGGGAAGATAGTTTTCAACCTATTCATACCCCTAAGGAAGATGAGGAGTTTTTATTAAAACCAATGAATTGCCCTCACCATTGTGAAATATTCAATTCCAAACCGTTGAGCTATAGGGAACTTCCCAAACGGTTTGCCGAATTTGGAACGGTTTATCGATACGAACAAAGTGGCGAACTGCATGGACTTACTCGGGTAAGAGGTTTTACACAGGATGATGCTCATATATTCTGCACACCAGATCAGTTGCATCAGGAATTTATTAATGTAATAGACCTTTCTCTGTATGTTTTAGGTTCTCTGGGCTTTGATAATTTTATCGCTCAGGTTTCCCTGCGAGATCCGGAAAAGCCAGAAAAATATATTGGTTCTATTGAAAACTGGGAAAAGGCAGAAAAAGCAATCCTTAATGCCGCTGAAGAAAAAAATTTAAATTTCGTCGTTGAAAAAGGTGAAGCCGCCTTTTATGGACCAAAATTAGATTTCATGGTCAAAGATGCCTTAGGCAGAAATTGGCAATTGGGGACAATTCAGGTCGACTATAACCTGCCGGAACGCTTTGAACTCACCTATAAAGGCAGTGATAATGCGGAACACAGACCCGTAATGATTCACAGGGCACCGTTTGGCAGCATGGAGCGATTTGTGGCCTTGTTACTTGAACATACCGGAGGAAATTTTCCATTATGGCTTACCCCGGATCAGGCTATTCTGCTGCCGGTAAGTGAGAAACATGAAAAATATGCCGAAAAAGTTTTAAATTCCTTGGAAAATCACGAAATTCGCGCGCTCGTTGATGTTAGGAACGAGACTGTAGGTAAGAAAATACGGGAGGCAGAAATGAATAAAATACCGTATATGCTGATTGTAGGTGAAAATGAAGAGGAACAAAATACAATTTCGGTGCGCAAGCACGGAGGTGAAGACCTGGGCATGCTAAGTATAAAAGAATTTGCAAACTTGGTCGAAAAGGAAATAAGTAGTACATTAAAGTCGTTTTAATAGTAAAGTTTAATTAAAAATATAAGCCATAGCAATACGAAGAAGATTTAGGCCCCAACCCAGGAGGGAAAACAAGAACCCTCATAATATCAATGAAAAAATTACTGCACCAAGTATTCGTTTGGTTGGTGATAACGTTGAAGTGGGTATATATCCCATTGCTAAAGCAATTGTTCTGGCCGAAGAGCAAGGTCTGGATTTGGTGGAAATTTCACCAAAAGCGGATCCGCCGGTTTGTAAAGTAATTGATTATAAAAAATTCCTTTACGAGCAAAAAAAGCGAGAAAAGGTAATGAAGGCGAAAGCCACCAAAGTAATCATTAAAGAGATTAGATTTGGCCCTAATACCGATGATCACGATTATGAATTTAAAAAGAAACATGCTGAAAAGTTTCTGAAAGACGGGGCTAAATTAAAGGCATACGTTTTTTTTAAAGGAAGATCTATAGTTTATAAGGACAAAGGAGAAATTCTCTTGTTAAAGCTGGCACAGGAGCTGGAAGAATTTGGCAAGGTAGAGCAGATGCCAAGGCTTGAAGGAAAGCGAATGACAATGTTCATAGCGCCTAAGACGAAAAAATAAGAAAGAAAAGAAGCGAGATTAATAAACAAATAGGAAAAATGCCTAAGATCAAAACAAAATCCAGTGCCAAAAAGCGTTTTAAGCTTACAGGCTCTGGCAAAATCAAAAGAAAGCACGCTTTTAAGAGTCACATTTTGACAAAGAAGTCTAAAAAGCGAAAGCTTAAGCTAACACATGCCACATTGGTACACGATTCCGATGTAGCAAATATTAAAGGACAATTAGGTTTAAAATAAACTGTCCTTTGGGTAATCAGTATTAACCATGGAGTTGGGCCAATAAAAGTGTTTCTGGAATTATTCTACGAACCGCCTACTACAAAAACAAATGTAAAAAATGCCAAGATCAGTAAATTCAGTAGCTTCCAGAGCCAGAAGAAAAAAGGTAATGAAGCAAGCCAAAGGTTACTTCGGGAGACGTAAAAACGTCTGGACAGTAGCTAAAAATGCGGTTGAAAAAGCAATGGTATATGCTTATAGGGACCGTAGAAATAAGAAAAGAAATTTCCGTGCACTATGGATCACGCGTATTAATGCGGGCGCAAGGCTGCATGGAATGTCTTACTCACAATTCATGGGTAAGGTTAAAGCCAATAATATAGAACTTAACAGAAAAGTTCTGGCAGATTTGGCAATGAACCACCCGGATGCCTTTAAAGCCGTTGTGGATAAGGTAAAATAGAAAAAACTCTCGCTTCAAAGCCCTGATGATAACCATCAGGGCTTTTTTTTATATTCCTTTAAAAGGGTTAACTTCCAAAACAGCTAAGGACTAAACTACGGCCCGAAGCGCTATTTCTATGTTCGCATAAATAAATTCCCTGCCAAATACCCAGATTTAATCGTCCGCCGCTAATCGGAATTTGAATTGAAGATCCCATAAGCGACGCTTTAATATGTGCAGGCATATCGTCGGAACCTTCAAAAGTATGTCTATAATAAGGGGCATCTTCAGGTACCATGGTATTCATATGTGCTTCAAAATCTGAACGTACCGTAGCGTCCGCATTTTCATTAATAGTTAAACTTGCAGATGTATGTTTTATGAACACATTGAGGAACCCCATCTTAATTCCCCGTATTTCCGGAAAATTTTCTTTGATAGTCTCCGTAATTAAATGAAAACCTCGTTTATAAGGTCTTAATCTTATTTCCTTTTGGTAAATTTTCATGGCCGTTTATATTATGTAAAACTTTGTGAAAGTTACTTGTAATTTACACATAAAAAATACCTTTGCCCACAACAGCACGAAATATGGATTTATCTAAAATAAAAATGGTGGTAACGGATATGGATGGAACACTTTTGAATTCCAGACATGAAGTAAGCCCTCTTTTTTTTGAATTATACGGGGAATTAAGGAAAAGGGAAATCCTTTTTGTTGCAGCCAGTGGCCGCCAATACAATAGTATTGCTGATAAACTTAGCCCGATTGAAAATGAGATAATTATAATCGCGGAGAACGGTGGACTGGCTATACAGAATGATCAGGAACTGATTTCAACCCCCTTGGATTCAATTTCAAAGAATACCATCCTGAGCATTTTGGAAAAGATTGAAGGAGCCCATCCTGTATTATGTGGCAAACACAATGCTTATATTCTTGGTGAATCTCCAAGATTTATCAATACATTGAAAGAGTATTATACCAAATATTCAATTATTGAAGATTTGCAAAAGTTTGAGAACGAGGTGATGAAAATTGCCGTATATCACTATGAGGGTTCAGAAAAACATATATATCCGTCAGTGAAACACCTTGAAGGTAAATTCAAGATAAAAGTATCTGGCGAAAACTGGGTAGATTTATCTCATATAAATGCACATAAAGGTTTTGCATTACAGAAAATACAGGAAAAATATAGTATTGGCCCCGAAGAAACTCTTGTTTTTGGTGACTATAACAATGACCTGGAAATGCTTGCGCTTGCAAAATATAGTTTTGCCATGGCTAATGCACACCCAAATGTCCTAAGATCTGCTAATTATACTACCTTAAGTAATGATAATTTTGGAGTAGAGCATATCCTTAAAAAACTAATTAAAGATAAAAACTAGGTCTTTTGTTTCTTCTTGCGCGCTGCCGGAAACAATACGTTGTTTAAAATTAGTCGATAGCCGGGAGAATTTGGATGAAGTTCCAACTCAGTTTTAGGATCCCCTACCCTATGCTGGTAGTCCTCCGGATCGTGCCCACCGTAAAAAGTAAAAAACCCTTTCCCTTTTATACCATGTATATAACGGGCTTCTCCGTTTATTTTATTTTCACCCAAAATCAGTACGGTAGGTTTTACTTCGTTTCTTTCAAAAGCAGTTGTCTGGCCCATAAATCCCTTTATCAAAGAAGTGTGATTCTGGCAGAGCATGGTTGGAACAGGATCCCACTTTGCTGAAAAATCCATTAAACTAAAATAATCTGTCTCGCGTGCAACATTACTCCGCTTGCTTGTCATATCAATGGAAGAAAATTCATAACGCAATGGATTTCGCTCTAATGTAAAATTTGTAAAGGCAAAGGTTTTATTGAAGTCCAGCCTGCTTTGATAGTTAGCATCCGAAGGATCCCCATCAAACATTGGTTCACAAATATCAACGCCGTCGGCTGCAAGCGATATATCAAAACTATCTGTTGCAGAGCACATTGCAAACATAAATCCTCCGCCTATTACATAATTCCTTATTTTAAGTGCAACAGCTCTTTTTTCCTCTGAAACCTTATTGTATCCAAGCTTTGCCGCCAAGGCCTCTGCCTCCTGTTTACCTTCAATATACCAGGGGGCAGCCCTGTAAGCCCCATAAAATTTACCATATTGTCCGGTAAAATCTTCATGATGTAAGTGAAGCCAGTCATATAAAACAAGTTTATTATCTAATACTTCTTCGTCATATATAGTGATATAGGGAATTTCCGCATAAGTCAACGCCATCGTTACCGCATCATCCCACGGCTGATTGTTCTTGGGTGAGTAAACCGCTATTTTTGGTGCTTTCTCCAGTACTACTGCTTCCTGATTTTTTGACGGACTACTTATACCATCCAGAATGGATTGGGTTTGTCCGTCCGACAAAATTTCGAAGCTTACCCCCCTTATCTGGCACTCTTTCCGGATAGATTCGCCATCAGGCAATAAAAATGACCCTCCCCTATAATTTAAAAGCCATTGAACTTTTTGTTGTTTGGTCAATACCCAGTAAGTAATACCATAAGCTTTTAAGTGGTTCTCCTGACTCTCCGCGTCCATTGGGATTAGAATTGCAGAGGCTTTGGCTTGAAAAGAAGCTACTAAAAGAGATAGAACCAACAACAGAAAGGTTGCAGTCTTATGCTTTCTGAAATTGGAGCAGCAGGTATTAAAAAGGTACATCATTATCATCCGGGTCTAAATCAGAATCATCATTCATAGTACTTCCAATAGCTTCTTCCGCACCGGGAAGGTTTTTAGCTATGAATGGATTATCCCCATCTATATTCATCTTTGACTGAAACTCAAATGGTGAATCAAAGTCATCCAAGTTATCAAATTTACCCAGTTGTGCAATGAACTTTAACCTAATATTATCTAATCCGCCATTCCTGTGTTTAGCTACTATAAATTCTGCCTGGCCCTGAGTTGGTGTTCGCTCTTCATCATCCCATTCATCAATTTTGTAATATTCCGGGCGATATATAAAGGAAACGATATCGGCATCCTGCTCAATAGCACCGGATTCCCTGAGATCAGATAAAATTGGCCTTTTGCTACCTCCCCGCGTTTCTACCGCCCTGGACAACTGGGACAAAGCAATTACCGGGACATTTAATTCTTTTGCCAGTGCTTTTAAGTTTCTGGAAATCGTTGAAATCTCCTGTTCCCTATTTCCGCCTTTTTGGCTGCCGCCGGCAGTCATTAGTTGCAAATAATCCAGTACAATTAATTTAATTTTGTGCTGTGATGCCAATCTTCTTGCCTTTGCCCTGAGATCAAAAATGGATAGGGATGGGGTATCATCAATGAATAAAGGAGCTTTCTCAAGTGCTTTTACTTTTACATTCAATTGTTCCCATTCATGTTTTTCCAGTCTTCCGGTCCTAAGTTTTTCTGAAGGTAAACCCGTTTCGGAAGATATTAGCCTGGTAATCAATTGTACAGAAGACATTTCCAAAGAGAAAAAGGCTACCGGGATATTGGAATTGACTGCCATATTCCTTGCCATGGATAGTGTGAGCGCGGTTTTACCCATACCCGGCCTTGCTGCAATAATCACCAAATCACTTGGTTGCCATCCGGAAGTGAGCCGGTCTACTTTATCAAAACCAGAAGGAATACCACTTAAACCATCCTTATTGGATATTTCCTCAATTTTCTTTTTGGCCTGAATCACCAGGTTTTGAGCTGTTTCAGCAGAACGCTTTAAATTTCCCTGGGTAACTTCATATAATTTAGCCTCTGCATTATCAAGGAGATCAAAAACATCTGTAGAATCAGTATATGCATCCTCAATAATTTCACTTGAAATTTTAATCAGACTACGTTGAATATATTTTTGAAGAATAATCCTTGCATGGAACTCAATATGAGCTGAAGAAGCTACTTTTTGGGTTAATTTTATTAAATAAAAATCTCCTCCAACGGCCTCAAGTTGCTCATCCTTCCGGAGTTGGCTTGAAACGGTTAATAAATCCACAGGTTCCGAACTTTCGAACAATTTAAAGATAGCCTCATAGATATATCGATGCGCATCTTTATAAAATGCATCCGGATGTAAAATATCAATAACCTCATCCACACCTTTTTTATCAATCATCATTGCGCCAAGCACAACTTCCTCTAAATCAACAGCTTGGGGTGGTATTTTACCCTTCTCGAGATTGATGATTGCTGGCTTGCCTATTTTACGACCAATAATTGGACTTGGTTTTTCCATGTGTGTAAAAATATACAATTAACCTTTAGTTAACTTTAAATTAAGCTTTAACGATATCAACTGGTAATTAACAATTAGACTGTTCATAAGTTACGAATTTGTGTTGATAACCAAAAAAATCCGAAGAATGAATTCTCCGGACTTCCTTCATCCTGATAAAAACGTGGATTAGCCGTTAAATACGCCCATATTTGCGTATTTATCCATTCGGGTTGCAACTAATTCTTTTGGTGATAACTTTTTGAGATCCTCATAATGTTTGGATATTTTGTTTTTTACGATTTCAAAAGTCTTTTCCCTATTACTATGGGCGCCTCCGGAGGGTTCCCGAACAATCTCGTCGATGAGTTTTAATTTTTTCATGTCCGTTGCAGTAAGTTTTAGTGCCTCCGCAGCAATTTCCTTATACTCCCAGCTTCTCCACAAAATTGAAGAGCAGGATTCCGGGGATATAACGGAATACCAGGTATTTTCGAGCATCAATACCTTGTCTCCTACGCCTATTCCCAATGCCCCACCAGAAGCCCCCTCTCCTATTATCACCACAATAATTGGCACTTTAAGACGGGTCATCTCAAGGATATTCCTGGCTATAGCTTCTCCCTGTCCTCGTTGCTCTGCTTCTATACCGGGATACGCACCGGGTGTATCAATTAAACAAACAACTGGTATCCCGAATTTCTCAGCAGATTTCATAAGTCTGAGCGCTTTCCTGTATCCTTCGGGATTAGCCATCCCAAAATTCCTGTACTGTCTGGTTTTAGTATTATAGCCCTTCTGCTGACCAACAAACATATAACTCTGGTCTCCAATTTTTCCCAAACCACCAATCATGGCCTTGTCGTCTTTTACATTCCTATCGCCATGCAGCTCTAAAAAAGTATCCCCGCAAATGGCATTAATATAATCCAGCGTATAGGGTCTGTTTGGATGTCTTGAAAGCTGCACCCGCTGCCAGGCGGTTAGGTTTTTGTAGATATTTTTTCTTGTCTCTTCTAATTTTTCTTCAATTTGCCTGCAGGTCTCGGTTACATCAACTTCGCTCTCCTCACCTATAATCTGGCATTTCTCCAATTGCTCCACCAATTCCTTAATAGGAAGTTCAAATTCCAAATATTCCATTAAAAAAGATTTTTGCCACCATCAAGAATGGCATTAGTTAGATTGTGTGAACAAATATAAAATTTTATACCGTTTTACACATTAAATTAATAAACACTTAAGGTAACCTAACCCCATATTAACTTCTATTACCAGATTTTCTTCTGTTCTTCAGGATACCATTTGCAATAATAGTTGTCACTATAATAAGGGCTCCGATATAAAAAAGCGGGCTCATCTTTTCGCTCTGCCCAAAGATTAAAAGCGCCAATAGAATACCATATACGGGTTCTAAATTTATAGTTAGCATAACAGTGTACGGACTTATAAATCGCATAACTTTTATTGCGGCGATAAAAGCATAGGCCGTACATACCGATGCCAGGACAAAAATAAAGACCCAGTCATTTAAGGGAAGCATAAAAAACGACCCATTGAAGGATCCATCTATTAGCAAATAAACTGTAATAAAAAATGCACCGCTCATTAGTTCATAGAAAGAAATTGTAGACGGCTTATGTGTTTTAATCAATTGTCCGTTTATTAAGGTAAACACAGCTCCCAGCAATGCAGAAATAAGAGCCAGGCTCATTCCGAGACTATAAGAAGTATTTACATTAAATATCAGGTAAAGGCCCAAAACAACCATCAGACCAAATACAACTTCATACCAAATCATTTTTCTGCCGTACCAAATTGGCTCAAGAAATGCAGTGAACAATGCACCCGTAGACATTGTTACCAATGCAATAGAAACATTAGATACCTTAATTGCCTTAAAAAATGTCACCCAGTGCAGCGCTATGACAATTCCTGCCATAAACATTATCATTCCGGTTTTAGAACTGACCCTGATGGAATTGCGCCTGATGGAATTGCGCCTGATGAAAATAAAAACAGCCACCAGGATAGAAGCAATTACCATCCGATACCAAACCAAAGGCATAGCGTCTATTGAGATTAACTTTCCAAGGACTGCCGTAAAACCCCAAATTAAAACGATCAGGTGAAGGTGCAGATAGTTTTTAAACTTATCGTTTGGCATTTTTAAGCAAATAAAACCCTAAAATACCAAATAACACATTAGGTATGATTACTGCCAACAAAGGCGAAAAGCCGGATTGCTCCGCCAGTGTACCAAATACTTTATCAAAAAATATGTATATGAAGGCTACTCCTATTCCAAAAGCCAGGTTTACACCCATACCCCCTCTTCGTTTCACCGAAGAAACGGCCACCCCAATAACGGTAAGAATAAATGCGGCAACCGGGAGTGCCCACCGCCGGTATTTGACCAAAATGTAGGAGTTAATATTTGATGCTCCCTTTTTTTTCTGGACCTCAATAAATTCATTTAGTTCAAATATATTTTTAGTCTCGGCTACATAGGAAACCGGGGTTAAGTCTTCAATATTAAAAGTAAATAAAGTATCCAGCCTCCTTTTTTTCTCAATGACCTCAGTATTGGCGCTTATTTTCCGCTTGACATAGGATGTTAATCTGTAAAGGCTGTCTTTTGGTACCCAGCGAATATTACCGGCCGATATCTTGTAATCCAATTGATTCTGATCATTAAAATGTTCGAATGTAAAATTATATCCTATCCTTCTTGCAGGATCAAAACTACTGACATAAATAAAATCATTCTCGTTCAGCTGGTTAAAGATATTACTCGTAACCCGGTCTTTATTTCCCCTTTTTAAATATTTAAACTTAAACTCATTATACTCTTTGCTGGCATTGGGCACAATGAACATCCCCATAAAAAACATTAGCACTGCAATGATACTTGCCCCAATCCAATAAGGCCGCAAAAAGCGACTATATGAAACACCCGAACTTAGAATGGCCACTATTTCCGTATTATTGGCCAATTTTGACGTAAAGAAAATAATAGACAGAAACAAAAAAATAGGAAACAAGAGACTGCCTATGTAAATCGTAAAATTAAGGTAGTAGATAAGTATTTCATTAAGGGGAGCTTCATTGTCTATCATCTTCCCTATCTGCTCCGCAAGATTAAGCATAATCCCAATTGGCACAAATAACATTAACATGGTACCAAAAGTGGCCAGATATCTTTTTAATATGTATTTGTCTAAAATTGTCATGCCTATAGCCTCTTGTCCATTTGAAGTACCATCTTATCCTTCCATTTTGAAAAAGTCCCTGCGAAAATATGATTTCTGGCTTCCCTAACCAATCTCATATAAAAACCAAGGTTGTGAATTGTAGCTATTTGTTTACCCAAATATTCATTCGCTGCAAATAAATGACGTAAATATGCTTTGGTATATTCTTTATCAACGAAGGTAGTGCCTTCTTCATCAATCACGGAAAAATCATTTTCCCACTTTTTATTCTTTATATTAATAGTCCCATGCGCGGTAAACAGCATACCGTTCCTTGCATTTCTGGTAGGCATCACACAATCAAACATATCTATACCCAACGCAATGTTTTCCAAAATGTTTATTGGTGTTCCAACACCCATAAGGTAGCGTGGTTTATCTTTGGGCAAAATATTGCAAACAACTTCGGTCATGGCATACATTTCCTCGGCCGGTTCCCCAACAGAAAGTCCGCCAATGGCATTTCCTTCTGCCCCGGCATTTGCGATATACTCCGCAGACTGAATACGCAAATCCTTATATGTAGATCCCTGCACAATAGGAAAAAAGGACTGAGAATAACCATATTTATAGGGTAACTTATCAAGGTGTTTTATGCACCGGTCTAACCATCGGTGGGTCATGTCCATAGACTTTTTTGCATAGTTATACTCACAAGGATAGGGTGTGCACTCATCAAAGGCCATAATGATATCAGCGCCTATTGCCCTCTGGATTTCCATAACATTTTCAGGGGTAAACATATGTAAAGAACCATCAATATGAGATTTAAACTTTACACCTTCTTCTTTTATTTTCCTGTTAGCAGAAAGCGAATATACCTGGTACCCTCCGCTGTCTGTTAAAATATTCCTATCCCACCCCATAAACTTATGAATTCCGCCTGCCTGCTCCAGGATTGAAATTTTAGGCCTTAAAAATAAATGGTAGGTATTCCCCAGAATAATATCAGGGTCAATTTCATCCCGAAGTTCCCGCTGATGCACTCCTTTTACCGATGCCGCTGTTCCGACGGGCATAAATATTGGCGTCCTAATTGCACCATGGTCCGTTATTATTTCTCCTGCACGGGCCTGGGTTTCAGAATCTGTATGTTCTAATTTAAACTTCAAAGCGAGATTTCATTGGCAAATATACTCAACTGACATGCATAAATTACTTAACAAAAAAATAAAGTTCTTCCACAGCTTCTAACGTTAATAAAATATAATAACTACTCTTGTAAAGGCAAAACTTTGCCAGTACATTTGACGCTGATAAAACCAATATAAAATGTCAGAAATAAAGGAATTAGAAGACCTCGTTTCGCAAGTCCGGCGAGACATTGTGCGCATGGTGCACAAAGTAAATTCGGGCCACCCGGGAGGTTCCCTGGGATGTGCGGAATTTATGGTAGCATTGTATAATGAGATCATGGACTTAAAAGAAGGGTTTGATATGGATGGAATAGGTGAAGATTTGTTCTTCTTATCAAATGGCCATATTTCCCCTCTTTTTTATAGTGTACTTGCCAGGCGCGGTTACTTTCCGGTTGAAGAATTACAAACATTCAGGTTATTGAATTCCAGGCTGCAGGGTCACCCCGCTACGCATGAAGGATTGCCAGGGGTACGGATTGCCTCCGGTTCACTAGGCCAGGGAATGTCTGTTGCCATAGGAGCCGCATTGGCAAAAAAATTAAATAGCGATGATCATATCGTATATAGCCTCCATGGCGATGGCGAACTGCAGGAAGGCCAGAATTGGGAAGCAATAATGTATGCGGCAGGAAATAAGGTTGATAACCTCATAGCAACTATTGATCATAACGGGCAACAAATAGATGGCGCCACATCTGATGTTTTACCTATGGGTGATTTAAAGAAAAAGTTTGAAGCTTTTGGCTGGGATACCATGGAAATTAAAAATGGAAATAACCTGGAGGAAGTTATCCATGGGCTCAAAGAAGCGAAGAAGAGAACTGGTTTAGGAAAACCGGTTTGTGTAATTATGGATACTGTAATGGGGCATGGTGTGGATTTTATGATGCACACACATGCATGGCATGGCAAAGCTCCGAACGATGAGCAATTAGAAATAGCATTAAACCAGAATCCGGAAACACTCGGTGACTATTAATTCTCAAGACGAAAAACAGATTCAATGAAAAAATATACAGATCAAGGAAAGAAAGACACAAGAAGTGGTTACGGAGCGGGCATGACAGTACTTGGCCGCACAAATCCGAAAGTAGTGGCCTTGTGTGCGGATTTGGTAGGTTCGCTTAAAATTCAGGAATTTATAAATGAAAATCCGGAACGATTTTTCCAGGTCGGAATCGCCGAAGCGAATATGATGGGTATCGCAGCCGGACTTACCATTGGAGGATATATTCCTTTTACAGGGACTTTTGCCAACTTTTCTACTGGCAGGGTTTACGATCAAATCAGGCAGTCCATAGCCTATTCCCATAAGAATGTTAAGATATGTGCTTCACACGCCGGTATTACTCTTGGCGAAGACGGAGCTACCCACCAAATACTGGAGGACATTGGGCTAATGAAAATGCTGCCTGGAATGACCGTTATCAATCCTTGTGATTTTAATCAAACGAAAGCCGCTACCATAGCAATCGCAGAGCACGAAGGACCGGTATATTTAAGATTTGGAAGACCTGCTGTGCCTAATTTTACACCTGCGGATCAAAATTTTGAGATTGGAAAAGCTCTGCTGCTCAATGAAGGAACTGATGTTACCATTGTGGCTACCGGACATTTAGTCTGGCAATCTTTGATTGCCGCTGAAAATTTAGAAAATCAGGGTATTTCGGCAGAGGTAATTAATATACATACTATTAAGCCATTAGATGAGGAAGCCATAATTAATTCTGTAAAAAAGACCGGTGCTATAGTAACTGCTGAAGAACACAATTATTTTGGTGGACTTGGAGAAAGTGTAGCGAGAACTTTAACCACCAGATATCCTGTGCCTCAGGAGTTTATTGCCACTCAGGACACCTTTGGTGAAAGCGGGACACCAGCTCAATTAATGGAAAAATACGGTTTGAATGATAAAGCTATTGAAAGGGCCGTTTTCAAAGTAACAAAGAGAAAATCCGTATATTAGGACCTATAAATTGAACACACTATGAAACACTTAATATTTTTGGGGCTCCTGCTTCTCGGATGTTTCTCCTATGCCCAAAGTGGCGGTTCCGGATTTGGGCTTAGGGCCGGAGTGAATTACACAAATACTGGGAAAATAAGCGTCGATGATATAACTACCCTGCAGCCGGATGGAAAATTAGGGTATCATGTCGGGATCTGGGGTCGCCTGGGCGACAGGGCTTATATGCGGCCGGAACTCGTCTTCACCCAAATCAATTCTTCCTATAGCGGTGAAGGATTTGACGAAGATTTCAAGATGCAAAAACTGGATCTTCCGATTCTGTTCGGTCACAAGTTTCTGGGAATTTTTCACGGCTTTATCGGTCCGGCCTTTCAATATGTGCTTAAGACAGATTTAAAAGATATCGAACTCAGCGATGTCGAAAATGAATTTACAGTTGGATTCCAGATCGGAGGTGGCGTGAACTTTGGGAAAATCGGTATTGACCTGAGGTATGAAACGGGTTTCAGCCCCAACTACATAGACCTGATCGGGGATGTCGAAGGAGTTCGTCTGGACACCCGACCCACCCAGTTGATACTCGGGCTATCCTATAAATTTTGAGGTAATTGTAGGCGGTCCTGAGCTTTCAGACCGATATATCTGAAGAAGTTTCCGCGCGGACAGATCAGGTTATCTTTAGCTTATCTTTCAAATTCTAGCTAATTCTTTTACATAATAAAAAAGCCCGCAAAGATGCGGGCTTTTTAGTTAATACTATTCTTTCAATTAGCTATCCGCATCCAGATAATCGGGGGTTCCATCTCCATCAGAATCCGGAAATGTAATATTTCCTTCATTGTCTATCACAATTTCATCCCTGGTAAGCGTGCCATCCTGATCGTCATCCCGATCCAGGTGATTTGGCAGGAACCCAAATCCAGAGGAAAGTTCAATACTTTGATCCGTATTATCATCAGACAGAATACCATTGTTGTTCAGGTCTTCCATTATGGAGGGAATTCCATCATTGTCGTAATCAGTAGCCTCTTCAAACAAGCCAGTATTTACCTGAAAAACCAATACGTCATAAAGTGAGATGCCACCGCTTAATGGAGGGTTATTATAATACGCCAATCCGGAAGGGAGAAACATCATTCCTATACCACTTCCTGTAATTTCGGCGGTACCATCAGGATTAGAAATCACCTCGGTACCAACCTTAAAATTTGAAATGCCCGCACCATAGCCTCTAAGAAAAAATGGCAGGTACTGCCAGGTATAGGTAACATTGCTGTCAAATACGTCCCCGGAAAGCAACTGACCTTCATATTTTACCAAGGTTGAATCTGCAATCGTTGGGCTTCCGCCTGTTCCCTCGCGGGCTTCAAAATAATATAGCGTGTGATCAACGACTACATCGTCTTCTAAATTAAAAGTTGCAGAGGAAACCGGAATAGTCATTGTAGACACTTGTTCTGAAAGCGGAATTTTATCCTGGGTTTCACCGGCTATCGTATCCAAAACTATCTTAAAATTGAAATCCGCAGGCGGATTTTCAAATTCTTCATAGTTATAATAATGTGTATTTAAAAATTCTTTAATTTCAGCATTATTCTCTGCTTCCACCTCAGCAAGGGGCCTTGGAGGAACAACCTCCACACCATTCGTACTATCATCATTATTACAGGCAGCCAGTATAAACAAGGCCGCAATAAAGAGCAGAACTCCTTTTTCTTTCATAGATCTTCTTTTGAGGCTCGCAAGATACAATTTTCCACTATTTTTGTTTTAGTCGTTAACAAAGATTTTTATTAGTAAATGCGTATAGATAAGTATTTATGGAGTATACGTTATTATAAGACCCGTAATATGGCCTCAGAAGCTTGTAAAAAAGGGCACATTCGTATTAATGGAAATACAGCTAAACCATCAAGGGAAGTTTATAAAATGGATGAAATTATAGTACGTAAAAATCAAATTAATTATGAACTCAACGTACTGGATATTCCCCCCGGAAGGGTTAGCGCCAAACTTGTGGATATTTATAGAAAGGACACCACGCCAAAGGAAGCATTTCAAAATACCGAACTATTGCGTTTAAGCAAAAACCTGTACAGGGAAAAAGGTCTTGGCAGACCAACTAAAAAGGAACGGCGAGACATAGACGATTATCTGGATGAATCTGAATAGAGACTATTGGGAAGAGCGGTATGCCGCGAATAATCTGGGTTGGGATATTGGTACAATATCTACTCCCTTAAAGGATTATATTGATCAACTTGAAAATAAAAACCTTAAAATATTGATTCCGGGTGCCGGCAATGGCTATGAAGCAATTTATCTTCACAAAAGCGGATTTGCTGACGTTTATGTTCTGGACCTGGCAAGGCAACCTTTGGAAAAAATAAAAGCTGAAATTCCAGAAATAGAAAATAACCGTTTAATTCAGGGCGATTTTTTTGATCTTGAATTACAGGACTTCGACCTGATCCTGGAACAAACTTTCTTTTGTGCCCTGGATCCTAAGTTGCGGGAAGATTATGTCCTTAAAATGAATCAGCTACTAAGCCCGGGCGGTAAACTTGCCGGACTATTTTTTGATTTCCCGTTAACCCATAGTGGCCCCCCGTTTGGAGGCAGTTTTGAAGAATACATCGGGTTATTTAATCCATTTTTCAAGATAAAAGTATTGGAGCGGGCAAACAACTCCATAGCGCCAAGAAAAGGTAAAGAACTGTTTTTTATCTTTGAAAAATAATTATGTGCCATTATGCAAAATAAAATACTTTCCCACGTACAGATTCAACATAAGATAAGGAGGATTGCCTATCAGATTTATGAAACCAATGTGTCTGAGAAAAAAATTATACTTGCCGGAATTGTGGGGGGAGGTTTAAATTTTGCAAAAAAATTACAGGCCGTTCTGGAGGATATTACGACAGCAGAAATTGTATTGTGTAAAGTAATGATGGACAAAAAGAATCCTATTAAAAGTGGGGTTACCATGTCTATTCCTGAGAGTGAATATATAAATAAATCGGTTGTTTTGGTAGATGACGTTCTTAAGACTGGCACTACCCTCATATATGGCGTGCACCATCTACTGAAAACGCCTCTAAAACAATTAAAAACGGCAGTTCTTGTAAACCGCAACCATAAAAAATATCCTGTAAAAGCCGATTTTAAAGGGATTTCGCTATCCACCTCCTTGCAGGAACATGTTCAGGTAGAGTTCAAGGCAAATAATTATGCGGTTTACTTAGGGGAGTAAAGTCAGTATTTCGTCTTTTACATCTTCAGGAAGCCTGTTATCTCCAAGGACCGTATAATTGGCGCGGGAATAAAAAACTGCTCTTTCGAAAATGTGCTTCCCAATAAATTCAGGTAAATCTTCATCACCAAGATGCGCAATCAATGGTCTGTGTTCCTTCTCCTTATGAAGCCTTTCTGTCAGAGAAGTAATAGATAATTTCAGATAAAAAACAAGCGATGTTTTTTCTAGAATTGTATCCATGTTTATGCCGTAACAGGGTGTTCCACCTCCTACCGCTATTACCAGATTACGATCGTCCTCAAGTATTTCATTCAGTAATTCGCTTTCCTTTTTCCTGAAGTACAGTTCCCCTTTAGTTTCAAATATGTGGGCAATCTTCTCATTCAACCTTGTCTCAATATAATCATCCAGATCTACGAATTCAACATTGATTTCCTCTGCGACCAACTTGCCTATTGTGGATTTACCACTACCCATATATCCTATAAGGATGATCTTCATTTTAATTATTTTGGTAAAAATGTATTAATTCTATAGGAATTCAAAGAAAACCTAAATTAATCTTTAAATGGACTTGAAAAATTAATTAATGATAGTATATTTGCACCCGCTAATGCCGTTTTTTATTGTGCATTGGAATAATACTGAAATTTTTGACCTGGTAGCTCAGTTGGTAGAGCATCTCCCTTTTAAGGAGAGGGTCCTGGGTTCGAGCCCCAGCCAGGTCACCAGAGAGAGCAAAAACCCGCCAATTTGGTGGGTTTTTTATTTTAGAGGAAATCCAAGCTCGCTTGGGTTTTCTGAAGAAATATAAAACAGCAAGCGCTAGCTTGCTTGGTTTTGTTCTTGGACCTTGGGGGCGCTGGGTCAGACGACCAGCATGAGTCAACCCCAGCCAGGTCACAAAGTGATATGGAAATCCTGACAGCAACGTCAGGATTTTTTTATGAAATAAAATTGGGGCGAGAAGTTTATGCCGATTTTGGTGCAAAAGCGCCTTACTAGGGTAAGCCCCAGCCACGTCACTTTTAAACCACAAAGAATATAAAAAAACATCTAAATCGTTACTTTACAGCATTTTTTATACTATTAATTGAATTATTTCGCTGTTCCTGTTTAGCCTTTAATTTTTCACATTTTGAAGCGGGGTATTCATCCAATACTCTTCGTAATCTTTTGGTTTGATAATGGGTTGATCTGCGTATAAGGGTATGGTTTTATCCATAAAAGGATCATCAAAAGGAGCTCGTGAAATTGGCTTGACTCGTTGCACGAAAAACTCTCGAAATTGAAAAAACTCTTCCTTGGTCCACTGATTAATTAAATTTCCCAAAGTATCTTTAACATTGTCAATTCTAACGTCTACTATTGCATTTAGGTTCATACCATTTTTATCTGCTTCCATTATTTCACTCAACATCTTCGTAAAATCTAATTCCTCCATATTTGGATATAAAAAGACTTTGGTTCGTAGTTTTTCAGCATCTCTAAATTTCACTCGCCGATTATTGAATTTCACTGTATAATTGGGGAGGTACCTGGCCGACTGGGATTCTGGAATATTATTATATTCCAATACAAAACACATGCATGTTGGATCGACTGTTATATAATGGGTTGTGAAAGCAGGTGGAATGTTCAGTATAAAACTATTATTAAAAGAAATATAGTTTAAATACATCTTATCACCAATTCTCCGATAATCTGTAATGATATCAAAAATTACTTTCTGTCCTTGCCCCTGTTTGTTTTTCTTGCGGTTCTTATCCCATTTTTCGTCGTACATGGTGTACTCCAGTTTATGAATAGAATAATCCCATTTTGATATATAAATGGTGCCATTTGCTCTATAGTTTGGGTACAATTTTGTAAATTTTATGGTATAGAGTGCTTCATTATCCTTGCTAGTGTCACTACTTCTCTGGAAAAAATGATTTTCAATAAAATTAGTCTTTAGGGCACCAATAAAATCATAGGAATATACATTGTAATTCCTAATGGCATCGTGGATTCGCAAAATTCGAAATTCATTCCCTCCAGAAATATCCAGATAGGCTTTATTTATAATTTTTCGAAAAGATTTATAATCATAGGCTTTGCGCGCCATAGAATCTATTTTAAAATCTTCGTTCAAATCGAAATTAAATATTCTGACTTCAGAGGTAGAATCGTCTAATTGGTCAATACCTTGATCAAATACTTCCAGAATGGCCTCGTTAAGATTGATATATTCTTGATCTTTATATTGATACTCGCGATAATACCCTATCGTTGAGAAGGATGTTGAAGCATAGTTGTTAGGAATTGCATCAATCGCTTTCTGAACAATCCGTGATGCATTCAGTTTTCTTCGCCTTTTATCTTTTCCCGTAACAGTAGCTTCTTCCAAACCTATAACCCCTGCAGATATCGGAATTAAATTGAGCTGGTCCTCTACCAACTCGGTAATCGAAATTTCTTTGGTCTGATAGCCCATAGATGATATTTCTATGATATCCCCGTATTGCTTCAAGCTTAGAGGAATTCTAAATCCTCCATCCGCATTGGTAATAACTCCCAAAGCTCTCCCTTTGATCCTCATACTCGCAAACACAACAGGTTCATTAGTCTGGGCATCAAGGAGCTTACCTTCTATGAAGTCCTTGTTTTGAGACCACGCAGGACATGACCATAACAAGAAGATACTATAAAGTCCTATAAAACATATATAATTTTTCATGCTATTATAGAAATGGTCTTTCTCCTATTGCAATAGGAGAAAGTTAGTTAATACCTATTTCTTCATGGTGATTATAAATACTCCTGGAGCGCCTCTAGCTCCATATATTGCGGTATCTGCTCCCTTTAGTAATTCGACGGACTTCAACTCAATCGGATTAATACTCCCGATATTACTAACATAACTCCCATCGACAATAAACAAAGGTGTTTGATCTCCGCCTATATATCCTCTTACTATTATAGTACCAGAGACTTCATTTACAATTACGCCCGCAAATTCTTGTTTTATTAACTGATAGATATTCTGATATATGGCGTAATCCTTTCTACCAATACTCCGAAATACCTCCTTATCGAAAATATATCCATGTTTCATAAGATCTGACTTCTTAAGTAATTCATTGTTATTGGTAAATTTGAGATTAATTTCCTCCTGTCCATTATAGACTTCACTTTGTAAACCATGCTGTTCGGAATAGACACTAATAATGTCAGTATCAATCGGTGTTCGCATTTTATACATGCCCTTTTTATTGGTGCGAACCCCGGTTATTAAAGAATCTGCAAAGATATCACCTTTCAGAATCGGGTTACCTTGTGCGTCCGTGACGGTTCCACTTATTTTAACCATTTTTATATTTCCGTTTTGGGCTTGTAATGAAGGTAGGGCAAGGAATATAATTAAGGTGAATGTTAAAAATGTCTTTTTCATATAAAATGGTTTGATGGAATATTCTTTTAAATTAGTTCATTCGTACTTATAAACGGCAATGGTAATGCCATTATCTTCTGAAAACCAGTAATATTTCATGGATTTTGGAAGTAGTAAAGTTATCAAAAGTAGACTGCTGGCCTTGGAAGCTATTGATCTTGGGGATTTACATTTTGACCTTGAGATCACTGGATCAGGCGACCCAAGGGAACCAATCACAGCCAGGTCACTTTTCAAGGAATCTGGTCTATAGATTCTGGCTGGAATTTTTCATTTAAATCCTTTTCCAAATTGATATGGGCTATTTAAAAGGTGCCCCCATTCTGTTATTATATGAATTTAAGAAATACACCTATTAACCTATTAATATGTGCTACAGGTCCTTACAGTCTGACATATTGGTAAGATTTCAAAAGTATTTTATTAACTTGTAGATATCAACAAGTGAAAAATACCCATGTTTGATTCGTATAAACACTTTCTAGAGACCCCTGGATATCACAAAATCATTGGAGAGGATTACCTGATTGTTGAATTTAAATGTCCTATAAAAGAGGAACTCTTTGACGCGTGGTCTGAGTGTCATAGCATTGTTTATGTATTAAACGGTCAGAAAAAATGGATTACCCCAACCAACGAATACCTGGTTAAGGAAGATCAGTCGATTTTTGTAAGAAAAGGAGCGTTCAAAAATCAACAGTACTTTGAACAGAGCTTTTGTGTGTTGATGTTTTTCATGAAGGATGATTTTATTAATAGATGCATGGAAAGCGATATTGGAAAAGAAATGTCTGTACTACAAAAGGTAGAACATCCAGATTTTATATATCGAATAACCTTAAACGAGAGCTTGAGAGTACTTTATCACTCTTTTTTTTCTTACCTCAAACAACCCCACAAAACCCCTCAGAAGATCATTGAATTAAAATTCCGGGAAATGTTGATGAATATTTGTTTGGACCCGGACAATAAAGAGATAAAAAATGTATTATATACATTGGCAAAAAATTCGGGTGGCACTATTGAGCAAGTGATGGAGGAGCAATATGTCTATAATCTCAAACTGGATGATTATGCCAGACTTTGTGGAAAAAGTACATCTTCTTTTAAAAGAGACTTTAAAAAGGCCTTTAACACGTCTCCCGGGAAATGGCTGTTGACCAAACGGCTCAATCTGGCGCGGGAACTAATACTCACTACCGATTTTACTATGCAGCAAATATGCTATGACTGCGGTTTTGAAAGTGATTCTCATTTTATCCGAAGTTTTAAAAAAGAATATGGTATTACGCCCAATAATTGGAGAAAGGATAAAATAAAAGCCGTCCGTCTGCATAATGAAGAAAACAAAATCCATTAATGCTTCAGGACATTGAAACATTAATGGATATTAAAGGATAAATTTTCCTTTTAGATAAGCTGGCCTGCCATTTGTGCTTCTTTCCATTTTTTCCAGGCAGAATGTCCACTTTCTAAATTATGAACACCAGGCAAACCATTTTCCTGGGCATGAATGGCCGCCATATAAGACATTACACCTCCTGTGCAGCAAAATAGAAATGGCCCACTGCCATTCAGCAATGATTCAGAAGTAGTATTTCTTTCATCAATTTGCTTTTTTACTTCTTCTAAAGGAATATTGATAGCTCCGGGGATACTTCCCTGACTTTGGATACCCTGCGGGGATCTTACATCGATAATAGTAAATAAACCTTTTGCCAGGATTTCATCTAATTTATCTGTAGCGACTTGTTTGATAACCTCTTTTGAGGTATGAAATTTTGAATTGGCTTCTTCCATGATTATTGTTTTTAATGTCAAATAAATATTTTAATTAGATGGAGATTGTTTCTGCACCTTCAAGAATAAGCTGATGCAATGCTGGAGATCCAACTAATTCTATTCCCTCAATCAGATCTCCAGGAGTATACCCTCTTACTGCTGAACAAGGGAGGCATACCATAATCCTGCATTTATTCTCCCTTACAGTTTCGATCATGTGCTTCATGGTAGGATCTTTTGGATTGAGGTGGGCATGTTCATATGCGCCTTTTCTAACCCAGTCCACACCTGAACTCACCAGAAATATGCTGACCTCTAAACCTGATTTAATGCCTCCATTGGCTATGCTCCATGCTACAGATGCTCTTTCGTCATCCATTCCTTTGCTGATTAACACTACTACTTTTTTTGTTGTACTCATGATTTTTCTTTTTTATTAATAATGAGACAAAGTAAGCATGTTCTGAATCGGCTGGGTTGCCTGTGAAGTTCAATAAATTGACTGAGTGGGTCATGGAGTTAATCCCAGCCAGATTATAATAAAGCATAAAACCCGCCAATATTGGCGGGGTTTTTTAAAGAAAAGTTAATTCCTTCTTTATTAAGATCCTCTGTTAGATTTTAGGTGCGTCCATTTTCACAAATTCTACCCTTCTGTTATTGGCTTTACCTTCGGGTGAAGTATTGTCTGCAACCGGTATATCTTCTCCAAATCCTTTTGCAACCATCCTTTTACCATCAATACCCCGGGCAACTAATTCATTTATTACGGTATTGGCCCGCTGCTCAGATAAATCTATGTTGAACTGTGCATCACCATCACTATCTGTGTGTCCTTCAACACTGAAATTTATTTCCGGATGCTCCTTCATGAGTTTCACAATTTCATTAATGACCCCCATTGACTCAAGTTTTAAAGTTGCTTTTCCCGAATCAAATTTAATTCCATTGGTAACGATTTTGCCATCAGATATAAAGCGATCGTAGAGTTTAACGGCTCCTTCAGCTATCCTTATATTCTTTATCATAGTAGGATAATCCCCGGTCTGACCAAAATCGTACGTGCTCGCGTGAATACTTAACGCACTAGGATTGCCCGTTACATTTGGGATCATGACAAGTCGGTCCTGATCTATATATATTTTGAGCGCTCTTACATTGAATGAAATAGCTACATGGCGCCAGTGTGGATACGGTTTTTGTGATGCTTCCGGTAATTTCCGCTGCATTTTACCCCCTTCATAAGAAGCTTCCTGATCATAGCCTACATCTATGGCATGTAACCCATCTGGCCGTCTATTCGATTTTCCTTTATCCCATAAGTAAACTGTATACTTGCTGGTCCTGCTGGACAAGTACATATCAAATTCAATCGTGAATTTCTCCGGTAGGTAGTCACCTTCCTTTTTCATAAGTGGTTTAATGGTGGCCCCGGAATTTTCAATAGGAAATCGAATCACGTTTTCACCTGAAAACAAGGCATTTTCAACATAGCCATCGATTAAATCCCACTGTGACGGAAACTCACCATTTTGCTCACCTTCTAAATTATCTTCAAATAGTATGGTTTCGCCTGGAACAAAATCGTATTTAGACCAGGGTCTGGCCACTTGTTCATCTTTAGTTTCTTCAGGCTTCTGTTGGTCTTCTTTGGTTTGTTTCTCTTCTGTTTGAGGTTCTTCTGCTTCGCCTTCCAGTGCTTTATCAATCTCCTTTTCGACCTGCTTTTCGGCTTTCTTTTTTAGTTTACCCAATATTTGTGCTTCAGATACAGCCGGCATCTGAATAAAAAAGCCAACTATCAGGAACAACATTAAATTTTTCATGATCTGCTTATATTAAATTAGTTTCTTTTGAAGTATCGAATAAAACTAAGAAGCAAGATTCAGGATGTCAATGATTTAGGTCAGGCCTGATTAGTATTACCTGGTTAGCTTATACTTTTTTACCTGGTTAGCTTATACTTTTAAAGTTGAAACCAATAATTTTATTCTTAAATCCATTGCCGCTGTTATCACAAAATAAAGTATGTATTTAACGGAAAGAGGAAACACCAGTGGATAGAAGGAACAAATTCCAATAAATCTATAAACAAACCGATTCTGTGTATGCAAATCCGTAGTACTGAGTCTGGTAGGCGACTTGATCGCCGAAGCCTTTGGCCAAGGTGGAAGATAAGTTAATTGGCGAGAAATTGCAGGAAGGCGTGAATTGGATTAGGATAATGTACAAACTTAGTTGAGATAAAATAACTAAATCCAATAGCAAATCCTTTTAGTTGGCTGAATTCATATTTAAAGATATTTTTATAAATCCTTAACTCTTTCATATAAACACTGGTTAGTGTCTCTATATAGAAAGATTACAATCTTCACAATCCTTTACCTCGCCATAGTAAGTTTCTCTATACTTGTGCATCGTTTCGACAGGGATGCCCAACAGGTATTTCTTAATGCGCGTCACTTTGGTGGTTAATTTCCCCATAGACTGACTATATCGCTTTTCATATCTGGTTTTCCTCTTTACTTCTATTAATCTCATTACAATTCGTTTTCTTGTTTATTTAAATACAATTGCCTGTATTTGGCCTTTTTATTGATTTCTCGCCTTAAAAGCGATTTTTTCGTATAGTGTTTTCTTTCCCTCACTTCATCCATCTGTTTTACATTTCTCACTTTACGTTTATACCGTTTTAACGCCCGCTCTATATTTTCTCCTGGTAACACCTTAATTCTCAACATGTTTTTTATTTCTTTAATTTTTATATTATGGTCTAAAAATATTCGTGCGATTGTCAATCCTGAAAGTAGCTGGTCTTGAATAGACATTATAATTGCTAAATCCTTGAATAGCAACAATTAATAATACCTTTATGCCTGGGTGATTAAATATTATAACCGCTAAATTGCATGTTTTTAAACAAACAATAACAGCCTATCAGCTACTGAAAATGACAGTTGCATTTAAAATAAGGGAGGAATGAATTTTTGAGGTTGGTTTCTAAAAACCAAATAATTAAAGCTAAGTATTCTGCTGTTATTATTTTCGTGCATTTTAATTCTCATTAGTACAAAGGTAGTGAAACTAAAACCATATGTATATATTATGCCTTATAGTTTCAAAAACTTAACGTTAAGTCTGCATAGATCAAGACCATATACAAGGGCATATTAAATAAGAAATCAGGAATCCATAGTTAGCATGGCATACCAATATAATGTAGATCCTGTTTTCAGGAAATATGAAGACGACCCCAGGTTTAGGGCACTTAGGGAAAAAATGAAATATTATGATTTTATCTTCTTCTCAAGCTGAATTTGCAGTTCACTTTTTTTCAACTGCGTATTGAACGTTTTCAATTCAACTTCCATAAATTTTGTAAATCTCTTGTTGATACCGTCTAAGCGTTCATTAAAAATGGCATAGACCTCGCGCTGCTGATCCGTGGGTTTAAAATCCACCCCGTTTCCGGTAATATCACTGGCAAGGGCACTTAACCTTCCGTAAAGTTTCATCGGTGCCCTGAACGCATCTTCCCGGGCCCCGGTAAGCTGAATATCGTATAGTGTGCCGGCTATGGACTCTGACAAGGCCTGCAATTGCATTGCTTTTTCAATATCGCCCTTCTTCTTCAATTTGGGTATTACCTCCGTAAGTTCCGAGCGAATTTCCTCAATATCATTGATCATGGTTACTGCTAAATTTATGGCATCGCGCAGTTCCAGCGAAAAAACTACCTGTTGTTTAATTTCTTCCAGGGTTCCTTCAGTAGCAGGATCTTTTAAGACTTTTAATTCCCTTATGTATTCCTGCTCCCCGACAATCAGCTTCACCCTGTACATATCCGGAACCACTTTAGGGCCGTATTGCCCGCGCATGAGATCAAGATCCCAGGTAACAAGGGAGCGCCATCCTTCACCGTTTAGCTGTACCCATGGCCTTCCGGGAGGTGCGGTCTGCAATTTTGGCTTATAGGTCGGTTCATAGCGCAAATCCCACATTACCCTGTTTACACCCTGTTGCTTAGTTCCCTCCAGGGTCCTTACAATTTCAGCATTCTGCGTTATTATCTGTATTTCCACATTTTGATCTGTGCGGTCTTTCAGGTAATAATTAATGTCTGCACCATAAGCCGGGTTATCCCCGGAGTTCATACTTGGTCCGTCAGTTTTAATACTCTGCTGTTCCTGAAAACGATACGCCTGGCGAAGGCTAAAGAGATGCGCTTCCTTATTCCGGGCATCCATATCAAATTCGCGGAGGGGTGAAATATTATCTAATATATAATACCCTCTTCCATAAGTACCAACTACCAGGTCATCAAAACGCTCCTGTATCTCCAGCCAATAAACTGGTGCCGGCGGAAGGTTGTTTTTTAATCGCATCCAATTCTCCCCGTCATTATGCGAAATGTAAAGGCCATTATCTACCCCCAGGTACAACATACCCTGGCGTTTAGGGTCTTCCTTTATAACATGGGCAAAGCTGTGAACCGACTTAGGAACGGAACCACTGATGAATTTCCAATTCTGGCCGTAGTCTTCTGTTTTGTAAACATAGGGGTCAAAGTCTCCCATTTGGTGTAAATCTACCGTTATATAAGCCGTTCCCTTTGCATACACAGAAGGTTCAATATTGGCTATGGTTCCCCATTTTGGAAGATCGGGAATATTAGGGGTAAGGTTGGTCCAGTTTTGGCCTCCATCTTTGGTAAGTTGCACCTGTCCATCATTACTTCCGGTCCAGATGAGCCCGGGTTCCAGTGTTGATTCTGCGATACTGAATAGAACAGATCCATCAAAAGTCATTAAATTGTCTACAGCGATACCGCCGGAACTTTGTTGGTGGGTCTTATCGTTAAGTGTCAGATCCGGACTAATTACCTGCCAGCTTTGACCATCATCATCGCTTTTGTGCACAAACTGACTGCCTACATAGACCCTGTGTTTTGTATGCGGCGAAAATGCCAGTGGAAAATTCCAGTGCCAACGGTACTTTAGTTTTCCGGGCTCCCACCCGTATCCGGCTTCCGGCCAAACGCGTACGTCTCGTGCATGACCCGTTTTGGCATTGTAACGCTGCAATCCACCATCATAGCATCCAGACCACACAATGTCATTATCAAAAGGATCGGGCTGGGCAAAACCGCTTTCGCAGCCCCCTACCCCTTTCCATAGACCGAGTGGAATATATCCTTGTCTGCTATTACTTGGCCCCTTGTATGAATAACCATCCTGGCGATTTCCATAAACATTATAAGGAATCTGGTCATCAACAGAAACATGGTACATCTGTGCAATAGGCAGTACCACACGCTGATAACTTTTGCCATGGTTTAGGGTAATACTGGCACAACCATCGTGCGCCACCATTATACGATCCGGATTACCCGGATCTAACCAAATATCGTGGTTATCGCCTCCGGCACTATAGCCTGTTTTAATGGTCTTACCGCCATCTTTGGAGATGCAAAACTTTACACTTGCAAAATAGAGTTCGTTGGGATCACCGGGAGATACGGCCATTCGGGTATAATAAGGGGCACGCTCCGCAATATCATGATTCCGGGTCTGTAGCGACCAGCTATTCCCAAAATCTTCGGATCTGTACAAGGCAGGGCTATCGATCTCAAATAAGGCATACACAATGTCCGGTTCTGAAGGTGAAATAGCCACCGCCGTTTTACCTACGGGATGCTCAGCACCACCAGGAAGTCCTTTTTCAGAAAGTGCTTCCCAGGATCCACCTCCGTCTTCAGATCTATATACACCTCCTCCGGGTCCGCCACTTCTCAATCCCCAGGTATTGATATGAATAGACCACATCCCCACTAGCAGTCGGTCAGGGTTTTTTGGGTCCATGGCCAATTCAGCAGCCCCTGTACCTTCATCCACAAAGAATACCTGCTTCCAGGTCTTACCTCCATCGGTGGTTTTATAAACCCCCCGTTCCTTTTGGGGGCCGTAAGTGTGGCCCAGGGCCGCGGCATATACAATATCCGGATTGGATGGGTGCACAATGATACGGCCAATCCTGCCTGTTTTTTTGAGGCCCATATTTCTCCAGGTCTTGCCGCCATCTTCAGATTTATAAATACCATCACCCATGGCATGTGCAGGTCGTATAACAAAGGTCTCCCCTGTCCCCACCCAAATAATGTCGGGGTTAGTTGGCGTAACGGCAATAGAACCAATAGAAGATACATCCTGGGTATCAAAAACAGGATCCCAGTTGAGGCCCCCATCCGTAGTTTTCCATAGTCCACCCGATGCAGCACCAATATAATTGATCATGGGATCACCTGGAACCCCTGCAATGGCAATCGCCCGGTTTCCTTCTGGGCCTATAAACCGAAATTTCAGGCTATCAAATACAGAAGAATCAACCTGGGAAAAAGTTGTGAACGAAACAATGAAAAAGAATAAAAGAAAGGCTAGTTTGGTTTTCATAGAATTATGGTTGGTGTTAATCTGAAGGTGTGGTTACTAATATAGCCAAGATTAATGGATTAGAAAGGGTTTTTTAAATTTGGAAAGCTTCAGAATAGATAATAGCTCTAATATGTAGTCCTAAAATTTTTATATCCAGGAAATAGAGACGTCAGCATTAGTAATCCATACTGAGATAATTTGAATTTAAAGGATACAAGACCACTTTACTTGAGCGTAATTTCTATTACGGTATCAATAGCTTCTTTTTTTTCCTCTGGTATTGTGAGTTTTAATTCCCGCTTTTTTAATCTGAAGTTTACAGGTGTTTTATCTTTAAAATAAATTGCTTTTTTAATTTTCATATCAAAATCCGGAATACGTAACTCATTGTCCGCATCCTCCAGAACATGCAGATATAATTTATCCCCTCTTCGGGTAGAAACTATGTTGTCATCAGTCATGGCCAACCCTTGTCTTGTGCCATAAATAGTCTCCCCATATATGGATAACCAGGCTCCCATGGCTTTTAAGATCTCTTTATGCTCTTTTTGGACTTTTCCGTTTGGCATAGGTCCTACATTTAAAAGAAAATTGGCATTGTTTCCTGCCGCTTTTACCAGATACCTGACAAGTTCCGGCACAGTTTTATGTTTGTCATCCTGTAAATTAAAGCCCCAGGAATGGTTAATGGTTTCGCAGGTTTCCAAAGGCAGCTGCCCTATATCAGCTCCGCCAAAACCGGTAGTATTCTTTCCCGGAAGGTCTTTTTCGAACATTTGAAAATCTTCGCCCTCAAAAGGAAGTTCATGGTGGTTATTGCCGATCAATAATTTCGAATCAATATCGTGAATCATTTTATAGGTCCTTTCCAAATCCCAATCAATTCCCTTTATTCTAAAATCAACAGTTTTGTGCCAATCTTCTTTTTCAGGTGCCTGATCCCACCAGCCATCGAACCAAAATCCTGAGATGTCATAATTTTCTGCAAGTTCTTTTATTTGGGCATTCTGGTAATCTAAATAGGCGCTCCATTCCCCGGCTTCCGGCCTTCCCGTTTTCCTGCCGGTCCAACCACGGGGAAAATAGTCCGGATGGTGCCAATCTAATTGCGAATAGTATGCAAATAACTTTATCCCCTGTTTTTTGCACTCCTGCTCAAGCATCCTGAAAATATCTTTTCCATAGGGTGTGGCATCAACAATGTTATAATCTGAAACTTTGGAATCGTACATAGCAAAGCCATCATGGTGTTTGGTGGTAATGGTAATATATTTCATCCCGGCATTTATGGCCATTTCTACAATTTCCTGTGCATTAAAATCAATAGGGTTGAAAAAGGTGGGTAAGAGTTCATAGCGATCTACAGTAATATCCTGATATTGCATTACCCATTCGGCATCACCAAGGTTACTATAAACCCCCCAGTGAATAAACAGGCCAAATTTAGCATCCTGAAACCATGTCCGGGCTTCCAGATTCTCTTTGGAAGGCATATATTTTTCTTGTGAATTTATTGCCTGACAAACCAGGGTAAGGCAAATCAAGACCAATAATTTTTTCATGATGTTTGTCTTAACTAGTTATTAATTTATGCATTATAATCAAAATTTGCCACCATGGAATTTCATTACCAAAGGGCGGCCAGTATAAGTGTCGCTTTCAAATAAATAAAGAAACTATCCCCGGCAATCAGGCAAATTCATCCTTGCCTTCAATCAGATAATGATTGCTAACCGAACCTTCAGTACGGGCATTTAGGTGAGGAGTATATTCTTCGTCATTCATAAAAGCAATCGCCGCTTCTTTGGAAGGCCACTGGATAATTACACGCAGACCTACGGCACTGCCATCTCCTTCAAGCTGTTCATGGCTGGCCGTTCTGGCCAGGTACCTACCCCCGTGTTTGGCCATAAGTTTATTGGCTACCGGAAGATAGGCCGGAATCCAATCTTCGCTTGTTGGTGTTACATCCAGTACGGAGTAAAAAGCTGCAGAATTTTCCATTGTTTTGTTAATTTTTGATTTAAATTCTTTGGTTGTTTGTTTATCGTAGTTGTCATTTTATTCCTAATCCCGGAATATAAAATAAACTGATCTGCCAGGTAAGTTACCAAAAAACTAATTATCAGGTTCCAAAAAATTACAATTAAAAAAACATGCATTATTTTCAAATGATTGAAGGGCTAAATTGGCTATTTTGTGTAGCAAGTAGAATATCCTCAAAAAAATAATATAGCCCTCAACTTAAAAATACTTAATTTTATTCTTGGCTTAACTTTGGCTTTCTTCTCATTTAGGAAACGGTCCCATGCTTAAAAAACTCTTAAAATTTGGTTCAGGATTATTAATTATTATTACCATTCTATTCCTTGCAACCTACTTTTATGTAACGAGCCACAAGGAAGAGGTTGCCAACTTTATTGTAAATACGCTCACAGAGAATCATAGGGGTACCGTGAATTTTGAAGACATGACCATGAAAAGCTGGGGCAGATTTTCAAATCCCGCATTCCATATTACAAATATGGTGCTTCTGGACTCAACTCAGAATAAAATAGCCCGTTTAGAAATAGAGGATGCCTATGTTAATATATTCGTCAAGAGTCTTTTTAAAAACCAGATTCAGGTAAAATCTGTTGAAATAAAAAAGGCAAAATATACTTCAATTATATTACAGGAGGTTTTTTCAGATACCATTATAAAAAAAGAAATGCCGGTTCCTGATAAGAGATCGACTGAACCCTTTACACCATTTAAAATGGATCTGGACATTGAAGATGTTACCATTGCTATTCAAAACCTTCCGCGCAATAAAGCCATAAAATTTAAACTTAACACAGTATCATCAACAGTTAATTTCGAACAGGATAAGATTACCTCCTCATTGGATTTGGACGCTACAGTTGAGCAATTGGGATTTAACCTGGAGAAAGGGAGTTTTCTCAAAGATTCTAAAATTTCCGGCTCAATGAATCCTGTGATTGATTTGAAATCCAATAAGATCCATATTCCAACTTTTGATTTAGCTATAAATGATCAGTTGTTTAAACTCACAGCCGATTTTAACATGGCTAACAAGGGTAGTTTTGCATTTAAAATTGAGAATGACCATACAGCATATTTGCCTACGGTAAACCTTGTGTCGGAGCATATTCAGCAAAAACTCAGCAATTATATTATTGACAAGCCTTTTTACACCCATACCACCCTGGAAGGAAGTTTTGCGCCATTTACCAATCCATTGGTCCATATTGAATTTAAGGCAGTCGATAATTCGGCAAAAATAGCAGATCGGTATATCCTGGATTCATTGGCATTTAATGGAAGTTTTAAAAACAGGATCTATGAAGATGACCGTGCAAAAACCGAAGACAAAAAGAACTTAAAATTAAATTTCAATACTATTGCCGGCAAATACAAAGAGACAACTTTTGAACTTCGTGATGGCCTCTATAAAAGTACGCTTGAAAACAAAGCTTATATTGAAGCAGCAATTAATGCGCATGGTGACCCGGAGAATTTAATTTCAATATTTGATGACCCTATTTTTAGCCTTAAAGGCGGTAGCTTTAACTTTGTAGGAGATATCAAGGGGGATGCCAGTTCGGCAGCTGCATTACTATCCTCATCCGCCACGGAATTGCAGGTATCAAATACCTCATTGGTTGACCATGAAAACAAAATTACTATTCCTGTGGATGAATTAAAACTTCATCTAAAAAAAAATAATGCAGTTTTAGATATAATGAAACTGCAAATGACATCGGGAGACAAGCTAATAATTGAAGGGCAAACAAGCCCCTTTTCGGCCCTTTTATCGGAAGAATCTAAAAACTTGGTTTCCTCAAATTTAAATTTCAGATCAAATAAATTGAACTGGAAGGACTTCCTTGAAATTTTTGATGGCCCCCAAACAAACAGCACAGTAAAGGCAGAACATCCCGAATTTGTATTGCATGATATTTTTAAAAAAATCTATCAAAAATTCAACCCCAATATTGACATAGCTATTAAACAATTTCAATATGAAAACCTGATTTTAGACAACTTCTCAACCGATTTGTCTTTTAGCAATGAAAATAATCTGCACCTAACCAATATGGGGTTTGATATTCCCTCCGGGAAAGTAAAACTTATAGCTGATTTGAATTATGAAAATTCCGAAGAGATCTTAGTAACTGCCGCTTTTGACGCTTCTGGCGGTGCGGTTTTTTTAAATGATTTATTTAACAATGATACTTTCCTCTTCAAAAGCGGGCGTTTTGATCTTAAGGCAGAAATGAATGGAGACCTGATGCAACTGGAAAGCCTTATCCTGGAAGCTAACAGTTCAATAATCCTATCCGAGGGAAGTGTTTTTTACAAACCAATGGATCTGATGGTGCCAATTGATCTCCTGGATGTAAAAATAAAAGACAATCGTGCAATTCTTAATTCTTTAGAAATTTCGGTAGGCTCAGAAGATAAATTAAATTTTTCGGGTGAATTAGATGATCTATTGTCCCTTATTTCTTCCAATTCAAAAAATCAGGTAAACTCATCACTCCTATTGCATTCTGACAAATTACAATGGGATGATTTTTTACAAGTATTTGCCCATGATAGTGAAAAGCACCTGAGTCAAAAAAAGGATCCGGAAACCAGGCTAAAAGAAACTTTACGGGGAATCTATTCCGATTTTAACCCCCGTATTGTTATTAAGGTTGACACGTTTGCGTATAAAGACCTTTTGACCCTGGAAAATTTTAAGACCGGGTTACATTTTCAGGACAGGAATAACTTGATACTAGAGGAAAGCGGTTTTAATTTTAATTCTAATGGGCTGGCAGATTTTTCAGCACAATTAGACATATCAGAACCAAATCAAACCCATGTAAATATAGATTTTGAAGCCAGGGCAGATCCATCACAACTGAATGAGATGCTCAATTATGATACTTTTTTACTTCAGGGTGGGGCTTTAAAACTGACTGCCAATATTACCGGTGCCGTTGAAAAAATAAATGAATTGATAAGCGCTTCAAGTAGCACATTCCTGATTGAAAATAGTTCTTTGATTCATAATTCAAGCAAAACCAAGATTCCGTTTAGCGTCCTGGAAATAGATATTCAAGATGATGACGCTATTCTTAAAACCCTTAAAATTGAATTGCCTTCCGGAGACCAATTGGAGTTTTCTGGTGAACTGGATAATATTACTTCAATTCTACCTTTCAATAGTACGAACAATTCAGGAATGAGTTCAAAACTCAATATTTATTCAAAAAAACTTAGGTTTGGCGACTTTTTGGAACTGTTCAATAGCACAGATACCATAATCCGTGAAAAGGTCACAAACCGCAATAGGGCGCTAAAAATTGCGGTTAAAGACTTTTATACCAAATATAAACCGGAACTGTCTATTACTATTGATGAGTTTTTATTCAATAAGCTACTGGTTAAAAATTTTAATTCCGGTTTTTATTTTGAAAATAAAGATCTTCTGTACCTGGAGAATACCGGTTTTGATTTTTATAAGGGTAAGGTAAGTCTCGACGCGCATTTAAATATATCCGATCCATATGAAACTGCTTTTTCAATTGGCTTTGCCACGGATAATCTGGATTTGGAAAAGCTTTTGACATCCTTTGATTATTTTAATGTTCCTTCAATAAAGGAGGCAGATAAAATAGATGGAAAAGTAAGTGTCAATTCACATATAGAAGGCGATTTAATAGATAGTACAGGCATAATATCCAATTCACTAAAAGGAACCATAGGTTTTGACCTTGAAGAAATGGAAATTAAAGGCTTCGATCCCATAATTAAGCTGGGAAATATAGTTTTCAAGAAAAAACGATTTGAAGATATTCGTTTCGGGTCTATTGAGAATGTACTCTATCTTGCCAACAATACTGTAGAATTCCCCCTGATGGAGGTGAAATCCACGGCATTCGATTTTTTTGTAGCAGGACATTTAGGTTTTGAAGAAGTCCCAACCAATATTTGGACAGGAATACCACTATCCAATTTCAAAAGCAGAGATCTTGTTAATATACCCAACAAAACAGGATATGTGGAGGCCGGCAAAAAAATATATATAGAAGCAAAAAGCGATAAAAAAAATAAGATTAAATACAAACTTCATTTATCTGAAAGGCAATATTTCAAAGAAAGAAGTTCCATTAGTACATACAGAACCCAGATGAAAGAAGACAGATTGCTGCGAAGAAAATATAAGCGAGACACAAGAATGAGTGAATAGTCAGGTTTACCCGATGACGGTAAAACCAATTAAATACATCCTGAACTTATACCAAATATAGATTGCAAAACATTGTTTAGAAATAAACTTTCGAAACTCAATTTTTAATACACCTTTTAACACTCCTATTTACTTTGTTCCGCCAACCATTCCATAATTGTCACGGGCCTGTTATTTAGCATTACAGGATTTCCATCAAAATCTAATTTAGCATGGTTTGCATGAGAATAGATCCAGGACCAATGCCCGGTGTAATGATAATTATCTCCTCCAAAAAACCCCGTAATATCCGTAACATGGTCATAGAAGGAAAAATGGACGTTATTGGCACCCGCGCTAATTAAGCGCTTATATAAGGGTACTACCGTCTTTTCCGGTACAGTTGTGCCATCGTCTTTAGAATGGACAAACCAAATAGGCACATCTTTGATTTTCTCGACTTGTGCATTGGTAATGTATTCGTTTTGATATGCCAAAGCACTGATATAACCCGCAGCGAAATAGTCAGGGCTTAACAGAATCAGCTTTAGTGCCATATAACCCCCATTAGAACAGCCTCCGACATATATTCTGTTTGGGTCAATATCAGGATGGTCAGCCACATATTTCTTTATAAGCGCCAGCAGGGCTTCATTATAGATATCATTCTCTTTACCCCTGGTGTAAGCCCCGCTTGAAGATTGCATCCAAAAAGTCGGACTCTGGGGTGCCAAAACATATGCGCCTTTAAATATTCTTTGGATCTCGTCCGATGCATAGTTAGCGGCCTTATTCGCGATCAAAGGAATACTTGGATCATTTCCTCCCTCGCCGCCACCATGCAGCCAAATGATCAAAGGCGATGTCTGATTAGTCCTCTCAGGTTTAAAAGAGGCAAAAGGGAGTGTAAGCCCATTGTGCGAGTACGCACCAGTTAAATCAAACTTGTCTATTAAAGGTAAAAACCTTTTGGATTCAGAATTCCATACCTTTTTTGAAGTCGTATCGGTTATGTTCAATTCATAATTTATCCATTTATTGCTACCTCTGTTATTTGCCCGAATATATTTAATAGGCGAACCCAGGATTTCTTCCGGGCCAACAAACAGTACCAGGGTTACATGATTTCCCTGCTCTAGCCTGTTACCTTTTTCATCCGATACATAGGCGTAGATTACTTTTCGACTTCCACTGGCTTCGCCGGGATTCATTTCAACACCTTCATAACTTCTCTTTGCCGTTACAGTAAAATTTTCCGCTTTGACTTCTATAGCCGGTTCCTCCATAGAGAGGATTATTTTACTAACAGCAGGTCCCCAATCATATCCCTCAATAATCAGGTTATATTCCCCATTATCATTACTATGTGGAGCTACTGAACTTTTGGTGTAAGCACTATTTGCCAAAAGGTTTAGGGAAATGGTCATTAAACCAATAAAAATGAGTCGAAAAATTGCCTTGCTATTCATATTTCATATTTAATTGTGAGAATATTTGTTTTGCCTGTAAAATTGATTATTCTGAGTCCTGCGCACTAAAAAAATATCGTTACACCATTTATTGGAGCCAGCCTCTCATAACGTCTTTGCTTCGGTTACCTTATTTTAATCAGTTTTTATGCTAATAGCCAGGCCACCACCGGAGTTGTTAACTGTTGTGGTAAAATTTTCCAGCCCCATGACATACGATAAATAAGCCTTCGTTCCAGAAATACCCCCTGCTCCCGGCGGGCGCACATTATGCGCAGCGAAACAACCCCCGGTTTTTAATTTAGGAACTACATCAATAAAGTAATTCGTATACCAATCCTTGTCTGCATCACTAAAAACAAAATCAAACGGACCCTTAAGTTCCTTTACAAGATCATGGGCATTAGCCAATCTTGCATCAATGTATTTTGACAAACCAGCTTCTTCAAAATTAGAAATGGCTTCCTTGTAACGACTTTCGTCAATCTCAATTGTAATGAGTTTTCCTTTGGTTTTACTCATTGCCCAGGCAATCCAAATTGCAGAATGACCGGTTGATGTGCCAATTTCCAGTCCGCTTGTATAACCGTTCTTAATTATTATGTCATAAAGTAATTTGCCATCTGTATCAGGCACATTTAAATCGTGCCACCGGTTTTTTTTACTTTTCAGAAATGCCTCCACTTTCCTGTCCAGTTCCGGATTACCATCAGAGTTCTGTGCAGGGAGGTAATTCCCTGAAAAAATTACCATGATTAAGTAAATAAAAAACGGTCCACGTAAAAATGAAATTATTCTTCCCATAATCAAAATCTATTCCTGTTACAATATAATACTTGCTTTGCTGAAAATAATTAGAAATTACACAAAAAGCAGAACTACCGTAAGAACAATACCTCCAAGTGCAAAGTACAGCCCTTTTTTGAATATTGGTGTTTTGGGTTTGAACATCCAAAATGCTGAAACAGCAAAAAACAGTAATGCTATCCCAAAAAATATATTCAACCAATACAAAGGATGCCCTGAATGCATTTTGTGCAACTTGTTCATATTATCCAAAATAAGTGGCATCTTCATCTCGATATAGCTCGCCTGTCCTGTAATTTTGTCGTAGGTTCCTCCTTCAAAATAAACCAGATTACCTTCTGTCTTGTCTACCTTAAAGGCTCTTTTTCCAAGGGCGCGGCCTAAATCTTCGTCTTGCAAACCTATAGCAAGTTTGCTTTCAACAAGAACTTCCTTTTTTAAATAATCTGTGTTTCTATAAGTTAGTACAATACCGCTAATGGCGTATACTGCCATAATACCGGCCAAAAAGAACCCAAGATATCTGTGGTAGGTTCGTACTTTTTGTTCTGTTTTTCTTCCCATTATTTACTGATATTTAAATATTAATGCGTCTCTGTTTCCAAATCAATCTCAATTAAGCTATTTTATTAAACCAAAGATTGATTTTTATTTAAAGAATAGGAAATAATCTGCTGTAAACAGCATAAGGTTAAAGGTAAACAGTATGTTATAATCTCAAAGTAGAACAATTGTCGTTAGCAGGTTTGTTTTTGCAGTTTGCACTTAGTCTTTTTTTGGAATGTGTCTAATAGTGTAGATTTGTGGTATTAGCATGAATATGAATAAGATATCTCAACGTATTAGCTGGCAAGAACTTTTTTTTCAATTTGTATTGTATATTTTGGTTCTCCTCTTTTATTCCTTTGACAGGAATGACCCGGGTATTACCCTGGCGCAGTTGGTCTTCTTTTTGGTATATGCCTGTGCTTCTGTTTTTATCACCTACTTTTTAATGCCTAAATTTTTGTATAACAAGAAATATTGGCATTTTTTTGGTTTTGTTATTTTGATCCTGTTACTCGTAATTATAACAGAAGAGTTACTAGAAGTCGTCTTTTATCCAGGCACACGAAGAGCATCCATAGTTCCGGGTATTTATTATGCGATATTCGATGTACTTCCCATAATTGCAATCTTGTCCGGGTTTAAATTCGCTTGGGATGCCATAGGCAAACAAGGCGAAGTAGAGAAATTAAAAACAACAATGCAGGAAAGTGAACTTCAATTTTTAAAGTCCCAGATTAATCCCCATTTTTTGTTCAATAACCTTAACAACCTCTATTCATATGCCATTGAACTTTCTCCTAAAACTCCGGCCATAATTTTGGAATTAAGTTCGGTTTTGCGCTACATGCTCTATGAATGCAAAGAAAGATTTGTACCCTTATCCAAAGAAATTGAACAACTGGAACATTTTACGCAACTCAATCAGCTTCAGATTGAAGAAAGAGGTAAGGTAAGTTTTACCGCTACTGCCATTAAACCCGGCTATCAAATTGCCCCTTTGATCCTGCTCGTTTTTATCGAAAATGCATTTAAGCACAGTCAATCAGGACAGTCCAGCAATATCAGGATAGACATTGACATTAAAATGGATGGAGATACACTTCATTTTAATTGTAAAAACAATTTTCAACCGATAACCGAGACTGAAAACCTAACCAAGGGCATTGGTTTGGATAATGTAAAAAAACGATTGCAATTGCTATACCCTAAGGCACATGAACTAATAATCAAAGAAACTTCAAATCAATTTGAAGTTGATTTGAAAATGGAATTGCAGAAAATTAGTTTGAAATGAATTGTATAATTATTGAAGATCAGCCCCCGGCTCAGCGCATCCTTAAAAAATTTGTAGAGGATATTGGCACCCTGCATCTTAAAGGCGTTTTTTCAGATGCCATCGAGGCTATGGAATTTTTGAAATCCAATTCGGTTGATCTTATGTTTCTGGACATTCATTTGCCTAAGATATCCGGGATAGACTTTTTAAAATCCATGCCCAATCCTCCTCATGTTATATTAACAACTGCCTTCTCGGATTATGCCTTAGAGAGTTATGAATTTAATGTTGTGGATTATTTGCTGAAACCTTTTTCATTTCAGCGTTTCGTAAAAGCCGTCGCTAAAATACCTGTAAAAAGTACTTCGAACACAGCGGATTACACAGAATCCGGAATTCAGGAAAATCGCAAAGAAATATTTATAAAATCGGGCTATGAGCACATCAAAATAACCATAGAAGACATTATATACATTAAATCCGATACGGACTATACAGAAATTATAACCGCCGAAAAAAAATATTTATCTTCAGAGCCGTTACGATTCTGGGAAGAACAATTAAGCCAAAATCATTTCTTCAGAATTCATAAGTCTTTTATCATTAACACCTCTAAAATTGAAAAAATAATTGGCAACCAGGTCTATTTAACCAGAGCTATTAAGGTGCCTATTGGAAGAGCCTTTAAAGAAAATTTTATGAAAAGTTTGTTGAACTAAACAAGAACGCTATTATGAAATCACTAAAAAAAGAAGATATTGAACAGGAAGTCTTTGACCTGTATGATGACTACGCGCACAACAAATTACAAAGGCGTGAATTTATTGAAAGACTTTCTCTTTACGCTGTGGGAGGTATTACGGTGGCATCACTGATGAGTTTCCTGATGCCCAATTACAAGGATACTATGTTGGTGCCAGCCAATGACCCAAGGTTGGATTCTGATTATATCAACTATGAATCTCCAAAAGGTGGGGGAACAATAAAAGGACTGCTTTCTAAACCTGTTGATGCCAAAGGGAAATTACCGGGCATAGTTGTGGTTCATGAAAACAGGGGCCTCAACCCGTACATTGAAGATACGGCCAGAATGGCTGCTTTAGAAGGTTTCATCACTCTAGCACCGGATGCGCTGACGCCTCTTGGCGGATATCCGGGAAATGATGATGAAGGCCGTGAAATGCAAAGAAAGCGTGACCGTAATGAAATGCTGGAAGATTTTATTGCTGCCTATGAATATTTAAAGGCACATAAGGACTGTAGTGGTAATATCGGTGTTGTTGGTTTTTGTTTTGGGGGATGGATTTCCAATATGATGGCGGTAAAAGTACCCGGCCTGTCGGCAGCAGTACCTTTTTATGGCGGGCAACCCACGGAAGATATTGATAAAATCAATGCCCCTTTGATGTTGCAGTTCGCAGGACTGGATAAGAGAGTGAATGAAGGCTGGCCGGCTTATGAAGAGGCGCTGAAAGCAAATAACAAGGAATATGTGGCCTATACCTACCCTGATGTCAATCATGGTTTTCACAATACAACTACACCGCGATACGACAAAGAAGCAGCGGAACTGGCATGGAAAAGGACCATTGATTTTTTTAACAAAAACCTGAAATAAATATCCTTGTTCAAATGAAGTGCCAGAAAATACTTACCATTTGAACTCTATAATGCACAGAAAAAAACCCGCTGAATAGCGGGTTTTTTTGTTATTTGGCCTTTGGTTACTTATTCGCAAAAAGTGCATTCAATTTCCATAGGTTTTATCCAAAAACTCATAACGCGCATCATTTACGGCATTTTTGGCTACGCTCTCCGTGTTTAGAATCATAACCGGCGGAGCTGTATCATTAGCTTCCGCAGAGGGCCACTCAGGCAGATCTTCCGAATTTGGATTGCCGGTTTTAACGAAATTGGCAAAATAATTCTGCATGGTTTCTGAGACTTTGAAATCATCCTCAGTCCAGGCATAGTCATCCACCAGCTGCAAATTACCCATACAATATTCTATCTCGCAAGCATGGGGTGCGCCTATTGGCTCGGGCCTTTTTGGGGTATCCGAATTTTTTGCAACCGTACCTCCTGCCAAACCAGGTTCCAGGTTCTTATCCCTGAGTGGTGGTCTGATTTTGCTGTAAAGATATCGGTAAACAGGCTGGTTGCTATTTTTGCGATGCAGGTCGAACCACTTCCACGTACTATATGCAATAAATCTGTCGGAGGCCAGGTCCGTGGCAGATTGTTCTATTTCCTCCACGGAGCTGTGAGGATATAACTTTAAAACTTCTTCATGGGTATCAGGATAAGCTTCTTTAACCTTTGCTACATAATTTTCCTCCGAATAAGGCTGTCCCTGCATAAATGCCATTCCCGGAATCTCCGCTGAATTCCACCCAAGCAATAGAGGCACCTGAGCCTGTTCTTTGGCGTTAAATATCTGGGGTAGGGTTTTTGGTAAAAAGTAGCCGTCGATCACCATTGGAAAACCAAATCGCTTGGATTCGTTGTATATTTCATAGATGTCGCGTGTACTTAATTTCCTTAGTTGTTCAATAGCAGGGTATACTGCATTTTGCGCAAACTCCAGACCGGTATTTTCAGCTTCTTCCAATGAAACGGGCGCCAAAGTAGGATTAATACAAGCACCACTCTCCCCTATTGCTGCTGCTATCAAATCCTTAGATAGCGGTGATGCCATTTGAGCGCTAACAGCTAAGGATCCGGCGGACTCCCCAGCTATAGTAACTTTGCCCGGATCGCCCCCGAAAGCGGCAATATTCTTATTAACCCATTTTAAGGCCGCATGCTGGTCCAGTACCCCATAATTACCGGAGGCCTTGTAAGGAGCTTCAGCACTTAGTTCCGGGTGCGATAAAAATCCAAATATATTGAGCCGATAGTTGGTAGTAACTACTACCATGCCCTTCCTGGCCATACTTTCGCCATCGTACCTGTATTCCGAGGCATCACCTGCCACATTTCCCCCGCCATAGAAATAAACCAGAACAGGCAGGCCTTTTGTATTCCTCTTGGCAGGTGTCCATATATTAAGATACAGACAATCTTCGCTTACCCCGTTGGAACGCGACTTCATATCTCCGAAGACCATGGTTTGCATAGGCCGCGGCCCAAATTTCTTTGTTTCTTTTACACCCTCCCAATTGTCCACAGGCTGCGGAGCCCTCCATCTAAGGTTTCCGACCGGAGGTTTGGCAAAAGGTACCCCGAAGTATTTTTGAATACCTGTATGCGTATCATAATTCCCCTCAATTAATCCGTTTTCTACGGTAACCTGAACAGGAAATGAATTGTTATTCTGTGCTTTTCCAACTGAGCTCATTAGAACTAATAACATGGATAAAATTGCGGCTGTTTTCATTGTATAAAGTGTTAAAGTTTTATTATTGTCTCATTTTGTTACAATAATACTTTTATTTCTTGATATTTTATCATTTATTTGAATAAAAATACATCTTGTCGAGTCTAAAATGAGCAATATTCTACCTTCTCTTGACGAATACATTCCTCACCTGGCCTATGATTCTGTAATATTTGGGTTTAATGGCGAAGAATTAAAAATACTTATTCTCGAATACCACAATACAGGTTTATTTGCACTGCCCGGAGGATTTGTAAGACGAAATGAAAACCTGGATGATGCTGTGAAACGGGGTTTGAATGAGCGAACCGGACTGGATAAAATTTATCTGGAACAGTTTCATACGTTTGGGGACATATCCAGACCAGATCCCGATATCATGCGCACCATTCTGGAAGCAAACGGACAAAAAGTTGAGGAGGGAAATTGGTTGTTAGACCGGTTTATTTCTGTAGCCTATTACGCTTTGATTAATTATAACAATGTGGAGCCTAAACCTGATAAGCTTTCAGATTCTATTAATTGGTATGCGATAGACAAGTTGCCACCTTTAATGATGGACCATGGGAAAATAGTTGAAAAAGCCCTTGAAACGCTTAGGAACAATTTAGAAAAAAAATTGGTGGGCATGAATCTATTACCCTCCAAATTTACCATGAAGGAACTGCAATTGGTATATGAAGCTGTTCTGGGAGAGAAACTACGCAGAACGACTTTTCAAAGAAAAATATTGGGCCTTGACATTTTAAAAAGGCATGAAAAATTGTTTACCGGGGGGGCACATAAAGCGCCTTATCTATATAGTTTTAAGAATAAAGAATCTATTGAACAACAATATGTACATGGATAAATTTTATTTGACCTTGTTCAGGTCTTTACCCTTAATACTTAATTATAATAATAAGCAATAGTTAGAATCTTATGAAAATCACATTTGTTAAACTCTTTTTATCTCTCTTTCTTTTAGGAGGGTCATTCCTTTGCCAGGCACAGCAAAAATCTGGTGGCCTTGCACTTTATACTGTTCGGGATGACATGGCCGCCAATGCAAAGGCAACACTTACCGCCGTTTCGGATGCGGGCTATAAAAATATTGAAGCTGCGGGTTACAAGGACGGCAAATTTTACGATATGTCTCCTGCCGATTTTAAAAAATTACTCAAAGAGCTCCGTTTAAACCCAATTAGTACCCACCAGGCATCCGTAACCCTGGAAAATGCAGATTCTATGATTGCCGATGTAAAGGAAGCAGGGTTTAAGTATTTTGTGATACCTGTGCCACCCATGGGGCTTTTTAAAATTGACCGGGAAACCAGGACGATGGGTATGACCGGTGGTGCCGCCAACCTCGCTGAAATTATAACCACCCTGGGTAAAAAATGCGAAGCAGCCGGACTTAAATTACTCTATCATAACCATGATTTTGAATTTAAAAAAGATGCTGATGGTATTGTTCCCATAGACTACTTATTAGAAAATACGGATCCCAAATATGTAAACTTTCAAATGGACCTGTATTGGGTTACAAAAGCTGGTGCTGACCCTGTTGCTTATTTTGAAAAATACCCCGGGCGCTTCAAAATCTGGCATGTAAAAGACATGGACAAGGAAGGGAGGTTTGCTCCGGTGGGTAAAGGAAGAATAGACTTTGTCCGTATCCTTGAGAAGAAAAAGCTATCCGGCATGAAGTACTATATGGTAGAACAGGATATGACCTTCGATGGGCTGAAACCAATAGATGCCATTAAAATAAGCCATGAAGGACTTAAGAATATTGGTTTTAAATAGGAGCTTATTATGAAAAGAACGGAATTTATAAGAACAACCATGACTTTTGCTACAGCTACTGCTCTGACCCCTCTGGCATCTTGTAATATGGACAAGAAAAAAATTGGTGCAGAAGTTGAACCCCCAATGCTGAGGAAAAACTGGGCTGGTAATTACATTTATAAGGCTAATAACTTACATGAGCCTGAAACTGTAGAAGAAGTGCAGGTTCTCGTCAAAAAACTTAAGGCACAGAAGGCTTTAGGCTCTTGCCATTGCTTTAACAATATTGCCGATAGTCCCATGAATCAGATTTCTACGAAAAACTTAAAAGGAGTATTGGGTATTGATGAGGAGAAAATGACTATAACAGTAGGGGCGGGAACTAAATATGGAGATTTCGCACCCGAACTTCATCAAAAAGGATATGCACTGCATAATCTGGCATCTCTACCGCATATTTCCGTTGCAGGAGCCTGCGCAACCGCAACACATGGTTCGGGTGTGGCGAATGGGAATCTCGCCAGTTCGGTTGCTGGTGTGGAATTAGTGACCGGAAATGGAGATATTATAAATTTTAACAGGGACACGGACCAGGATATGCTAAATGCTGTTGTGGTTAATCTTGGTGCCCTGGGGATCATTACCAAAGTTACGCTTGATATTGAAAAGACTTTCGATGTGCGACAAGATGTGTTCCAAAATCTGACTCTGGAATCCTTAAAGACTAATTTTGATGCGATACTGTCAGGCGGTTATAGTGTAAGTCTTTTTACCGATTGGCAAAACGAAGTGGTGAGCCAGGTATGGGTAAAAAGAAAGGTGGATGATCAAACCCAGGATTTAGGATCCGATTATTATGGGGCCAAAGCAGCAGATCGTAATTTACATCCAATAACCGAACTTTCGGCTGAAAATTGTACGGAACAAATGGGGGTTCCGGGCCCTTGGTATGACAGGTTACCCCATTTTAAAATGGGTTTTACCCCAAGTAGTGGCAAAGAATTGCAATCAGAATTTTTTGTGCCCAGAGAAAGAGCTTTAGATGCTATTCTGGCCTTGGAAAAAAAGAAGGAGCAGATACATCCGCAATTGATGATAACAGAAATAAGAACAATTGCCGCCGATAAATTATGGATGAGCCCATGTTACCTCCAGGATTGTGTGGCAATCCATTTTACATGGAAACAAAACCCGGAAGAAGTGGCAGAATTGATCTCAATGATCGAAACAGAGCTGGAACCATTTCTTTACCGCCCACATTGGGGAAAACTTTTCTCTACAGATCCTTCTCTTCTGACTTCGCGGTATGACAAATTTCATGAATTTGTTGCCATAGCTGAGGAATTAGACCCTAAGGGAAAATTTAAGAATGATTATTTGAACTTGAACATATATATCTAATTAGAAATAAAACCTTTACTAATGAATAAATCAATTTTTAAAATAAGTTTAATTGGACTTTTTTTTGCAGTTTACCAAAATTTCGGTCAGGAAGTCATTACCGGTGAGAATATCGCGGTAACCAATACGGAATCGGGAAAAGTGAGGGGGTATATCCATGATGGTACTTTTATCTACAAAGGAATTCCCTATGCCAAAGCGGAACGTTTTATGCCTCCAACAAAAGCTGATTCATGGGAAGGGGTTAGAAGTTCCACGATGTATGGACCAGTGGCACCTCTTATTACGCCTACAACAGAGGTTAACGATGAACCGGAATTTGTTTTTGACCACGACTGGGGGTATCCTAATGAAGACTGCCTGAGGATTAATATCTGGACACCGGGAATTAACGATGGTAAAAAAAGAGCCGTTCTTTTCTGGATCCACGGTGGTGGCTTCACTTCTGGCTCCAGCCAGGAATTACCATCTACGGATGGGGAAAACCTAAGCAAAAAAGGGGATGTGGTAGTTGTTTCCATTAACCATCGTCTGAATATTCTGGGCTTTCTGGATCTTTCTGCCTATGGAGAGAAATATAAGCACTCTGCCAATAACAGTATTATTGACATGGTAGCGGCCCTTGAGTGGGTACAAACCAATATCCAAAATTTTGGTGGAGACCCGGATAATGTAACTATTTTTGGTCAGTCCGGTGGAGGCGCCAAAGTAAATACATTGATGGCCATGCCACATGCAAAAGGACTTTTTCACAAGGCCGTAAATCAAAGCGGGTCTTTCCGGGCTGCCATGTTGGAAAAAAACGAGACACAGGCTATTGCTGCAGAAGTACTTTCCAATCTCGGATTAAAAGAAAACCAGGTAGACAGCCTTCAGAAAATTCCTTTTGAGTTATTGAGTGCTGCAGGTAGCAAGGCATTAAAGACTGTAGAGGAAAAGATGAAGGCAGAAGGAAAACCTGTTATGGGTTTTGGCCTCAACTGGGGTCCCAGTCGTGATGGTGAAGACTTACCCTACCAACTTTTTTCTGAAGAAGCTTTTATGCTTTCCAAAGACATTCCCTTACTATTAGGTACTACAAAAAATGAATTTGCACCTTTTGCAAATATGCGGTTTGTCAAAGCCTCCGAACAGCAAATAATGGAGCATATTAAAACACAGTATAAAGATAAGGCGGATGCATATATCCGGGCTGTTAAAAAAGCTTATCCAAACGACAATGACCCAAAAGACCTTCTGGATGTGGATACCATGTTCCGACCCGGGGCAGTAGTTCAGGCAAACGCAAAATCGAAGATTCCGGATGGCGCACCGGTGTATATGTACCTTTTTACCTGGCAGTCACCGGTTTGGGATGGTAAATACAAATCGCTGCACTGTATGGAATTACCCTTCGTTTTTGACAATATAAAACGGGGTAAAAATATGACCGGCGGCGGAGCGGCAGCACAGACATTAGCGGATAAAGTAAGCAGCGCATGGATCAATTTTGCCAAAAATGGAGATCCCAACCATTCCGGATTACCAACATGGCCTGCCTACAACGACACAAATACAGCTACCATGCATTTAGATAATACTTGCGAGGTAAAACCTCAGTTAGATAAAGAATTGTTTGAGCTGGTAGGTAATAATTAAAAAATATAATTAAAACAAAAAGATGAAATTACAAAACAAAACACTGATTGCATTTTGTTATGCCGCTTTTATGCTATCTATGGCTTGCAGCCCAAAGTTTACAGAGGAAGACAAAGGCGATTTTACGCTCGTAAAAAATGAAGGAGGAAAAATACTTGGGTACAACCCCGATTCGGGGGTGAAACTTTTACAGGTTGATCGCCATGCATTTAAGGATCTTAACAAAGACGGAAAACTGGATATTTATGAAGATTGGCGTCTCCCGGCCAGTGAACGGGCAAAGGACCTTGCTGGGAAAATGTCTTTGGAACAAATTGCAGGATTGATGCTCTATAGCGGGCATCAATCTATTCCGGCAGGTGGAAACAGGTTTTTTGGCCCTGCTACTTATGGTGGGAAGCCTTATGACGAAAGTGGTGCAGCTCCCAGTGACCTCTCGGATGCACAGCTAAAATTTTTGGAGGAAGACAATCTGAGGCATGTACTTATCACCAGTGTAAAATCTCCTGCCATAGCCGCCAAATGGAATAACAATGCGCAGGCCATGGTAGAGAAAATTGGATTGGGAATCCCAATCAATACAAGTTCAGACCCCCGGCATGGCAGCGATTCCTATGCAGAATTCAACGCAGGTGCCGGCGGCGATATATCCATGTGGCCCGGGACCCTGGGAATTGCAGCTTCTTTTGATCCACAACTAATGTTTCAATTTGGTGAAATTGGATCAAAAGAATACAGGGCCCTTGGTATTGCAACCTCACTGTCACCGCAGATAGATTTAGGAACAGAACCGCGATGGAGCAGATTTGATGGCACCATGGGGGAAGACCCGGATTTGGCAACTGATATGGCCAGAGCCTACGTAGATGGTTTCCAGTCATCAGACAATGGCGCAGGCTGGGGATATCAAAGCGTAAATGCCATGGTAAAGCACTGGCCGGGCGGAGGTCCTGAAGAAGGAGGACGGGATGGTCATTTTGGCTATGGTGCGTACGCCGTGTACCCGGGCAAAAACCTGAAAGACCATTTACAACCATTTACCGAAGGTGCCTTTAAATTAGAAGGACCAACTAAAATGGCTTCAGCTGTTATGCCCTATTATACTATCTCTGATGGACAGGACATTAAGAATGGTGATAAAGTAGGTAATGGTTTTAACAAGTACCTTATTACAGATCTATTAAGAGGCGAATATGGTTTTGACGGTGTTGTTTGTACAGACTGGGGGATTACCCGCGATGTAAGCGCTGTAGATTTATTTGAAGGTAAAAGCTGGGGTGTTGAGAACATGACCGTTGCAGAACGCCATTATAAGGTAATTGAAGCTGGCTTGGACCAATTTGGTGGGAACAACGATATGGGCCCCATTTTAGAAGCTTATAAAATAGGCGTCGCGGAACATGGTGAAGACTATATGAGAAAACGATTTGAGGTCTCCGCCGTACGATTACTGATGAATATTTTCAGGGTAGGACTTTTTGAAAATCCGTATCTGGATATCCAAGAAACTGAAAATATTGTTGGGAACCCGGAATTTATGAAGGCCGGGTTTGATGCGCAATTACGTTCAATTGTTATGCTTAAAAACGATCAAAATACGCTGCCGCTGAAAGTGAAACAAAAAGTTTATGTTCCGCAAAGGTATATAGCCGCCAGCAGGAACTGGTTTGGCAGGGAGACTCCTGAGAAAACAGAACATCCTTTTAATATGGAAGTCGTTAAAAAGTATTTTGAAGTGGTTGAAAATCCGGAAGAGGCAGATTTCGCCCTGGTAGGGATTACAAGTCCCAATGGTGGTGTAGGTTATAATAGGGAAGATTTGGCAAAGGGAGGTAACGGATATGTGCCTATTAGCCTGCAATATGGACCTTATACTGCCAACGATGCCCGGGAAACCAGTTTGGCTGGTGGAAGCCCCCTTGAAGATTTTACAAACCGTTCTTACAAAGGAAAATCCATAACCGCTTACAATACCACGGACATGAAAATGGTAAACGAAACCAGGTCAAAAATTGGAGACAAACCTCTTATTTTGGTAGTCAAGGTAGCCAAACCTATGGTATTTTCTGAAATTGAAAAGAGCGCTTCCTCTATTCTAATACACATGGGCGTGCAAGATCAGGCTTTGATGGAATTAATTACCGGTGAAGCTGAGCCCTCCGCGCTATTACCTTTTCAAATGCCAGCGGATATGAAAACCGTTGAAGAACAGTTTGAAGATGTACCAAGAGATATGACGCCGTATGAAGATGCTAATGGTAATGCATATGACTTTGCGTTTGGAATGAACTGGAAAGGGGTAATTTCTGATGACCGTGTGAAAAAGTATAAATAATCACTTTTTAATTCAATCTTTGCAATGAATAAAATTCTAAACCATTTTAATATATAGATCATGTTGAAAAAAATCTTAACCGGACTGTTAGTTATCCTGATCATCATACAGTTTATACGTCCCGATAAAAACGAATCGAATGACCTAACCTATGACATTTCCACCAAATATGAGGTTCCGGATGATGTTAGTCACCTGTTACAGGTTTCCTGCAATGACTGCCACTCCAATAAAACGGAGTATCCGTGGTATGCAAACATACAACCTGTTGCCTGGTGGCTTAATGATCATGTAGTAGATGGTAAAAGACATTTAAATTTTTCAACTTTTACAAAAATGCCGATAGCCATTCAGAATCATAAATTGGAAGAAACCATTGAAATGGTTGAAGAGAAAGAAATGCCTCTGGCATCTTATACCAACTTCGGCTTACATAAAGAGGCTAATCTTTCAGAGGAACAAAGGCAAAAGATTATAGTCTGGGCAAAAAACCAAATGACTTATCTAAAAGAAACCTACCCGGCAGATAGTCTTGTAATGCCCAAAAGACGACAATAAATTGTAATACGGGATAAGCCAAAGGATAAATTTGCGTGTAAGATATAATTAAAAGTCATTAGTTGGTATTGGTCACAAAAGCAATTTTTGTGCTGTCCGGGGACCAGCTGGGGACATTTATGGAGCCTTGCCCTCCGTATATATAGGCTATCACTTTTGGCTTACCTCCTTCGTAAGGCATAATACGCAACAAACAATGTTTGTAAAAAGGATGGTCTGAAGGGTCTATGTCTTTGGGGAAAGATATAAATGCAATCCACTTTTTATCCGGACTTATATGAGGAAACCAGTCATTATACTCATCAAAAGTCAACTGAGTCTTATCTTCGCCATTGGCTTTCATCCTCCAAAGCTTCATCTTTCCCGTGCGGGTAGAATTAAAAAATATGTATTCACCATCCGGGCTATACTCCGGGCCATCATCCAAAGTATTTTTATTTGTGAGTTGTTGCTCCTTCCCCGAATCCAAATCAATGGTATAAATATCATAAGCGTTGTTACGATTTCCTGTAAACACCATTTTCTTGTTATCTGGCGACCAGCCATGTAAATACGATGCCCCTACCCCGGGTTTAGTAACCATTGTGGGAAGCGAATCTCCCTGAGCAGGCATATAATACAAAGCTGAAGTTCCACCGTCATCCTGGTTGTGATTACTTATTCCCAATAGCGTACCATCAAAGGTGAGCACATGATCATTATTGTTATTTACTGCAAAACCTGTATTCAGGGGAGAAATGAAATTGGTTGATAACTCATAGTTATACAAATGCCCTTTGGAATTGTAAATTAATCGCTTACCATCTGGGGTCCAGTTTGGCGCTTGAATAGAGTGTGCAGATTTGTATATAATTTCGCGATTACCACTTCCTATATCCAAAATCTCCAGATTGCTGGCAAGATAGTCGCGATACGGCGTATAATTTGGATCAACAGGTCTTATGATCCTTACGTTTCTAAATTCGGCAGATTCCAATACATCCGGATTATGAGAGCAAACATATAATCCTATATAGACAGAATTGTCCAATTCCAGTTTGGGCAATTCCACTATTGTAAACTCTTCCCCGAATTTGGCGGTAGACATAATAAATTTATTGCCGCTTCTTTCTAATTGTATAACATCCGGATAAGTATCCCCGGAAATCACTTCGTCGGTATCCCCGCCTGTTTCTTTGCGATATTGCAATGTTGTTAGGCCATCGCCATGAGTAGAGGCATTTACGTGCTGTGAATTTGTATCCAAACTGTTTTTTACGATCCATCCGGCCTTCCTGTGCGGATCAACACCTTCACCAATAAATCTTACCTCTGCCCTCAGGATAAAGTCGCCCTGTATTGTTGTCCATAAATATTGAAAATCATCCTTGCCAAACCACATATTGGTCCCTGAACCAGAAATTTTGTAGGTTTGATTTTCTTCGGAATACTCTGAAAACCCCTGCAACCTGCATTCACCTATATCCCCATTTCTATCAAAAATTCCAATCTGGTTTTGGGCATTAGTGCTATTGATCGCAACGATTAGGCAGCTTAGAAGTATGTAATATAACTTTGAGGTTTTCATTGGATTAGGTTTTTATATTTTGAAGACATGTTGCCCCTGGTTCCTTAAGTTTTGTATGAATTCCTGATTTGCGTTATTAATATTAATCAGCAAAATACCAGGTGATATTCCCTATACTCATTCCACCATGGCGTCTATTGTCTTAATGGTTCCGTCGCTATTGTATTGCAATTCTGTAACTTTAACACTTCTCAGATGCGTTTTTCCGCCTGAAAGGGAGCTGTCATGATAAAACAACCACCATTTGCCGTTGTATTCCACTATGGAATGATGGTTGGTCCAGCCTAAAACCGGTTTTAAGATAACCCCCTGATAAATAAAAGGACCGTAAGGATTGTCTCCGATGCCATAAGCAATATTATGTGTATCACCCGTTGAATAGGATAAATAATACTTTCCATTATACATATGTACCCATGCAGCTTCAAAGAATCGCCGGTCATTATCACCTGTAAGTAAGGGATTGCCCTCCCTGTCAAGTATAGCAACATCTCTCGGGGTTTCCGCAAATTGAAGCATATCTTCACTCAATTTTGCAATTTTAGGTTTTAATGCAGGTTCGTCATCAGCGGGGTAAACATCTTCACCATTGTAGTTTCCCCCAATCCAACGTTGCAACTGACCGCCCCAAATACCTCCAAAATACATATAATAACTACCATCAGTATCCTCAAAAACAGCCGGATCTATGCTAAAACTCCCTTCTATAGGTTGTTCTTCCGCCCTAAATGGCCCGAAAGGGTTTTTACTCGTGGCTACACCTATCCTAAAGATATCCGATTTATCCTTTGCCGGAAAATAGAAATAATATGTTCCGTTTTTTTTAGCCGCATCAGGTGCCCACATCTGTCTTCCTGCCCAAGCCACATTATCTATGTGCAAGGCAATACCATAATCTGTTACTTCACCTCCTATACTATCCAATGAAAAAACGTGGTAATCCTTCATGTCAAAATGACTGCCTAAATCATCTTGTGGAACCCCGGATTCAAAATCGTGGGAAGGGTAGATATACAATTTTCCATCAAATACGTGTGCAGATGGATCGGCCGTAAACATATCTGAAATTAGCGGCGATGCGCTGGCTCCGCTAATTGATACCGCATCTTCCGAAAGGTCATTAACAGGAGGATCGGGTATTTTTTGTACCGTTTTGTTCTTACATCCAAAAAGTAAGGTTGCGACTAACAAATTCACACTTAAGATTCTTAAAACTGAAGTACACATAAAATGGTTTTGGTTGTAGTGTTTAGTAATTTAAAGTCACTAATATTATTCATCAAATTCATGAAGTTCTTTTTTTGAGTACGCCGATGAAAGTTAATTAAAAAAACGCTCATAAATGCCCTGGTAATTTAATTTCCGGGAGCATAAGGGAATTTCAGGGATTTGTAAAACTCCAGGTTTTCAGAAGGAAGTTCCACACCGGGCGGAATGTCCCTTCCGGAAAAGGTTTGAAAATAGAGCAGGCAGGCATTCCTCCACCATTTTGCTTCCTTCAGCTGAATCTCCAAAAGCATCCTTACTTCATTGTATTGATCATCAGAGATATACATTTTTGCTTGCTCCCAGCTACTTATCATTTCTTCGACCTGGTCTACTCCTTCCTGATACTTTAAAGCAATTGCATCCCACAATATCAATCCATCCTTTAGCTTATAGTCCCATGGTAAATGATGAAACCACAATAGGTATTCCTCCGGACAAGTCTCAGGGGTATTAAATATTTCAGCTATTTCAGGGGCATACTGGGAAGTAGCGTCACTACCTGCAGGCGTGCGATCAAATCCTATGCCTTCCTTATCGGCTTTATGATAATAGGTGGGGTTCCACTCTGGTCTGCTCAAATTACTCACCCATGGACCCGGGCCGTAATGATGGCCTGTATCCATTAAATGGTGCAGACCCAATGGCGTCATGTAGTTCACCACTGCTTCCCTGGAAACAGTCATCAAGGTTTTAACTGGCTCCAGAAATGACGAATCATTGGAGTAGGTTAATCGCAACCACTCTTCTGCTATGGATTCAGAACTTAGGTATGGGTTCCACGCCAGGCGTCCGTAACCGTACCAGTTACCCTGTGCAAAGGGATGGCCGGTCCAGTTTAAATCGGTTCCGATATTTGCCACTCCGGCCATTCCGGATATTTTGTTATTGAAAAGAGAGCCATCGACTACTTTGGTAACAGTTGCATTTTTCGCTTTTCTATAGGTCTCGGCGTCCAGCACTTCCTCAAAAAGTTGCGGAAGAAAAACCAGGTGAGAACTAAAACCAAGATATTCCTGGGTAATCTGAAACTCCATAACCAAAGGTGTATTGGGCATAGCACCAAATATCGGATGAAAAGGTTCCCTTGGTTGAAAATCAATGGGCCCGTTCTTTACCTGTACCAAGACGTTATCCTGAAATTTACCATCATAGGGTACGAATTCATTATAGGCCTGTTTTGCCCGGTCTGTTGCATCTTTTTCAGAATAGACAAAAGCCCTCCAAATTACAATTCCATTAAATGGATTTAATGCATCTGCCAGCATATTGGCACCATCTACATGGCTTCTGCCATAATTCTGCGGACCCGGTTGTCCTTCTGAATTGGCCTTAACCAAAAAGCCTCCAAAGTCAGGGATAAACTTGTAGATTTTTTCCACCCTGTCCTTCCACCATTTAATTACATCCTTATCCAAAGGGTCTGCGGTATTCAATCCTCCTATTTCCATAGGAGCAGAGAATCTGGCTGTTAAATACACCTTTATACCATAGGGCCTAAATACTTTTGCCAAAGCAGCTACTTTTTCAAAATAGGCAGATGTTAGTACCAGGGCATTTGCATTTACATTGGTTAATACCGTGGCGTTGATTCCAATTGATGCATTGGCCCGTGCGTAATCCTCATAACGCCGGTCTATATATTCGGGAAGTTTCTGCCAGTTCCAAAGTGAAAATCCTGCATATCCCCGTTCTACTGTCCGGTCAAGATTATCCCAATGATTCAGCATTCGCAATTTTATTTTTGGTGCGTCTACAATATTAATTCCCTCTAGGGGTTTGTGCATTTTCATCAATTGCAACAATTTAAATACTCCGTAAAGTATACCTATGTCTTCGTTGGCAGTGATTAGCAAAATACTCTTGTCCTTAACCGTTACAGATTTAATAATAAATCCTTCATTGCCAATCCGTTCAAAATCCGCCTTGAGAGCATTCGTAATATCTTTGCCCAGATTCATTTTTCTAGACACCCACATAGTATTTAATAAACTAAGTGAATCGTGCATATTTGGTTGCTGTCCCAATAATCCTTCAACAGCTCGTAAAAGTTCTTTTTGCGCTGTTTCCAAAACGGCACCCCGGTTATTAAAAAATATGGATTTAGTGTATTTTTTGTATTCTGAAAGTACTACAGGATCTTCTATTTTTGGGTATCCCAGCCATAAATCGTATCCCCCAAATGATTGTGCACTGGAATTTAAGATAATAAGGAATATAAATGTAAAGAACAGTTTAGCCTTCGCTGCGGAGATATTCATTTATTCTTCGTCATCATTTATTTCATCTATCTGCAACTCATTCTCGACATCCTCATTTATTATTTCATCTTCTTCCGGATCATGATCTTCCATGGCTGCTACGAGCCGTTTGCTGACTTTAACTAAATAGACCGTATTATCCGTCCTGACTTCTACACATTCTACTATTTCATTCAGTGAATTTTTAAAAGTGATAATGTGGTCATCATCATATCCATCCGGGTACCTGGTTACGAGGAGATCCAGAATATCCTTGTTCAATTTTTTGAAATCTACGATTACACGTCGCATGATGAGGGTTTCTTTTGACGTTTAAATTACAAATTAAATTGATACGCTAAACGTAAAATCTCAGGTACAGCCAATAAGGGTTACCGATAATAAATTTCAGGAAGTTGACCAATCTCAATTAATAGGATTGGGCAAATTAAAGGCTTGATGAAGCTTCTTTATCTTCTTCCTTGTGAAAGATCAAATCTTGATCTTCAAGGGCAAAAACAACAAGTTTTATATAATCATCTACTGCACTTTTTATGTTTGAAGGGTCTGTAATATCGATTATTCCGCGCCATATGAGTTCGCGTTCCTTACCAACACAAATACAGTAAAGGGAAGTCTCTGAGTGATATACCGTATATGCATCGTAATAATTTTCATCATAATAAATATCCTGATGAGAGATATAATCTTCTTTGAAAGTTCCATAATAGCTATCCAGATCAGCCATACTTTTTCTAAAAGTTGCTTTATCTTCCGCGCCTAGAATTTTAGTGAATAAAATAGCATCAAAATCCTTATCCAGGAGTGATTGTTCCACCTCATCCAGTTCTTCCTCGGACCTTTCTGAATCTGTAAATCCTACATCAAATAAATCTATGCTTCGCATTGCTTCTACCCCCCTGTTGGTGAAATGTCGCTTCATTTTGGTTTCGTAATCTTCCCTGGCTTTGAGGTTAGATGTCATACCAACAATAAGTACTTTGCTGGCATCGAAAATTACAATGTCAGGATTCTTCCAACTATCTACCAACTCGGTGGAGGAACATCCCATACCTAATAGTACAATTAAAATAAGTGCCTTCTTCATATGCTTAAGCTAATTTAACAATCGCTTTTGTTTTTCCTTCTTAATTACATTAGAAACTAAACTAAAAAGCCCGGATTTGATCTGCATGTATTCTTCCTTATAATGCTCTATAGTACCGGCTAATTCTCTGTGGGTATCCCTGTAGGCCTTTTCCAATTCCAGCTGATCAATATCGTCGATCATAATTTCTAATTTGTTTTCGTGAGCCTGTATTTTTTTCATAAGAGAAATGGCTTCCTTTTCAAGATCGGTAAGTCTGGACACAATTTCTTTGCTTTTACCAAAGATTTTTGAATCTACCAATTGTACGGTATAATGTTTTATGAGGTTGTTTAAAAACATTTGTTCATCTCTCATAAATTTCACTTCTGACAGCCAAAGTATGGTTGCCCTATGCATCTCTTCGGGATCTATCCATTCAATATACCTGTGTGTGTTATCTTTTATATCCATTGTATTCAATTTTTAATCAGTACTCGTATAAACCTAAATAGTTTGATATCTATAATTCTATTTATTTTCGATTTGGTTTAGGATTATTTCTTATCTGATTACAATTTAGCGAACAGAAGAACAATAGGAAATGATAATTATCAGGAGGGCCTGGGGGTTATTCCTTTCAAATTCAGTCTGGTCTTCGTTTCCTTAAAATGCCCCCGGCATAATTGAATACTTCTGATTTTAGCACTTGAAATTGTTGTAAGCAGTTCACCACGTTGGCTTTTAGTTGCTGATGTTCAACATGAACATCTTCATCGCAATGCCCGCTCTTACATTCCAAAGCACCGCCCAGCTTATTTTCATGTTGTATTATTTGTTCTTCTAATTCCTTTCCATAATTCTTAACCGTCTTCAGGCGGGCGAGATAATCCTGTAAACGCTCAAACAAGTTGGGCGTATCGGGTTCAAAAACATAAGAGTGGAGCAATTCTTCTATAAACACCAACTCATCCTTCATCAGATGAAAGGAAGATTTCCATTGCCGGGAGTCTAAATGGAATTTTTCCAGATCATATGGTTTGCGATCTTTCGTTTTATTTTTCATTAAAATGTATCTGTTTTTAAAACTACTCTCGAATTACAGCATGAACAATGATCAAAATCATGTATCAATTAAAAAATAAGCTCTGCGGTTTCAAATAATTCCGGAATCCGGACTTTCCATTTATAGATATCTTCAATTTTATCTTTGAACGCTGCCAGGGCTTCCTGCTCTCCATGTATCAAAAAAACACGTTCCGGAATATTTTTTATAGACGCCATCCAATCCAACAATTCTTTTTGATCCGAGTGGGCCGACAAACTTTCTTCATGGTATACACCGGCATTTACGGAATAGTATTTTCCAAAGATCTTAAGCTCCTTAGCCCCTTCTAAAAGTGCTCTACCCCTGGTTCCTTCGGCCATGTAACCCACCAGTAAAATATTGGTGTTCGGATTATCGACCAGTTGTTGCAGGTATGTGAGAATTCTTCCTCCGGTGACCATTCCACTTCCGGCAATAACAATTTTTGGTCTGGGATCATCTATAGTTTCCCATGTTTGCCTATAGGAATCAATAATATTAAAGTGCCTGCACATCGCCTTGTATTCCTTTTTCGATAATTTATGCCATTTGGGGAAACGTTCGAAAATGGCCAGCACATCGTTTCCCATTGGGCTATCTATAAATATTGGGATATGCGGTATTTTGTTCTTCTTATAAAGCTTCCAGAATAAATACATCAAAGATTGCAAACGCTCTACCGCAAAGGAAGGAATGAGCAGATTACCTCTGGCGTAAAGGGTTTTGTTTACGAGCGAAACCAATCTTTCCTCAACATTATCCGGCGGGTGCAATTTGTTTCCATAGGTGCTTTCAACAAACAGAAAATCGGCCCACTCGGGCTTAACCGGGGGATCTAATAATAAATCCTCTGGCCTTCCAACATCGCCTGAAAAAACAAAACGCTTACCGGAGATGTCTAATTCAATAAAAGCAGAACCAATAATATGCCCGTTGTATCTGAACCTATATTGGATATTCTCGGAAAGTTGCATCCAACGGTCTAATTCTTCCGCTTTAAACAGGGTAATTGTATGTTCTGCATCATTCAAGCTATATAATGGCATTGCCGGCTTATGCTTGCTATAGCCCTCCCTATTTGCCATTTCTGCTTCTTCTTCATTTATTTTTGCGCTGTCGAGCAATATTATCCTCGCGATTGCCAGAGTGGGTGCAGTTCCTATAATGTTGCCTTTAAAGCCTGCTTTCACCAGCCTGGGCAAATAGCCTGTATGATCCAGATGACCATGTGTTAACAATACAACATCTATTGAACCAACCGATACGGGTAATGGTTTCCAATTGGAAATCCTGAGATCTTTCTTCCCCTGAAACAACCCACAATCAATGAGAATATTCTTCTCCGTTGTTTCGAGATAAAATTTGGATCCGGTTACCGTACCTGAAGCGCCTAAAAAATGTATTTTAACCATTATATCAATTTAATGGTATTAAGTCTTACAAAGCATCCCCACTTCGTTGAGAATTTTAGTTTTTCTTATATCGGAAACCCCCAAATGATCCAGGTAGAAACTATCTTTTAACAATTGACGGCACAATACCACATCGCGGCTTAACAAAAATTGCTTCTCTCTTTTCGTCAAAAGTGTTGAAACTGTTATGGGGTATAACCCCAGCCTGTCTATCCGTTCTTTTATGCTATTCCCTTTTGGATAGTCCCAGCTTAGAAGGTACAGCCCTGTACAATTTCCATAGACTATGGCATCTTTGGTAAAACGTGTATTGGTAACCACCCAGCAATCGTCTGGTTCCCCAATATTTGAAATAGCATTATCCCCGGCATTTTTTATATCCAGGTATCTTGAATAAATGTATAAAGGAATCTTTACATTACAATTGCGACCTTGTTCTCCATGAAATTTACATTCAATAATTAGAATAGCACCATTTTTCTCCGCAACCACATCTATTTCATGGCTTACACATTTTCCGGAAACATTCTTTCCAACCTGAATTTTATAGCCCGAATACATTAATATGGCGCCTATAAACCTTTCAAAAGGAAAACCTGTAGGTCCGAGCTCATAAATAGCCTTTTTAAGTTTATATTTGGATGCGTATACCGGCTTTTTGCGCTTTAAATAGCTATAGGCCCTGTTATATAATTCTTTGGTTGTGATTCCATCATATAACTCTTCCCTGACCAGACTCAAAATCTGAGAAATCAGTTTACTGTCTGCGCCACTTCTTTTTAAAGAAGATCGTAACTTCTCTTCAGAGAATAATACTTTGTCACCCGAAGCCTTAACTATGAAAAAATCTTCTTTTGCCATAATATTCCCTGATTGAGGTGGTCCACAAAAAGTTTATCTAATCCTAGGCGTTACCCTTTTTATTAAAGAATTCCCTTACCAGGGCTTTGACCTGATTTTCGGTCATACTATCTGCCTTCTCCACGGTCTTAACCTTTAAAGCCAGTGTCTTATAATTTTCATTTAATTCTTTGAAAAGCTTTGCATTGGTATCAGCCGGACCAAAAATTGCTATGGCTTCAGCATCTTCCATTGTTTTTGCCAATTCCTTAAAATACGATTTCAATTGATGTTTCTCTCTTTCCAGATATTTGCTATCCTGCACTACATCCTGAGGACCCCATCTTGTCTTAGAGCGCGATCCACCCTTTGGATTAAAGAAATCAATTTCAGAATAAATGGTATTGAATCTAACATCTTCATTTTGCAGTGTTACCAGATGTGCCTTTTCCTTGTCCAACCAAATTCCAATTTTCTTCATCTCTATAAATTATGAATTAGTATTGCGTTTGTATATCAGCATTGTAAGGATCTTATACTATTAATCCATTCATCAATTGTAAAATGATGGCTATCAGTCGGTATATGGGAGAATTAGAAATGGTATGTTTATATTAAAACTTACTTTTTCTATTACCGGTTCCCGCGTTAATTTCTCCAAAAAACCGTGTTTGTAATGAATCATTGCCAGCATATCAATACCCAATTCGTCAATAAAATCAGTAATCGCCCTGGTTTTGTTAGTAAAATCGGGCATCCAATGTATGGTATGTCTAATATTTACCAAATACTCCCGTAGGGTATATAAATTAGATTTCTGTACCGGACTTAGCCTTTCTTCTTCATTTATATGCACTATAGAAATGTTAGAACTACAATTTGATGCCAATGTTTGGAGCGGTTGCAAAACTTTGGCATTGTAATTCTTCTTGTAGTCCGTGGCAAAAGCAATACTGGCAGGCGGCAAAAACTCCTTTTCCCCCGGAATAGTCAATATGGGACAATCCTTAATTGCATTTATGGATTTAATTACGCTACTACCCAGAAATATGGATTTAGCCCCGGTTTTCCCTTTATTGCCCATCACAAGAAGATCGGCTTTCGTTTCTTTAATGGCCTGTGATAGAGCATCAACTAAATTTTTATTTTTTGAATGAATACTAATATGATGCCTGGGATTCCCTGAATCAAGATTTATTTTGTGCAAAAATCCATTTAACCCCTCCAGGGATTCCTCCTCCAATTGCTGTAATAAACTTAAATTACGACCTGCGGCCTGACAATTACTTTTTAGCGGGGTATGCTCCGTATAGGCATTGATTATATGGAATGAGCAATTACAGTCTTGAAACAAGAGCTTGGCATAAAAAAGGGCGTTATAGGCATTGTTGGAAAAGTCAGTGGCAACAAGAATATTTTTCATTAAATTTTCTGTTTTTCTTTACGGAATAACCATAAAAGGAATGCTAACGTGAAATCCTATTTTCTTAATAACAGGTTCTATAAAAAGACTTTCCAAAAAGGTATGCTTGTTTTGGATCATTGCCAACATGTTCATCTTGTTTTTTAATTGGAAATTATTTATTCCGGTTATGATTTCCTGACTTGGGAGATCATGAAACAAGTTGGGAGTTTTCTCTAATAGTTGTTCCAGTTTGGCCTTATTTTGTTCCTGAAACTCGGTAAGGTCATAACCGCTGGATATATGTATTACCTGAATCCTGGATTTGTGTAATTCAGCCAAATCAAGAAGAGCAGTCAATTGTTCCTCACTGTACTCCACTTCAAAGTCCGTAGGAAACAATATTTCTTTAGGTGTTTCGAACTCAAAATCTGCAGGAATTGCAATAACAGGACAAGTAGCTTTTTTAATGACATGAACCGTATGTGTGCCAAGGAAAATTTCTTTTGCCCCGGTTGCTCCCTGAGTACCCATTATTACCATATCAGCATTTTCATTGGCAACCATTGAGGCTACTTCATCTACAAGGATATTAAAAGCAGAATGGGTAATTATAGTATGCTTTGGATTCTTAAACTCCTTCTGAAGTTGTTTTTGAAGTTCTTCTAGCTGATTTATAGATTCTGATTGGTAAATATCTCCCAGACCAATCTGACCAGGGCTGTGCAACAAATATTCTGTTTGGTAAATTGCCGGTGTATAAGTATTCATCAGATAAAAAGTTGCCTCCTCATCCTTTAAGAGGTTCATTGCATAAGTGATAGCGTTATATGCATTATAGGAAAAATCGGTAGGAAGAATTATTTTTTTCATGATACGTGTTTTTAAAAGTTAACGCGACAGGTTTTGCAAAACCAAAAATGGTATTTTTATGTGTAACCCTATTTTCTCAATAGTGGATTGATGCAACATTTGCTCCAGATGTGAATGCCTGGAATTAACCATTATCAAAAGGTCTATTTCTTTATGGACAATATATTTGGTGATTGCAACGGTTTTATCCTTTCCTTCTATCGTTTCAAAAAACAAGTCGGCTTTGTACAGGCATTCTTTTAAAAAACTCATATTGTCTTCCTGTCGAAGTGAAAGTTTCTTGGTAGAGTTAATATAGAGCATATGAATAGATGATTTGAAGGAACCCGTTAATTCACACAATAATTTTAATTCTCTCCTTTTATAAGGCACCATATAATCTGAAGGAAACAAGAGCTCTCTGGGTTGATGGTATTTGTAATTTTCAGGAATTGCCAGAACTGGGCATTGGACGTATTTCAAAACCTGAACGGTATTGCTTCCAAAGGTTATGGTTCTGTCATTCGTTTCACCCCTTGTCCCCATTACAACGATATCCGCATTTTCCAAATTAACAAGATCATTGATTTCATCTGTAAGAGTGCCAAAAGCCGATACTGACTTGAATTTATGCCTTGGGTTGGGTGAGTACTCAAAGATATCTTTGCGTATTTTTGCCAGTTTTTTTTCAGAATTATTGTAGGTTACCTCTTTTAGTTCGTCTAATGAACTTCGCTTAACAATCCGGTCTTGCTGATAAACCTCATCTGCATAAGCATGTAAGATATAGAAGTCGCTCCTGGTATATTTGAATAATTGGCAGGCATATTTTAGTGCATTGAATGCATTTTCAGAAAAATCTGTGGGTACTACAACTTTTCTCATAACCAATTTATCTTTGGAACTGCATTAAAATTACCACTTAACAAGACAGTAAACCATGACATTAATCAGTTACTGAACTCTTTATATTTTTTAAATTAGCCACAAATGATTGAAAAAAATGAAACAAAATTTTCGAAAATTAACGTCGGGTGATATTCCTGTGCTTGTAGATTTTTATGCAGATTGGTGTGGCCCTTGTAAAATGCTGGCCCCCATCCTAAAGCAGGTTAAAGAAGAATTAGGTGACACCATTAAAATTGTTAAGATAGATGTAGATAAAAATCAATCCATTGCCTCGAAATATCAGGTGAGAGGTGTTCCCACGATGCTTCTTTTCAAGAATAATAAGCAACTATGGAGACAATCCGGGGTTTTGCCAAAAAATGAAATAATAAATATCATTACGTCCTATAGGTAGATGTATGAAAACCGGAAGTATCACCACCATTTGGATCTTCCCGTTAGATTCTGCAAGCACATAAAGAAACAGCAACTTCGGCCGACTATCATTCGTGTAATACCAGGAAAGGAATATCTGTATGGTAACTAATTTCTTCTACGGTTGGCCTGAAAAGAATTCGTTGGAAATAGTTAAGGTTTTTAGCCACCATTGCCATCATATCAATGTCTCTGCTCTCAATAAAGCACTGAACAGAAGTTTCCAGTTTTACACCGGTTAGGGTATGGAAACTATGGTCTATATCCCTCAGATAATCATGTAAAAAGTCCTTATTCCTGTTTTGTTCTTCCGTTAAAACTTCACCTTTTTTAGAAATATGAACTACTCTTAAAACAGAATTATTCATTGAAACCATTTCAAGTAAAGTATCCAGGACTTTGATATCATATGCAATATGAAAATCGGTTGGGAAGGCTATTTCTTTTAGTCTTCTGTAAACAGAATTCTCCGGAACTGCCAGCAAAGGGCATTTTACCTTGGTTATCACATCACCGGTATTGCTTCCCATAGCTACTTTTTTAAGCCCGGAAGCACCTTTAGTTCCCATTATAATAAGGTCTATCTCTTTATCTTCTACTTCCTTCTTGATTCCATCTGTGAAAAAATCATACTTTGCCTTTGAAACAAATGAATGCAATTCATTGTTATGATGCTCTTTAATAAAATCCACAAGTTTTTTCAGATCTTTTTTGCTTTGAGTTAAAACTTTTTCCTTTAGCATTACAGAACTACCCTTAACGGAAGTTCCGGCTCCCGAATAGGGTGGGATTGGATTAATGTGAATTATGTGAAAAGTACATTTGGTTTTCTTAAATAATTCAAGCCCATAATTTATTGCATTATGTGCATTTTCTGAAAAATCTGTTGGGATTAAAATACGTTTCATCTTAGTCTGATTTGTTAAAAAACAAAATTACATTCAGCAGGATAACCGTAAAATGATTACCATCATGTACCAGTAAATTCGGGTTTCAAAAATTAATAAGGAATCTTTTCTAACCGATCCATATCCAAAATTCTAATATCCCGATCCTGAATCTCAATAATGCCTTCTTTCTTAAAGTTAGACAAGGTTCTTATGAGAGTTTCTGTAGCCATTCCGGCAACACTGGCCAGATCACTCCTCAATACATGAATATTACCGGCTTCATCTTTCTGTAACTTATCTGCAAATTTCAGCAAGGTAGAAGCTGTTTTCTTGCGCACAGAACCATAGGCCATCTGCAATAACTGCTCTTTTATCTGTATTAAGTCCTCTGATAAAAGTTGTAATAACTCCATAACGAGTTCGCTGTTTTGCTCCAAAAGTATTTTTAATTGATCCTTGTGAAGGCCAATTAGGGTAGAATCTTCCATGGCTGTGGCATATTCCCGATAAGGAATGTTCTTAGTAAAACTTGTAAAGCCAAAAAAATCGTCTGCTCTGTAAATTCCTGTGATTAATTCCTTCCCTTGCTCATCCAACTTATGTGTTTTTACGTTGCCTTTTATCACCAAATAAACCAAATTAGAGTTGTCTCCTTCCCGGTAAATTACATCGCCCATTTGAAAATAGAAATCATCCCCATTGTCATCAATAAAATTCTTGAGCTGATGAATACTCTTAACCTGCATATCATTTCCTGAAGTATCAGTTGTATAATTCTGTTGGGACTCCATAAGAATATTGGCCTTGGCAATCCTGCTTTCAATTGCACCGACAAGTTCTGATTCTGCGAATGGTTTAGTGAGGTAGTCATCTGCACCCAATTCCATTCCCAGTCTAACTTCCTTGTGTTCCGTTTTGGCAGTGAGAAAGATGAATGGTATTGCCTTGGTCTTATTGTCAGCGGACAAAGCCTTTAAAACACCATAGCCATCTAACTTTGGCATCATAATGTCGCATATGATAACGTCCGGGTGAGCCGCTTTAGCAGTCAAAACTCCCTTTTCCCCGTCAGGAGCTGTAATGACTTTGTAATTTGCCAATTCCAATAATTCTGCGGTGCTCTCTCTTAGAGTAGTGTCATCTTCAATTAATAATACCTTTTTGATCATAGTAAAATCTTTGAAGTTTTAAAAAGAATCTCTTGGCATTATACCAATTGACAAATGTTATTTAATACTATTAACAGGGAGCTTAACGGTGAATGTACTCCCTTTGTTTTCAATACTTTTAAAGCTAATATTTCCTCCCAGATTTTCAATATGAAATTTGACAATATTAAGCCCTATTCCGGTACCCTGAGTAAGTAGTACATTATCTGCCCGGAAGTATCGCTCAAATATATGTACTTGGTCTTTCTCCGGAATACCAATCCCCCTGTCTACAACGCTGAAAGAAAGCTGATCTTCTTGAAGGTCAAATTTTATGTCTATTTCGGTTTCTTCCGGGGAGTACTTAATGGCGTTATGCAACAAATTAGTTAGTATCAATGAAATAATCCTTTCATCCTGATATACCATTTCTTCCTCTATATTCATTGGATAATTTATTTTCTGACCGGATTTAAGTAACATATTTGCATTATAAACCACCTGATTAACTACTTTACTGAGCGAAAAATCAGCAAGTCTGTAAATCTCTTTACCCTTCTCCAGTCGTTCAATAGATAAAAAATCATTCAATATGCCTGTAAGATAATACACCCCGTTGGAAATAGACTCCAGGTGTTTCTTTCTCATGTCCTGTTGATCAGAATCGCAGTATTTTCCTACCAATGTGGCCGAGGTGAGAATTGAACTTAATGGGGTTTTAAACTCATGAGAAACCATTGAAAGGAATTTGGACTTAAGCTCATTCAGTTCCTTTTCTTTGATTAAAGCTTCTTTGAGTTCCTGGGTTCTCTGGGCTACGGTCTTCTCAAGTTTTTGCGTATAGTTTTTTCTTTCAGAGATATCGAGGGCAATAGCAACTGCTAATACCCTGCCCCCCAGAGTGGAGGATTGCAAATGAACTTCCACGGGATAGGTAGTTCCATCCTTACGCTTAAAAATGGTTTCAAAGGTAATTTTCTTTTGATTGTTTAGATGCAGAGGATCCAGAATTTCCCGTAACCGATCTTTCGTAATACCACCAAGTAAATCCTCTAAAGTTATTTTTTTTAATTCTCTTAAAGTATAACCCGTATTTTTCTGTGCTCCGTAATTTACATGAGAAAACCGGTGCGTTTTTACATCAAAAACATAAATTTCATTAAGTGAATCATCAAAAATCTTTAAAAAATGCTGTATCTCCTCCTCTGCTTTCACTCGTTTGGTAATATCATTCTGTATTCCCACAAAATGCGTGACTTTCCCCTGATTATTGCGGATTGGATTAATGGATATCTCGTTCCAGAATAAGGTACCATCCTTTTTATAATTCCTTACCTGTACCCGGCACTTTTTACCTGCTTTTATTGCATTACGCATTATTCTCACACCTTTTTGGTCATTATCATCTTTCTGTAGGAAGCGACAATTTCTATTTAGGGCATCAGAAGGGGAATATCCGGTAAGTTTGCTAAATGCCCTATTCACATATATAATAGGGTAATCATCTTCCAATGCATCTGAAATAATAATGCCGTTATCTGTTGAATCCAGCGCTTTACTTTTTATGTCCAGGCTTTTTTCAATTTCGATCCTTTCAGATAAATCATTAACCAATACCAGGATATAGGTGTTTTGGTATACAAAAAAAGGATTGAATTTTACATTTAAGGGAAATACCTCCCCGGTTTTTCGCAGCCCCTCTACACATCGGCCACCGGCCAATTTTTCTTTCTTAATATTCTTGCAATATTTGGCAAAATGTCCATTGTGGATTTTTTTATTCTTCTCAGGAATTAATTCGGAAAGTGGTTTTCCCAGGAGTTCATGATGCGTATATTCAAACAGATAGGCCGCTTTTTCGTTAATAGAGACAATTAACTGGTCCTCATTTAAAACGATTATGCCCTCCGATACTGCTTCGGATAGTAAATTGCATATATCAATATTTTTATCAAAAACATGCATCCTTTTCATAAAATAAGATATTAATTATCCGCAGGCAAACTGCAAGCTTAACTAAACCCTGAAAGTAATAACCGGCAAATTGGCATGATTAACTACATCTTCTCCTATGCTTCCTTTGAAAAAATGCGCAATTCCGCTTCTACCATGGGTCGGAATAGCTATCAGATCTGCATTTACATCATTTGCATAATTAAAAATACCTCCTTCAATTGAATAGTCCGAGACATATACGATTTTGGTATTAGAAGGCACCTCCCCGTCGTGCGCTACTTTAAAGAAAAATTCTGCTTTCTTTTTCATCTCCCCGGTACTCATAAATTCTTCATTGGGTAAATTCACATAAACCAGATGGAGTTTAAGGTCCCATTTTGCAAAAAGAGCCCTTGCATTATGATAGGCTTTAATACTCTCTACCCTTAAATCACAGGCAAAAACAACCAATTTAGGGTTAAATAAAGGAGTAGGCTCTTTAATCACTAAAACCGGTATGCCCGATGTTCGTACAACCTTTTCGGTATTGGAACCTACAAATATCTCGCTGACACCACTTGTGCCATGCGAACCCATGATTATTAAGTCAATATTTTGCTCTTTTGCCAACTGATTAATCTCACTGAATATCTTGTAGTTTTGAACCATTTCAGTAACCTTCACTCCTTTCAAAAATGGTTTATCCAAAAAGGTCTCGTAACGTTTTTTGGCCAATTTCATATAAAAGTGAGCTTCCGCTGCTTCTTCAGACTCGCTTTTCGTTAAGTAAGCTTCGGAAAGACCCATCATATGCAGCACAACAATCTCCGAATTGAATATTTTTGCCAGATTAGCTGCTACTTCAAGTGCGTATCCGGCATGTTCCGAAAAATCTACGGGCACTAATATTTTTTTCATGGTAATTTATTTATAGTAGGTATTCAATACTTCCTAAAGGTTTCCTTTCGCTTTTTTAGCTGGTTTTCCAGTTCCTTTATTGTTGTGGCAGCTGCCTTTTCAAAATTATCCTGATCAGATTTAGCAAATAATCTGGGTCCCGGTGCACTTAATCGTATTTCGCATATTTTACCTCTGCCAGACGGGTCATTTTCCAATTTAAAAAATACATCTGCTTTAATAATCCAATCATATTTATTCGCCAGCTTTTCTAATTTTGAAGTTACAATTGCACTCATAGATTCACTGGTTGGCATTTGAACATATTGAATATTTATTGTCATAATTGAATGTTTAGAGTTTTGAATAAAGATCGTACGGAGTATAATGGTAAACTATGACATTTGTCATTGTTGACAGCTGTCTGCTCATAATTATACAAATGCGCTATCCTCTAATTTAGAGATACTTATTAACCTGACCAAAAACAATAAGGAACATAATCAGGATCGCAGTGGATTACTCTCTTTAAGTAAAACAATAAGGACTCCCAAAATGATCACATTTTTAATGATATACTGGCCCAGGAGGGTAAGGCCGAATGGTGCCTGCGTGAATACCAGATCCGGAAAAAAAAGAAATGGCAAAAAAGTTAAAATAATATGAACCAAAGCCAGCTTTAAGGCAAATTTTATAAAAAGGTGGCTTATTAATAGTAATCCAATCGAGGTTTCCCAAATTGCAAGCAGTATTATGGATATTTCCGGGGTAAGAATTCCAAATGTCAACTGATCAATGGTTGCCTTGGCAAGATCTTCGGCAGGACTTACTCCAACAAAGAATTTGAGCATCCCGAACCAGAGATATACGACGCCAATGCTTACCCAAATCAGATTGACTTTTGATTTCCTATGTATTAAACGGGCTGCCAGTTCTTTCATCTTATTTTAAAAAAAGCTAAACTAAGGTTCCTAAATAATATAAAATGTGACAAATGTCAGCTTTTGCAATTTATATAACTATGGATCAGGACATCTTAAATGAATAAAAGCCCGGAAAAGATCCGATAACATTAAACAACGATAGCTATACTTAAATTATGTCAATTGGTCTTCCAGGGATTAGTTTCCTTTTTGGGACATGCGAAATAACGAATACGGAAATGATCCAGGTCATTCCTTTATCTACAAAATGCTCATAGTTTTGTTTTTTGTAACTATAATTCAAAAGGAATCTTAGCATTCATTCCATTATAATTTTAAATACTAAAAATTATTCGTTTGTATGAAGGATAAGTACTTAAATACCCTGGTTGTAGAAAATTCAAAGGTTCAACAGACCGTTATAAGTCAGCTTGTCCGGAATCATGGTGATTTGAATTTATCAGCCATATGCAACAATGCCATAGATGCCGGCAGAATTGTTAAAAATCAAAAGATTGATTTAATTCTACTCGATATTGAAATGCCCCGCATAAATGGTTTTAACCTTCTTGAATCTTTAGATAAAGAAGTTCAGGTTATCATTATAACTGCTAATCCAAACTATGCTCTAAAAGCATTTGATTTTGGAGTAACCGATTATTTGTTAAAACCTGTAAAAACCGGTCGCTTCAATAAAGCCATTAAGAAAGCATGTATTATTTACGGCAAAGTCCGCGAGCCTATTGAAGAGGAGGAATTTTTAAAGGTGCGGAGTAACATGAATAACCGGAAGCTCAACATAAGAGAAATTAAATGGGTGGAAGCGCTGGGCGATTATGTTAAAATAATCACAGAAAATGAAACCCTGGTTGTCCTGAGTTCCATGAAATCAATTTCTGATAAACTACCTAATGATAGATTTCTTAGGATTCATAGAGCATATATTGTAAATTTAAACAAGATAGAAAAATTCGGCTGTACGAGTGTGGAGGTAGGTCAATATCAGCTACCAATGAGCAGAAAGCAAAAAGCAAAACTTGAACTGCTTTTGGAAAAGGTGGATAATTAGCAAGTTAAATTATACCGGATAACTCAAAATAAACTTGATGAGATATATTCCTTTTTCACATAGATTACTTTTAAGCTTACTCTTTGTTTCTGTCTTTGCAGCCTGCAATAAAGACCAGGAAAAGATCCTGCCCTCAGAAGTAACCATTACAGAATCTGTATATTCATCGGTAACCATTCAACCGGATAGCCTTTATCAGGTATACGCAGCTGTTGGAGGTATTCTGGATAAAAATTTTGTTGACGAAGGTGATTCCCTGGCCAAAGGTATGCCCATAGCTCAAATTATCAACAATACCCCTAAGCTAAACATGGAAAATGCGAAACTGAACCTTGAATTGGCACGTGAGAATTACAGTGGGAGTAATGCCATAATAAGGGCACTGATCGATGAAATAAACGCTGCAGAACTCAAATATAAAAATGATTCTGTAAATTTTTCCAGGCAAAAAAATCTCTGGGATCAAAATATAGGATCAAAAATAGAATATGAAAACAGAAAACTCGCCTATGAATTATCAAGTAACAACCTGGCTTTGCTAAAAGGTAATTTTGAAAGAACAAAGTCCGAATTAAAAACAAAATTAAAGCAGGCAGAAAACAATTATGAAACCTCCATTATTGCAACAAAAGATTTTACAGTAAAAAGTAAAATTAATGGTAAACTCTATGCGCTTTACAAAAACCAGGGCGAAATTGTTAATACTATGGAACCCATTGCTGCTATTGGGAGTGCCTCTGATTTTATAATTGAAATGTTAGTAGACGAGGTTGATATAGTAAAGTTGAAAATTGGTCAAACCGCATTGATAACACTTGATGCCTACGGATCAGAAGTATACACTGCGGTTCTAAGCAAAATTTATCCAAGGAAAGATGAGCGCTCCCAGACTTTTAAAATTGAAGCCCTATTTACGAACCCGCCCGAAGTACTGTATCCGGGGCTGGCAGGAGAGGGAAACATTATTGTTTCCCAAAAAGAAAATGCTCTTACCATACCCAAGGAATATCTTATTGGTGATAATAACGTAAAAACGGAAGAAGGAATTATAGAAATTGTGACGGGGATAGAAGATATGGAACGCGTAGAAGTACGTTCTGGCCTGGATGCAAATACGTACATTATAAAGCCCGAAGAATGACCAATTGGAAATTAATAATTAATATTGCCAAAACGCATCTGTTAACCAAAATGAAGTCTACGGTAACTGCCTCTCTTGGAGTTACCTTTGGTATTGGAGCCTACATTACCCTGGTGAGCTTTATGACTGGTTTGAATGGAATGTTAGATGACCTCATTCTTAATCAGACTCCTCATATACACATGTTTAATGAAATTGAACCTTCGGCGGAACAGCCCATTTCTTTATACGAAAAATTTGACGAAGGTTTCAACGTTGTCCATTCCATTAAGCCAAAACAAAGCCAGCTCAAAATACATAATGCCCTCCCGATATTACATTATTTAAAAGATCAGGAAAATGTAAAAGGCGCAACACCGCAACTCCGGTCTCAGATATTTTACCTGTCCGGGTCCATAGAACTTGGCGGCAATCTTGTAGGCGTTGACATAATGGAGGAAGTGAGCCTGTCCAATATTCAGGATAATATTGTAGAGGGAAGTCCGGAGGCACTGAAAAATACGGACAATGGAATTTTACTGGGATCCGGGCTGGCCAAAAAAATGTCTCTTGGTGTAGGGAATCGCCTGCAGGTGAGCACCGTAAAGGGCACTGTTTTTCCATTGAAGATAGTTGGAATATATCAGAGTGGTATTGCTGAAATAGACAACGTTCAGAGTTTTGCAAATCTTAAAACGGTACAGAGAATCCTGGGGGAGGCTGAAAATTATATAACCGATATCAATATTAAACTCTTTGATATCTCCGAGGCTCCTGCCATGGCCAGGCAATTAGAAAAGCAGTTTAAAATTAAAGCCACGGACATTAATGAAGCAAATGCCCAGTTTGAAACGGGCAGCAATATTCGCAATATAATTACTTATTCAGTTTCAATAACCCTGCTCATTGTGGCCGGCTTTGGCATCTACAATATTCTGAATATGCTTATTTATGAAAAAATGAAAGACATCGCCATACTTAAGGCAACGGGGTTTTCGGGGACCGATGTTCAGCTTATATTTATGAGTCAGGCTATGATAATAGGTGTTATAGGTGGTTTTGTAGGCTTGATCATCGGTTTCTTCCTATCCAGAGTTATTGATAATATCCCATTCGAAACCCAGGCCCTACCAACGATAAGTACATTTCCCGTAAATTATAATCCGGGTTATTATTTTATCGGAATTACATTTGCCCTTATTTCCACATTTATTGCCGGTTATTTACCCTCTAACAAGGCCAGAAAAATAGATCCTGTGCGAATTATTCGCGGAACCTAATTCATACTAATGGGAACGGTACTGGAAACAAAAACTATTAACAAGCATTTTAGAAAACCTGTAGATTTTCATGTCTTAAAAGATATCAGCTTCCGTGTAAAAGAAGGAGAATTTGCTTCAATAATGGGAAAATCTGGTTCGGGAAAATCAACCTTGCTTTATATTCTTTCTACCATGGACACCGATTATGAAGGCGAACTGTTTTTAAATGAAGAACTCGTCACAGGAAAACCACGTAAAGAACTGTCTCAGATCAGGAACAGGCATATTGGTTTCGTTTTTCAATTTCATTACTTGCTCTCTGAATTCAGTGTCCTGGAGAATGTTATGCTTCCTGCAAAAAAATTAGCCTCTAAATCTTATCAGGAAATTGAGCATGATGCCATGGAGAAACTAAATATGCTGAATATTGGACATTTGGCCAAAAAAAGGGCTTCCCAGGTTTCTGGTGGAGAAAAGCAACGTGTGGCCATTGCAAGAGCACTTATTAACAATCCCGATATATTAATGGGAGACGAGCCTACTGGTAATCTTGATAGCTATAATGCGGAAAACGTTTTCCAAATATTTAAAAGGTTAAAAGAAGAGGAAGGACTTTCATTGTTGGTCGTAACCCACGATTTAGATTTTGCAAAACGCACGGATAGGATAATAGAAATGGAAGATGGTACCATTATTTCCTGAATTCCAATGATCAAATCCCAACTTCAGGAATTATAGCAAAGAATCGGAACAGTAACCAGGTTCTCCATTCTTTTAACAATATCTTTACCGAAAACAGAAGCGAAGAGACCCTTATTTTCTCGTTCCAACATGGCTAATATATCTGCATTTTTATCTGCTGTATGCATGCTTAAACCCTGTTCTACACTGTTGGCCAGCACCATGTGAAAACTTATTTTTTTATAAGGCACCTGAACTTCCAATAATTCTTTGAACCATTCCATCTGCTGCACTGCGGCATATTCCTCTAAGGTAGGTATATGTACCACTTCTATTTCAGCATCATACGGTTCCGCTATTTTTGATAATTTTTCCAGGGCAATAATATCCGCAGATTCAAAATCACTGGCGTAAACAATCTTTTCTATCTTTTCATAACTATATTCCTGAGGAATAATGAGTATTGGGCACAGGTTCTTATCTATTAATTTATTCGCAATATTCCCGCTAAAGAAACCCCGGGCAGTATGTTCATCTTTCATCCCAATGATAAGCAAATCAACGGTGTCATTTTTTATTCTGTCGCTGATTGCTTTGCTTATTGAGGTATTATCAGCAACCTCGCAAATTAGTTGGTCTTTATTTAAATTTTCATGCAGATTGTTTTGGCAATAGTCTTCCAGTAATTCTTTTTGCTCATTCATTGCCAATTTATTTAGTTGTGCAGAAGAACGGATATTGGATGTCCGCACCGGAGGAATATCATATACATGAAAAACAGAAAGTTTGGCTTTTAAAGTTTCACTAAGATTCTTCGCATAATTTAATGCTGAAACAGAATTTCTGGTGCAGTCCGTGGCATAGAGTATAGTATCCATACAAAATCATTTAAAGATCAGGTGAATTTACCTCCTTTTATATCCGCATAATATGATATTGGTCACAAAAGATCAACATGACTTATATCATAAAAATTAGACTCTGACTGACCTACTTTTAAGTGAAGAAAAAAAGATAATTTAATTATGGATAACGACACTAAATCAACGCAGCAAAATAATATCAGAGAGATCAACTGGCAGGAACTTTATATCCTTACCGATCATTGGAAGTCGGATCTGGATTTCTATAAAGATGACCTTCGGTTTTTACATCATTTGATAGATAAATATATCATCTGGATTACAAAAGACGACAACCTTAACCTGGTAAAGGATATAGAGAAAAACCTTTTTGAGATTAAGAAGAAAAGTGTAGACTTGAGGAAGGAATTAAGTACCCACCAGGGAAATTTGGGGCTCATGGTAGAAAATCCGGTTCAGAGTTCAAATCCACAATTTTTGAAGGATCATGAAGTCCTGGAAGAGAAAGTTTCAAATTTCGTGAAATTGTTCCGGTCCAACAGAAAAGAGGTATTTAAAATTACAGAATACATCATAGACAGCGAAGAGTTGCCTGATATTCTTAAATCCTGATCGATAATAGAAATCCCTATATATCCTTTTAAACTAATTTTTCGGATTGTATCCTTTAACGTATGAAGTAAGGGGATGCACTGCTAAATAGAAATTCTTCGCTATATTTGCACCGCAAATTCAGTAAAGCCCACGTGGTGAAATTGGTATACACGCTACCTTGAGGGGGTAGTGTTCGAAAGGACGTGCTGGTTCGACTCCAGTCGTGGGCACAAAAAAACTGCTTCTGTTTAAACAGAAGCAGTTTTTCTTTTTAAATATAGCCCTATTCTATAAGCGTTTTACCCTAACATTTCTGAACCAAACACCTGCGCCGTGGTCCTGAAGCGCTAAATAACCATCATTGGTTTTTCCGTAATCTGGATACTCATTCCATTTACCGCTATTGCGTTTTTCTAACCAGTCTTGTGAGTTCTTATCGAATTCAACAATCTTCTGACCATTGAGCCAATGTTCGGCTTTGCCCCTGTTAAAAACAATTCTACTGGTATTCCATTCCCCTACCGGTTTCAGGGTTTTATTTTCATTGGCTACATGCATGGCGTAATTTGCTCCGGTTTTTTGCCAATCTTCAAGGGGTTCTTCAAATCCAACATCATCCAGTAACTGGTATTCCGGTCCCGTCTCATAAGGTGAGTGATATATGGTATCCTCAACTACATGATAAAAAGCACCGCTATTGCCCCCTTTGGTTATTTTCCATTCAAAGGCGAATTCAAAATTGTCATAAGTTTCCCTGCTAATGATATCACCTCCTACATCTCCGGCTTCTCCGAAACATTCTATGACATTATCTTTAATTGACCAGTTTGATGGCAGTGAGTCCTGGTTGTATCCCCTCCAGTCTGATGGATCCATAAGATCTACCCATTCACTTTCTGCCATTTTATCTTCTATCGCAGCAGGTGTTTCCACTTTTTTCTTCTCCGTATTCTTGCATGCTCCGGTTAAAAGCACTAAACCTATTATAACAATTCGCAGTTTCATAATTTTAATATTTAAAGGAGTTTCATCGCAACAGGGTCCCATTTTATGGCCTTATCTAAAAAATAACTATCGTTGCACGCTAAAGCAGGCGCCGCTGCCCGATAACCAAATACTGCATCTTCCGATACAGCCTTGCCACCCCGGATGGCATTGAACCAGTTACCAAAATGATCATAATGCGCTCCCTGATACCCTTCCTCTACCTCAAAAATAATTTCTTCAGGAGGCAGCATCTTTTTTCTGGAAGTGGTTACCCCGGCCTGTGAAGCTTTGGCCTGTAAAAACGGGTCATTGTCAAATTGCTCATTATTTCTTCTTAAAATTACCTTTCGCCATTGAACATCCATAGAGCCCTCACTTCCAACAATTCTCAAATATGTTGTTCCCGAAGTACCATCTACAAAATTACAACGCAATGAAAGGTTAAAAGCTGGATGTTCAGCAGAGTCGGGATAATCAAATACTCCGAGTAGTACATCCGGTACTTCCCTGCCGTCTTTCCAATAGCGCAAGCCCCCTGATGAATAAATTTGATTCGGGCCTTTTGATTGGGTTATAAAATGAAGGCTGGAAAAAAGATGCACAAACAAGTCTCCTGACATCCCGGTTCCATAGTCCTTGTAATTTCTCCATCTAAAAAACCGCTTAGCATCGAAAGGTCGTTTATTTGTATTCATCAAAAAAGTATCCCAATCTACTGTTTTAGGAGAAGCGTCTTTTGGAATATTGTACTGCCAGGCTCCTGTAGGACTTCTCCTTGCCCAAAAGCCTTCTGCATAATTGATATCCCCGATTGCTCCCTGAGCCAGCAATTCTTTAGCCTTTTCATTTCCAAGCGAAGACATTCCCTGACTACCCACCTGGAATACCATACCAGTCTCATTCTGGGCTTTGATAACATCGGGTCCCTCGTCCAAAGAATGGACCATTGGTTTTTCACAGTACACATGTTTTCCTGCCCGCATGGCGTCTATTGAAATTTGCTTATGCCAATGATCCGGGGTCCCAATGATAACCGCATCTACATCCTTTCTGGCTAATATTTCCTTGTATTGTTTGGTTGTAAACAGATCTTTACCCCATCTTTCCCTGGCCCTTTCCAAATGACCATCATAAAGGTCGCAAACCGCAACTAATTTTACTCCATCGTGTTTTAATGCGGTATAGGTATCCTCCGATCCCATTCCTCCTGCCCCGATGAGCGCAATTTGAATATTGCTGTTTGCACTATATTTTTTTCTGCTTAAATAAGAAATATGAGATGCTTTTCCCGCGCCAATGATTGCCGGTGCGCTTGCCAATGCCAAAGTTCCGGCTCCAATATTCTTTAAAAACTGCTTCCTGGTCTGGGTGGTTTTTCTTGACATAATTTTCCTGAATTAAGAAGGATAAATATATCCATTTATAATAGAATTTTTGAAAAATAAGTGACATAAAACAAATAAAATGATCCTTTTTGCCAAATCATTTTGAAAAAATTAACGAAACTATGTAATACTTCCGCTTTTTAAATTGTAAATTTGTTTAACGTTTATATATAAATAATGAACAATGTAAAAAAATCTTTTAGTATTCGGGATTTGGAAAACCTATCCGGCATAAAAGCGCATACCATTCGAATCTGGGAAAAAAGATATAGATTGTTATCACCTGAGCGAACCAGCACCAACATTAGGACCTACAGCCTGGCGAGTCTTCAAAAATTGCTGAATATTACCCTTCTCTACAATAACGGATACAAAATATCCAAGATAGCAAAACTTCAGGAGACAGATATCCCGCTGGTGGTGAGAGAGATCGTTGCCAAAAGCAGCACTAAAAATCATGCAATTAATGCCTTCAAACTTTCCATGATTAACTTTGACCTCTCTTTATTCCAAAATACATATAACAGCCTTCTTGCGGAAAAATCATTTCGCGAAATTTTTTGGGAATACTTCATTCCTTTATTAAGTGAGCTTGGGCTGTTATGGCAGACAGATACTATCAGCCCGGCACACGAGCATTTTATCACCAATTTAATTAAACAGAAGATTTACACGAGTACAGAAAAATTGCAGTTGATGGAGCCCACTAATCCTGAAAAGGTTTTCGTGCTCTTTCTGCCGGAAAATGAAATTCATGAAATTGGACTTTTGTTTATTAATTATGAAATTCTTTTACATGGGTATAAAACAATTTATCTGGGGCAGACAATGCCTTTGGAAAACCTTGTAGACCTGGAAAGTTATTACACCAATATACACTATGTATCCTATTTCACTGTAGTACCGGATAAAGACAGGTTGGAGAAATATATGGATGACTTCACAGAAATTATAAATAATAGCAATTCTAAATTGTGGATTTTAGGCAGGCAAATTCGTCATATAAATAAAGATAAACTTCCGCAGCACATTCGTACCTTTGATTCTGTTGAACAATTATCAAAAGCATTATAAATTTCTTTTAGCTTTCAAACCATGAATATCAACAACAAAAAAGTTGTAATCATTGGATCTGGGTTTTCATCACTTTCGGCTTCCTGCTATCTGGCCAAAAAGGGCTTTGAAGTTAGTCTTTATGAAAAGAACGACACTGTTGGCGGAAGGGCCCGGCAACTTATGAAGGATGGGTTCACCTTTGATATTGGCCCAAGTTGGTACTGGATGCCCGACATTTTTGATAGGTTCTTTGCAGATTTTGGAAAAAAAACCTCTGACTATTACCAGTTAGATAAATTAAGCCCTGCTTATAAAATTTTCTTTGATGACGATATTATCACGATAGGCGACTGCATGGATAAAATTTGTGAAGAATTTGAACGAATTGAAAAAGGCAGTTCCGGACATCTTAAAAAATTTATCGCCAAGGCCCAAAGAAATTATGATATCGCCATAAATGAAATTGTCTATCGCCCAGGGCTTTCTCCTTTGGAGTTGGTCACAAAGGACACTATTGTGAGGGTAGATCAATTCTTTAAAACGATCAGCCAGGAAGTCCGGAAAAATTTCAAAAACCCGAAACTCATTTCCACCCTGGAATTTCCGGTCTTGTTCCTTGGGGCGAAGCCAAATAAAACTCCGGCCTTTTATAGCTTTATGAATTTTGCAGATTTTGGCCTCGGTACCTGGCATCCCAAAGGAGGTATGTACCAGATAATCATTGCAATGAAAAGTTTGGCCCTGGAATTGGGTGTTAGCATCCATACAGACAGCGCCGTAGACAAGATCATTGTAGAGAAAGGCAAGGCTACAGGGATCATTGTAAATTCCCGGAAAATAGATGCCGATTTGGTATTAAGCGGGGCTGATTATCATCATACAGAAACCCTGTTGGATAAGGAATACAGGCAATATTCCGAGAAATATTGGCAAAGAAAAACCTTTGCCCCTTCCTCTCTCCTCTTTTTTGTTGGCTTTGACAAAAAATTAAATAATATTGAACATCACAATCTGTTTTTTGACACAGATTTTGGTGTGCACGCCACTGAAATTTATGATAACCCAAAATGGCCATCCAGGCCTTTGTTTTATGCAAACTTCCCTTCAGTTACTGATAAAAGCATGGCGCCGGCTAATAGTGAAACCGGTTTTTTTTTAATTCCAATAGCCCCTGGATTAGAGGACACACCAGAACTTAGGGACCAATACTTTGATATAATATTAAAAAGATTCCAGGAACGCACAGGGCAGCTTGTGGAAAATAATATTATATTTAAAAAATCTTTTTGTGTCAACGACTTTAAAGAACAATACAACTCATACAAGGGAAATGCTTATGGTATGGCTAATACATTATCGCAAACAGCTTTTATGAGACCCGGTTTGAAGAGTAAAAAAGTTACTAATTTATTTTTCACCGGACAATTAACTGTGCCCGGGCCAGGAGTTCCGCCTTCTTTAATTTCAGGAAAATTAGTTTCTGAGATTATGGAGAAAAAAAATTAATTGTTAGGAGATGAAAGCAATTTTCGATCAAATTTCCTTTGAATGCAGCAAAAATGTAACCCAATCTTACAGCACCTCATTTTCGCTCGCTACAAAGATGTTATCTTCCTCGATAAGGAATGATATATACAACATATATGGTTTTGTTCGATGTGCTGATGAAATAGTCGACGCCTTTCACGATTATGACAAAGAAACCTTATTCAATAATTTTGAAGGGGATCTTGAGAGGAGCCTGGGAGATAAGATAAGCCTTAATCCTATATTAAATGCATTTCAGCATACGTACCATAATTACAAAATTCCGCGGCATCTGGTCAATTCATTTATGAAGAGCATGAGAATGGATCTGAATAAGAGTGTCTACCATACGGAAGCAGAATTTAAAGAATACATATACGGGTCTGCAGATGTAGTGGGTTTAATGTGTCTTCGGGTTTTGTAAAAGGTGACGATGAACGATACGAATCCTTAAAAGAATCGGCTATGGCTTTAGGGTCAGCATTTCAAAAAGTTAACTTTCTGCGGGACCTTAAGGCAGATTATGAGCATTTAAACCGTTCCTATTTTCCAAATACGAACCTCCTTGAGTTGGATGAAACCTCTAAACTGAGAATTGTTGAAGAAATAAAAGCAGATTTCAAAAAAGGGTATGAAGGAATAGTGCAACTTCCCAATGAAGCAAAATTTGGCGTTTATACGGCCTATAAATATTACTACAAGCTACTTCGGAAATTACAAAATACGCCATCGTTGGAAATAAAAAATGCCCGCATTCGGGTACCTAACTATCAAAAATTCGGACTTCTTGCAAAGTCCTACGTAAATTATAAACTGAACTTATATTAGCATGAAAATTGTTATTTGGATCCTAATTTTCCTTGGTACATTTAGTTTTATGGAGTTTATGGCTTGGTTTACTCACAAGTACATAATGCATGGTTTTCTATGGAGTTTGCATAAAGATCATCATAAAAAAGATCATGGTTCATGGTTTGAACGCAATGATGCATTCTTTATTTTTTATGCAGTTGTCAGTATGACCTTCTTTTACCTGGCAACCTTTACCTCCTTTTGGTACGGCTGGCCATTGGGTTTTGGAATAATGGCGTATGGGGCAACCTACTTCATGGTTCATGACATTTTTATTCATCAGCGATTTAAAATGTTCAGAAATGCCAATAATTGGTATGCACGCGGTGTGCGGCGGGCACATAAAATGCACCATAAGCATATTGGCAAGGAAGATGGCGAGTGTTTTGGTATGCTGATTGTTCCCTTCAAATATTTTAAGAAATGAATAGTTTCTTAATTTGAGAGGCTTCTAAAGTGATTAGGAAGTCCTGAAATTATTTTAACAGGCCATCCAATAATTCATGAACACTTTCAGCGTTCCAATCCGCAGATCCGGTTTCTGCCAAAATAATGCTTCCTTTTTTATCAATAATAAATGTGGTTGGCAAAGCCGCCGTGTAAAGGGTTTTTGGAGTAAAGCCGGATTCGAAATAAACCGGTAAATTATAATTCTTCTTTCTTAAGAAGTCAGACACTTTTTCCTTTTTATCCCTCGCAATAAACAAAAAAGTAACCTTTTCCCCGTACGCATTAAATAATAATTGTAAATCCGGCATTTCTGCAACACAAGGCGGGCACCAGGTAGCCCAGAAATTAATAAAGATAACTTCGCCCTTGTAATCTGCCAGATTTACCGCTTTACCTTCTGAATTTACCAGTTTAAAATCATAATCTTCCAGAATCTGCTGGGTTCTCTCCGGGACCGCTACAGGATTGTGTGATATTAACCTGTTAAGGTATACTTTGGCATGAAACCCCAGAGGCGTAAAAAAATAAAGTGCCAGCAATAGAATAATGCCAATATTTATTAGTTGTGTCCTTTTTAATTTCACTTCTAATCTGTTAATTCATTTAAAAGGTTATAGATTGTCTTATTATCCCAATCGGCTATTCCTTCTTGCTTTACCCTAATATAGCCCTTTTTATCAATTATATATGATGAAGGAGGCTCAAGAAGAGTAAGGGGTGTTCTCTCTCCAATAATAAGATAGGTTACAGGGAAAGTAAATTTATTTTCCTTCATGAATGCTTCTACCGGAAGCCTTTCCTCATCTGTTATTATATAGAAATCGACCTTATTTTTATAGCTGTCATACAGATTCTGTATGCTTTTCAGTTCAGCCGCGCATGGTAATCGCCACGATGCCCAGAAGTTGATAAAAACAACTTTACCCCTGGAATTTTCAAAATTGAAGAACTCCCAGTTAGCATCTTTTAATTTCCAGTTGTAGTCTGTTATTCTTTTTTCTTCATCTACCTCAATTACGTCCGGACTAAAAGAAAATATTCTGTTCAATAAAATTTTTCCCTGATACCCCAGCGGAGTAACAAAAAAAGCAAGCACGAAAGCTATGAGAAGTACATTTAGTATAGTTTTCCTGCTTTTTTTCATACTATCACAGATTGGTAAAACTAAATAACTCCCGAGGAATATCGGGAGTTATACTACTTCGTTTTGGATGTATTTTATGCTGCATTTTCTTTCTTTATCACATTTAAAGCAGAACCTTCGTGAAACCATTCAATCTGTTGAAGATTATAGGTATGCCTGGCTTCGATCAGATCTTTTGTTCCATCGGCATGAACTGCCTCGATAGTCAATGGTTTGTCCGGAGCAAATTCTTTAATATCCACAAAGTTAAAAGTATCATCTTCCTGTATAAGGTCATAGTCACTTTCCCTGGCAAAGGTTAAAGCAAGCATTCCCTGCTTCTTTAAGTTTGTTTCATGAATACGCGCAAATGACTTTACAAGGACTGCAGCTACACCCAAATGTCTGGGTTGCATAGCAGCATGCTCACGCGAAGATCCTTCACCATAATTATGATCACCAACTACAAGGGTCTTTATACCACTGGCTTTATAAGCTCGCTGTGTATCCGGCACGCCACCATATTCTCCGGTTAGTTGGTTTTTTACAAAATTTGTTTTTTTATTAAAGGCATTTACCGCCCCTATCAAAGTATTGTTGGCAATATTATCAAGGTGTCCCCTGTATCTGAGCCATGGGCCGGCCATTGAAATATGGTCTGTTGTACATTTGCCAAATGCTTTAATAAGAAGCTTCATATTTTGAAGGCTATCCGCTGAAATTGGTTCAAAAGGCTCTAAAACCTGTAACCTTTCAGAGTCTTTCGTTACAACAACTTCTACCCCACTGCCATCTTCATCGGGTGCCAGGTAACCGGCATCCTCCACCTCAAAACCTTTCGGGGGCAATTCAATTCCCTCAGGTTCCTGTAATTTAATTTCCTTTCCATCTTCATTTAGTAGTGTATCGTTCATAGGGTCAAAATCTAACCTTCCGGAAAGTGCAATCGCAGCCACCATTTCGGGGGAACCTACAAAGGCATGAGTGTTGGGGTTGCCATCGGCTCTTTTAGAAAAATTTCGGTTAAACGAATGTACAATAGTATTTTTCTCCTCCCCTTTGAGATCACTTCTGTCCCATTGTCCAATGCAAGGCCCACATGCATTGGTAAATATAGTTGCACCCAGATTTTCAAATATCTGTAATAATCCGTCGCGTTCAGCGGTGTATCTAATTTGTTCTGAACCCGGATTAATTCCAAAATCTGATTTAGGCTTTATATTATTATCCACAGCTTGTTTGGCAATAGATGCCGCCCTTGTTAAATCCTCATAGGAAGAATTGGTACAGGACCCAATAAGTCCCCAGTCTACCTGAATTGGCCAGTCATTTGTCCTGGCTTTCGCCCCCAATTCACCAACAGGTGTTGCCAAATCTGGCGTAAAAGGACCATTAAGGTGTGGCCTCAGCTCATCTAAATTTATTTCTATGAGTTCATCAAAGTACTTTTCAGGTTCTGCATAAACCTCCGGATCTGCCGTGAGATACTCCCTCACTTCATTGGCCGCATCGGCAATATCACTTCTGTCTGTTGCACGGAGATATCGCTCCATTGAATCATCATAACCAAATGTAGATGTTGTAGCCCCAATTTCGGCACCCATGTTACAGATTGTTCCTTTGCCCGTGCAGGAAAGATTCCTGGCGCCTTCTCCAAAATATTCCACAATTGCACCGGTACCCCCTTTTACTGTTAGAATGCCCGCCACTTTTAAGATCACATCCTTTGCTGAAGTCCAACCTGAAATCTTACCTGTAAGCTTAACCCCAATTAATTTTGGAAACTTCAGTTCCCAGGCCATGCCAGCCATAACATCAACTGCATCCGCACCTCCAACTCCAATTGCTAACATTCCCAGACCTCCCGCATTAACAGTGTGAGAATCTGTTCCTATCATCATGCCACCGGGAAATGCATAATTTTCCAGTACTACCTGATGAATTATTCCGGCCCCCGGTTTCCAAAACCCTATTCCGTATTTATTAGAAACCGATTCCAGAAAATTGAATACCTCAGCACTTGTACTATTAGCCGTTTTTAAATCAATTGCTGCACCGCTTTTGGCCTGGATTAAATGATCACAATGAACCGTAGTAGGAACGGCTACTTTAGGTTTACCAGCCTGCATAAATTGCAAAAGAGCCATCTGGGCCGTTGCATCCTGACAAGCTACCCTATCCGGAGCAAAATCTACATAATCCTTGCCACGCCTAAAAGCTTTTGTTGGCTTACCATCCCAAAGATGGGCATATAATATTTTTTCGGATAGTGTTAATGGTCTTCCAACTATATCACGTGCGGTATCAATACTTTCCGCTATATTGGCGTAGACCCCTTTAATCATGTCAATATCAAATGCCATTATTCTTGAGTTTATCTGTTAATTGAATTCCGTAAAATTAGTAAAATAGCCGGGCTAAAGGAAATTTTTAGAATAGGATTACATTATTAATTTCGCTATTCTATATTTTATTTTTCAATCCTTCCTGCCATGCGAAAAACCAGAAATCAAATTCCCTTTTTTTCATTCCACAAACATATACATTTAAGACTCGTAATCAATACTCAAAACGGGTTTTACCATCAAAGTCGTTCAACTAAATTTTAACTCCGGACCAGGTTCATAGAATGTTACTGAAAATTTATTAAAGAAGTTTATTTATTATATCTTCTTCCGAGATACCTTCGGCTTCCGCCTTGTAGTTTTTAATTATTCTATGTCTGAGAATTCCCATGGCAACGGCTTGCACATCCTCTATATCCGGAGAGAACTTACCATTAATGGCGGCATGGGCCTTGGCTCCTAATATAAGGTTTTGAGAAGCCCGTGGTCCGGCACCCCAATCCAGGTATTGTTTTACATAATCCGAAGAAGTATCCAATCCCGGTCGTGTACTACTTACCAGTTTCACGGCATAATCTACTACATTATCCGGAACCGGTATTCTTCTCACCAGATGCTGTACTTCCAAAATTTCATCTGCATTGAACAAGGCATTCACTTCGGGAAATTCATCATTGGTAGTCGTCTTTACTACCCGGGTTTCCTCCTCAACAGATGGGTATTTTAATTCAATTGCAAACATAAACCGATCCAGCTGTGCCTCGGGCAAGGGATACGTGCCTTCCTGTTCAATAGGATTTTGCGTGGCGAGAACAAAATATGGTGCGGAGAGTTTATGTTGTACTCCTGTTATTGTAACCGCCCTTTCCTGCATAGCTTCTAATAGAGCTGCCTGGGTTTTAGGTGGGGTTCTATTAATTTCGTCAGCCAGAATTATATTGGCAAAAATAGGTCCTTTTATAAATTTGAAATTCCTATTCTGGTCTAACACCTCACTACCTAAAATATCACTAGGCATAAGATCTGGCGTAAACTGTATTCTCTTAAAGTCGAGTCCCAGGGTACGTGCAATTGTATTTACCATTAAGGTTTTGGCTAATCCAGGAACACCAATTAACAACGAATGACCTCCGGTATAAATAGATAAAAGAATTTGGTCTATGACAGAGTCCTGACCTATAATAATCTTGGCTATTTCCTTTCTTAGAGCCTTATGTTTGGCTACTAAATTATTGATTGCTGTAACGTCAGACATCCGGTTATTCCTTGACCCATTTATTGGCAAATTCACAATCTCTATTTTCCACGCCTACACTTACATAAGTATCTGCAATATGATCATTTAGCCATTTTCTGATAGTATTAAACTGTTTATCCCTTAATGCAAGTTCCTGAATTTTAATATAGTCCTGGGCAAAGTTCGCTTCATGTTCGTCATATCTGTTTGTCACCTTCAGAATCTTATACCTTGGAGGACCTCCGGTTGGATCCTGCTCAAGCGTAGGCTGCGATATTTCATTATCCTTTAAGTTCCTTACCTGGTTATAGAGTGCTGGATCCATCTTAGTGAGTTCAAAACGAGAATCAAAGTTAATTGGATTTCTTAATAAGCCGCCGTCGAACTTGGTTTCTTTTTCGTCCGAAAAATTCAAAGCCGCCTCCGCGAATGTATATTTACCTTCAATCAGATGCTTTCTAATCGTGTCTAATTCAACTCTTGCTTTGTCGATAGAAGATTGAGGAATCTCCGGTTGCAACAGAATATGACGTAAGTCCAATTCCTGGCCTCTTATCTTTTCAATATAAATTATATGGTATCCAAAAGAAGTTTCAAATGGTTCTGAAATTTCTCCCTGGCGAAGACTAAAAGCCACATCCTTAAATTCCTTTACGAAAGGTGTTTCCCTTGTCATACTGTAAAAACCGCCTTTGGACTTGGAACCGGGGTCTTGCGAATACAATATAGCTTTTACACTAAAACTTGCATCATTGTCTTCGCAATCTGCTTTGATTTCATTTAGTTTATTAATTGTCTTTTGTTTCTCCTCCTCAGGAATTTCCGGAATCTTCACGATCTGAGAAATTTCCAGTTCTGCCCCAAACACCGGTTTTTCATCCGCGGGAATTTTATTGAAAAATTGTCTTACTTCTTCGGGCGTAACTTCTATTTCACTGATAATTTTTTGCTGCATTTTCTCCGAAAGCATTCTCAGCTTATTAATATTGTACAATTCTTCACGGAAATCTTCCACGCTTTCTTTATTGTAGAAATCGAGCACCTTTTCCATAGATCCAACCTGCTGCACCAACTGTTGCATTTGGCGGTCGCTTGTAGCATTTACCTCATCGTCAGATACCAAAATACTATCCTGTACGGCCTGATGAGCATAAAGACGGTCTTCCATTAATTTTCCCAATAAACCGCAATGGGTAATATCGTCCATGGCAGCCCCCTGACTACGGAGATCTATAAGGGTTTTTTCGATATCCGAATCCAGGATCAGGTAGTCTCCTACTACTGCCGAAATACCGTCAAGCTTTATTTTCTTAAACGTGTTAACCGTGTCTTTTTTAACTCCGGCATCAGCGAGCATAGGCGTTTCCGGTGGTTCTATCTGAGTATCGGGAATAGAATCATTTTCCTGTGCCCGCACACTGATAAAAACCATAAAAAAGCATAAAAAACCTAGTATGCTGTTCCTATTTCTCATAAACTTCGAATACTTTTTCCTTAGTTGCTTCATCTATAATTTCTGTTTCCAGTTTTCTTATATAGTCCAATTTTCTTCTGTTAAGAAGTACCTGCCTTATGCGGGGTTCGACATAAGAGAGTGGTGCAATTTCATTGACCCCAAGAACATCGTTTACCTTTGTCAAATATACCCCCATTGCATCCTCCAATTCAAAAAATTGTGATTTTTTTAAGTATCTGTCTTCATTATCAATATTCAGGGGTGGTATCTCTTCTATGACGCGTGAAGCAGGAACCCAAAGCGAATCATTAAAATTCAATTTTTTGAACTGCACCCCAATGGAATCCAAATACCTGATATCTTCCTGTTCAAAACGCCTTAAGCTTTCTGTAACTTCTTTGGTATTTAGAAATTGAAGGGGCAAATGAATAAACCTGAGTTTAACTATTTTTTCCTTAAGCTTAAAATTCTCTTTCTCCTTTTCGTAAAACCTGTTTAATTCTTCCTGAGTAACTATAGTATCCTCTACCTGATTGATCAATGCTTCTTTATAGGCCCTTGTATACAAATCTGTGCGGTAATTAGAAACCAATTGTTCAAATTCTGAAATCTTCTCATCCGGCAAATTAATTATTGCTTTATCCAGAAGTATTTGTTTTGTGGCCCAATTATTTATGTAATTGGTGACTACGGATGCACTATCCTGTTTTGTAATAGTATTACCCAGAACAGCTGCTACCTCTTCCCAATACAAATAAGTATCACCAACCCTGGCCAGGGGTTCTCCATTTATATCACTCTTTAAAAAGGAGTTACATGAAAATAAAAAGGCCACCAATGTGGCAATCCCCACAGATATTCTTATTTTTCCTGTCTCTTGGTTTAAAAAACGCATTCGACAAAAATAAGAATTCAATCCTGCCGGGCAAGCAATACCAATGCGGATTAACAGATTTTTAGTACGTCATTTTTTTTATTTAGTACATTAGTGGAACTAACTATAGGCTTATCTTTAAATGGTTCAATAGTATTTCCGGGTCGGGATTTGTATATAAAGGCATTTCATTAACCAAATAAACTAAATAGTCGTGGGCAGAAAAATTAAATTAATTTGGGATTTCAGAGGACCTGAAGCCAAAGAAATTGCCATACATCACAAAAGGCATTTGATAGATTTTATAGCAGCTGAAAAGCTTAGCTTAAACATTACCGGCAATACAGAATTAAGTTCCATGCACAGCATAGCATATATGGTTGTCGAAGAAGCTGATATGCCCGGCGTACGAGACGCGCTAAAACCACATAGAGGTGAAGTTTATTCGGAACAGCAGCATTAACCAAACTTCCACGTATTGAAAACTTTAAAACTAACTTTATTACTATTTTTTTTAGTTTCACTTTCATGTGAGACCAAGAAAAAAGAAAACAAACCAATGGCAACGGTTTTGGCATCTCAAAATTCATCGCTACGGAAGGTTTTGGACAATGTTGATCCATATGAAGTGCAAATACTATATACTCAAATAGACCGCAGCCCTGATAGCATTATCTTCACTGATTTTGAATTTCAACTGGATCATACGAATTATTTTTATCCGGCGAGTACGGTAAAATTACCAATTGCAGTGCTAGCTCTTGAAAAATTGAACCTTACAGATACATTAGATAGAAATACCAGGTACTATATTGAAGGAGATTCGGTTGAAAATACCTTTGCCGAAGATATTTCGAAAATTTTAGCGGTTAGCGACAACCATGCAAACAATAGATTGCTTGAATTTCAGGGACAAGATGCTATTAATGCAAGGCTGGAGGCAAAGGGCATAGCCCCTGTAAGGATTTCTCACAGGCTAGGCATACATTCAGATGATTTAACAACAAAGCCACTTGTCCTATATATGAATGATAGTACCACCGGAATATCTGAACCAATAAATAATTCAGAACCATTGCCTTTAAATCTTAACCGAATAAAAAAGGGCGTTGGATACTACAAAAAAGACTCATTACATAATGAACCATTTGATTTCAGCTTTAAAAATTACTATCCCATTGGTTCACAGCACCAGGTGCTGAAAAGAATAATATTCCCGGAGTTATTCGATGCAACCGAAAGGTTTAATCTTAGTGAGGATCAAAGAGAATTTCTGCTAAACGCGATGTATACTTTACCTAAAGATGCGGGTTATGACCAGGAAGAATATTATGACAGTTATTGCAAATTTTTTATCTATGGAGACTCTAAAGAAAATATCCCGGAACATATTAGAATATACAATAAAGTGGGGTTTGCTTATGGCACCTTAACGGATTGCGCATACATAGTAGATGAGAAGAACCAAATAGAATTTATGCTTACGGCAACCATATTAGTTAATGAAGATGGCATTTTCAATGATGACAAATATGAATATGATGAGATAGGAATTCCTTTCTTAGCTGCGCTTGGGAGGGAATTTTACCAGTATGAGCTGGAAAGAAAAAAAGCACCGTAATTACGGTGCTTTTAAATTTAATTATGTCTGGAATTAAGGCATAACCACGTCTTCAATGATATGGATAACCCCATTAGAAGCCATTACATCTGTCTTAGCGATCTTGCTGTAATTACCACTCTGATCCATAAGGTAAATCCCTCCGTCTTTAGCAACAGCTGTAAGCGTTGCGCCATTAAGGGTTGTCAGTTCGGCTTTACCGTTTCCTGCCTCCAAAGCAGCACCAACAGCGGCGGCATCAACTTTACCTGCTACTACGTGGTAGGTTAAAATTGCAGATAACTTTTCTTTGTTTTCAGGAGCTAAAAGTGAATTTAGTGTATTGGTATCTATTTTGGCAAATCCGGCATTTACCGGTGCAAAAACTGTAAAAGGCCCATCGCCCTGAAGAGCAGTTACCAGGTCTGCTGCTTTTAAAGCACTAACCAGGGTAGAGAAATCATCTACAGATACTGCGATATCCACGATGTCCATAGAATTGTCTTGAGCTGTGGTAGTTTGAGTAGAGAACATCAAAGCTACAGTTGAAAGGATTAAGAAAATTTTTTTCATGATTTGTTTAAAGATTTAATATTAGTATTTGTGTGCACTTTGCATTAGTAAATACACACAGGTGATGGCCATGGATGAGGAAAGTTATTTTTTATCATATCTTTAACACAAGTTTATGGCAACAGACCCCAATGACACCCTCTATATCGAACAACTTCTCAATGGAGATGAGCATGCACTATACCTGCTATATGACAAGTATTCGGGGGCACTTTACGGGGTAATCCTAAGAATGTGCGGGGATGAAGATATAGCTCAGGACCTTCTTCAGGAAAGTTTTATAAAAATATGGCAAAATATAGGTAGCTACGATTCCCAAAAGGGAAAGTTTTATACATGGGCTTATAGAATTGCTAAAAATACCACCTTAAATTCTCTTAGAAAATCAACCCCGCTCATCCAAACAGATGATTTAAGTGTATATGAGAATAAGAACCCTGAAGCGGAAATTAAAGATTACTCAGATTTGAATGGATTACTTGCAGAACTGGAGCCCCAGCACCAATTAGCCATTAATTTGGTTTACTTTAAAGGGCTTACGCATCAGGAGGCCCATAAAGAAATGAACGTACCATTAGGATCATTTAAATCGTATATCAGGCAAGCCCTGCTAAAATTACGTGAAAGGCGTTCTGAGCTTTTAATGCTAGTATTAGTAATCAATGTTTGTGGACATGGATAAGAAAAAGATATTAGACGATGGAATTTTAGAGCAGTATCTTTTAGGTGAACTTCCTAAAGAACAGGAAATTCTTATTCAAAATATACTCGATAAGGATGAGGATTTAAAAAGCAAATTTAATGAGATCGAAGAGGAATTTGAGAGAATTGCCTTCGAGAATGCGATTAAACCTCCGGAAAAAGTAAAAAAGGCTTTGACAAGTGAATTGGAATCATCCAAGGAAAATATCACAATCAGTAACATTAATGTACCTCAAAAAAGGAACACTCTCTATTCCGGGCGTCTCGCCGTAGCGGCAAGTATGGCTGCAATTTTCGCGTTGAGTTCATTCTGGTTGTACAATCGCTGGCAGGCTTCTGAACAAAATTTGAATAGCCTGCAGGAGCAGACTATTGCCTTGCAGGAACGATTAATGCTTCTTGAACAAAATATTGAGGTCACCACACAACGTTACATGACCATTAATAACCGTAATGTAATTCCGTTACTGCTTAAAGGAAATCAGATATTACCCGAATCGAGAGCTGTGGCATATGTCAATCATGAAACCAAGAGCGTCCTTGTAAATTCTCAGGGACTTCCACCTTTAGAAGAAGACAAAACTTATCAGATGTGGGCTGATGTGGATGGAGTTATGATTAATATGGGCCTTTTACCCGCAGACAGCGATTTGATACCCGTGAAATACATAGACAAGGCGGAATCTTTCAATATTACGATTGAACCAGCCGGCGGTAACGATCACCCTACAGTTGAAAACCTGATTTCGAATGTTCTTCTTTAAAGTGAGTTGCGTAATCCCGGTTATCCGGAAAGTCGCCTTAAACTCCCCCAACTATCAAATAACAGGTTGTCCATAAAGATCAAAGTCAGAAGCTTCTGTTATTTCAAGATCCACAAAATCGCCAATTTTGACGTAGAAGTCCCTTGCATCCACCAAAACTTCATTATCCACATCAGGAGAATCATATTCTGTTCTTCCGATAAAATAATTCCCTTCTTTCCTGTCAATGATGCAACGAAATGTTTTGCCTATTTTCTCCTGATTTAATTCCCAGGAAATGGCAGATTGGACTTCCATTATTTCATTTGCCCTATTCTGTTTTACTTCTTCCGGTACATTGTCTTCCAAATTATAGGCGTGGGTATTTTCTTCATGGCTATAGGTAAAACAACCAAGCCGCTCAAAACGCATTTCTTTTACCCATTCCTTCAAGGTTAAAAAATCTTTTTCTGTTTCACCTGGGTAACCAACAATAAGCGTTGTTCTGATAGCCATTTCGGGCACCATCTGCCTAAAATCCTTAAGCAGGCCGGTAGTTCTGGCTTTGGTTGTTCCCCTGCGCATACTCTTAAGAATAGGGTCGGAAATATGCTGGAGTGGTATATCAATGTAATTACAGATTTTTGGTTCTTCTTTCATAACCTCTAGAACATCCATAGGAAAACCTGTTGGAAAGGCATAATGAAGGCGAATCCATTCAATACCTTCAACCTTGGAGAGTTCTTTTAACAATTGCGCCAGATTTCTTTTTTTGTACAGATCCAGGCCATAATAGGTTAGATCCTGGGCAATAAGGATAAGCTCCTTTACTCCTTTAGCCGCCAATTTTTCTGATTCTGCAACCAATTCTTCAATGGGCTTACTTCTGTGTTTGCCGCGCATTATGGGTATTGCACAAAAAGAACAGGGCCTGTCACATCCTTCGGCGATCTTTAGATAGGCATAATTCTTTGGGGTGGTTGTGAGGCGTTCACCAATTAATTCATGCTTATAATCCGCACCCAGCGCCTTTAGTAAATTAGGTAAATCACTTGTTCCAAAATATTCATCAACATCAGGAATTTCCTTTTCCAGATCCGGTTTATAACGTTCACTAAGGCATCCCGTCACAAAAACTTTATCTACTGCACCTGACTGCTTTTTATCTACATATTCCAAAATGGTATTTACACTTTCCTCTTTGGCATTGGCTATGAATCCGCAGGTGTTTATAACTACGATATTTCCTTCCTCCTCATGCACTACTTCCTTCTCATTTGCCCTGAGTTGCCCCATCAGAACTTCAGAGTCATAGACGTTTTTGGAACATCCAAGTGTTACTACATTTATTCTGTTTTTCTTTACCGACTTTGTTCGCATGGATTTTCTTTAGCCGTGCAAAAATACAATAGAATAGAAGAAGGGCATCATTTTAGGATGAATTCTTCTGATTCTACCTTAAAACGTTATTCATCTTACCGTTTTAATTAAAAAATCAAATCAAATGAAATTAACAATTCTTCAATAAAACTTTTGGGGAAAAATGAGCGAGCTTATAAAATAAACTTCCTTGCGGGATTTGCTTTGCTTACTGAAACCTTTCTTAATTCAAGGAATAGGTTAATTGAAGGTTTATTCCGTAGTCCTCGTTGGAAAGCGAACTGGCAGGAGGATTGCTATCATAATTATAGTAAAAGTTAAACCCAACCTTAAAGTTATTATTAAAAATGCTAACCATTGGATTCAGATTAAAATTCATTCTGGATCTTCTGTCTCCCGTAAAATAAGGGATGTAAGTTATGTTAGACTTCAATGAGATTTTTGGACTTGTGTATTTAAAAATATCATAGGCAAGTTGAATTACTCCGGCCAAATCCTGTTCTGTCTGGCTATTTGGATCGAATGATTTTTCTGAAATACCTGTCATAGCTCCCGTAATATATAATCTGCTCCATGTATTATTCGTAATATCCTTTATTGCCCCTATAGCCAGATTGTACCTTTGCTTTATCCCCAATTGCAAATTCTGGCTCCTGCCCAGAGCTAACAATGAGGACCACTTATTTTTAAACAGGTGCTGCCAGGCAACATTAACTTGCGAGTTATTGGTAATTAAGCTATCATTCTGGTAAGACAAGTTTAAAAACCAGTCTGTATTAAATGACGTTTTCTTATTCCTGAAATCCAGATTTCCCGAGAAGGCTATGGTTGTTAAGGCGCTACTTTTTGAAAAATTACCCCCAAGGCTTAGATTGCCAGAAAATTTCTGCCAAAAATTCCCTTTTATAGGATGTATTTCAACAATATCATCAATTAATATCGATACTTTCCGGCCACCCACTGTAATAATTACTTCTCCTTCACTATCGGAAGCTTCAAAAGAAGAATAATAAAGCAGGCCATTTTTCATTAAAATCTCGAATTGCTTTTGCGAAATAATAGTACCTAAATAAGGTTCCTCAACACTTATGGTTCCCATCCCATCCATTTTCCAGGTAACGATACCATATTCCATTTTTTTAAAATCCCCCTTTAGTATATTTCCGTTTTTATGAACAATGGTGTCCGTTTTTTGCGAGAAACAGTTTAGTTGGGAAAAGATCATTACAATCAGTAATAGAACAATATGTATCGTAGTCTTCTTCAAATTCTACTTTTGTATTATCATTTATAGAACTTAGTCAATTAATGTTAAAATTCTATATGAAAAGATAAGTATTTGCTGGGGTTATTTAAAGGTCGCAGGTAGTTTTCTTATTTTGGTGGCGGTCTCAAATGCATGGCCCAATTTAAGTAAGCTACGCTCCCGGAATTGCTTTGAAATAAAAGTCAGGCTTATCGGTTCTCCGGTTTCCCTGTAGCCCATGGGCACAGTCAATGCCGGGTATTTTGCTACTGCGGCAAAACCTGCATGGTAATTGTTTATGGATAAGATAGCATCTAGCTGGTGCTGATCCATAGGGGTATCAAAAAATAATCGTCCGTTTTTCTCCAGTCTGTTTTTAATAAGCTGCAATTCATCCAATGAAGTTGAATCTTTAAGGATACCATCAAAAATAGATTGCCCGTAAGGAACACGAAGTAGTGAATCGGCCAGATTAAATTCGACAATATCCTTAAGAGTGCGCATAGGAATTACCTCCTTGTTCTGAACATGTGCATTGAGATATTCCGGTAGATCATTTTTCATATCTATATTGAGAAGTGTCAGAAACCCATCCATGGATACTTCCGGTGCAGTAAACTCAATTATTACTGCACCCAGATCTCTAAGTTTATTTGCCGTTTTCAAATAAATAGAATCTGTTTCCAGCAGGTCTTTGAAAACACCAAAACGTTTTCCTTTAAGGCTTCCCGGAACACTAACAGCCCCAACAAAATCTTCGCTGGTGCTGACTGATTTTGCATCCGCTGCATCTTTGCCGGTCATTGCCGATAATAAGATGGCGTTGTCCACCACATTCTTGGTCATTGGTCCCGGCGTATCCAACGTACTGGAAATTGGCACTATGCCTGTCCTGCTTAAAAGTCCAATCGTTGGTTTTAACCCAACAACGGAATTCTGACCCGAAGGAGAAAGAATAGATCCCGAAGTCTCTGTACCTACGGCTGCCACTGCGTAGTTCGCAGCTACTGCGGTTCCGCTCCCTGCACTGGAACCACCTGTTTCAAAAACTCGCCTTCCATACGGATTTAGTGTTTGACCACCAATAGCGCTATATCCCAAAGGACAGCCATTACACATATAGTAAGCCCATTCACTAAGATTGACCTTACCCAATATCAAAGCTTTGTTCTTCTTTAACTGCTCAACAATGAAAGCATCATTTGTTTCATTCCCCATTAAGGCAATTGCCCCGGCTGTTGTATTCATGCCTTCCGTACCAATATTGTCTTTAAGAAGGATGGGCATGCCAAAAATTGGATGTCGGTCTGCAGCAGTTAACTTATCAAGCTCCCTGGCCTCCTCTACTACATTCTCGTTTAGAGCTATTATTGTATGCAGACTCGTTTTACTATCGAGTTCAAACAGATAAATTCTATACAGAAAGAAACGAACCAGTTTTTCGTAATTAATTTTCCCGTCTTTGATATGTTGTTGAATAGTGGGAATATCCTGTTCCAGTATTAAAGGTTTTAATTGTTCGTATTCCGCCTCTGACATTTCTGCCACTTCATGGTACAGCGGCCGGAATATCTCATTCTTGTCAGAAACCCTGGATTGTATTAATTTGTATTGCATCCGGGGTTTCTCGTGATCCTGATTTGCGGCTATCTCACTGGTTTCATCATTGTCCTTCCAAAGCACAATAGAGGAATAATCTCTATTTGTAGTCTCCTTGCAGGAAATAATGACCAATAAGCCAAGTAAGAAAATTTGCTTTTTCATTGTTTCGTAGTTATTTGTTTATCCTTCCAAAGAGAGATATTTTGTTCATTCATACGAACAAATTCATCTTTATCCTCTTTTTGAGCTAATTCCAGTGATTTTTGTGCCGAAATAATTGCACTCTTGTAATCTTCCAAAGCAGCTTCAACCAAAGATTTAACCCTGTAAAAATAATAGGTATCCCCTCCAATTTCAATAGCTTTATTTAAATATAACAAGGCCCGGGAGTATAATTTTCCCTGTTCCTGCAGATAGCGTGCCGCTTCATAATAGGTTTGAGCCGTGGGGTTTTCCTTTATTCCTTTTGCAATCCCCTCCATCATTTTACTATCTGTATCTACTGCGATTGGAATTTTTATAAGCGTATGTTCCCAAATCCATAACATATTGCTAGAGTTGTGATCAATTTCATCAAAAGTGATAAGGAAGTTTTCCTGATAATCAGAATTATTCACAGGATTGATCCGGATCCTGAAGGCATCTTCCGCAGGGTCGTATGCTTTTCTTCCATCACCCCAATGTTCAGTGTTTTTATGAAAGACCACCTCCCAATACTCTTCATATGGGAAGGCATAAAGGGCATATGTGCCCTTGGGTAAATAATTACCCATAACAGATATATCGGAATCTACAGTAAATTTGGTAGACTCATTTGCACCAACCCTCCAAATACGCCCATAAGGCACCAGACTGCCAAAAATTTTTCTGCCTTTGGCTCCGGGTCTTGAATATGCAACCGTGATTTTTGTAAATCCAACGTCCTGTTCTACTTTTGAAAACGGACTGGCTACAGGAATCTCAATTTGCGCAGCAAGCACTGTTGAGCACAATAAAATAAGTATGAAATTTAAGGCTTTCAATTAGCTATACTAAAGAATGAATCCACAAATTCAAATTTGTTGAATACCTGAAGATCCTCTATTCCTTCACCAACGCCTATATATTTAACGGGAATCTGAAACTGATCTGAAATACCTATTACAACGCCCCCTTTGGCAGTGCCGTCTAATTTTGTAACCGCTAATGAAGTTACCTCTGTAGCCCTGGTAAATTCCCTGGCTTGTTCAAATGCATTTTGGCCGGTAGACCCGTCGAGTACCAAAAGCACTTCGTGTGGCGCATCATCCACCACTTTTTGCATAACGCGCTTTACCTTGCCAAGTTCATTCATTAAATTCACTTTGTTATGCAATCTCCCTGCGGTATCAATCAAAACAACATCTGCACCCTGAGTCACTGCGGAACTTAGCGTATCAAAGGCAACAGATGCGGGATCACTACCCATTTTTTGTTTCACCAAAGGGACATCCACGCGATCTGCCCATACCTGAAGCTGATCTATTGCTGCTGCCCTGAAAGTATCGGCTGCTCCTATTACAACCTGCAAGCCTTGCTGTTTAAATTGATAGGCGAGTTTTCCGATTGTAGTTGTTTTACCTACCCCATTTACCCCAACAACCATAATAACATAAGGTTTTTTGCCTTCGGGTATCCCAAATTCTTCCGCTTCACCCACATTCGTTTCTGATAAAAGGCCTGCGATTTCCTCACGGAGTATTCCATTCAGCTCATCGGTACCCATATATTTATCTTTGGAAACCCTTGCTTCTATCCGTTCTATGATTTTAAGGGTGGTTGCCACTCCAACGTCAGAGGTCACCAAAACTTCCTCCAGGTTGTCCAAAACATCATCATCTACTTTAGACTTGCCCGCTACAGCCTTGCTAAGTTTGGATAAAAAACTGGTTTTAGTTTTCTCCAAACCTTTATCCAGTGTTTCTTTTTTTTGTGAGGTAAATATTTTTTTGAATAAGCTCATAGCACCATTAAAAGTCGTTGAGCAAATATATGAAATTAAAAAAGCCGCTCTCAACAGAAAGCGGCTCCGAACTAAATTTTAGTTAGTTTGTTACTTCTTAGTCAACCATTCGTTCACCATTTCTGGTGGCATAACAGATTCTACAAAAGTATAAGCACCTGTTTTAGGTGATTTTACCATTTTTATAGCTTTGGTAAGTCTTTTGGAACTGGATTGTAAACTTGCTACCGTCTTCTTTGCCATGCTTTCTTATTTTATCTCTTTATGAACCGTCATTTTCTTTAGAATAGGATTGAATTTTTTAATCTCCAGCCTATCCGGGCTATTCTTCTTGTTCTTGGTTGTAATATATCTGGATGTACCCGGCATACCTGAGTTTTTATGCTCTGTGCACTCTAATATTACCTGAACTCTGTTTCCTTTTTTTGCCATTGTATTCTATATAATAAAGGATTATTTAATCAACCCTTTTGCTCTAGCCTCTTTTAAAACAGCAGAAATGCCTTTTTTGTTTATTGATTTAAGCGCCCTAGTAGAAACCTTAAGGGTGATCCATCTATCTTCTTCCGGAATATAGAAACGCTTTTTGGAAAGATTTACATCAAATCTTCTCCTCGTTTTATTGATAGAGAAGGATACATTGTTTCCAAACATAGCTCTCTTCCCGGTAAGTTCACAAACTTTTGACATTATGCTACTTTTTACTTGATTTTAAACAGGGTGCAAATTTAATTCATTTTTGTGTGATGGACAAAATTCTGTTCTAGAATTTTAAAATTTCTTTTTGCAACATCTGAAAAGCCTTGTGTACTGCTTTTTGCACGATTCTGGTTCGGTGATTTCCCATGGTAAATTTTTCAACTAATACATCATTCGGAGTGGCAATTGCTATGTAAACTGTCCCAATAGGAGCATCCGAATCTCCTTTTAAAGGGCCTGCATTGCCCGTTGTTGCAACGGCAAAGTCTGACTTCAGCAATTCCCTGATATTTATAGCCATCGCTTTTGCAACTTCCGCACTTACTACAGACTTCTTTTTTATCAGCTCTTCAGGCACTTTAAGAATATCTATTTTGACCTGAGTGGCATAACCTACCACACTTCCCAAAAAATAAGCCGAGGCTCCCGGAATGGCAGTGAGTTGCTCTGCAATTTTACCTCCGGTAAAACTTTCAGCCGTGGCCAGGGTCATCTTCTTAGCAGTAAGTAATCCAGCAACTCCGGATTCTATGGATCCATCCTCCTCTTCGCCATAAATGATATCCCCGATTATGGCATACAATTTTTCCGTCTCACTTTTTACAGCCTTCTCTATGAGCATCTTGTCCGGCCCTTTAGCTGTCAATCGCAATCTTACTTTACCCAGATTAGGGAGATAGGCCAGTTTAACAAAAGACGGCAAATTGTCCTCCCAATCCTCTATTCTCGCAGCTATCGCACTTTCTCCCAGGCCATAAGTCATAATTGTCTTGTGGTAAATATGCGGACGATGGAAAGTAGCGGCAATCTTTGGTATAACGGCATTGCTCAAAAGATTTTTCATCTCAAAAGGTACTCCCGGAAGGGAAATAAAAGTGGCTTTTTCCGTAGTCATCCACATTCCCGGAGCCGTGCCATATTCATTGTGCAATACCTGAGCTTTAGACGGCACAAGGGCCTGATGCCTGTTGACATCCGAAATCGGGGTAGCAATATAATTTTTAAATAACTCTTCAATATGGGCTAATACCTGTTTGTCTTCAACCAGTTTATCGTCCAGATATTCACAAAGTGTACGTTTTGTTATATCATCCTTGGTTGGGCCTAAACCTCCGGTAATAATGATGATTTTTGCTCTTTTTTCGGCATCTGAAAAAGCCTTGAGTATATGAGGCCTGTCATCCTGAACAGAAGTGATCTGGAACACAGAAACTCCTATCTTATTTAATTCGGCGGCAATAAAAGCAGAATTGGTATCTACTATTTGCCCTATCAGAATTTCATCGCCAATGGTAATAATTTCTGCTAACATCAGAAATTGAAGTCCTTTTTAAGTTCAGAAACTACCTGCTGTATATCTTTTTTCAGTAGCGGGAACTTTTTTTCAATTTCATCTTTATTTGCGGAGCTTTTACCTAAAGTTTCAATGTCGAGAGCAACCTCTCTGCTTTGCTCCATGCCCAATAAATCTACATTGGGTTTTATTTTATGTGCCAGTTTATAAACGTTTTCATAATCCCCACTTTCAATGGCAGTTTCAAGATCTTCCAAATCCTGTGGTACTTCTTCAAGGAATACAGTAATAACGGAGTTTATGAAATCTTCATCCCCTTCGGCCATCTCATTAATTTTATCTAAACTGTAGATCATTTATTTAATTTTTACTGTGAGTAGTTCTTCCCCTTCAAGCGTACCGGAAAGGTAATCATTTGCACTTATTTTACCAACCCCGGCGGGAGTTCCGGTAAAAATAATATCTCCTTTTTTGAGCATAAAGTATTTGGATACATAGGAAATCAGGGAATCTATGCTCCAAAGCATTAAGCCTGTATTTCCCTGTTGAACCAGATTACCATTTTTAAAAAGTGAAAAATTTAATTTGTTCAAATTTTCAAATTTATTCTTGTCAACCCATTTTCCAATTACAGCCGAACCATCAAATCCCTTTGAAATTTCCCAGGGAAGACCTTTTTCTTTCAACCGTGATTGCAGGTCCCTGGCTGTAAAATCTATCCCAAGTCCAATCTCGTTATAATACGTATGTGCAAACTTCTCATTAATATGTTTCCCCACTTTTTTAATTTTCACCAGTACTTCTAATTCGTAATGAATTTCGTCTGAGAAATCCGGAATATAAAAATCCTGTTCCTTCGGAAGAACTGCAGAATCGGGTTTTATAAATATTACGGGATCTTTGGGCCTTTCATTGTCCAACTCCTCTATATGATCTACATAATTACGACCAATACAAATAATTTTCATCCGTAATTTCTGATTATTTTAGCTTAATTTATTATTAAGCTGACTTAGTTTTATCTGAGTAAGAACCTTTTTTGTGTAAAGTGGAAAATCCGCATTCAGGATCCATCCAAAATATCCCGGCTCCTGATCCAGGACCTGCAGCACTTTTTTGCCCTTGTGCTTCCCAAAGGAAAAAATTTCCTCATCGTCTTCATCAAAACTGATAAAGCCGGCAAAATCGGCAAATTTTCTATGTGTAGAGAATTCTGCCAGTTTCTTTACATTATTTTCCAATTCCGGATAACGATCTAACTGGGAGAGTAGCACTTCATATGTAGCAATGGTGTCTGCTTCAGCACTATGGGCATCCGCTAAATCCTTATCACAATAAAATTTGTAGGCAGCTTCCAGGGTTCGTTTTTCCATCTTATGAAAGATGGTCTGCACATCTACAGATGACATGTTTTTTAAATCAAAATCAATCTCTGCACGAAGCATTTCTTCTGCCAGAAGCGGAATATCAAAGCGGTCCGAATTAAAGCCGGCCAGATCGCAGTCTTTTATTATGCTGTAAATTTCTTTGGCCAGCTCCTTAAAGGTAGGCTCATTGGCTACTTTTTCATTAGAAATGCCATGAACTGCAATTACCTCATCGGGAATGGTCATTTCAGGATTAACCAGCCAGGTCCTGCCTTCTTTATTGCCATTAGGATAAACTTTCAGGATAGAAATTTCAACAATGCGGTCTTTGGCCACATTGGTCCCCGTGGTTTCCAAATCGAAAAAACAGATGGGCTTGCTGAGTTTTAGTTCCATTTGTGAGGTTTTAGGCAAAGATAGTTTATAAAACAGAGTTGAATCGTACTTAAATAGTTGGGATTTGTACAATTTTAGCTAAATGAGCGCAAATCAGGATATTTTCCTGAAGAATTAAAAAATTACTTCTACTTCTAAATCTCCCTATCCACATCCCAGGCTTCAAGATAGTCCGCAACCGTTTTAACGAACATACCACCCAATGCGCCGTTTACAACCCGGTGATCATAACTGTGTGAAAGAAACATCTTGCTTCGGATCCCAATAAAATCCCCTTCCTCAGTTTCTATAACAGCAGGCATTTTACGAATAGCCCCAAGTGCTAATATTGCAACCTGTGGCTGGTTTATGATAGGCGTTCCGAAAACACTTCCAAAAGAACCTACGTTGGTCACTGTATAGGTACCATCTTTTATTTCATCTGGTTTTAGTGCATTGTTTCTTGCCCTGTTCGCGAGGTCATTGACTACTTTGGCCATTCCAACCAAATTCAGCTGATCTGCATTTTTTATTACCGGTACTATCAGATTTCCATCGGGCAATGCCGCAGCCATTCCAATATTGATATTCTTTTTCCTTATCACGGTATCCCCTTCAACTGAAATGTTAACCATTGGATATTTTTTTAGGGCCTTGGCAACGGCCTCCATAAAAATTGGGGTAAAGGTTAATTTTTCGCCTTCACTTTTCTGGAATTCATCCTTAACCTTATTTCTCCATGCAACTACATTGGTAACATCTACTTCAATAAAACTCTGAACGTGAGCCGAAGTTGAGATACTCTCTATCATATGATGCGCAATGAGTTTACCCATTCTGGTCATTGGTATTAACTCATCTTCACCATTAGACTGCACCCTTGTAACCTGATGTGGCTCTGACCGAACAGTGGTTTGCTTTATTGCAGGTTCGGTTTCCTTAACCATGGTTACCGGGGGTTTTGAAACCGGAGTAATTTCAGGCTTGTCTTTATTAACATAGGCCAGGATGTCATTTTTGGTAACCCTGCCCTCTTTTCCAGTACCCTCTATTGCATCTAGTTCCTCCCTGGTTATGCCTTCTTCTCTGGCAATATTTTTAACAAGGGGCGAATAGAACCTGGTAGTATCCGCTATACTTTGCGTGGCACTACCAACAAGTTCCTGAACATTTGCAACGTTTTCTTCTAAAACTGAAGCCTCCTGTGGAAGAACTTCCGTAATTTCCTCTTTTTGTTCTGAATCAGCAATGTCCGCAACATCAGATCCGCCTTCCATTTCTATTACAGCTACAGTCTGTCCGACTTTTATAACATCGTCTATTTCAAAAAGCTTTTCCAGCAACACTCCCTCAACTTCGCTGGGCACCTCAGAATCTACCTTATCCGTAGCAATTTCAAAAACCGCCTCATCCATTTCTATAGCATCGCCAACCTCCTTTAACCAGGCTGTTAAGGTTGCTTCAGCAACACTCTCACCCATTTGCGGCAATTTCAATTCAAACTTTGCCATATTATTATTTAAAGTGCTTTTTTGATTAAATATTTTGCAAAAATACTAAAAAAACGTCCTTATTTTTAAATTTATTGTATCAATTATCTTTACGTAGCCTTTAAGGAACCTTCAAATGGAATTCTGTTAAGTATGCTTCTGCCCAGTGTAACTTCATCTGCATATTCCAATTCATCGCCTACCGAAATACCTCTCGCAATCGTAGATATTTTTACATCATAAGGTTTTAATTGCTTATAGATATAAAAATTGGTGGTATCGCCTTCCATGGTAGAGCTCAGGGCAAATATCAGTTCCTTTATCCTATCCTGACTAACTTTTGTGATCAGAGAGGAAATAGTTAAATCCTGTGGACCAACGCCCTCCATCGGGGATATTTTGCCCCCAAGCACATGGTATAACCCCATATATTGACCCGTGTTTTCAATGGCCATGACATCCCGAATATCCTCAACTACACATACCACATCCTGCTCCCTTTTTGGATTTGCACAAATTTGACAAAGTTCAACATCCGAGATATTATGGCAATTTGAGCAAAATTTAATTTCCCCTCTGAGCGCCTGAAGCGAACGGGATAAATCTGAAGTTTGTTCCTCCGGCTGGTTTAAAAGGTGAAGTACTAACCGCAAAGCAGTTCGTTTACCAATTCCCGGCAACTGAGACATATGGTATACTGCATTTTCCAAGAGTTTAGATGAAAATTCCATAAAGGCAAAATTACATAATGTTTTAAGTTTTTGTACTTTGCGCTAGTAATTTATTTTTATGACAGCATCGCATATTCTGCTCCTTATTGGCGGTTATTTCTTCTTGCTATTGCTTATCTCCTACTTCACCGGAAAAAACGATTCCAATGCTGATTTTTTTAAGGCAGGAAAGCAATCACCCTGGTATTTGGTAGCATTTGGTATGATTGGTGCATCCTTATCCGGGGTTACTTTTATATCCGTGCCCGGCTGGGTAGAAAGCTCCCAATTCAGCTATATGCAGGTTGTTTTTGGGTATTTAGTGGGTTATTTTGTTGTTGCCTTTATACTTTTGCCAATCTATTATCGCTCAAATGTAACCTCCATTTACGAATACCTAAAGGAGCGTTTTGGAAACGTTAGTTATAAAATAGGGGCTTTGTCTTTCTTTGTCTCCAGGGTGTTGGGAGCCTCGTTCCGTCTTTTTCTGGTAGCCATTGTGCTGCAACAGTTTGTATTTGACGCCTGGAATGTTCCATTTGAAGTTACTGTGGTTTTATCTATCCTTTTAATTTGGATATATACTTTTCGGGGGGGGATTAAAACTATCGTTTGGACAGACACTTTGCAAACCCTGTTTATGTTATTATCTGTAGGCCTGTCTATCTACTTTATCAATGCAAAATTAGGCTGGAGCTTTACGGAGTATATTAATTCTGAGGAATTAAAGGAGTACAGCCAGGTATTATTTACAGATGATTTTTTTGCAAAAAACCACTTTATAAAATCCTTTCTGGGGGGCATGTTCATTACTATTTGTATGACAGGACTGGATCAGGATATGATGCAGAAGAATTTAACCTGCAAGAATTTAAAAGATGCTCAGAAGAATATGGTTTCCTTCAGCCTTATCCTTATTGTGGTAAATTTTGTTTTTCTGCTTTTGGGTGCATTGCTTTTTATTTTCGCGGCTAAATTTGATATCGCAACACCGCTAATGGATGGGGAACCCAAATCTGATCTCCTATTTCCTGAGATTGCATTAAACAGCGGTTTGGGTATAACCGTAGCCGTAACTTTTATGCTTGGGCTTATTGCGGCAGCCTACAGTAGCGCAGATAGTGCTCTTACTTCCCTGACCACTTCGTTTTGTGTAGATTTTCTGGGAATTGAAAAGAAACCGGCCAACCTTCAAAAAACAATAAGAAAAAAAACCCATGTCTGGATGAGTGTGCTCCTGATCCTAATGGTTATACTATTCAAATATGTTTTAGACAGGAATGTTATTGACGGCCTTTTAACGGTTGCAACCTTCACCTATGGCCCTTTGTTGGGCCTGTTTGCATTTGGAATCTTTACGCCTTATAAGATAAAAGACAACTACGTTTGGATTGTAGCAGGTGCTGCGGTTCTAATGGCAATTGGGATTTCGAATATTCCCCCTGTTTACCTGGGAGGATATGCCGTAGGTTATGAACTGTTGCCTGTTAACGGATTATTTACTTTTTTTGGATTATATCTGATAAGAAAAAAACACGATTAGTGCTTTTCAATGATTGTTGCTTTTAGAAGCTCAAGGTCTTCAAGAAAAAAATAAATGCCTTTGCCCTATTATTTAATATTGATCTGTGGCTAATAACACTAAAGTACATGCCTCCTCCACCATGATTTCACTTTTTCGAAGGAGTGTATAGAATTCCGGGTTTTCGGTCCCGGGATTAAAAATCACCCTTTGCGGTTTAAGCTCAATGATTTGTTCGTAATACTCCTTTTGCCGTATGGCATTAAGATATAAGGTAATGGTATGAATGTTCTGAATTTTATTAAGATCTGTACCTATCTGTACATCTGCAACAGTACCCCCCCTGAGACCAAAAGCAGTAGTTTCAATTTTTTTTGACCGCAATTTATTTATGGCCAGATTACTGTAGCGATTCGGATTTAGGGAAGCCCCAAAAACAAGAGTAGTTTTCATAAAATAATTCCTGTTGCGTTAAAGTGTGTTAATGACTGTAACTTTTCAAATTATTATTCGTCTTTAAATAGTAACTCAAAGAATTAATTCGTTGTTGGTGCTATATTTTTATAGTTAATGGTTAGTGTTTAATATAGCTCATCAACGAAAGAAACCCCGACAATTTGGTCGGGGTTTTATTATTTCATTACAATAGGCCCATTGAAGGTATCCATTACCCTTAAAAAAGTTAATATATTACTTGAATTTATTCAAATCAGATTCAAAAAAGGCTTAAAATAAAAACCAGTATTTGAGGCATGAATATATGTTAAAATCTTTATTCATGGTAACATTACCCATCTATTGTCGTCATGTATGTATCATCAATCAATCACAATCACAAAGTTCATGATCAAAAAAGTTCTAATCTACATCCTTCTATTAGGTGCGGTATACCCGGCAAAAGCGGAAATATCTGATCCCGATATTGTATTTGGAAGCATTAGCGGAAGGGTAGTGGACAATATCCAGAATAAACCCGTTGCATACGCAGCAATAGTTATAAAGCGGACTTCAGACAACACCACAATTACCGGTGGAATCACGGATAAAGACGGTATTTTTCAAATAAAAAAATTACCGGAAGGATCTTTTATTGTAGAGGTTCAATTTATAGGCTTCAAATCGTTTATAAAGCAGATTACATTGTCTAAAGACAACCGCAATCCGGATTTAGGGATTATTTCCCTTGAAGAAGAAGCTGAAGAACTTGCAGGGGTCGAAATTGTGGCAGAGCGAACGACTATAGAACAACGTATAGATCGCAAAGTGGTAAATGTAGGCAAAGACCTTACCACGGCCGGGGCCACCGCTTCTGATATAATGAATAATATTCCCTCAATTAACGTAGATCAGCAAACCGGACAACTCAGCATGAGGGGGAACTCAAATGTAAGGGTTATGGTAGATGGCAAACTTACCAATGTGCCCGTTGCACAATTATTAAGACAAATACCGTCAACTTCCATAAAGTCTATTGAATTAATTACTAATCCTTCGGCCAAATATAATCCTGATGGGATGAGTGGCATCATAAATATCATCCTTCACAAAAACTCAAATAATGGTTTTAACGGGAATCTGAATACTGGTCTAACCGTAGGTCAGGAAGCAAAGTTCAACAGTTCAATCGATCTTAATTATAGAAATGGCAAGGTAAATGTGTATGGAAATTTCGGAAACAATATCGGCAAATATGTAAACGATGGATACATATTCAGAATAGACGAGAATTCTGAACAATTGTTTGATATTATAGATAACAGGAAATCTAATCTATTTAAAGTTGGAATGGATTTTTATCTCAATGATAAAAACACCATTTCATTTTTCACAAACCAGAATTACTTTGATGGTAAAACTAACGGACAGACGCAGGTTACCTATTTTGATGATCCACCGCTGAATACAAATCAAATATTCATAAATAAGAGTGATAATCACAGCCAGCAGTACAATTTTGACTATAAACTTGACTTTAATAAAGAAGGGCATAACATTGAACTGGAAGTAGATTACAATAAGTTTACTGATGAAGAAAATGCCCAATTTAAATCGACCGGAAATACATTATTCCCCGATTATCAGGATTTTGTAGATACCAAAAGGGATCAAACTCTTGTAAACCTGGACTATGTAAATCCTTTGGATTCCATATCCAAACTTGAAGTTGGTCTGGAAGCAAGAATTTTTGAAACCAATGTGGATTATTCCTCAACCGGACTTTCATATTCACCCGATGGAAGTATAATTCCAACTCCGGATACCGATTTTGTTTATGGCATGGACATTTACTCAGCCTATGCCAGTTTCGGACAGAATTATGATAAATGGGGGTACAAGGTTGGACTGCGTGTTGAAGACGTTGAGGTTAAAGCCGATACCAACCAGGTAAGGTCCTTTACGGATAAGTATACTGAATTATATCCTTCCGGTTTTGTCACCTATAGTCCAACAGATAAAAATCAGTTTCAATTTAGTTTTAGCAGGAGGGTAGACCGTCCGGGACTTACACAGGTGAATCCTATTCGAGAGTGGTCTACTCCTTTATTATCTTCATTTGGAAACCCAACACTTGTTCCTCAATTTACATTTTCTTATGAAATAAATTATACCAGACGCCTGAAGAATGGAAGCATAACATCAGGGATATTTTACAGGAATATTAAAGATGAAATTAACAGGGCTATTTTTGTAGACAGATTAGACCTGAACAAACTTATATTAACCTTTGACAATTTCGATGACACTTCCGCATATGGTATTGAGGTGTCAAGTAATTATAAACTGACTAAATGGTGGAGTTTTAATGCCAGTTTTGACCTGTATTCGCAAACCCAGCGGGGAATTACCGAGAGCTTACAAAGTGATAATAATTCCGCAACAATAGATGACATTGTTACCGAGGAAATTGAAGTGGAAAATACGGCCTGGAATTTTAGAATGAATAATAGTTTCAAGGCTGCCAAAAATTTAACTTTTCAACTATTTGGATTCTACAGAGGACAAAACAGGACCATACAGTTTGATGTAGAGCCCATGTATTTTGTGAATCTGGGTGCTCGTTACAATTTTGCCCAGGGCAAGGGTACTTTGAGTGTTAATTTCAATGACGTTTTTAATACAATGCGATTTGCAGCCAGCGGGGATAGGCCTTTTGCCCAGGTAGCCGAATTTAATTGGGAGAGCCAAACGGTCTTTGCAGGAATTTCATATCGCTTTGGAAGTGGAAAAAACAAAGCGGCTAAACGAAAAAGAAGAGATAGTAATACCAAGCAAGGGGGGGGTGGTATTTTATAAATATTAATTGATAAAATATTCGGAGTATTGGTTGGTTATCTCATGTAATATTTGTCAATTAAAAAACCCCCTGCTAATTAGCCGGGGGTTTTAGATTCAGGAAGATTATTTAAATATTCCCGTAGGCAACCCATCCAGGCTTTTAACATTCTTAAGACCCATATATTCGTTCAGGCCGTCCTTCCCTTTATTTTCTGCCCAGATATTGAGCGTATTTCGCTCCCCTTTATAATCCATAAGTGGAACACCGAACCCGCAAGAAGTCTGGACGAGCTTTATTTTCATATCAATTAATTGCCTGCTGCCGGCAATTTCAGGAAACTGATCAATATGTTCTTTCCAGAAGGAATCTCGCTCGTGGAATACCCTGGCCTCGCCATACAGGCGTAAAATCATAGGTTTCCCCTCAAATGCACAAAACATAATCGTCATTCTATTATTGTATTGCAGATGTGCGGCCGTTTCATTACCACTGCCTGTTAGGTTTAACCAAAGAATATTTGTGTCATTAATAATTCTGAAAGAATCCATTCCTTTCGGAGAGAGATTAATGGATCCGTCTTTCATGGCAGTTGCCACAAAAAAAAGTTTTTGCTTAGCTATAAAATCTATTTGTTTTGAATCCAGACTTTCAGAACGTTTTCCCATCTGTATTTGGTTTAAGTGTTACCATCGTATTATAGCACTTCCCCACGTAAATCCGCTCCCAAATGCCGCCAAGACTACCAGGTCTCCTTCCTTTATTTTTCCCAGTTCCCATGCTTCGGTGAGGGCTATGGGTATTGAAGCAGCAGTAGTATTTCCGTATTTCATGATATTATTGTAAACCTGGTCATCCCGCAACCCAAACTTTTTCTGAACAAACTGTGAAATTCGCAAATTGGCCTGGTGGGGGATTAGCAGGTCAATGTCTGCAGGCCCAAGGTTATTTGCCTTTAATCCTTCCATTATTACCTCGCTAAAACGAACAACAGCATTTTTAAAAACGAATTGTCCGTTCATATAAGGGTAGTAGGATTCATCATTTGGGTCGTTGTCTTCCAGTATATCCAGGACCCATCTCTTACCCATCCCGGGAGCAATTAAGGAAAGTTCTTCGGCATGGGCACCTTCCGAATGCAAATGGGTAGACAAAATTCCCTTCGTATTATCTTCCTCTCTGCTAAGCACAACAGCACCGGCACCATCGCCAAATATTACGGATACTCCCCTACCCCTTGTGGTCATATCAAGGCCTGCAGAATGTAATTCTGATCCTATAACCAGCACGTTCCTGTACATACCACTCTTTATATACTGATCCGCCAGTGATATTCCATAAACAAAACCCGAACATTGATTTCTTATATCTATTGCTCCAACAGTCTTTATTCCAAGATCTCTTTGTACCAATACGCCAGGTCCGGGGAAGTAATAATCCGGGCTCAAGGTTGCAAACACTATAAAATCTATTTCGTCCTTATCCAGTCCGGCCCTTTCAATTGCTATTCTGGCCGCCTTAACGCCCATAGTAGAAGTTGTGTCCTCACCTTTTATCACGTGTCTCCGTTCCTTAATACCCGTCCTCTCCTGAATCCATTCGTCATTGGTATCCATGATTTTAGAGAGATCATCATTAGTTACCACATTATCGGGTACAAAATACCCCAGTCCACTAATTTTTGAATTATACATTACCTGGTTTGTGAGTTAGTTAGTCTGAAAAAGAATTGCCTTAACTTCCGGAAAATGTCGGATCAGGAAATTTATTTCCAAAATCTAAGATAATTAAAAAATAATTGATGATTTAAGAAGGCTTGCTGACTAGTTTAAGTAATTTCTATATGAGTTTACTTCAACATTTGCTTTGAGATCATGTAAGAGATTAAACAAGCCAAAAAAGGTTCTGTTAATATACAAAAAATGCTTAGACCCCCTGTTTCCATTCATTTTTCGTATATGCTCGTCTTTAGAATACCGTTCTCCGAGTGCAGCAATTTTTGACCAAAATTCCTCATTCCCAAAATCAAAGAATTCGTCATGGAAAGGAGTTGTAAAAAGACCAAGCATTTCCTTGAATAAGGCTTTAAAAAATTTAACTTCTATTGCTGAATCTGATGGTGAAAGTATTTCTAACTCATATAACTTTTCCATGAAAATGGTATCATTTTCAATATTCTCCTTTATTGCAAGTTCGAAATACGGCACATAAAACTCATCGGGGACCTCCTTTATACAACCAAAGTCAATGGCTACCAGTGTTTCCTGTTTACTAACCAGGAAATTTCCGGGATGCGGATCTGCATGAACCTTTCTGAGCCCGTGTAACTGGAACATATAAAAATCCCATAGGGCCTGACCTAACTTATTTCCCAATTCTGAACTAAAACTTTGCCTGGTGAATTCACTTAAATGCCTCCCATGCATCCAGTCCATGGTAAGTATTCGTTCACTGGATAATTCCTGGTAATACTTTGGAAATTCCAGGTTCGGGATTATTCGACAAGCTTTTGTTATTTCTTCACTTTGAATAAATTCAAGGCTATAGTCGGTTTCTTCTAGAAGTTTAAGTTCTACCTCTTTAAAATATTTATCCGAATCTTTTCCCTGAAGATTAAACATGCGTATTGCTATGGGCTTAACAATTGCCAAATCGCTGCTTATACTCTCCGCTACGCCGGGATATTGTATTTTAACCGCCAATTCCTTTCCATTTTTTGTTGCTTTGTGCACCTGCCCTATACTTGCAGCATTTATGGAGTTACGTTCAAAGGAATCAAAGACTTCTTCGGGGAATTTGTTCAAATACCTTTTAAAAGTTTTACGAACCAAAGGAGCGGAAAGGGGAGGCACAGAAAATTGTGCCAAAGAAAATTTTTCTACATATGCTGATGGAAGCAAATTCTTCTCCATGCTGAGCATTTGGGCTACTTTGAGTGCACTGCCCTTTAATGATTTGAGACCATTGTAGATATCAGAAGCATTGTCCTCATTCAACTCCTCTTTGTCGTGCTCCGGGTTGACCAGTTTTTTGCCATAATACTTGACATAATTGCCACCTACTTTAACCCCGGTCGTTACAAGCTTACCTGCCCTCTCAATTTTACCCGTGGGAATTTTATCTAGAGTTTTCATTTAATTACAGTTAGGTTGATTAAGAAAAGTTTTCTTTGTAAAGAAATTTTCCAAAATCAATGATACTATCCAGAGGCGTATTATCAAATACATCAAAAATGGTTTTGACTGATTTTTCTATTGCTATATCTGTCTTTTCAAAATCTGCTGAGGTATCCTCCATCCAGAATTTAAGGATAAACAAAAACTGAACCCAGGCACCTTCTGAAAATAATCCCGGATTGTGTTGCGTAATTTTGGAGCTTTTTTCGCTATTATCATCTTCAATCAATTCTTTTGCGAAATTTTTGATTCCGTTGCGCATTCCCTTCAGTTGCTCCAGATTCTTTAAAGGATTTTTATCTTCATTTAATGCAAAAAGAACATAGCTCCGGTTTAGCTTAAGCATTTCAAAGAAAGTAAAGAAGAAAGTGAGCATCTTATCCTGGCTGGAAAATTCATGATACTCCTTATTTTTAGATACTAATTTCATCGTATTCTCCAGAAATAAATCCCAAATAGCCTTTTGAATTCCGCCGACAGAACCAAAAAGTTTATAAAATTCTTCCTCTTTTATTTTGTTTTCCCTACAAAATTTAAAAACAGATTTAGGAACGGTTTCATTTTCCAGCACAAAATTCATGTAAGCAGATATGATATTCTCTTTAGTAGGCTTTTTTGCAGCAGCTTTAGCAGTCATAATATATTGTATTTATGTTTATTTTATTTATTTATTTTTTGAACATTATCTTAGTCTAGAGGCAAGGTAGATCCTTACAAAAAAAGTGTGCTTTCCCTTGAAAGCACACTTTTAAACAACCTAACCAATTAATAAACAATCTGATTACAAAATCAAAAAACTTTTTCATAGCAATTGTTTTCCGCAATCACAATTCAAAGATACACAATGTTTAACTATATAATATAATTATTAAACATAAAATTTGTTAAAGTTTTGTCCGGGATATTTTACTGAAAGCTAAAGTGTCAGTTTGTCACCTATATACAATATGGTACTTTTTTTGACATAGGTAAGTAGTAATTTTTAAAACAATCAAATATGGCTACTGGTAAGATTAATGTTTCAGTTGAAAACATTTTCCCATTAATTAAAAAATTCCTTTACAGCGATCACGAGATATTTTTACGCGAGTTAATTTCAAATGCGACGGATGCCACTCTTAAATTAAAACACCTTACCTCAATTGGTGAGGCCAAGGTTGAATATGGAAATCCAATGATTGAAGTAAAGATAGATAAGAAGGGTAAAAAACTTCATATCATTGATGAGGGTATTGGAATGAGTGAAGAAGAAGTTAAAAAGTATATTAATGATATTGCCTTTTCTGGAGCTGAAGAATTTCTTGACAAGTACAAGGATGCAGACAAAGACTCTGGCATAATCGGACATTTTGGCCTGGGCTTTTATTCTTCCTTCATGGTTGCAGACAAGGTGGAGATTATCACAAAAAGTTACAGGGATGAACCCGCAGTGCATTGGAGCTGTGATGGATCACCTAAATTCAATTTGAAAAAATCTGACAGAAAAGAGCGCGGTACAGAAATAATTTTGAGTATCGCAGAGGATTCAACCGAATTTTTGGAGGAGAACAGGATAACTGAATTATTGCGTAAGTACAATAAATTTATGCCTATTCCAATTAAATTTGGAACAAAGACAGAGACACTTCCTAAGCCTGAAGGCGCCAAAGAAGAAGATCCGGCCCAGACACAGGAAGTAGATAATATAATAAATAATCCAAACCCTGCATGGACAAAAAAACCTGCAGATCTTAAAGACGAGGATTATAAGAATTTTTACCGGGAATTGTATCCAATGCAATTTGAAGAACCATTATTCCATATTCATTTAAATGTGGATTACCCTTTCAATCTTACAGGTATACTTTATTTCCCCAAACTAACAAATGATCTGAGTATTCAGAAGGACAGAATTCAGCTTTATCAGAACCAGGTGTTTGTAACCGATAATGTTGAAGGAATAGTTCCTGAATTTTTAACGATGCTGAGAGGTGTAATTGATTCTCCGGATATTCCCCTCAATGTTTCCAGGTCATACCTGCAGGCAGATGGTGCAGTTAAAAAGATATCCTCATACATTACAAGAAAAGTTGCAGATAAACTAACTTCTTTGTTCAAAAATAATCGTGAGGATTTTGAGAAAAAATGGAATGACATCAAGATAGTCATTGAATACGGAATGTTGTCCGAAGAAAAATTCTTTGAAAAAGCGGACAAATTTGCGTTGTATCCCACGGTTGATGGCACTTATTTCACATTTGAAGAGTTGAAAGAAAAGATTAAAGCCCTTCAAACAGATAAAGACGATAAATTAGTGGTGCTTTATGCTTCGGATAAAGAGGCCCAGCATAGTTATATTGATGCAGCCAAGGCTAAAGGCTTTGAAGTGTTGCTTCTGGATTCCCCTATAATATCGCATTTGATGCAAAAATTAGAGACTTCAAATGAAAAATTGTCTTTTGCCAGAGTAGATGCCGATCACCTGGATAATCTGATCAAAAAAGAAGATACTCAAATAAGTAAATTATCTGATGAAGAGAAGGAAAAACTAAAAGCTAATATTGAGAGTGTTACCACAGATAAAGGTTATACTATTCAATTGGAAGCCATGGACAGCAATGCTTCTCCTTTTATTATTACGGAACCAGAGTTTATGAGACGTATGAAGGAAATGCAACAGACCGGTGGCGGGGGTATGTTTGGCATGGGCAATATGCCCGAAATGTATAATTTAATAGTAAACATAAACCATCCGCTGGTAACTGAGATTCTCGGCACAAAGACTGCTAAGAAAAGAGATCGTCTTATAAATCAGTCCCTTGACCTTGCCAGGTTGTCAAAAGGCCTGCTTAAGGGAGAAGAGCTTACCAGGTTTATAAGCCGAAGTTACGAGATGATTAAATAAACCATTTATAAGTCCATGTAGAGGCCCAAGAAATTCATGTTCAATGAATGCTTCACGGGTGTGCTTAAATTATCTGCCGGATAATCCATAGTACCCCGTGAAGTTTTTTATTTTAACTTTATTCTTTAATTGTCAATGAATTATACCTGGCATTTTCTGTTAATGGCTATCATGTATATCCTGGCCGGGATAATGCATTTTATAAAGCCAAAAGTCTACCTCCGCATTATGCCGGAGTATCTTCCTTTTCACAAATTTTTAGTGGTTTTAAGTGGATTTGCAGAAATATTGTTAGGGATAAGTTTATTGATTGTTCCCCTTAAAGATCTGGCCATTATAGGTATTATAATGATGTTGGCCATTTTTCTTACCGTACACTTCTATATGCTTTCTGAAAAAAAGGCTTCGGCCGGAATTCCGGGCTGGATTCTTATCCTAAGAATCCCACTGCAATTTGGGCTTATGTATTGGGCATATTCTTATTTGTAATCTTGTATATTACCTTAAATACAAATTACATTCCTCAAGGCTCAATTAATGGTAAATCTGCGTTCCAAATGCTTTTTCAAAAAAACAATCTGGACATAAATAAACAATGTAAGTCCGGTCAGGCCATAAAGCAGTGTATCAGGCAGTCGCAAATTTGAAAGGGCATCAATAATTCCCATGTTGTCCATAGCTATTGCATCAATACTGGGCAGCCAACTGATATTCAGGTCTGAATTCCCAAAAAATACATATGCCAACAGAAAAATAGCAATACTGCATAATACCAACCAGCTTCTTTTGGAAATCAAGGGTTTATAATTAGTTACCGCACTTTTTACACTTTGTGCTTTTATTTTGGACATAATGCTTTGGGTAAATTGGTCCGAAGGGGTCTCAAGACCTGCAGTTTTTACAATTTTTTCCACAAAATCATTCAGTTGTTTATCTTTATTTTGTTCCATAGCTATGTATAATTTCCTGTTCCAGATTATTTTCTAAAATCTTTGCCAAACGCTTTCTCCCTCTGTACAAACGTACTTTAACCGTGTTGGGAACTAATCCAATAACTTTTGATATTTCGTTCATTGACAGCATTTCAAAATAATAAAGGGTAATCAAAACAGCGTCTTCGCCGGGTAATTCCTGAATTGCATGTTTAATGATTTCTGCCCTTTCTTTTACTTCCATCCCGTCTAAAGTATCATCCATTGACGCAATATTATATTCTTCCGAAATATCCAATTTGGTTGTCTCAACCTGTCGCTTATTCTTTTTCAAATAGTCCAAACTTCCGTAATAGGCAATCTTATATAACCAGGTAGAAAACTTGGAATCACCTTTAAAATATTTTAAAGAATTATACGCTTTAAAAAACGTATCCTGAGCTACCTCCTCGGCATCCTCTCGATTTTTTACAATTTTTAATGCCAGGGTATAAACCATGTGCTTATACCTATCTACCAATTCGGCATAGGCATTACTTTCCCCATTTATAACCTTATTAATAAGGTACTTGTCTGGTTTCTGGCTCATTTACTATATAAGACGCACATAATTGGTTTCCGGTTACAGAATATATAAAAAAAAATAGCTTACCCTGTAACCACTATGGAAAAATGTTCGTCATATCCTATGAACTGATGTTTAATCCATTAAAAACTAAATAAAATGGGAGGAGAAATAATTATAGTTGCACTTGTATTCGGGGCAATCTTTGGAGTTTTTTATTTGTATTTTTCGACACGAAATAAAGAACGACTTGCATTAATTGAAAAAGGTGCGGATGCAAGTATTTTTGTGAAAGGTAAGCGGGGACACGCTGCTCCTTTCTGGAAGGTACTTATCCTAAATTTGTCATTGTTACTAACAGGGATTGGATTGGCCATTTTTATAGCCTCTGTATTTGTAAATACCATGGGCATGGATGAAGAAGTTGCATATCCGGCAACGATATTCTTAATGGCCGGCCTAGGGCTTTTTGCCGGTTTTACCCTAACAAAAAAATTGGACAAAGAGGAATAAACGAACTTGCTTTGAACCCTTATAAAACCATTGCAAAACCATGCGATGGTTTTTTATTTGCTGGACCAACAGTTTGATAAATGACATATTTAAAGCACTTAAAGATTCTAATTGATAGTTAAATGGTCCATGATGTTATTTTTTTGAGTTCGGCTTCTGGGGTCTAAAATTTACTGTATTTGAACTTTAGTTAAGGGCATGGTATTCTCCATATCATTTAAATTACGCACAAACCCCATATAATTTTTCCATTCAGTATATCCGTTGAGGAAATCAAACAAATTGACTTGTATTTAAACCACGAGCGAACTATCTTCAAAGCATGCACATAATATCTACTAACATTGGAAATTTAAAGCAAATTACTTGGAAAGGAAAGCAACTACAGACCGGTATTTTTAAATACCCCACACACTCGCCCTTGTTATTAAAAAAAGAATTGGTTGCAAATGATGCTATCGCCAACCGCAAAGTTCACGGAGGAATACACAAGGCCTGTTACCTGTTTTCCACCAAACACTATCCTTATTGGGAAAAGCGTTATCCGAATCTCAATTGGAATTGGGGAATGTTTGGAGAGAACCTCAGCATTAGTGATATGGATGAAACCTATATGAGAATTGGAGATATCTATAAAATTGGCTCTGCATTAGTGCAGATATCACAGCCAAGGGAACCCTGCTTTAAATTAGGGATCCGGTTCGGGACCCAGCAGATTTTGAAAGATTTCATTGACCACGGTTTCCCCGGAACTTATGTTAAAATACTGGAAGAAGGTGAAGTCTCTCCGGAAGATGAACTAATACTCATAAAACCTTCGGACAATTTATTAACTGTTTATCAGTTTTTTCAGCTGCTTTATGCAAAGAAAAAAGATAAAAAAGTTTTAAAACTGGCAATTGATAATACCGCTCTCCCGGAAAATAAAAGAGAAGGCCTAAAAAAATACTTATAAAAAAAGGGGCTAAAAAGCCCCTTTAAAACTAAACTAAACAATTTACTAATTAACTACAATGTCTTCATAGTAAGTATTTTTACCATCTCTTACGACCACAGTGTAGCGGTCTTCATGGGCCTTTTTAAAATTAAAAGCCTTGGTTACAATGCTTTCATTCTCAATCACCTCTTTGTATAAAGTGCGGTTTTCGCTGTCAAAAACTTTGATTTCCACATCTTTACTATCCAGATTCAATAAATTAAGAAAAAGCATTTCTCCCTTTTTTCTAAAAACCGGCTTGGTATTTTCAATCCTTTTAAGAATTTTTACCTCCTTGTTTTCAACGCTTATTGGGTAAACCAATGTCCTAAGGGAATCATCAAGCTCAAAATAATAAGAACCATTATCTAATTCATTCAGGTCAAATTTCCTGGTGTAAGAGTTTTCCGAAATTTTCTCTGAGAATATGATATTTTGGTTTTCATCAATAATTTTGAGAACGGCATTTTCGTGTTTTGCATCTAATTCTACAATTAAGCTATTAGATTGACCCTGGGTCATCAAGCTTAGTTTAGGTTCTCTTGCCAGGCCTACTACTGTAGTAAACATAAAGGCAATCATAGCGGTAAATTTCAAATTTGTTTTCATAACATTACGTTTTAGAGTTAATGAATAATTTACAGTGCAAACTTACCCCCAAAGCGTTTCAGAAAATACAACCAGCTTATCCAATTTATATCCTATTTTAACTCAACTTTAAGTCTCTAAACATATATAGGTTAATATTCCACATATTTTAGGTAATTTTGCTACAATCCCCAAATAGAGGGTTGATTAATTTTACATTATCAATCATCAAAGAATATGAAAAAGTTTAAACCAGCTTTTGAAGCTATTGCCCCGAATTTCGGGCATTCATTTACCTATCAAAAATTTGATTCTAACAAACATAACAAAGACAATCTTTGGCACTATCATCCTGAGATTGAACTGGTATATGTTAACGGAGGAGCGGGTAAACGACAAATTGGAAGTCATGTTTCTTGTTATACGGAAGGCGACTTAATCTTAATTGGAAGTAATTTACCCCATTGTGGGTTTACGGATAAGTTTACGGGTAATAAAAGTGAAATTGTAATACAAATGAAGGAAGACTTTTTGGGTAATTCCTTTTTTGATATTCCGGAGATGAAGCAAACCCGGACTTTATTTGAAATAGCAAGAGGCGGCGTTGCCTTTTATGGCGAAACCAAAAATATTGTTGGTGAAAAACTGGAAAATCTTGAAAATGAGTCAGATTTTGAACAGTTATTGTCCATTTTATCAGTATTGAATGAGTTGGGAAATTCTCATGATTATAAAGTATTAAATGCAGAGGGGTTTTCGTTTAAGACAGATATTGGGGATAACGATCGCATAAATATAGTTTTCAATCATGTTAGAAATAATTTCAAGGAAGAGGTAACCTTGGCTGAAATTGCAGATAAGGCGGGAATGACGGTTCCGTCTTTTTGCAGATACTTCAAAAAAATTACCAACAAAACCTTTATTCAATTTGTTAATGAATATCGCCTGGTGCACGCGTCAAAATTACTTGCTGAGCAACCTATGAGTATTACAGATGTATGTTTTGAAAGCGGATTTAACAATTTTTCGCATTTCAACAAATCATTTAAAGCATTTACAGGTCAAAATCCATCGGAATTTCGCAACAGGTTAAAAAAGGTGCTCCAATAATAGAAAAACTTTTAAAAATAGTTGAAAAGGAAACTTCCGGATAGTGACATTACTTATTTCTCCAATTTCATGGAGAATGAGGAAGCCACGGCCTGTTTTGAAAAACTTAAATCTTCAGTTCCCTGGCGCCAGGATGAAATAAGAGTATATGGTAAGTTATATCCTCAGCCCAGGTTAACAGCGCTATACGGAAATAACGATCGATCCTATACCTATTCCGGTATTGTAATGAAACCTCTGCCATTCAGCGAGATACTATCCGATATCAGGAAAAGAATAACGAGCCTTACTAATGTTGAATTTACAAGCTGTCTTTTAAATCTTTACAGAGATGGTAAGGACAGTAATGGCTGGCATTCAGATGATGAAAAGGAACTGGGGAAGAATCCGGTGATTGCATCAGTTTCGTTAGGACAGGAGCGGTATTTTCATTTAAGACACAAGAAGTTAAAGGATTTAAAACATAAGATTCTTCTCGAACATGGAAGTCTGCTCCTTATGAGCGGACAAACCCAACATTACTGGCAGCATCAAATACCAAAAACGACCAGGCCCATTGGCGAAAGAATTAACCTCACTTTCAGGGTTATTTCATAAAAAAAATCGACTTTAAAAAGTCGATTTTTTTATACCAGTAGTTTTAAAGTTGCATACTATCTTTAACATCTTGGTATACGATGCCAATTTCCTCATACACAATCCTAAACCATTAACTTTAAAAAAGAATAAAAAGACATAAAGCATCGCCAAAACTCCTGGATATTAGATAAAAAACACCTCTAATTAATTTGGTTTTAGGAGTTTAGCTAAAAATATCATTTAGCACTCTGGCTAAACGCAATCCGCCTTTTTGCAATTGTTCCTCTACAATGTTCCAATGTTTATAGCTGTATGAGTACCCTAACTTTTGACCTTTCTCAACAGAGTCATATATTTCGTTTGCCAATTCCTGCGATTCGGCTACCCAGTCCAGAATTGTCCCTTTTTGAATTTCCTTTGTCTGTTCTTTACCAAGAAGTGGAAATTCTCTTGAAAGCTCGCTATAACTCATTCCATAATCATTAATCATATTGGAGTCCCAAACCCTGTGTAAATTGGTGCCTTTTCCAAACCACTGCAGCTGAATGTCGTTTCCACCTTTATCCTCTTTTCGCCCGGCATGCATAGGTTGGTGTAAATCTCCTATCAAATGAACCAGCATTTTTAAATAAAAAACCCTGTCTGCTTCAGTACTGTTTTTATCCTTTAATATTTCAATACATTTTTCAATTCCGGTTACCAAATCACCGTTAGGACTTGGTTTTACTTCATTATATTTTTTGTCGGACGGTATATTTACATAGTGCCAGGCTGAGAAATTTTTAAAAGCTCTATCCGACTTAATTGCGTCTGCATAATTGGAAACTGCTGCCAGACTCTTTCCGTATAGTAATTTTGAAACCGCCCTTTGGGTTTTTCTGTTCAAATGGCCCTGTGCCACCTCGCCAATAACTCTGTGCCCGGTTTTTGACCAGAAATCAGAATTACCCATCACCATTTGAGCGCTCAAAAAAAGTAATATAATTATTCCCCTCATAGCTAATTTTTTTCAAAATTAAAGAATAGGCATTAATGTATTGTTAAGGGAGGGTTTATTTTAATTAATTAATGTCATCTTGCACAAATAAATTCATACATGTGATTTTTAAACGAATAAACCCTCCCCTTTTACGGTATGTACTTGGACTGGCCACCTTCGTAACTGGTATGGCAGCAGTCTTTATACTGAGCGTTTATTTAGGTGCCTGGGGAGACCTTCCGGGCAAGAAATCATTGGCAGAAATTAAACATCCAAAAGCTTCAGAGGTTTACACGGCAGATAGTGTTCTTATTGGAAAATATTACCTTAATGACAGGCAGCCCATACTGTACAAAAATATTCCAGAGCACTTAATAAATGCCTTGATAGCAGTGGAGGATGAGCGGTTTTATGATCATTCCGGTGTAGATTATAAAAGTTTGTTCCGTGTTGCTTTTAAAACAATTTTGATGCAAAATAAAGCCTCAGGAGGAGGCAGTACTTTAAGCCAGCAACTGGCAAAAAATCTTTATCCAAGAACCAGAAATGGAAATTTTTACCTGGCTGTTGATAAAATTAAAGAAATGATAATTGCTTCAAGACTTGAAAAGATTTATAGCAAAGAAGAGATTTTGGAACAATACCTGAACACAGTTTCCTTTGGTGACAATACTTTTGGTATTGAAAGTGCTTCCATAAAATTCTATGGCAAAGGAGCTGATAAACTCCATATCCAGGAAGCAGCTGTTCTCGTTGGAATGCTCAAAGCTACCTACACATATAATCCGAGGGTTTTTCCTAAAAGAAGTTTACAAAGAAGAAATCTGGTCTTGAATTCACTGGCAGAAAATGGATTCTTAAAAAAAGTTGAAAAAGACAGTATTTCGGCGCTGCCGTTAGCCCTGAATTATACCGAATATGATCATAACAGTGGTTTAGCACCCTATTTCAGGGAAGAAGTTCGTAAACGTGTTGTAAGCTGGTGCAAAAAACAAAATGATCTTGGAAATTCTTATAATATTTATACTTCAGGACTCAAAATATACACAACCCTTGATTATAAAATGCAGGTTTTAGCGGAAGAGGCCATGAAAACACATATGGAAGCTCTTCAAAAAAGTTTTGAAAAGAGTTATGGAAACTCAGCCCCCTGGCTTACAAACAAGGGATTAATTCTTAAAGTAGTAAAAAAATCAACTGCCTACAAAAACCTTATCAAGCAGGGATTTAGTGAACAGCAAGCCCTTGATACATTAAAACAGAAGAAAGCAATGACCCTTACTTCGTGGGATGGGGAAAAGGAAATGAAAATGAGTTCGGTAGACAGCATCATACATTATATGAAATTTCTCAATACGGGCTCCATCTCCATAGATCCGGGCACCGGGGCCACTAAGACCTGGATAGGTGGTGTGGATTATAAAGTTTTTAAATACGATCATATCTCACAAAGCAGAAGACAGGTTGGGTCTACATTTAAACCTATTGTATATACAGCCGCACTGGAAAATGGAATTGCCCCCTGCACTTATTTTTCCGCAGAAGAAGTGGAGTATAACAACCTGGAAGGTTGGTCTCCATCAAATTCTGGCAATAAAGATGAGGTTTTTATGAATTATTCCATGAAGCAGGCTTTAAGTAATTCAGTAAATACCGTAGCAGTCAAGGTTTTGGAAAAAACAGGAATAGAAAATGCCATCGAACAGGCTGAAAAAATGGGGATTACTGAAAATTTACCGAATTTACCATCATTGGCACTGGGTGCAGCTGAAATAGGTATAGAAGAAATGGCCGGAGCCTATGCCAGTTATGTGAATAAAGGCAGAGCCGTTAAACCTTTTTTAATAAATGGTATTACCAATTCCAAAGATTCCATACTTGAAACTTTTACCCCAACAATTTCTTCCGTGCCGTCCTTCTCTGAAGAAAACGGGCAAATAATGTTGGAGTTTTTAAAGGCAACAATTAATGAGGGTACAGGTGCCCGGATACGCACTGTTTACGGATTAGAAAATGATATTGCGGGAAAGACCGGAACAACACAGAACAATAAAGATGCCTGGTTTGTTGCTATTACCCCTAAAATTATTCATGTAACATGGGTTGGCCTGGACAATCATGAGATTGGATTTAAGAACACTTCACTTGGCCAGGGAGCCAGTGCTGCATTGCCCATTTTTGCCCTTTGGATGCAAAAATTAAACCGGGAGACAACTTACAACGAAATTACCCGGGCCAGGTTTATGAAACCAGAGGTGGCAGTCCTGTCCATGCTGGATTGCGAACCAGTAAAACGCGACGGTTTCTTTAAAAGACTCTTTAAAAATCCAAATAAGAAGAAAACTAAAAATTTCAAAGAAAAAAATTAGCAGATAGTTATAAACACTGAAATTTTGGTAATATTTTAAGACATTAATCTCATAAAAATATTTTTTGATTTCTTATAATGGTGGTCAATCAAACAATATCTTCAAATGAAAATACTTAAAAATATGCCGTTTGCAATAAAACCCAGGTCGTTCGCAGAAAAGCTAATGACCTCTAAATAAAAAGGCAGATCTTTGTACCATATTTACTTATAATTAGGATGTTCAAAATTGTCTGCACTCTTTATATCTAATAAATATTTAATGTTAAAAAACCTTACATATTTAGCCTTATTTCTTTTTTCGATAGCATTATACGGGCAAAGTGGTATTAAATCCTCTATTTATTACGGTCAGGATAAAACCAGGTCTTTTGTTGTAAAGAAAATTGACAATGTTATCATTCCTGATGGAATTTTAGATGAACCCATCTGGGAAACGGCAAACAGCGCTGAAAATTTTTGGCAATATTTTCCTTTAGATTCTGTGCAGGCCAAACAGCAGACTGAAATTAAAATGCTTTATGACGATAAAAACCTTTATATCGGAATTATAGTTTATGCTTTGGGGAAAGATTATTCTATTCAATCCTTAAAAAGAGATTATCGTGCGGGAAACAGCGATAACATTAGTTTGATTTTTGATACATTCAGCGATAGCAATAATGCCTTTTTATTTGGCATTAATCCATATGGAGTTCGCAGAGAAGGTTTGGTATCGGGAGGTGGTCAGGACTTCAGGAGTTTCTCTACAACCTGGGATGTAAAGTGGAAAGGGGATTCAAAGATCTATGACACCTGGTACACTTCTGAAATGGTTATACCCCTTACATCATTTAAGTTTAAAGAAGGGGAAACTAAATGGAGGTTCAATAGTTACCGGTTTGACAAGCAATCCAACGAAACAAGTACATGGGTTAATATTCCCCAAAACCAGAATGTATGGGGATTGGCATTTATGGGGGAAATGATTTTTGAAAAGCCTCTTGGCAAGTCCAAAACACCCTTAGCTCTTATTCCCTATATAAATGGAAGTGCACTCAAGGATTTTGAGGAAGATAATACGACTAATAAGCTTTCTGTTGGTGGCGATGCAAAGGTTGCCATAGGCAATAGCATGAACCTGGATATAACCGTAAACCCCGATTTTTCTCAGGTTGAAGTAGATGACCAGGTTACTAATCTTACACGTTTTGAAATTTCTCTTCCAGAAAAAAGGCAGTTTTTTATTGATAATAACGATCTCTTCGGAAGTTTTGGGGATCAAAGGGATGCAAATCCCTTCTTTTCAAGAAGGATAGGAATTGCAAAGGATACTGCAGATAATACTATTGAAAATAGGATTATAGGTGGTATTCGATTAAGTGGAAAATTAAACAAAGACCTGCGTCTGGGCTTTCTTAATCTTCAAACTGCATCAGATGAAGAGAATGAAATCCCATCTAATAACAATATGATGCTGGCATTGCAGCAGAAAGTTTTTTCCAGGTCTAATATTGGTTTATTCTTCATTAACAGGCAAACAATTAAGGATTACGATTTTGTTTTACCTGAGGATAAATACAACAGGGTCCTGGGCGTGGAATATAATTTAATTTCAAGGGATAATGTATGGAATGGGAAATATTTTTTTCAAAAGTCATTTCAACCAGAGAGCAACGGAAAAGATATTGCTTCAGGTGCACGCCTGGAATACAACTCAAGAAACTATAATATTTCAGGCAAACTGGTTTATGTAGGTGAAGATTTCAGATCAGACCTGGGTTTTGTGCGACGTACAGATATATTAAAAAACTTTGTACAAATTGAACGCGTATTCTGGCCAAGTAATAGTTTTATCCAAAATCACTCTTTCCAGTTCTTTCCCGTTTTTATTTGGAGTCCAAGTATGGATTTTATGAATACTGATAACGAATTCAGGGGCCAATGGGAAGCAAGGTTTAAGGATCAGTCAAGGTTCAATATAGAATTCTCAAATAAGTATACATTCCTAATTGATGATTTTGACCCAACTGGGTCAGATGATGGGATTCCTCTTCCCGGGAATCAAGGTTATCATTATAATAGTGTTAAAGCGGAGTATAACTCAGATCGAAGGAAAATCTTCTCTTATTCCGTAGAACCATCTATTGGTCGTTTTTTTAATGGGGACAAATTTTCTGTTCAAGGAGGAATGACTTTCCGTTTTCAACCCAAGGTATTCCTTTCCATGCTAATGAGGTATGATAAAATTGCACTGCCAGACCCCTACCCCAGTGCAGACATTTGGTTGATAAGCCCTAAAATTGAAGTTACCTTCAGTAAATCAATTTTCTGGTCAACTCTTATTCAATACAGTAATCAGAGAGACAATTTTGGTATTAATTCCAGATTGCAATGGCGCTTTGCGCCTCTTTCGGATCTATTTCTGGTGTATAATGATAATTATTTTGTAGATGGTTTTGCACCAAAGACCAGATCTATTAATCTAAAAATTACATATTGGTTAAATATTTAGGTTCGTTTTTATAGTGAGCAGCCCCATGTAATTTCATTATATTTGAGTGCTTATCACAAATAAATAATCTTCCATGAATCATTTACCAATCACTGATGACACTGTAATTTTTGGTTTATTATGTCTCTGTCTGGGATTTGTATTTTATACTTCTTCAATTAAAACCGGATTTTGGAAAAAGTTCTACAGGGTTATCCCAACCCTCTTAATGTGCTACATGTTACCGGCAATTTTAACTAGTATAGGACTAATCTCTGAGGAAAATTCAAAACTTTACTATATAGCAAGCAGATACCTGCTTCCGGCAGCATTAGTACTCATGACATTAAGTATAGATCTTAAGGCAATAATGAACCTTGGTTCCAAAGCCCTCATTATGTTCTTAACAGGAACTGCTGGAATTATTATTGGTGGTCCTATAGCTATCTTAATTGTCTCCATATTTTCCCCTGAAACGGTTGGCGGGAATGATTTTGATGCGGTATGGAGAGGTTTAGCTACAATTGCCGGAAGCTGGATTGGCGGTGGGGCAAACCAGGCTGCTATGCTGGAAGTATTTTCTTATAACCCTAAGAAATTTGGGGATATGGTATTGGTAGATATTGTGGTTGCAAACATTTGGATGGCTATAATTCTTCTTGGTATAGGCAAGTCTGCAAGAATTGATGCGTGGTTAAAATCAGATACTTCTTCTATTGAAACTCTTAAAACAAAAGTTTCAGAATATACTGCGAAAATTACCAGGGTAACAACCCTTCACGACTATATAATAATGTTGAGTCTGGCATTTACAGCAGTGGGTATTGCTCATTTTGGTGGGTTCCATTTTTCAGAATTCCTGCAGGAAAATTTTGAGGTCATCCGAAATAAGCAAAAAGCCCTTTCTTCATTGGGTTCAAAATTTTTGTGGATGGTTGTTTTTGCTACAGCGGTAGGTATAATCCTATCCTTCACAAAAGCTAAAAATTATGAAGGTGCGGGGGCAAGTAAGATTGGTGGATTATTTATTTATATCCTTGTTGCGACTATAGGAATGAAAATGGATTTGGGAAGCTTTTTAGACAAACCCGGTTTAATAGCAGTAGGGCTAATTTGGATTTCCATACATGCAGCTTTGTTGATTCTTGTGGCAAAAATTATTAAAGCACCCTATTTTTTCCTTGCTGTAGGAAGTCAGGCAAATGTAGGTGGAGCGGCGTCGGCACCAATTGTGGCGGCGGAGTTTCATCCTTCGCTTACCTCTGTAGGTATCTTGTTGGCTGTTCTGGGTTATGTTGTGGGCACTGCAGGTGCCTATATTTGTGCTTTGCTTATGGAAATTGCTTCAAAAGTTTAAATTTCCAATAAACTTTATTGATATTTGCCGCAGATTTAAAAATTCCATGAGGAAACTAATATTTACTATACTCAGCTGTGCCGCATTAGTTTCATGCGGATATAAGGATACTGAAAATACCATGACAGTAACCGGCAAGGTAAAAGGATTAAAAAAAGGTACACTTTATCTGCAGCATATCCCGGATACATCTTTGGTTGTAATAGATTCTTTGAAGGTTGATGGTGATGGCAACTTCATGTTTAAAACGGAACTCGAGAGTCCGGAGATTTTCTATTTGTATCTTGATAAAAAGGACAATAATGATATAAATGACAGGATTACCTTTTTTGGAGAACCGGGAATAATTACAATTAACACCAATTGGAACACCTTCGATACCAAGGCCAGAATTGAAGGCTCTGAAACCCATAAGAAACTTGAGGAATATAGAAAAGTGATGTCTCGTTTTAATACTACGAATCTCGAAATAATGAGAGCCGTCTACGATCCTGAAACTCCTACAGATTCGCTAACCCAGGACTCCATACAAAAAGCAAGTGACAGGAATATTCGAAGGGGATATCTCTTTGCCCTTAATTTTGCGCTTAATAATAAAGAATCTCATATTGCCCCTTATATAGCATTAAAAGAGGTGCCGGATGCCAATATAATTTACCTTGATTCTATTAATAATTCACTCAGCCCTGAAGTAGCCGAAGGCAAATACGGCAGGGCCCTGCAAGAATATCTTGAAACGGAAAAAAACAACTAAAAACAAAGTTTAAATAACTAAGGCAATTTATTAAGCTTATCTACCAGTGCTCTCGCCTTTTCTTCCAGTTCTTTACGTACGTTTTTTAGGTGTTCCTTCCTGTTATCAATGTCTTTGTTGTTAACTTTTGAAATTAATTCATCAAAAGTAGTAATCGCACCATCAATAATCTCTGACCCTTCTTTGGAACCTTGTTTGTCATTGGCAGCCTCCACAATATAAACTGCTTCAATAATATCTCCCAATACGTAATTTATATCTTTTTTTAATTCTCTAATATTTGCCATTGCTCACTAATTTTGTGTAAAAGTACACTTTTTCAAACAGTAATTTCCAGAAGTTTAGCTCGTTCAGAATTCAAAAGAATATGGCTGCTACTAGCAGGTACCAAAACTGTCTCCCCTTTTTTAATCGAGACAGATCCAAAATCGTTTTCTATTAAAACATCTCCATCAATACACATGTATATGGTAAAGCAATCCCTGTCAGCTACGTTAACCCGAATATTTTTATTTAAGTTGATATAGCTGGTTTTAAAATAAGGGCATTCTACCATTGGATTAGCAACATTCATTTTTTGCTCATAGCTAAGCCTAAAATCGTCTTGTTTATTATAATCAATTGCGTCTATAGCCAATTCTGTGTGTAATTCCCTAAGATTTCCCTGTGTATCTTTTCTATTATAATCATACACCCTATACGTTTGGTCAGAAGTTTGCTGTATTTCTGCTATTAATACCCCTGCGCCTATGGCGTGTATTTTACCTGCGTTAATAAAATAGGTGTCGCCTTCACTTACGTTTTCAAAATTCAAAAGTTCCGTTAATGTATTATTTTTCAGGCTTTCCAAATAAGTTTCCTTGGATATATTTTCTTTAAATCCAATGATCAATTCAGCGTCCTTGTCAGAATCCATTACATACCACATTTCGGTTTTGCCAAATGAATTATGACGCTTTTTCGAAAGTTCATCATTGGGATGTACCTGAATAGAAAGATCTTTTTGAGCATCAATGAATTTAATCAGAATTGGGAACTCTTTACCAAATCTCTCGAAAACACTTTTCCCAAGCAAAGCTTCAGGAAATTGGTCAATTAAATCTGTCAGGGAAGTTCCTTTATAAGGACCATTGGCAACAACCGATACGTCTCCGGCTACGCCCGATAGTTCCCAGCTTTCTCCAACCTGGTCACTTTCCAATTCTTTTCCTAAAACAGTACCAAGTTTTGTACCTCCCCAAAGTCGGTCTTTTAGTATAGGGTAAAATTTTAAGGGATATAAACTCATTTAGAATTCAATTTTTTCACTGCGTTTAAAGCTCTTTCCATATGCTTTGAAGCATTTATACTATTAAACACCATTTGTATGCGGCCTTCCTTGTTCACTACATAGGTTTCTCTGCCGGGCAGTAAATTAAACAACTTGCTCTCTACTTTAAACAAACTATGTACTTTCTTTTGTCTGTCGGCCAAAAGTTTGAATGGCAACTTATATTTTGACGCAAATCTACGATGTGAATTTTCAGAATCAGAACTAATCCCAATGACTACCGCTCCAAGTTCAGTGAACTCCTCATAACTATCTCTAAACGAACATACTTCTATGGTACACCCAGGGGTGTTATCCCTGGGATAAAAGAATATCACCAGAGGTTTCTTACCTACAATTTCGTTACTGTTAAATAGATTGCCATCCTGATCGGGCAATGTAAATTCCGGTATGACTTCCCCGACATTCAGGCCCATGATTTATCCGTTGTAAGTAACAAAATTACGAGGTGTTTCGTATAGAACAACTTCTAGTTCTTTGTTTAAATCTATATGGGGCCGTAATTTATTGTAGATAACGATAACTATATTTTCTGCAGTTGGATTTAACGTCTTGAATTCGGGAACTTCAAGATTTAAATTTTTGTGATCCAAGGCATCCTCTACCTCAGACCTGATCAAATCTTTCAGAATTTTCATATCTATAACGAATCCGGTCTCGGGATCAATCTCTCCTGTCACACTAACTACCAGTTCATAGTTATGCCCATGAAAATTAGGGTTATTGCATTTGCCGAAAACCCGGTTATTCTTATTGTCATCCCATTCTTTCCGATATAAACGGTGTGCAGCATTAAAATGTGCCTTGCGACTGACTTTTACTTTCATACTATCTGGTAATTCTTTACTAGGTGATCATAAAATTTTTCAAATATTATTTTGAACCACACTGTATACAACCCCGGATTCTCTGAAATATCTTTTTTGATTTTTTCGGGAGTCATCCATTTCCAATCTGCCACCTCATCTTTGTTTATGTCCGGTGGGTCTTCATAATATCCAATCATAACGTGATCCAGTTCATGCTCTGTTAAACCATTATCAAAAGGGGCTTTGTAAATAAACCAGAAAAGTTCCTTTAGTTCGGTTTTAAAACCCATTTCTTCCTGAAGCCTTCTTTTTCCGGCCTCCAAACTGGTTTCGCCCTGACGTTGATGGCTGCAACAGGTGTTTGTCCACAATAAAGGAGAATGGTATTTATGTTCGGCCCTTTGCTGCAACATGGTCTCCCCTTTTTTATTCATAATAAAAACAGAAAAGGCTCTGTGAAGCAAAGCTTTTTCATGCGCCTCCATTTTTGGCATTATACCAATCTCTTCATCCAATTGATTTACGAGAATAACATTTTCCTCTTTTTTATTTCCCATTATGTAAAAGTAGCACCTTTATACAAAATTCCGGGTTATGAGGATCAAAAAGTTGATTAAGCAGGGTGGCTATGGCTAAGATAATCCTAAAAGAAACGAGGAGATTTCATGTTTCCTTTTACTTTTATAAATTCATATCTCAAAATTATTTCGAAGGAACCATTGTTAAAGGCAGCCTGTCCCAATTCTGTAATTTCCCTGTCATAGGCCACACCAATCAGAAAGGAAGGTGATAACTGAAAACCAACCAGCCCGCTAAAAGCAGCATCCCACCTGTACGCAAGGCCCATGATTAATTTATCATTATACATAAAATTAGCCGATAGATCTAATCCCAAAGGCGCACCTTGTGTTGCTTTAACCAATAAAGCCGGTTTGAACTTCCAAAATGCATTCATGTCAAAAACATAACCCGTAATCACATAAAAATTCATTTGTTCCTTAGCTGTGGAAAGCGAAGATTCATCAAAATGAGAAGTTTCCAAAATTCTAGGAACGGATATGCCCGCATAAAACCTTTCTGTATGATAATAAACTCCACCGCCTATATTGGGTGAAAACCTGTTTGTGATATCTTGTTGTAATGTTGGATCCGGCCCCCCGGGGTTTGTCACATCCTGGTTTAATTCAGAAAACCTGATATCCAACAAACTAGCGCTTGCCTTTAATCCAAAACTTAAGCGAGATTCTTCGGCCAGTTGAATAGTGTATGAAAAGTCAAGATCAAAAAAAGTTTCGGACGTAGGCCCTATTTGGTCATTTACTACAGACACGCCAAGACCAACCCCTCTATACCCTAAAGGAGTATGCAAATTGAAAGTTTGGGTTTTAGGTGCTCCATCCAAACCTACCCATTGAGAACGATATAATCCTGCTATACTCATATGACCCCTGGAACCTGCATATGCCGGATTAACACTCACCGTGTTATACATATATTGCGTATACTGCGCATCTTGTTGTGCATGAAGATGACCGGCAAACAGAAGAACCAGAAGGCCAAATATCGTTTTCAGACTTCTCTGCAAAGAATCTTTTTGTTGTAACTGTAGCATTGGTCTATCTATCTGTTTATGTATATATATCCGGACAATGATTTCTGTATACCATCGTCATTTATATAATCAAGGATATAGAAATAAGTACCTACCGGTAATTTGTTATCCACATCTACGGTTGCCCTGCCTTGAGACGTACCGTCAAATACATTGCCCTGGGTGTTATAAGCATTGGTAGCATATACTTGTACACCCCATCTATTGTATATGCGAATTGTATTATCAGGAAAATCCTCTAACCCTCTGATGCTTAAAACATCATGAATGCCATCTCCGTTAGGGGTCACCACATTGAACACCTCTATATCCTCTTCACTGGCATTAGGTTCTAAATAATCTGGTATACCATCTCCATCCACATCATCGTTAGAAAAATCTCCGTCACCATTGGTGTCTTCAGATGCAGTAGGTATAAGGTCATCATCGTCATCTGTATCCCTATAGTCAGATTCAGAATCACCATCCGTGTTTGGCAACATATCATATGGATCATCCAGTTCATCGTTTACATCGTCATCTATAGATGTATAACCTTCATATCCATCATCCAGGCCGTCGTTATCCTTATCAGATCCAATAAATACAACATCAGGAATACCATTATTATCCAAATCATGACCTTCAATATTATCCGGAACATTATCATCATCACTATCCGTATCAACATAGTCCGGGAAACCATCACCATCTGTATCCACGGGTAGAATCCCTAGTCCCCCACCATTCTCATATACATCGTCCAGACCATTATTATTGGCATCTATACCACTTGGTGCGGTATATGTGGCAGTTGCTTGCGCTTCCACATTATCAGGAATACCATCATCATCACTATCTATATCCAAATAATCTGCTATGCCATCTCCATCTGAATCCGTTGGATTTGTAGAAGGATCATTATCCCCATCCAAATTCAAATCTTCGAAACTGTCCACTATTCCATCATTATCGGTATCCAGATCTACTCCAATTGGGTTCACAAGTATGGTAACTGTGGTAGTACTGCAATTAGATAAGCTATCACATAAGGTATAGGTAAATGAATCTGTCCCAACATATCCCGGATCAGGTGTATATGTAATGATATCATCTGATGGATCTCCGGGGGTTCCATTATTATTTATTACGGCCGTGCCACTAGACGGGCTTGTAATTGTGAGTGTTCCGATCGTAGGTATATCGTTGTCATTTAATAAAATATCTATATCTACAGCTATATCTTCTATTGTGGCTATAGAATCCGGCAATGCATCAACAACAGGCATTACATCTACTGTAACAGTTGCTGTACTGCAATCTCCGGTTGTATTGCAAACTGTATAATCAAAAGAATCAGGTCCGTTGTAATCAGGATCCGGTATATATGTTACGATATCATCTGTTGGATCATTAGGGGTGCCATTGCCATTAATAGTAACAGTTCCATTGGAAGGATTAGTTGTTGTTAGAGTTCCTATGGTTGGCAGATCAGTATCATTGTCATAAACAGGGACTACGGTGGAAGTGTCTTCATCAAGAGTAATAAGGTCGTCTACCAGGGTAGCCGCTTGTTGCAAGCATACTACGGTGAAACCGGGAAGATCAATTGAATTACCTGCTTTATTAATTGTTGCTACATAGCGAACTACCGAAGTTGTAGATGTAACAACCGGCTGTAATTGATTTCCGGCAACAGCGGGGCTCCAGCTTACTGTAGCACTACCGGTGACGTTTGCGGTAATATCCAGGGTAACCTGATTATCGGGGGCTGTGCAATCTGTTAATATAAAATATCCTGTAGCGTTGGAACCACATAACGTACCGTCATAAGTGGCAAAGTAAACCCCCGGAGTGCTTGTTTCATAGAAGAAATCAGTACTTAAAACCGTTGAAGTATCTGATGCTTCATACCATCTAAAATTACTTTCGTCACCACTATTGGGTGCCTGAAGTAAAAACTGAGCATTGGATGCACTAATCCCCAATACTGTAAAAACAATACTGAGGACTAGTAGATGATATCTGTTGTTAGTCTTCAAACTTATCAGTAGCTTTTAGGTTTTTTTATTTAACAACGAACACAACGTTGATTAAAGAATTGTAATCTGCAGGTTGCCCGATAATTTCATAGGATAATACCCCGCTGGCATTGATACTCATGGTACCCGTATTAAATACGGTTGGATCCGCATAGGTTACATAATAATATAAATCTGTTGCAGCATAGGTAGGAACTGCTGCAGGTGCGCCGGCACTTGCCACAGTTGGACTACCAAATTGAGCAATATACTGTGCATATAAATCAACATTAAATGTTCCATTTACAGAAGCATCTACTGCTATTGAAGGTGGATAAAAGACGCGGGCAGCTTTCGAGGTGATGGGCGCGATCGCCTGAATAGCCTCCTCCACGGTGGTTTCGTTTGTGGCATCTCCATTTGTATCCACTGCGGTAACTAGATTAACTTCTGTAGCAGTTTGGTCATCTGTACCCGTGGGTGGCACAGCCCAAGTATTATCTCCTCTTAAAAACGTAGTGGCATCAGGAGTTCCGGTTGCGGACAAGACTGCTGTAATGTCCGGGGTTGTCGCTGACCCTACGTTTTGTAGATCTATAAAAGTGCTATTGCCTACTATAAACCCATCTAAATTTGCATCAACTTCATCTTTCAACTCATTTATTGCAGCTTGAACATCCGTGGAGGTTATTGTAAGATATGGCGTATAGGGAACTTCCGAAGCGTTTTGGTCGTCTGTACCAAGTGACGCTAAAGGTACCGATAGCGTACCATTGCTATCTGTAATCTCCAGGTCTGTGCCGTTTACAGCAAAGGTCGTGTTGACCTCATTGGTTACACTGGCATCCGCATCATCTACATTGATATTCAATGTATTTCCGTTTTCTATCTGAATATTACC
>NZ_KB907550.1 GCF_000382125.1 Eudoraea adriatica DSM 19308
TGTTTGGTCAACTGATTAAAACCTTTTGAGCTGTTTTTAAACTTAAAATGTTTCCCTTGGGAGCTCATAACATCGAATACATCTTTGCTGATATCAACACCAAAGATTTGATTATATTTAAACATAAGAAAATGTTTTTTGAAAGGACAATCTACTTTGCTTTCAACAACTTGAAATCGAGATCTAAAAGTCTCACAGAACTGAACGAAATTGAAGTAGAAAAAGAGAGGGGATTATCATTGTTGACGAGATCTCAGTCTCTACGGCTATATTAACCTTAATCCTCTCTTTTGTTCTTTCTAATTAATTAATGAAATAAAGATATTACAAACTTAAGATGGCTATAAGTAATTGCTTGTTCTCACCTACTTCTAAAAATCCGCCCGGATTTTTAGCTTGGTGTGTACTTGCTAAGCTAAGTGCTAAACCACGCAACTACTCATAGCCGAGACCGTTACCAAAAATTTAAAACTAACCACTAAAATTAACATTATGGAAAAATCAAAACATCAAGCTATTCGTGAATATGAATTAGATACTTGGACAAGATGCTCGTCAAGTTACAATGAAACTTGGGCTACTTTAACTAATGAAACACTTCCATTATTAATAAGCAAAACAAATGTCAATTCTAATTATTCTGTTTTAGATATTGGTTGTGGTGCTGGAAATTCTACAAAGAAAATTAGTGAAACTGGAGCGAATGTAATCGGAATTGATTTCTCTGAAAAAATGATAAATGAGGCTAAATCGGCACATAGTGGTATTATATTCAAACAATCCGATGCTGAAAATATTCCATTAAAAGATAACTCAATAGATGTTGTAATAGCAAATTTTATAGTTCATCATTTACCTGAACCAAATAAAGTTTTTAAGGAAATTAACAGGGTTTTAAAACCTGAAGGGAAATTTGCTTTTGCAGTTTGGGGAGCAAAGCAAGAACAAAGTTCATTAGGAGCTTTTTTTCAAGCCTTTGGAAACCACCACGAATTATCTGAACTACCTCACGGACCATTATTTGGTGTCACAGATTTTGATACTTATAATACATTTGTATCCAATGCTAGTTTAAAAAATTTCAAATTAGAAAAGCTAGATACAAAGTGGAATATGCAATCACTTGACCCACTAATTAACGGATGTTGGGATTGGGGAAATTTAAACTTATTTCCTGAAAATAAGCAAAATGACATAAAAATTGATGTAATTAAAAATTGTGAATCCTTTAAAACAGAGAATGGATATTCCTTTCCACATTCTGCTATGATTGGATATGCTGAAAAATAAAAACTTTTGGTAACAACGTGTATAAAACATAGCTAATGATTGCTAAATTGAAAGGTTCGTGCTTATTTGCGAAGACCGCCAAATTTTTAAATTTGGCTTTTAAAATAGAAAAGGTAAAAACAAAATGTAAAAATTCGGCTCTGTGTTAAACCGAAAAGTTAGCGTCTTTTTACACGCTACGTTTCATACACAAAGCCGTTGTGGTGCATTTGAATAAAATTTGTTTTGTACGGTTATTTGCCGTACATTTGTGTAAAACAAGTTTATCATGGAAGGACCAGTAAGTAAAAATGAACGTATAGAGCTAAGAGTCTCCTCTACTGACAAAAGAATTTTTAGAAAAGCTCAAAAGCTCAGCGGAGACAAGTCATTTACCAGCTTTATTGTTCGTGTAGTTAAAAAACAAGCTGAAGAAATTGTTGCTAAAAACGACAGAATAATTGCTACAGAGAAAGATCGTCAAGTATTTTTTGATGCTGTATTTGGCAATACAAAACCAAATCAAAATTTGGTAGAAGCTGCTAAGAGGCACAAATCAAAAAGATCTTGAATTGAATATTTCAATATTAGATAAAACTCACAATAGAAAGGGGTTTGAATGCGAAGAGCCTCCATTAACAGACTATATTCAAAAACAAGTTAGTCAAGACGTTAAGAAAAAACTTGCAGTATGTTTCGTTGCAACGGACAAAGACAAAAATGTAATTGGCTATTATACTCTTACGAGTGAAAGTCTGGGAAGAGAACTAATACCCGAAAAGTATATCAATAAAGTTCCCAAGAATTATAATGCTCCAGTAATCCTACTCGGTCGACTAGCCAGAGACATAAAAGAAAAAGGAACAGGTCTTGAAGAACACCTTCTTTTAGATGCATTATTTAGAGCTTTTACTTTATCGGAAGAAAGTATTGGAGCTATGGCTGTTGTAGTCGACCCAATCAACGATTATGCAGTGAAGTTTTATAAAAAGTATGGTTTTGAAAAGCTACCTGATAGTGAAAAGATGTTCCTTCCAATGAAAACAATAAAACAGATAATTTGAGATAAAAAAACGCACCACAACATTGCATATTGCTTATGGCGGATAAAACTCTAAATTCAAGGATTTCACCTCTTAGCCAAGTTCGGTTCAGGTGGGCAAGAAAGTGCTTCGATAACCGCAACAAGCCATATACGGGACCGTTAGCGTCAATAGTGTCTTTTAAAATACTTACTCTTACGGAGGGCTACGGATAGAAAATTAAAAAGTTTGGCCAGGTACTATTTCTTCCTTTTTCAAATTGTTTGCCAAGCAGTGCGCAAGGGTAGCGCAGTTGGACCAATTGCTACTTTGCCATCATCTTTCTTATTTCAAAGACAGCATATCATTAGCCAAAGTCATAGCTCGAAATAAAAAACAATTTGTAAAAAGGACTTGGGGAAACCATTTAAAAGCAAAACCTTTCCCATGGTCCCAGCAACACCACTGCCGCTAACAATACCTATAATTCAGCCCTGCTCCCTACTCTATTTGAAATATTTCCTACATTAGACAAACAAATCAAAACCATAATTTGATTTCGCCCTAACGGGCCGAAATCATAGCTTAAACGTTGTGTACTATTACATGGTAATTCTATAATCAACAATAAATTTTTATCCAAAATAAATTAATCAAAATAAAAATGACATGAAAAAAATAATTACCCTGCTATTAACTCTAGCCAGTTTAAATTCCTTTTGCCAAATTAACGCTAAACTTATGCGGTATGTTGATGTTTCTGAAACTCAAATTTGCTTTGTCTATGGAGGCGATATTTGGGTGGTTGATAAAAACGGAGGCATGGCAGTCCAATTGACCAATTCCCCTGGTGAAGAGTCCTATCCAAAATTTTCTCCAGATGGCAACGAAATAGCCTTCACTGCTAGTTATAGAGGAAATCCAGATGTTTATGTCATGCCCACTTTAGGAGGAGTTCCGCATAGAATTACTTATGGTTCTCATTCTGACAGAATGGTAGAATGGCATCCCTCTGGTGATAAAATTCTTTTTGCGTCACGCCGAGAAACTGGTATTCCTTCAGGAAGGGTAAATCAGCTCTTTCTTATTCCTAAAACAGGTGGAATGCCTGAAAAATTACCTATCCCCTATGGTGAAATTGCAACTTATTCAGCCGATGGAAAGCAGTTAGCTTACATCACAAAAATTACAGAAACCTTTCCTTTTAAAAGATATCGTGGGGGGTTGACTTCTGATGTTATCTTATTTGACTTAGAAAATAAAACAGCCAAAAACATTACTGATAATGTGGCTAACGATGGCAAACCTGCATGGGCCAACAATAAGATCTATTTTTTGTCAGATCGTGCCGACAATATGCGTTTGAATGTATGGAGTTATGAGGTCAGCATAGAATCACTCAAACAAGTAACACACTTCAATGACTTTGACATCACTTATTTATCAGCCGGACCAAAAGACTTGGTTTTTGAAGTAGGAGGCACACTCCTCCTTATGGACCTGGCTACAGAACAATCAAAAGAAGTAAAGGTATCCGTAGTAAGTGATCTGACTTTAGAAATGTCCCGAAGGGTTAGCGTGGATAAGAAAATCAATAATATGACGGCCTCACCAGGTGCCAACCGAATTGTTTTCGAAGCTCGAGGTGAATTATTCAATGTACCGGTAAAAGAAGGTTTTTTGCAAAATATTACTGGTAGCTCTGGAGCCTTTGACCACAGTCCAACTTGGTCTCCAAATGGTGATTATGTGGCCTATTGGAGTGATAAATCAGGAGAATATGAGATTTATGTACAAGCTATGCGCACAGACCAGGAAGCTAGAAAAATTACGTCAAGAAATAAAGGCTACGGATATACACTTTATTGGTCACCAGATAGTAAAAAGTTAGCTTTTATTGATGAAAAAAATAATATCAATGTTGTGGATGTGACTTCTGGCAACATTGAGATTGTAGAAAACTATAATTGGAATTATGGTCATGGCGGCCGTTATAACTATCCAATCAATTGGTCTCATGACTCTAAATATTTAACATACTCAATTGGTATGGAAAATGGAAATGAAGCCATTTTTATTTACGATTTTACAAACAAAAAAGCCCGGAAAGTAACCAGTGGTTTTTACAATGATCATCATTCCATTTTCAGTGAGGACGGCAAATATTTAATGTTTCTAACGGACAGAAACTTTAATGCTGTGTATAGTGGTTTGCAGGATGGCACCTGGATTTATCCCAACACCACACAGCTGGCCGGTATAAGTCTTAGTAAGGATTCTCCCTATCTACTGCTCGCAAAAAATGATGATTTAAAAGACGAAAAGAAAGAAGAGCCTGCCGATAACAAAGACAAGAAAAAAGGCAAAGAAGAAAAAACAAAAGAACCGGCAGTTAAATTGGATCCCATCAAGATTGATTGGAATGATTTAGAAAGTCGACTTGCGATTCTTCCTGTAAAACCGGGCAATCTGTCAGACCTCATGGCATTTGAAGGCAAGGTTGTTTACATGCGTTATCCAAATACAGGGACTGCTGGAGGTGACCCAGAGCTCATGTTCTACGACTTAAAAGAGAGAGAAGAAAAATCCATCATGACAAAAATCAGCGGTGTGGTTAAATCAGGCGATGGAAAGTCTTTACTGGTAAAAAGTGGTCCACAATTTGGCATTATCAAACCAGAAGCAGATCAGAAGATTAAAGATGCCATCCCAACTGATGGTTTAGTCATGGAACTGAACCCGAGAGAAGAGTGGCGGGAAATTTTTAATGATACTTGGAGACGCTATCGAGACTTTTTTTATGACGAGGACATGCAACAAGTCAATTGGCAAGCTCTACGAACACAATATGGTGCCTTGATTGAAGATGCCCGATCACGCTGGGATGTAACCTATATTCAATCAAACCTCTTAGCTGAATTGAGTGCAGGTCACACCTATACACGTGGTGGTGATAATCAAAGTACAGAAAACGTTGGTACAGGTTATTTAGGGGTTGATTGGGATTTGGATGCCAAAAGCTATAAAATCAAAAGAATTGTTAAACCCGCACCATGGGATGTCGAAAACAGGTCACCCTTTGATCGTCCGGGTGTTGGGGTTTCTGAAGGTGACTACATTCATTCCGTGAATGGCATGGTACTTCCATTAGACAAAGAACCATTTGCAGCTTTTGAAGGACTGGATGGCAAAACAGTGGCTTTAAAAATTAGTAAAACAGGTAATGTAAGTGATGCTAAAGAAGTTATTGTCACTTGCCTGACGGATGACCAGGAAAGTAATATCCGGTACTTAGACTGGATTGAACAAAATAGATTAATGACTGAAAAACTCTCCGATGGAAAACTAGGCTATGTTTATATGACCAACACAAGTACCCGAGGGCAACTTGACTTAGTAAAAATGTATTATGGTCAACTTGATAAAGAAGGGTTTATCATTGACGAACGTTTTAATGGTGGTGGCCAACTTGCGGATCGCTTTCTGGAATTAATGACCCGACCTGTAATTTATAATTTATACTGGCGCCATGGTAAAGGAACTACTGTTCCTTCAAAAACTAACACAGGGCCTATGGGTATGTTAATTAATGGCTGGGCAGGTTCAGGAGGTGACGGACTTCCTTGGGCCTTTAGAGAATTGGATGCCGGACCGATTGTAGGTGAGAGAACCATAGGTATTTTAGTAGGACCCGCAACAGGACATCAGCTTATTGATGGTGGTGGCATTACAGTACCAGGAGCAAGACTATACTATAATAACGGCAATTGGTTTGATGAAGGCGTTGGGGTTAAACCTGATTTTGCCATCTGGGATGATCCAAATTTAATCATGCAAGGGCGTGATCCACAAATGGAAAAAGTGGTAAAAGAAGTTATGGACTTATTAAAAATCAAACCAGGTGTTGCCACACCGCCACCTGCTAAGCAAGACCGTACCGCAAAGGGATTAAATAAAAAATATAACTAGTTATATAGAAATTTATTATTTACAAATAAAAACAGTACACAACAACGGGTATAGTGCATGCCGTTCGGGACACGCACCATACCCAAACCGTTACCAACAAATTAATAACATAATGGTCATTTAAGATGAAAACCATATTACCTTTTTCAGTTCAACTCTTACTAATAGTCTTTTCCTGTCAAGGGCACTTATTTGCACAGTCATCTTTGGAAGTAAAATTTCAACCAACTGAATACATGTATGTTTATGAAACTAAGGGAATTGGAACACCTGGAGACTTATACAGTGCGGTAATTCAAAATATAGCCATAGTCAACCACGCTGAAGATAGTGTAAGTATAGAGGAAATTGAAATTATAGCAACTCAAGGAGACGTTGAAATACAGAGATTTAAAGTGCCAGAAGAAATCCTGCTGCAATCTGCAGAAAAGTTTAAGACCTATCAAGAACAAGGAATTTTGCAATATTATGATTTTCAATTCCAAACGAGCAAGTACTTAAAAGGAATAACCTTCTCAAGAAACCCAACATTGGCTAAAGAAGAAGCAGTGGTAATAACACACCGCACCCTACTTTTTCAAACATTACCTGATTTAGTTACGGTTAGAGTTAAAGCCGGTGACAGCAATGGCAACTATCTACTAGGAGAAGCTGCACTAAAAGTTGTTAATCACGTATCAAAGAACCAGTATGATTTTCCGCTTAAGGGGACATGGGCAGCATATGGAGCTCCTTCTTTGATAAGTCACCATAGATGGGGAAGCATTCAAGAGTTTGCATATGACTTTGTGAAAATTGGAACAAATGGAACCACGCACAGCGGAACTGGTAGTAAACTAACCGATTATTATGCCTATGGAGAGCCTATTTACGCTATCGGTTCAGGAAAAATAGTCTCCATATATGATGGTGCAACCGAATCAAACGAAAACTTAAAGCAACAAAATGAAACAGCCGAAGAATATCTTGAAAGATCCGCAGTGCTTCAACAAAAGCTTTTAGCCAAAGGGTTTTCATATGTTATGGGCAATCATATTATCATAGAACATGAAAATGGAGAATACTCTCACTATTTGCACCTTCAGAACGGAAGTCTAAAAGTAAAAGAGGGAGATTATGTCAAAATTGGAGATCAAATTGCAGCATTAGGACATAGTGGTAATAGCACTGAACCTCATTTACACTTTCATGTGACAGATGGCCCAGATATGGCTTACTCAAGAAGTATTCCTGTCTCTTTCGATAATATTTCCCTTTATCCAGATGACAATAAAAATATTCGTCATATTCATTATGGTCAGATAATAGTGACTAATGATTAAATAATCTGTTGGTAACATTGTATAAAAAATAATAGCGGTTTATCGCTAAAACGGAAGTAAGTAAATATAAAAAGGTCTGTGTTTAACCTAAAAATTAGTGATTGTAAATCCGCTACTATTTTTATACGATACCGTTAGCCTTCATTGAGAAAATAATTAATTATGAAAAAAATAATATTAGTAGCAATAGTATTTCTTGCAATCAGCTGCCAAGAAAAATCTAAAATTCCAGAAACAACCCAATTAGAGTCGTTTATTGATTCTTTATTTCAGATAAGCGTTGATAGTTCACAAATAGCAGGAGCATCAGTTTTGGTTTATCAAAATGGAAACACTCTTTTAAAAAAAACCTACGGATATGCAAGTTTAGAGCTTTCTGTATCTATACCTGAAAGCGGAGTTTTTGAAATTGGTTCGGTGACCAAGCAGTTTACAGCAGCAGCTATACTTAAATTAGTAGAAGCCAACAAGGTCTCATTAGATGATGATTTTACTCAATACTTAGATTTTGATACCAAAGGCAGAAAAGTTACTATTGATAATTTACTTAATCATACTTCAGGGATTCCAAGCTATACAAGTTTTGAAGAATTCGGAGAATTGATGATTCAAGATCATCCAAGAGATTCATTAGTACGATTAGTAGAATCAAAGCCCTTTATGTTTGAACCAGGCGAAGCCTTGATATATAATAATTCAGCTTATTTTTTTCTGGGATTAATTATTGAAAAAGTAACTGGACAGACATATGCAGAGTATTTAGAAGATACATTTTTTGAACCCTTAGGAATGGACAATACTTCCTATTGTTCAACATCAGAGATTACAAAAAATAAAGTTTATGGTTATGGCTACACTCCTGAAGGTCTTAAACAAAAAGGGTATTTGAATCATACATGGCCATATGCAGCGGGTTCACTTTGTAGTACTACTGAAGATTTACTCACATGGATGACTGCTTTACACCGAGGGAAAGTATTATCTGAAACCTTATATCAATCTCTAATTACTCCAGACCAATTAAAAGATGGCTCCAATATATTATATGCAAAGGCTTTGGTTAACTACTCTGATTTTGGAAATCACAGAATTGGTCATGGAGGCGGTATAAATGGCTTCTTAACCGACACTAGATATTATCCAGAGGAAGATTTATACATGATTTGTCTAGTAAATACTACTGGGCCCAAAGGCGCCAGTTTCTTTGCAGATGCAATTACATGGGAGTTACTCGAAAAGGAATCACCTCAAGGTAAAAAAATAGATATTAACACTAAACTTTTGGAAGGAAAATACAGAGGAGCAGTAAGAGGTTCTGATAATTTTACAATAGAAGTTAAATCAACAGTAAATGGTCTCACAGTTAAATCGGAAAGGGATGATAAGGCAGATACTCTAAAAACATATATCGGTAACAATACTTGGGCTGATGATAATACTAGAATAATTATAAAAAATAATGAGTATCGATTTGTGAATCCAAGCTCCTACTATATTCTTAAAAAGGAGATAGAATAACGAAAGGCTAACAATGTATAAGCGGCATTAAAACGACCGCTTATACGAAACGTTAAATTGCATTGGTTTACTCATAACGGTAAAGGGTAGTTTAAGCTTATCATTCTAAACCAACTTAGCGCGGCTAAATTTTAAGCAGGTAATTTAAAGCTAAAAGTTTCATTGCAAGGCTCATGCTAATAAACGTGGTCGGCTTGATATTACCCCTCTCACTGATCTCGCCCTACACGTCCGCCCACAAGCCCCTCTCACTGTTGACTTCGCCCGTCTCGGCCTACGCACCCAGTAGTTCTACTACACAGTCGCACCCGTTAAGGGCTTCTCTCTGTTTTCGCCCGGCCCGGCTTGCGCGCAAAAATCCCCTTACACTGGCGATCACTCCCGCACGGCTTCCCTGCACTTTCAATGTAAACTTGTTGGTGCCGATCATTCTTAATGCTTCGTATTCCCGACCAATTAATGGGGCTTAAAATTTAAAAGACCAACGCAACCAAACAAAATGTAAAAACCATATTGTACAAGTTTCAAATAAAGCGGCAGGGGGTAACTGCCATAATTCATATTTTATTAAGCCACGTACAGATGATTATCAAATTGGCAGAGAAAGCTTAGTAGGTAAAATATAAATTATTATCTTAAGGCAATGAATAAACGTTAATACGGTTTTTACATCAAGCGTTATGGGCAATTAAAAAATGAAAAATGAAATTAACAATAAAAGGAATTTTACTATTTGTCATTTTAAGTGGGTGCAAGGCGCCAGAATCTTTTGATGTTCTAATTAAAAATGGACAGATCATAGACGGTTCTGGAAATCCATCATACATAGGTGATGTTGGAATTAATGCTGATACTATTGCAGCAATCGGAGTTCTTAAAAATATGACAGGAAAACTCGAAATTGATGCGACTGGATTAGTAGTTGCTCCTGGGTTCATTAATATGCTCTCTTGGGCAACTGAATCTTTAATTGAAGATGGGAAATCACAAAGCGATATTAGACAAGGAATAACCTTAGAAGTATTTGGAGAAGGCTGGTCTATGGGGCCATTGAATGAAGCATTAAAACAAGAAAGGTCAACATCTCAGGGCAATATAAAATACGATATAGATTGGACCACCTTAGATGAATATTTAGAGTCTTTAGTTAAACGTGGAATTTCTCCTAATGTAGCGTCATTTATTGGAGCAACAACAGTTAGGATTAATCATATTGGTTATGAAGATCGTGAGCCAACTAATGAAGAAATGGAATCAATGAAAGCCATGGTTAAACAAGCCATGGAAGAAGGTGCACTAGGTGTTGGTTCTTCCTTAATTTATGCTCCTGCCTTTTATTCGAGTACAGAAGAACTCATCGAATTATGCAAGGCGGCTTCAGAATACGATGGTATGTATATATCTCACATGAGAAGTGAAGGCAATCGACTATTACAAAGCATAGATGAATTAATACAGATTGCAGACAAAGCAAATATTAGAGCAGAAATATATCATTTAAAAATGGCTGGTAAAGACAACTGGTACAAATTTGATGATGTGGTTAAAAAAATTGATTCTGCCAGATCAGATGGATTAGACATCACAGCAGATATGTATACCTATACAGCTGGATCCACTGGTTTAAATGCATCTATGCCCCCGTGGGTACAAGAAGGCGGATATGACAAATGGGCTGAACGACTAAAAGACCCTAAAATTAGAAGACGTGTTTATAAAGAAATGACAACAGATACTGATGAGTGGGAAAATTTAATGTATGCAGCCGGAACAGCTGATAATTTGTTATTAGTTAGTTTTAAAAATGACAGCTTGCGTCATTATACAGGTAAAACCCTTGCTGAAGTTGCAAAAATTCACGGTAAAAGTCCTGAAGAAACTGCAATGGATTTAGTAATTGCTGATGGTAGCCGTGTTGGAACAACTTATTTTTTAATGTCCGAAGAAAATTTAAAAAAGCAAATAGCATTACCATACATGAGTTTTGGTTCCGATGCAGGTTCATTAGCTCCTGAAGGTGTGTTTTTAGAATCTAACACTCACCCGAGAGCTTATGGTAATTTTTCTAGACTACTTGGTAAATATGTTCGTGATGAAAAAATAATTTCATTAGAAGAAGCAATAAGAAAATTAACATCACTACCGGCATCAAACTTAAAAATTAAAAACAGAGGAAGTTTAGCTGAAGGCTATTTTGCCGACATAGCCATTTTTAATCCTGAAACAATAAAAGATCATTCAACCTTTGCCGAGCCTCATCAGTTTTCAACTGGGATGGAACATGTTATAATAAATGGTGAACAGGTGTTAAAATATGGCGAACATACTGGAGCCCTGCCTGGAAAGGTGGTAAGAGGGCCAGGATGGATAAAAAAAGCCCATAACAATGGCTATAAGTAATTGCTTGTTCTCGCCTACTTTGGAAATTCCTGCGGAATTTCCAACTTGGTGCGTACTTGCAAAGTTAAGTGCTAAACCACGCAACTACTCATAGCCGAGACGTTAGAAGGAATACAAATCAAATTAATCTAGGACTATGAGAGCATTTTATCTACTTATTTTAGTTGTCGTCATTTCATGCGAAAACAAACAAAGCATCAATTATTCAGGAGATTTGAAAATTGGTGTCGAGCAATCTGATAGTCTCTCTCAAAAAGAAGTCAAATCCTACACTTTGGAGCTAGATTCAGGGACTTACATATATGGATATGTGAATCAAATAACTGTAGATGTAATTGTTGAATTAAAGAATGACCAACAAGAAACAGTTGATTCCTTTGATGGTCCTGCAAAAGGACCCGAAAATTTCAGTTTTGAAATTAATAAATCGGGTACTTACGCACTCGAAATCAAGCCATTTGAAGAAGAGTCAGGGTCTTACAAAGTAATTTTATTGGATGTTGATCCAATCGCCAAAGATCCTGAAAAACGTGTAGATCAATTGATGACATTTTACTCAGATGATAATCCCGGGGGGAGTATTGGTGTGCTGAAAGATGGTAATTTGATTTTTTCAAAAGCCTACGGTAAGGCCAATCTGACTCATAATTTGGATTTTCAAGTAGATATGCCAACAAACATCGGGTCTGTTTCCAAGCAGTTCACGGCAATGGCAATTTTGTTACTTGAAAAACAGGGTAAACTTTCTCTTGATGATGATGTCAGAAAGCATATTCCAGAATTACCTGACCTGGGTGAAGTAGTTAAGATTCAAAACGTACTAAATCACACCAATGGGTGGAGAGAAGTTTATAATCTAATGGCAATAACCGGATGGAATGGTGAGGACAAACTTTTAAGAGAAGTAGTGCTTAGAATGCTACAAAAGCAGACTGAATTTCAAACAGCTCCCGGAGAGGAATTCAACTATAATAACTCCGCATATATCATGGCTGCTCTGATCGTTGAACGAGTTTCGGGACTGGACTTTCCTACCTTCCTCAAAGAAAATATTTTCCAACCTCTTGCTATGAATAACTCGCACGTGAGGCGCGACCCTACTACGATTATTCCTAGAAGTACACAAGGTTACTCAAATAGTGAATTTGGATACATTGAATCCGGTGATCTCTATGCAGCCTATGGAGCAGGAGCTATATACACTACTCCTGAGGACCTCTCCAAATGGCTCAATAACTTTGAAAATGCGACAATAGGTGGCCCCGATGTAATTGAAAAGCTCATTACCCCTGGATTTCTGAACAATGGTGATACCATGACTTATGCCCTTGGGATAGGGGTTGGCGAATACAAAGGACTTCAGCGATATGCGCATAGTGGGGCTGATATTGCTCATCGAGCCATGTTAGTATATTTTCCTGAAATAAGATCTGGAGTAATCGCACTCAGTAATAATGCAAGCTTTTCAGGTAGCACTGCATATCGAATTGCAGATGCATTTTTTAAGGACAATTTAAAGGCCGAAGATGAGAAAAAAGAGGAAGGCAATAAAGAAGAGATCACTTTACCTGAAGAGACACTTAAAAAATATGTTGGCAAATACAGAGCTGACGGGATTGGATTGATTATCGAATATAAATTAGAAAAAGGTCAGCTAGTGGCTTACCCAACAGGACAGTCCTCATTAAAATTAAAGCCTACTTCAGAAAACTCATTCGATTATATCGGGGTTGAGGCTACCATTCAATTTAATTCTGATGATGAAGGGGAATTTAAATCAGCTACTTATACTCAGGGCGGCTCTGATATTGAGTTGGCTAAGCTTCCTCCGTTTAATCCATCTTTAGAAGAATTAGTTGAATATACTGGTACATATTTTAGTGAAGAATTAGAAACATTTTACAGAATTGCTGTGGAAGATAGCACACTGACTGCTCTCCATCGGAATATGGAAAACATCAAACTGACTCCAGCTAACGTTGATAGTTTTAGCGGAAGTGTTTTCTTTATAGGTGAAATGGCATTTCAAAGAAATGATGAGGGAGTCATTGATGCATTCACCGTTTCGAATGGTAGAACAAAGGGTATACTTTTTAAACGTCAGTAAGAAATAGTCCTTCTAACAAACACTAAAATGAATATGCGAGCTGAGCACTTTGATATGACAATGCGAAATAGAAATTTCCGTGCTTCCAGCAAATGGGCCGCATACTCATTTTAGTTGAGCGTTAGGCAACATTTGCCAAGCTCGTGAAAAATACTTATCTTTGACGTTAGTAACGTAAAACAAAAGCATGATTGTTTCCTTTGGCTCGAAAGAGACCGAAAAAATATGGAGTGGAATCCGTGTAAAGAAAATGCCGATTGAAATTCAGAACGTTGGGCGTCGGAAATTGAGAATGTTGAACAACTCTCAGGATATTAATGATTTGCGAATTCCCCCCTCAAACCGACTTGAAAAACTGACTGGAAAATTGGGCAAATTTTATAGTATACGGATTAACAAACAATGGCGGATAATCTTCGTGTGGAACAAAGGAAACGCAAGCGAAGTGGAGATAATAGATTATCATTAAAAAGTAGAAAAATGGAAAAGTTAGCTAATGTGCATCCTGGCGAAATTTTGTTTCACGAGTTTCTCGAACCTCTTGAAATTACAGCGTATCGACTTTCAAAAGATTTGAAGATACCTCAAACACGGATTTCGGAAATCGTAAAAGGTAATCGTAGAATAACGGCCGACACAGCTTTGCGATTGAGCAAATATTTCGGGAATTCCGCCAAGTTCTGGCTCGGACTTCAAGATGATTATGATATCGAAGAAGAACGTGACGAAAAAAAAGCCGAACTTGACGAGATAAAACAGTACGGAAATAAAAACGTTGCCTAACAAAACCTATGAACAATACGGGCTTAGGGTTTACCTGCCTACTGGCAGGCAGGTCCGCAAAATCTTATGGATTTTGCTCTGGACAAGAAAAAATAAATCAAAACAACTAGATTTCGCTATGTGCTTGGCGGAAAGCAAACACCAATTTGCCCCCGTACTGTTCATAGCCAAACCGTTGTGCTTAATTCCTGTAACATATTATCCTTAAAATAGGTTGACTAAAAATTAAACAATTTTTTTGTAACCTAATATTGTAAAAATATCGTCATATGAATTAATATGAACGCGTTGTACATAATTAAAATCTAAGAAAGTATGAAAAAATTAATTAAATACAGTGGAGTAGCTCTAGTTATGGCTGGAATTTTCTTTGCAATACCTAACACGGTTATTTTACCTTTTGTAGACTTCGGGTCACCTTTTAGTAAATTATTGACATCTACTTCTTTTTTTTACAGAATGATTTTCGCTGCTTTAACTGTAGCATTTCTTCAATTTGGAGTTTTTGGAATTTATTTACATCATAGTAAAATAGAACGTGCAAAATTATTCAGGGACGTTACTTTCATAATAGCTTTTTTCGGGAGTGCCTTTATGATGGCTAATGAGTGGCATCAAATATTTGTTCTTCCAGAGATTGCCAATTTAAACCCTGATTCCGTAGATAAATTAGGTACTTCAGATCAATCCAGTCGTTATGCAATTGGATTTATGATTGCATTAGTAACGTTTTCATTAGGCTGGATCTTGTTTAGCATATCACTTTTGATAAGCAGAAAATTAAAACGTTTAGGACCTATTTTAGTACTTGCAGGATTTTTTATTATTCCTCTATTTTCAGGAATATTTACACCAATAATAGGTGGCATTATTGGAGGTATAGTACTTGGAATAGGATTTTTCTTAATAGGGCTTGAATTAATTAAATCAAGTTGAATACTTGTTTAAAACTAAGCACGGCTATAATTCATCGCTGCTTTCCTGCTTAATTGAAATTTCCTACATTTAAATAAAACTAAAACTGGCTTGAATGGTTGAAAGGCCAGGGCTCGCTTTGCCTGATCGAATTTCTAACACTAACCGTGTTAGATCCTACGCTGAGCTTCGCCCTATGCCGTGCCGTAATCATAGCCAAAGCCGTTATGCTCAATAAAATATCAGACATAAATGGCAAAAAAAGAAGGATATCAATTAGAGTTAGAAGGCGCAAGATTCTATGAGGAGAATTTTGTCCCATCATTATTTGAAAATTGGGCAAAAAGAACAGTTGAAAAGCTAAGTTTATCTGATGGAGACCATTTATTAGATATCGCATGTGGAACCGGAATAGTAGCTAGAATTGCAAAAGCTAGTAAAATTGGTGAATTGAGAATAACTGGAATTGATATCAATGAAGCAATGCTAGAAGTGGCGAAAGGAATTGAGCCTGAAATTGATTGGATAAGAGGGAGTGCTCAAAATTTGCCGTTTGATGATCAATCATTCGAAAAAATAAGCTGCCAATTTGGATTTATGTTTTTTGAGGATCAAGTGAAATCGTTGAATGAAATGAAACGAATTAGAAAAAGGAAGGGAAAAACTATTATTGGAATTTGGGATAAAATTGAAGCGAACGAAGGATATTTTGACCTGTTGCAAATGATCGAAAATATTGGAGGTCGAGATTTGGGGCAAATTCTAAGATCACCGTTCAATTTAGGCGACAAAGATGAAATTAATGAAATTGTCAAGTCAAGTGAAATTTCAAATTACAAGATTGAGACAATAAGAACAAAAGTTGAATTTCGATCAATTGATCATTGGATAGATTGCGATGTTAAAGCCTCACCAATAGCAGAAGAAATTTCGGATCAACAATATTCCGAATTACTAAAAAAGGCTAGGTTGGATCTTAATAAATATTTGACAGAAGATCAAAAAGTTAGATTTAATATGTCTGCACATATTGTAACAATCGAATAAATAGAAATACTGAGCATAACAAAGCATAAAATGTTCATGAGGGCTATTCGCCCTCACGCAATTTATGCGAGCCGTTACCTGCAAGCTTTCCCCATCCTGAATAAAGGCCACATAATATTAAACATTGGATTTTTGCTTTTTGGGTGTAAAGTAAAAACATCTAATAAAAAAAGAAATTGAAGAAAAAGTAGAGTTCAATCAGGAATTGATCAATGCGCTAAAAAAATGGCTGAAGTCCACCAAATTGCGACATGCATACTGCAGGAGAATACGAAAAAATGACTAAATAACAGTGGAATTCTTTTAAGGACAGTGTCTTTACAACTCGCCAAAAAAAATGAAAAAAATTTTGTAACGTAATCACTATTTTGATCGTCATAAGGTATTAATCATTCATAAACCAAAATTCTAGAAAAAATGAAACATTTATCAAGATACTTAGTAATAACATTCCTAATTCTATCAGGGTGTTCTGAAATTAAGCCTAAACCATTGGTTCAGAAAGTATTTATATATGAAAAGTCTAATCTAGATGGCAGTAACAAAGGGCAAATCGCAGTTTACTACGAAAAGGAAGGTAAAATAGAGGCTTTTAAATGGCATGAGGGACATCAACAAGCTACCGTTGTGAGAGCTTGGGTTAATCAGGACGATTATACAGTAAGGCGATTTGAAGCTCTGAGAACAAATCATTTGGGAAATGAAAAGCTAAACGCCGTCTTAGAGGTTACTCAAGACAGAACCGTCAACATACAATTAGGGGATCAGAACCAAGTATTTAAATCGGCTCCTGCACAGTGGCATAGTTATGACTTTGATTTTTCAAGTCTAGGCTATGCCTACCGTTATATTCGCAATAAGAATCAACCCATTTCATTTAATATTCTTGACATTGAATTAAATCAAACTCCATACAATTTAAAAGATTTCGGTTCTGTAGAAATGACATTTCTCGGAGAGGAGGAAAAATTGTCTAGACAAGTATTAAAATATGGAATCGATGGACCAGGTCTTGATAATCGGGGAGGCTATATATGGTTTGGTAAGTCGGATAGCGTGCTAGTGGCTTTTGAGATAGAAAAACCTGATGAACCTGGTTATGAATCAGGTAAATTAGAGTTAAAAGAGACATTACAGATGAATCAAAAAGAATGGGCAGAGTTCAAAATGAATAAATTGAGTAACAGTCATTAGCACAATAGTTAGGTTAGACAAAACTCACAGTGCACTGCAGATGAAATTATTCTAAGTCTTTTAAAGTGATTAAAAAACAACAAGAATTTTATCTAAAATAACAACGTAATTATAATGCTTGATTCGTAAAGATGCTTTTAATAGATTGCTAATTAATTCATTACGAATGATTGTGATAAATTAGGTTAAGTTATATAAAGCAAAGTATAATGCTAAAGTTCTATGTTTAAAATGTGGTATCTCAAGACTTGCAATTCGAAAATGGTTAAATCGTTATAATGAATTTGATAAAACTTAATTCATTATTTTACTGACATCTAGAATTGGTTATCTTTTTTTAATACGTCTTATAGCAAATGGAACAACTGATAGTTTTATTTCGAAGGTGGAAAAAATGTTAAATTAAAGAAAAGTAAAACAGAAAAAAGCCAGCAGGTAACAACGGCTCCTATGAAAAGCAATAGCGGTTTGGGTGCCAACTCAGACCGTTTTCTGTTAAATTAAGTATCTTTCTATCCTAAAAGCAAGAGTATTAATTCTGCTACTGCTCTTATACTAAACGTTACAGTCAATTAATAACCAGCATAATGAACAAAATAGTCTTAAGTCTACTTGGAGTTGTCATTTTGATGTCATGTGATAATTCAAGTAAAGAAAAAGTTGCCTTCAGGGATTTAAACAAAAATGACAGATTGGATGTTTACGAAGACTCCACACAATCTATTGAAGCAAGAATTGATGATTTACTTTCGCAAATGACTCTGGAAGAAAAGGCAGGGTTGATGTTCAACGCCATTTCCGGGGTGGGAATGGGAGAAGGAACTCAAAGGGTAGACTCCTTAATTGCGAAAGTCAACATCAATCATTTGGACATGCCCGGAATGGCAAGGGCGGAACAAGTTTTAGAACACAACAACAAATTGCAAAAGATTGCCGAAAATACAAGGCTGGGTATTCCGATTACGTTTTATTCGGACCCCAGACATGGTATTCGAAAAAATGAAATGACGGGTGAAAACCGTTTTCATTCCTGGTGGCCTTCGGAACTAGGTTTTGGTGCCATTGGAGACGAAGCATTGGTTAAGGAATTTGGGGATATAGAACGCCAGGAGTATTTGGCATTGGGCATACGATTGGCCCTGCACCCTATGGCAGATTTGGCCACCGAGCCCCGATGGTTTCGTACATATACTACGTTTGGGGAAGATGCCAACTTATCCGCAAAACTTACCAAAGCCTATATTGAAGGTTTTCAAGGTGAACAACTTGGCAAACACAGCGTACTTTGCCAAACCAAACACTTTCCCGGTGCCGGGCCTCAAAAGGATGGAATGGATGCGCATTTTCCGTCAGGTAAAGAGCAGGTGTATCCCGGAGGTATGTTCGACTACCACTTAAAACCATTCACCGAAGGGGCCTTACCAGCCGGTACTGCGCAACTAATGCTCTATTATGGGGTACCCGTTGACATCACGGAAGAACAAGTCGCCTTCGGATATAACAAGGAAATAGTTACCGATTTGTTAAGGGATTCATTGGGATTTAAGGGTGTTGTATGTACAGATTGGGCTTTGGTAACTGATAATCCGGCGAAACCGGCTTCGGCCTGGGGTGTGGAACATCTAAGCCCAAAAGAACGCGTCAAAAAAATTATCGATGCCGGGGTGGATATGTTAGGTGGGGAGTCTTGTGCAGAGTTGGTAGTCGAAGTGGTCCAAGAAGGCAGCATTACAGAAGCCAGATTGGATGAATCTATCCGTAGGATATTACACGATAAATTTGTTTTAGGGCTTTTTGACAACCCCTATTTGAACAAAGAGGATTTAAAGGTTTTTAAAAATGAGTCTTTTAAGGAAAAAGGAAAGGAGGCGCAGCGGAAATCATTAGTGCTTTTAAAAAATGAAGGGAGCATTCTGCCCCTCGACCAAAATATCAAAGTTTATCCTAGTGGGATAGATGCCAAAGCAATAAGCAAATATGCCACTATTGCTGCAACTCCTGAAGAAGCTGATGTCATCGTTCTAAAATTTGGAACGCCCTTCACCCCGGTTGAAGACCCAAAATTCTTTTTAGAGCGAATCTTTCATCAAGGCCGGTTAGATTTTCCGGAAGCCAAAAAGCGTGAGATGCTGAAATTGATTAAGACCAAACCCACCATTTCCATATTTACCATGAACCGTCCCGCTGTAATCCCGGAAATTAATACTGGCAGCAGCGCTTTAATTGTTGATTTCGAATGCCAGGATGATATTTTAGCAGAATTGATATTTGGCAAATTCAATCCTACAGGAAAATTGCCTATTGAAATGCCTTCTAGTGTGAAAGCAGTAGAAGATCAATTGGAAGACGTCCCTCATGATTCGAAAGATCCTTTATATCAATTTGGTTTTGGATTGGAATATCAAAAGAACAATAACTGACTTTAACTATAGCTAAAATGTCAATGCGGGCTAATCGCCCATATTGGATTTAGCCGAACCTTTGCAGCCAATTCGAAGTTTATCACATGATAAATATCATGCCATCATGCAATAAAAACGAGTACCTTTATTTTTGGGTTAGTATTATCGGCTAATTGGTAAGGTTCAGCGCACTGTGCCCGCTGCCTTCACGGGATCCGAGACCTTTGATGTCGGCATGGACACGGCTTCGCCCGTTACGAACGACTACTTCGAGAAAGCACCATTTAAATTTGAAGGTACATTGAATAAGCTGCATTTTAAATACTTCAAAGAATAGAAAACAGTGTCATATAATCAATAAAAAGTAAACAAATGTATCCAACTAAAATCATAAACCGTTTAGTTAAAAGCGTTCTTATTTGTTTTGTTCTGTCCGCATGCTTTGAATCGCTCGTAGCACAGGAAGTATCACCCTATATGGGCGGAGAGGTAGAACTGGTAGAAGCTCCTAATGGGGCGATTGCCAACAAGCAAATCCTCGATGGAGTTGATAAAGTGTCCTGGCTCGAACCGACTATCGAGCAGCCTGCCGAGGGAATCTGGGTATTTGGCGGCTATGGCCTGGCGCCAATTTCTATTATAGATACAGATGAAGGCTTGATTGCATTCGATACAGGCGACACAAAACATGACGGTGAAATCCTGCTTGAGGCGATTCGTACGGTGACCGATAAGCCGATCAGGGCCATCATCTACGGACACTCGCATACGGCCTTCGGAGCCGGGGTGCTGGCTGAAGGTCAGGAGGACGTTCAGGTTATCGGCCACCCAAATCTCAATGCGGTGGTGGAGGCGAACGCAAAGGCAGCAGGTTTTCCTGCCTACTTCCCTGAAATCGGGCCCTACCTAACGGCTCGGGGGTTAATCCAGTTCAACGCCTTTATGCCCAAGGAAGGCCCGGACGCCTGGGTGGTGCCGACAACCTTCCCGGAAGATTTCGAGCTGGCATACATGCCTGTAAATACTCCGGTCGAGGACGGGCAGGAACTGACTGTGCTGGGACAGAAAATGCAATTTTTTACCAAATACGGATCGGATGACAAGGTACACACCACGGTATGGTTGCCCGAACGAGAAATTCTTTTCACCACTTTACTTTGGTCTAGCCCGCCACAGCTTTACTCTGTGCGAGGGGATGTTTTTCGCGATCCCAGAGAATGGATTAAAGGTCTTAAGTTTAATCGAGATCTTGAACCGGAAGTATTGATTTCGGCTGCAGCAAAACCGGTTATAGGGAAAGAAGAAATTCGTAAGCGATTAGAAGGCTATCTGGACGGGGCGAGTTTCGTACTAGACCAAAGCCTCCGTGGTATACTGGGAGGAAAGACCCCTGATGAACTGCGCCACCTGGTAAGTTTGCCCGAATATCTGAGGGAAGTCCCTAACAACCTGGAAAGTTATGGCGAAGTATCCTCCTATCCGCCGGCCATTTATTACCAATCTGTTGGCTGGTATGATAACGATGCCCTTAACCTGGCTCCCGTCCCACCTCTGGAAGAGGCCAAACGTATTGTTCCTCTGATGGGAGGTCGTAGCAAGGTATTGGCAGCCGCCTCCGAGGCCATGAATAAAAATGAATATTCCTGGGCCGCCCAGCTGGTCAATTACCTGTACCGACTAAACCCGGAAGACGAAGAAGCCCGTAAAATCAAGGCAGAGGCCCTCCGGCAGATGGCTTATGTGTCTACCGGGGCGAATAACCGGGCCCACCTAATGTCCCAGGCGCTGGCTTTAGAAGGCAAGGTGACCCTGCCAACAGTAATACCTCCCGCCCCCGAGACCATAGCAGCCTTTCCGGATACCTTTGTGGACTATATGCGGGTACGTCTCGATCCGAAAAAAAGCGGGGAGACGGATAAGGTACTACGTTTCGATTTTGAAGAAGGAGCCAGTGCAGGCTTGCACGTGCGCCGCGCCATAGCCGAATTTATCGAAGCACCCAGTGAATACCTGCGTGAACCAGATATCTTGATGGAACTATCCGAAGAAGCCTGGGCTAAGGTCTACCTAAGTGCGGAACCTATCCGTGATTTGATCCAAAACGGGGAGATCAAGGTGACCAAAGGGGATGCCCAGGAGGCCGCAAGGATATTGGAACTTTTTGATCGCTACGATCCGGCTAAAGCGGTGGTGGTGCCTCCCACTATTAGGCAGGATCATATGTAGTTAAAACAAAAATAGAAAATCAATAAAATGAAGCATATCAAATTCTGGATAGCAATCCTGATAGGATTCGCGATCACCAGCTGCGGCCAGGCTGAAAAACAATCCGCCCTTGAAACCGACGAAAACGGTGTGGCCATTTTAAGCGACGAACAAGTCGAGGAGATCGTAAAGCGCTCCTACTAGTATGTTGCCATGTTCAATGTAAACAACAAAGACTCCATGCAGTATGGTGGTTGGAATGTAACGGATTTCGATGACCAGCCCAAGGACCACACCTTCCAGGTGATCGCACGACCCAACAATGACACCTACTACATCACCGGAATTATCGATGTAAGAAAGGATGCAGTTATTCTGGACATGCCGGCCTTCGATTCAAATTATGTGTCACTGATGATCACCGGGTACGACCATTATGTGAACATTCCGATGTCTACCCGTCTTGGAGATTTCCAGAAAGCTGAAAAAATGCTCGTTTATTCGGAACGAACTGGAGGCTACAAGGAAGGAGAAAAGATTGAAGGTGTTGACCGTTATTTCGAAGTTACAGGGGATTTTATATCCGCTGTATTCCGCGTCATGCCCCACATTAATGATCCTGAACGCTATCACCGTATCACAGGCCAAATGAATGACTTTAAAATGTATACCCTTTCAGCCTACCAAACAGGGGAACCAACCCCAAAGGAAGATGTCGAACTTCCACAAGTTGGAAAAACCGATGTGGATGTTTATGCCAACAACCTCCTGGAGGTGATGCAGTTCATTTTTAACCACACCATCTTTGATCCGGAAAATGAACTCGACCAGAAACTACTTGCATTGTACGAACCGCTCGGAGTGGTTCCCGGTCAGGCCTTCGACACAAATAAGGTGGTAAAGCTGGACAGTGAGAAATTCCGCGATATCGCCCAACGCATTACCGACGAGGAGATGGCCAAAGCCGATAAACTGGCCGCCAGTACTGGCCTATTCCAGCCAAAAGGTGAAATCAGCTTAGATTTGCTTCTCTTCCAATCCGTTTTTGGCCCTATTGGTCAACCCGCACAAGAAGCGGTCTATCCGGCAGTTGCATCCGCCGATGGCGAGTCAATGAATGCCCAAAACGACTATGTGATCAGTATGAGCAAGGAAGAAATGCCTCCGGCCAACGCCTTTTGGTCGTTTACCTTGTATGATACCGAAAATGGGTTTTTCCTGCCCAATGAGCGCAAGAAGTACAACGTCAGCGAAAACACGGGAATGAAGCTGAATGAAGAGGGTGGTATTGTATTTTCAGTGCGAGCCGTTCTCAGGAACAGCGAAGCTATCTCCTGGTGAGGCTACTATCTACTTTATTAGCTCTTTGTTTCCAAAATCTTAAGTATATTAGTAAGCAGGGAGTATTCTGTGGCAGACACTTATTGTAACACTATCTTTTTGCCTTAGAACAGACTTCATTAAAGGCTTTTATCGCTTACTTATATATGAAACTAACGTCTGAACAAGAACAACAATTAAACCTGGTTTACGAAACTTATTGGGCCCAGTATTTGAAAGGCAATGTTCAGGCCATGGAAGTTTTACTCGATGAATCCTATACGCAGGTTGGTAGTGCAGAAAGTGAGGTATTTACAACAAAAAAACAAGCTGTTCAATTTTTAAAGGATACCATCGATGAAGTAGCCGGAAAGCTCGAAATGCGCAACCGCAGCATACAAAAGGAGCAGCAAGATGCAATAGTGATAGTCCATGAGCGCTGCGATCTCTATGTATTTGATGGGCAGCAATGGGTCTTCTATTCCAAATTCAGAGCCACGACCCTATTGACTGAAAGAAAAGATGGATGGAAAATTATACATCAGCATTCTTCTTTCCCTGATTCAAAAACCGAGGAAGGCCAGAATGTGGCCATTGATAAAATAGCTGAAGAGAACAGGGAATTGCGCGAGGCAGTAAAAAGACGCACTGTAGAATTGGAGCAAAAAAACAAGGAACTAGCTGTAGAGGCATCACTGGAAAGGGTAAGGGCCCGTGCTATGGCTATGCAGAACTCTGATGAGTTATCCGAATTGGTGGATACTGTTTTTAAAGAATTGACAAAATTGGATTTGGCGCTTTCGTGGTGTATGATCAATATTATTGATGAACCTTCGATGTCTAATATGGTTTGGGGGGCAAATCCGGAGATAGGGAAAGCACCTGAGTCGTATCATATGTTGTTTGAGGACTATCGCTTTCATCACGAAATGTTTAGGGCGTGGAAAGAAAAGAAGGATAAATGGGTTTTTGTTTTAAAAGGTAATGAAAAAGAAACCTATGATGATTATTTATTCACCCAAACAGAATTCAGAAGAGTACCTAAACCGGTACAGAAAGAAATGCGTGCAACAAAACAATATGTTGCTTCTTTTACATTCAGCAATTTTGGAGGATTACAAACTGTTGGCGAAGAACCATTGTCCGATGAGAGCCTTGATATTCTAAGTCGTTTTGGAAAAGTGTTCGACCTCACCTATACCAGATTTAATGATCTGAAACAAGCAGAAGCCCAAGCCAGAGAAGCACAGATAGAAGCAAGCTTGGAAAGAGTCAGGTCCAGATCAATGGCAATGTATGAAGCAAATGAATTGGCAGATACAGCTATGTTGCTATTTGAACAGGTAACAGAACTGGGAATTGTCCTTCGAAGTTGTGGCTTTCTGATCATGGATGATGAACATGAAATTATGGAAGACTGGAGTGCAAATGTAGACGAACATGGAAAGTCAACCATCGTGACAGGAACACTTGGTTTTAACCAGCATCCATTGATTTCAGAAGTGGCAGAGACATGGCGCAAAGGTGAGCCATATTTTATAGGTGGTATACATGGTAAAGACCTTCAGAAATATTACAAGGCGGTTACTTCTCAAGAGTCTATCAGTAAAGCAGTGAAAAGGAAAGTGTTGACAAAAGTAACTTCTGAATACACAAATAGCTTTTATTTTGAATACGGCATGATGTATGTGCTCACTCCCGAACCCATAACCGACCATGAGATCAATGTGTTAATTCGTTTTGCAAAGGTTTTTAAATTGACCTATCGTCGTTTTCTCGACATTCAAAAAGCAGAAGCGCAGGCCAGGGAGGCGCAGATTGAGACGGCCCTGGAACGCATAAGGGCACGGGCGCTTGCTATGCATACTTCTGAAGAGCTTATCGATGTGGCCAATGTTTTGCGGGAACAAATGGGTATGCTTGGTCAGCCCGAATTAGAAGCCTCTGTGATCGAACTCTACGAAGTTGATGATCAGCTTATCGAATCATGGTACTCTTTTCGGCCGGTCAGTAATTTGGCTGGAAATATAATTTCAGGAACATCGTATTTTCCTAAAGGAGCGTGCTTATTGCTTAGCGAAATGTTAGAGATGTATCATTCATCCTTAAATGAATATACATTGACGGCTTCAGGGGAAAAGTTAGAGGAGTGGATAAATGTATTAATCCAGGGATCCCCTGAAATTGTCCAGTACATGAATCAGGAAGATTCCACCCCTGAAACAATGTATTATCATTTTTCAGATTTTTCCGGAGGGTCGCTTTGTATGACGTCCGGCATAGAACCATCCAATGAAGCAAAGAATCTTCAACGTAGGGCTGCATCAGTGTTTGATTTAGCTTATCGCCGCTTCCTTGACCTGCAGAAAGCAGAAGCTCAGGCACGGGAAGCACAAATTGAAGCCGCACTGGAGAGGGTAAGATCTAAGACCATGGCTATGCATAATAGCCAGGAAGTAGGAGAAACGGTTGTTACTTTGTTTGATGAAGTGATGAAGCTGGGTATTGACCAATCTATTCGTTGTGGAATAGGGATTCTTGAAGGAAATGAGCGAATGGAAACATGGTCTGCAAATTATTCGCCCAGTGGTAAAATTGATTTAAAAACAGGGATGCTAAATATGACCATACATCCCATGTTAGTAGGGCTTAAAAAAGCATGGAAAAGTAAAAAGAAAAGCTATTCTTACGATTTTATTGGTAAGGATGTTATTAAATATTATACGGCACTTAATAAAGAACCCGAATATCCATTTAATGCAGATTTAAAAACACTGCCGGATAAAGTATATCACAATAGTTTCTTCTATTCTTCAGGTATTCTTTTTGCCTTTACCGAGAACCCTATTTCAAAAGAAGGGGCTAAAGTATTAAATAGATTTGCTAAGGTTTTTGGACAGACCTACAGGAGGTACTTAGATCTGCAAAAAGCTGAGGAACAGGCTCGGGAAGCTACTATTGAGAGTGCTTTAGAAAGAGTACGGGCAAGTTCTATGGCTATGCATAGAAGTGAAGACCTTCCTGAAACCGCTGAGGTTCTATTTGAACAATTTGCATTATTGGGCAATATCCCCGACCGAATGAGCATTGGCATCTATAAGGAAGAAAAAAACCTGCTGGATTTATGGGTTACGGATCAAATTGGAGGCCAACTAAACCATCGATATGTACTTAAGATGGATGAGGCTACGACCGTTTCTAAAACATATAAAGCATGGAAAGAAGGTAAAGATTCTGTTGTAATTGACCTGTCGGGCCAAAGCCTGAAAAAATGGCTAAACTATATTAAGCAACAGGTGAAGTTGCCTATAGACCTTTCCAATATTAAGGGGAGAAGGGTACAGCAGGCAGCTTTTTTCTCGGAAGGATTTCTTCTTTTCACAACAAATGAACCTGTTGCAGATGAGATCATGCAGTTATTGATCCGTTTTGCCAGGGTATTTGACCAGACCTATAGGCGCTTTCTGGACCTTCAAAAAGCGGAGGCTCAGGCCAGGGAGGCCCAGATAGAAGCTGCTTTGGAAAGGGTGCGTGCAGCATCTATGGCAATGCATAAAACTGATGAACTTGCTCAGGTGGTATTGGTTCTTTTTCAGCAATTTTCTGAATTGGAACTGGATTTCTATCAAGTTTGGATCAATATATTTTTTATTGAAGAGGGGTATTCAAATTGCTGGTTTTCTCCCGTAGAAGGGGTTATAGAAGAAGTTTATACAGCCAGAATACCGCTTGCACCTTTTGAAGAATCTTCCATAATGAGCTGGAGAGCAGGAGAAGAATTTTCATACCTATCCTGGAGAGGTCTGAAGGAAGTAGATGAAATTTCGAAATCTCTTAGTGAAATGACTGGTCATGAAAGTTTTATTAGAATCCAGAAAAAGAAGAGAATGGATCGTATGGAAATTGTTGACTCCAATCATAAATATGGTGTTTTGGCAATGGCAAAGAATAATGATATCACAGATAATGATCGAATTATATTAAAGCGCTTTTCCAAAGTTTTCGAACAAACCTATACCCGTTTTCTCGATCTTCAAAATGCCGAAGCACAGGCCAGGGAGGCACAGATAGAGGTGGCCCTGGAAAGGGTGAGGTCTCGGGCTATGGCGATGCACCATACCGATGAACTTACGGATGTATTGGGTGTTTTGTTTGACCAGTTCGATTTTTTAGGGATCAACCCGGTGCTTACCCATCTCACCTTATTCGATGAAGCCAATGAGACCTTCACTTTGCGGATCACAACCGGGGGAAAGAATCGCGTTATTGCAGAGCAATTGATAGATGTGAATGCAGTGGAAAGCTGGAAGACGTCCTTTGACAACTGGAAAAAAAGTGACCTGCATGCCGTGGATTGTATTGATTACCCCCCGGAAATATTGCCTGCCGTGTGGGAGTTGCTCGATGAAGTTATGAGTGCCCTTCCGGAAGAACACAAAATAGTTCCTGAGGATTTTCCGAATGGTTTCTATACTACCCAGGGACACTGCAAATATGGTTTCATTGGCTTTAACCATTCCAGAAGGGCTACGGAAGAGGAAAAGGATATCGTCGTTCGTTTTGCAAAAGAATTTGGGCGTTTGTACCAGCGTTTCCTGGATTTGCAACAGGCGGAAAAAAGGGCAAAAGATGCCCTTAAGCAGGCTTCGCTCGATAGGGTCCGAGGTCAAATTGCAAGTATGCGTACAGCAGCCGATCTGGAACGCATTACCCCTCTGGTCTGGAATGAACTCAAAGTACTCGGGGTGCCATTTATTCGATGCGGGGTTTTTATTATTGACGAAAAAACTAAAATGGTCGAGGTCTATCTGTCGGCACCAGACGGCCATTCACTTGGCGTTTTGCACCTCCAATTTAGGGCAAATACTCTGATTGCGAATATGGTTGCCAATTGGCGGAAAGGAAATATTTTTAAAGAACATTGGAACCGGGAAGAATTTATAAGCTGGACAGGGTCTTTGATGCAAGAGGGACAAATCTCGGATAAAAGTACCTATCAGGGAGCAGCAAATCCACCAGAGTCATTAAATCTTCATTTTATTCCTTTCACGCAGGGGATGCTATATGTTGGTAGCGAGGACCCCTTGAATAACGAGCAGATTGAATTGGTACAATCATTGGCAGAAGCATTTTCGATTGCTTATGCCCGGTATGAGGATTTCACAAAATTAGAAAAAGCGAAACTAAGTGTGGAAACCACTTTGTCCGAATTAAAAGCCACCCAGACACAGTTGGTGCAATCTGAAAAAATGGCATCACTCGGAGAACTAACGGCAGGGATAGCGCATGAGATCCAAAACCCATTGAACTTTGTCAATAACTTCTCAGAGGTAAGTGCTGAACTCATTGAGGAGATGCATGAGGAATTGCAGAAAGGCGACCTGAAGGAAGCCCTGGCCATAGCTGAAGACGTCAAACAAAACCTGGATAAGATAACACACCACGGTAAACGGGCCGATGGAATCGTAAAAGGCATGTTGCAACATAGCCGTAGTAGCAGTGGCCAGAAAGAACCTACAGATATCAATGTCCTGGCAGATGAATATCTGCGGCTGGCATATCATGGTTTAAGGGCCAAGGACAAAACCTTCAACGCTACCATAAAAACCGATTTTGACGAAAGGATGGTTACGATCAATGTTATTTCTCAGGATATTGGAAGGGTGATACTCAATTTAATTACCAACGCATTTTATGCTGTTTCCGAGAGAAAAAAACAACAGCCAAATGGATTTGAACCAACAGTTTCAGTAAGTACAAAAAAGAAAGGGGATCAGATTTTTATTTCGGTAAAAGATAATGGCAATGGCATCCCCGATTCGGCACTAAAAAAAATATTTCAGCCCTTTTTTACGACCAAACCCACCGGGCAGGGAACAGGATTAGGATTATCCTTATCTTATGATATTGTAAAAGCACATGGGGGTGAACTAAGAGTGGAGACTAAAGAAGGACAGGGGACTACCTTTAAGGTACAGTTGCCGATGGTGTGAATAGGAGCAGAGTAAAAAAATATGGATAAAATAGTATAACATAGATGAAAATACTGGTAGTAGACGATGAAAGAGATATAAAAACTCTTTTTGAGCAACGATTCCGAAAGGAAATCCGCAACGGAGATATGTTCTTTGTATTTGCTTTTTCAGGAGAAGAAGCTGTAAAAATTCTGGGAACCATGGAACAGGAGGCTGTACTGATCTTATCGGATATAAATATGCCGGGGATGAGCGGACTGGAATTGCTGGAGTATATCAAGACAAAGTACATTAAGCCACCCCCAATAGTAATGATGATCACGGCCTATGGGGATAGGGACAATTATGAATCGTCCAAAAGGTTGGGGGCAGACGATTTTTTGACCAAACCTTTGGAATTTGGTATCTTAAAAGAAAAATTGAAAGCAATATTATGACCTCAAAAATACTGGTAGTGGATGATGAGACGGATCTGGAAGTACTCATCAAACAAAAATTCCGAAAGCAAATACGGCAGAACGAATATGAATTTGTATTTGCGATCAATGGCATTGATGCCCTGGAGAAACTAGACAGCCATCCCAACATGGATCTGGTCTTGAGTGATATTAATATGCCGGAAATGGACGGCCTTACCTTGCTCACAAAACTAAACGAGCTAAACCCCCTGTTAAAATCAGTTATGGTATCTGCCTATGGCGACATGGAAAATATCCGTACGGCGATGAACCGCGGGGCTTTCGATTTTATTACCAAGCCAATCAATTTTGAAGACCTTACTATTACGGTGGAAAAAACATTAAAACACGTAAGACAAATTAAAGAGACCTTAAAAGCAATTAAGGAAAACAATATTCTAAAAATGTATGTGGATGAAAACGTACTAAACTTTATGGGTAGCAAGGAGTACGAATCTACCATTATGGCCAATGAAAATATTGAGGCCACTGTAATGTTCATTGATGTTTGCGGTTTTACTGCTATTAGTGAGAGCACCCCGGCCGATGTAGTGGTGAATATGCTGAACACCTATTTTGATATGATGGTAAAAGAAATTATTGCGCAGCAGGGCTATGTAGATAAGTTTATCGGTGATGCTGTTATGGCCGTATTCAGAGGAGAATATCACCTGGACAGGGCCATTGATGCGGCATTGGGGGTACGACAGCAAACCAACAAGCTTCCTAAACCTGAAGGCATCCCAAATTATACGCCTAAAGTATCTATCGGCATCAAAAGCGGTGAGATGGTGTCCGGGAACATTGGTTCATCGAGTTTAAAAAGATTGGACTATACGGTAATAGGGGATACAGTAAATACTGCAGCCCGCTTGCAGGCTTCTGCCGGTGAAAACCAAATCATTATTTCAGAGAGCTGTTATGAGGGAGTAAAGGAATCTTTCCATTGCAAAAAAGTGGGTAGTATTAACATAAAAAATAAAGCGGCTCCAATCACTGTATATGAAGTTTTGGAATAACAAATTAATTTAAAACTACAGGCTTAAACAGCAGATAATGCCATTGATTTAAATTTCCGAAATCTTCTTTACCTTAGCACAAAACTAAAATGCCTTATGGAAAAACAAAAGGTTAAAAACGTGTTTGTACAGGGGGCTATAACACCTGATTTTATTGCTAAATCCATTGCGCATCACCAGTCTAAGACCCAGATTGGCGCCCACGATATTTTTTTAGGACAGGTAAGGGCAGACCAAATTGATGGAAAAAAGGTTGAGGCAATTGAGTATTCTGCCTATGAAGAAATGGCCAACCTCAAATTTCACGAGATCAGGGAGGCAGCATTTAAACGTTTTGACCTGAGTTGCATGCACATATACCACAGCAAGGGGATTGTTAAAACAGGTGAAATTTGCTTGTTTGTATTTGTTTCCTCACCTCACCGAAAAGAGGTGTTTGAAGCTTTGCATGAAGTTGTGGAGGAAATTAAAGAGCAGGTTCCGGTTTTTGGAAAAGAATTGTTTGAGGATGATTCCTACCAATGGAAAGTAAACACTTAAAGATGGTAGATATTACACATAAAAAAATCACACTCAGAACGGCAATTGCCCAGGCAATTGTTCATGTGAGTTCTAAAGATACCATTGAAGCCATTCTGAACAAAACAGTACCAAAGGGTGATGTATTTGCCATGAGCAAAGCAGCAGGATTGTTGGGGGTAAAAAAGACGTCAGACCTTTTGCCAGACTGCCATCCATTACCTATTGAGTATACAGAAATAGATTACGAAGTGGAAGGGCTTCAGATCAAAATATTAATTACCGTAAAAACCAATTATAAAACCGGTGTTGAGGTTGAAGCCATGCACGGAGCAAGTATTGTAGCCCTGAATATGTATGACATGCTAAAGCCAATAGACAAAGGAATTGAAATAAGTTCTATAAAACTATTGGAAAAAACAGGGGGTAAATCTGATATCAGGAATACCTGAAAAAATTAGTTTCTCACTGCCCAGATCTCATACATGGGCCCTCCCTTGCTGTTTTTTCCCTTATGGTGCCAGTCATTGCCTTTTATTTCATAAGTGAAACTGAGTTTTGCACCTACCCTGGCATTATCTCTGGAAAAATATTGAATGCTTTCAGAATAAATCCCATCCTTTGAAGTGTAAGTACCGCCTCCGGTTCCGGAAAATTTAAAAGTTTCCGAATCATAGGCAATCCATTGAAAATGGCCATCCGATAAAAACTTCATTGTTTTACGCGAATTACTTTCTCCCCGTCTTTCCTGACCTTCATCCGGCCCGCGTGTTGCAAAAAGCCACTTGCCATCCAATGGCTGATTAAATTCCGGGTCTTTCTTAAAAAATAAGTTGTTTTCCCCAGCTAACATCAAACCATTTTCAACTACTTCTAAAGGCAATGCAACAGATGTGGTAGTATCCTCTTCATAATTAGAATTAAATTCAAGCTCCACCTTTAAGACTCCGTTCTCTAAATTGTAAAAACCACCTATGGTCTTTATAAAAGCTGCGGGCGATTCCGAGTAAATCGTATGAATAAAATACGAGTTGTCAATTTTTAGTTCATGGGTAAGTCCGTTAACACTATCCTGCGCATGATAAACCCCGGCCTGGATCTGGGCCTGCAAAGTTATGACAGAAAATACCGATAAGAAGAGAATAGACCATTTCATAATTCATGTTTTTATAGACTTAAAAATACAGATAATTCCATTGAAATCTGCTATTGGATTCTAAGAATAAAAAAGATTTAAAAACTTTGGGAAGGCAGGTTCTTCAGCATTTCTGTAGTTGTATTTTCAAGGTTAAACTGCGGTTCCCACCCCCAATCTTCTTTAGCTTTGGTATCATCAATGCTCCGGGGCCAGGTTTCTGCAATTGTTTGTCTGAAATCCGGATCATAGGATATTTTGAAATCCGGAATGCGTTTCTTTATGCTGGCGCTGATATCAGCCGGAGATAAACTCATGGCTGACAGGTTATAGGAAGACCTCACCGTTAGCTGATCAGAATTGCAATCCATGAGTTTAATAGTAGCCCTGATAGCATCATCCATAAACATCATGGGAAGTTTTGCGTCCTCGTTCAGAAAACAAGTATAGCTTCCCTTGTTCAGAGCTTCGTGATATATTTCAATTGCATAGTCTGTCGTACCTCCCCCGGGGAGGGTTTTCCAGCTAATTAATCCCGGGTACCTTACACTTCTTACGTCCACCCCAAATTTATGGTAGTAATAGGAGCACCATCTTTCACCGGATTGTTTGCTTATGCCGTAAACAGTGCTTGGTTCCATCAGGGTGCTTTGAGGCGTATTGTCTTTTGGGGTATTTGGGCCAAATACCGCTATGCTGGAAGGCCAGAAGACTTTTTCAATTTTCCTTTCTTTTGCGAGGTTTAATACGTTGAAAAGTGAATTCATATTTAAATTCCATGCCCTTTCAGGAAATTTCTCAGCAGTTGCACTTAACATAGCAGCCATTAGGTAAACTTCTTCAATTTCATGATACATTACAACATCCTCAATAGCTGCGTAATTGGTAGCATCGAGTAATTCAAACGGCCCCGAGTTCATTAAACTCTCACTGCCTTCACGAATATCACTGGCAACCACCTGGTCATTTCCGTATAATTCTCTTAAGGCAAAGGTAAGTTCTGTGCCAATCTGCCCGCAAGCTCCCAAAATAAGGATGGATTTATGCATAGTTGAAGGGTAAATAAAATTCCTTGGTAAAGATAGCTTTTATTAAAATTTGTACATTCGTCTTATGAGAAAATTGTTTGTCATTGGGTTAATTTCGTTGCTCGTGTTCTCCTGTGGCAATAAGCAAAGTTCTGAACAAAGTGTTGAGGCAGATGAGTTGGAATTTGATGTTCAGAACCTGCCAAAAAAATCAACTTTAAATAGCGGGGCCACCGCAATTGTGGATACCTGGGCCGAATTTAAAGATTTGGATATGGCTTTTGACGGACTTTACGCCGTTGAAAATAATGAAGAACTCATTCTCCTTATTGATGAGTTTATAGAGAAACAAAATGCACTTGCTGTTTCCAACTACCCGGAACTTTTTGATAAACCACAGGTAAAAAGCAGGCAAAAAGTTTTTAAAACGTATATTCTAAAAGTAAGGGCAACCCTCGAATACCGCAAGGACCCTATGGAACCAACCATTGAAATGGTCAATGCTTTTAACGGACTGCGCAATCAGTTTAATGTAATGGTAAATTATAATTTGGACACAAAAATGATTTTAGATGAATAGGTTATTAATGATTATCCTAATGTTATTTGCAGGGCATTTGATTGCCCAGGAAAATAGCCAAAAGGAATTGAATGAACTGATTAATGAATGGCATGAGGCAGCATCCAAAGCCGATTATGAGACTTATTTTGGGATACTGGCGGATGACGGCGTGTTTATAGGGACGGATGCCTCAGAAAATTGGCAAAATGAGGATTTCAGGACATTTTCAAAACCCTATTTTGATAGGGGTAAAGCCTGGAGTTTTACAACTATTGAACGAAATATTTATATTGATAAATCAGGAAATTTTGCCTGGTTTGATGAATTATTGGATACCCAAATGGAAATTTGCCGGGGATCTGGTGTGCTTGCCAAAGAAAATGGTAAATGGAGAATAAAACACTATGTGCTTTCCATTACTATTCCAAACGAGGATGTGGATCAGGTTACTCAGCTGAAAAAGGAAAAGGATAGCCTATTCATACTAAACAAAAAACTCCGCTAGAACATATGATATTTCATATGGCCAGATCAGTCAGAAAATTATGATATTATGAAAATCGACAGAATCTTCCTCTCTTTTATTTTTCTATTTATCTTATCAGTGGGTTGCAAAACGGAACCCAAAGAGCAGCAAATAGATTATTATTCCTCTCCATTATTTATGGATGTGCAAATGGAAGCAATCTTTGAAGATTCCAAGACTTTCGTAGATCTTGTCCCTAAGGATTCTTATTATGCGCTAAACAATAAATATGAGAAAGAAAGACAAGATGAGAATTTTGATCTTAAAGCTTTTGTCGCGGAAAATTTCAGCGATAAGTCTACGGCAACATTGACCTTTGAAACAGACACAACCCATACGATGTATGAGCATATTAGCAGCATCTGGGGCAAATTAACCAGAGGGCCGGATTCTTTAGTCCCATATTCTTCCAGAATATCCCTTCCTTATGAATACGTTGTACCCGGAGGTAGATTTAAGGAAATTTATTATTGGGACAGTTATTTTACCATAGAAGGTTTGTTGGTAGATAATCAGGAGCACATTGCCAGGAACATGGTTGATAATTTCGCTTATTTAATAGACACCCTGGGATTTATCCCAAATGGCACCAGGAATTATTATTTAAGTCGTTCACAACCACCCTTTTTTACGCTCATGGCTTCCGCATTAGCTCGCAAAGACAGTATGGTTTTAGTTGAGTATTTACCACGGATAGCGAAGGAATATGATTTTTGGATGGCGGGTAAGGATTTAATTGAAAGCCAGTATGAGGCTAACAAGTATGTGGTTAAAGTAGGAGATGATTCCTTCCTTAATCGCTATTGGGACAGCAGCCTTACACCACGCCCTGAAAGCTACAAGGAAGATTATCATTTGGCTGCGGACCTGGCGACGGAGAAGGAAAAAACAGATCTGTATGTTAATTTAAGGGCCGGTGCAACTTCCGGCTGGGATTTTAGCAGCCGATGGTTCGCTGAGGAAGATTCTTTTAGATCTACAAATACAGCAAATATATTACCGGTAGACCTGAACTGCCTGCTTTATTTTATGGAGAAGCAAATAGCTTATGGATATAGTTTAAAAGGGGATAAGGAATCTGAATTGCAATACGGTAAAAAGGCATTGAAGCGTAAGGAGTTGATTCAAAAAACCTTTTGGGATGAAGATGTACAATTCTTTATGGATTATGAATTTAGAACGAAAAGCAATACAGATGAATTTACACTGGCGGCTGTTTATCCTTTGTTCTTCAACATTGCCACAAAGGAACAGGCAGCAGCGGTTAAGGAAAAATTAATCGCTGATTTTTTAAAAGGCGGAGGTCTTCTCACTACGCTAAAAAACACAGGGCAACAATGGGATGCCCCAAACGGATGGGCTCCTTTGCAATGGATGGCTGTGCACGGCTTGCTCAACTATGGGTATGAAGAAGAAGCGTTGGATATAATGAAAAGATGGCTGGCAATCAATGAAAGGGTTTACAGAAACACCGGAAAGATGATGGAAAAGTATAATGTAGAGGATACGAGCTTGCTATCCGGGGGAGGTGAATACGAGACCCAGGATGGATTTGGCTGGACCAATGGCGTAGCATTAGGGTTTAAGGCCCTGGTAGAACAAATGGAGACTGACTGACACATTAAACAGGTCGCTAATAGATGGCAACATTTAAATAACAACCCTTTTCATTCTGAAAAAATTTTAAGGTTTGGTGAAAGTTTAAGGTTAATTCAGGACGTATTGGATAGTAATCTTAATTGGACTATTATATACAACTATGGCAAGGTCACTGCTTTTTATACCGGACATTTCGGGTTTCACTAAATTTGTTCAGACCACAGAAGTAACACATAGCCAGCATGTTATTGCCGAATTGCTGGAAGTACTCATAGAAGCAAATACGGAGGAGCTACAGCTGGCAGAGGTTGAAGGAGACGCCCTTTTTTTTTATAAGGAAGGGGAATTGCTTTCACAGGAAAAATTGCTTGCCCAGATAGAAACCATGTTTACTGCATTTGCAGGGCATCTGAAACTTTTGGAAGAGAATAGAATTTGTCCGTGCAATGCCTGTGCCTCTGCTCCTAAACTGGAGTTAAAAATTGTTGCTCATTGTGGTGAGATTGAATTTCTGGAAGTACAGGGAAACAGAAAGCCATTTGGAAAACAGGTTATAGAAGCACACAGGTTACTTAAGAATTCTGTTGAAAGTAATAATTACGTGCTAATAAGCAAGGAACTCTCTTCCTGCATTGAGCTGCCAATTTATTATTATAGCAAGGTTTTCAGATTTAGGCAGGGGAAAGATATTTATGACCAGGAAGTAGTTGAATATATTTATTCGTTAATTGATAGTAGCAAATTAAATATAATAGAATATTCCCGTGCTAAAGAGGTTGTATTTGATACACCACCCGACTTTGTTTTGGAAAGGAATTTTTATATTCCGGCCGAAACACTTTTAGAATATGTTACCAATCTTACCTATAGAAATTTTTGGGTAAAAGGCGTTGATAGATTTGATTACAACGAAAATGAAGTTACGAGATTGGGCACAGAACACGTATGCGTAATAAATAATAAACATTTTAACTTTGAAGCCGTTAAGAAAAAAGTCAAGTCCGGAAAATATGTTTATGGAGAAAAAACTACCAATATTCCTGTCGCGGATACCTTCTATCAATTTTATACTTTTAGCCCTATTTCAGAAGATTCCAGTCATTTAAAAGTAGAACTTTATTGGGAAACAAGATCTTTACTAAAAAAAATACTAATGACTCTTTTTGGCAAAAGGGTATTAGTGAAAAACACTAAAAATAGCTTGGATTTATTGTTTAAATTCAGCGAAGAAAGGGGTACTAAGCCCACCTGATAGAGGAATGACATTTTAAATCAATTCATTTATTGTAATAAAAAAGGCGGGCAATATTTGCCCGCCTTTTTGTTATGTTTGAAAGAAAACCTAATTCTGTTTTTCGGTAGATTCGGCTTTCCTGGATTCGAGTGCCTGTTTACTAAGACTTGCCAGATTAAAGTTAGGATCAAGTTTTAAGGCTTCATCAATAGTGGCAATTGCCACGTCAATATCATCCTTATTCATATTGTATTGGATAAGACCTTTTAAATGTAAGAAGGCGGCCCTAAGTGGGACTTCATACGGCTGCTGTCTTTCATAAAATGCATATTTCATTTCATCTGCAGCGTTAAGGATGCCATATTCAATATTGACGCTGGCACCTGCGTTATCCCCAACCTGAATCTTGAGATCTGCCAGTTCATAAGCCAAATAGGCGTTTGGCTGCCTGGAATATAATACCTCAAACTGTTCAAGGGCTCTTTTAGGCTGATTCAGCGCTTTCAATGAAATTGCCTTTACCTGGACCGCAAGATCTGAATCTGTATCGTTCTTTTCAATTCCAATAGTATTTAATGCCTGCAGATGCTGATTGTTATTGGCATATACATATGCAAGGGTATCTCTCCTTTCAATTGAAGGTGAAATCACATTCAGGTGAGTCAGCGCATTGATAATACCGGATATATCAGACTGTTTTTTCATTTCGGTATAATATGCCTCAAAATGCTTCTGCAGCTCTGTGGATGTTTGCGAATATCCGGTGTAAGAATATCCCAGACAAACAATAATAACAAATAAAAGTTTTTTCATTATCCCATAAATTTTGTGCGGCAAAACTAATACATTTTTTTTGGTCTTTATATAAGGAAACTCTTAAAAAATAGGTTCGTCGGCCCTTTTTAGGGTCTGGCAATTACTATTCGACCGGTCTCTGTTAATTTATTTTTGGTATGACCGGTTTCAGTATTTGCAGGGATAACAAAAAAGGTCGCCGCATGGCATCCTTTTAGTAATGGGATTATTGAGCAGAATTATTCATTGATTTCTGTATAAAAGCGGATATTTTTATTGAGGAAATTCCTGCTAATAATTATTTTTCCACTTTTATTGGATTCAGAGTTCAGATACTGGGGTCTCGGAAGCTTATTTTTATCTGCCATTTGTGAATAATAATCTTTTTTCAATGGGTGTTCGGGATAGACACCGTTAAAGATTTGATCCCACCACTTGTTTTCTATGACCGATTTAATCAGATGAATACAATCATTCAAGTGTATCAGGTTTACAGGATCATTTCCATTACTTAGGTTTTTCTTGCCGGAAAGCATTGTAACAGGATGTCTTTTTGGCCCAATAAGACCTCCAAATCGTATAATGGTAGTTTGAATGGATTTGTCTTTTTGAAAAATCTTTTCAACTTCAAGCAGTTGTTTGCCGGATTCAGTCACAGGCATGGGCGATGAATCTTCTGTTACCTCCCCTTCTGCATCGCCATATACCGAAGTACTGCTCACAAATAGTATTTTTTTAACACTTGATTTTCCTATTTCATCGTGAAAAAATTTCATCTTCAGCACGTAATTCTCAATGTTGTTGCCCCTTAGCCTGGGCGGCACATTTACAATAAGGACATCGAGTCCGTCCAGAAATTCTTTAATAGGCCCTTTTATCCCACCCTGTCCCAAAATAATCAGATAGGACATTATTCCTTCCTCTGCCAAAATGGACAGTTTTGAGTTATTGGTAGTGCTTCCACGTAAATGATAGCCATCTTGTATCAGAGATTTGGCCAGGGGTAACCCGAGCCATCCACATCCAATAATTCCAACAGTATTTTTCAAAATTTAATTGTTTTAATCAATAAAACGGCATCATTAAGAACAAAGGGCATCGGAATGAATTCTTTTCCTCTTTCAGGAACTGAAAATACAGGATTATTCAGCAGATCGTTGGAAGCTTCGTATAATGTTAGTTCTAATGATTCTTCTTTAGGGATCCTCAGCTGTATTTCGGTATAATCATTATTGCTTATGAAATGCGTAATTAGCTTTCTTCCTTTCCTGTTGTCCAGATAATAATCGGATAGTGCAACACTATTTATTTTGGCTTCCAAAATTCTTGTTTCATTTGTAAAGACATCCAATCTATTTACATCTCGTTGCGGGCTAATACGGAATTCCAATACGCGGTGCTCCCCAATTAGCGTATCTATAGTGACTTCAACTTTGGGCGGCAATAGTTCTTTTATTGGAGCATCTGCCACATAGGTAAAATCGGTATCGTATTTACTGCTAATGGTGGCAAGACCTTCGGGAATGGTTTTGTTTTCCCCCAGATATTGGGAAGTCCAGGAAGATAGGTCATTTTCATAAGTAGCCCATTGCGCTTTGTTTTTATCTGTATTAAGAATATACAAGAGACTTGTGGGCTTTGGATTTTCACTTTTATTACCTGAGTTTATATGGGCCGATACCATAAACCCCAGGAATAAAAGAAAAGACAAAGAGGCGATTCGTTTCTTATGTTTATAAGCTTCAAAAACCGGTAGGAGCAGAAAGAAGGTAAGGGTTGTAAGAACGGTAGATGCTACCAACATTTTTAAACCCAACCCTACAGGAAACATTTGAATAAAAGGGGTATATATCCAAATGGCCGGAAACGCCAGAACCACTAAAAAATACAGATTTGATTTTTCCTCTTGAACGCTTATCATTAATGACCCTAAAAGTGCATAAAGGGGTAATATAAAATAACTTGCGCCAGGCAAGTAGGATGTTAACCCCCAACTTATGATTAACCAAATGATTAGCGGAGCTACCAGTAGATTTGAAATTGGTATTTCCCTGTAATGGTGATAGACCCGGAAACAAACACCAAGGGAGAAAAGTACAAAGGCAATAATATACATATGTCCGTTGTACGTAAAGCCATGCAAAATATCATTATACTGAGGGTAAATCCACTTTAATGCAGACCAAGCATACCAGCCAGCGATTCCGTTTATAGCCAATGTAAGCAATAGGGGCAAGAACCCCCTGCCAATTTCTTTCAGATTAAGACGCTTTATTTTAAAACCGTAGAAAAGGAGCGCAACCAGCAAGACCAAAGCCAAATAGAACATGGGCCAAATCCAGTCAAAAGGGTATGAAATAAATTTGAATAAGGGCACATTAAAATATATAGAGTCGTTTAAGCTCTTTAAGTCGGTAAGGTCCGACTGGCTGAAATGGTGCAGGAGAGGCATTAAATAACTTCCCTGATGCGCCAGGGAATTCTTATCCAGGCGGTCATAGTTATCTAGCGCGGTATGGTAGTCATAATGGTCATCAATAAAGGCAAAATTAAAACCTTCAATATCCCTATCTTCCCTGAAAACAGTAAGATCTGTATCATTCGGGAGTAATTTATATACACTATATACCAGTGAATTTGCTACCGGATAATCAGGATCTGCTTTGGTAAACTCTTCTATTAATTTTTCATTTCCCCGGTTTGTTTCAATAAGCATATAGGATTGGCCGCCGCTACCGCGCGCTTCGAAATTCAAAACCAAACCTACGTCTTTTGCCCGGGGATGCCTGTTTACAAATAAGTCGGCACCATTTAAACCTAATTCTTCGGCGTCAGAAAAGAGAATAAGTATATCATTTTTAGGAATCGTATCACTTGCTAAATAAGCCCGGACACCTTCCAGTATGGTTGCAACTCCGCTCGCTGCATCACTTGCCCCCATAGAAGAGTGCGGGTTACTGTCATAATGCGAGAGCAGCACAAGGGTTTTTCCCGGCTGAGAGCCATTTATTCTGGCAATTATATTTTCCGCCTTACTAAAATTACCCCAATCTCCGGCAGTATATCCTTTTTGAGTTGAGGGTTCTAACCCCATTTGAGTTAATTGATCAATAATATATTTTTTTACCGTTTCATGGGCATCAAAGCCCACGGCATGTGGCTTTATAGATATGGCTTCAACATGTTCTAATGCCCGGTCAGTAGAAAAAGTGATATCAGGCTTGTCCAAATCCGACTTATATGTAGGCATTACAGTGTCAAAACTCAGGTAAATAGCCAATAGAATAAGGAGAAAGGAGATTGGCCGGACATATGTCTTCATAATTCGGAATTGATAGATAAAAGTATAAAATTCTGATGCTTTGGCTCATTTTACCGAATATATTTAATACTTATTCAGGAAATACGTATATTTAATATTAAGCAAATTCTGAAAAGGCATGGGAATAAAGAGTTTTATGGGCCGTAGAGCCAATGAAAGATCCAAAAAAAAGGAATATGATGCTCCTATCTTAGTGGAGGATTATATGACCAGGAAGTTAGTGACTTTTAGTCCCGATCAATCCATACTTGAGGTAATGGAATCCTTCGCAAAACACCATATTTCGGGAGGCCCGGTAATGGATGATAATGGTTTTCTGGTTGGGATTATATCTGAAGCAGATTGTATGAAGCAGATTTCTGAGAGCCGTTATTTTAACCAACCCATCCTGGATAAAAGCGTTGAGCGTTTTATGACAAAGAATGTGGAGACCATACCACACGATATGAGCATTTTTGATGCTGCAGGAATCTTTGACAGACACAATCGAAGAAGATTACCGGTTATGAAAGATGGTTTGCTTGTAGGTCAGATTAGTAGAAAAGACATCGTAATTGCTGCGCTCAAACTCAGTGGTGAAAACTGGAAATAACCCTTTTAAATTTAGAAGGCTGAAAGACTTTTTCCTTATCGGGATTTGGATATCTTAGAGTATTCTGTCTATTCTCGTTTAACAATCATGTAATAATCATTATCCAAAGGGAGGTAACCAAGGTCGTAAACAAAGTAATAGGTAGTGCCTTTTTTTGTTGTATACAGATTGGTTATATATTCAAAATCGAAACCTTTATCCATTAGACGTGTCTTAGTAGTGCGGGTTTTACCATCTTTTAGGGTAAAACTATCCAGGACTCTATAGTTTTTTCGAAGTCGGTTATTTATATTTCTTACAAGGTTTTTGCTATCCTTATTGAGTTTATTATTATACGCATTTCGGCAGTAGTCCGAGCAGAATTTTTTATCTACCCGGCCTTTAATTTTTTCCCCGCATTCAAGACATTTTTTTTCTTGCTGATGTTCCATGTTCGGTATAAGAAACGGCTACTCCCATAAATGTTTGGAGTAAGCCGGACTACTACATTATCGTATTTTCCAGGCAACCTCACAACTCCTTCTTTTAAGAATTTAGCCTTCTTAAGTTGATTTTGATCAGGCTCAATTTTAAAATTGAGGACTATATCAAATTACGCCTGCACCAGATTGGTTTCCTCAAAAATGAATACATTTAAATTCCATGATTCCAATTATGCATTGCTCTGGTTAACTTCTGTAAAGTTGACTTCAAATAATTTGTTCTCTTATAAGCGAATAATTTTAAGCGGTAACTGTAAAATTTACGCCTTTGTATGAAAGGGCCACAGGCTTTACTCCTCGAGGATGATTGCAGGTAACCCCAAATCTGTATACATCTTGTTATAGGACGCCATTTCGGTATTCACTATGGCTTTCTTCTCATTCTCATAGGTTTTCCAGTCATCCAAAAGATCGGCCAGCCTTTGTTTGGCACCTTGCGTTACTTTTGGATCTGAACTGTCTACAAAACCTTTCAGATGCATTAATTGGGCATTGAGTTGGTTGTTATAGTTAATGACATCCTGATAGGTTTTCTGATTGGGCTGAATAAGGTTTTGTTCCCAGCTGTCTATACGTTTAATTAGTCCCTTTCCTTTTTCCAGGAGATCTGTTGCAATTTCATTTTCCTTGAGCAGCTCTTCATAAGTTTTCAATTGTTTTTTTGCCGAACGCATTACTGCCACGGATTCATGAATGTTTTTAATTGTATTTTCAATCTGATCCAATACAAGCTGTTGTTCATCAAAATCAGCTTTGGAAGTCTTTACTTTTGGATTGGGCAGAATGCTTACTTCCGTCTCCACCACCTTGCCTTCTAAAGACAATCGAAGGACATAGTTGCCCGGAGCTACATGGGAACCCGAATAATTTCCATAAACAAATACATTATCCACTGCAGGGAGTGTTTCTTTTCGAAAATCCCATGTAAATCTGTTGTACCCTTTTTTTGAAGGTAAGACTGCCGGTTTAGATGGTCCGCCCGCCCAAGACTTAAATTCTTTTTGGTTTTTGTTGGTAACGGTCCTGATTAACTTTCCATTATGAAGTACATGCAATTCAAGATTCAGGCTATCCGAGTCCTCATTCAGATAATAATCAAAAGTAACCCCTTGTTTAGGGTTTTGACCCAGGCCCGGAACCGGTTTGTCCGAACTTCCACCAAAAAACAAATAAGTGTCTTTAGGTTTAAAGATAGACAGTGCAGTATTATCCATTGAACTATTCTGGATTGCCCCAAGATCATCTAAAATCCAAAATGATCTGCCTGCTGTAGCGGCTACGAGATCATTATCCTGAATTGTAAGGTCATTTATTGGGACTACAGGTAAATTTAGCTGAAAATGCTGCCAGTTTAAACCATCATTGAACGAAATATACAATCCGGTTTCTGTACCGGCATATAAAAGCCCCTGGCGCTTAGGATCTTCGCGAACAACGCGCACAAAAGTATGTTCGTCTGTTATTCCTTGTACTATTTTAGACCAGGTTTTGCCATAATCAGTAGTTTTAAATATGTATGGTTTTAAATCCATAAACTTATAACGCATTACCACTGCATATGCTGTGGCAGCATTGTGTGGAGATACCTCTATGCTATTAATAATACCTTCTTCCAGGCCTTCAGGAGTAACGTTTTCCCAATTTTCTCCGCTATTTTTAGTTATATGGATAAGTCCGTCATCACTACCGGCCCACAGCACTCCTTCTTCATGGGGCGATTCTACCAGGTACATCAGGGTGTTATAATTTTCCCCTCCTGCTGCTTCATTGGTGTAAGGGCCACCCCCGGGGCCTTGCCTGCTTTTGTCATTTCGGGTGAGATCAGGACTAATTACGGACCAATTAATACCTGCATCTGTGGTTTTAAAAACTACATTTCCAGCGTGATAAATAGTATTTCTGTCATGTGGGGAACTTATTATCGGGGCATTCCAGTTATAGCGAAATTTAAAGCTTTCCGGGGCATTTCCAAGAGCCAATTCCGGGTATTCCTTAATGGGTTTACCTTCCCTTGAGGCTCTTACCCATTTTTCTATAATCCCCTGATAACAACCGCCGAAAACAATTTCAGGATTATCAGGATCAAAAGCCAGATAGGCGCTTTCGCATCCGGCAACGGAGTACCAGTCTTTCCAGTCTATACCCGCATCATTGGTTCTGCTGGCAATTGCAATGGCAGAATTATCCTGTTGTCCACCATATACATTATAAGGCACCAGCTTGTCTGTTATTACCCTGTAAAACTGGGATGTAGGCTGATTTTGCTGTGTGCTCCAGCTTTTGCCACCATTATTGGAAACATTGGCACCTCCATCGTTCGAATTGATCATTTTTTGATTATCCAGAGGGTTTATCCATAGGTGATGGTTGTCTCCATGAGGAGTTGGTACCGAACTAAATGTTTTCCCGCCGTCAATAGATTTGGTTACCGGTGCATTGCAAACATAAACCAGATTTTCATCCTGAGGATCCGCAAATATTTCCATATAATACCAGGAGCGCGCAATATTTATGCGGTCTTTATTAACCTGCGACCATTTTTCACCTGCATTATCAGACCTGTAAACACCGCCTTTTTTTCCTTCTGCTTCCAACACGGCAAATACCCGTTCCGGATTTGCCCGGGAAACAGATATTCCGGCTTTTCCAAATTCTTCAGGCAGCCCGTCCTTTAATTTATTCCAGGTGGAACCTCCATCTGTGGATTTATAGAGACCGGAATTTTTCCCGCCTGATTGCATGGTCCAGGGATATCGGCTGTGTTCCCAGAAAGCCGCATATAGAATTAATGGGTTCTTCATGTCCATAGACAGGGAAGAAGCCCCTGTTGTGTTGTTTACAAATAAAACTTTTTCCCAGTTAGTGCCCCCGTCTTTTGACCTGTAGATTCCCCGGTCTTCAGAAGGGCCATATTGCGCTCCCTGGGCTCCAATAAAAACAATATCAGGATTTGTCGGATGTATTATCACATCTGAAATATGGCGGGTTTTATCCAGGCCAATATGCCTCCATGTCTTTCCGGCATCAGTAGATTTATAGACCCCATCACCCATGGAGGTCATTACTCCCCGGGCAGCGTGTTCTCCCATACCTGCCAGTACAATATTTGGATTGCTTTCTGAAACTGCAATGGCACCAACGGTTCCGGTTTTTAAAAACTTGTCGGAAATATTCTTCCAGCTAATACCGTCATCTGTGGTTTTCCAGATTCCACCGCCGGTGGCTCCCATATAGTAGGTCATGGGTTGACCAACCACACCACTGCTTGCTACGCTACGACCACCTCTGAATGGTCCAATATTTCGCCACTTCAGACCATGATAAAGAGAATCCTGAACCTCGAAATGAGTGTTAGTCGTTTTGGTTTTACGTTTTTGTGCCTGAACGCCAAAAGGAACCAGAAGCAGACTGACAAGAAATAGTTGGATGGTTTTCATATTAAAAAATAAGTGGTAAGATAATAAATGTTTACTTCAATTCTTTATAGATTTTCTGTATCTCCCGTCCTGACATTTGTCCTTCATACATAAGGAGGCTATACTTTAGAATAGTAGGATTTATTGTAGACACAGCGACACTTTTTCTTCCGGGATACACACAATTCTGCATGCTTTCTTTTTCTCTTAAGATCCAGTTTTCTTTATCCCCGGGAGATTCCTGGTGAGAGAATATGGCAATTCCCGAAGGGGCATTTTTATTGGTAAATGATCCAAAAATATTCATCCATCTTCCTGCTTCAACTGCGCTGTTTTGAGGGGTAACAACACCCTCGATGGATGAAAACCTTATATCTTCCGGAAGTTTCAGCCGCACAGAAAAACCGCCATAACCTTTTTCATCCTCTGAGCCCCCTATTTTTAAATTCTTTTCAAGAGCTAATAGTGCTATTTCAAACCGTACTATCCTATAATTTTCTTTCCTTGGGTATATACTGATCTTCGTATTTTCTAACAAGAAGGGTTTTTGAGCTCCCTCCGGGTTTATCCATTGCGGAGATTCCCAATGTGTGGAAACCATAAGGTTAAGATTTTCGCCGGACCTGGATATTTCAAACTCCTCTATATTCCATATAAAATCTCTACATTCCCAGGAATCTCCTATATTTTTATCTCCGATGACCACCTGATGCCATGCCCAAAAAACACCTCTGTGGTGGGGGTGATCCTCAGGAAAATCTTCAGTTATTACAGATCCATCAATTGCATAGAGCGGATGTATATAATTATTTCGTGAAAATTCTCCGTCGAGTGATTTTGCTTGTGTTTGATAAAAAAGTACGTTTTCAGCACCTTCTTTTATTTGTATGCCGGCCTCAGATTCGGTATAGGTTAATTGGGCAGTTCCATATAAAGGCACTAACAAAAAGCCCAAAAAACAGAGGCAGTAAAATCCTAACTTATAAGGTTGCGTCCGTTTAGTCATCGATAGCACTAAAAACCATCTGACGGAATTTCCAGGCTGTATTATCGTTTGTTGTGCCCTGGGTTTGTTTCATGAGGATTCCAATGACCTGCTCCTCAGGATCCGCGAAATACTGAGTGTTAAAATAACCACCCCAGTCAAAGGTGCCCTCACTGCCTATGCCACCGGAACCTTCTCCTTTTTGGTTTACCACACCAAACGCCAATCCGTAATGATTGGGTCCGTCTTTCCAGATATCACCAATTTGGTTAGCCATAATACTTCTAACGGTGGTTCGGCTCAACAGCCTGACGCCGTTTAATTCTCCCTTATTCAAATACATTTGAAGGAAAGTTGCATAATCTTTTGCGGTACTGGAAAGACCCGCTCCACCGGAAAAAAATCTTTTGGCACCTTTAATCGGGTAATCTGTATCATAGAAGGTAACCGGATATTTTTTCCATTCCCCGTCTACTTTGTGCTGAACTTTCACCAGACGATCATGTTTTGATTCTGGCAAATAGAACCAGGTGTCCGTCATGCCTAATGGATCAAATATGCGTGTTTTGAGAAACTGATCAAAGGGTAAACCCGATACTACTTCAATAAAGTAGCCCAGCACATCAAGGCCTTCGCTATATGTAAATTTCTCGCCCGGTGTATGGTGTAAAGGAAGGCTGGCAAGTTTCTTAACACTTTCCTCTATTGAAATATCTTCCGTTGTAAAGAGATCCGTAATACCGGCCTTATGATAAATTGCTTTGAATCTTGGATCACTGTCAATAACCCCATAGCCAATTCCGGAGGTATGGGTAATCAAATGTCTTATCGTTATTTCTTTTTCTGAGGGCACACTGGTATATGTCGTATCCTGTTCATTAAAGGTGTCCAGAATCCGGGCATTTTTAAATTCGGGAATGTATTTGGAAACAGGATCATCCAGTTTAAATTTGCCCTCTTCCCATAGCATCATTACCGCAGTTGAAGTTATGGCCTTAGTCTGTGAAGCGATTCGGAAGATAGCATCATTATAAATCTTAATTCCTGCCGAATTATCGGCCAGGCCGTAGGCGCTGTGGAAAACTATTTTTCCATCCCTTGCAATTAAAGCTACGGCTCCGGGAATATCACCATCCGTAACAGCTTTTTTGAGCATGTCATCTATCCGCTTCAGCCGTGTATCAGAAATTCCAACAGTTGCCGGGGGTGCCGGACTAAGATCCGGTGAAATTTTAACAGAGGGGGTTTGGGCAAAAACCATTGCCGTAAACATCAAACAAAAAAGGACATTAATATTTCTCATAATTCAATTTTAATTTTGCCCGCCTGCCCTGTCAGGAGATCGGGGTTTGGGCCATTCTCTTTGTATTCCTGTTTTCAGATTTGTTGGAAGTGTAGCCTTTTTCCTTGAGGTTTTATCAGGGTCTTCAGAAGCCATATAAGCAAGGATAGCGGTTAGAATAGCATTGTTCCGTACATCATCGAAAACAATCTTATCGTAAGTATCTAAATTAGTGTGCCAGGTATAATCTCCATAGCTCCAGCTTAGCGAGCTTAAGGAAAATGCGGGAACCCCCATAGCAACAAATGAGGCATAATCAGATCCTCCACTACCCGGAGATCCGGGAAATGTAGTTTCTATATGCTTTCGAATGTCATGAGGTACAGCCTGAAGCCAATGCTCCAGATAATCGTAGGCATCAAGGAATCCTTGTCCGGAAATTTGTACAACACGGCCTGTTCCGTTATCCTGATTAAATAGTGCCTGTAACCCTTTTACAACTTCGGGCCGGTCTTCAACGAAAGCACGAGATCCATTCAGGCCTTGTTCTTCACCGCCCCAAAGCCCCACTATAATTGTACGTTTGGGGTTAGGATATATTTCTTTGAGTATACGGGCAGCTTCCATCATCGTAATGGTACCGGTGCCATTATCGGTAGCACCGGTTGCGCCATCCCACGAATCAAAATGAGCAGAAAGAACTACGTACTCCTTAGGGAATTCAGTTCCGGGGATAGTGGCGATGGTATTAAATGTAGGGACCCTGCCCAATTCTTTTGATTTGGCCACTACTTTTAATACCGGCTTGTTGCCACTCTCAGCCATCCTGTATATCATTCCGTAATCCTCAACCGAAAGGTCTATTACAGGAATATTTTTGGTATTTGCATTAAATATTTTGTTGGCACCAAAACCTTCGGACCAATAGGATTCAATAATTCCTGCCGCACCTGCCTGTTCCAGAGCACCGTTTAGTGTAACCGTGTTATATCCGGTATTTCTTATTTGTTGATACCAGGCCCTGGTCTGTGCTTTCCTTTCGGTTTTCATTTTTTCAAAAGATTCTTCGGTAGCAAACTCTTCCCAGTTGTAGTCCGGACGACCGGTGGGTTGATTCATGGAAACAGTCACAAATTTTCCTTTGACATTAGGGAGCCAATTTGCAAAGGCCAGTGAATCTTCCACTGCCGGGAGGTTAATTACTTCAGCAGTTATCCCTGAATCTGCAGTGCCGGGACTCCAAGCAAGCTGCATACCCCGAAGGGAAGCTACCCTGGGAGAAACCAAATCTATATGTGTAATACCCCTTTCCCAGCCTCTCCAGGTACCCCACTCCTCATTACGGGCATCTATTCCCCATTTCTCAAAAGTAGCTACGGCCCAGTCGTGGGCTTTAGCCATCTGGGGTGTACCCACCAGGCGGGGCCCTATAACATCCATTAGTTCATGAGCTAGTTGTTCCAGCCTGGAATTTTCAATGGCCTCTTTTTTTATTTGATCCACGATTTCTTCTGTGGACTGGCCAATTAAAAGAGTAACGTTTAATAGTAAGAAACAAATAAACAGATGGGGTATTCTTAACATATTACAAAGTGTATTTCTGGAAAAGTAGTCTAATATAGGAATAATTGCATTTATAAGGACAGGCATTCTCCGAAATCAAACTATGCTTCCCGGTGTAAACTTCAATCTCGACCTACGAAATAGGCAGCTGTTATATTGTGGGCCAACTGAGTTTTTTAATGAAAATTGAAAGTTGGAGGCCATTAAAAACTGCTCATCAAGGATGTTTTTAACCATTGAAAGGACTTTTTTGGTATTGAAATACTTCCATTCTAATTTGCACGGTACTAAAAATAAAAACATCATGAAAAAACTTGGATTATTATTTACAATTGGGCTGGTGTTATTTTTTGTGTCTTGTGACACAGAACAGTTTGGGGAAAATGAATTGGATGCGACCAACTTAAAGAATTCTGAAGAGGATGCTGAAAAGGATGGCTGTGAAACGGGTTTTGCAATCTGCGCTCCTGAGATCTCCGCATGTTTTCTTGACGAGGGCTTTAACCGATGGGGCTGGACAATAGGTCCGGTTGCATCCTGGAATGGGAACCACACATATAGAATTTATGCCGGAGCAGGTCAATGTGACACCTCGAAAGGTGAAGTAGCCGGGAAAGTAATACTTAATTATTTCAATGGAGTTGCTCAGGTTGATTTCATAGCTGAGGATGGCTATGTATTTAAGGAAACACATCTTTATATTGGAAATGATCAGTTTCCAATGCAGAGACGGGGTAATAGAGAGGTGCCCACGGTAGCCCCCGGTCAATATCCCTATAAGCATGGTAATTTGGACAATGTTGCTATGGATTCATATACTGTTGATGGATTATCAGGCGATGTATATTTAATCGCTCACTCAGTAGTTTGTATAGATTTGGACTGACCAAGGATTATTTAAATAACAATTTAACCCCGCCTCAGGCGGGGTTTCTTTTTACTTCGATTTATGTTGTAATACAGGGCAGAAGATTACAAACGACTACAAACGTTTACAAACGAAAATAAATACTTCCTAACCGAGTAACGCAAAACCCCTGTTCTATGTTTGTGGTGTCGGAGAATAAGACCCGATAGTATTAACTGTTTAATCCTTAAAATTAGAAATTATGAACGCACTTAGAAACAAAGTACAGTTGATTGGTAACCTGGGGCAGGACCCTGAAATCGTTAATCTTGACAATGGTGGTAAACTGGCCAAATTTTCAGTGGCTACCAATGAGATTTACAAGAACGGCAAAGGCGAAAAGGTAACAGATACCCAATGGCACAATGTAGTGGCCTGGGGTAAAACTGCGGAGATTGTGGAAAATTACCTGGCCAAAGGCAATGAGGTGGCTGTAGAAGGCAAGCTTGTTCATCGCTCTTATGAAAATAAAGAAGGTGAAAAAAGATACATCACCGAGATAAAATGCAATGAATTGGTGATGTTGGGAAAATAATTACCATCCCCTGAATTTTAATAAGCGGAATTTTAATTGCCGCTGTAAAAGAGGATCTGAAAGATCCTCTTTTTATTGTTGCGCACCTGCTGCTGCGCTTTCAACAGTAATTTGCTGTACATCCCTGTCAAAAAGGTATAGCCCCCCTTTATCATTTCCAATAAGGTTGATTTTATCTAAAATGGTACGAGCAAGCGCTTCCTCTTCAATTTGTTCGGCAACATACCATTGAAGAAAATTATGGGTTGCATAATCTTTTTCCTCAAGGGCCACATGTACCAACTCATTGATGCTTTTGGAGACAAAAACTTCATGATCATATAAATCCTCAAACATCTTTTGAAATGAATCAAAAACAGCTTTGGGCTCCTTTAACGCAGATATTGTGGACTTCCCTCCACGTTCATTTACATATTTAATGAGTTTTAACATATGCAATCTTTCTTCATCGGAATGTTTATACATAAATAAAGAAATTCCTTCGAGCCCTTTTACTTCTGCCCATGAAGCCATCGACAAATAAACCTGTGAAGATTCTGCCTCAATCCTGATTTGATCGTTCAGGGCTTTTTCCATTTTTTTTGAAAGCATGATAATTGTTTTTATCAAAGTTACAAAATCTAGTAATGAGGGACTTTTAAAACAACAATATTTTAATATTTCTGAGAGCTATAAATGAAAATAATTATCTCGCCAGGACAATCAAAGCCAGACCGATTATATAAACCAATAGCATTATATTGAGAAGCCTGGGAACATCTTTTGGGGCGCCTTTAAATTCTTTCCAGACGAAAATACCCCATAAGGCCGCTACGACAGTAGCTCCCTGACCTAAACCGTAAGAAATGGCAGGTCCGGCTTTGTCTGATGCCAAAATACTAAAAGACATTCCGATACACCAAATGGCACCACCAAGTACACCCATTAGGTGGTTTTTGCCACCACCATTAAAATAGTCCTTAAAACTTACGGGTTTTCCTTCGAATGGTTTCCGCATCAGGAATGTGTTAAAAATAAAATTGCTGGCCAGAATTCCGATTGCAAAAATAAATACAGCAGTATACGGGCTTAATTTTCCATCAATGGGATTACTAAATTCTGGAAACATGGAATTGGCCACGTATTTATAAAAGAAACCCATTAACAATCCGGCAATAATTGCTAATACCAGTCCTTTAGTAGGAACCTTGTCCTGACTTGCAGAAAGTTTTTTATAAGCATTTGCATTAAGCAGCATAGCAATAACGATAAGTGCCACTCCACCAAAAAGCATAGTCGGATTCCCAACAGGAATATCCAGATAATTTACAACGACACCTATGACTAATGCAAGGCCTATTCCAACCGGGAAGGCTACAGACATGCCGGCGATTGTAATTGCTGCAACGAGCAGGATATTCGCTGCGTTAAATAAAATTCCTCCCAAAAAAGCAGAACCTAAATTCCCGGGCTCTGCCTGCAACAAGTCTTCCAAAAAAGGACGACCAGCATCCCCGCTATTTCCTGCAGTTAGGGCCAGAAATAACGAAAAAAGCACTATCCCAAAAACATAATCCCAGTAAAAAAGTTCGAAACGCCAGTCGGCTGAAGCCAGTTTTTGCGTATTTGCCCATGAACCCCAGGCCAACATGGTAATAATACAAAAGAAAACAGCGATGGGGTACGATTCTATGATGAACATATTATTTAAGATTAGTTGATTTCATTGACAAAAGGAGCGGAGGTCTGAGCGCCCATTTTAGTGACAGATATTGCAGCCGCTTTATTGGCGAATTCGATACTTTCTTTCCAGGACAAATTTTGTGAAAGACAGACTGCCAGAGCCCCGTTAAATACATCACCTGCCGCTGTGGTATCTATTGCATTTACTTTTTGCGATTTAACTGTAAAATGTAATTCCCTATTCATAAAAAAAGCACCCTTACTGCCCATTGTTATTATTACATTTTTTACCCTTTTTGTAAAAAAGGCCTTGCAGGCCGCGATTGCCGATGACTCGTCTGTAACTTCGATGCCTGTAAGAATTCTGGTCTCAGTTTCATTAGGGGTAATAAGATATAAGTCTTCCAGAATATCGTTGGGCAGATTCCGGGCGGGGGCCGGATTAATGATCAGTTTTTGATTAAATTCCCGGCAATGATCTGCCAATTGGCTAACTATTGGGATAGGAGTTTCTAACTGAGTTAAAATGATATCTGCGCCCTTGAGTAGACCAGATACACTTTTTAAATGTGCTTTTGTCAATAGGTTATTTGCACCCGATGCAACAACAATCTCGTTTTCACCTTCGGAATTTACAGTAATTAATGCCACACCGGAAGGTTCACCTTTTACAATTAAAGCCCCTTTAATGTTTATTCCTTCTTTTTTATATCCTTCAAGGGCATTTTCACCAAAAATATCATCTCCTACACAACAAATAAAATTTATCTTACCCCCTAAACGCGAGGCAGCCACAGCCTGATTGGCACCTTTTCCGCCGGGGAACATAAAAAAATCACCACCAAGGATTGTTTCTCCCGGTTCAGGAAATCGTGGCGTTTTAACCACCATATCTGTATTAGAACTCCCAACGACAACAATTTCTGGCATTTCTGTTTTTTTATTTGGAAACTAAAACCGGGTTCTTAAGGCTATTGTAAAAATCTTCCAGGATTTCTTCCTTTTTGAAGTTTTCCCAAACTGTAATTTTACGCTGATTATCCGGGCGTTCAATCCATTCATTATTAATAAAAATTGGAGCAGGAATTAGTTTAGGCTCCCCCCAGCTTTTGTTTTTTAAAATAGCTACTGCAACCATATCAAAAAGTGGTCTTGAGGGCGGATCGCCATGATAGTCAATATATTCAAACAGGCTTACAGAATAGTCTCCGAAAGTACTAAAAGAACCACCATGCCTGCCAATAATGGGCTCTTTGGCAATTGGACCCAGACCGGGCATTTTTTGATTAATTTCTTCCTTCGTAACCTTAACGGCATCAGTGCCGGAGGGTTTGCCATAGCGCACGGTAACCATTTCAAAGGGTATGGTGCTGTTTAGCACATAATTCATTGCTATAGTATCATTGTCCTGGTTGTATTCTCCCGGTTCGGGATAGTTAGACCCAAGCCAAACTATTTTGGTTCGTTCCGCAAAGGAGGGATCCTTCTTTAAAGCCAAAGCTATGTTTGTGAGTTTGCCTACTGCAACAATAATTAAGGAATCTTGTTCTGTTGCCTCAAGGATTTCATCTACTCCTTCCCGGCCATCAAAATTATCCGGATCCCACGCATTCGTTATTTCGGCAAAATTACCATTAGCACCTTTAAGCAATGGAATCTCCTGGTTTAAATTACATAATTTTATCACCCGCAGCGCTTCATCATAATGGCCCTGTATATCTCCGCCATTATATGTAGCATTCACAGTAACAGAGTTAACATTAAAAGTATCGCCATTAAATAGTAAATATGCCAGGGCATGCTGGTCATCCAATTCGTTATTGGCGTCCGTGTCAAAAATTACATTTATTTTAGAAGGCGTAATTTTCGTTTTTGCCATAGTTTTTGTGTCTTTTTTTTTATTCACACAACTGCTGCCGAAAAAGCTAAGTATTAGAATGCCTAAAATGAAAGTAATGTTGGTGATTTGACTTAGCCTCAATTTCATATATGTGCTGTTTGGTTTGTGGGGTTAAAATACAAAATAAGTTGAAAGTGGAATGATAAGATTATGTCATCTATTTCCAGGATTCAGAAATACATCTGCTGTGCTAATCGAAATGTATTTGCATGGGCTTCCACAATCTTTTTAATATCACTGGAATAACCACCACCCATGCTGCACTGAACAGGTATTTGATATTGAAGGCATCTTTCCAAAACCAATTCATCACGCTTTTTACAACCTTCCAAAGACAGGGATAGGGTCCCTAATTTGTCTGTCTCCAGAATATCTACACCGCAAAGATAGAAGACGAATTCCGGACGGACCTCCCTGAAAAGGTTGGTTAGTGCATCTTTTAAAACTGATAGGTATTCCAGGTCTGTTGTTCCCTTTTTTAAAGCGATATCCAGGTCCGATGACTCTTTTTTAAATGGATAATTATTGGCGCCGTGCATGGAGAAAGTAAAGACCGAGGGATCATCTTTAAAAATCTCAGCAGTACCGTTACCCTGGTGTACATCCAAATCAATAATTAAGATTTGATCCGCGAGTTTTTTGGATTGAAGGTACCGGGCCCCAATAGCCTGATCATTTAGCATGCAAAAGGCTTCACCCCTGCTGGAAAAGGCATGATGCGTTCCACCGGCAATATTCATTGCAATACCTTTCTTAAGGGAAAACTCGCAGGCTTTCATAGTGCCGTCTGCTATGATTCGTTCCCGTTCAACCAACTGTTCACTTAGCGGAAAACCAATTTTTCGTGCTTCTTTATACGGTATTTTCAGATTGAGCAGATCGTAATAATACACCGGGTCATGTACGGCAACAAGGTATTTGTCGTTTGGCAGGCAGGGCTCAAAAAAATTGTCCGAAGTACAGGTCCCTTCATAAATGAGCTGTTGAGGCAACAGCTCATATTTGATCATCGGAAAGCGATGCCCCTGCGGTAAAGGATGATTGTAAATGGGGTGATAGGCTATCTTCAGCACTATCTTAATTTATGGTCTCTCCGTTTTTAACCCCTTTTTCATCTGAGTTGAGAAAAACTAATTTACCTTCCTTATTTTCAGTCATTAAGATCATGCCTTCACTTTCTACTCCTCTTAATGCCCTGGGGGCGAGATTAACTAAGACGGTTACTTGTCTTCCTATGATTTCCTCGGGGCTAAAACTTTCAGCAATACCAGAAACGATTGTCCGCGTATCTATTCCCGTATCGACCTTAAGAACCATAAGCTTTTTAGTTTTTGGCATTTTTTCTGCTTCCAGAATTGTACCCACACGCAAGTCCATTTTGGTAAAATCTTCGAAATTTATGGTCTCTTTTTGTGGCATAATCTTTTTGTTTTCAGATTCGTTGACTTTTTTTGTTGCTTCCAGTTTACTCAGTTGTGCATTTATTTCACTGTCTTCTACTTTTCGGAACAGCAATTCGGGCTCACCAATTTGGTGGCCATTGGGGAGAAGATTCTCTTTTTTTGATACATCAGGCCAGGAGAGCTGAACAAGAGTTGAATTCTCAGGAGCTGAAGCTTCTTCTACGGCTAAAATTCGTTTCAGCTTAGACGAAGTAAAAGGCAGGAAAGGCTCGGCAAGAACGGCAAGTGCAGCCGCTATCTGAAGCGCTATATACATAATAGTCTGCACCCTTTCTTTATCCTCTTTGATAACCTTCCACGGTTCTTCGTCTGCAAGATATTTATTGCCAAGGCGCGCAAGGTTCATTAGTTCCTGACTTGCTTCACGAAAGCGGTAGCGTTCAATGGAGTCTGAAATAATCCCGGGGAATGTTTTAAAATTATCTAAAGTGTCTTTATCAATTTGTGTAAATTCATTTGGTTCAGGAACCACACCATCGAAATATTTGTTGGTAAGCACCACAACCCTGTTTATAAAATTTCCAAAAATAGCGACCAGTTCATTGTTATTGCGCGCCTGGAAATCTTTCCATGTAAAGTCGTTGTCCTTGGTTTCCGGAGCATTTGCCGTAAGTGTATAGCGCAGAACATCCTGCATATCGGGGAATTCTTCCAAATACTCGTGAAGCCAAACGGCCCAGTTTTTAGATGTAGATAATTTATTCCCCTCCAGGTTAAGAAATTCATTGGCCGGGACATTATCAGGCAGAATATAGTCCTTGTGGGCCTTTAGCATACTGGGAAAAATAATACAGTGGAAAACAATATTGTCCTTGCCAATAAAGTGCACCAGTTTGGTGTCTTTTGCCTTCCAGTATAGTTCCCAGTCTTTGCCTGTTCTGGCGGCCCATTCTTTGGTAGATGAAATATATCCTATTGGGGCATCAAACCAAACGTAAAGTACTTTCCCTTCACCGCCTTTTACGGGAACAGGAATTCCCCAATCCAGATCTCGCGTTACGGCCCTTGGCTTTAGACCATCATCTATCCATGATTTGCATTGCCCGTAAACATTGGGTTTCCAATCTTTTTTATGACCATCTATGATCCATTCTTTTAAAAATGTTTCATATCTGTCTAAAGGCAGGAACCAATGTTTTGTATTTTTGAGGGTTGGAATGGCCCCGGAGATTGTTGATTTCGGATTTATCAGGTCTGTGGCATTAAGTGAAGAACCACAGTTTTCACATTGATCGCCATAGGCCTCTTCGTAACCGCATTTTGGGCAGGTTCCGATTACAAAGCGGTCTGCTAGAAACTGTTGTGCTTCTTCATCGTAAAGCTGAGCGGTTTCTTCTTCCAGGAAATCGCCCTGTTCGTATAAGGTTTTAAAAAATTCTCCGGCCGTTTCATGGTGAATCTGAGCCGAGGTACGGGAATAGTTATCAAATGAAATTCCAAAATCTGCAAACGATTTTTTTATAATTCCATGGTATTTATCAATAAGTTCTTTTGGAGAAACCCCTTCTTTTTTAGCCTTCATTGGTATTGCCACACCATGCTCGTCACTTCCACAGACAAAGGCCACATCATTCCCTGTTAACCTAAGGTATCTTGCATAGATATCTGCGGGGACGTATACCCCTGCCAGGTGCCCAATATGAATAGGTCCATTAGTATAAGGTAAAGCTGCAGTAATTGTATATCTGGCAGGTTTATTAAGGTGTTCCGACATCAAAAATGGATTAAGGCACAAAAATAACTATTATTTCAGACCAAACACCAAGTACCGTAAAAAAGAAAACCCCCGGAACACCAGATTCCTATAGAGGAGATTGCTGATGTCCGGGGGTAATTATGCAAAGTAGGGGTAGCCTATGCTACCATTATCGATTTAGACATTTTCTTGTCTGAAACTTGTATTCTGTAAATGTATTTGCCAGTAGACAAATGCGATGGTAAATTCTCCCTTATGTTTATTTCGGTAGAACCTTCCGCCATTATCTGATTATAAACTGTTCCAACATTTTGCCCCAGGATATTGTACAATTGAATATCAACATGAGCAGTAAAAGGCATTTCCAAATAGATATGCGGTGTGCTGTTAGTAGGATAAAATGGTTTATGAACTATTGCTTCCAGTAATTCCTGAGTTGGATCTTCTGCAACCGGATCTTCAGGCATAGGGGGTGTCGGGGGATCGTCGCTGTATACAATATCCGGAAATTCCACACCGCTACAATTAAAGCCAAGGTTTACCGGGGAATAAGGATGATCCAGCAAGTGTTGTTCTACCAGGGGTATTGGCACGCAAAGCCATTCAGCCAGGACTGTGGCATAAAGATCCCTGAAGTCCATGGTATATTCAAGATTTCCGCGTCCGTTTGGACTTTCCAAAGAAGGGTGTTCTCCTACAAAGGCACTGCCATTGAGCCCTGACCCAAAAAACAAGGTAGGGGCGGCCTTACCGTGGTCTGTACCGTTTGAGCCGTTTTCGAATATTCGTCTTCCGAATTCGGAAAACGTCATACTCAATACCTTTTCATCCTGTTGCGTAAATGCGATATCCTCATAGAAGTTATTGATTGCAATAGACAAATTAGACATCAGTCTTTCATGAGCAAGTGGTTGATTTCCATGGGTATCAAAACCTCCCATAGAGATCATATATACTTTTGTACCCAAATTACCTTTAATTAGCCTGGCCAATAGTGCTAATTGCCTTGCAAATCCATTGTCCTGATACTCCACCTGATTTTGGCCTCTTTCATAGGCTTCATGAATAAGTCCGGAGTATTCATATGTGGTATTAGCCACTCCCCTTAAGAACTTAAGCTGATCACCGTACATACAGTTGTTAAACAAGCTATCATCAAGGCTATACTGAACTCCCGTTTCCGCAATTTCTTCCAATTGATCAATGTTGGATGTTACAAAAGCATAGTTGGTTTCTTCACCCTGGAATACCAGACTTCCAAAATTTCCAATTTGAATGGCGGCAGGAGCAGCCGGAGGGTTAACCAGGTAATCAGGATAAATATTTTCAAAATATCGGCCCATCCAACCGGTGTTAAGTCCATCAAAACCTGTCGTTGTCAAGTCGGTATTGGCATAAATATCAGATCCTGTAAAGTGCGATAAACTTTGATTTTCATAGCCTACACCATGAACCGCTTTTACCTGCCCGGCACCCCACATGGGTTCCAGGGAATTCATGTACGTAGGTATTCCAAACTCATCTGTAAGTTTAAGGATCTTACTTTCAGGAATATAGATATTGGGTCTTGCATTGGCATACGTATCGTACTGTTCAATGGGAATAACAGTACTCAGTCCGTCATTACCACCTGACAGGCGTATCAGGATCAGAATGCTATCTGTATCGGCATTGGCTATAGCCGCGGTCAGTGGGGACGGTGCAGATGCAGTCAGCATATTACTACCAAGCATCATTGAACCAGACCCGGCAATGCCCAATGCCTGTAAAAAGGATCGACGACTCCAATACTTGTGCTCCTCGTCGTGCCCGTTGTTGTTTTTTATATTGATAGGTAAATGATTGTTACACATAGTCGTAGGTTTTATTTAAGTTGAAACTCTGGTTGTCTGGATAAGTGCATAAGCAATAAGAATACTTGTGAAGGCACTTCCGGGCTAACCGAAAGCATCCATAGTCCAAGTCCTCCAGGAATATAATCCGAACCGTAATAATTTTCGGGCACGTCTTCGATCTTGAAAACAGACATTGCATTTTCAAAATCCTGGGTTGTAAGCAATCCTTTGGGTGTAATTTTATTTACTATGGCGCTAACCACAGTTTCAGGATTACTGGTATTGCTATCAGCGGCACCAACGGCATCCATAGCAAGGGTGCGGAACTGCTCGGGGTTATTCTGGTAGAACCTTTCCAGAAATACTTCGGAAGAAAGCCATCGCCCTATCATAAAGTTGGTATTAATCCATGTCCTGTTTCTTTGCCATCCGGCAACATCCACAGGATCAAAAAGTTCCTGACCTAAAAGTCGGCTTGTATCAATTACATTGAGTATAGTTCCATTGTCATAGGCAAAATTGGTTTCATTAATCAGATTAAGGTAAATATCAAACGGACTTTTAATGATTACGCCTATGGCTTCATCATCAAAAAAGTGCTGACTTGAGAATAGCTGGGCAAGTACCGGAGCAATTTCAAAATTGCTGGCAACAAAAGTATTTGCCATGCCTGAAATTATCATTTGTGCATTACCTGCATCATCACTGGAATCCGGATGAACAAAATATTCGTATAATTTTTGGCATATAAAGCCGGCTATTTCATTTGGCCGTTGCTGGAAAAGGATATTTATGACATCATCATAACCCCAATTACCGGTCTGGCCTAAAATTGTTTTTGGCCCTGCGTCAAATTTTGTAGGATCAAAGAGAACCGGTTCACAGCCTATTTCACCCCTTTCAACATATCCCGTGAGGGCTTTTGCCGTTTCAATAATATCCTCTTCGGTATAACCGTTTCCTTCGCCTAATGAGAAAAGTTCGTACAGCTCCCTTGCATAATTTTCATTGGGATTGTTACCATTATTATAAACGCCATCCAGATAGTAAAGCATTGCATTGGTAAGGCCAATTTCACTAATAAACGTTCTGAAATTGCCTATCGCATTCCTTTGAAGGCAATTCACATAGTAATAAAGGAAGGAATTACAATCATAAACATCCAGCTCTGTAACAAAGTGGTTGCTCCAGAAAAAGCTTAACCGATCCCTGAGATTGTTGTTCAACAAACCATTGGTATAGCTTATTTTCCATTCCTCGCTTTGGGCACGTCTAACCTGTCTTGCCAGATCATCGTCTGCCGGATAGTTGTTGTTATTCCAGTCTGCCCATGTAGGAGCAGGAGTGGGAGGCATAGTAAGGGCTTCATTGATCAAACTATTTACCAATGTGCCGGCGTTGGCGCCAACCGCAGCATTGATAGTCTGAACTGAGGCACTAAAACCCAGTCTTCTGTACAAATGCGCCGCCCTGTATTTATCCAGGGGTGTTGTGTACGGCGCTAATGTAGAGGTATTACAATTAACGAAGTATTCCATAGTTTTTTAGGCTTTAAGAACGTTCATGTGTTTAGGGGCAAATTCTTAACGCTTAAACTTAATGGATAGTATGGCCATTCAATCCTTTTCGTTATTCTGCAGGGAAATTACAATCTTCCAGCTGAAATTGTGGTTGAATTGCCGATATTTTCGACAAACTGCTTTATTTTTTAAGAAATGGAGATATTTATGGGTGCAAATAATGATTTCGGGAAGCAAGGAGAAGAATTAGCTACCGCTTATTTATTGAATAAAGGATACCTTATTCTATGCCGAAATTACCGCTACTTAAAAGCGGAAATTGACATTATTGCACAAAAAGGCAATACCATTGCAATAATTGAAGTGAAATCGAGAAGTTCAGCCTATTTTGAAAATATTGCTGAAACAGTAAGCAAAAAGAAAATAGGTTTGTTGTTATCTGCTACGGATAACTTTATAAATACAAATGAATTGGACAGGGATGTGAGGTTTGACATCATTACCATCCTTAAAAAAAACGACAAATTTGTTATCGAGCATTTTGAAGATGCTTTCTATCATTTTTAAATATTTGTTTTATTTGTAACAGTATGTTATTTTTAGAGCAATAATTAAGATATGAAAACCATCTCCTCCGTTGTAGAACATTATATAAAAAAGAAACCCTTTTTGCAAAGTGCACTTGCCCAGGGAATAATTAACCTTACTTCGCTATCCAGAATCATTAAGCCCGACATTCAGGAAGAATTGGGAAAAGATATCCGCAATGGAGCTATAGTAATGGCTCTTAAGCGTCTGTCGGATGACCTTGAATTCAGGGCGACACACAAAATCATAAAAGTCCTTAAAAATATTGGAGAAATCACGGTACGTTCATCACTAACGGATTTTACATTTCTGGTATCTGATACTATCCTGGAAAACCAAACAAAACTGTTGGATGAAGTAACTAAAAATAAAGAGGTATTTTACACCTCCTCCAGAGGGGTTAATGAGCTTAATATTGTGGTTAGCAATAGTCTGGACAGCACAGTAGAAAAGTTATTTAAGGATGAAAAGTGTACGCAAAAGGCTGAAAATCTGTCTTCGATTACCGTAAAACTCCCTGCAGAGAATGTTTCTGTTCCGGGTATTTACTATTTCATTTTTCAGCGATTGGCCTGGGAGGGAATTATACTATACGAAGTAATATCCACTACCAATGAATTTACTATCCTTGTGAATGATGACCAGGTAGACATTGCATTCAAGACCATAAAAGATTTAAAATCTTTGTAGACACGGATATTTAGCTACGCTAATTAGGCTTAAAGGGTCCATATACGGCATCGCGGAAACTTTTGTGCAGGCCAATTTGGTCATAGGGAAACAGCTGCACAAATAAAACTGCAGTAAGTTTATTTACAGGATCAATCCAAAAAAGGGTACTTGCCGCACCGTCCCAAAAGAATTCACCAACTACCCCGTTGTTTTCTTCCCTGGATGCCGGAGGACGCAACCTTACTGCGAAATCAATGCCAAAACCTACCTGCCCCTTGCTTGGCAGGAAGGATCGTTTTTCAATACTTTCATCCAAATGATTCGTGGCCATTAGTTTCACAGTTTCGGGCTTTAGAATGGTTACAGAATCTATTATGCCTTCATTAACCATCATTAAGGCAAAACGCATGTAATTGTCCAGTGTTGAAGTAAGGCCGGACCCTCCCCGGGTTAGAGGCCAGTGATTAAAATAATCAGATTTTGCCTCCTCATCGGGCAGTTGGTTGAGTTCTCCCTGGTCATTACGGAAATACATGGCCGAAAAGCGATCACGATCCTCTTCCGGGACATAATAGCGCGTCTCTTCCATGCCAAGCGGATCTAATACATTTTCCCTGACGTATTCGCCATAAGGCTGACCGGAAATCCGTTCTACCATAAAGGCCTGGACATCTACACAAGGCCCGTATTCCCATTGTTCCCCGGGATGAAAATACAGCGGTGTTTCGCCCATTTTTTGAGCCATTTCCACCAGGGTGTTATTCCTGTTTAAAGCATCGGCCTCTTCTATCATTTTACCGAGACCGGGAATGTCTGCGTTCCTTCCAAATCCGGCCGTGTGGCGGGTGAGATCACGGATAGTCATGGGGCGTTTGGGATCTATAAGAATAGGATTCCCCGAGGCATCTTCCCCTTCATAGACTTTCATATTGGCAAATTCAGGGGCGTATTTTGAAACCGGATCGTCTAATGCAAAGGCACCATCCTCATACAGGGTCATGAGTGCAGTGCCGGTTATTGGTTTTGTCATGGAAAAGATCTGTACAATAGTATTGCGGTCCATTGGTTTCTTCTTCTCAAGATCAGCATAACCAAATGCATTATAATAAACTTCATTATTGTTTTCAAAGATGAGTGCAGAAACCCCGGCGATATTCCCGGAATCAACAAAACTTTTTAGGGTAGAGTCTATTCTTTGAACAGCTATATTATCAATTACAACCGGAGCATTTTCAGATACGTCAGGAGATTTATCAGATTCTTTACACGCAACACCTATTAGCAGGAAACCTGCAATAAAAAGCTTTAACCTATTCATTATTGATTTGTTTTAGTTAACAAAAGTTTTATATCATCGTACAATTACAATATTTTTCTTGATTTATATTGAATTTCTATTTTTGGATTAATGCGTTTAATATGGTCAATAAATTCAGTTTTATCCCTGGGTGAAATGAGAATGCTATTGTGCTGTTTGTAAACAATTTCCAGCCTGTCAAAGGATGCAGCCGGAGCACTTATGATGCTATTGGTTTCTGATACTATTATGATTGTATTTATATCAATTTTTTTGTTGACCACAAAGCCTGATTTGACGACTAAAAAATTTCCATCGATTACATAATAGGTGTTCAACAGCAGATGGGAAATAAAGACCAGGACCATAATGTTAATCAGTAAGCCCGGCCATATTGGCGGTGAAACCAAAGGAATAGCACTTCCAATAATTATGGCCAGAATTATGATTACAAGACTGTAGCTGATTTTTGAAGGATATTTCTTCATTTTAGTTTCGTTTGCCTTGGTATAAGCAGAAGTTGAGTTAATATACCCATTAGTTTAAACAGATAGAAAGTAGTTATGCTTTTTACTTGCTGATATTTAAAAATGAATCTTCAATTATAGTATACATATTTCTTTTTCTGCATTATCGAAATGAAGCAAATCAGTATTTGTCATCATCGGCCTTTTTGTTCTTTTGTGTGCGTGCAGTCCCCATTGCAGCACCAATCGCTATCCCTAGACTAAGCCACAATCCCAAATTATCAGTGGCAACTCCTATTGCAGTACCAATGGCAACTCCAAATGCTATTCCTAAAGCTAAGCTATTTTCTTTTTTCATTTGCTGTTTAATTTGTAAAACAGATAATTTCAGGCTTTATGCATATCATAAAATTACGCTTTTAAGGCAAGTTACTTTACCTGAATATAGGGGTTTAGAGCCAGTTTAACAGACCCATTGCCATGTGTCCATGCTTTATTGATACTATTTGCCAATGGCTATCTTTTTTCACAGACAAGTCTGAACCCAATTGAAAATCCCCATAATCCGGGTTCATGCTTTCTTCGGTGGGACGATTTTGCATTATCGGCACCAAAATACCAACTGCCTCCCCGTATTATTTTTTCTTTTCCGTTAATTGGTCCTTTAGGGTCCGTTACTACTGTATTTGAATAAGGGGCATACCAATCGCTAACCCATTCCCAAACATTGCCATGCATATCAAATAAACCCCACTGGTTTGGGGGATAACTTCCAACAGCTGCCGGATGTTCCAGGAAACTTCCTAAAGCGGAATACTCAGAATGCACTGAAGCATTAAAATTTGCCAATGAATCAGAAATACTTGCACCGTATGAAAATGGTGTCGTTGTACCTGCTCTGCAAGCATATTCCCATTCAGCTTCTGTAGGAAGGCGAAAATGATAGTCATTGGATAATTCATTCAGTTTTTCAAGAAATATTTCTATGTCAAAAAAGGATATACTTACCACGGGGTAGTCCGGATTGGCAGACCGGAAAGGTGATGGTTTTTCGGGATGAATTTCTTCATTTCCCATTATTTTCTGCCATTGGTTTTGGGTCACTTCTGTTTTTCCCATCCAAAAATCTTTTGAAATAGTTACCTCATGTAGTGATTCGGATTTTGTTGTATCAGTTATCTCAAAGTCGCCCATTTTATAACTTCCTTTTGGGATAAGGATGAATTCCATGCCTAAAACGGGTTCTTTTATGGTTTTTAAAGACCTCTTACTGCAACTATAATTGCCTATTGAAAGTATTATTACCAGTGCTAAAATGACTCTGCTCCTTACCATTTCTAATAATAGTCCATAATTACTTAAAAATCCGAATTCTTATTATATCTAACTGTCCCGGCTATTCATAGTTTGGGATTTAAGGGCAATTCATTAACCATTTGATCTGCAAAATAAGATTTTTGAAACATTTCTATGAAAATTATAATCTATGAATTCATTAGGATAGAACAAGTGATGAAAGACGATAGAGGTTAAAAGGGAAGTAGGACCGGGTTTCATTCCTTTAAAGCCCAAAGAAAAGTTTAATAAACGAATCTATATTGGCAACTAAGTAGTAATGGCATCCATTCCTGTAGAAGGTCAGCCAGATTTTGGCAATGAAGGCTAAGTTTCGTTTTTCGCCAAGGAAACCAGGGTAAATATTGATATAAGGCGCATGGCTGAGGGAAAGCTATCCTTGCAAGCATTTGTTGAGGCCGACTTCTTTTCGGATGGCAGCAGATTCCGTTTGAGGCATGCGTATATTACTGCAGGCGATTTTATTATTGGTCAGACCTGGACAACCCTGTCGTTCCTTGAATCTATGGCGTTCATGATCGATTTTGCAACGGGGGATGCGCTTTTTGGGGGTAGATCTGTTCAAATCAGATATCAGAAGAAATTAAATAAAGGATATAAACTTTCCATTGGGTTGGAGTACTTAAGTTCTCTGGGTATTGAAAATTCATTTGACTTAGACGGACAGGCCAATATTCAACTACCTTTTTTGGTATTAAGACTAGATAAACGATGGAAAACCGGAGTCTTATTTCTGGGCGCCAGTGTTGCCCAACTGCCGTGGGACGGAGGTTCTACAGGGCCGAGTGACCAAATACCTCAACTTTCCTTTGTAGTTGCCGGAAGTAATGCCGATGCAGTTCTTAATCAGAATGGCGAACTTGAGTCGATTGAGGGGTTATCTGCCATGCTGGGTTATATACACCGCTGGGCCCCTAAGTGGGAATCTAATTTTAATTATGCCTATGGCTGGTTGGATGCCCCTGATTCCCGGGAACCTTTTGCATTAAAACGCGGTGGGATAGGACATTTGAATCTCATCCATAAGTTCGACCGTAGTTTCTCAATAGGGATTGAATATATGTGGAGGGCCAACGTACATCGAATGAAGCTTTTGGAAGCGCTAACCGGATTCAGACGATGGCGAAATTAGATTTTTAAATAAAATCACGTTATTAGTTTACTTTATAAATCTGAAATACACTAATTGTGAAAAATGCCTATTAAACCTGGAGTGCAGTATTTGTACTTTGTAGTTTCGCCTGATAATTTCGGACCCAGCCACCAGGTATGATTTACGGTGGCTCCCGTTATCCCTTTGCCCTGGCAACTAATTTGCTTAAATTACTGAATACTTATTCTAATAAATCTCTGTTTCTTGTTTCGGCTCTGGCCGGGCATGGTAAACCAACACTAGTGAGTCAATAGTTTACTGCTAATGACATTTTGTATGTATAATAGGCAAAAGGCAATTTTGTATTTTTCAATTCCAAACACGGCAGCTGGTTTTTACTTATTTGTATATTTTGCTGGGAACTTAGGATCAAATTTTTACCTTTAAGCATCAAAGATTATCTACTGAAATTTATGCAGCATCTTAAAGCCATTTTTACAATTCTTTTTTTGATTCCCTTATTTTTGGCATCTCAAAAGGAACAAACTCCTGCAGATAAACCCACCCCCTATGAGCTAATGTCTAGTTATTATGCCAACGACTTTAAACCATTTAAAAAGCATAGTTTTTATACCGGACTTGCATTGTCTTTAAGTGATAGAAGCCTCAATAATGTAGATCAACTCATTCAAAATGTTATTGAAGGGAATGATTTAAGTTACCAACTAATTTTTAAAGGTGGATTTTATACTGGAGACTACGCAATGGTGGGGCTTGATTTTGAATATAAAGAAGTGAAGTTTGAAGGTACTGTTTTTAGACAGCCAGATACCCTGCAATCTAATTCTATTTCAAGATTGTATAGTATAACTCCCAATGTTAGATCAACCGTTCCTTTAACGGCAAACGAGCGACTTAGTTTTTTTACCATTTTGGGTGTGGCAGTTGGCGTAGGAAATAGTTTGACCAGAAATACCAAAAATCTGGATGAAATAGAAAAGGTTTATACGGATGATTTTAATCTGCGCGTGGGGATTAGTCCGGGTGTAACTTTCTTTGCTATAGAAAATTTTGCTCTCGAAGTACAATTAGATGTATTAGGCTATGAATTAAAAGTAAGAAAGAGCGAAATAAATGGAGTAGAGCAATCCAAGGACGTAAGAAACAATGTAGATTTTAATATAGATATTTTATCCCTTAAGTTGGGATTGGCTTACTATTTTAAGCCCATAAAAAAAGGTAAGAAGATTAAAGATGAATAAGTATAAGTGGATCGTTACAGCTGCCGTATTGCTGGTATTTTCTTGTATTAGTGAAGACTATTTTGGCTTGTCCAGCATCGGGAATATAAAGAATATAGAAGTAAGTAACCAGGCACAAAATGCTGTGATTAATAACGACAGTCTTGCTGTAAAAGTGGAAATACCCTCTGGCGTTGATCTTTCGAACATCGCTATAGAAGTACTGGAAATTTCCTCTTTTGCTACCTCAGATAAAGGAGTTGGTGACTTTCTCGATTTAAACAATCCTCAAACTATTGAATTAGTTGCAGAAGATGGTAGTAAATACGTTTGGAAAATAGAAGCCTTTATAGCCTCTGAAAACCAGCAACTAGACAATTATGAGCTTAATTTATGGTATCAGACCAGCACAAATTATTTTGAACCCGGAGCGGATGCATCTTCCACTATATGGGGAACGGGAAATCCAGGAACCCAAATACTAAATAAACTGGCAACTACTCCAATCGATTTGGGTGATGATAATCTGGCAGCCAAAATGGAAACCTTAGATAACGGTCCTATTGCAGCGGCATTTGGTGCCCCAATATCTTCAGGGTCTATTTTTACCGGTGTTTTTAATTCAGATAAAATTGATCCCTCTAATCCGGAGGCTGCAATAGAATTCGGCACTCCTTTTGCAGGCCGTCCACAGGCACTAAAAGTTAAATATTCTTACACACCAGGAACAGAAAACAAAGATAAGGATGGAAATATCCTTGAATTCCCTGATGCTTGCGACATATATGCCCTATTGGAAATAAGAAGTGGAGGCACCGTTGAAAGGCTTGCCACGGCATGGTTTAGAAGCAGTGCAGCTCAAAACGAGCTTTCCACCCTTGAAATACCTTTTACTTATGGCCCACTGGATGCCAGTTTTCCGGAATACACCTTCCCAACAGATCATGGTTTTGTGAGCAGAGATTCCGCAAACTTTGTTTTACCTACGCATATTACCTTTGTGGGAGCCTCAAGCTTTGGTGGTGCTAATTTTGCGGGAGCTATTGGAAGTGTTTTAATTGTTGATGATGTGGAAATGGTATATGAATAAATATTGTTAATATTCCCAAAATCGAATAAGTCGATCCTGTAGTTGGAATTTTGCTTTTTTTGAGATTATCTTACATTTCCCATCCTTTTCTATAGGTTCTTCCCACAAATTGGTTGGCCTCTTTAAGGTTGGTTATTTTCATGTTTTCGCCATCCCACAATAATTTTTTACGACCAAAAAACTCCATTTTTTGTTTGTTGTTTCCTTTTCGCAACATATAACTGCGAATAGCGAGGTTACCCATTAATACTGTTTCTGTCATAGGACCGGCATAATCAAAAGAAGAAGTCAGTGCAAGATGTTCGGGACTGTTAAAGCCAGCCTTGCAGGCATCTACCCATTTTCGCTGATGACCGTATTCCGGCTCAACCTTGTCTTCTTTTTCAGGTCCAAAATCAGTGGTTCCATCATTCAGGTACAGTTTGGGGGTCAATGGGGAACTGTCATTTATGTTCGTTGAGATAATGCCGTTTTCTCCTATTATCAGTACGCCATTATTACTTCCCGGACCTCCAATGTCACTGTCTGCAGGAATTATGTCGGGATGAGAGGGTCTTATCCCACCATCACTCCAGGTCATTTCAATTGCTGATTTACTCTTTTCCGTGGCATCAAAATGTAGTGTAATAAACGAAGAAGGAGGGCAGCCTTCCGGGTGATAATCTGCGGTCCACATTTGGGAGTAAACAGTCCCGACACTGCATTCTGCATCGGTAGGGTATTTGAGCCCAAGGGTCCTGAATGGGATGTCTATTAAATGGCAACCTACATCTCCCAGTGCACCCGTTCCATAGTCCCACCAACCCCTCCAGTTAAAAGGGTGTAAATCGGGAGTGTATGGTCTGTATTCAGCAGGTCCCAGCCAAAGATCCCAGTTTAAGTCTTTTGGCTTCATATTTTCATCTGGTTCAGGCATGGCATAGCCCTGCGGCCATACCGGGCGATTTGTCCAGATCTGTACCTTCGAAATTTGCCCTAATACTCCGGAATCTACCCATTTTTGAACCATTCCCAATAAAGGGTTAGACCCTCCCTGGTTTCCCATCTGACTTACAATTTTATTTTCCCTTGCCATTTCGGTTAGCATTCTTGCTTCCCTAATATTATGTGTCATAGGTTTTTGGACATAGACATGTTTGCCTCTTTCCATGGCAAATGCCGCAGCAGGTCCATGAATATGATCTGGAGTGGAGATAGTTACAGCATCAATATCCTTTTCTTTATCCAGCATTACCCTGAAATCTTCGTATAATTTTGCTTTTGGAAATTTCTTTACAGAAGCTGCTGCAGACCCTGAGAAATCCACATCACAAAGTGCAACCACCCTTTCCCGGCCATCAACCGAAGCATTCAGGATATCACTTCTCCCTTTTCCTCCCGCACCGATTGCTGCTAAATTTAATCTATCACTTGGGGGCGTATAGCCAATGCCTCCAAGCACATGTCTTGGCACAATGAAAATAGAGGAAGCTATGGCACCTTTTTTTATAAATGACCTGCGCGAGTTTGTATGCGTACTTTTTGCTTTATTCATGATGGTTTACTTTTGAATGGTCTGGAAACTTCAGCAGCAAATTAGTTTTACCTGCTTTGGTGTTGATGTAGTTAAAGATAAGGAATACATTTTAGGGAAACCATCAATTAATGATAAGCAAAGCGGATTAACTTAAAATAGAAAAATAGGATTAGATGCTGACCTTATGTTTTTTCTCCAATGGTTTAAGAACTTCCAGGGCTTTATTTACAGATTTAATACCATCGAAAATTAAAAGTAACCGAAGCCCGTTACGCGTTTGTTTTTCTTTTAGCCTGCATTTTTCCTTATGCTGTTGTACATAGGAAAGAACATTGGAGAATTCAGGGCTTTGATAAAAAGCAGACTCCTGGTCGGAGATAAAATAGCCCATTAGTTTTCCTTTTTTTAAAACTACTTTTTCCAAACCTATCCCTGTGGCAATCCATTTGATTCGAACCGAGTTTAACAAATCTTCCACCTGTGTTGGATATGCGCCAAACCTGTCAATTAGCTGCGAATCAAATTTTTGAAGATCTTGTTCAGTTTTTAGGGTGTTTAGCTCTGTATAGAGGTTTAATCGTTCGGTGGTATTGTTAATATAATCGTCGGGGAATAACAATTCAAAATCTGAATCCAGCTGGGTTTCCTTCACAAACATTTTATCCTTCCCCCCAGTTTCCTCATAAAGATCCTTGAATTCATTTTCTTTTAACTCATCAATAGCTTCCGCCAAAATCTTCTGATAAGTTTCAAAACCAATTTCATTTATAAAGCCACTTTGTTCACCACCCAGCAGGTCTCCGGCACCCCGAATTTCCAGGTCCTTCATGGCAATGTTAAAACCACTTCCCAATGCGGTGTACTGTTCCAGTGCCTGGATTCGCTTCCTGGCATCGGGCGTCATTACCTCATAGGGTGGGGTAATAAAATAACAGAACGCTTTTTTGTTGCTTCTGCCGACGCGCCCCCTCATCTGATGAAGGTCACTTAACCCAAAATTATTGGCATTATTTATAAAGATGGTATTTGCATTGGTCACATCCAATCCGCTTTCCACGATGGTTGTAGAGACCAGAACATCAAATTCCCCGTTCATAAATGCCAGCATCAAAGTCTCCAGTTTTCTGCCTTCCATTTGCCCGTGGCCAATGCCCACTTTTGCATCCGGCACCAAACGCTGAATCATTCCGGCTACTTCCTTAATATTTTCTATTCTGTTGTGGATAAAGAATATTTGCCCACCTCTCTGGATTTCATAGGAAATGGCATCGCGTATAGTTTCTTCGCTGAATTGTATTACATGACTTTCAATGGGGTACCTGTTTGGGGGTGGCGTATTTATAACGGACAGATCCCTTGCCGCCATTAGACTAAATTGAAGTGTTCTGGGTATTGGCGTAGCCGTTAGAGTAAGCACGTCTACATTTTCTTTTATTGATTTTAATTTGTCTTTTACTGCAACTCCGAATTTTTGTTCTTCGTCAACAATTAGCAATCCCAGATCCTTAAACTTCACATTTTTACTAGCCAATTGGTGGGTACCAATAATAATGTCAATTTTACCCGATTTTAATTCATCCAATATTATTCGTTTCTCTTTTGCTGTTCTGAAACGGTTGAGATAATCCACTTTAACAGGCATGTCTTTCAATCGTTCTGTGAAAGTTCTTTGGTGTTGAAAAGCAAGTATAGTAGTAGGCACCAGTACCGCTACCTGTTTGCCATTTGCAGCTGCCTTAAATGCTGCCCTGATGGCGACTTCGGTTTTTCCAAATCCCACATCGCCACAAACCAGCCTGTCCATAGGCCTTTCACTTTCCATGTCTTTCTTGATATCCTCCGTGGCAGTACTTTGATCTGGTGTGTCTTCATAAATAAAAGAGGCTTCCAGTTCCAGCTGCAGGTAACTGTCCGGGGCGTATTGAAAACCTTTGTCGAGCCTCCTTTTCGCATAGACTTTTATAAGATCGAAGGCTATTTTTTTTACCCTTGACTTGGTCTTTTGCTTGAGTTTCTTCCATGCGGTTGATCCCAATTTGTAAATTTTGGGTACTGCCCCATCTTTTCCATTGTATTTGGAGATCTTGTGCAATGAATGAATACTGACATACAGAATATCGCGTTCCCCGTACATTAATTTGATGGCTTCCTGCTTTTTACCTTCCACATCAATTTTCTGAAGCCCTCCGAATTTTCCTATTCCGTGGTCTATGTGGGTTACATAATCGCCAATTTCTAATTTGTTGAGGTCCTTTAACGTAATAGCCTGTTTTTTGGCATAACCGTTCCGCAAATGAAATTTGTGGTAACGCTCAAAAATCTGATGGTCTGTATAGCATGCTACCTTCAGGTCATGGTCTACAAAGCCCTGATATAATGGAAATACTTTTGTTTTATAATGAACATTTTCGTCTACTTCATCAAAGATGTCATGTAATCTTTTCGTTTGTACATCGGAAGAGCAGAAAATATAATTTTCATATCCTTTGTGGTTGTTATCGTTGAGATCGGCGATAAGCAAATCAAATTTCTTATTGAAGGAAGGCTGAGGTGTCGTATTAAAATCTATATTCTTATAATTTTGGGTAAAACCAAAATCCCCTATGGTGGCCTGGGTAAAAGACGCTAATTGCTTTTTCAGTAAAGCAGAATTGGCAAATAATTCTGCAGGTTCAGACTGTTTTATTTCCGAATTGAGTTCCCCAAAAGCCTTTTTGGCTTTTTCAAAAAACAGATCTACCCTGCTATAAATTAATTCCGGGTTTTTAAGGAAAATTACGGTATCCGCGCTTATATATTTCAGGAAGCTTTCGCGACTTTCATCGAGGTGTTTATTTTCAACATTTGGAATTATCCTGATCCGGCCAACTTTGTTAGTAGATAATTGGGTTTCTACATCAAAGGTCCGGATACTCTCTACTTCATCACCAAAAAATTCTATTCGATATGGTTCATCATGCGAGAAAGAAAAGACATCCAGTATTCCGCCACGCACAGAGAATTCACCCGGTTCGGTAACAAAATCCACGCGTTTAAAATGATACTCGAAAAGCACTTCATTAAGAAAGTCTAATGAGAGCGTATCAGACCGATTAATTTTCAGGGTATTTTTGGTCAGTTCTTTTCTGGTGACCACCTTTTCAAAAAGTGCGTCGGGGTATGTGACTATAATGGCAGGTTTTTTCCGGGAATTTATACGGTTTAAAACTTCTGCCCTAAGCAGGACATTTGCATTATCGGTTTCTTCGATCTGATATGGTCTCCGGTAACTTCCCGGATAGAAAAGCACGTCATTTTCACCTATAAGTTGCTCCAGATCATTAAGTATATATGCCGCTTCTTCTTTATCATTCAAAACTACCAGGAAAGGCCGGTCTGTTTTATTGAATATTGCTGAGGTTACGAATGAAATGGCGGATCCGCAAAGGCCATTTAAGGCAATATCTGGTTGATTTTGAGTAATAAAATCCTGCAGTTTCCCGAGTTGGGGAGACTGTGCATACAGTTGCTGCAATAAAGATTTGGTCAACCGTCAAATTTTGTGCAAATATAAATGCTGAATCAATGGCAGACCAATAGATTGGCTTAAATTTTTAATATAGAATTATCGGCTATTGCAAAAACCTCGTCTGTCTCCTTCTTCTTCATGGTGTGGGTGCCTGTAAATTTGCCAAATGCCGGAAGGATTAATTGATCCTGTGTCTTGAAAAAGCAGGGAAGTCGAAGTGATTGTTTCCCTTTCCCCCTAAGTTTAATTGCAGGATGAATGTGACCCGAAAAATTAAAATAGCCTTTTCGCTCTTCCGGATGATGCGTGAGTAAGAATCTTTCAGAGGTTAATTCAGAGACTACCTGAATTCCAATTCGCTCATATCTCTGAGGAGAAATGATATCGTGATTACCCCTTACCAATATATATTTGAAATCAGAATTCCCAATCCATTTTTCAAAGAGTTCCCATTCCCGGTTTAATGAAGAATGAAACAAATCACCTAAAAAGCAAACCACTTTGGGGTTAAAAAATCCAATAGTCGCATCCAGTAAATCAAAATTTTTGTAAATAGCTTTTTGAGGTACGGCAGCACCAAACTTTCTAAAATGCGAAATTTTACCCAAATGAACATCGCTTATCAGTACGGTGGCCTGCTCCTTCCAATAAAGCGTGCCGCTTGGATGCAAAATGAAATTCTGGCCCAGGATCTGAATGGTTTGTGTCATCGTATCAAAGATAGATAATGCAATGATTATTCAGGAAATGAAATAGTAGCAGGCTTGCCAAATTAAGTGATATTCATTTACTTTTCGTTAAAATGGCTGTCATTCTCCTGATGCGGTCTGTGAGTTTTTCGCTGGATAGTTTTTCTCTTAATCTGTCAGTGATTAAAGGGAAAGAAAAAGGAGTAGGAGCAGTACAAGGCCTCCATACGATCTTTTGTCCTGCAATGCGTTCAAGTGCAATTCGCAGGCGCCCTTCTTCCAACTGATGTTCGAAAGTCTCCCTGAAGGCCTGTTGATATAAAAGGTTGTCTGCTTCATAATCCTTGAAAACATCGAACAGTAGCTGTGAGTTACTCTGCAAATGCTTCATTTTGATTCCTTTATCCGGGTATCCTGTAAAAACCATACCGCTAATCACCGCAATATCCCGGAATTTACGCCTTGCCATCTCAGTTGAATTTAAACTTTTTTGAAGATCATCAAGCAAATAGCTGGTTGTAAATAAATCATTATCCAGAACCTGTTGCATATCTACTTCTTTATCTGATAACAATTCAAAACCATAGTCATTGAATGCAAGCGAAAAAGTAATTGGAGCTAACAGGCTAATTCTATAGCTCAGCAAACTGCCCATCGCTTCATGTACAAATCTGCCCTCAAAAGGATAAAAAATATGGTGGTATCCTTCACTGGTTTGAAAAGTTTCGATTAAAAACTCATCGGGTTTAGGAACGATACTCTCGGATTGTTGCCGGGTAAATATTGATTTAAGTGCCCTGATTTCAGCAGACTGTTCTTTATCACTCAATTGTGCGGAATAAAGTTCTTCTCTGAGTAATTTAGACATCTGGGCAGATAATGTTAATCTACCTCCCATCCAGGCCGGAACTTTTGAGGATTTTTTGGAAGAATTCCGAACCTGAGCCTGCATTTCCTTTATGCGGATAAATTCCAGGTTTCTTCCTGCAAAGGTAAATACATCACCCCGCTTTAATTTTGAAATAAAATGTTCTTCAATAGTTCCTATATATCCACCCTTCTGATATCGAACAGTAATATTGGAGTCGCCTACAATTGTGCCAATCTGAAAGCGGTGCCTCATGGCAACTCCGCGATTGGTTACTTTGAATTTTCCATGTTCATCCACCTCTACTTTCTTGTATTCATCATAGGACTGCAAACTCTGACTGCCGAGGACAATAAAGTTTAAGAGCCAGTGCCATTCATCAGTCGTGATACTCTGGTAGCAAAAGGTTTGTTTAATTTCCGGATAAATCTGGTCAGGAAAAAAACCGTCTGAGATGGCAAGAGTTACCAGGTACTGTATTAATACATCAAAACTATTAAGGTAAGGGATCCTGTCTTCAACTGCTTTTTTTTCTGCGGCCTGTTTCAGGGCTGAAGCCTCTACAAGTTCAATGGCGTGTGTAGGCAGAAAATAAATAACACTTTCTTCACCCGGCCTGTGACCGCTCCTTCCCGCTCTTTGCATAAACCGGGCAACTCCTTTGGGACCGCCAATTTGAATTACAGTTTCCACCGGTGCAAAATCTACGCCGAGATCAAGACTAGAAGTGCAGACAACTGCTTTTAGACTTTCATTTCGTATAGCCTGTTCTACCCATTGTCTTGTTTCTTTATTTATACTTCCATGATGCATGGCAATTTCACCGGCTAATTCCGGATGTTTTTCCAGGATCTTTTGAAACCAGATTTCGCATTGGCTTCTGGTATTGGTAAAAAGCAGAGTTGTTCTGCTATTGTTGATTATTGGAATAACTTCATCAAGCAAGCGAAGACCTAAATGGCCACGCCATGGAAAAGTTTCCATCTCCTTTGGAATAATACTCTTTACGGTGACCTTTTTTTTAAGATTGGCCCTGATAAGTACAGAATTTTCATGGGCCGGAGATCCGGGACCCAACAGTACTTCTCTGGCCTGCTCAAGATTCCCTATCGTGGCCGAAATACCCCAAATACGAAGTTCTTTAGCAATTCCCTTAAGCCTTGATAACCCAAGCTCTGTCTGCACCCCTCGCTTGGTACCCAGCAGCTCATGCCATTCATCTACGACTATTGCATAACAGTTTTTAAAAATGGCATCATATCCTTTTGTGGCCAAAAGCAATTGCAGGCTCTCAGGAGTTGTAATGAGCAGGTCCGGCATACTTTTTTTTTGCTTCGCTCTTTCGGCGGCAGAGGTGTCCCCGGAACGAATACCAACGGTAAGCTGAGTGTCTAAATCGCGGATAACCCTTTCAGCGGATTGTCTTATTTCCTGTGACAGGGCCCGTAAAGGGGTAATCCAAATGGCTTTAAGACCTTTCTTATGTTTTGTCTTATATTCAGGGTTATTTTTAATATAGTTTAAGATTATTGGAAACCACAGGGCATAGGTTTTGCCACTCCCGGTAGGAGCATTTAGCAGTCCGTGCTTTCCGCCTAAAAAGGCAGACCAGGTCTTTAACTGAAACGAATGAGGGGTCCAATTTTGATGCTTAAACCAATCTTCTGCCAGACTATAAAGTTGTTGATTTGTCATTCTTTTCTCTCCGTCTTTTGATTTGCGCGGATATTTATTTACTAATATGCGATACTTTTCTTTTGGGTGTCCTCATTTTTTATGAGAGGTATTCTGCTGCCGTCCTGGATTCGGTATTTGACATTAAAATGGTCCTGCCCGTAGGTCTGTGAATTTACAACTTTCTCTTTGAAACCAGCCGGGAATACAGATCGTAAATTTGAATGAATTTGTTAAATATTTTGAATATTTATTCAAAGTTTGACCTTTAAAAAAAGTATCTTTACAGCTTAAATTAGTACTGTTTTATGGCCATAGTAGATTTATACTTTCATAGTGAACACAGGCGAAATTTAGCTCATTTCGCTTCTTTAGCATCTCTTGCAGCTGTTGATAGCAAGATTAATCCCAGAGAAAAGGGCTTATTAGACCGTTTTGCCCGGAAACTCGATATTACCTCTGAGGAATATAGTGAAGTGATGAAGAAGTCTAACAAATATCCCATTACTCCTTCAAACAGCCTGGAAGAACGCCTGGAGCGTTTATATGATCTGTTTAGATTAATATATGTGGATCATATAGTGGATGATGAGGAAATGGCATTGCTAAAAAAATACGCCATTGGATTGGGATTTCCGGTTAAAAAAGCCAACCGCATCATAGAAAAGTCTGTTGCAATATTTAGTGGAAGGTTTAATTTTGAGGATTATCTCTATATCCTCAAACACTAGCAGAAAGGATTAAAAAACAGAAGGCTTATCCGTTTGACCTGGCTCCCTGTGCGGCCATAAATTCCTCCGCCTTTTCTACCATTTTCGTGCTTCCGCAGAAGAACGGTACTCGTTCATGCAATTCTTTTGGTTGAATTTCCATTATTCTTGTAAACCCGTCACTCGCTTTTCCATTTGCTTGTTCTGCAATAAAAGCCATAGGATTACATTCATAAAGCAGTCGCAATTTGCCATTCGACGCAACGCTGCTTTTGGGATACATATAAATACCCCCTTTTATCATATTTCTGTGAAAATCTGAAACCAGAGAACCAATATATCTTGAGGTGTATGGCCTGTCTTCCTCCTCTAACTGGCAGTATTTGATATAATCCTTTACGCCCTGAGGAAAATGAATATAATTACCTTCGTTAACCGAATATATTTTACCTGTTTCCGGAAACTGCATATCCGGGTGTGAAAGATAAAATGTGCCTATAGCCGGATTTAACGTAAAACCGTTAACACCGTGTCCGGTAGTATATACCAACATGGTTGAAGTCCCATAGATTATATAGCCCGCCGCAACCTGATTAATGCCGGGCTGAAGAAAATCTTCAATGGTAACTGGTGTGCCCACAGGAGTAATCCTTCTGTAAATAGAAAAGATGGTTCCAACAGATACGTTTACATCAATATTGGAAGAACCATCCAGGGGATCAATAAGGACCACATATTTGTTCTGATGCTTTTCATCCTGACTATTAATACTGATAAAATCGTCTTCCTCCTCTGAGGCAATACCGCAAACTATCTCCCTGTTTTTTAGGGTCTGAATAAATTTTTCATTGGCAAGCACGTCAAGTTTTTGCTGATTTTCGCCCTGTATATTGGTGTCACCGGCCGCTCCCAGGATATCCACAAGCCCTGCCTTATTAACTTCATGGTTTACTACCTTGCAAGCAAGCCTGATAGCGTTTATAAGTCTGGAAAATTCCCCGGAAGAGTATTGGAATGCAGCCTGATTTTCTATGACAAATTCACCAAGAGTTTTATTTTTTTTATCCATGAAGGAAGGATGTTTTATTTAAGTACAAATATCGGTTATTTTGTTAAACTATATGCTTCAGGCAAACTCACAATTTTTTAAATTTATAACTTTGTGTTTTATTTGTAACAAATATGAAATATCAAATAAGAGAATCAGTGGCCGGGGATATGCCCGCTGTGTTAAAATTAATAAAGGAACTCGCTATTTTCGAGAGGGAGGAAGATGCTGTTGAGATGACCACAGAACGTCTGGTGAAGGATGGTTTTGGAAGGGAGAAACTATTTCATTGTTTCGTCGGGGTTATAAATAATAATGTGGAAGGGATGGCTTTGGTATATCCAAGATATTCAACCTGGAAAGGTCCGGTTGTTCATTTAGAAGATTTAATTGTTTCAGAAGCCTTCCGTGGGAGCGGCCTGGGGACAGCCTTGCTAAATGAAGTGGTAAAATATGGAGCGCAATTGGGCGTTAAGCGTATATCCTGGGACGTGCTGGACTGGAACAGTCCTGCTATTGATTTTTATAAAAAGAAAGGTGCTAAAGTATTGCGTGATTGGGATGTGGTGCATTTAGATGAAAAAGGTATTCAGGAATATTTAAGTAAATTATGAGAGTATTTAAGTTTGGTGGGGCCTCGGTTAAAGATGCAAATGGGGTCAGAAATTTAGTCAAAGTTCTTGAGGAGACAGGACATCAAAACACATTTTTGGTGGTTTCGGCAATGGGAAAAATGACCAATGCCATGGAGGTGGTAGTTAAAGCCTATTTTGATGAGCAGACCAGCCTGAAGGGTGCTCTTGAAGAAGTAAGGTTGTATCATCAGACTATACTGCAGGAATTATTTGAAAATAAAGAGCATTCTGTTTATAAAAAGGTTAACCTTCTCTTTGAAGAGGTTAGTGGCTTTTTGGCCTGGAACAAATCGCCAAATTATAGTTTTGTATACGACCAGGTGGTGGGCTATGGAGAATTACTTTCAACTACCATTGTGAGTACTTATCTTAATGAGGCGGGAATTAAAAATCACTGGATTGACATTCGAGATTTCATAAAAACGGATGATAATTACAGAGACGGGAGAGTTAACTGGGAAAAAACGCAACAGCTTATTGCAGAAGGAGTAGAGGAGAATAAATTATATATTACCCAGGGATTTTTGGGCAGTGACGACAACAATTTTACCACAACACTTGGCAGAGAAGGTTCTGACTATACTGCTGCAATTCTGGCCTATTGCCTTAATGCCAATTCTGTTACTATTTGGAAAGATGTCCCCGGAGTTCTGAATGCAGATCCGAGGTATTTTAAAGAGACAAAACTATTGAACAAAATATCCTATAGAGAAGCAATAGAGCTGGCTTTTTACGGGGCTTCTGTAATCCATCCCAAGACCTTGCAGCCGTTGCAGAGAAAGGAAATACCGCTGCATGTAAAATCTTTTATCAATCCCAGGGATGCCGGCACTACGGTTGGCAAAGGCATTGGGATTGAACCCGAGATACCTTGTTTTATTGTTAAGAAAAATCAGGTGCTGATGAAACTTTCCTCCCTGGATTTTTCATTTATAGTGGAAGACAGTATAAGTGACCTCTTTAAGTTGCTGCACGATTATAAAATGAAGGTAGATCTTATTCAGAATTCGGCAATCAGCTTTTCTGTTTGTGTGGATAATAAGTTTAATCGGCTTAATGATTTATTGGATCAGCTTTCGGGCAGGTTTAAGGTGGTCTGCCATGAAGATGTTTCTTTGTATACTATCCGACATTTTAATACTGAGGCTATAAAATCTCTTCAGAATGGCAAAGATGTCCTTTTAGAACAGCGTGGTAAGGAAACCTTACAATTGGTAGTAAAGCACTAATCCGAAAGCGATATTTTACTGTGTTAAAATAGGTAGCTCTCCTTTCTATTTTCCTATATTTACTTATAACTAGTTGAAGAGTCTATGGGTTTAGTCACCGTAAAAGAAGTAGCCAGGGCCGTTAATCTCCAGCGATATGGCTTTTTTGGAACATTCATGGGATGGATCCTGGTTAGGTTAACCAAATTGTCGGATATAAATAGGTTTTATGACGAGCATAAAGAATTGGAAGGACCTGAATTCCTGGACGCCATACTGGAACACTATGAAATTGACTTTGAAATTCCTGAAGATGATTTTAAAAGATTGCCCAAAGAAGGTCCCTATATTACTATTAGCAACCATCCGCTGGGAGGAATTGACGGGGTTTTACTTCTAAAGTTAATGTTGAGAAAGAGACCCGATTTCAAGATTATTGCAAATTTTTTACTTCATCGGGTGGAACCGCTGGCGCCATATATAATGCCCGTGAATCCATTCGAAAACCACAGGGATGCCAAAAGTAGTATTGGGGGATTTAAGAGCGCCTTGCAGCATTTGAGGGATGGTCATCCCCTGGGTATTTTCCCGGCAGGAGAAGTATCGACTTATAGAGATGGGAAGCTCATAGTTGACAGGCCCTGGGAGGAGTCTTCATTAAAACTGATCCGAAAAGCCGAAGTCCCTGTAGTACCTATTTATTTCCATGCAAAGAATAGTAAGTTATTCTATCATTTATCGAAGTTCAATGATATTTTCCGTACGGCCAAACTACCTTCCGAAGTAACTACTCAGAGAAATAGGGCCATAAAAGTAAGAATAGGACAACCAATAGGAGTACAATCCCAAAAGGAACACAAAAGCTTGGAGGAGTTTTCCGAACTGTTACGCAAAAAAACGTATATCCTGGCTAATGCCTATGAGAAGGAACGTTTAATAGATCAGATTCCAACTACTTTAAAAATACCAAAACCGGCGCGCAAGATAGCCGGTGAAATGCGGACAGAAGTTATACAGGGGGAATTAGAAAAATTAAGAGAGAAGGACTGTCGTTTATTGCAAAGTAAGAATTATGAAGTGTTTTTGGCGCTGGCAAAAGATATGCCTTTTATTCTGAAGGAAATTGGAAGGCAAAGAGAACTTACATTCAGAGCAATAGGCGAAGGCACCAACAAATCGATAGACCTTGATAAATTTGATTATTACTACCACCATTTATTCCTGTGGGATAATGACGAGAAAAAAATAGTGGGCGCCTATAGAATGGGAATGGGTTCGGAAATATTTAATAAATATGGAATTGATGGTTTTTATTTACAGGATCTGTTCGGATTTGAACCTGAACTATACGGAATGATGCAACGATCAATAGAAATGGGACGAGCCTATATCGTTAAGGAATATCAACAGAAGCCTATGCCCTTGTTTCTTTTGTGGAAGGGGATAGTTCATACAACGCTTAGGCATCCTGAACATAAATATTTAATAGGAGGGGTTAGTATAAGCAACCAATTCTCCAATTTCTCCAAATCTCTGATGATAGAGTTTATGAAATCTAATTATTGGGATCCCTATGTGGCCCAATATATTAGGCCGAAGAAGGAGTTTAAGGTAAAATTAAATGATGCCGACAAGGAATTTATTTTTGATGAAACCGAAGCAGATCTCAATAAGTTTGACAGGCTAATCGATGAAGTAGAACCCGGCAGCCTGAGGCTTCCCGTGCTAATTAAAAAGTATATCAAACAAAATGCAAGAGTAGTTGCATTTAACGTTGACCCCTTATTTAATAATTCTGTAGACGGCCTGATGTATATAAAGATTTCCGATTTACCGGAGAGTACTGTAAAACCTGTCATGGAGGAATTCCAGGCGGAGCTGGAGAGGAAACTTACTGAAAATAACGGAACTTCTTAATTAAATTCCTTCTGCATAAATTGTTTGCAGAAGTCTCTTATTTCATTTCTGGCTTTTAAAAAAGCAGCATGCTTTTCTTCTTCTGTGCCCTGTACCTTTGAAGGGTCAAAAAAGTTGTGGTGGATCCTTTTGGCCATCTTCGAAGGAATATAGGGGCAGTTTTCCCTGGCATGGTCACAGACCGTTATAATATAATCCCATGGGATACCATCGTATTCATCAATATTATTCGAGGTATGTTTAGATATATCTATTCCATCCTCTTTCATTATGGCAACAGCACCCGGATTCAGGCCATGGGTTTCAATTCCTGCACTGTAGATTCTGGCCTTCCCATTTTGCATCGCATTGAGATAGCCATGCGCCATCTGACTCCTGCAGGAGTTGCCGGTGCACAATACCAAGATATTTTTCATTTAATTATGGTTTAATTTCTAGGATTGCAATTATTTACTCAATTCCAACAATTTTACTTCGTCTTTCAAATAGTACGTTGTCTTTCCAAACCCCGTCTAGTTGTCCTACTCTTTCACGTCTGCCCAAAAAGCGAAAACCAGCTTTCTCATGTAGTTTGATGCTTGCTTTGTTCTCAGGGAAAATGCCCGATTGAAGTGTCCAGAACCCCGCATTTTCACTGGCAGCAATGAGCTCTTCCATTAAAAGATAACCAATACCCAGTCCTCTGGCCGCTTCTGCAATATAAATGCTTACTTCTGCAACACCTCCATAAACACATCTGCCGGAAACGGGGGAAAGCGCTGCCCAACCTGAGACATTATCATTGCTTAAGGCCACTAACCTGCAACAGGAAATATGATTTTTGTTCCATTGTTCATAGGAAGGAATCTCTTTTTCAAAAGTTGCAAAACCTGTAGCAATACCTTCCTTGTATATTTGGGCAAGCTCAGGCCAATGAACTTCAGACATTTCTAAAATTAACAGCCCTGTTTTTTTTAAATGGTTTACGGACATCTCGGTGTTCTTACCAATTAACTAGCAGCAACCTCCGCCTGGAGAACAAACGACTTCTTTTTCTGCATCTGTTTCAACAGCTACTAAACATTCTTCCCTGGCCTTACAATCTGTTTTTTCCACTGCCAATTTTATGAGTAATCTGTCTTTAAAAATTTCAAATGTATCTATAAATAACTGCGCGGTGTGGAAGCTGGCATTTCCATATTCAATTTTTACTTCTGCTTCCAAATCCATGGGTTTAATTCCATTTACCCTGTTTAGAATTTGAAGTGCTTTAGAAACAGACATATATTCTGTTTTATCTAATTCAGACGGACTTTCCCAGAGCTGAACAATAGTTTCTTTCCAAAAATCTGTTCCTGCACCACAGTCTACAGAATCTACACTGATATTTTTCACTTCAGTTAAGTGGTAATTGGCACCCACAAGCGCCCCTCTGTTATAGTCGAATACTAATTCTTTATTTCCGTTTTCTCTTAAGAGAGATAAAAATTCTTTTGTCTTCATCTGTTTGTTTTTAGCAATAGTTTAGGTTTGTTTTATCAAAGAAATCATTTAGTAACACCAGTATTTCCTGCCATTTCTTTTGATTGATGCAGTAACATACCCTTTTTCCACTTATTTCACCCTTAATTAAATCAATGCTTTTGAGCTCCTTTAAATGTTGAGAAATGGTAGGTTGAGCAAGTCCAATTTCTTCAACTATATCATTACAAATGCAGTCTTTCTGGTTGTTTATATGCTGTAAAATAGCTATCCTGGCTGGATTGCCCAGCACCTTCAAAATTGTGGCCAGTTCATTTTGTTCTGCCGTGAATATTTGTGTTTTAGTGACTCCCATAATGTATTTATATATCGCAATATTACGATAATAAATTTAATAAAAAAAGCCAGATCAAAAAAAATCCGACTTTTTAGATTTTAGAACCAGGGTTTTTTACCCACCTGGTAGGTGTTATAAAAATCCTCATCAGATTTAGTGAGGTAAATAATTCCTTCTATTAATCCGATCATACCACTAATCCACACCATAAAAACGCCAATCCCTATGCAACTAAGAACGAATCCAACAATAGTTATACCCAAGAGGATAAAGCCTTCTTTCTGATACCCTAATATGAACTTATGAATTCCAAAGGCACCTAATACTATAGCCAATATGCCTGCCAGTATCTTTTTGTTTTCAGCTTCGGTGACTTCTTTCATGCCTTCAGAAAATTCTTCTGCCGTTTTCTTGGCTTCCTCCTTAAATTCGTGCGTAGCTTCTTTAGTATCTTCGGCGAATTCTTTTGCTTTTTCTTTAGCTTCTTTAGCAGTTTCTTTTGCTTTTTCTTTTGCTTCTTTAGCCGTCTTTTTAGCTTTCTCAAAGGCACCCTCTGCTTTGTCTTCGGGATCTTTATTTTCTTCAGACATGATTATAAGTGTTGGTTAATACTCTCTTAAATGTAATAATTATTTTCCAATCAAAGAAATGCCTTATCCACTGGTTCCCAAAGCTCTATCTTGTTACCTTCCGGGTCCAGTATCCATCCAAATTTGCCATAGTCGTATTCCTCTATCTCCCCTACGACTGTGACACCTTCGTCCTTTAATACTGCCAATAGTGCTTCTAAATTCTCAACCCTGAAATTCATCATAAATTCTTTTTTACTGGGTTCAAAGTAAGAAGTATCTTCTTTAAAAGGGCTCCATTGTGTGGAACAATCATTGCCTTCCTTGTCCTTCCACCAGAATGTACACCCATATTGGTCCGTGTCTAACCCTAAATGATTATTGTACCAATTTTTTATTTTATCGGGATTTCTGGTTTTAAAGAAAAACCCACCCAATCCGGTTACTCTTTTTAGCATAGGATTACTTTTTTAAGGCTTGTTCGTACTTTTTTATCCATTGCTCCGCATTCACTTTTGATACTAATTTACCAATTAATTCATGGGGAATATGGTTAATATTTTTAAACCTGATACAACTCTTTCCCATATCTAATTTGGTTTTTACATGCTTCGGATATTCCTTAATAAACCAGTTTAATAAATCTTTATCGCTATAAATCCCCATATGATAAAGGGCTATAAAATTTTTTTGGGAGGCAACATTGATAAATGGCAATGGAAGTTCCGGATTTACATGATACCCTGCCGGATAGAGGGAATGGGGAACAACATAGCCAATCATACCATAACTCATTTCTTCTTCAAATCCTTCAGGTAGGTTTTCCAGGATAGTTTCCCTCAACTTCATCATAGCTTGTTTTCGTTCTTCAGGGAGTTCAGAAATATATTCTGCCGGTGTTTTGGCTTTTGATTGCATAGTCGTTTTATTTTAGTTGCAGAGCAAGCCTGTAATTCAGGCCTGTTTAAAGTTAATTATACGATTATTTTCCTTTTCCACTGCAATGGGTTTATTCCAAAGTAAATGTAGTAATGGTCAGACTTGCATATCCCCTAATAATCTGAACCAAAGATTACGGTTCTTTCCCGAAGCAGGAATTACTTCTTGTAAAGGGTCAGGAATTACCTATTAAGACTAACAACTTATTAAAGTTTCCCAGGTTCATATATTTATTTCAAATCAACTGTAAAATAATATTTTTTAAAGGAAATCCTTTTATTAGTTGCAGGAATCAATGAACAATACAGGGGCATTATTTATTTAAGGACCTTTCTTTTTTTTGCCTTTTTTGTCTTCCTTGTTGATGAATTTTTGCACAGTTTTTCCGGGAACAATTCGTGTAAACCCGCTAACTAACCCATGAATAATATAATTGACTGGTGAGCGATATATATTCCTTTGGGATTGATATTCTGCAACCAGATAGTTGTGCTTATCGGGCATATTATTTGTCCGGATCGCAGTATTGGCAATTGCAGAAAGCAGAACCTTTTTATTAGATCCATGCTCGCTTTTCTCATTAACCATTTTCACATGTAAGTCTTCATAATCAAATACCAGTTTGTTATGGGATAGATTAGGACCGGCATTCATTTGAAACCGAATTTTCTTCATTTGGCCAGAGGCCATTTCAACACCGGCAAGTGGTTTTAGGGTTGGGTTTAGGCTTGTTAGATCCATTTCTACAACATCTACCCTTAATGCAAATGATTCTGTATCATATGGAACACTTAGCCCAATATTTATTCCTGCTTTACCTATTAGGCTGGCACTCAAAGTTGCTTCCAATTGACCTTTTTCTACCTGTTGTTCGGGCATATTGGTGATTCCGGTAATAGTACCATTAATTTCCTGGATTTTGATCGATCCTGCTTCACTCTTTTCAGCCTCGAGTTCACTATAGGTTAAGGAAGAATTAGAGATTTGAATGGAATCTATTAGAATTGCCATGGGAATAGCACTAATTATACCCTGAAACATCGGTTTCACGACATCCGGGGGTCTGGGAATATTTTTATTTCTCTGTAGCTTTATGTTCAGTTCATCAATAGAAATCCTTTGGGCTTCAATGTCTAAATCTGTATAAAATCTACTTGATGGTTCAAACTGATGTATTCCAATTTCTTGTACATTCAACTCAATTATATCATTTTGAACACCAAGGATTTTACTAACTTCAATCCAGTCCATGGAATAACCCATGGAAATGTCATTCAATAAAATCTCCTTCTCTTGGAGGTTATAATGAAAATGACCTAATTTAATTTCTGTATAGTCGTTGGGTATGTATGTTATACCATCCAGATCTATATTTATATCACCCAGGCTAAATGGTATTAGGTGGTCGAATTTCAAGGAGTCAGTCTCTATGTCAGTAGCACTAATATTTATTTGTTTTACCTGACCCTTTACAGCTTGCGAAACAGGATCATTAATAACAATAGAACCATTTTGAATATGAAAACGTTTTAGATCGGCACGCGATAAAATATCACCAAACATTCTTTGTAACCCAGTTCCACTTTTACTTTTTGTAGTGTCTGTATTAGTAGTGTCTGCACTAAGGGTTACTTCAAAAATTGGCTGTTCAAAAGCAATCTCATTTAAATTTAATTTTTTACCTAAAAAGAACTCGGTCCATACTATTCCCTTAAGGGTGGCATAATCTACACGTCCTGTAATTAGAGTTCCTTTTCCCGGGTTTAAGGGTTCAATTCTGACTTCATCTAAAGTAACCCCTTTAAAAAAAGTGTGTAAATCTAAATCAGAATAAGTAATATCGTAATTTCTATCAGGATTTGAATTTATCCGGTCCTTGAATTCTGATTCAATACTCCACTCCAGTGCTTTCATAATAAAGAATAGTATTCCCAAAACTATTAGAACCCGAATACCTATCTTTTTCATATTATGAACACTTTTTATTAGTATACAAATTTAGCAAAATCTTGACTTAATTTTAGCAACAATAGTCTGTGCTAATTTCGCTTTGCTTTCAATAGTCCAGCCGGCAATATGCGGAGAAAGGATTACATTCCCGGCATCAATTAGATATTGAAAGGCTTCCGGGAGACTTTCCCGAGAAAACATGTCCTCAAAAGAGGCTTTTTCATATTCCAGCACGTCCAATCCGGCGCCTAATATTTTCCCGGATTTTAAAGCCGAAACCAGGTCTTCGGTTACCAGACATTTTCCTCTTGCCGTATTTAACAACCAAAAAGGCTTTTGAAAAGCATTGATAAACTCGGTATTAATCATTCCCAGGGTTTCTGGCGTTTGTGGTACATGAAGGCTAATAATATCTGATTTTTGTTCCAATTCCATTATTCCTACCTGCCTGGCATTTTCATCAGATACGCCCCCAATAATGTCGTAGCAAATTACTTCAACCTCAAAACCTCTAAGTTTTTTGGCAAAGGCTTTACCTGTATTGCCATAGCCTATTATGCCAACAGTTTTGCCATCGAGTTCTACTCCCCGATTGCCTTCCCTGTCCCATTTTCCCATTTTTACTTCGCTGTTGGCCTTGGTCAGATTATTAAAGAGGGCCAATAAGAACCCAAGGCAATGTTCTCCAACAGCATTGCGGTTACCTTCGGGTGCAGCTGCCAAAAATATTCCTTTATCCCGGGCATAATCCACGTCGATATTTTCCAAACCAGACCCAAGCCTACCTATGAACTTCAGATTTTGGGCTTTATCCAAAAAGTTTTTATCTATAGTAAATCTGCTCCTGATAATAAGCCCGTCATACAAGTGAATATTCTTTTCCACCTCGGATTTGGGGGCAGTATATTCTTCAATATTCTCAAAACCGAGCTCGTTGAATTCTTCTATAAGCAAAGGATGGTTAGTGTCTAAGTGGAGGATTTTCATTCTTTTTTAAATTTTGGGATATTCGGTTTGTGTCATTGGATGTTTCACATTTCCTGTGTGAGCCGCCGTCAACTTTTCAAAGAGCAACAAATGTACTATTTCGTCATCTTTTGTAGATGGGCAGTGTTCTACTCCTTTGGGAACAACAATGATTTCACCTTCTTTCACAACTTCTGTGCGGTCTCTGAATTGCATGTACAAAGTACCTCTTAATACCTGGAATAGCTCATCCTCATTTTCGTGCGAGTGCCAAACAAATTCTCCCTGAATCTTTGCCAGGATTACTTGCATATCATCTACACGCGCTATCTGATGCGGATGCCATTTTTTGGTAAATGTGGAATGCTTTTCTTTAAGATTTATAGCTTTCATTTTTTTTGGTTCAGATTTAATTCATCAAGCTTAATTCTGTATATGTTTCCCATACCGTTTAAAACCTTATTGGCTTCATTGGTTAGTTCCGGCACTGTTTTTATTCTCTCCTCAGGGGCTTTTGCCCTGTCACTGGTAAAGTAAAAGTTATTTCTGGGAAAATCTATAAATGGGCAGTAATCTAGTTTGTCAGAGTTGACAACCTCTCCTAAATTCTCTGCTTTTCCCCATTGGCCGGTTTTGTCTTTTTTACTGTAATATAGGTCACCTCCTCCTAAACCATCTGCCCTTCCATATGAACTGAAAACCAATAAATCTTCATCTGGACTGATATAGGCATTAAACTCATAGGCTTTGGTATTAATAGCGCTATCGAGCGGGACAGCTACACCGTACTTGTCCTTCGAAAAAGTGCTGACAAATATATCTTCTCTGCCTATTCCGTTTTCCCGGGTTGCAGTAAAATACAAATTACCATTGGAACTTACGGATGGGAAAAATTCATCACCCGGACTATTTACTAGTGTGTCCAGGGCAATGGGGGTCTTCCATTTGCCATTTTCCTGCTCAACATACCAGATATTGTAGTCGCTCCTTGTACTGTCTTCACCCATAGGCCTGTTAGATGCAAAAAACAATTTAGTGCCATCAACCGTAAAAAAAGGTTCAATATCATTGTACTTACCGGAAAAGGGTAAGATTTCTTTATCTCCCCATTTATCACCTGTCTTTTTAATGCTCACCAAACTCCTGATAGTCTGCTTGTAATTTCCGAGAGTATAGATCAACTGGTTTCCATCTGTTGAAATAGTAATATCTCTTTCGTGTAAAGGAGTGGAAATGTAATCCTGGCCAAATACTTCGAGCTGTTCCGGATTTAGTTCAGGATCGAACATAGTGTTGTTTTCAGTTTTGCAACTATTACTCAAAAAGATTAGAGCTAGAAGACAAAGTATATTGGGTTTCATAAGGTTACTTTTTTTCCTTCTTAATTTCAGGCTGATCTTTTACCTCAAGTTGAAAAATATCATTTCGGGCATAATGTCCAATTACGTCAAAATCGAGTTTGTTTGATTTAATTTCTTCCAGATCTATTTCGGCCATTAGTACTCCTGCCTTGTCATATAAAGGGCCTGCAAGAATTTTCCCGTTAGGGGCCACTATAATACTGCCTCCACGGCACATTGTTTCGGGTTCGTCATTAACAAGTGACCGGTATTTTTCGGGATACATGGATTTTGTAAAATACTGGTTGCAGCCAAGTACAAAACAACGACCCTCCAGTGCAATATGCTGCATGGTTGAAGTCCATTCGTCCCTGGCATCTGCCGTAGGAGCAATATAAATCTCAACACCTTTTCTGTACATAGCCATTCTGGCAAGTGGCATGTAATTTTCCCAACAGATCAGGCCACCCAACCTGCCTATTTTAGTTTCAAAAGTGGTTAATGAATCTCCTGAAGCCTCCGCCCACACAATTCTCTCTGTTCCGGTAGGCTTAATTTTTCTATGTGTGCCAAGCAATCCGGAAGTAGGTGAGATATAGAGCATAGAGCAGTATAGGCTGCCGCTTATATCATCTTTTTCTGTCACTCCTATTACCAGATAGATTTCGTAATTTTTTGAAATAGTTTCAAGCCTTTTAAGATCTTCACTCTCCACGTTGAAGCTGTTTTCATGGTATTCAGCATAAAGCTTGCGGCCCTTTTCCGATCTGCTTCCAACTGTAGCACCAAATGTAAATCCCCTTGGATAACCGGGGATAAAAGACTCGGGGAAAATCAATAAATCACAACCCTGTTCCGCATACGTTTTAGTGAGCCTCTCAATTTTAGAAATGGTTTCTATTTTGTTAAAAAAAACAGGGCTCTCCTGGACTAATCCTACTTTTATTGGCATAGACAAAAATTCCTGAATAGAATTTAAATTAGATTTCAGGGACCCTAAGGTATCCAATTTTAGTATAAATTGAAGTCTAAATTCCTAAAATTACTTTTGCAATCCAGAAATAGATCAGGATTCCGAAAATATCATTACTTGTAGTAATAAAAGGTCCGGTGGCAATTGCCGGATCTATGCCTCTTTTGTCAAGAAATAAGGGGATAAAGGTGCCTATGATACCGGCTACGATGATTACGACAACAAGAGAAATTGAAATAGCAAGTGCTGCAGGAAAATTACCCTGCCAGAACCATGTGAACAGCAATAAGACCACTCCCAATATAATGCCGTTTAAAGTAGCCAGGAGCATTTCCTTTATCAGGCGGTTACTAATGCTTCCCTTTAGGTCGTCATTAGCAAGTCCCTGTACGATGATCGCGCTGGATTGTACCCCAACATTACCCGCCATAGCAGCTATTAAAGGAGTAAAAAAGAACAAAATAGCATGATTGCTAATCATTTCCTCAAACCCTCCCATGATGGCCGCCGCACCAATGCCACCCAAAAGACCCAAAAACAACCAGGGTAAACGGGCTCTTGTCAACTCCCATATACTATCATCAGCTTCTACATCCTGCGAGATACCTGCCGCCATCTGATAGTCTTTCTCGGCTTCTTCTCTTATTACGTCTACGATATCATCAATAGTAATTCTACCAACCAGCCTGCCAATCTCGTCGACTACAGGAATAGCTTCCAGATCGTATTTAGACATTATTTTAGCGACCTCCTCAGGTTTTTCGTTTACATTAACACGATCTACTTTAGGAATATAAACATCTTTAATCGGTGATTTGGTAGAGGTTGTAAGCAAATCTTTCAGGGATAGCCTGCCTATTAGTTTATCATCATTATCAACAACATAAATAGAGTGCACTCTCGTAACATTTTCCGCCTGGGCTCTCATTTCCTTTACGCAGGTAAGCACGTTCCAGTTTTCATTTACTTTTACCAATTCCTTGGCCATAAGTCCGCCTGCAGAATTTTCTTTGTAGCGCAGCAGATCGACAATATCCTTAGCATGTTCTCGGTCTTCTATTTCAGAAATTACTTCCTCAACTATTTCTTCAGGTAATTCTCCAACAATATCCGCAGCATCGTCGGTATCCAGTTCCTCCAGTTCTTCTGCTATTTCTTTCGAGGAAAGGTTTTTTAGTATGGATTCCCTGACATCATCGTCCAGTTCAATAAGTATATCAGAAGTTTTATCACTATCCAGAAGTTTAATAAGATATGTAGCAGAGGATTCATTAAGATCATTGGCAATTTCTGCAATATCGGCATAGTGAAGCTCTTCCATGAAAGACTTTAAATCTTCGTCTTTCCCGGATTCTATAAGCAGCTCAATTTCTGCCAGTAGCTCATCTGTGAGTTTAAATGGAGTCATCATCTATCTTCTTGGTCAGCGCAATAAATTGGGCAACACCCAATTCTTCGGGACGCCGGTCAAAGATAGCATCTTCTTTTAGATTATCAGAAAGGTTAAATATTTTTAAACTGTTTCTTAAGGTCTTTCTACGCTGGTTAAAGCCAGTCTTTACTACTTTGAAAAATAGTTTTTCATCGCAGTCCAGCATAAATTTTTCTTTTCTTACAAGTCTTAATACCCCCGACTCAACTTTTGGAGGGGGATTAAAAACCTCCGGTTTCACGGTAAAAAGATATTCGGCATGATAGAATGCCTGCACCAAAACCGAAAGAATGCCATAGGTTTTACTGCCCTCTCCGGCACAAATACGCTGAGCTACCTCTTTCTGGAACATTCCTGAAAATTCGGGAACCCTGTTTCGGACCTCCAATAACCTGAAAACTATTTGTGTAGAGATATTGTAGGGAAAATTGCCGATGATGGCAAAAGGTTCATTATTAAATAAAGTTGAAAGGTTGTATTTAAGAAAATCGGCCTCAATTATTTCAAGCGAATTATTTTGCTGAAGAATTTCGTTGTATTCCAGCTGAAAACTATGCTTAAGGTATACTATAGATTCCTCATCCAACTCCATAGCTATGAGTTTGGCAGGGCGCTGCAGTAAATATTTCGTAAGGACTCCGGTACCGGGACCAATTTCAAGAACATTTGTATAACCCTCCATTGAAAGCGTATCTGCTATTTGCTTTGCAATTTCTTCATCTTTGAGAAAGTGCTGCCCCAAATATTTTTTGGCTTTAACCGGACTTTCTACCTGCCGGGTGCTCTTTTTATACGAACTGTGTTTTTTGCGTTTTTTGGTCATTGCTTAATTCGGTTGCCGGGTACTGCTTATATAAGCCCATGCACTTATGCCCGAGTTCAATACCACCTTAATTCTCTTATATGCCGGACCTTCATATTTATCAGCCTCCAAAATTTCTTTATTGCTGCACATATAAACCCGGCCATGAACAAAATCCGCAGGATTTTCTGAAGGATGCATTACAGGGTAAACACCAACTACTTTCTCATCAGATAACCTATAACCCGAAAGGACATCATTAAAACCGGAAAGTGTTCTTGAAAATACTGTTAGCTGAATATTTTCCTGTTGTAAAGTCCCATAAGTAAACAGGTATTCCGTGGCATTTAGTCTATTTTCATTGAACTCTTTAACAACGGCCAGTTCCGTTCTGAAGGCAACAAACTTATTTCCGAAGTGTTTTGATACCTCCTGACGCATTCTCTCAGCATCCTCGGCGTAATATTTATCTAAAATTTCCTTGTTTTCAGCAGTGTATTGTATGGAGTACGTAATGCCTCCCATTTCTTCTTCTACCAATACTTTTGTCATCCTGGCATTTATGAATTTTCCCGTTGCCATAACTTCCGGAATATGAGTTTCCTGCATCCAGTCCAACCAATTGTCATGTACAGATTCATCTATATTAATGGTAACATTGTAGATAATCATACTTCAAATTTATAAGTCAGAATATGAAATTCAGTTAATACTATCGCCACGCAATATTCTGAAATTTTTACGCGCCTGAGGAAAGTAATAGCTATCCTGATAGTTGTAAATTATTTTTTCGTAATGCTCTTTAGCTTTTTCGGGTTCATTTAAGATGTTCCTGTAAAGCTCGGCAAGTGCAAAATGTGCGTCATCGGCCAAAATATCATTTCCATAAAATTCAACAATTTTAAGATAGTTAAATTCTGCCGCTTCATAATCCTTAATAAGTTCTAATAGTTCACCTTGTTTTAAAAGAGCCTCATCTTCTATTTTTTCTCCCTTGTGATTTATTAGAATGTCATCTAACACTTCAATTGCTTCCCTCGTATTCTGCTGATAAGCAAGGAGGTCTGCCCTGGCATATTTTTTTAATGCAGTCTGAGTTGAATCTTCCAATGAATTATCGGAAATTAATAGGCTTAACTGCATGGCATCATTAGCAATAAGTTGAGAAGTTGAGCCTCTTAAAACTTTTAACTGAGTAAATGCCCAATCAAAATCACCTTTGTAAAAACTCGTCTGGGCTACTTTAAATCGGGCATCCTGACCTAGAACGTCATTTTTCAAACTTTTTTGAACCTGTGAAAAATTAATCAGTGCTTCATTGAATTTCTGATCAAAAACGAGGATATCTCCAAGGGCGAGCTTGACATATGCTTTGCTAAAGCGTTCAAGGGGGAGTTCTAAGCATTTTTTGAGAATGGCAACGGCCTCCCGGGGTTTGCCTTTTTTAAAAGTAAGGAAACTGGAATAGGCAATTTGCAGTTGCAAAGTTTGATTTTCGTATCCATATTCTTCCATAAGCGACTCAAACTTTTTTTCCACTTCATCTAATTGCTTTTCACTGGCATTCAAAAGTTCTATGTCAATGAGGTTAAGTCGGGCATTTAGTTTGATTACCGGATCATTAGAATTTTTATCTACATAGGTTATAATTGCCTTTGCATCGTCTGTAGCATTATCCTCCAAGGCAATATCGCCAAGGCTAATCATACGTTGAAGTGAAAACGCCCCTGACCTTTTATAAATGGCTTTTTCCTGGTTGAAGGCACTGTTATATTGTTTTTGTTGGACAAACAACCAGCTTAAAATTTCATTCCACAGTAGATCCGGATTCTTTTGAGCCTTTTGCAAAAGAATTTTTTTAAGTTTTAGGTTATTGGGGTTTTCCGGATCTGAGGTTATAAAATTATCAAGATTTCGAAGCACATTGGTTTGCGTGGCCTTGCCGGCAGCAATTAGTTCCAAATAGGAGTCGTACATCCTTTCAATGTCTCCCTGCTCTCCATAAATACGGGCCATTTGAAAATTATAATCAAGCTCCGGGTTTAATTCCATTGCTTTAGAGTAGGCTCTGAGCGCATAATCTAATAGGGCATAGCGCTGAAACCTGAACCCTATTCCATAACCAAAATTTGGATTTTCCTCTATTTTTGAAAGTGCTATTTCGTAATATTCCTTGGCCTTTTCTGTCTCCTCCTGCAATAGGTAATTATACCCCAATTCAATATAAATGGTTGGGTAAGGGTTACGAGAGGCTATTTTGTTTAAAAGAAAAGACTCTGCTTCTTCGTACATTTCCAGCTGCTGGTAGCAGGCAATCAAACCTTCGGCATAATCTGTTCGCCTGGGATTTTTATCTGTTAGATTTTTATAAAAGACAACCGCTTTCTTAAATTCACCATTATTGAAATACTGTTTGGCCAAAAAATCTTCCTGTGCCGCACAGTGAAAGGAAAAAATAAGACAAAGAAATAGTATGGCAAGTCTCATAATGGAAATTTATCAAATTTAACCAAGCTCTATAAAAAACACTGTCAAAGAAAACATAATATCGCTGAACTGAGCTTTAACTGTAATTCATTCAACACCAATGTAAGCAGATATTATGGGTTTTCCCAAAATATGTAAATCGAGAAAAATACGCTAATCTATTTTATTAAAACCCGTATATGGTAGCAGAATATCCGGAATGTTTATCCCGTTTTCGCTCTGGTAATTTTCAAGAATCCCGGCTAAAACCCGTGGTAATGCCAGAGAACTGCCATTTAAGGTATGAGCCAGTTGCGTTTTGTTATTTTCATCCCTGTAGCGAAGCTTTAGCCTGTTCGCCTGAAAAGTTTCGAAATTAGAAACAGAACTAATTTCCAGCCAGCGTTCCTGGGCTGTCGAATAAACCTCAAAGTCATAGGTAAGGGCAGAAGTAAAGCCCAAATCCCCTGCGCAAAGGCGTAAAACCCGGAATGGTAATTTTAACTCCCTTAAGATATTTTTTATATGCTCTACCATAGCATCCAGTGCCTTGTACGAATTATCAGGATGTTCTACGCGTACTATCTCCACCTTGTCGAATTGATGCAGGCGGTTGAGCCCCCTTACATGCGCACCGTAACTACCGGCTTCCCTCCTGAAACAAGGGGTATAGCCCGTGTAGCAAACAGGCAAATCATTTCTATCCAGGATGGTATCCCTCAAGATGTTGGTAACAGGGACTTCTGACGTTGGTATAAGATAAAGATCGTCTTCTGTAACATGATACATCTGACCCTCCTTATCCGGGAGTTGTCCCGTTCCATACCCGGAAGCCTCATTAACCAGCAAAGGCACTTGCATTTCTGTATATCCGGCTTCGGTATTCTTATCTAAAAAATAGGCAATCAGGGCACGTTGCAATCGGGCACCCTTTCCCTTGTAAACGGGAAATCCGGCACCGGTAATTTTAACGCCAAGTTCAAAATCTATGATGTCATATTTTTTTGCCAGTTCCCAATGAGGTTTAGCATCTCTTTGCAGTACAGGGATATCTCCTTCCCGAAACACCTCTTCATTATCCTCCTCGCTATTACCGGCTGGGACAGATTCATGCGGCACATTTGGAATTTGATAAAGTGCCTCCTCCAGCTCATATGCTACGGCATTCAGTTCTTCAGTCAGCCTTTTGGAATCTTCTTTTAACTGTGTGGTCTTTTGTTTGATCTGGTTGGCTTCCCCGGCTTTCCCACTTTTAAAAAGAATACCAATCTCTTTGGAAAGTTTATTGCCTTCGGCCAGTGTGTTATCCAGATCTGTTTGCAGTGCACGTCTTTTTTCATCGAGGCTAAGTACTTTATCTAAATGAAATTCTGCATCAAAATTGCGTTTTTTCAAAGCTTTGGCAATCTGATCTCTATTTGTCCGTAAGACTTGTAACTGCAACATGTTGAGTTGTTTTAAGCGGCAAATTTAGGGTTAATTGATTAATGTATCAATTTGGGGAAGCAACAATTTATTTAATCTCTCATATTTAATCAATAAGCCGGGAAAATATCTATTTCTCGGAAGCTTTTTTGGTTTTTACTTCATTGGAAGGAAGGATCCAGTTGTGATGTTTAAAATGATTCCATGGTTCAGCGGCCAGATCAACTTCCGGATCAATAAAGGGCTTTAATTTGCCGCTATTTATCCGAACCCTGGAGTTTGCATAAACGGAAATAGCTGCACCATTTTTGGAATATTTCTTTTTAAGGTATTGTGCAAATTGCCAGATAAAATCCGGATAAGCAGCAACTCTTCCTTTTTGCTTCTTGGTAAGATGGTCATTGAGATTTACGTTTATAATACTGCCGTCATCATTGTTCACTACTTTAAAATTTATAATGCCAGACCGGCTTCTCAACATCATTCGCCAGCTCAATCTGTGGCCTTCTTCAGTCCAAAGAACATCATCTTTAATAAAATAATGCCTTACAGGCAGAATCAGTTGCACCAAAAAGTAAATGCCAAACCCTGCTATAATAAGGTTTTTGCAGGCAGGGATAATTGTTTTTGAAGATTTGTGAGCAGGCTTCTTCTTAAAGAAAAGCAGCCTTATCGTCTCTGGTTCAAAAAAGAAAACAGTAAAGGCCAGTGCAAGGTAAGGGAAGATTCCAATCTGGAATACAATGGAATTGAACAGGTGAAAGAATATGGCGAAGCCAAAAGCTGCTTTCCTACTTGGTTTCCAGAGCAAAGCGGGGACTATAAGTAAATCGAAAAGTATTCCCATAACCGAAATTAGCGTATGTAACCAAGATTGCTGCAGCAAATCCCCTATTAGCCAATAATGAGCTTTTGATTGCATCAAAATCTGAACAAAACTAAAATCGAGCCAGTCTGCGTACAGCTTAGCCAGGGCGGCATAGGTATAAACAATAAAAAGTTGTAGCACAATAATCCATTTTATATAATTGTACATGCTGTTATTCCTGATCTGTGGCCTGGCTCTTGCATCCAGTGAATAAGCCTGATTGGCGGGAAAAAAACACATTAGCAGGGAAATCAGCATCAACAAATAATAATGATTGTTGTAGGAAGTTTTTTGCATCAGGTAAACTGCGGTCCAGAGCAGTGTAAACGAAATAATGCTGAGCCGGTACTTAAATCCCAAAGCGATAAGTATCCCAAGGGTGCCCATTAGAAAAAAATAGACATACATTCCGTATCCCGGTAGGGGTTGCAACCATTCAAAACCAATAAAGGAGAAGGTAAACTCAGGTTCTATTAAAGTTCGCCGCACCCATCCGGTAAGGATAGCGCCATAGCATTCCAGGCTAATGAGTATGCCTAAAAATATTCGAAAAATAATTAAGGGACTATTGTCTGTTCTTTTAAAGAGAAAGTCATTAAACATCTAGCTTGAAATTATGGCCATCGAAGTTTCTTTATCTTTTAGCAATTGTGTTTTAAGTTCTTCTAAGGAATTGAACTTATGTTCATCGCGGATACGCTGAAGAATATCTACCTGAATATTTGCTCCATAAATATCCGATTTAAATTCGAAAAAATGGATTTCAATGCTTTTTGAAGTGCCATCCACGGTTGGATTAAAACCGATGTTCATCATACCGTAATAGATCTGGTTATTGAGGATGCTTTTCACCACGTAAACCCCGTTTTTAGGGATGAGTTTGTATTCTTCCTTGATAAATAAATTAGCTGTGGGAAAATTTAATTGTCGCCCAAGGCCTTTGCCCTTTTTAACGTCGCCAGTTAGCATATAATTATATCCCAGGTATGCATTTGCGGTTTTCATGTCTCCATCAATAATGGCATTTCTGATTTTTGTAGAACTTACAGAAACATCATCGATTTCCTGAGCCGCAATTTCTTCCACCTCAAAATTTAAGGTATTCCCAAAAGCGATAAGATCCTGGATATTGGCATTTCTATTCCTTCCAAAACGGTGGTCATAACCAATTATAATTTTTTTTACTTTTAATTCATTCACAAGAATATCCCGAACGAATTCAGTAGAAGACAAGCGTGAGAATTCGAGAGTAAAGGGATGAATTATAAGGTAATCCAATCCAATACGATCTAAAATTTTAATTTTTTCCTCTATGGTATTCAGAAGCCTTATTTCGGTATCTTTTTGCAAAACCATTCTGGGATGCGGGAAAAAAGTTAGTACCGTAGATCGCAATCCGGTTTTTTTGGCATCATTTATGAGGCGTTCAAGTATTTTTCTATGACCTATGTGAACACCGTCAAAAGTGCCTATGGTTATAGCAGTAGGGTGCTTTTTATCGTAATTGGAAATGCTTTGAACTGTAACCACACAAATAAAATAATAAAAAGGCTTATTTTTAAAAGTTTAAAATTCCCTTGATGTTAGCAAAACTACGTCTTGTTTTATCAATTACCATAATATTTCTCTCCTTTTACGGATCTGCCCAATCCAAATATTGGGGACAGGAGAGAGCACCTACTAAGATAGTTTCGCCTTCTCTATCCAATCCCGACCTAACTAAAGTTAAGGTTTTTCAATTAGACCAGGCCTCTTTATCCAGGGAACTTTCATCAATATCCACCAGGAAAAAGACTAATGGAATAGTTTATTTCCCGGATATCAAAGGGAAATTACGGGGGTTTAGAATTTCAGAAAAGGCAGTCTTCTCTCCGGAATTGGCAAAAAAATACCCTGAAATAAAATCCTACTCCGGGTATAGCCTCGATGGTAAAAAGGATCGAATTCGTTTTAGTATTTCACATCGGGGTGTACAAAGCATGATAGTACACGCGGGAAGTGAAAGGACGACTTTTATGGAGAAAGCTCTGGATGGGGGGAGTACTTATGTGGTGTACGACAGGAGTTTACATTCTAAACTTGATAGTGAATTTATATGTTTTACAGAATCAGTAATTGAAAAAAGTATTGATGGCGCAGTTTCGAAACTCGTGGATGATCAAGCCTTAAGAAAATACAGGCTTGCAATTTCCGCTACAGGCGAATACACCCAATTTCATGGCGGTACCATAGCCGATGCACTGGCAGCCATCAATGCCACGCTCACAAGGGTGAACCAGGTCTTTGAAACCGATTTAGGCGTAACATTAGAATTGATTGCCAATACAGATTTGGTGATTTTTACAGACCCGGATACCGACCCTTATGGTGGAAATTTAAATTCAGAGGTTCAAAATACACTCACCTCAACGATTGGCGAAGCAAATTATGATGTAGGGCATTTATTTCATGAAGATACTGATGGGGGTAATGCCGGTTTTATAGGGTCTGTTTGCAGAGATAACCAAAAGGGTAGTGCATACGCGGCTGCTTTAAACCCGCAAGGCGATATCTTTGATCTCGATTTTGTATCACATGAATTGGGGCACCAATTTGGTGCGAACCATACCTGGTCTTTTGAATCTGAAGGCACTTTGGTGCAGGCAGAACCAGGCACCGGGACCACGATTATGGGATATGCGGGGATAATTCCGGGAGAAAATGTAGCGCCAAACGGGGATGACTATTTTCACTACTACAGCATATTTCAAATTGTAGAATATCTTCAGACGACAAGTTGTGGCGAAATTACCCCTTTAACAAATAATCCTCCGGTAATTAACCCGGTAGGGGATTACATAATCCCCAAAGGAACACCATTTGTTTTAAAGGGAAATGCCACAGATCCCGATACTACAGACGTACTTACTTATGCCTGGGAACAGATTGATGATGGCATAGTTACAACAGCAAACTTTGGACCCGACAATCCAAGTGGTGCAAATTTCCGATCGCTTAGGCCCACAACCGATACCCACAGATATTTTCCAAAATTAGCAGAGGTAATCCAGGGAAATCTTACACAAACCAACCCGCCGATTAATTCAGCCTGGGAGACCGTTTCCAATGTAGAACGCGAAATGAACTTCGCCTTAACCGTCAGGGATAACGCTACAGGAGGGGGGCAGGTAGCTTCAGAACTGGTAAAACTTGATGTTATAAACAGTGCGGGGCCATTTGTGGTAACTTCTCAAAATGTTGCAGAGACGTATACAGCCGGATCAGTCCAGACAATTAACTGGGATGTTGCAAACACTAATATTGCGCCAATAAACACACAAGAAGTAGATATATTTTTATCAACAGACGGTGGCCTTAGTTTTCCAATACAGGTTGCTGCCGCCGTACCAAACGATGGCAATCATGAGGTTATAATACCTGGCAATAGTACTACCACGGGCCGTTTTATGGTTAAGGGAACTGACAATGTTTTTTTTAGTATTAATTCTACTGATTTTGTCATTGAGGATTCCGAAGTTATCTTAAATTTTGCCGATCTCAATTATGATGTTTGTGAGCCCAATGATCTTAGCGTACCTTTTATATATGAAACGTATTTAGGATTTAATGAAGAAGTTACCTTCAGTGCTCTTGGCATGCCTCCCGGCCTCACCGCAGTTTTTTCACCGGAGACTGCAATGGATAACAACACGCCGGTATCTGTTACATTTTCAAATACAGACCTTGTAGCTCCCGGGGAATATCCTGTGAATATAACAGCATCTTCCCTCAGCCTCACAAAAGATGTAACACTAAATATTACCATTAGCGATGCCAACTTCCCGGATGTAATTTTACAGACTCCGATAGATGCCTCCACGGGAGTAGGCTTGCAACAACAACTTATATGGGAGTTGGATTCACTATATAGTGCTTATGATATAGAAATTGCATCTGATGCTTTGTTTACTTCCGTTATTGAATCTGCCAGCGATATTATTTTTAACAGCTATTTACCACAAAATTTACAGGAAGAGACCACGTATTTTTGGAGAGTAAAACCTAAAAATTCTTGTGGCGAAGGTACTTTTGGGCCACCTTTCAGTTTTACAACAATAACTATAAGTTGTGATATTGAAACGGCCAAAGACCTGCCTGTGGAAATTAGTTCTATCGGCACACCTACCGTAACATCTAAAATTACAATCTTAAATGATTTACCTGTTACGGATGTTAATGTAGGTCTGGATTTGGAACATACTTTCCTGGCAGATCTGATAATAAGTATTACCTCGCCCCAGGGGACAGAGGTTATTTTGACTTCGAACTCTTGTGGAGAATTGGAGAATATTGATGCCGTTTTTGATGACGAAGGAGATCCCTTTGTCTGCAGCAGCGGGGGAGTGGCAATTAGTGGTACGGTAAGCCCTCTAGGTTCATTGGCGACTTTTAATGGTGAATCTTCCTTTGGCGAATGGATACTTACGGTTTCTGATACCGCCCCGGCCGATGGGGGAACGATTAATAATTTTTTCCTGGAAATCTGTGGTGAAGGTGAATTGAGACCCGACGATGATGAAGATGGTGTTTTTGATGATGGAGATGACCTTTGCCTGGGAACAGCTCCGGGAACTGAGGTGAATGCAGATGGCTGTCCGGTTTTTCGTTTTGACAGGGATAATTTCAACCTGGAAATAGAAAGTGAATCCTGCATAACAAATAATGACGGATCATTTGAAATAACTGCCGTGATGTCTATGGACTACACGGTCGATGTATTGGGAAATGGCTTGAATATTACAGAGGACTTTTTAAAAGTTTACAGCTTGGAAAATTTGGCGGCTGGTACGTATTCTGTCTGTATAAATGGAACAGATGGCGTAAATACTTTCGAGGAAATCTGTTTTGATGTAGTAATAAATGAACCCGAGCCTCTAGGGGTTATTTCTTTGGTCTCAATTGACGGGCAGCAGACAGTACTGACTTTATCCGGCGCTCAATTATATAATATTGAATTAAACGGAAGCCTAATTCAGACAGAAGCCCCGGAAATTGTATTGGATCTTAAACAGGGCCTGAATACTTTAAAAGTCTCTACTGATTTGCCATGTCAGGGAACATATGATGAAACCGTCTTTATACCGGCTGTTCCGGTTATATATCCCAATCCGGTACTGGAGACTTTAAATATATTTTTAGGAGAAGCTGCAGACCCTGTTGATATTACGATTTTTGCATCAGACGGCCGACTTATCCGCAGTCAAAAGTATGATGAGTTTGCAGGTACAATTACACTCGATTTTATTGGATTACCTTCTGGCTTATACTATGTAAATATTAAGGGAGGAATACATAATGGAACTTATAAAATATTGAAGCGATGAGAATTATTTTAGTCGTTTTTATTGGCCTGCTTTTTACAGCGTGTAAAAAGGATTCTGTAAAACCGCCTTCTGCGGCTGTTTTAATTTTTCCCGAGCAAAACTCTTTATGTACTACCGGAGTTAGCATAACGCCAACCTCGAGCAGGGTAGAGTTTATATGGCAAACTGCGAATAATACGGACACTTATGAATTAAGGGTTACCAATCTCTTAGGTGAATTTACCCAAACGGTGAGAACCCAGGCCACCAGTGCAGAATTAACTATAGAAAAAGGTACTCCGTTTTCATGGCAGGTTATTACCAGGAATAATGAGGTGCAGGAAACCGCTTCAAGTGCATCCTGGCAGTTTTTCAATGCCGGGTCCCAAATTACTCACGCGCCATTTCCGGCGCAAATAGTTGCGCCTTTATCGGGGGCGTCTGCGGTAAGCGACATTAATTCAGAAATTGAATTGGAATGGTCAGGTGCAGATGTGGATGATGACATAGTAGGTTATGAGATATTCGTTGATACGGTCTCACCACCTCAGGTTCAGGTGGCTTCTCCGGCCGCAACAGTTTCGAGCATTAAAGTAAACATTATACCAAATACGGTATATTATTGGAAGGTGATTACAAGAGATGCCGAAGGAAACACTTCAGATTCAGGGATTTATTCTTTTCGGGCGCTATAATTTCCGGGTTGCTTTGTTAATACTACCGGTCCGTTCTGCTTAGGCAGACTATGTATTATTAAATTCGTTCATGGTAATCTTTACACCTGCAAGAATGAAAGATGTGATTAGTTCACCGGCTCTTGCCAGGCGTTCTGGCAAGGCACGATTTTCTTCATCATTCCACTTTCCAAGGACATAGTCTATTTGTCTGCCCTTGCTGAATTCAGAGCCAACTCCTATTCGCAATCGGTTATAATTGGTGGTTTGTAAGCTGTTTTGAATATCCTTAAGACCGTTGTGACCTCCGTCACTGCCCTTTGTCTTTAGCCGTAGTGTTCCAAATGGCAGGTTTAAATCATCGGTGATTACAAGAATGTTTTCCAATGGAATTTTTTCTTTTTCCATCCAGTATTTTACAGATTTACCACTTAAGTTCATATAGGTAGATGGTTTTAAGCACAAAACACTTCTGCCTTTTATCTTAAAAGAACCCACATCGCCTAATTTCCTGGTCTCAAAGGAAAACTTTTCTTTTTCAGATAGCTTATTAAGAACTTGAAAACCAACATTATGTCTGGTGTCCTTATATTCATCCCCTATATTTCCCAAACCAATGAGCAGGTACTTTTTCATGGAATCTGTTTCTTCTAAAAGTCGTTTTTCTTTCCCAAAAATAAATTCAAAAAAACTTTTCATACCCCTGGTTGGTTGAAGGTAAAAATACAAAAGCATCCCGAATCCTTATATTTACGGATGGGATGCTTAGTATGAATAAAGTTTAGCTTATTTATTCGGCTCCTCCTTCTGCAGGTTTTTCATTACCTTCAGCAGCGGTTTCACCAGCACCTTCAGTTGCTTCTGCTCCTTCTTCACCTTCTTCCAATCCTTCTTCACCTTCCTCTTCTACCTCTATAGCTGCACGGGCAGTTTTAACCTGTACGACCACAGTAGAATCTGGTTGAAGAATAGTAAAATCATCACTTAATAAGGACTCCACCAGGATATTATCTCCAATTTTTAGCGAATTGATATCTACATCAAAGAAATCCGGAAGGTTATCTGGTAAAGCTGTTATAGTCAGTTTTCTATTTCTGAATAATAAGCGGCCTCCATTTCTAACCCCAGGGGAATTGCCTTGTAAACGCACAGGAATATCCATGGTAACTTCCTTGTCGTCAAAGAGTTGGTAAAAATCTATATGTAGAATTCTATCCGTAACAGGATGAAACTGTATGTCCTGCATTACGGCTTTTATTTTTTCGCCTTTATCCAAATCAACCTTTACAGTATGGGCATTTGGAGTGTACACTAAATTTTTGAATGCTAATTCATCCGCCGAAAAGTGTAATGGTTTTTCCCCTCCGTATACCACGCAAGGAACCTTTCCAGCATTACGTAGGGCCTTCGTTGCCTTTTTGCCCACGCTTTCTCTTTCTGATCCTTTGATTGTAATTGATTTCATTATCTATGTTTAATTAATATTTACATTAAAAATTTCGACGCAATTGAGGTATTGTGATGAACTCTGTGCATGACGTCTGCAAACAGCTCGGCACAACTCAGAACCCGTATTTTTCCACTTTCTTTATTTATTGGGATAGAATCTGTTACGATCAATTCCGACAACTGCGATTTTTCTATTTTATCATAAGCGTTGCCTGATAGCAATGCGTGGGTTGTAATTGCCCTTACACTTTTAGCCCCGCGTTCCATCATAAGATCGGCAGCCTTTGCCAGGGTGCCAGCAGTATCCACCAGGTCATCAACCAGGACGACATTTCTATCCTGGACTTCACCTATTAGTTCCATATGTGAAATTATATTGGCCTTTGCTCTCTGCTTGTAACAGATCACCACATCACTTTCCAGTGCTTTGGAATACGCATAGGCTCTTTTGGAACCACCCATATCGGGAGATGCTATAGTAAGGTTATCTAAATTTAAGCTCTTAAGATATGGAAGGAATAAGGTAGAAGCAAACAAATGGTCTACCGGCTTTTCAAAAAATCCCTGTATTTGATCGGCATGCAGGTCCATAGTAATAATACGGGTTGCCCCTGCTGTTTCGAGCATTTTTGCAATTAATTTAGCTGCGATAGGCACCCTTGGTTTATCTTTTCTGTCTTGCCGTGCCCATCCATAATAGGGTATTACAGCGGTAATATGCCTGGCTGATGCCCGTTTTGCAGCATCTAACATCAACAGCATTTCCATAAGGTTTTCAGAACTTGGATTGGTGGATCCTATTACAAAAATTCTGGTACCTCGAATAGACTCTTCAAATGATGGTTGAAATTCCCCATCGCTAAAATGTGAAAACAATACGTTACCCAATTCTGCACCATATGCTTTGGCGATTTTTTTACCAAGTTCCATACTTTGGGTACAGGCAAAAATTTTCGGTTCTGGTACTTGATAAGCCATGGTTAATCTCTTGTTTTCTAGTTTCTTAAAACCCCTGATTCTTAAGGAGGTGCAAATTTAAAAATTTATTTGGGTTGCTAAAGCATAAATGTGGGTTATTTTAGTTTTGCAAACGAAATTATTTTTTAGCTTTGCAATCCCTTTGCCTCGGTGGCGGAACTGGTAGACGCGCTGGATTCAAAATCCAGTGTCTTCGGACGTGTGGGTTCGATTCCCACCCGAGGTACGGATAAAGGCTCTTAAATCTCTAAGTTTAGGAGCCTTTTTGTTTTATAGGTTACGAATGAGTGACGAAAAATGTGAAAATAAGTAGGATAGGAAGTTTTAGATGTCCTCTTAGAACGTTTCTTATAGATTGTTAGCATTCTAAGGCTTTGCTATCGCACAAATAAACTTTCAGATTTATCCATCCAGATGATGCCATAACCGGTAACAACACCCAATAAAACGCCTCCTAATATCATTGCTAGAGTCGCTAGTGGCATAGGAACTGATAATGTTAGGAAGCCAATACCCCATCCAACCGAACTCGCAAGTATCCAGCGAGATGCTTTATTAAAATATGTTTTGAGAAATTGCATTTGAAGTAATCCAATTACTAAACCAACGATCAATCCAAACATAAGTCGACCAAGAATCTCGTAATCTCCTTGGAAGTATGGAATACTATAATCATTTTCATTCATTATCGCAGCTATAATGAAAGGTATTCCTACACAAAGGGTGCATACTAGGCCCCACATACTACTTATTTTAAACTCTCTTTTCAAAACAAACCACTGAGCATAACCAATACTTGCACCGACACAAAGGCCAACAATCAAATTTGTTTCTTTGTCGTAGAAAATATTTACAACTAAATACGACAAAATGATTGCACAGATGAATCCAACCAGCCATCCAATTCCATTCGCCAATATCCAATTCCGTAAGAACTTTTTATCTAGCTGCTTGCTTTCATTTTTCATAATAAATTGTGATTTGATTTGAAATGCAATTTACTCACTACACGGCAATGAATTGATTAACTTAGTTTAAAATTTAAGAAGACTCCTCATATTTTGAGGAGGTTTTTGTTCATAAAGAATGATTGACCTTAATTAAAAAACATCATTAATGATTTGAAAAAACTTGATTAATCAAATCTCCTTAGGAACGTTACTATACTTGTCCAGGCTTTCTCCTTCTTTAAACTGTCCTAGACCTATTATCTAACCCTTTTCATTGTCCCAAATTACTTCAACAAAGAACATATCTATTGCATAAAGGACATACTTTATATTTCCATTAATATGAATATCCAGAAACTTGCCTTTGGCAAATTCAGTAACGTATTGCTCATCTTCTGAAAGTATCTTGTATTCATAGAGGGTTATAAAATGCCAAGAATTAAATTGATAAATGATGAAGGTCATTGATTGATAAATACTTACATCGTAATTTCCTTTTTTAAACTTGAAATGCAGTTAAATAATCTTATATCTATACACTGTATGAAAAACATATTAGTTTTAATAAACCTCAATGGTAAAGAGAAATTGCTTTTAGAAAAAGCTATAGAATTTGCTGGTTGTTTTAAATCAAAAGTCTGGATAGTTCATATAACAGCTCCCGATCCAGATTTCGTAGGTTATCAGGCAGGTCCTCAAAGTGAAAGAGACTTTAGAGCGACTGAACTTAAAAAAGAACATGAATTAATTCAGGAATACTCAGATAAGCTTAAAGCGACAGGTATTGATGTTGAAGGCCTGCTTATTCAAGGTCCTACCATGGATTTGATAATCGAGGAATCCAAAAAGTTAAACGCTGATTTGATTATTGCCGGTTATCAGGAACATAGTTTTATTTATAAGGCTATAATCGGGGGTCATTCAAAGAATATTTTGAAAAAATCCAATATACCAGTACTTCTGATTCCTTTAGATTAGTATTCTTAATTCGACAGATAATTTATTGAACGAAACATTTTCTAAATCCGTATTTTCGTATTCAGCAATCAAAGATCTTATTTCTTCTTCAGTTAGTAGTTCAGGAAATTCTTGTTTTTCCATAATTGCTTACAACTTATAGTGTATGAGGCGTTCCGACCGAATGGGAGGCATACACATTGTTATCGGTTCGTTTTTAATATTTATCATTTTTATATTCTATTTTTCAAAGGGCCTCAATATATCATAGCCTACCCGTTACAAAATACATTTCTAGTTCGCCTTTGCCTTTTACATTTATTTTGCCCCTTGCTTCAAAAATAAACCGTGGATCTTCATTTATAAGTTCATAAGTGTCTTGAGAGATATTAACTTTTTCAATGGCTCCAGCACTTTCCATTCTTGAAGCGATGTTGACGGTGTCGCCCCAGATATCGTATTGAAACTTCTTGACACCTACGATTCCTGCAACCACCGGTCCTGTATGAATACCCACGCGCATTTCAAAGGGAATTTCGTTTTTGGCCTCTTTTTGTACTTTTCTGTTAATGATAAATGATTGCATTTCTAAAGCAGCTAAAACTGCATTCTTCGCAGAGTCATCTGAAGTTACCGGCAAACCACCAGCAGCCATGTATGCGTCTCCTATTGTCTTTATTTTTTCTATTCCATATTTTTCACAAATATTATCGAAGGCTTTAAAGCAATGATTGATCTCAGCTACTAACTCTTTGGCCGTTTGTTTTTCTGAGACTTCAGTGAAGCCAATGAAATCCGAAAATAGAATGGAAACCATGTCAAAATCTCTGGCGTCTGCGCTTCCTTTTTCTTTGAGTTCTTCAGCAATTTCTGATGGTAAAATATTTAGTAATAAATTTTCAGAGCGATTTTTCTCTTTTTCGATGATGGCTTTCGCTTTTCTTACATACCGCCATCTGCTAAACAATCCACCAGAAAGTAAAAGGAAGAATAGTCCGGCGGCAATGGACAAATTTCTATTCCTATCTTTTTGTCGTACTTCAATCTGGTGAGCCGTTTCCACCTTCATATCCTTCTCCACCTGAAGTAAACTATCGGCCAGCACTTGTGCGGAAAATTCCATCTGCTGTATCTTTTTGGCCGTTTCCTCTGTTTTCAAGCTATCAGTAAAGACCAGCATTTGCTCGTGATACACTAGTGCTTGATTTAAATTACCAATTGCTTTATACGCTGTATACAGGCAATCGCAAGAACCTTCTTGATTACCTATATCGCCCAAGTCTTTAGCAAGGGTCAGGCTTTTTTTACAGCTCTCAAGGGATTCGGAATATTTCCCTTGATCAGCATAAATATCACCAATACTTAACAAGGTGGCAGCGCTTCCTTGAATATCGTCTATTTCTTCGCTGATCTTTAAACTACTTTTCAGGTACTCCAATGCCTGATTTTCATTACCATTCTCACTATAAACATTACCAATACCAGCAAGCCCCGAAGCTATTCCCAATTTATCTCCGGTCTTCTCATAGATTATTAGTCCTTTCTGAAAATAATCAAGGGCTTTAAGAAAGTTCTTTTGGCTAAGGTAAAGATCGCCAATATTGAGGTAAATGGCCGAGTTGTCACTTTCATAATTGAGTTCGTCATTAATAGCAATGCTTTTTAGATAATAGTCCAGGGCTTTGTCATATTCTTTTTCCGTCCGATATATGCTGCCATATTCATTATATACTGAACCTATCCCATCTAAATCTTCAATTTCTTCAAAAATCTTCAAGCTTCTTTGATAATACTTGAGTGCCGATATTATATCACTATTGTCGTGATAGATAAATCCTGTTCTTAATAATAAATATGCGACTCCTGCTTTATCATTTGCCTTTTCAGCAAGGTCTAAACCTTTTTTGTAAGACTCCAATGCTTTTGGAAAGTTGCCAATTCTAAAGTAGGCAAACCCCAAAGCAGATAAAGCATCTACCATTCCTGTTTTGTAATTTGCTTTTTCAGAAAATTTGTATAATTGATTTGTTAGTTTAATAACACTATCAGCGTCAGAGTAGAAAAAGCCATCATCGATGTATTCTTTAAATGCAGTGGCCCTAATAGAGTCAGATCTGATACTGTCTTCCCAAATACTGAATAATGAATCAAGATTGGTTTGTGCAATGGTTTTATAACAAATGAAAATGAGGAATAACAAAAAGTACTTTTTTTTCATCAATTATGATTTAAATCAACCTACTATTTTCTTGCCTTATTTAATGACCGACAACTTGTTATATGATTATTAAGATACCCTAATATCCCTATAACTTGCCAGATAAGAATAACCTTATGGGTTTTTTATCCGAATATCATAATCCAGTGTGGTTGAAATTGTAAGACTCGTTATATAAACTTGACAACATTCATTTTACCTGAATCACCTAAAAATTAGAGCCATCTCTTATTGAGATTCTTATGCCTCAACCTCAACATAGAACATATCTAAGGCATAAAGGACATACTTTGTATTGCCATCAATATGAATATCTAAAAACTTGCCTATGGAAAACACAGTGTCGTACTTTTTATTTTCTGAAAGCATTTTGTATTCGTAAAGAATCATTTGGCTAAATTAATTATGTTGAGTGCAAGTAAAATAAAGGATAAGAATGATTTAAAGCAATTTATCCAAAACATGATAATATTCATGTTTTATATCCTTAGTCTTAATTATCATTGCCAATATTAATACATAAGGTAATCAAAATTCCCTCAGCCAACAATACTATATCCATAAAGGCATAACTAAAATACTTTGAAGGCTTTTATTGTTTGCTAGATTTTTGTGGGTCTTAAGAAAGAAACTGATTATAAATTAATAATTGCTAATAATGGATTAGCATAGCCTAAATGGATTGCCAGAGACTTTTTGGTTTACTTAATCAAATTTTTGGGGAGGGGCTAGAATGTTTTATTTACCGCAAAAATCCTTATTCCTGAATCACTTTATTATAACTGTAATTTATTGTATGTCTAAGTATTCAATTCTTAAAATTGACATCACAATTTCATTTATATAATGTCCGTTTTTGTAAATACATTCTCGTAATACTCCTTCTTTTTTGAATTTACATTTTTCATAAAGCTTTATTGCGTTGAGATTGTTTTCTTGTACTTTTAAGTGAACCCTATTGAGGTTTAGGTTATTAAAAGCAAACTCTATTGTTTTTATTGTCGCTTCTTTTCCATAACCTTTTCCTATTGCATCCTCTTCTCCGATAAAAATTGCGAACTCCGCGGTCCTATGTATTAAATTTATGTCCTTTAAAAATGTCATTCCAATTAAAGAATTGGTTTCTAATTCTTCAATTCCAAATGACGTTAATGGTATGTCCGAGACTAATATTTTCACTAACCAGCCTTCCTCTTTCTCTTGGTTTATGAAAAATGGGTGTCCAGAATAAAAATATCTTATGTTCTCATTATTTCGCCAAGTCCAAGAAATTTTTGCATCATCTTTTGTTAATGCTCTTAATTTAATTTTTGAATTATCCATTTTAGGTTCTGTTTTCATTATCTTCCATAACTGATTGTCCATGGATAAATATACTTCAATATTTCAAAACTTTATTGGAAGCACACACTTATTGGGTAGATTTATCAAGTGACTTTAGATCGTTTTTTTAAACTCCTTAATTAAAGACTCTATTGGTAAAGTTTGATATTTAACAAGCTCACCTTAAATCTTTAGACTTATTCCTTTTTTTAAATCAATTGTCATAGGTCAAATGTATTTTTTTAATCTTTACTGGCAGCGATTCTGTTATATACGCAGCAAGGGAGATTGAATGAAACTTTTAGATTACCCTAAGCTTCTTATTAGTAATATTCAATGTTTTTATTATTTATTTTCTTCTTATACCACTAAAAACTGCACTAAGGAATATCAGGAAACAGGGGAACTTCCGCCAGTAAATCAATACTTTTAATATCTTTCGGTTGCCCGTATGCGTATGCAAACAACAATTTCAAATGTGGAAAGGATTCCTTTGATTTTTTGGCTATGTATTCAAAAGCTTTTTCCTCACTGACATAGACCCGTTCCATAGCGTTTAGGCATAAGGTTTTTATCCGATCTTCATCTTCTTTGGATTTTCTGCCGGCTCTTGGTCTTTTACGGCCTTTCATATAATGATTTCGTTTTATTAATGAATGATCTCTATTATAAAAACAAGAAAACGTCAAAAGTGTTAAATGAAAAGGGTCATTTACGGACATTATATATCTACAAAAGAAGGGGTATAAAAGCCCCGATTGAAGTGTGTTTATATGTGGTTATAGTATTGCTGTTTAACACCCCCCAATGGGTTCTCCCAAAACCAAACTTTACGAATTGCACGGAATAAAGTTGGATTTACAATATTAAAGGCTCCTCATTTTTTTGGGGGTTTTTATATCTCCTTTGAATCATAATAATTGAAGAAGTAGTTAGATTTTAAGTATAGAAGGGACATATTAAATTGTCCTGGAAATTATCATCTCAAGAATTAAGAGAGTAACTGTTCAAACCTCCTAAGGAACATTACTGCACTTGTCCAGGCTTTCTCCTTCTTTGAACTGTCCTTTGCCTATTATCTCATCCTTTTCTATATCCTATATCACCTCAACAAAGAACATATCTATTGCATAAAGGACATACTTTATATTTCCATTAATATGAATATCTAAAAACTTGCCTTTGGAAAACACGGTATCGTATTGGTCATCTTCTGAAAGCATTTTGGATCCGTAGAGTATCATTGTACTAAATTAATTATGTTGATTGCAACTCGGCCTTAATGTCTTCCAATACCTGCAGGGCCTTTTGGCGACTGTTCAAAAATGTCTGGCAGCTCCAAGATATGTTATCTAGCAAAATGTGGAGCTTTGAAGTTATTACAGTATCATTTTTAAATAATTCTATAATGCCTTTCACATCTCTTACCCTTCTGCTATCTATTTGGTGTTGATCGAGTAAGAAATCTCTTATTTGCAACGATATATCAAGTTTGTATTCCCAAGACCGACCAACATACCTAGTATCAGTATAGATGTAATATTCATTGATTTTCTTTTTGAGTTCTTCATTTTTCAATGAAGAGAATAATCCAGTAGAATTAAACTCACTAATAGCTGATTCATTTATAATTGACCCAGCTGGGCCATTATCTAAGACAGATAAACAAGTTATAATATATTCCTCATCATATTCTTCGGGAATTGGTTTGTCCCACATAAAAGACCATTGATTACTTGGAAATTTATGGTAGTCATATTTGTAAATGAGAATTTCTTCTTCAGCCAGTCCTAATAAGTATTTTACAGCATGTAATCGAAATCCTTCTTGGGCCAAAAGATGTTCATAGCTTTTTACATCACTTTCGATCGCACCAATAAGATTTGTTAATTGAGCTTGTACATTCTCTTGGGTCTTAATTTTTTCATTCCAATTATTAATCTGCAAGGCAATTAATATCCCGACTACAACCAATACAATCTCACCAATAGCATATCTTGCATATTTGAAGAACTGGTTATCGTCTGCCAGTTTCTTGCGGATTTTTCTAAAGAAGTTGATCATGGTAAGTCCTTTATAAATGGATTAATTAATTCCTGTTCAGTTGTAATGCCTTGTGCGGCTTCTAGTTTTACCAGAAGTTCCTCCCCAGTTTTAATTACCCTTTGTAATTTTAATGTCTGGAACTGGCAAATTCCCGCAACCCTTACATAGTATGGCAATAATTCCTGTCGATAATTCCAAATCTTATTAAATATTTCTTTATTAATTTGAATCTTCTCATTCTTTGCATCAAATAATTCTAAATATTTAAAAATGATGATCACCCCTCCGTCATTTATTAAAGGAACATTGACTTTCTCCCTGGTATTTATAAATTCGTGCATAGGATTTAATATAAAGTTATCCCCCAAGTTTTTGACTTCGCTATAAAAAACAAACAACTCATCATTAAGGTTTTTATCCCTAAGCAAATTAAGGTCACCAGATTGTTGTAGTTGTGTCCATGTTACAGGTTCTCTGTACCAAGGGTCTTTACCTGAGCCAGATGTATAATCCTGTAAATATTGGACTGTATCCTGAATGACCGGAATACCGGATTGCCATTGCTTTATAATCCTTTGAAGTCCTTTATTCATTTCAGAAAAATCGTCCTTAATATCTTTCAAATAATTGACCTCACTCCTTACTTCATTTGTTAGGCGTATAAGGTATCTTCTTTCTTCCTGGTTATTAATTCGATCTGCATTCCAACTATTTATTTGAAGAGCAATCAATATCCCCACTACCACCAATAAAATCTCTCCAATAGCATACCTCATGTATTTTAACGGCTTATTATCGTCTGCCAGTTTTTTACGGATTTTTCTAAAGAAGTTGATCATTGGAAAGTGGTTGGTTGTACTTCCTAAGGTAAGGAATTATCTATTAAAGTGTTCGTATGGTTCTATCCTGGTTGCCACAAAAAGACCTAACTTCTATCTGAAAAATAATTCCATTATTGTAGTTTAATTTATCTTTAGCTAAATATCCTATCCTTTTTACCATGATTGCACTTAAAAAATGGTTGAAATCCATCACCCTTTTCTTTATAACAATTATGATGCTTCAGAGTTGCGTGGCTTATCAAAGTACCCCGGTAAGTCTAGAGGTAGCTGCCAGCGAAGTAAAACGCACTAAGATTATTACCACCTCCAAGAAAAAATACTACTATAAACGAATTACGTTTGAAGAGGGGCAATTTTATGGTTTTGAGAAATTAAATGGAAATATGGTCAAAATCCCTATAGATTCTAATGAAATAGTTAATGTTTATATACAGAGTAAAAGCAAATCAACCTGGGCCACCATTGCTATTATAGTTATTCCGTTATTCGCATTATCAATCCTTGCTGTTGTCGAAACAAATAAAAGTTTCGAAAACAATTTATTTTTAGTGAATAAAAAAGTATCTGGATTATGATACTTTCCCAAATTTAATAAAAGTCGTTTTCCTACTTTCAGAAACTTCGGATCTTAAACATCAGATTTGACAAAGTCAAAATCCTAGATTTCTACAGAAAGGCTAACTCAGGATACGCATATTCAAATCACGTTCCTATACTTTATTTGATAGAATTATACTTTGAGTTGCTGTTATAATGGCTCAAGTTAAGGTGTGCAGATAGGCTAATTTTTAGGTGTTCAGAATTACATAATTCTTACCATTTTCATTGATTTACTGAATAAACTGTAATCTAAGCATACCGTAATTAAGTTAAAACATGCAACATCAGTTATTTATCTTGATATGTGCTTGTGCTATAACATTTATTATCTCAAATAGAGTCTTATGGAAGGAGTGATTCAAGGCTATCTTTTAGAGCAGTCAGGTGAATGACGATAGGATGATTGCTGTCAGGAGCATTATCACTTATTATCCCTATCTCCCTGTCTAGGTCAGTTATTATAGTCCTTAAACTGTCTATTCTGGCTTGAGTCATTTCTGGTGACTTCTTAACTACTTCTCCACAGCTAATAAGAAGAATCAGTATGGATAATATTACTGTTGTTTTCATGTGTTTAAATTAATAATTATAAAGCTGGATTTGACTCATATGGATGTGTTTTAATTTAACATTCTGTTGTTTACTGTAGTATTAATGTCGTTCGCAGAAAACTTGAATAATCTCTGATTCAAAAAAAGGATTTTTGAATGTTGATTAAGTTTTTTAATTCCATTGGAAAAGTTCTGAGAGACCATAAAAACTTAACCCCCTAATATCATTTACAAAAAATTAAATTCAAACACTATGAGAAAAGTAATCTTTATTTTATCGTTCGTCGCTTTTGCGACAGTTACGGCACAGGATACCTGGAAGGCCGACAATGCGCATTCCAAAGTAGGTTTTGCCATTACCCATTTGATGATTTCCGAAGTAGAAGGCAATTTCGGGGAATTCGACATCCAGGCCACGGCCGACGAATCTTTCAGTGAGCCCAACTTTACTGTTGATATCAAGACGACCAGTATCGATACTGACAATGATCGCAGGGACGACCATTTGCGCAGTGCCGATTTCTTTGATGTGGAAAAGCACCCTTCCCTGACCTTCAAGACCACCTCTTTTGAGAAAACAGGGGAAAAGACCTTTAAGCTTACTGGCGACCTGACCATGCACGGCGTGACCAAGCCCGTTACTTTGGAAGGTAAGTTGAATGGTATCATTACGGATCAGCGCAGCCAAAAACTAAAGGCCGGACTCAAGTTAACGGGAACAGTCGACCGTTTGGACTTTGGTGTAGGTGGCGATACCCCCACTTTAGGTGATGAGGTCAATATGACTATTAATTTGGAAATGGCGCAGCAATAGAAAATGGTTTGCGCCTGTTAGTTTGGAAAACAGTCAAAATGCGAAAATACAGAAAGCATATAATGATGTTATTTCTTTATCTTGTCTATTTGACCACCCTCTTTTTTTTATTATAAATGGAATCTTTTTTTGCCATATCTATTTCTATCTTGTGAAATAATCTTTAACTTGTTACCTTATTAATCAATTAAACCTAGATTCAATGAAATTAATAGATAGCGAAATAGACCATTATTGGGTTCACTTTCAGGCAGGAGGAGCTGAGAAGAGTCGTGTTTATCCTCGTGCCTTAGTAAAATGTTACAATCATGATGATTTTGTGGTACAGCTAAATTTCTATCCTGATAATAAAAGCATCCCGGAAAACAGTTACGATAAAAGAAATAAATTGGTGTACCTGCGCTACCCTATTTCCATGTATCCAAATATTATTGATATTTTGAGAAATGAGAAACCAATTTATTTTAGTTATTCTATAAACTTGAATATGGGCTTTATCAGAACTGGTAAAGAACCTATAGGAGAGGGGGATAACGACGCTGATTTCTAGCATAAACAGTTTGGGAATACCCGCTTTTAAGTAATTGCTCACAAGAAAGAATCGTTAATCCCAACAAATAGTCTGTTTAAAATTTATAAGCCTGCCGGGAAATACCGGCAGGCTTTTTTAGTTTAGAATTAATTGACCTCCCTCAAGAGCTTTAATAGATTTGTCCCCGTTGTCGTTAATCGATAATCTGCACCACTAATCCCTTTCCTAATTCATTACAATTTAAGTCACTTTCAAAACAGAAGACCTCTTTTAGACAATTCAACCTGTTTATCTTAAACTTCGACTAAAATTCCTTAAAAAAAGCAAACCAGGTATGAGCTTTGTAATCTAATTGACAACAAAATATCTAGTTTATGAAAACAATTTTACTTATTAAAGAAATTTATTTGGAAGGTTTCAGGAATCTTGGCAATATTATTATTAAGAAGTATTTTAAAGCCTTTGCATGGTTTAGTTTTATTATGTTCTTTATAGTTTTATATGCATTCATTTACAGGTTATCTACTGGCTTTGCCTTTGATTAGACCTTTTAGAACGATTCCTTGCCTAATATTATAGAAGAGCCAACCAAGCTTAGCTATGAAGCCTGTTTTAAATTTAAATAAAGTCCTGCTTCGGAATTTTTACAAACCAAAAAGATTATTGACCAGATATTCGGCCGTACTTTTTGCCTGTTTGTGTTTTGTAATTTCGATGATAATTCTGGTAATACATTCTTTTTAACCCTCCATTCTATTTTTATTCCTGTCAGTTATAAAAGTAGACATGGGTTCTTCCGTAGTTTGTTTTGAGGTTGTTTTCACCAGAAGTTTACTTCAATCAATTGTTATTAAGACCAGGATTAGGGTCCGTTAGACGTCATGATCTGTCTGTTTATCTAAGGGAAGTAAATTTTCAAATCTCCGCAATCTGCAATATTTTTCGTTCATATGTGTAGAATATGCATCTTATCAAATTAATGTGTTTTTGGTCCAAGATTTGAAATAGAAATTCATAAAAGATGCAATTTGGCAGCATAATAATTTTATAAGATTTGGGATATGAAAACAGCTTTACTTATTAAAGAAATCTATTTAGAAGGTTTCAGGAATTTGGGAAACATTATTGTGCAGAAGTACTTTAAGGCTTTTGCCTGGTTTAGTTTTATAATGTATGCCATGGTCCTTTATGCCTTTATTTTCAGAGTGTATACAGGCTTTGCATTTGATTAATTACTAACTTAAATATACTATTATGGCTCAAAGACATAAAGGATATACCTTAGTTGATGTTCTTGTTGCTGCAGGATGTTTATTCATTTCTGTGATGATGTTTATGATAATGACAGCGGCAGGAGTGCAATAAAGAAGATCTAAAGAAGTTACTTAGTTTTTAAGAACAAAGGTGGATTAAATAACCAACCTGAATAATAATATCCCTGTAAGGTTTACACTTGCAGGGATTTTTTGTTGCTACCCTCCCATGGGTTTTCCGTAATCGCCATTCCGGGGTTACCGTTTAAGAATTGTGCATTTTATCCGGGAATTCTGTTCCCTTGGCTAAAAGAATGGCAAAAAGCTAAACTTAGAACAGATTTTGAGGTCTTATAAGTGAATTCTAAAATCAATGTTATGAAAACGATAGAATTACTTAGGGAAATTTATTTGGAAGGATTCAGGAATTTAGGAACCCTTATTGTTCGGAATTATTTTAAACTTTTTGCATGGTTTAGCTTTGCTATGTTCCTGATCGCACTCTATGCATTTATCTTTAGAGTGTCTACAGGATTTGCATTCGACTAATATGAACTTACTGGTTGGTTTTGCAAGCGCAGTTTTTTCTTTTGACGTTTTACTTATACAGGGATTAATCCGCAGGTCTGACCGCCATGCCCGGCTGTAAATCTGCCTTTGTGCTACTTTTTAAATTTAGCAGCAAGGTCAGAAGAACTCCATATACAAAGTTTGAAATGCCAACTTCAAAACCGTGGCCCAGCCGTACATAAGAAGGCATGAGATCACTTGGTGGTATCAATGGAGCTATGCCACCAAGGATAGCAAAAGTAATACCTATTAATATGCCTTTTTTTACTGCCGAAATGTTTAGGGTATGAAGCATTAATAGCGCTATGCCAATAAATATAAATCCTCTTATAAATAGTTGGGTGTTAATCAAAATATCAAAGGGAGGGATCTTACCTTCATAAAACTGTAGTAATTGAGGGTATACAAGGGTTAAAACAAATCCCGCAATAATATAAAGAAAGAGGTATAAAATATCGGCTACAAGAATTCTCCAGATCCAGCTTATAAGAGATCTTTTTGAAAAATTCACCGCTTGCTTCGCTGTTTTGTTTCTGAATATATAAACATAGAGCGGGGCAAATGTTAACGAAATAAGAAATCCTCTTATTAATTCAACAGCAGTTTCCTGGCGGGAACTGACATTAAAAATATAGGCTTCTATAAGAAGATTAAAGTGACCAATCATGAAATAGATAAGAAAAACGGAAATACCTAGCCGTATTCCACTCAGACTGGATGACATTATGTAATAACCCAGCAGAAGTGCGACCAGGAAATTAGACAATATTCCCCAAAATAAATTAGCAATGGCTGAGGTTTGGCCAAGGATCATGTTAAAAAGTGTGTATAGCGCTGTCAGCAACAGTGCTCCTAAAATTGATTTTGCGAATAAATTAGTTTTCATTTTTCTGTTTTTTTAAGTCTGAGATCGTTTTCACACACCATTTTAAGGTAGTTGTGTAGGAGTCTATTCCATGCTCAAAAGCCAATCTGGCATTCAAGGGCATGGTATTAAATTGACTTTTATGGTATTCTTTAAGCGATTTTATATATTTTTTCAGTACATCTTGAAAAGAGCTTAGAAATTCTAGCTGTAATTCTCTATTAAGTAAGTTTTCCATAAAAGCAAATCGAAGTAGAAGGTCATTCAGGTTTTTGGCTATATCTGTAACTTCTATGGGCTTTAAAAGCCATTCTTTAAGGATAGATTCTCCTTCTTCGGTACAATGAAACTTGCTTTTTTTTGTGTCGTTTATGGTTGCGTTTACAACCAGTCCCAGTTCTTGCAATCTTTTAAGGGCCGGATAAATGACTCCCGGACTGCTGCTGTAATTCCCTAAAGCAGTAGTTTCAAAAGCTTTCCGGATACCATAGCCTGTTTGTGGCTGTTGGTTTACCAGACCAAGGATAGCATAATCCAGTGAAGTGGGTTTTCTTGTTGTTTTCATAATAATACGAATCGTACTATAAAAATAATACGTTTCGTATTATTTACCAAATAATTTTCTAAAAAAACTATTCTTTTTAAAACAACACATAATTTAAATGGAAATATTCCAATAAATAGGAAATAATCCATAAATTAGCTATTCTTTTAATCAGATAGTTATGCAAAAGACCATTCTTCACCTGGATCTGGATACTTTTTTTGTATCCGTAGAGCGGCTCATTAATTCTGAGCTGCAAAACAAACCCCTGCTGGTGGGTGGCACAAGTGATAGGGGAGTGGTAGCTGCATGCAGCTACGAAACCCGGGGTTTTGGTGTACATTCCGGGATGCCCATGAAAATGGCACGGGAACTTTGCCCTGAAGCCATTGTCATCCGTGGTAATGCGGGCACTTATAGCAAGCACTCCGATCTGGTAACCGAAATCATCAAAGAACAGGTCCCCCTTTTTGAGAAATCGAGCATAGATGAATTCTACGCAGACCTCTCCGGGATGGATCGTTTTTTTGGCTGCTACCACTACGCTTCTGAATTGCGGAAAATGATCATTAAAGAAACCGGGCTACCTATTTCCTTCGGGCTTTCTGTAAACAAAGTAGTCTCTAAAGTAGCCACCAATGAAGCCAAACCCAACAACCAGCTGAAAGTAGATTTTGGCTATGAAAAACCTTTTCTGGCCCCACTCTCTATCAAAAAAATCCCTATGGTTGGCGATAAAACCTACCAGACACTGAGAAACCTGGGGCTCAGAAAAGTAAAAACCGTACAGGAAATGCCTATAGACCTTATGCGACGCGTACTTGGGGCAAATGGCGCTGTCATCTGGAAACGGGCCAACGGGGTAGACAATACCCCTGTGATTCCCTTCTCGGACCGTAAGTCTATTTCCACAGAACGCACTTTTGACCGCGATACCATAGATGTTAGTAAACTAAAGGGCATCCTTATCGCCATGACAGAGAACCTGGCCTACCAGCTCCGCAGGGGCGAAAAACTTACTGCCTGCATTGCTGTTAAGATCAGGTATTCAGATTTTAATACCTATTCCAAACAGCTTCGTATTCCCTACACCAGCGCAGACCATATTCTGATCCCAAAAATCCTGGAGCTGTTCAGAGTCCTGTATAACAGGCGTTTGCTGGTGAGGCTTATAGGTATCCGCTTCAGTCATCTGGTGCCGGGAAATTACCAGATAAACCTGTTTGAAGATACCGAAGAAGCCCTGAACCTCTATGCTGCAATGGATAACATCCGGGAACGCTTTGGTGATAAAAGCGTGCTGAGAGCCTCCGGCCTGGGTGCAAAAACCATTGGAAGAATGCACAACCCCTTTAATGGTCAACCACCCATAGTGCTGGCACATAGAAAGCAGTAAAATCCACCTTTGCTCTTGCAGGCTATGGTAGATAAAAATGGAATTAAAAAACCCTTATCCGCAGAATAGTGCATGAAAGCTCCGAAATCAGGAGCTGAGGAAGGAAGCGACGCGGAGTTTCAGGCGTGGTTTTTCAATTTGTGAATTGAAAAAATTCCTTGGATAAGGCGCCCTTTTCTTTGCTTCGTTTCTTTTGGACGAACAAAAGAAATGAAGAGAACATAAAGAAAGTGAAGAACTAAAACAATAACAAATCGAATACCAACACCTATGTATCTCAACTGTCACACATACTACAGCCTTCGATACGGGACTTTTTCCGAAGTAGCCCTCTTGGAACTTGCCCGGGAAAACCAGGTGACCCAACTGGCCCTTACAGATATCAACAATACCTCCGCAGGCCTTAATTTTGTTCGTAAAGCGACTGAATACAACATAAAACCTATTTTAGGGATCGATTTCAGAAACGGGGCAGACCAATGCTTTGTGGGCATTGCCAAAAACAATGATGGCTATCAGGAACTAAACGCCTTCCTCTCTGCCTGCCTCCACGAAGAAAAAGAAATCCCCCAAAGAGCCCCGAAGTTTAAACACGCTTTTATCATCTACCCCTTTGAAAAAGTATTGCTCAACGACCAGACCGATTTCCGGGAACAGGAGTTTATAGGAATTTCCATAAAAGATCTCCGGCGGCTCCCCTTCTCCAGGTTGGTGGAAAAAAAAGACAAATTGGTAGTATTGCAACCCGTTACGTTCAGGAATAAACGCGACTTTAATGCGCACCGTTTGTTACGGGCAATAGACAAGAATGTGCTGCTGAGCAAGCTTCCAAAAGAGGAGGAGGCCGACGAGGACGAAAAAATGTTTCCTATTCAGAACCTGGCCATGGCCTTTGCAGAATTTCCTTTTATTCTTGAAAACACAGAATGGCTCATGAATTCCTGCAGCATCCATTTTGATTTTTCCAAAAACCGCATCCCTCAAAATTTGCAGACCTACCTGGGGAGCAAAGAAGAAGACGAAAAACTCCTGGAGCAATTGTGCCGGGACGGGCTCCCTTACCGATACCCCGAGGTTGACCAGCCTGTACTGGAGCGTCTGGAAAAGGAGCTGGGACTGATAAAAGAGAAGAACTTTGTTTCCTATTTTTTAATCAATTGGGATATTGTTTCGAAGGCCCGTAAAAAAGGGTTTTTCTATGTGGGGCGGGGTAGTGGCGCCAACAGCATTGTGGCTTATTTGCTGCGAATTACCGATGTAGACCCTATAGAACTCGACCTGTATTTTGAGCGCTTCATTAATCTCTACCGTGCCAATCCGCCCGATTTTGATATTGATTTTTCATGGAGGGACCGGGAAGAGATTACTCAGTATATTTTTGATCGCTTTGACCATGTCTGCCTATTGGGCACCTATGTCACATTTAAACATAAAGGCATTGTACGCGAATTGGGAAAAGTCTTTGGTCTGCCAAAGGCAGAAATTGATGTTTTAAGCGACGGACACTACCAGCTTTCCCAACTAGATGGGGTATCGCTGCTTGTGTTAAAATACGGACAGTTAATAAAAGGCTTCCCCAACTACCTGAGCATCCATGCGGGGGGGATCTTAATTACCCAAAGGCCCATCCACTATTTTTCAGCTACGCATTTACCCCCAAAGGGCTTTGCCACTGCCATGTTTGATATGGTTATTGCTGAAGATGTAGGCCTTTACAAATTTGACATTTTAGGCCAGCGGGGCCTGGCAAAGATCAAGGAAACCCTGCAGATCCTTCAGTTAAATAGGCCTGAAAAGTTTCATGAAATAGACATCCATAATATCAAAAGCTTTAAAGAGGACCCACGCATTAACCAACTGATAAAAACCGCCCAGTGCATGGGGTGTTTTTACGTAGAATCCCCTGCTATGCGGATGTTGCTAAAAAAGCTGGAGGTAGATAATTATTTGGGACTGGTAGCAGCCAGTTCCATTATCCGCCCCGGGGTGGCCAAGAGTGGAATGATGCGCGAATACATTCTGCGGCATCGTCAAAAGGGCAGGGCAGAGGAAAAGGGCCACCCGGTAATGCTAAACATCATGCCTGAGACCTATGGCATTATGGTCTACCAGGAAGATGTCATAAAAGTGGCCCACTATTTTGCCGGACTTACCCTTGGTGAGGCCGATGTGCTGCGAAGAGGGATGAGCGGAAAATTTCGTTCGCGGGAAGAGTTCCAGAAGGTGCAGGATAAGTTTATGGACAACTGCCGTAAAAAGGGGTATGAAGAAAAGCTGATCTCCGAGATCTGGCACCAGGTAGCCAGTTTTGCCGGCTATGCTTTTGCCAAGGGGCATTCAGCTTCTTATGCCGTGGAGAGTTACCAGACCCTGTTTTTAAGGGCTTATTACCCTCTGGAATATCTGGTGGCAGTGCTTAACAATGGGGGCGGTTTTTACCGTTCCGAGTTTTATGTGCACGAAGCCCGTATGATGGGGGCTACTATACATGCACCCTGTATTAACAAGAGCTTTGCGGTAAACTGTATTTATGGGACAGACATTTATCTGGGCTATATGTATTTAAAAGAACTGGAGAGCCGGGTAATGGAACGTATTTTAAAAGAGCGGCAGCTGCATGGGGTCTTTACTTCTTTGGAAGATTTTTTAGATCGGGTACCTATTTCCATAGAGCAGCTGGGTATCCTTATACGCATAAACGCGTTCCGGTTTACAAAAATCAACAAACACAAACTGTTGTGGGAGGCGCATTTATTTCTTTCCAAGGGCACTATTGTGGACCATCCCAAACTGTTTCCACCCACCCATCAGAAGTTTAAGATTCCACGCCTGCATACTACAGACCTGGAGATGGCCTTTACCCAATTGGAACTCCTTGGATTCTGCCTGTGTTCTCCTTTTCATTTGTTAAAGGAGCCCCCTAAAAATACAAATGGCAGCAGGGATTTGGAGCGGTATCTAAACAGGAATATAGATATCTATGGCTATTTGGTTACCGTTAAGAACACGAATACACATAACGGCAAACGCATGCATTTTGCTACTTGTGTAGACCAGCATGGGGAGGTTTTTGACACGGTGCTTTTTCCCCCGGTAGCTGCCAAATACTATTTTAGGGGCAGGGGTATTTATAGGTTCTACGGCAAGGTGGTAAGTGAGTTTGGCTTCTTAAGTATAGAGACCATAAAGATGCAAAAACAGGAGGTGATCCAGGATCCCAGGTATGCGGATATGAAGACCGCCAATAAAAAGCGTTTGACAGCACCTGAGAAATAAGCGTAGTATTTTTTGAGAATTGGATATAATATGTATTTTTAATCAAAACTCCAGATGCTTCATAAAATAACGCCCTTTAAGTATGTCTATATCGTAGCGGTAATAATTACCCTAATAAATTCAGTTTTCTTTATTGGCGCAGGGATTGCCAGAAGTATAAAAGGTTACAAGGCTTTTTTTAAAAAGGATTTTTTTATATCTGAAGGGCATCATCCGGGACTATATTTACTGGAAGCCCTGGATTCTTTTATGATCTCTTTGGTTTTTATGATTTTTGGGCTGGGAATAGCCCGATTGTTTATTTTTGATAAGACCGAAGGAAAGAAGTTGCCCCAATGGCTAAATGTTAGCAGTCTGGATGAACTAAAAACAATGTTGTGGAAAACCATTTTATTTGCCCTTGTAACTTTTGCAGTTACAGACTTTTTAAAAGAGCCTGATGCCAGTTGGGATGCCCTAATACTTCCAATAATTATTTTTATTCTATCGGCTTCCTTTTTTTTAATTCACAAGCCAAAATAGGTTGAAGGATTTAAGTTTCGGTAATTTTAATAAAAACCAAAATGAAAGCAGACCTTATTTAAGCCAACAATTGATCCGTACACTAAATCACAAAGAACAGCAGGTAGCCCATAAAATCCGTACCGTTTTTCAGGCTTCCTATGCCATTGAGGCAAAACTGTTAAACGCGATAGATTTTCCGCCTTTAAAAAGAACTTTGGTAGAATTTTTAGATAGTAAAAATGAGTTTTATGGTTTCTATAAAGGAAAAAACTTGGCAGGGGTCGTTGAGGTGAAAACAGAAACAAACAACACTCATATCCAAAGCCTGGTAGTCCACCCCGCATATTTCAGAAAGGGAATAGGTAGCGCCCTTGTACAATTTGTATTAGACAATTACAATACCAATACTTTTACTGTAGAAACCGGCCTGGCCAATGAACCGGCCAAAGATTTGTACTATGGTTTTCATTTTAGAAAAGTCAAAGAATATAATACAGAACAAGGGATAAACAAAATTGCTTTTTTAATGCAAAGAGCTTAGTCCGTTAGTAGTTTTCCTTATTTACAAAGAATACTTAGCTGTAACATATTGAGTGAGTTGTTATCTTTTATTGAAACAACTATCCATGAATACTACAAAAAACGGCTACTTTTTTAAGAAACTCAAGTTCTTACTTATCCTAACCAGTTTTACTTTTGCGACAAGTTGGCTTCCTTTTATAAGGGGAATTGCTGACGGCGAATCCTACCAATGGGGCGCCAGTCTTTTTGGAAACGTATTTTACGGCAAGGGCATTTCCGGAGACTTTTACTATGTAGTCCTAAATGTAATTATAGGTCTGATGCTTATGTACTCCTTTTACTGGATAAAAAACAGAATAGCGTTTTACCTTTTATTGATTTTATGGTATGGAAGTATGATTGCAAATTCTTTTTTCGAGGTCTTCGCAGGAGAAGGCTACATGTTCCATGGAGACACCCTTAATATTCATTTAGATCTTTCCTTTATTGTCATCCCCCTAATGATCGTAGTGGGGACTTTCGTGGTATATGTTATCCTGGAAGACCGTAAATATTCCTTTGTGGCTAAGGGAACCAAAAAAAACAAGTTCTGGGCAATGCTTTTACTGACTCCGATCCCTTTGCAGGCAGTACTATTTTCTATGGGAGAGCCTCATGGACTTACAGATAAGATAGGTGTAATTATTGCATTACTTCAAGTGGCCCTTGCCTGGACAGCTTTTAAGGCGTATGATGTAATGGGACAGTAAGAAGTATTCGTCTAACGGTTCAAATTTTAAAGCTTTGACAATTTTAATTATTTCTTAGAAGGCCTGGGTATAATCCCTGTCCTTTTTCCCCATTCCAGCCACATTTGAGCCATTGTCTTAACCATTTCCGGATTAGTAGCCGCTATATCATGCATTTCTGTCCGGTCTTTTTCTATGTCAAAAAGTTCCCAGTCTTTTAATTCCAACTCAGCTGTTTTATCCCAGAGATAAGAATTTTTCTTGCTCGCTTTAGAAATCAACTTCCACTTTCCCATTCTAACCGCACGGTTGCCTTCATGCTCCCAATAAATGGCCTCTCGCTCCAGGTCATTTCCTTCCATTGCGGGCACTAAACTTGTCCCTTCCATTGGATAAATGGTATTTCCGTTGTAACTGGCGGGGTATTGCTGTCCACTTATATCCATACAGGTTGCCATAATGTCTATCAGATGCGCAGGGTTTTCTCTTAATTCACCGCCCTTTTTAATTTTTGCCGGCCAATGTACAATTAGAGGGGTAGCAATACCACCTTCATGCACCCAATGTTTGTACTCTCTAAATGGGGTATTACTGGCATTTGCCCAATTAAGGCCATATGCAGTATAACCATCTGCTGGGCCTGGCCATCCTTCTTTCATTATTTTAACGGGCTTCCCTTCGCGACTGGTAAAAGGGATCATTTCCGTTTGCACATCATCCTGAGCCAGAGCCACTATATCCTCACTATTCGGGCGTTTTTTTATCCAATCTAATTCTTCGGCGCATGCCCCATTGTCCTGTAAATAAAATATTACGGTATTCTCTAATTGCCCTTTGGCCTCCAGTGCATCCACCACCCGGCCAATTCCTTTATCCATTAATGTGGTCATTGCCGCATAGGTTTCCATATTTGCAAGCTCCCAGGCTTTGTCGGGTACATTCTCCGACCAGGGTTGCACAAAAGAATCCCTGGGGCTTAATTCCCATTCTTCATTCGCTAACCCCATCTTCTTCATCCTTTTAAAACGAGCTTTTCTCATTTCGTCCCAACCCTTGTCATATTTCCCTTTGTACGCAGCAATAGCTTTCGAAGGTGCCTGCAACGGCCAATGTGGTGCGGGATATGATAAATAGAGAAAAAAGGGAGAATCCCTTCTATGTTCTTCTATACATTTTACGGCATAATCTGTAAAGACTGTGGTGCTATAAAAATCTTCTGACGGAGGCACATAGTCATTTTCTTCTGCCAAAGAACGAGGATCGTAATGGCTGCCCGCACCAGAGATCATGCCATAAAACTTATCAAAACCTCTTTGCCTTGGCCAGTTACTTTTATCCGGCTTATCTATGACGTATGGGGTAATATGCCATTTTCCAGACATATAGGTAGAATAGCCCCCTCTTTTTAAAGCCTCGGCAATGGTTACCGCATTGTTGCTCAAATCTCCCCTGAATGCTGGCATTCCCCTGTCATATACCATATGGCCTATTCCTGCCTGTTGCGGGTATAAACCGGTAAGCAATGAGGCACGGCTGGGGCAGCAGCGAGCCCCGTTATAAAATTGAGTGAATCGCAAACCATTTCCTGCCAGTTGGTCCAGCACTGGGGTATTAATTTCACCTCCGTAACAACCAATATCTGAATATCCCATATCGTCTGCCAGGATCAGAATAATATTTGGAGGAAGTTGTTTTTTGGGCTCTTCTTTAGGAAGTTCACAGCTTTGAAAAATAATAAGGCATATCAAAATCACAAGAAAAGGAGAAACTGTATCCTTCATTGAGTGGAAATCTTGTTTAACCAAACTGCCATTTCCCCATTTCCCCTATGTGCCCAGGCATAATAAGGGATGGCGGTAATCGATGGACTTGTTATTTTGCCTACGCCACCAAGTAATTCCTGCTCATATTTATAGGTAAAAACTTCGTCAGACGGCACTTGTGAATTCAGTATTCCATCGGGATTATCTGCTTCTTCAGCACAAAAAACCAGGGGTCCCCGTTCCAGGGCCATCTTACCTTTATTTGCGGATACAAGTTCATTGCTTTCCACTTTACGAACGGGCATTTCAAAGGAAATAGTTATTTTATCGTTGTTTTGCCAGTTTTGTTTTTCCAGAGTTATGTAACCATCTTCTATAAAAGGATTCACATTTTTACCGTTTACCTTTACGGATATCGCTGGTGTGTGTTCATCTGTATAACTATAAAGATCACCATCCATGACTTCATTTCGTACCCATCCGGGAACTCTTAAGTTAAAAACGGCAGCAACAGTTGGTGTATTTAAGACTTCCATTTCAATCTTACCATCCCAGGGGTATTTTGTAGTCTGGCTTAGATGCAGGGTTTGGTTTCCAAGGGCAATCTCAGCCCTATTACTCATATAAAGGTTAACGAATACTTCATTCTCTTTAGTGGCATAGATATAACCCGGAAGCGAAGGTAAAATGCGAACAACATTTACCGGACAGCAAGAACAATCAAACCAGGGCGATCTGCCGCAAACCCCCTGGTTAAATTTGGTAAACCCATCGGCCTCAAGAGGATTTGGATAAAAGAATGTATTGCCTTCAAAAGAAACCCCGGATAGAAAACCATTATAAAGGGTCCGCTCAAAAAGGTCCATATATTTCACCTCTCCGCTTTTGAGAAACATACGTTGATTCCATAACATTAGCGCAATTGCGGCGCAGGTTTCGGTATATGCAGTTGCATTGGGAAGTTCATAATTGGGACCAAAGCCTTCGTGCCTGGGTTCTGCGCCAATTCCCCCGGTTAGGTAAATTTTTTGGTGTACGATATTATTCCAAATGTTGTGGAGCGCTTCATCATAAGCGCTCTCTCCTGTCAGGGCGGCAACATCTGTAGCTGCTGCATAGAAATATCCTGCCCTTACGGCATGCCCGACAGCTTCTTTTTGTAGCGGAAGCGGCACATGGTCCTGCTGATATTTTCCGGCATATTTCCCCTCGATGGTATTATGACCTTCTGCGTTGCCCCGCTGATCTATAAAAAATTTGGCAAGGTCCAGATACTTTTTTTCCCCTGTAACTCGGTACAGCTTTACCAATCCAAGTTCAATTTCCTGATGGCCGGGAACCCCCATGTTTTTACCCGGTCCAAATACATGTTCCACCAGGTCGGCATTTTTAAGGGCGACATCCAGTAAGGTCCTTTCCCCAGTTGCCTGGTAATGTGCAACTGCTGCTTCATACAGATGTCCCACATTATACAATTCGTGATAGGTTTGGAGATTGGTCCATCTTTTTGTCCCCCCGCCATCCGCGGCCTTTTCCGGGTCTATTGAACGGTTTGTATAAAGATAGCCATCTTCTTCCTGGGCTGCCGCTATTTTGGCAATCAAATCGTCCAGATAGGATTTGAGCTCGGGATCATCATGTACCTGCAGTGAATAACTGGCTCCTTCAATTACCTTGAAAACATCAGAATCATTAAAATAGATGCCTTCAAATTCTCCCTCTTCCAGCCCTCCGGCAATAGCAAAATTTCGAATCCTACCTGTTTCCTCACATTTTTTAAAATTATAAGGTAGCGTTACCTGCCGATTGGTTTCCAGACGGGGAGTCCAGAATTGATCCTCTATTTGAACCGAAGTAAAGGGCACGGGCTGAATGGGGTAATCCAGAATAGTATTATGGACAGGTCTAAAAACAGTTTTAGGTTCTTTTTCCTGACAGGAAACGGAGAGTAAAAGTCCGCCAAAGCAAAGACCCTTAAAAAATAAAGAAGTCAGGCGGAGATTCGCAGATTTTCTAAGGTAAGGTTTACTAGTTATCCTCGTCCATGCTAAAAAAAGATGAATAATGTTATTTTTCATGTTTTGGTTAATTTCAGGAATAACCTAAAGCAGAACCTTTAGCCTCTTTTTTTGTTTTTCACATAAATTAGTTTATGCCTGCTTTTTGGGCTTTCTCTTTGCTCTATTTCAAATTTACCAAGGGATTTAATTAAAGGTGTCAATTTTTGAAAACCGTAATTCCTTGGATCAAAATTCGGTTGTTTCTTTTGCAACAAACTGCCAACATCTCCCAAAAAGGCCCATCCGTCATCGTCTGATGTGTCGTCAATGGTTGTTGCAATTAATTTGATTTCCTTGGGAGTTATTTTGTCTACACTATCCTTGGTTGTAGTTTTTTCACTTTCAGATACGGCCTCCTTAGATTGGTTTTTCAGGATTTCAATATATATAAATTTGTCGCATGCGACTATAAACGGATTTGGCGTCTTTTTTTCTCCAATTCCAATCACTTGCATTCCTGCTTCCCTTAGCCGTGTGGCTAAGCGGGTAAAGTCGCTGTCACTGGAAACCAGGCAGAATCCATGAACTTTTCCGGAATACAGGATATCCATTGCATCGATAATCATCGCTGAATCTGTGGCGTTCTTTCCGGTGGTATAACCATATTGCTGTATAGGAGTAATCGCGTTCTCAAGGAGAAGATTTTTCCATTTGGTCAAACGAGGTTTGGTCCAGTCACCATAAATCCTTTTTATAGTGGGATTACCATATTTTGCTATTTCTTCCATCATCTCTGTTACATAAGCTGACGGAATATTATCACCGTCGATTAGCACGGCTAAATTTGAATTCATATTATAATATTTTATTTAAAAGTTTGTGGTTTGTATTTTCTTGCCCGAAGATAATGATTCTATATTCAGGGGAAGGCAATTGGTTTGATCTCCTGAGAATTCTAATCATCAACAGCAATTAAATTGGGTCTTTTGTCTAAATGCCCGGTAATCTGCTCATAGGCCAAAGCAAACTCCAGTACTTTTTTATCGTCTCCAAATTTACCCATGACTTGCATGCCCATAGGCCTGTCCTTTGTATCAAAACCAACCGGGACATTAACTGCGGGGATACCACCCATGCTACCCAAAATAACGACTTCCATCCATCGGTGATAGGTGTCCATTTCTCGTCCGTTTATTTCTTTAGGCCAATGGATCTCTTTAGGAAACGGGAATACCTGTGCGGTAGGTAAAACAAGGAAATCATATTCACCAAACATTCTGTCTAATTCCGAGTACCAGTTTGTGCGAATTATGTTTGCCTTCTCTGCATCTTGCTCATTATAATTCAGGCCTTGTTCAATTTCCCAGATCAACTCAGGTTTGAGAAGTTCTCGCGTATTGGGATCCTCATAGTAGTCCAGCATATTCATACGCCCGTAATGACGCAGTGTAGTCCAGCTCTCCCATAAATCTGACATGGTGAAACCAGACTGCATGGATTCAACCAGAGCGCCTGCACCGGCTACTTCTGCAAGACTGGCTTCGCATAATTCTATTATTCCAGGCTCCATGGCCAGATAATTATCCAGATTACCCATCCATCCAATTTTGATCTTGTCAAGAGTCAGGGGTTTCAAATCGTTAAAAACAGGGTTGAGAGCCATTGTCTGTAATAGATTTATCGTGTCACGGGTATTGCGACCCATTGGTCCTGAGGTCCAGAGAAGCCGATTTTTAGCATCCCCCTCCTCCATTACAACGGTTGTACTCGGTCTGAAACCTATCACATTATTAAAGGCACCGGGATTTCTTAGGGAACCCATCATGTCACCGCCATCAGCTACCGGAAGCATATGAGTACCAAGCCCACATGCCGCACCACCACTACTGCCTCCAGAGGTGAGTGCCGGATTGCAAGCACTTCCCGTCGTACCAAATACAGGGTTGTAACATTGAGAACCCAGGCCAAACTCCGGCGTATTGGTCTTACCAATAAAGATGGCTCCCTGACTTCGAATTTTGGTCACAAAGGAACTATCTTCTTCAGCTATTCGACTAGCAAACATAGGTGATCCGCTCGTGTATCTCAGGCCTGCCACCGGAGTCAAATCCTTTACCGCATGTGGCATTCCATGCATCCAGCCCCAATATTCATTTCTGGCCAGTGCCTGGTCTGCTTGCAGTGCCTGTTTCAACAGCTCATCGTCGCTGACCATACTCACAATGGCATTATATATGGGATTGTAGCGATGTATGCGATCCAGATAGGCCTGCATCACCTCCACGCAACTTGCCTGTTTTGTCCGTATGGCGAGTGAGAGGTCAGAGGCGCTTAAATTGGTCAAATCCGAAGGAAGATTTGCTGCAAACAGCCTGCTGGCAGAAGGAAAGGGTAAGGATAGTAAAGTGCTGCAGGCTGCCGTATTCTTTATAAATTGTCTTCGTTTCATAGTGATTTATGAGTATATTAAATTAGGCGGACAGGCTAATAATAAAAAGGATGAAGATTACTCTTGGCGTCATACTATCTTCTGTTTAAAGTTGATCTAGATCAGGTACTGTCAACTCATCTATGTTCCATTTCGCTCTTTTTGCACCTGCCAGGTAGGTGCTTTCTAAAAAACTGAGCACCATTTTTCGAGGATTCACAGAATTCTTAACATCCTCATAACGCAACAACGCCATGGGGCTACCATTGCTATCCTGCCAGAATGCCTCCCTAGGTTGCAGGGTTTCATCATCTATCCTATCAGGGGAAGGGTAGGTGTAAGAATAATACATAGGCTCCGGCACATTGTTGTCGCCCACCCAAAACCCAAAACTAATTTGCTCATGGGAATAGGTGTCTTTTTCCAAAATTCTTGCAGATTTATCCATGGCAGGAAGCTTTTTTCCGGAGAATCGGGTAACTACTAAATCGAGATGGTGCCAGTAAATATGTACGGGACAGGATTTGCCATAAAAACGACCGCTAAATTCCTGAAAAACACTGTTATTCCATAGCATGAGTTTCCAAAAAGTGTTAATAAATTTCCAATTGTAATGGTGATATTCAGTTATCTCATCAAATCGTTTATCGATACCTACATCAAATGGTTTTTCAATAAATTTAGGAAATACACCGAGAGAATTTATTTCGGTCATAAAGCGCGTATAAAATTCTGCAATACCGGGATTGTCTGCCAGTGATAATTCAATATCCTCACCGGAACTTCGCGAAATTATTACCGCTTTTCTTTTTATGTCAAGCTCTATCTCAAAGCTGTCCAGACCATCATTTATGGGAATACCATGCGTGCCAAAACCCCTGGGTGTAACATAAAGCGTAATGTACCACCAATGGTTTTTTCTTGTCGTAGATTTTAACCTTGTCTTTCCAATAATTTGAAGTATTAAGTGAATGGTTAAACGAGTATCCGTCCATTCATCAAAAGGTAATGCCGGGAGCTTCTTAGGTACTACAATATTCTTTTTCAATTGGATAAAACAATTTTGATTTCTATTTTCTAAAAAATTTGATTTTCGACTAGGTTAAATCCCATTTTTTCCTTGGCTTTCTGGAAAGCATGGCATTTGCTTCTTTATCGCCAATAAATTTTTCTTTTTCCGCGTTCCATTGCAATTTTCTGTTCAACTGCCATGAAATTAGTCCCAGGTGCATGGGAAGCGTCATCTCTCTGGCATAGGCCAAATTGGACTCTGAGGGGGTACGGGATTTTACTGAATCAACAAAATTTTGTTGATGGCCGGGAGAGCGCTGCAATGTTTTGGGGATTTCAGGAATGTCCGTAACCCTCTCACCATTGATCGTGATTTCCCGGGTCTCATAATCGCAGATTAGCGTGCCCTTTTCGCCTTCAAAATATGCTCCGATCCCCCTGTTTGCAGCACCGGGAACATCCGGAGGCGTAGAAGTCCAGAACAGCTTCAAGTCTTCAAATTCATAATCCACATCTATCCATTTGGGGGTATTGGCTATCCCGTCTGCTTCTTCTCCTCTTGCAGAGATGCTCTTCAGGCCTTTTGGCTGAATAGCCCAATAGACCACATCTGCTATATGGCACCAGAAATCGGCAAATACGCCACCGGAATAATCCATAAAATACCTATAGGTAAAATGGCATTTCGATGGAATATAATCTACATAAGGAGCCGGCCCCAACCACATATCCCAATCCAGTGTTTTGGGAATCGGTTTGACTTTTGTCTCTGTCAAATCCGGAGGCAATCCGGTTTTCCACAACCTTACGGTATGGACTTTTCCTATTGCCCCGGACTGGATTAGCTCTACCACCCTATGGTAATTGTCTGTGGCGTGAATTTGTGTTCCCAACTGAAAAATACGGTTGTATTTCCTTTGGGCCTTAAGCATCATTTGTCCTTCTTTGACGTCATAAGAAAGTGGTTTTTCGCCGTAGACGTCTTTCCCGGCCTGGAATGCAAGGGTGGCAATCTGGCTGTGCCAATGATCCGGGGTAGCACAGGTTATGGCGTCAATATCCTTTCGATCCAAAATTCTGCGAAAGTCCTTAAAACCTTTCGCATTAGATCCGGGTCGTAGGTTTTCCAGCGTTTTTAAGCTCTCGGCTAAATGCAATTCATCTACATCACAAAGGGCAACCACATCAACTTCATTCAAACCTGCAAACCATTTCAAGTGGTTGTTTCCCATGCCACCGACCCCTATATGTGCAACACGCAATCGGTCACTTGCGGGTATTTTTGTTGTCAGTGAAGGCAGGAGGGTTAATCCCATAAGGCCTAAGCTACTTTTTTTCACAAATTCCCGACGGTCATTTTTAGGTACTTTCATGGTATTTTTTTTACACTTTTAAAGTACAAAAAAAGTATCACTATTTTAAGCTGGAGTTATAGTAGGGTAGTCCCCATATCAGGAAGTCCCTCAAAAGAGGTCAATTTAATATGAAATTCCTTTTCATATGCTTCAGATACCGATAAAATAAAAGCATCTGCCATGTCTTCATGTACTAAATTTAAGGTGCATCCACCGAAGCCTCCACCCATCAAACGAGAACCTAAAACCCCGTCCACATTTTTTGAAAAATCCACTAAGAAATCCAGTTCAGGGCAACTGACTTCATATAAATTGCGCAAGCCTTCATGGGTTTGATACATTAATGATCCAAGCGTTTTTAAATCGCCCTTTTCTAAAGCTTTAACTGCATCTAAAACCCTTTCGTTCTCTTGCACTACATAGGTACATCTATTCAGCACTTTGAGACTCATAGCCATTTTACATGATTCGATCATATCCAAATTGACTTCCCTAAGTGAAGCTATAAACGGATATTTTTTTTGCAGGATGGAAACACCTTCTTCGCATTCATTTCTACGGGTGTTGTATTCGCTATCGGCCAGACTATGGGTAACATTACTGTTTAATAAAACAAGTTTGCAGGGGGCAATGAAAAAGGGCACATAGGTATAATCCATACTTTTACAGTCTAGTAAGATTAAATGATCTTTTTTGCCCATTACTGAAGCAAACTGGTCCATTATTCCGCATTTGGTACCTACATAATTGTGTTCCGCATCCCGGGAAAGTGTTACGATATCAAGCTTGGACAATCCCAGATCAAAAAGTTCATTCAAGCCAAAAGCGAGGCCACATTCAAGTGCGGCTGAAGAACTGACTCCAGATCCAACCGGCAGATCACTTTCTATTGTACATTGAAATCCTTTTAGTTCCTTGTTCCTTTTATAAATTTCATACAATACCCCCAGAATGTAATTTTCCCACTGCGTGTTGCTTGGGGAGATATGTTTAAGATCTACAACCAGTGCTTTTTCATATCCCCGGCTTCTGATTTCACATTGTGTATCTGTATTATTTTTTTTAAGAGTAAAGCGTATTCTTTTATCTATTGAAGTAGGCAGTACATAGCCCAGGTTATAGTCTGTATGCTCTCCAATTATGTTGATTCTCCCGGGAGAACTTACTATAACTTTATTCAAATCCCGATCACCCATTTCTATTAATTAAGATCTTCAGCTTTTCGTTTTAAAATTTTCTGTCCGGGGTAAATGGTTTAATATCCATGGCCGTGTTTTTGCCATCAATAATTTCCGAAACAAGTTTACCTGTAGCCGGACCAAGACTCCAACCCATCATAGCGTGGCCCGTGGCAAAAACAAGATTGCTATAAGATTTACTCCTGCCAATATAAGGCAAGCCGTCCGGACTTACAGGCCGAAGCCCGCTTTTGGCATTCGACTTGTCATTCTGGCTGATTTCAATTTCCGGGTAATAACTTTTTGCGGCATTTGCAATGGCCTCCACCCGCTCCTTTCTGATAATATCATTTATTCCCGAGAATTCCATAGTACCTGCAAAACGGGTAAAACCCTGCATAGGGGTTACGGCAGCTTTAGCTTCCATGAGTACGGCGGGAATGCTGATACCGGTAGGTCTTTTTACATTAATTGAATATCCCTTTCCGGCTTGCAACGGAAGTTTAATCGCCAATTGTTTGGATATTTTGCCACTCCACGAACCTGCTGCCAACACAATTTCGTCTGCATTGTAGAACCCTTTCGAGGTTTTTATTTCAGTAACAAGACCGGCTGACGTTGCTATTTCAAGAACTTCTTCATTGGTTTTCAACTCTACCCCGACACCCTTCAGATATTTTACCATTTTTGGCATAAATTCAGTGGGGGTGGTATGTCGGTCACATTCATAATGTATGGCCCCTTTAACGTCTAATTTTACATTGGGTTCTAACTTCTTCAATTCTGCATTATTCAGGGATTTTACTTCCAGTCCAAGAAAACGCGCTTTTTGGGCTACTTCTAATTCATCTTCACCTGCTTTATCTGTTTTATAAAGCATTAGCAGGCCTTTATTTTCAAGTTGAAATTGGCCTAAATCGCCACAAGAATATATATCTTCGAATAAACCACGGCTTAGAATATTAATGTCTTTGATCACGGGAATGGCCTTTGCTACTTTGGCCTGAGTTGAAGATTTGTGAAAATACCAGGACCACCTGAAAAAGTCAGGGTCCCAACGTGGTTTCAAATAAAACGGACTTGCAGAATTAAACATCCATTTAATACCTTTAGTAATCATTCCCGGAGAGGCCAGTGGAATAATATGGCTAGGCGTTATGTAGCCTGCATTAACAAAAGAAGCACCTGCAGAAATATCAGATTTATCTATGACCGTCACCTGATGCCCTTCCTTATTTAGATAATAGGCAGAACTCAAACCTGCAATTCCACCGCCAATGATAACTATACGCTTACCCATATTAAATTACCTGAAAACCCTGTGCAAAAGGGTCATCATCATCAATTATTATTTTATTATATCCATAAACCCTGGCCCATCCTCTAATGCTGGGAACAATAGCGGGTTGGTTATCTAAAGTAGTAACTTCTTCAATACGACCTAAAAATTGGGAGCCAATAAAACTCTCGTGGATAAAATCCTCACCTGGTTTAAGGAGGTCTTTTGCATGCCATTGCGCCATCCGGGCCGAGGTCCCTGTGCCACAGGGTGATCGGTCAATGGCATTATCTCCGTAAAAAACGGCATTTCGGGCCGTGGCATTTTCTGCCAGAGTTTTACCCGTCCAGAGAACATGACTCACATCTTTGATGGTTTCATTTTCCGGATGTATAAATTGATTGGCGTATTTGTTGTTAATACGCTCCCGTATTTCCCGGCTAAACTGAATGAGTTCGGTCGCGGTATAATCCTGCAATCCATTAAAGTTTTTCTGAGGGTCTATAATGGCATAAAAATTTCCACCATACGAAACATCAAAAACTATTCTGCCTAAATGAGTGCTTTCTACATTTAAATTACTGGCCGCCAGAAAGGATTTCACATTGTTGAATTTTACCCAATCTACTTTTTTACCTGTTTGGCGATACGTAACTTTCACGAGGCCTGCCGGGGTTTCGAGCCTTATTGTCCCGGGTACTTTCGGGGATATTAACCCTTCTTCAATTCCGATAGTTATGGAGCCAATGGTACCATGTCCGCACATAGGTAAACAACCACTGGTTTCAATAAATAATATACCGAGGTCGTTTTCAGGATCTGCCGGAGGGTAAAAAATACTGCCGCTCATCATGTCATGGCCACGGGGTTCAAACATAAGGCCTTTGCGAATCCAGTCATATGATTTTAAAAAATGCTGACGCTTTTCGCTCATGTTCCGACCCTGAAGATCAGGGCCGCCATGAGCCACAACCCTTACGGGGTTACCGCACGTATGAGCATCAATACACTTAAAGGTAGCTATAGCCATTGGCTCGTGGACAATTAAATCGCTGCATCTGTATAAACCCCATTGACCAATCGCAAAATTTGCAGGGGATTTTCATCTTTAAGGGCATCCGGGAGAAATTCCTGTGGCCAGTTCTGAAAAGCAACAGGCCTTACCCAGCGTTTAATTGCGTAAGGGCCCACTGCAGTAAATCTGCTGTCTGTAGAAGCGGGGAAAGGGCCGCCATGCACCATTGACGGGCAAACCTCTACCCCGGTAGGAACGCCGTTAAAAATAATCCTTCCCACCCTGCTACCCAAAGCGGCTACCACATTTTCATGTTCACCTACTTCATGTTCGCTTCCTAAAACAGTGCCGGTAAGTTGTCCTTCCAAATGATTAAGAATATCCGTGAGTTGTTGGGTATCCTCACATTGAACAACAATAGAAAAGGGACCAAATACTTCCTGGTGGAGTTTAGGATTCTCCAGAAAATTTTTTCCTTCGGTGGTAAGCACAAGTTGTTGGGCAAAATAAGGCTGTGCTTCGGTTTCAAATTTTGCTATTGGGCTGGTGCCAGACTGCTCAGAAGCTATTTTCTTTCCTTTTTCATAATTGCCGTAAATATTGGGATGCAACATACAACTGGGTTCCAGCTTTGCAATTTCTTTACCAAGGGAAGTAATAAATGTATCCAGGGCTTCACTTTTCAGACCTAAAATTAATCCCGGATTAGTACAAAATTGTCCAGCCCCCAACATAATTGATCCGGCGTACTGTTCTGCCCAAAAACTTCCTTTTTCCCCGAGGGCGGATGGAAAAATCACCACAGGGTTAATACTGCCCATTTCTGCAAACACCGGTATAGGTTCTGATCGCTCATTGGCCAATTTATGCAAGGCTGTTCCACCCCTGATGCTTCCGGTAAATCCTACGGCTTTTATCGCCGGGTGTTTAACAAGTTGCTGGCCTACTTCTATACCGCTGCTGTTTAAGTTGGAAAAGACACCATTTGGCATATCTGTTTTTTTTGCTGCTTTTTGAATGGCTGAGGCCACCAGTTCACCGGTACCAGCATGCATAGGATGACTTTTTACAATAACAGGGCATCCGGCCGCAAGTGCACTTGCAGTGTCACCACCGGCAGTGGAATATGCCAGGGGGAAATTACTGGAGCCAAATACGGCAACAGGCCCCATCGGTAAAAGCATCTTTCTTATATCCGGTTTTGGCACAGGGGTCCTTGCTGGCAGGGCTGTATCTATACTTGCCTCTACCCAGGAACCATCTTCCAAAGCATTGGCAAAAGTTCTCAATTGACCCACTGTACGGCCACGTTCCCCTTTTGCCCTTCCTTCGGGCAGACCACTTTCCAGACAATAAGTTTCGATAAGCAAATCGCCCAGGGCTTCTATCTCATCAGCAATTACTCTTAAAAAACCCGCCTTGCGTTCTGGTGTAAAATTTCTGTACCTTTCGAAAGCTGTCGCCGCGAGTTTTGCTGCTTCATTCAGTTCCTCCTCAGTAGCTTCATAAAAGGTCCATTCGTTTTCCAGATTTAATTTAGGGTTAAAAGTTTTATAGGTTTTGCCGCCATTGGCAGAGTGTTTATTACCAATATAATTTTTTCCTGTGATCATAATTTTTTAGTTACGCGCTATGATATGATTTTTTATTCAAGTCCTTATAAACCGGCAGATCTGGTCTGGCATTCATCCTTTTTCCGATAATTTGTAAAACCCTCCGGCGTTCCTCTCCGCGAAGCGGTAGCCTTGGAGCCCTTACATTCTCTGTCCCTATACCGGTGGCAACTTCAGCCAGTTTAATATTCTGGACAAGTTGCGGGCTTATATCCAGTTCCAGCAACGGTAAGAACCAGCGGTAAATTTCCAGGGCTTCTGCAATTTTGCCGGCTTTCACAAGTTCAAAAATGGCAACGGTTTCCTGTGGAAAGGCGCAGACCAGTCCGGCCACCCAGCCATCGGCCCCCATTAATAAACTTTCAAGACCAAGGGTGTCTACCCCGGTAAGTACTTTTAACCGATCTCCAAATCTGTTTTTTATCCGGGTGATATTAGAAATATCACGGGTAGATTCTTTTACCGCCTGTATATTGTTGCATTGTAGCATTTCCTCAAACATATCCAACGTAACTTCAATGCCATAATCTACCGGATTGTTATAGATCATGATGGGCAGTTCTGTACTTTGGGCAATAGCCTTAAAATAGGTAACAGTTTCAAAATCAGTCGCTTTATAGCGCATCGGCGGTAGCATCATAAGTCCGCTCGCACCGTATTTTGCTGCATTATATACAGCCCTGACAGCCCCTTTGGTAGATTGTTCCGCTATGTTTATTATAACTGGTATTTTCCCATCCACAATATTAACGGTGGTCTCTATAAGTATTCTCTTTTCATCGTCTGAAAGAGTACTGGCTTCTCCCAGGGTTCCCCCAAGAATAATTCCGCTAACACCTGCCTGCACCTGTGCATTGATGTTTACCTCAAACATTTTTAAATCCAGGGTATCCGCTTCTGTGAATTTCGTTGTTACGGCGGGCATTACGCCCTTCCATTGTACTTGCATAATTTTCAGGGATTAGTTGTAAAATGTAAAATTAGTTATTTTACCACATCGAATTTATAAACGGTTGTGGATTTATATATCTCTCCCGGCTTTAACAAGGTGCCTGGGAAATCAGGCTGGTTTGGAGAATCAGGAAAATGTTGCGTTTCCAGGCAAAAAGCATTTCTTTTCATATAAGGCTTACCACCTTTGCCGGTGCTATTGCCATTTAAGAAGTTGCCGCCATAAAGCTGAACGCCGGGCTCGGACGTATATACCTCCATTACACGGCCACTGGTAGGTTCGGTAACCCTGGCAGCCAGGACAAGGCCTCCACTGTTTTTGGGAGTTTCATTGAGCACAAAATTATGATCGTAACCTCCTCCTATGACCATTTGCGGATGATTGCTGTTCAGATCCTGGCGAATAGTTTTAGGGCTGGTAAAATCAAAGGGAGTGCCTTCAACACTTTCAATGGTTCCAATAGGGATAAGACCCGCATCCACCGGAGTATATCCGGAAGCGTTTATCATCATAACATGATCATTGATATCACCCTTTCCTTCCCCTTTAAGATTAAAATACGAATGGTTGGTTAGATTAATAATCGTAGCTTTATCCGTAGTAGCCTCATAGCTGATTTTTAGTTCATTTTCATCTGTAAGCTCGTAGGTTACCTTTACATCCAGGTTCCCCGGGTAACCTTCTTCCATATCCGGAGAAATTCGTGTAAATTCAATTTGATCAATTCCGGATTGCCTGACTTTCCAGATCACTGCGTCAAAACCAATTGTGCCGCCATGTAAATGGTTTTCCCCATTATTCTTCGCAAGTTGATATTCAGTATTCCCGATTGAAAATTTACCTTTGGCAATTCGGTTTCCATACCTGCCAATGACCGCCCCGAAATTGTTTTTAGGACCATTCATATAAGCATCGAGTGTAGGTAACCCAAGAACTACATCGCCCATTTCACCATCCTTGTCAGGCACATGTAAGGCAATTAATCTTTGTCCGAAATTGGTGAAGTCGGCTTTAAGTCCGTTTTTATTGGTCAGCGTATACAAGTTAACGCTATCACCTTCAATAACTGCTTTAAAATTATCCGGATTTATTGTATTGGCATATGAAATCTTTTTTGCTTCCATGCCGGGTTCTTTTTGGGCCGATTTATCCTTGCAGCCTAAAAACAGGAGAGAAAACAGGACTAATAAATATAACGATTTTAACTTCATAAGATATTTGGTATTGGACCAATAAAAGTAAGGAAAAGTAAGGAGTTAAAAGAGATACAGGAAATTTTATTGCTTCAAAAACGGATTTTATTAAAACAGATAGGATATTTACCAAAAGGAACTTTCTGTTAATTAAAATATTTATATTTTAGACTAATGAGATCAGCTTTCATTTCTACTTTTGTTCTATTGCTTCTTATTCAATTTTCAGTACGGGGGCAAATAGAACAGGATAAGGCCCTTCATTTTGCAGCAGGGGCATTTGCCGGTGCAACCGGAGCATTGATTGCTTCTAAAGTAACCAAGAGAAATCGTTTCTGGACGGTAACCGGTTCTGTTGCAGCTAGTGTTCTAGCCGGATTAGCAAAAGAAGCCATTGATACCGGGAATGGTGGTGAATGGGATAATGGCGATTTGGCTGCAACGGCTCTGGGTGGGGTAACCGTTGGTATTAGTATTGAATTGTTTTCGAAAAAAGAAGGTAAATACTATGTAAAGAGAAACAAATCTGACAGGAAAAATAAAAAGAAGGATAAATCAATGGCACTTTACTGATTGAATAAATTTTTGATAAGGACCTCTGTTTTAAAGCCACTCTTTGCGCTTGAAGTAGTAGAGCATAGCCAAAAATATCCCGATCATAACACCCCATAACACAAAATACCCATATTTAAATTTAAGCTCGGGGATATTTTCGAAATTCATTCCATAGATTCCGGCTATAAAAGTTAGCGGTATAAAAATAGTCGCCATAATTGTGAGCACTTTCATTACTTCATTCATACGGTTACTAATGGTAGTCATATGCATGTCCATAAGACTCCAGATCAATTCGCGCTGAATATCTATACTTTCCGATACCTGAATTACATGGTCATACAAATCCCTGAGGTATAATTGTGTTTTTTCCGTAATCAGTGAAAGATCAACTTTATCTATTTGGTTAACTACTTCCCGAAGGGGGTATACTGCACGGCGTATTTTTAGAATTTCCCGTTTGAGACCGTGGATTTCATGGATGAGATCCTTATTTGGTTTTTCCGAAAATAAATTTTCCTCCAGTTCTTCAATCTTATCCCCCATTGTTTCCATAAGGTTAAAATAATTATCCACTATGGCATCCATAAGCGCGTAAAGCAAGTAGTCGGCTCCGTTGCTCCTTACACGGCCCTTACTATTTCGCAACCGATCCCTGACAGCATCAAAAACATCGCCATCTGCTTCCTGAAAAGACAATAAATAGTTGGAGCCCTGAATGAAACTAATATTCTCGAATTTCAGATTCTGATCTTTATCAAAATAAAGCATTTTTAAAACCATGAAAATATATTCCTCATGCTCTTCCATTTTGGGCCTTTGCTGGGTATTGGTAATGTCTTCAAGGATCAGGGGGTGCAGTTCAAAATCTTTCCCTAATTTTTCAATCTCCTTTACATGATTGAGCCCATTAACATTAATCCAGGTTATGGTTTCTTTATTTTCATAAGTGAAGGCTTCTTCAATATTTTTGAGTTTCTTTTCATCCAGATAATCCTTGTTGTAATCAAAAACATCTATAAATAAATCTTTAGTGGCTTTTTTTCCAACATAGACAACAGTGCCTGGTGCTAATCCGGTTTTTCTGGCCACCTTTGATGTATTTCCTGTTTTCATGTCCTAAGTTTGTTGGTATACAATGTAGGTTATTTAGATTAGTTCTACAAACCCATTCCTAACCCGATTCAGAGGATTGAATCAGACAATAATTTTACCCTTTTTTAAACTTTATAACTGATATTTAGTATACATTTAAGCAGAATAATAGGCCAATAAAATGAATCTTAAAGATGGGGTTAAAACTGCAGAAAACAAAGTCTCCGCAGAGACCAGTAACTTGAGTTTATTTGTTCGGAACAAGGACAATGCTCTGATAGACAGGCTGGAAAGTTATGAGGACATCATAAATATTGAAGTAGGGGATACAGGGTTATACAGGGCCAAGACACTGGAGCGGGAATTTAATATTAGGCAACTTTATACAAAATATGAAGGAGATAATCCTACCGGAACTCAGAAGGACCGTATAGCTTTTGCTCAGATTTACGACGCATTGCGCAGGGAGTTTGATGTAGTTACACTGGCAACTTGCGGTAACTACGGTGTGGCGATGGCCCTGGCAGCAAATCTGGCGGGAATCAAATGCAAAATATTCATTCCGGCGGCATATCATACGGAACGGATCAAGGAAATGGAGATACTGAACGCAGAAATTATACGGCTAAATGCGAGCTATGAAGAAGTGGTTGTCAAGAGCAGTGAACTGGCCAGGCAGAATGAGTGGTATGATGCAAATCCGGGAGGAGCAAACACACCTCTGCAAATTTCGGCTTATTCCAAAATTGCCGACGAAATTGTGGAAGACCTTGGGGACGCCCCTAAATATTGTGCGGCTCCCGTCTCTAACGGAACGTTGTTTGCCGGAATTTACCGTGGTTTCGTGAATTTGTACAAAAGAGGGAAAACTTCGAGAATCCCAAAGATGATAGCCGCCTCATCAAGCAGGAAGAATCCTATAGTGCAGTCCTTTAAGCTGGGATTGGAGGTGTGTAAAGATTTGAGTCCGGAAATTATCAAGGAAACACAATACAATGAACCTCTCATAAACTGGCACAGTTTTGACGGAGATGAAGCACTTTATGCTATCAGGGAATCCAAGGGAGAAGCATTTAATATAAGTGATAAAAAGATGAAGGAAATGAGTTCGCTTTTACTTAAAAAAGAAGGGATTAAAATACTTCCCGCGGCAACAGCCGGACTTATTGCATTATTGGAACTTGATGAAAAACTGGACTTTGAACCAGACCGGTTTGTGGCCATATTAACGGCCAGATACTAAGTGTTAAAATAGAAGAAATGAAAAAAAGTATAGACGGGAGAGCTCTGGTATATTGCCAGAACGCATTCAATACTCCAAACGGAAAAACTGCTCACGGACTGGTCCGGTTTACTGAACGTTATGAAATTGTCGGCGTTGTCGACAGTAGCTATGCCGGTAAGGATGCCGGTGAAGTTTTAGATGGGAAACCAAACGGAATACCCATATTTAGAAGTGTGGCGGCAGCTACAAAAAGTTTAACGGAAACTAAAAAGTTACCTTCTTATTTTGTCATAGGACTTGCTCCGGATGGTGGGCGATTGCCGGCCGCAGCAAAATCTGCCGTCAAGGAAGCCCTGGAAATGGGTTGGAATATTGATAGTGGCCTACATGATTTTTTATCCAAAGATAAAATACTGGCCAGTCTGGCGGATACGTGTGGATGTATAATCAGGGACGTGCGGATGACTCCGGAAAGGGACAAACTTCATTTTTTTACCGGGGATATTGAAAAGGTAAGTTGCCTTAAATTGGCTGTGTTGGGAACAGACTCTGCATTGGGTAAAAGAACGACAGCATGGATCCTTGTTCATGGTTTTAGGAAGGCCGGGCTTAAGGCCGAGCTAATTGGAACGGGGCAAACTGCCTGGATGCAAGGCGCCAAATACAGCATGATTTTGGACAGTTGTATAAATGATTTTGTTTCAGGTGAGATAGAACATGCGGTTGTTACTGCCTGGGAAAAAGAACACCCGGATGTTATTGTTATTGAAGGGCAAGGGAGTTTAATGAACCCTGCCTATCCGGGGGGGTTTGAAATTCTTGCAGCCGGGAGACCTGATTATGTTATTTTACAGCATGCTCCAAAAAGACTGGAGTATGATGGTTTTCCGGGCTATAAACTGCATTCCCTGAAAGAACAGATCAATGCTATAGAGGTTATATCGGGGAAAGAAGTACTGGCAATTACGGTGAACCACGAACTAATGGCCGAAGATGAAATTTTACCTGCCTGCGATAAAATATCTGAAGAAACCGGCTTACCTGCTTTTGATGTGTTAGCCCATGGGGCTGATGAACTTATAGGTTTATTGAAGGCGAAAATAAAATAAAACGATGGACATCAGATCACTTGTTGTTTTTCCTTTACTTAAAGTACACAATATAAACGTTGAGCCCAAACGCGTAAAGGCGGTTTATACGATTGTGAAAAATGACGGGAGTGAAGAGAAAAATGAGTTGATCTATTCCTACGATAACACCTACTTTGATCGAAAAAATCCGAATGATGTTAACCTTGCTTCTATGATGGTGGTCCAGGTAGCCTTAAATTACGGACTTTTTTTTGAAAACATTGAGTTTGATGGTCTTTTTGATCAGGCAGATCAACGATTTCTCCACGATATGATGGAAAACACATCGAGGGAAATATTAGTCAACAAATTCCTGAGCAAAAATGAGTTTTTAAAACCACCATTTGATACTATTACGGCTGAAAAAATGGATCGTTATTCGGCCGCGAAATTGACTTTCACGAATACCCGGTTTTATCATTTGGCACTTAAAAAGGATAGTGCGAAAACAGACAAATCACATTACGCTATTTTGAGTAGCGGAGGTAAAGACAGTTTGCTGACTTACGGGTTAATCAAAGAAATTGGCGAGGCGCACCCGGTCTTTATCAATGAATCCGGGCGACACTGGTTTACAGCTGTTAATGCCTATAAATACCTTCAAAGAACGGAACCAAATACAGCCAAACCCTGGTGCAACAGCGATCGTATCTTTAATTGGATGGTAAGACAAATGCCTTTTATCAAAGAAAATTTTCAAAATATCAGGGCTGACATCTATCCCATAAGATTATGGACAGTAGCCGTATTTCTTTTCGGCGTTTTGCCTGTTGTGCGTAAGCGAAACATTGGAAATATTCTGATAGGCAACGAATATGACACTACATTAAAAGGAAACCATAACGGTATAACACATTATAAGGGCCTTTATGACCAGAGTGCTTATTTCGATAATGCCATGAGCAGATACTATCATAAAAAGGGATGGGATATTTTTCAATATTCTATTTTACGTAGTCTATCCGAACTACTGATATTAAAGATATTAGTGAAGAGATACCCTGAACTCCAAAGACAGCAAGTGTCCTGTCATGCGGCACATGCACAAGGCGGTTTGATGCTGCCTTGCGGGAATTGCGAAAAATGCAGGCGAATAGTAGGGATGTTGAAAGCATTGGATGAGGACCCGAAAAGGTGTGGTTATTCTGAAGAGCAAATTAAGAAAGGGCTGGACGCGCTTTCCAAACAGAGTATTAAACAGCTTGGCTCGGATGCAGCGCAGTTGTACTATATCTTAGTGAGTAAGAAATTGATTGAAGTGAACGAGCATACCCGTAAACTGGCAAAGGAACACCCGGAAATTATGCAACTCCGCTTTGACCGGGAAAGGAGCAATTTGGAAGATATGCCCAAATATATCAGAGCACCTCTTTTCCGTATTTTCACCAAATATTCTGATGCAGCCGTACAATTAAAAGATCGGAAATGGCAAACATTCGAATTTGATCAGGAACAAATTAATATACCTTATTTTTTAACTAAAGAAAATGAATACAACAACTAAAAGAGCCGGTTTCCTTTGGGAGCAAATGACCTGGCCGGAAATTGAAGCATATCTTAAAACAGTAGATACAGCAATCCTTCCATGCGGAGCAATAGAGCAGCACGGTCCTCACTTACCGGTAGATGTTGATTATTTTGATGCTAAATACATGGCTTACAAGGTGGCAGAGGGCTGTAAAGATCCAAAACCATTGGTGTTGCCTACAATTCCGTTTGGCGTCTCATTTCATCACGACGATTTTAAAGGTACTCTAAGTATCACAAATGATGCACTCTCTAAATTTGTATATGACCTGGGGATGAGCCTTGCTAAAAATGGGGTAAAAAAATTAATAATTCTGAATGGTCATGGAGACAACGCACCTACGCTTAGCTATGCGGCTCAAATGATTACAAGGGATACTAATATTTTTGTCTGTTTAGACACCGGGGAAACCAGCGATGCCCACCTTTATAAACTAATCGATACTCCAAATGATATTCATGCCGGTGAGATTGAAACCAGCACCACCCTTGCGATTCGGCCGGAATTGGTTCAAATGGATAAGGCTGTCAATGAGACTATGATGTTTGACAATAAATATCTGGATTATGATAGTGAATCCAGTGTTAACTGGTATGTTCATACCCATAAAATCTCAGAAAGCGGAGTTATGGGGGATGCTACCAAGGCTACGGCAGAAAAAGGCAGAAAAATGTGGGACCTGATGATCCTGCATATGATAAGGTTTGTTGAATCTATAAAAAACGCTCCTTTAAAAGATTTATATCAAAAGCGGTATTAATGAGAATTACAAAGATATCCTATGAGCGGCTTCAATTAAAACTCGTGGAGCCCTATACCATAGCTTATGAGACTGTAGAAGAAACGACGAACTTTATTCTAAAGCTGGAGACAGAAAGTAAATGGACGGCTTATGGCTGTTCAGCACCCGATGTTACTGTAACAGGAGAAAGCCCGGAGCAGGTAGAGGAATCTATAAAAGATATTATTATACCGTATTTAAAAGGTAAAAACCCATTTACATATATCAGGATTTTAACGGAACTAAAGGAAATGTTGGGTGATAAATCGTCCGCTTTGGCAATGGTCGATATTGCGCTGTATGACCTTATAGCAAAGAAAGCAGAAGTGCCTTTGTATCAATTTCTTGGGGGATATCGCAATTGCATTGCCACGAGTATAACCATTGGGATATTGCCCTTGGATGAAACGCTGAAACGGGCAGGTGATTTTGTAAAACAGGGATTCACCATCCTAAAAATTAAAGGGGGTCTGAATTTTCAGGAGGATATTGAAAAAATGATTCTGATACATGAAAAATTTCCTCAAACAGTACTTAGGTTTGATGGTAATCAGGGTTATAATGTTGCAGAATCGATTGCTTTTGTGGAAGCGACCAAAAAAATCGGGATCCAGATATTTGAACAACCCACAAAAGTTGAACGTGAAAAGAAATTGGGCGAGGTAACAGATAGGACTCATATCCCTGTAATGGCAGACGAGAGTATCAAAACTCTGGCTGATGCTTTTCGTTTGGCTCAAAATGAACGGATTGATATGGTCAATATCAAATTGATGAAAGTGGGGGGTATTTCTGTGGCAATGCATATTAATTCAGTGGCCAAATCTGCAAATCTGGAAGCTATGGTTGGATGTATAGATGAATGTAGTTTAGGAATCTCTGCCGGACTTCATTTTGCCTTATCCCGACCCAATATCCATTATGCAGATCTTGACGGGCATCTGGATATTGAAAATGATCCCTTTATGGGCCTTTTTAAACTGGAAAAAGGCATACTCTATCCTACCCAAAGTGCCGGTTTGGGGCTAATAGATAGGTAAAAACTCCATCACTTTGAATAAATGACTTATGCAGTACTTTGTTAAAGTTGAACAATGACCCTTTATTGGAATTCAAAGAATTTGGATTTTTTATGATTAATGGATGAAACCTGAAGACCTATATCTCAATCACAAGTTTCCCCGTGGCTAAATTGTTTTCCATATAAGTATGAGCTTCAACAATATGATCCAGATGGAAAACCTTATCAATATTAAGGGTTATTTTCTCATTCTCAACAGCATCAATAAAATCCTGCAATAATTCTTTCCTCAAATTAGTCGCTTCACCCATGTAAACTGTCAATCTTCCCAGAGAAGGGATGTCGCCCATGGGTGTGAATTCCTCCATTGTCCATTCACCCCCAAGTATTCCTGTCATGCAAACAACACCCCCGGGTTTAATGCATTTTAAGGAGTCTTTAAGGGTTTTTATTCCAATTAATTCAAGGACCTTGTCTACCCCTTCAGGAAACAATGCTCTTAATTCTTCAGTAACAGTTCCATTATCAATTAGGACATGGTCTGCCCCGTTTTCAATTAGAAATTTCTTTTTGGCTTCGTTCCTGGTAGTAGAAATGACAGTGAGCCCCGAATGTTTTGCCAGCTGGCAGGAGAGCATACCTATGGAGGATGTACCACCTCTTATAAGTAATGTTTCTCCCTTTTTGACTTCGAGTGCCTGGGTTAAGGACCCCGAAACAGTTTGAAACATTTCCGGAATAGCCCCAAGAATGCTCCAGGGTAAATTGCTTTCGAAAGGGAAAACAATTTGCCATGGTACCAGGGTGTACTCTGCATATCCCCCATCAAATTCCCTTCCCATACCGCCCATAATTGCAGCTACCTTCTGACCTTTTGAGTATGTTCCTGATAAGTCTTCTTCAACAGTGCCCACACATTCTATACCCTGGATTCTGGGAAATACTACACCCGGTGAATGTCCCCGGCGGGTAAACAATTCGGATCTGTTTAAACCAAAGGCCTTGATTTTTATCAAAACCCAGCCGCTTTTGGCTGCCGGGACAGGCATATCCTGAATTTCAATGACTTCCGGATTACCGGATCTTAAGGTAATGGCCGCTTTCATATTCTTCTTTTCTTTCAATAAACTTAGGGATTTAATATTATTGACAAAACAACACAGGCACCAAATAGGGATATTCTATTGGTAATACTGAATCTGAAATAAAAAAAAAGAGCGCCTATTTTGTAGCTTTTACATAAGCTATCAAAGACCTTAGCGTGGTTATTTTGCCATAATCCGCTTCCGGGGTTGTGATGCCAAATTCCTTGTCAATGCCAATTATGAGTTGCAGAAAATCGAATGAGTCGATACCAAAAACTTCCCTGATATTGTCATCCATTCCGAGTTCTTCGGGATCTATGTCCGGTGCTATTTCTTGCAGCAATTTAAGGATAGTTGCTTTTATTTCCTCGTCTTTCATAGGGCTTCGGGCTTTTGTAGATTCCGCTTAAGGGCCATTAAAAACCTGCTCCCCAGATAACCATCAATGGCCCTGTGGTCTGCGGCGAGTGTCACATGAACTACGGGGCGGGCGCTTAATTTACCATCTTCGGCCCATGCTTCTTCCACGATATTGCCGAAGCCTAAAATGGCAACCTGTGGCGGGTAGATAACCCCAAAAACTTTGTCCGTACTGCCTTCCCCGATATTGGAAATTGTAATGGTGGATTCGCTTAATTCTGAACTTCTCAATTGCAATGCCCTTGCACGCGGTATCAAATCATTCAACAAGTCCATTAACTGATTCAGGGATTTTTTGTCTGCCTCCGGGATTGCCGGAATCACAACTCCTCCTTTGCGCAATGAAACGGCAAAGCCTATATTGATGGCATTTTTCAACTGCAGACCATTTTCCCAAAAAGCATTAACTGATGGAACTTCTTTAATTGCTTTTGCTGTTGCTTTTATTAGCAGCACAACAGCCAGCAATCTGTCTTTAAGTTCCCTTTCCTTGTTCCATTCGCGCAACCAATTGAGCGCTTTTGTCATATCGATCCTTGTCTCGAGGTAAAAATGAGGAATCTCTCTGTTAGACTTGCTCATGGCAGAAGCAATTGCTGTTCGCAGACCTTTCGCAGCTATTTCTTTTTTGCCCCCGGTAACTTCTACATGCGATTCTGCTTTCTTAGCTGCAGCCAGGTCGATATCCTTTTTTATAATACTGCCTTCCGGACCGCTTCCTTTTATGGCCGAAAGATCGATTCCTTTTTCCTCTGCAATTTTTTTCGCCAGGGGGGATACCTTTAATCGATCATCAACTTTTATTGAACCCTCTTTTACCATCTCTTTTATAGGTTCTTTTTTAATCCTGGATTTCTTTTTGGCAGACACTTTTTCTCCAACCGGGATAATGATGGCCATTACCGTTCCTACAGGCACTTTTTCCCCTTCTTTGACAATAAGCTCATTGATAGTGCCTTCATCAAAGACTTCTATTTCAATCAAACCTTTTTGGGTATCAACATCTGCTATGATATCGCCTCGTTTAACGAAATCGCCAGATTTTACCCTCCATTCTACGAGCGTACCATCCTCCATGTCGGCGCCAAGACTGGGCATTGTAAATTCAATCATTCTGTATCATTTTTAAAGCCGAGTCAACAATATCCTGTTTCTGTGGAATCGATGCATCCTCCAGATGTTTGGGATATGGAATAGGCACTTCAATTCCGCAAAGCCGTTCAACCGGCGCATCCAAACTAAAAAAGGCGTTCTCCATTATTCTGGAAATGATCTCTGAGGATATGCTGACCGAACGCCATGCCTCTTCTACGATCAATACTTTATGGGTTTTAGCCACAGAATTAATGATGGTTTCATTATCGATAGGATTGAGGACGCGAAGATCAATTATTTCTACATCAATTCCGGATGAAGCCAATATTTCTGCTGCTGCCAAAGCTTTGTATACTCCGGGGCCATATGTAATGATCGAAAGATCTTTTCCTTCCCTTCGTATTTTAGCTTTATCAATATCTACTGCGCCAGAACTTGACGGGATTTCCGATTCCATGTTTAAGAGGGATGTATACTCAAAAATCACCACGGGATCAGGACTCTCCAGGGCAGTTAAGAGCATTCCCCTGGCATCTTCATGTGTGCCGGCGGAAACAATCTTCAATCCGGGAATATGGGCATAGAATGGTTCCCAACTATGAGAATGCTGGGCCGCGAGCTGGTTTCCAATCCCTGAATTCATTCGGATAACTACAGGGACATTTATCTGACCTCCCGACATATGTAATAAGGTAGCTGCATTGTTAATGATCTGGTCTAGTGCAAGCAGGCTGAAGTTGACTGTCATGACTTCCACTATGGGCCGCATTCCCGCTAAAGCAGCACCTATACCTGCTCCAACAAAGCCTGATTCTGACAAGGGAACGTCCATGATACGATCTTCACCAAATTCCTCAAGGAATCCTTTACTCACTGCAAAGGCTCCTCCATAGCGCCCCACATCTTCCCCCATCAGGAATACTTTATCATTAGTAATCAGGGCTTCGTGCATTCCCTGTTTTAACGCCTCCCTATACGTAATTTTCAATGTTGTTTTATCAGTCATAACTATGGGCTATAAACAAATTTTTTTAAATCTTCAACAGGTTCAAAAGTTCCGGCTTCAGCAAAATCAACAGCTTTTTGTATTTCAGCGCTGACCTTGTTCTCAATAGTATCAATATCGTCCCGGGAGATTAGTTCGTTTTGTAATAATTGATTGCTAAATGTTAGAATGGGATCGCGTTTTTTCCATTCATCAACTTCCGTTTTCTCACGATACAGTTGGGCATCGAACATGGAGTGCGCTCTAAAGCGATAGGTGTTGCATACCAGAAAATATGGTTTTCCGGTAGATTTGATGTATGCTATAGCCTTTTCAACTGCATTTTTTACCTCCAGCACATCCATTCCGTTGGTTTTTGCTGATTCAACCCCGTATGCCGCTCCTTTTTTTTCCAAATCCTGAACAGAATGCGAAAAACGGAGCGCAGTCCCCATACCGTAAAGGTTATTTTCACAGAGAAAAAGAACAGGAACACCCCATAGTGCAGCCAGGTTCATAGATTCATGGAATTCTCCCTCGGCTATTGCTCCTTCACCAAAAAAACAACTGGTAATATTGTTAAGGCCTTGTTTTTTGGATGCCAGGGCCATACCTACTGCCATGGGTAAATGACCTCCAACAATGGCATTTCCTCCAAAGAATCTTTTGGAAGCATCAAATAAATGCATGGAGCCTCCACGCCCCATGCTGCACCCCTCTTGTTTGCCGTACATCTCAGCCATGATGCTTCCAGGATCAAGGCCCCTTGCCAATGCATGTCCATGTTCACGGTAGGTACTCAGAATATTATCTTCATCTGTTAAGGAGTGCATGGTACCCACGGCTACTGCCTCTTCACCAATATAGAGATGCAGAAAACCGCGAATTTTTTCTTTGGTATACAATTCTGCAGACTTCTCCTCGAACCTTCTGATGAGAATCATCTGGTACAGAAGTTTGAGGCCAAGTTCTCTTGTGATTGCCGGATTTAACTTTATTTCTTCTTTTTCCATATTATTCCAATGTTGATTTGTCTCCTTCGGGTAACCCCAGCTCTCTAGCTTTTAATAATCGCCTCAGGATTTTACCACTTTTTGTCTTAGGCAAACTGTCCGTAAATGTTATTTCTTTAGGTGCTACCGCCGGCCCCAATTTTTTACGGGAAAATCCTTTGATATCCAGTTTCGTTTTTTCACTCCTTTCATGCCCGGGTTTTAAAACAACAAAGGCCTTAACCAGTTCCCCGATAAGGGGGTCTGGTTTCCCTATGATAGCTGCTTCAGACACTGCGGGGTGCTCCATCAAGGTGCTTTCCACTTCAAATGGCCCTACCATATGACCGGATGTTTTGATAATGTCGTCGGCCCTTCCCACGAACCAGAAATAGCCATCCTCATCTTTCTTTGCCAGATCACCGGTAACATACCATTCCCCTTTAAAACATTTCTTATAGCGTTCCTCCTCATCGAGATATGCCCTGAACATTGAGGGCCATCCTTTTTTTAGCAAAAGATGTCCTTGTTCCATGGGTTTTGTTAAGAGCTGTACTTTGTCCTCAACAATATTTCCAATTGCAGCCTCGATCCCCGGCAATGGTTTGCCCATTGAACCAGGCCGTACTTCCATAGAGCTATAGTTAGAAATCATGATGCCTCCGGTCTCCGTTTGCCACCAGTTATCGCAAATGGGCATCCCAAAAGTTTTTTTACCCCAAATTACTTCCTCTGCATGCAGGGGTTCCCCAACACTATGTATTAGGCGCAGGTTAGACAGATCATACTTTTCCAGGGGCTTAAAATCAAGGCGCATTAACCTGCGGATAGCAGTTGGAGCGGTATACCATACATTTACACGGTGTTCTTCAAGAATGGAATACCAGCGCTCCGCATCGAACTCTTCTTCATCCACAATATTGGTAACCCCGTTGACAAGTGGAGCAATGATCCCATAAGAAGTTCCGGTTACCCATCCAGGATCGGCTGTACACCAGAATATATCCCCGGGTTGTAGGTCGAGAACATATTTTCCGGTAACGTAATGTGTAAGGACGGCCTGATGAACATGCAAAGCACCTTTTGGCATCCCGGTGGTACCACTTGTAAAATGCAATAAAGCAGGATCTTCCGGCTGTGTATTACTAATTAGGTATTCATCAGGAGCTTCATCCATTAACATGGATAGCGACAAGACCTTTTCGTCTATATGTTGTTTTGCATCTGTCAATAAAATATGCCTAAGCAACGGAAGCCGAGGCATCAATTGTTTTATTTTTTTCTGATATAGTTTTGTTGTAGTTATTAAAACCTTTGCCTTCCCTTTACTTAAGCGCTGAAATGCAGGTTCTGGTCCAAAAACTGAAAACATGGGACAAAATACAGCTCCGGTTTTTAGTGTTCCCAATGCGGCAACGTATAAGTAAGGAATTCTTCCCACAAGAGAAAAAACACTATCGTTCTTTTTTATAGCCAGCTTTTCCAGAACATTTGCAAATTGCGAGGTCTGAATTTTTAAATCGGAATAGGTGAAATCTATTAAGGATCTATCCTTTCGAATCCATCTAAGGGCAACTGTATTTGCAAGATGGCTATTGGCGTGCCGGTCTACTGCTTCGTGTGCGATATTTAGCCCGCCTCCCGGGAGCCTCTCTAAATTTTTAAATTCATTCTCCCATTTAAACTTATCACACAAAGAATCATAATCCGGCATATTTGGTGTTTCCTTCCCTGGTATGTATAAAGTGTCTTTCATGATAAGTGGAATCAAATCTATTATTCAGGCATCCAATATAGTTTGGAATTATTGGTTTTGTAATGATCTTGATCATTGAACACGCTTATTTTCGGACTTAACAACAATATCAATTCCAGATCAGTTTCAAAGTATGCTCATTAACCCATTCCGCTTTGGTGCCAAACTTTTTCCCTTCCCGGTTCAGGACATTCTTTATCCAGTTACAATCCTTTTTATTGGGTTTGTTTATTTGTAATTTCCTGATTTGTGTGGGGACCAATAGCAGCGAGACAAAATTTCCTTTTGTGCAATCCCACTTAACAAAATACATCAGGCCCAGATCACTGCGGTAAGATTCATGGCCACTGATTCCTTCATAGTCATTCAGAAAATCGCCGCAGCCATATATGATCGGCTTGTTTTTATATACTTCCAATCCTTTGAAATGGTGTGAGGAATGACCATGGACAATATCGACCCCTGCATGGTCAATCAGGTTATGTGCGAATATTCTGTGCGGTTCCTGGACTTTATAACCCCAATTACCGCCCCAATGGATAGAGACTACGACCAGGTCTCCCGTCTGTTTTACTTGTCTGATTTCCTTTCCGATCCTTTTGATGGTCTCCATAGATAAATTAACCAGTACATTCAGTCCCGGGACAACCTCAGTTGCTTTCCAATCAGCGGGGATTCCACTTGAGGATAAGCCAAAAGAAAATACCAGAACCCTGCCTTTGTCCTTTACAGATAAAATAGCAGGCGTATTGGCCTCCCTGATATTAAGCCCGGCACCGGTATATTTTATTTCTGCACTTTCCAAAGTCTCCAGGGTTTCCAATAACCCTTTTTGACCCCAGTCCAATATATGGTTATTGGCTAAGGCACAACAATCTATATTGGCTATGGTAAGGCATGCAATATTTTTGGGATGCATCCTGTAATTGATACCTTTGTTAACGTAATCCCCGTTTTTGGTAATGCTGGTTTCCAGATTTATTAACCTGATGTCGGCCTCTTTCATAGCTCCTATGGCATAACCCCAGATGTAATTAAAATCCACAGCTTGTTTAATAGGACCACTTGCTTTTTCGGCAAGTTTTACATAGTCCTTTGCATTTTTCAGATAGCCTTCGTAAATCACCGGATCATTTGGATTGGGCAATATCTGGTCTATGCCGCGCCCGGTCATTACATCACCGCAAAGAAACAGGTTAAGTGTTTGATCCATCTTAATATTGCCTGTAAGGATAAAAATAGACATGTAGCAAGAAGCACAAAATGATTCAGATCATGGAAATGAAAGGTAGTGAAACACTTGCTGCCTAAATCGCCGTTTCGGTACGGTCAGTAATTCTTCAATAATGATAAGGATAGTAATCCGATGTTGGTATCCCTACTACTTCATATTCTGATTGAAGAAAAGTAACTAAATCCACGAGTTCCTGCACAGTCATAACTTCATTGTAATTCTTCATCTTTGAAAGACCTTCTTCGGTAGCTTCGACAGAGGTTTTTTGTTTGTAGCGTGGTGCAATTTTGTGCGAAGGATTTATAACCGAAGTGACCAGATTTCCATAGGATTTCTGAACAGCTACTTCGCCACCGAGCTGTATGTTAATATTATCACTTCCTGCCTTCCACTCAATCTCCGAAATACTATGGCATTCATTGCAGTCTAATCTCTTATAGGTTGCTTTTCCTACTTCAATGTCGCCTTCAGGTAACGCAAATCCAATCGCTTGCTCATTGCAACTGCTTATAATTAAGCCAACACATAACAGGATAAAAATCAGTAAATAATCAGACAGCTTGCGCAAAGTTTTATTTTTACCAGACATAAGATGTTGTTTAAAATTAAGGATTTGATTCTCCACCATAACAATGGATAAAAACAAATGTAGTGACTAAGAAAGATGAAGTAAATGACCTGCGTCATCCAGATTTATGCTTACTTACCGGAAAAATTTTAAGAGAAATCCGGAATATGTCCTTTTAATGTATAGAGATTGGACAGAACAGTATTTTTAAAGCAGGAAAGCATGGGATGATCAATACCAAATCAATCTAAAAGGAATATTTAATAATTCCTTACCTTAGAAAGAACAACCAACCACTTCCTTACTATGATCAACTTCTTCAGAAAAATCCGCAAACAACTGGCAGATGATAACAAGCCGCTGAAATACGCCAGATATGCTTTAGGGGAAATTTTACTGGTTGTAATTGGAATACTTATCGCATTACAGATTAATAACTGGAATGAAGACAGGCTGTCCAGACAATTTGAGATCCGCATGCTTACTGAAGTCAAGAAGGCTTTTAGTGATGATCTGGGCATATGCCAGTTTTTAAAAGAGAGGAATGAGTTAAAACTACAGGGCATACAGGAAATGCTGAAAATGGTTGCGTCGGAAGAATCCTACCCGGATTCGGTCCTTCTGAAGGCATACAATAAAATGACAATTTCATATTACCTCAACTATAACATCGGGCCTTATGAAACCATCAAATCCGTTGGTCTGGATAAGATCAGTAATGATTCCGTCCGCTCAGGGCTCACGGCAATTTACGAGCTCGACCTGCCCAGGGTAGAAGAATTTACAAATGGATTTATAAATAACCTGCGGGAAGAGCACGATATTACCGCTATGCACGACGCCCTCTGGAAACGTACTTTGATACGGCTACCTGACAGCAGCTATAAATTAGTGAGCATCCCATTGGATAGCAGGATCCTTGATAAAAAAGAACTATTGGATCGTATTAAAATTGAGCAGGATATGGCATCTAATTTCATTCACAGACTTAACTATTTCGAAAGCACACTCAATTATGGCCTCCAGCTGGTGTCCGATGAATTGGAAGCACTTGGGCCATAAGTCCTTGAAATATAATAAAGACCAGCAATAAAGTCTTATAGCCCGCTTACCGGAATTTCGGTATATTTATAAGAACTATCTTGAAAACAATGCGCTTCTTCAGACCATTACGCAAAGTACTCGCAGCCGATAACAAGCCATTAAAATACCTAAGGTATGCCCTAGGGGAAATTCTATTGGTGGTGATTGGAATTCTCATCGCCCTGCAGATCAATAACTGGAATGAAGAAAATAAAGAAAAGCAGGTTGAAAAACAGCGCTATCAAAACATACTTAATGACCTGCAAAACGATGAGCAGACCATCAACCAGATGCTAACAAATCTTACTAAAAAGCAGGACTTGCATTATTACCTGTATCAGCTTTCGCAGAACAATGGTATACAGGATAGCACATTTAATATAAGACGGGTTAATGCTGCTCCCGAACTCAATCTGATTTCCGGCAAGAATCAGTTAACCGAATTGGAATTTATTAAAGATCTCCATATCAGGCGAGAGGTCAATGTTTATATTAAATATGAAAATGCCGCCATCTCAGACGCCGTTCGTCTTGAAAGTATTATAAAAAATGAGGTAAGGGATTATTTTGGCAATATAAGTGCCACGAAAATTGAGAATTATTTTACCCCGGAAAGGTATGATAACAGCGATATTGGGAATACATTGGACATGGATGTGATTTCAAAACATTTTAAGGATTCAGATTTTAAAGGGTTGCTGATAGCTCTCAGAATGAGCACATCGAATGCCCTGATTACGCTGGGCGCACTGAAGGAAAAAAACAAAAATCTGCAAACCATTTTGAGCGATAAATTATGATAAAATTTTACCATCGGTTACGTCGGCGATTTATTATTGAAAATAAGTTTTCAAAGTACATATTTTATGCCATGGGTGAAATTGTCCTGGTAATGATAGGGATATTATTGGCATTGCAGGTAAATAACTGGAATGAAATAAGGAAAACAAATAAACAAGAAATAGAGCTTTTACAGTCTCTTCATAAAGAATTTAAATTTAATGAAATTGAATTGAATCGTTCTATCGAGAAAGCACAAGTAATTCAGAAAAAGTCTGAGGCATTATTAAAAAACACAGGAACCCGTGAAATGAAATTATCCAGACATGAAAGTGATTCACTTATAAGCACCGGCTTATTGGGTATTATTACATATGATGCAAGCGGTGGCATACTGGAAGACATTATCAATTCGGGCAAAATACATATTTTAAAAAATGATAAATTAAAAAATATTCTTTCCAATTGGGGCGGAATACTTAACGATGTGAAAGAAGATGAGACTTGGGCAGTAAATGAAAGGAATACTATTACTTTACCATTCCTTTACAGAAATTCAAACTACACAAACATTTCCGGAGGTATGAACTACATAACTGATATTCCCTCCGGGTTCAACACGGACTACCGGGACATTTATAAATTGCAGGAATTTGAAAACATTGTGAATAGCCACAGAATATGGAATAAAAAAAATGAAAACAATTATAAACGACTCAAAAAGCGTATTGAGGAAATAATTATCCTTTGTGAACAAGATCTAAAGTTAAAAAACAAATAAGCAGGACTAAATGATCAAATTCTTCAGACATCTCCGTCATCAATTCCTCAAAGAGAACAACATTTCCAAATACTTGTTATATGCCATTGGTGAGATTTTGCTGGTGGTTATAGGTATTTTAATTGCCTTGCAGATCAATAATTGGAATCAAAATAGAATCAACTCCATCAGGGAAAGTCTGTTGCTCAGAGAAATTAATATTGAATTTAAATTCAACAAAGAAGAGTTAGAAAGCACTATCAGAACTTATGTACACATTCGGGAGCAGTGCAACTATTTGCTAAAATCACTACCTGTTATCCGAAGTGAAATGAATAAGGACTCTTTATCAAGAGCATTGAGTGAGATTCGAAATCTCGGCACGGCCGATTTATCAATGGGATCTATTTCAGCTTTAATCAATACCTCGTCCTTTGAATTTATTTCGAATACTGAACTTCGATCTTTGCTAATTCAATGGGATGATCTGATATCTGACTATTTCGAAAGAGAGGGGCAGGCAATAAATTATACCCGGCAAACTATAATTCCATATTTGGCAAAAAGAATACCACGGCCTTATATTGAGGGTATTAATGATGATAGGGTAGATTTATCTTTTATGAACTCGATAGAATTTGAAAATTTAATTATTGATCGACGTGGCGATGCGAGCACTTTGTTAAATGTTGTAGAGGATGAAGAAGATAAAATTAGAAAAGCGTTAGATCGAATAATATTTCTAACCAATGGAAATAAGGAAAGACAAAAATGATTAATTTCTTTAGGCGCATACGCAGAAATCTCGCAGACGATAACAAGCCATTGAAATATATGAGGTATGCTATCGGAGAGATTTTGTTGGTGGTTATTGGGATCCTGATTGCCTTGCAGATTAATAATTGGAATGAAGAACGGAAAGACGCTCAAAAGGGTATAAAGGTTCTGGAAGAACTGGCTAATAATATTGAGTACAACATTGAAAATATAGAGAAATACATCAGAAAAGCCGAACGTTTTAATGAATACTCTGATTATGTCATTAAAGTGCTGGAAAGGGACATTCCCTATTCAGATTCACTTGATAATGTTTTAAACAGTGCCTTATTGAACCTTGACGATTTTCATTTTTCAGATGTGGCATATGAATCTTTAAAGAATATGGGGTCTGATTACATTCAGGATGACGTTCTTAAAAATGAAATCGTAAAACTTTTTGATGAATCGTTTCCCGAAATGTTAAAAATGTTTAGCTGGTCTTCCACGAGTGCCGAAATCGAATATATAGATCGCAATTTTTTTCCCGTTTCAGGGAATAACAACCTGATATTGAAGCCCTACGACTTTGATGTGCAAATGAATGATACGTATTTTTTGTCGATGATTCATAAACGTAAAATCCAGCGAAATTTTTTTAATACAAGAATGCGGGTAGTTCTCGAAGAGAGTCAAATTGTCCTTCAATTAATTAAGGAGAAACTGCAAAATCAATAATTCAAAAATAGGTAAGTGGGTTTGTATGTGGGATAAAAACCATTTATATATACTGTCTGCCGGGCTTTATATGTTTCCTCTCGTATCAATACCTGGGATCCGTTGATTAATAGTTATATAGAAATATAAAAAGGATAATAATACTGCTAACAAGAGGTTTAAAATGCTCGAATCGTACTTAAATAAAAAGAGAGGGATGCCAGAGAAAAAATTATGGAAGAATTAAAAGCAAAAAGAAACTTTTTCATTTAATGGTCTAATTGATTTATTCTGTTTTAAATCGCATGATATGTGTATCATTTAAGCGCAATGTGGCTTATGATATTAATCATCAAACTTCTGAAATCCCCGGTTTAACTTCGTATCCTAAAAGAGTAAACAGGATGATTGTATTTGTTTTTGGTTTGCCGGGTACAGGCAAGAGTTTTTTTGCTTCAAGACTTGCCAAAATTATAGATGCCAGCTATCTGAATAGCGATAAGTTAAGGAAGGAACTGTTTGCAAAAAGAACATATTCCTATGATGAGAAAAAAGAGGTCTATGATACTATGCTCAGTAAAGCGAAAGAAGCAATTGCCATTAGTCAAAATCTGGTGCTCGACGCCACATTCCATAAAAAGGAAACCAGAGATAAGTTTATGAAGCAATTATCAGATCTGGACGAGGTTTTTTATATTGAAATACATTCGGCCGAGAGTACGATCAAAGAGCGATTAAAGAAAAGCAGGCCTTATAGTGAAGCCGATTTTGAAGTGTATAAACTAATCCGGCAACAATGGGAACCGTTTAATAAGCCCCATTTGGTGTTGGAATCCACTAATAATAATATTGAAGAAATGTTGCTAAAAGCTGCCAGGTACCTGGGTTGGAAGAATGATACAGGAACAGATAAATAGCCTGCTCTTAGAAGGGGAATTTCCCGAAGTTTCAACAGAAAGGCAATTGATTGAAACCCACATATCCTGGGTGTTTATTTGTCACCGATTCGTATACAAAATAAAAAAGCCCATTAAATATTCATTTCTTGATTTTTCTACCCTTGAAAAACGAAAAAAATATTGCGAAAGGGAAATTGAATTGAACAAGCGCCTTACCACTGGCATTTACCTGGATGTGGTTCCTGTAAATAAATTGAATGATCATTATAAAATAGGAGGTAAAGCAGGAACGGTAATCGAATATGCCGTAAGGATGTTTAAAATGGATGGGACCAAACAAATGGACCGGCTTTTGCTTCAAAAAAAAGTAACGAAATCGGACATTCAAAACCTGGCCAAAAAAATCGCCCGCTTTCATGAGAATACTGCTATAATCCAACAAAAGGACATGCTGGATATTCAGGAAAAATTCAACGATTTGGAAGCGGAAAAGAAATATCTGAAAGCGCAACCAAATGGCGATAAATATGCATCTATTATTGCCAATGCCGTAAAAACCTCTAACACTTTTTTAGAGAAAAACAAGGAATTGCTGGCAGAAAGACTAAGGGCCGGTTTCTTCAGGGATTGCCATGGCGACCTTCATTCCAGGAATATTTTTTTACTGCCATCGCCTCAGCCTTTCGATTGTATAGAATTCAATGATGATTACCGGCAAATTGATGTTTTGAACGAAGTTGCCTTCCTCTGTATGGATCTCGATGCATTTGGGGAAAAAGATTTATCTGAGCTATTCATGGAATATTACAATGAATTTTTTCCCTCCATGAAATCGTCGGAAGAACACCATCTTTTTGTTTTTTACAAGGCCTATCGGGCTAATGTACGTGCCAAGGTCAATAGTTTGCGGGCAAAGAGTGCTGTGAATGAAAATGCAAGAACAAAAGCATTATTTGAAGTAGATAAATACCTTCGGTTGATGGAAAGCTATTTGAAAACCCTTAGTTTAATTTAAATCGGTTTAAAAAAATTTCTCATACTAAGTATGAAGGGTTTATTTGAACTTTGTTTGCAACTGAATTATTTTAAAATCGATTCACCGTAAAAATCTATGAATGACTTTCTCCATGTCTCAGGAAAAGGATGTTTTTTTAATTCCTCCATATCATAGGCCATTAGCAAAGATTTGGATATAGCTACAATTCGTTTATGCTTTTTACTATAAATTTTTCCTTCACAAAGCACTCTATCTTCTAATAGTTCGATAATATCCAAGTTAATGATAACAATATCTGGAAAGGTAACTGGAAAGATATATTTACAATCCTGCCAGGCCAGAATTGGCACTATATTCTTGAACACAAATTCGCCTTTATGCATTTTTTGAAACATCTCGATTCGGGCTGATTCCATCCAACGAAGATAAATAGTATTGTTCACGTGCTTCGCTGCGTCCATATCGCCCCACTGAACAGGAAGTTCAAGACTTGCATAACTATTGGAATTATAATCTATCATGTTATCCTTTATTTGAACATTTATACAATCTGACATAAAATGCGTTTTTAATACATTTATAAATTGTCACAGACTCTTTTACTCTACAAACATTATTTTGCTTTAATAATATATTGATATGGAAGCAAATCTACGTTTACCTCAAAAGAATTATAGTCCGCTTTTTTTAATTCATTGACTACAACATCGATGGGTAACCTATGACCCAAGGGAGGACCCACGGGGATTTCAGATTTGAAAAAATCAATAATCACCAACTGGCCTTCAGGCTTTGTGCCCTTTTTTACCTTAGTAAAGTATTCAAGGCGGTTTTCAATATGATGATACGTATTAACGATTAATACCATGTCCACTTCTTCCTTCTTCAAGTTAGGGGAATCATACGGTATTTTACGGGTTTCAATATTATCTAAATTGTTTTTTTCGATTCGTCTTTGTAGAAACTCTTGAAACTCATCATCCACATCCGCCGCAATAACTTTCGCCCCTTTTTCTGCTAATTTCACGGAGAAATAACCAGAACCAGCTCCAATATCCATAATCGTTTGACCTTGTAGGTCCCCTAAAAATTCCAAAACTTTTTCAGGTTGTTGATACGCATCTCTTTCTGGAGACTCGAATCGTTCGATCAGCTTTTCAACGGAAGATTGGTGCATTTGCTCATTAGCTGAGCTATGTTCTGATCGGGTATCATTATGATCCTCGTGACCGCTTGTTTTTACCTGGGAAGTATTTATGTCACGATGGTTATTTTTACATCCAATACATAGAAAAAATGTTAAAATCAAAGCTATATTTTTCATTTCAGTATCTTTTAGTGATTTGTTTTATCCTTTATTTGAACTTTTGGGTCCCGATAGCTTCTCCTTCGTAATACTATGGAGAAGGAGCTATCGGGATGGACTATGTGACTAAATTATTAATTATCGTATTGGATGCAGATTTAGTGGGGTCTAATACTTTCACTCAACAAAATCCTTTTTTAACCGAACAGCAGAGTTTGGCACTTTGTTTTTCAACTTTCTACGACTTTTCTTCTTAATTAGGTCAAATGCATCGTAAAGTTTTCCCAGTGGTGTGTACGCTTCATATTTTATAATGTTCTTTGAGACGGTAATTATCTGGAATAGTTGGGTATATTCTCCCCTTCGTACCATCCAATCCTGGTCTTTTGATTCGTACATTTTTGGTCCACTTACCGAAACCGCGTAAATTGTTCCGGCATTTTTTACTACCGTAAGGCCTTTGCCCTCGTTCTCAATGTAACCGCGGGCATAGGTATGATCATGGCCTTGCAATACCAAGTCGACTTCATAGGTATTAATTAAAGGTTGCAAAGCTTCCCTTAACTCTTTGTTGTCCCTTCCCCTGGCTGTTGAATAAATAGGATAGTGCATCGTGATTGCTGTCCATTTTTTTGTGTTGGACCGCAAAACACTATCCAGCCATTTTATTTGTGCTGCACGTGACTCCATACTTTTGTTGAAACCCTCTGCATCTATTGATATCAACTTCATGTTCTGATAGTCAAGGGCATAACATGTTTCCTTCAGTTCTTCAGTAGGGCCATTTTCGGGTAGGGTAAATTGTGGCCTCCATAAAGAAGTTAAAACACCGTCTCGATACTCGTGATTGCCAGGAGTCATCATACTTGGTACTGTCGCATGAATAAAACTGCCTGAATAAAACCATTCTCCCCATTCTAAATTCGCGTCCCTATCATTGATCAAATCACCGGCATGCAACATGAAGTCCACTTGAGGAAATTGCTTGTAGGAATTCCGAATGACCCGTGACCACATCGATTTTACGCTGTTTTGGGCATCCCCGAAATAAATGAAACTAAACGGTTCTTTACTATCAGTGTGCGCAGTAGTAAATTGAAACCACTCGCTCCAACAACCGTCATCATCCGACCCGTTTCCAACGCGATACACATACATTGTATGGGGTTCAAGATCAGGAACTACGGCCGAATAATATACCGCCTTGACCAAAGGTTCATTTATGTTGCGGTTTTGAAACAATTGTCTTTTTGCAGTAATCTTGCGAACTTCCCCAAGCAAGAATTCGGGTCCGTCGGTAGCTAAGGCAACTTCTACCACTCCAGATTTAATTTGCTGATCGGTTCGCCAATTGACCGCAAAACTGTGGGCGGGATCTGTTGTTAGGTTTGCTATTACCCGATCTGGCGTCTTGGATGGAAAAATCAATTTATGGGCGGTCACTGAATCATGCTCAATATAATGACTATGGCCATGGGGTTCGGTTGCAATTGGATTTTGTGCACGCAACGCAAAATTCAATAGTAGCATAAAAATGAGGAATACTGTACTTTTTTGGGTCATTGTTCAATTTATTTACTTTCAAAAGTATTTTATGTTCGGTTCAAAACCAACTATTTAAGGCAATGTTAATGTTAAGCCTCATCACAAATTGTGGATTGTCTTTCTTTAATTGTGTACAACTTAAGGATGTATTAACTTGTTAATTTATTGCTGCTATGGGGTTGTCTTTAATTCTGTCTATTCATAGATCGTTTATTTGAACTTACCTATCAATGATGTTAAAAATAAAAATCCTTGACAGTCAACGAACTATCAAGGATTTATGCGGTCTGGACGGGATTGATTTCCTCTCTCCGTTCGGAAATGGGCCTAAGGGTGGTGCTGTCACAAAGTGCTCTTTCCAATTTGCCTGAGTTTCTTTTAATAATGAATCTATTGCAGAGAGGGGATTGCTTCCTTGAAATTACAGCATTCAATTGAATACAAGATTGAATAATCCTATTGTATTAATTGGCATAAAGAACGAAAGCCTAATCTTGCTCCGTTGGAAGTATTAAAAAAACAGCCGACACCAAGTTGTTGAATCGCAACTTTAGGTGCCCGCTGCATTAATAAACATTCTCCTTAATTGCAATTAGCGTCGGACTCGGTGGCCTCACTGATGGCGTCAACTGCTTGTTTAAATGTGGTTGTGCCTCTAACGGTTATCTCAATGGAGTTGGACCCTATTTCAGTAATTGTGCCGGTAAAGCCCCCAAAAGCGGTTTGGGTAGCCAATTCTTGCCCGGTTAAATCCACGCCATCTGAATTACGCCCTGATAGCTTAATCCGTTGTACAAAAGGTATGGTGATATCCGGATAGGTCTGTACCGCATCATAGGCCAATACCTGTTTTCCAGGGGAAACAGTTACGGTACGTGCGGTCAAAATGATGTTCTCGCTTGTTGAGGATTGCCCTTCGGCCGTAGTTGCCGATTTTGATACTTCAACCGACACTGCCAATTCTTGGGAAACTGTGCCGGACACTTTTCCTCCTGTTCCAAAGAAATCCACCCCAGCTTCTGCACTAACGGATACCGAACTGGTGGAGGTAACACTGGAAGTGAGCCCGATGGTTTCTTCCCATGACAGCGACATGGTCGTACTTTCAGTGACTTCGGTGCCCACTTCTTGTACCAGATCCCGCGAGGTACAATTGGTCAAAGTGCTATTGAATTTGAACGAGTTTTCCGGTGAAGGCAGTATGGGTTCACCGTACCAGGTTTCAATACTTTCCGTCTCATATTCCACATCTGTGGTTACAATTCTAAAGTTCTGGCCCTCAGCAGTAAAAATGGATGAACTGAATAATGTCGTTCTTTCATATTCTATTGTGGCGGTTCCAATCAGAGAACAGCTTGCGGTTCTTGTATAAAAGTACAGTGGCGTATCTGCTCCGTATGCATATAGTTGATAGGTGTTATTTTCTTTTTTAATTCGAAACTTAAACTCGTTCCCGAGCGAATCAAAATTGGGGGTCTTGGTTATGTCAGAAGTCGACACTTCATTTGATTCAATCAGTCCTATGTTTCTCGAATTATTTTTCAAATAGGTGTTTGTACTTATACTTATAATGCTGTACACGTTTTCTTCTCCATCATGCTTTTGAAAATAAAACTGTTGGGAAAGGTTATTACTTGCAAAACTCGCCTCAGCGTTAAGGGAAGGATATCGAAAAAAAGTATTGTATTCATCAATACATGTAATGACTGCATTCTCTTCGCCAAAAACCAAACCAGGGTGGTTATCCAAAGCTTTTGTCTGAATTTCTCCATCGTCGGAGACCAATTGTACAAAATAGGGGGTGTCGGGTTTAAGGTGCACAGCTGTATTTGAATCGGCCACATTTTCACCCCGCAACTCTTCTTGTGTACCATTTTCCTTGAACAATACGTTATTCAAGGCTTCCGTAAATAGGGTGGTTTCATTCTCATCCAACAGCTCAATAGTTAAATCAACCCCGTTGCGTAAGGTTTCTTCAGCCTCATCGGTCAAATTTTCCAAAGCAAGTTTAAAACTGGCGAAGTTGGTAAATGGGTCTACCTCCAACAATTGGGAATCAAAAAAATCGGTATTCGAGGGCGTGACTTTTACCATCGTCACCGGCTGGCCTTTTTTAACATAGGGCCTGGCATCCAACAAAATACCTATTTCACCCTCAAAGGTGGTCAGGTCCTCTTCACTTATGCCTGCGCCTTGCTCTAATTCCCCTTCTTCTCCGGCTACGGGTGGTTGTGGTGTATTCGGGTCTTCGTCTTTGCTACACCCTGTGTTCAGCAAAAGAGCCAATCCGAAGAATACGTATGTAAACTGTAATAATCGCCTTGTTTTCATAATTTTTTGGTTTTAAGGATTCAACACCCCAAAACTAGAAGCAGCACCCTCCTTTACCTAATTTTGTCCATGGACAAAGTATGGACATCTGTCTTGCATTATGCATTTTTAAACCATGGACTACCAATAATTAGTTTCAGCTAAAAAACTTTTCAAATACTTGATATACAATATATTAAATAATAAAATAACGCGGGGTTACCTCTACTTCATATGGACAAACACGATAACTATAATTTGTGGTTGTTACGGTAGGCAAGTACTTGACCGTCGTTTTTTCTTAACTTAGTTTAAAATCAATGACCTCATGAAAACCATTCTTATTTTACTTTTATTTCCAACATGTCTTTTCAGTCAAGATTTTTTTCCCTTTTTAAGCGATGACATCAAAACAGCGATAGAGAAGGGTGATAACTGTCTAAAGAAGGAAGGGCAGAAATGTTTAGATCATTACGAGGAAGCGATTGAGTTGGGTAGAGCTGAAAAGGATAGTAGCCTGGCCATGGTCTATAAGGAAATAACTACCGGCCTTTATTACTTTGGCAACATTGAAGATTGCAAACGGTACGTAAAAAAAGGCCTCTCATTACCAGATTCTTTAAATAGGCCTTTAACCCAAAGCCTATTTTATAAGCGCATGGCCAATATTTTTATCAGACTTGAACAAAGCGACAGTATTATGCCAGCCTTCGCTAAAAGCATTGAATGGGCTGAAAAGGCCCAAGATACAGCTCAAATTATGGATGCTCAAATTCTTATGGCCGATACGTATCATAGACAGGGTAAGTCAAAGCGTGCCCTTGAAATCTTAACCCAAACAAGGCCTCTGGCTGATAAAAGCTCGATTACCCGCCAGCGTATCGCCCCAGTTTTTGTTATGGGAAACATCTATTTGTCCAACAAAGATTATCACCTGGCAAAAGAGCGGTTTTTAGAATCTATGCAGATATCGGAAGGAAAAGATAATTACATGTACCACTTATCGCTGGTTAACTGGGGCATAGCGATGAACGAGCTGAACAGTCCTGAGGAAGTCATAGACAAATTGCCAAGGGCGATTTCATTTTTTAAAGATGATCCCCACGAACTTCACGCAAAGACCCATTTGGCTGAGGCTTACTTTTTAGCTGGCGATTATGACAAAAGCCTAATATTGGGTCTTGCCAACCTAAAGGAGGCCCAGGATGTAAACGAACAAATCTTAATCAGCCATAATGCCGGCATAATCAGCGAAAATTATTTGGCCTTGGGCCGTGATGAGCTTGGCTTAAACTATGCTACCGAAACTTTGAAAAGTGAAATCGAAAAAGGGTTTTTAGACGAGCAGGTCATTGATGCCTATCTGCTTCAGGCGAAAGCCCTTAAAAATAATGGTAATTACAATGATGCCATTGATGCCTTAGAACGATATATAACGCTTAATGACTCTCTTTTTGATATCACAAAACAAAAAGAAGTCACCAACCTACAGGAGTATTACGAAGCAGAGGTGAAAAATGCAAAAATTCAGGTTCAACAGGAAGAAATACGAACATTGAACGAAAAAGCGAAGGTCAATAAACTAACCAAAGGCCTCTATGCCGGAGGAATGGCCTCTGCTCTGGCCTTATTTGGTCTTTCTGTTTTTGGCTATCGTCAGCGGATCAAAAAGAACCGTATTGCCAGAGAAAAACGGGAAGAAATATATAAGCAAGAAATCGAACACAAGAAAAAAGAACTCGCCAGCCAAACCTTGCACCTGGTACAAAAGAACACCTTCTTAGAAGAGCTGAAAGAGAACCTGGAAAACCTAAGGAACTCACCAGACAAGTTCAAAATGGAGTTTCGGCGGATTGTGATGCTGCTGAAAAAGGAAAAGGCCTCAGACAAAGATTGGGAAACCTTTAAGACCTACTTCTCAGAAGTTCACAACGACTTTGACGCAAAACTCAAAACGCTTTGTACTCATATCTCTGAAAAGGAAATCCGATTGGCGGCTTTTCTACGTATGAACCTCACTACTAAGGAGATTGCGACCACTATGAATGTGCTGCCCGATAGTATTTTGAAATCAAAATACCGCCTCAAAAAGAAATTAGGGCTAGAAAAAGAAACTGATTTGACAAGTTTTTTGAACACATTATAAAAAGGCCCCGGTTTACGGGCCCCTTTTTTCATCTATTCAACCTCATGCAATAAAAGGCTGTTTTATTTAAAAGCGACACAAACATCGCCTTTAACCCCCCAATGGATTATAACATCATCTCATTCCCCGATAAGAGCGAATATTACTAGTGGTTAGATGCGGCCTTAGAACTAAATAGCAAGGGGTTTAATATCCATGTAAACGACTGGCTTGAAAACGAAACGAATTATTCAGATGGAACGGATTTGGCAGATGTTTACGTTAATGAGATTAAGATAGGGGGTACAACATACGCAAAAGAAGTGCCTAACCAACCTATGGAAGAAAACACAACGATATATTCAACTACTTAACACCAGGTAAATATGTTGGGAAAGAAGAACCCGAATTTATGGCACTTGATAGATGCCTTTGATCTAACAGATGAAAATGGTTCTGAAATTAGAAGAAAACTAAACCTATACTAAACTGCCAAAGACGCGTTAGAACGCACTAAAACGCTCACAGTTCAATTATTTCAACCTTATTGTCTCTTTTTATTTTTCCAGACAATAATTGACAGCCAAACCAACAAGGCCAATCCATGAATTACAGCCACCAAGCTCATCCGTTTATCTACATCAAAACCCTGATTACTCAATGCACCCCAAACTCCAAGAAAGAATGTAGCCAAGAAAAAAACTGCAAATGAGCAAATAATAATCACCACCGCCACTACTATGGCTCCTACCATTTTGATTGTACTCTTTTTCTTTTCGGTCCTAGCACAATTTACAACTTCTGTGGTTAGGTCCTATTTTACTCAACATTTAAGGAATAAGCTTACTTATCTCATGTTTTTAAGCCCCTTCTTTTGTTGATAAATAATGTCCGTAAATGACCCTTTTCATTTAACACTTTTGCACAAAAACTGTTTTTATAATAAAAGCATTAGTTAATTGGCAGTTTATTAATAAAACGAAATAACATGAAAGGCAGGAGACGACCGGGAGGAGGCCGTAAAAGCAAAGAAGATGAAGATCGAATAAGAACTTTGTGCATTAGTGCAATGGAGCGGATCTATGGTAGTGAAGAGAAAGCATTTGAGCATATAGCCAGACTATCTGAAGACAGTTTTCCGCACTTGAAACTCTTATTGGCTTACGCCTACGGCGTACCAAGAGAAGCAAAAAGCATTAATGTTCAAAACATGGAAGTTCCCTTATTTGGACCGGATGAGAATATGTAATTAATAAATAAAAATATAATACGAAAAAGGGTAAACCTTACAGAAGATACCGACAAGACTGTAAAGGCCTTTTAAGCATTCTAACGTGATTTGAATGTTTATTGGTTTAGGTAACAGGTCTCACGAAATCTACCAAAACGAATCAACCGTATTGAATACGGAAGCATGATTTAAAGTCACATAGAATAATTCCTTACCTTAGGAAGTTTAACCAACCACTTTCCAATGATAAAATTCTTTAGAAAAATTCGTCAAAAAATGCTGACTGAAAACAAATTCAGTAAATATCTACTTTATGCCATTGGTGAAATTGTGCTAGTGGTTATTGGGATATTAATTGCGCTTCAGTTAAATAATTTGAATGAGATTGACAAGGTTAAGGATACAGAAATATTATATCTAAATGCCCTTCATGATGAATTCTCAAATAACCTCATAGAAGTAGAACGAGTAATGAAACTAAATGCGAAAGGTTTGGCGTACGCGAATGCACTTTTAAATAAAATGGGAACTTCTGATCTAGATTTGACTGAAAAGGTATTTGATTCTTTAATGTATCGCACAATTATGGCTGAAATTCAATACCGTCCTAGCCCAGGCATTCTTATTGAGTTGGTCAACTCTGGTAAATTAAGTATTATTTCTAATAAGGAGCTGCGACTAAAACTGGCCTCATGGGATGGAATTCTTACCAGCGTCTTGTTTCAGGAAGAAGAGCATTCCAAACCTCGGTATAAATTGATTGATTTAATGAACAAATGGGGTAATGGTAGAAAGTCCTTAAAAAATGCATTAGCAAATAATAGATTTGCTTTGGAGATTTCTAACAGCCCTTTTAAGTTATCTAGTAAAGTGCTGATAAAGAATATTGAATTTGACAATCAACTAACCTTCTTTTTTATTACCGGATCTTTTCTGAATGCATATTTTTATTCTGATTTGAAGGATAATATAGAAAATACGCTGAAACAACTCCAAAGTGAGCTTGATCAAAGAACTAACTGAGGCTATTAATTGTGATTTAAACTAATAACGAAAGCACAACAACGGGTATAATTAAAACAATCTAATTCTGCATTATAGTTTCGGTCAATATAATAAATTTGGCACAATGACACTCTACGAATACAAAATGCTTTCAGAAGATGAGCAGTACGATACTGTATTTTCCAAAGGCAAGTTCTTAGATATTTATATTGATGGCACTACAAAATATGTCCTTTATGCACTAGATATGTTCTTCGTTGAGGTTATCTGGGATATAGTAGAGGATCAGATAATAGGTAAAGAAGAGAATTATGGGGAAGGAGCGGGGAAGATCAGAAAACAAAAAACCCTAAAAGTTTATAAATTAAACTATTAGGGAATTTCTCTGCGGTCTGGACGGGATTGATTTCCTCTCTCTGTTCGGAAATCGGCCTAAGGGAGTGGACCCAGCGGTAAAGCAAGTCCTTCTGGTTTCAAAGAAACCAGTTATTCTTTTTCCTTTATCCACAGTTCTAAGTAAACTCCAATGCTCCTAAATAAAAAAGTCCTAAGCACTTGCGTGCAAAGGACTCTGCTTTACTGCGGTCTGGACGGGACTCGAACCCGCGACCCCCTGCGTGACAGGCAGGTATTCTAACCAACTGAACTACCAGACCAATTTTGTATTAAGCGTTTATAAAAAGTACGATTTTTTTGATTTTTTAAAAATCTTTCTCTCTTTATAGCTTCAGTTCTTGTATTGAACTCTTCAGAATACACCAATTTCCATGGTGTTTTCTTTGAAGTGTATTTAGAAAGGCCATCATTATGATATTTCACTCTTTTTATCAAATCTTTAGTTTGACCAATATAAAAAGAGTTATCTACAGCACTTTCAATGATATATACAAAAAACATACTTCTAAGAACGTGTTTGCCTTGTGACAGGCAGTCCCGAGTACTCGGGATAACCAACTGAACTACCAGACCAATGATTTTATCCGCCTCAGGTGGACGCTGACGACCGTCAGCTTCAAACCTTGTTACATTGCTTTTCTAAAGCTTGCTTTGTCCGCCAAAACTTCTACTGAAGTGAAGGTGGGTGCAAATATACGTTGCTAAATGAATTCCACAAACAATTTATTTAAAATTCCACTGAGACTATAAAAAATTCTGTCGCTCTATCATAAAGGTATTCAAAACTTTGGTAAAAGGTTGCCGTATATCTACCTCCACATATTTTATTTTATACTGCGCACATTTTAGTTTTAAGTCATTTAAATAGTCACTGATCCCGCCCTCATAAGCCTCTTTTATACTGTCTGCATAGAGGTCTATATGCCTGCCGGTTTCAACATCAACAAAGCGTTTGGGGGTATTCTCAAAATTAAAATGCAATTCCGTTTCGTTATCAAGCAAATGAAATAAAACTACCTCGTGTTTATTGTATTTTAAATGCCGCATGGCATCAAATAGCTTTTCATCTGAAGTCGCAGTCTGAAACATATCTGTAAAGAGGAAAACAAGGCTTCGTCTTTTGATCTTCTCGGCTATCTGATGTAAATAGGTATATATCTCTGTCTGTTTGGCGGGTTTCCTGTCAAGGCTTATCTCGCTTAGTTTGGCCAGTAACATTTGGTGGTGTCTTTCGCTGCCCTTCTCAGAAGCGTAGAAGCTATAGCTATCAGAAAACACGCTTAAGCCAACGGCATCACGCTGCTTTTTAAGGATGTTCATCAAAGCGGCAATGGCAAGCACGCCAAAACCAATTTTATTTAAATTATTAATAGAGAGCTTCTTTATTTCAGGGTAGTACATGGATGCCGAATTGTCTAAAATCATATGACACCTTAGATTGGTTTCCTCTTCATACCGTTTTGTATAAAGCTTGTCTGTTTTTGCATACAACTTCCAGTCTATATGTTTGGTGCTCTCACCGGTATTATAAATTTTGTGTTCGGCAAATTCTGCAGAAAACCCATGAAAAGGGCTTTTGTGGATACCACTGATAAAACCCTCCACTATTTGGTTCGCCAATAATTCCAGGTTTTGAAATAAGGGTGCGCTATGTAATTCTGACCGCAAATCCATAAGACCAAGATAAACTAAAAAAGGTTTAGCAATTGCTAAACCTTTTTTAAAATTGAAGTTTCCTTTTTAATTAAAGCACTGCTTCAATTGCATCAGTATATACTTTTTTCGGCGATACGCCAACCTGTCTTGTCACTATTTCTCCATTCTTGAATACAAGAACTGTCGGGATGTTTCGTACTCCATATTTTGCAGCGTATTCCTGATTGGTATCAACATCAACTTTTCCCACAACCGCCTTACCATCATATTCAGCACTTACTTCCTCTATGATAGGTCCTACCATTCTACAAGGACCGCACCATGCTGCCCAAAAATCTACCACTACGGGTTTATCACTTTTTAAAACTACTTCATCAAAAGTAGCATCTGTTATCTCTAAAGCCATATTGTTTTGTTTTATAATTATGCAAATTTAGTCAATTATTCGACTCTTTCATTACTCCAATAGCATTCGTTTTTCTTATTACCCTATTGAAAAAGCTTATTTAGTTTAATTTATAATGTACATCCTTTTCTTCCAGTGTATGAAGAAGTTCGCTGGTGATCTCTACTTTTTGTTTTCTACTGGACAGGTTTACTTTAATTTCTTCGTTCATTTCGTAAATAACAAAATTTAGCGGATGCTTCCCTTTGTAAGAGATAAGCGTATCTTTTAGCGCGTGAATATTTTCTTCTCTTAGTTGGTCAATATTCAATTTTATGGTTAGCTTTTTGGCAAAGTTTTCCATTGTTTCCTGCAACAGCATAAAATTGACATACTGCAAGCGCGCGTCTCCTTTTTTGCCGGTATCGCGGTTTGTCCATCCCTCCCTGACAAAGACTTTCACAAATACAAATGAATTAATCATCAGAAAGTGTCGGAATTTTAAATATTCTTCACCAAAAATTCGAAACTCATAGGTATCTGTATAATCCTCCATGGTAAATAAGGCCCATCCCTTACCATTTTTAGATACCCTGTGTTGTACATCCGTTATAACTCCGGCAAAAGCAAGTTCCCTGTTTACGTATTCTTCCAGATTATTGAAAAAAGAAACATTGGCATTGCAAAACGCATTGATCTCCGTCCTGAAATCATCCAGTGGATGTCCGGAGATATAAATACCTACTACCTCTTTTTCTCTTCTGAGTTTTTCCATAGTACCCCATTCTTCACAAGGAGGTACTTCAGGTTCCGGAATCTGAACTTCGCTGGTTTCACCAAACAAACTTACCTGAGATGAGTTTTCACTTTCCTGAAATTTGGAACCGTATTTTATAACCATTTCAAGGAAGGTGCTGCTATCTCCCGTCTTGTGAAAATATTGTGCTCTGTGTGATTCCCCAAAGGAATCGAAGCCTCCGGCTAAAGCAAGGTTTTCAAATGCTTTTTTATTGGCTGCTCTTAAATCTATTCGTTTAGCCAAATCAAACACCGATTTAAAGGCACCGTCCTCTTTTCGGTTTTCAACAATGGTCTCTACGGCTGAACGTCCTACCCCTTTAATTGCTCCCATTCCAAAGCGAACCGCATTGTCTTTATTCACTGCGAATTTATAGTAGGATTCATTTACATCCGGACCAAGGACTTCAAGCCCCATGCGTTTGCATTCTTCCATAAAAAATGTAACCTGCTTAATGTCGTTCATATTGTTCGAAAGAACGGCTGCCATATATTCTGCAGGATAGTGTGCTTTCAAATAGGCCGTTTGATAGGCGATATACGCATAACAGGTAGAATGACTTTTGTTAAAGGCATAGGAAGCAAAGGCTTCCCAATCCTTCCAGACCTTTTCCAGGATTTCCCTGGGATGTCCTTTTTTTTCACCCCCATCCAGGAACTGTGGCTTCAGTTTTTGGAGCAGGGAAAATATTTTTTTACCCATTGCTTTCCTGAGAACATCTGCTTCGCCTTTAGAAAAACCTGCAAGTTTTTGTGATAGCAACATCACCTGCTCCTGATAGACGGTTATCCCGTAGGTTTCTTTTAGGTACTCCTCCATCTCGGGAAGGTCATAGGTAATTTCCTCTTCGCCTTTCTTCCGGGCGATAAAACTGGGAATATATTCCATAGGACCGGGACGATAAAGCGCATTCATGGCTATTAAATCGTCAAATACCGAAGGCTTCAGATCTTTCAGGTGTTTCTGCATCCCTAAAGATTCATATTGAAATATCCCAACGGTATCCCCTTTCTGGAATAGCTCATAAGTGGGGGCATCATCCAGGGGAAAATCATCCGGAACTAATTGTATTCCATGCCTGGCTTTTACAATTTTAACGGTATCCTTTATTAGGGTCAGCGTTTTCAGACCAAGGAAATCCATTTTTAAGAGACCCGCATTCTCTACTACGGAATTGTCGAATTGGGTTACGTATAGATCAGAATCCTTAGCGGTGGCTACAGGAACAAAATTGGTTATGTCATCCGGGGTGATTATAACCCCGCAAGCATGGATGCCTGTATTTCGCAATGAACCTTCGAGCACCCTGGCCATCTTAACGGTCTGCGCCTCCAAATCTTCTCCTTCCGATATATTGAGCAGGCTATTTACTTTTTCCAATTCATCAGACCGGAACCGCTTTTTAAGATCCGCTTCGGGAACCCCAAAGATTTTGCTAAGTTTGGACATATTGGGAATTAGTTTCGCAATACGGTCTGCATCGTTTAAAGGCAGATCCAGAACTCTTGCCGTGTCTCTGATAGAAGATTTGGCGGCCATGGTACCATACGTTATAATCTGAGCCACCTGGTTCGCACCATATTTATTGATAACATAATCCATGACTTTTCCACGGCCTTCATCATCAAAATCAATGTCTATATCTGGCATTGACACCCTGTCCGGGTTAAGGAAGCGCTCAAACAGCAGGTCGTATTTCAGAGGGTCAATATTGGTTATCCAAAGGCAATAGGCCACTACAGAACCTGCTGCAGACCCTCTTCCCGGGCCCACCGAAACGTCCATATTCCTTGCTTCCCTTATGAAATCCTCAACAATGAGAAAGTAACCCGGATATCCGGAGTTCTCAACCGTTTTTAATTCAAAATCTATTCGTTCCCTTATCTCATCTGTAATCTCACCATATCTTTTTTTGGCCCCTTCATAGGTAATATGCCTGAGGTAGGCATTTTCACCGCGTTTCCCCCCATCTGCTTCATCTTCTTTTACCTTAAATTCATCCGGAATTTCAAACTCCGGTAAAAGTACGTCCCTGGCCAGTTCATAAGGCTCTATTTTGTCTATGATTTCCTGAATATTCAGAATAGATTCCGGCAGGTCTTTAAACAATTCTTTCATTTCAGAACCACTCTTAAAGTAGTATTCCTGGTTGGGCAGTCCATACCTGTAGCCCCGACCCCTGCCTATTGGGGTGGCCTGTTTTTCACCATCCTTAACGCATAATAAAATATCGTGCGCGTTGGCATCTTCCTTCGCGCAATAATAAGTATTGTTAGTGGCTACCAGTTTTACCTGATGTTTTTTGGCTAATTCAACAAGTACTTTATTTGCTCTTTCTTCATCTTCCTGGCCATGCCTCATGATTTCTATGTAAAAGTCATCTTTAAACATTTTTTTCCACCAAAGCAGGGCCTCTTCAGCCTGATTTTCGCCAATGTTCAGAATTTTGGAAGCTACTTCGCCATAAAGGTTTCCGCTCAGGACAATGATATCATCTTTATACTGCGATACAATATTTTTATCAATTCTGGGCACGTAGTAGAAGCCATCAGTATAAGCAATAGAAGACATTTTTGCCAGGTTGTGATAGCCATTTTTATTTTTTGCCAGCAATACCATTTGATACCCAAAGTCTTTTACATTTTTATTGGTATGGTCATCACAAACAAAAAATTCGCAACCGATAATCGGTTTTATAATATTTCTTGGAATGGCATCTTCATTTTCTGCTTCTCCGGCAGCAGTTTCTTCGACCATTTTATTATGGGCATTCACCTCTTTAACGAAGTGAAAAGCTCCCATCATATTGGCATGATCTGTCAATGCCACTGCCGGCATCCTGTTCTCGGAGGCGATAGCAACCAGATCCTTTACCTTAATGGTAGATTGCAGGACGGAAAACTGAGAATGGTTGTGCAGATGTATAAATTCTGCATCTTCAAGAGACTTAATATTTTTGTAGAGGTCCTCCTCGGAAACTTCCGTTACATCTAAATTATGGAGATTTTTGGCTATTTTTTCAGAGGTCTTCTTTAGGTTGATATGTTTTAAACCTATTAACTGAATTTCCTGTGGGTTGGCTTCCGTAAATTTTTCAAAGTAATCTGGTTGTACATCCAATTGTCCTTTAGTGTAGAGTTTTCTCCTTATGAGTTCCAGAAAGCATCGTGTAGTGGCTTCTACATCTGCTGTGGCATTGTGTGCTTCTTCAAAAGGCGTATTGAACAAATGCTGATGAAGCTCCGTAAGGGTGGGAAGCTTAAATTTGCCGCCCCGTCCTCCCGGAAGAGCACATAGGGTGGCCGTATGTTCAGTACATGTATCCAGCACGGGTAATTCTCCCAGTAAGGTTTTCAGATTGGCCCTGTGAAATTCGGCCCCCATTATGTTAATATCAAAACCAACATTCTGGCCTACTACAAATTTGGTTCTGGCAAGGGCCTCATTAAACTTTTCCAAAATTTCCGGCAGGGGATGCCCCTTTTCAAGGGCAAGTTCGGTAGATATTCCGTGAATTTTTTCGGCGTCATAAGGGATATTGAAACCATCTGGCTGTATCAGGTAGTCCTGCCGATCCAACAAATTGCCCATTGCATCGTGCAATTGCCAGGCAATTTGAATACAACGGGGCCAGTTTTCGGTATCACTTACCGGAGCGTCCCATCTCTTTGGCAGGCCGGTGGTTTCAGTATCAAAAATGAGGTACATAGTAATTTGGTTTCAGCTGAAAAAAAGTAGCTAAAAATAATCAAAAACAAAATTCATATAAAGCAGAGTTGTCAAGAGTTATTAACGCCGGCACAGATAATATTTTTTAAGTTCTTTTGAGATACATATCTTTAAAACTACATAAAGTTATAAGAAATGAATTTTAAGATCAAATTGTGGTATTTACAGCTAATATTGAGTGTCCTGTTTTGCGCAATAGGGTTGCAAAAAACCTTTGGACAAAATAATACCAAGCCACCCAATTTTATTATAATCTTTGCAGACGACCTTGGTTACGGCGACCTGGGGGTTTACGGCCACCCTACTATTCAAACACCCAACCTGGATCAAATGGCGCAGGAGGGACAGAAATGGACCAATTTTTATGCAGCGGCCAGTGTATGTACGCCCAGCAGGGCAGCTTTGCTCACGGGGAGATTGACCGTAAGGAGCGGCATGTCCAGCAACAAAAGAAGAGTGCTTTATCCTAATTCGAAAAATGGTTTGCCGGCATCTGAAATCACCCTTGCTGAACAACTCAAGAAGGTAGGTTATAAAACGGCCTGCATAGGAAAATGGCATTTGGGTCATAAGGAGCAATATCTCCCAACCAACAATGGTTTTGATTATTATTATGGGATTCCCTATTCCAATGATATGGATATGGTGGTTGAGATTCCCTATTGGGAGTATTGGAAACTAGGCAATGACGCAATAAAAACAAATCATTTTAATGTTCCGCTAATGCGGAATACAGAGATCATAGAACGCCCGGCTAACCAAAATACAATCACTGTAAGATATACCAGGGAAACTATTTCATTTATAAAGAAAAACAAGGAAAACCCATTTTTTATTTATTTAGCACATAACCAGCCGCATATACCTTTGTTTGTTTCAAAAGAATTCAAAGGCAAAAGTAAGCGTGGGTTATACGGCGATGTGTTGGAGGAAATTGATGATGGGGTTGGAAAAATAATTGCCGCCTTGAAGGAAGAAGGTCTCGAAAAGAACACGATAGTGGTTTTCACTTCGGATAATGGTCCATGGTTAAGTTTTAAGCTTAACGGCGGAAGTGCCGGACTTCTAAGAGCCGGTAAAGGAACAACATGGGAAGGGGGTATGAGGGAGCCGGGTATTTTCTGGGGGCCGGGCTTAATCAAGCCGGGATTGGTAAGTGGCCTGGGCTCTACTATGGATCTGTTCACAACATTCAGCCGATTGGCAGGAGTTAAAATTCCGCAAGACAGGATGATTGACGGGTACGATTTAAGTGAAACTTTGCTCCACGGGAATCCAAGTCCCCGAAAGAAGCTTTTTTATTACAGGGGGACCGATATATATGCTGTGCGTTTGGGAGATTTCAAGGCACATTTTATTACCCAGGGAGAATACGGCCAATTCGGCAAGAAAGAAGTGCACAACCCTCCCATACTATATAATTTAAGCACGGATCCGGAAGAACGATATGACGTAGCCATAGAAAATCCGGATGTTATTAAAGAGATTAATTCGCTTATTTCCGGGCACCTAACTAAATTGGTAAAAGGTCAGGATCAATTGGTAGAAACAGAATAAAAGGAATTCTTTTAAAAGTATTGGTGGTTTATAGAAAACGCGTATATTTGCAGCCCATTTATGGGGAAAATTAAAGAATTAATAATCGAGGGTCGGGCACCCTGCAAAATTAATGTGATATGCCAGTTAGAATTAGATTACAAAGACACGGAAAAAAAGGAAAACCATTTTATTGGATCGTAGCAGCAGATGCGCGCTCAAAAAGAGATGGTAAGTATCTTGAAAAGTTGGGGAGCTACAACCCAAACACCAATCCCGCCACCATTGACTTAAACATTGAGAATTCTGTTCAATGGCTTGTAAACGGAGCTCAGCCTTCAGATACTGCCAGAAGAATTTTATCTTATAAAGGTGTTTTATATAAGCATCACTTATTAGGGGGTGTTCGCAAAGGTGCTTTGACCGAAGAACAGGCAGAAGCAAAATTCAATGCCTGGGTTGAGGAAAAAGAAAATACTATTGCAAAGAAAGAGGCCGGCCTGGATAAAGCAAAGGCTGATGCAAAAGCAAAAGCTTTAGAAGCTGAAAAAGAAGTAAGCGAAAAAAGAGCTTTGGCAGCTACTGAGGCATTAAGCGAAGAGGCTGAAGCAGAAATAACGGAAGAAGAAATAATAGTTACAGAGGAAGCCGAAGCAACTGCCGTGGCAGAAGAAGCTGCTCCAGTAGCTGAAGAAGCTGTAACAGAAGAAAAAGTGGAGGAAGCTACTCCTGTAGCTGAAGAAGCTGTAACAGAAGAAAAAGTGGAGGAAGCTACTCCTGTAGCTGAAGAAGCTGTAGCAGAAGAAAAAGCCGAAGAGGCTGCTCCTGCAGTTGAAGAAGCTGCTCCTGCTAAGGCAGAAGACACTGCAAAAGAAGAAGCTGACACGGAAGAAAAGCCTACTGCTTCTGAAAAGAAAGAATAATTTTTAAACGAGATGCAGAAGGAAGATTGTTTCTACCTGGGCAAAATCGTTTCAAAACACAGTTTTAAGGGGGAGGTACTTGTTAAACTCGATACTGATGAGCCCGAGATATACGAAAACATGGAATCAGTTTTTGTTTCAATAGGAAACAATCTGGTTCCATTTTTTATTGAAAAGTGTTATTTGCATAAATCGAATCTGCTTCGTATTCGGTTTGAAGACATTTCCTCTGAGGCTGATGCAGATCGTATCATCGGCTCTCATTTGTACCTTCCCTTAGAATTCCTGCCCAAACTTTCGGGAAACAAATTCTATTATCATGAAATTATCGGGTTTGAGGTCATCGATAGCCAGCATGGGAACATTGGAAGTATTATAGCTGTAAATGACTCTGTTTCCCAGGCGCTCTTTGAGGTAAAAAAAGGGGATAAAGAACTATTGATCCCCGTAGCCGATAATATTATTGATGAAGTTGACAGGGCCAATAAAATTCTTTATGTAACTACCCCTGAAGGACTGGTAGACCTTTATCTTTCCTAGTATTTCCAATTGAGAGTAGAAAAGGATAGTATTGGTTAGGTTCTTTCTTTTTTTTCTATCTTTCATTATCTTTTATTTTGGTTTAAAAAATGAACATCCGAATTGTTTTTTATGTTTTGGCTAATGCTTTATTTTTAAGCTGCGCAACCGAACCTTCGAAATCTATTGAAGGTTTTGAAATACACCCTGATTTTAAAATTGAATTAGTTGCTTCTGAACCATTGGTTTATGATCCGGTGGACATGCAGTTCTCTCCCTCGGGCAAAGCCTACGTTTTAGAAATGCCCGGTTATCCTCTGCGTGATGAACAAAGCCGTATTATACTTTTGAAAGATACCGATGATGATGGAGTTTATGATGAAAGGAAAGTCTATGCTGACAGCCTGGGAGTAGCTTCCTCTTTTATGTTTTATAAAGGTGGTTTTCTGGTAGCTTCCCCGCCTCATCTTATTTGGATTTCGGACCAGGACTTTGATGGGTTGGCCGATGAACGAGTTCATATTATGGATGGCTTTAGCAATGATAATCTTCAGCATAATTTTAATGGATTGACTTATGGATTGGATAACTGGATCTATGCCGCAAATGGAGGAAATTCAGGAAAACCGTATTTTTTCTCTAAACCTGATGCCGTTCTGAATTTAAGAGGTGGTGATCTCCGTCTGGATTTGGAAAATGAAATTGCCGAAAGAGTAGGGGAATCTTCCGGTGGATTTAAAATTACTTTTGACGAATGGGGTAGATTGTATGAAACGCATAACCTGGAACATGTTTCCCAATTGGTATTTGAGGATCGTTATTTTCAAAATTTACCTGTTACCCCCGGACATGCATTAACAAATATCTCCGACCATGATGAAAACGGTTTGTCCAGAATTTATCCCATTGGTGAGCAGGAAACCAGGGTAAATCACCCTGAGCAATCCGGGTATTTTTCAGGTGCATGCGGAATTACATTTTATGGGGGAGGAATATTCCCCGAAGATTTTAATTCATCTTTATTAGTGGCTGATTGCGTTCTGAATCTTGTCCATATGGACATGTTAACCGAAAACAACGCAGCTTCGAAAGCAAGCAGGGTTGGAGATAAAACCGAATTTCTGGCGTCTAGTGACAGGGCATTTAGACCGGTTAATATGACTGTGGGCCCGGATGGGTCTCTTTATGTTTTAGATATGCACAGGGAAGTAATTGAACATCCTGAATGGATTCCGGATGATATTGAGGCCGAACTGGATTTAAATGCCGGGAGAAAGGAAGGAAGGATCTACCGTATTACCGGAATCCAATATAACTATGACAAACCAAAAGATCTGGAAAGTTTTAGTGAAACAGAACTTGTAGCAGCCCTGGGGAACAAAAACCAATGGATAAGGAAGACAGCGCAACAATTACTCGTAACCCAAAAGAATTATAAATCAGTTCCTTTACTGGCAACACAATTGGACAGCACTCAAAATCCGTTGGCAAGAATCCATAGTTTATGGACACTGGAGGGCCTGGGTAGCCTGAATAACAAGCAATTAATGAAAGCTTTAAATGATCCTTATAGCCCTATTGCCGAAAATGCCCTGAAAATTCTAGAGACAAGACCAGAAGAAATTAACGAGTTTATGGAACCATTGCTGGGTTTGACCCTGGCAAGTAATCCACGCCTTAGAATGCAGGCTGCTCTTACCCTCAGTGCTATCTCAGATTCTTTATATTTTGCAAATAGGGGTCAAATAGCGTCCTCAATGAGAAAGGTATTAAAGGAAACTCAATCCGATCAATGGAACAGAATGGCAATGTCATTTGCATTAAGCAGACAGGCCGGTCGTTTTGTAGGTGAAGAATTGACATATAACGAGGAGCTAACAGAAGATCAAAAACAGGTACTGGGAATTTTGACCGCAATAATTGGAAAAGAAATGGATGTTCCGAGTATTAAATCGGTCCTGGATGGAATCTATAAAAGTAATATACCAAAACCTTTAAAAGCCGGGTTTATTGAATCACTTTCCAAAGGATACGTACAGAGAGTGGATCAAATGGCAGACAAAGACAGTGAGAATTCAATCATAAAGGCTTTGAGAGCTCTGGAAAACACCAATGACCTTGGAATAATAAAAGCCGCTGGAGAACTTCGCCTGGCCATGGGATTTCCTTCTTCTGAAAAGATCAATGAAATAATGGCGAAATCCCAGAAGGATATTTTAGAGCAAAAGGGGAGTATAGATGAGCAATTGCTGCAACTAAAATTAATTGGCTTGTCTGATTTCGAAAACAGGGCCTCTTTGCTTTACAAACTGCTGGATAGTAAAAGACCAATGGTTTTGCAAAAGGAATCCCTTCGACAATTATGGAATTCTAATGAAAAAGAAGTGGGGCCAAGGCTTTTAGGTATGTGGAATTCTTTGGCTCCGGAAGCCAGAAAGCACGCAACGGATATTCTGTTATATAAATCTTTTAATCATGATGTACTTTTAACTGCCATGGAAGATGGTACAGTGAACCTCGGTGAATTTAATCTTGACCTGGAGCGCAGGAGAGTATTATTGTTTTCTGATGATGAAGATATTCGAAAACGAGCGGAGGCATTGTTTTCAGATAGCGGAGTTGTTCAAAGGAAACAGGTAATATTAGAAATGCAAGCTGCTTTAGCCCTTAATGGTGATTCAGAAAAGGGAAGTGTTGTATTTAAAAATTTGTGTTCAAGTTGCCATATTTATGGAAGTACAGGCAATGAGGTAGGTCCTGTTTTAACCGAAATAAGCAGGAAAAGTAAGGAATCTCTGGTTCATGAAATTCTGGACCCTAATGCCGCCGTGGATACCCGATATTTAAACTACAAAGTAATCACAACTGGCGGAAGCATCTATTTTGGGCTTGTCAGTAATGAAACAGATACAGAACTGGCATTAAAAATGACAGGTGGGGAAGAAGTAATTATTCCTAAAAATACAATTGAAGTATTTATGTCTACCGGAAAATCTCTAATGCCGGAAGGACTGGAAGCTGGAATTAATAAACAGCAAATGGCTGATTTGCTGGCATTTCTTCAACAACCGCGATAGAGAACTTAAACTTAAAGTTTCAAATTAATCTATCAGGAAATGGGTTTTTCGAAATTGTTATTGCAGGGATGAATTTAAAGGCATTTTAAGCCAGAGACATTTTACAATACTCCAGGCACTTTTTAACCTCCTCTACAGCATTTGAGCCCTCCGGGATATCGTATTCCAGTTCTATGGTTACAGGAAATTTATACTTGTTATCCCTGATTAATTGAAGGGCCTGGGTTATAGGAGTATCTCCGGTTCCCCAGGGAAGATTTCCTTTTCCATGCTCCGGTGTTTGCCGATCTTTGGTGTGCATGCTCATTATCCGCTTATGTTTGCTCTTTATAATATCCAGCGGGGCTTTATTTCCGGCAGCTACATAATGGCCCAGATCCAGGTTCAATGCGTTGTATTTGGATTGTTTCAGTGCTGTATCCCAGAAGGTGGGGGTTTGTTGTTCATGACCATGGTAGGCTACATAGATACCGTGTTTTTTTGCCATAGCTCCAAGTTTTTGGGTATGAATATCATCATCCGGGTGCTCCAGGGTTACATGGCTGGCTCCTAAAGTTTTCGCTGCCCGCATTCCCCAATTAATTTCGTCGTCAGTATTGTCCTTTCCAAAGGCCCTTGGTTTAAAAGCATAAATGGTAACCCCGGCATCATTATACATCTTCCTGAGTTCTTCAAATTTGTCCATGGATACCGTTGAACGCCATTGTGCAACTTCTTTGTTGTAAGCTGCCGTTTTTTCCTCCATTTCTGCCAACTCTTTTTCCTGCACATCACTAAGCACTTCTCCTCTGCGTTTAGATCTCATTAAAGAGTAATAGGCACGACGGTTAACCGGGTTTTCCGGTTTCCCTGCAAAGGACTCGGCCGGATCTCCCATAAGTTCAATGGCACTGATTCCACAATCCAATATGTACTTTAAGGTAGCCTCGGCACTTTGATCGGGCATGCTTCTGAAAGAATAGGTGATTACACCAATCTGTACTCCGTTTATTATTGAATTTGGCCGGTAGGGGGTTTTTAGTTTTGATGGAGCTGCAAGAAGGTAGGGACCAGATATGGCAGCACCGGCTGCAAAAGTTGCAGTAGTACCAAGGAACTTTCTTCTGCTAAAATTGCTTTTTTTATTTTCCATAATGTTGTTCGTTAGGGGTTACTTTAGTTTATCAACTTTTCGTTATGAAGTATGCCAAATATTTTCAGTTGTCTCATGGACCAGGGAATTTCTCCTTCTTCCTTTAAATTATCAGTTAAGACAAACCGCAGGAATTTGGTTTTGCTTGGCGCAAAGGATAATATAGTATCCGGGGAATCGCATTTCCCGGCATCAACGGTATTCCATTGTGTGCCATCCATAGAAACCTGTAATTCGTAGGCCCTGGGATAGCTCTGATAAGGAGGTATACGGTCCCTGTAATTTCCCCGTCTTTTGGGAGGAGAATTAAAATGTATTTCAGTAATGGTGTTAACATCCGGAAATTCAATCTGATACCACATGCCTTTGCTTTGTCTTTCGCCTGTTGTCCATCCTTCAAAATTAAATGCACTCGACGGGGAAGCCGTACCCCCAATACGAGAAGGTTTTGTATGACTGGCGCTTACCTTCCAAAGGTCAGTTGGAACCAGGATTTGAGGCACAGAAGCTAATAATTCCTCGTAAAGGTATGGCCCTTTTTGTGCTTTACTTTCTAAACGAACCTCTGCCACCTGTTCCGGTGAAACAATTGAAGCTTCATTGGTCAAATTTACACGAATGTAGCTGGCAATATCGGCAATCCAATCATCTGACTGATCACCCATTCCCACCATGAGCCCTCCCGGATAAGTCTGTCCGTCTAAAGGTCCTTCCAACCCATGCAGGAGTGTTTTTATAACATATTCCGGATGCGACTGAACCCTGGGAGAACCTGTCAGGGGTGGTGCCATAACGGTTCCGTTGCCTAAAGAGGTGCCCGTGCCATCTGCACCGTGGCACTGTACGCATAGTTCGTTAAAAATTACACCACCCCTTTCCATTTGCTCCTGTTGTGCGGCTGTCAATTCGGGACCTGAATCTATCATCCATCCTTTTAGTTCAACCGGATTCAAAATCTGTTCACCCAACACCTGTATTCCCCTGGCGTTATTGGATGCCATCAATGCCGTAATTTCCTCATCTAAAGTGGGGATCTTTGTTAAATTGGCTGTTAGCATAGCCTGTATGGCAACGTCCACATTGGTGTCTTTCAATAAAAGTATGTAGTCTTTAGCCAGTTCTTGGTCACCTCCTTTATATAAAGTTTCACTTACTCGAAGTGCCTGTATGCGCATTCGCGGATTTTGGTCTTTAAACAATTGACGTACCAGCATTCTATCTAATGCTCCCAATCCTTCCAAACTCCACAATGCATGAATACGCGTCAAATGGTTTTTGCTTTCCCGCACCATTTGTTCAAGCTCCGGCACCACACTTCTATCCCGCGACATAACAATCAATTGTTGTGCCTTATCACGCCACCAGCCATTAGGGTGCTCCAGATGTTTTACCAGTTCTGAAGGGCTTTCTTCAAACATCCTGGGTTTTGTTTTATCACGGGCAGTATCTTCATGGGTAATTCGCCATATGCGGCCCAAGCCTATAACTTTATCCAATTGGTATTGTTCAATTTTCGTACGCAGATATGTTCCTTTTTGAGCCCATTGTCCCTCTTGTATGATGCCATGATACATATCTACCACATACATAGTGCCATCCGGAGCCGTTGCCATATCTACCGGCCTGAATAAAGGATCTGTACTCCGGAGGAATTCAGATTTTTCATCCTGATAAACATTATGCAGTGTCGTAAGTCCTTCCGTTACAACCGGGTTTATCTGACGCACTATTCGAGCCACCGGCTCCCCGTAAAACAATTGGCCGTATAATTCCCCGGGTAATCGGTCGCCCCGATAAATGTCGTTACCTGCAGACCCGGTCACTCTATTCAAAGAGCCGTCGGGCTGGCGGATCTCATCCATACCCCCTTGCATATCAGCAATTTTTACCGCTGCGCCCCATGGGACTTCAAAACCTTCGGCAAATTGATTTTCAACCTTAAAAGTGCCATAGTGAATAGGGAATTGAAAATAGGAAGGTACACCACTGGCCCCACCCTGAAACCAAAGCTTGCCATCATCATCATGCGTAATGCCCCATTGTGCCCTGTTATATCCTGTTTTTTCCCTTATAACTCCGCCTGGTGTTTCTTTTACCCTGAAAGCGTTTACCGTACTGTACAGCCAATTATCCATACCCCAATACATAAAAGCCTGTTGGTGCTCTACATTCCCCGAGCGACCATATTTATTGGTAAAAAATTCTTTTTTGTCTGCTTTGCCATCCCCATCGGTATCCGAGTATTTGTATACGTTATCTTCATCTGAATTCATGGTCAAAACAGCATCTTTTCCATAGGGCAGTACAAATCTGGGAAAGATTAAGCTGTCTACAAAAACACCCCCGGTTTCATACTTTCCGTCCTTGTCCGTATCCTCCCAGCGAGAAATTCTACTGACGGGTTCCAGGGTTCCGTCTGAATCAGCGGTTAACATATATGTGCGTAATTCCAATACGTACATTCGTCCGTTTCCGTCAAACGAAATTGCACCCGGCTGCTCAATCTGTGGTTCTGTGAGTATAGGTTCTATTTTATATCCCGGAGGTAAAAGAAAGTGACTGGCTTCTTCATCAGGATATAAAGGGAGTACAGGGTTTTTTGGGTCCAGGTCAATGCCTTTCCAGTTTTCACTTTCCGGATCTTCATCCTCAGGAATGCTTAAAACAGGTAAGGTGTCCGACATGGTACTAATTACCATTTCAACAGGGTGTGGCCCTTCATTTTTGGTTTTGCAGCCGGCTGTTATAAGAATAAGAAGAAAAAACAGGGACAAACATTTTTGGGCCGGGATTTTTAAATCCCTGGATATTTTAGTTAGCATACTTTAAATTTATAACAAGCTCCGAATACTATACCTGATGAAGGAAAATTAATTATATTCAGCCCAACTTACAAGTATTTAATAAAACTTTACAAAACAGAATTTTGAAAAATCACCTTATTTATGCTTCGTAACCTTTCTTTGAGTATCCTGATCCTGTTTACAGCGGGATGCAAGCATAAAGCAGAAAAAGCAGCATCCAGGGAAGAGAAACCTCCGAATATTGTCCTGATTTTTACCGATGATCAGGGTTATCAGGATGTGGGGGTCTTCGGAGCGAATGATATCCCTACGCCACATCTGGATCAGATGGCCAGCGACGGTATTAAATTAACCAGTTTTTATGCCGCCCAGGCCGTATGCTCAGCGTCAAGAGCCGGGCTGTTAACAGGATGTTATCCTAATCGTATCGGGATTCACAATGCCTTCATGCCAGATAGCAAAATTGGGTTAAATCCTTCTGAAACGACTATTGCGGAAATGCTAAGAACAAAAGGATATGCAACCGGTATTTTTGGAAAATGGCATTTAGGGGACCATCCGGATTTTTTACCAACCAAACAAGGGTTTGATGAGTATTTTGGAATTCCCTATTCCAACGATATGTGGCCTTTTCATCCGCAACAGGGGCCCGTGTTTAATTTTGGACCCTTGCCTTTATATGAGAATGAAACCATAATAGACACTTTAACCAACCAGTCTCAATTAACGACTGAAATCACAGAACGCAGCGTTGATTTTATAAACAGGAATAAAGATCGTCCCTTCTTCCTTTATGTGCCGCATCCACAACCCCACGTGCCTTTATTCGTATCTGATAAATTCAGGGGAAAGTCGGGTAGGGGATTATATGGCGACGTAATTATGGAGATTGACTGGTCTGTAGGAGAGATATTGAATGCATTAAAAACCAATAATCTTGATGAAAATACAGTTGTTATTTTTACTTCGGATAATGGTCCCTGGTTATCCTACGGAAATCATGCGGGCAGTGCTTTGCCATTTCGCGAAGGTAAGGGCACAGCCTGGGAAGGGGGTCACAGAGAACCATTTATACTGAGATATCCTGAAGGTTTAAAAGGAGGCCGCACTATTGATGCTGCCGTAATGGCCATAGATATCTTACCTACGATTGCCGCTATTACAGGATCAAAATTGCCTGAAGCTGTTATTGACGGTAAAAGTGTTTGGGAATTGCTTAAAGGAGATAGTAAAAAGAGCCCACAGGAGGCATATTATTTTTATTACCGGGTAAATGAACTTCACGGTGTCCGATATGGGAATTGGAAGCTTTATTTCCCGCATAATTACAGAACTATGAAAGGCCAGCAACCGGGAAAGGATGGCCTTCCCGGCGATTATGTGTATCTGGATTTAAATGAAATTGAACTTTATGACCTTTCAGAAGACGCGGGCGAAACCATAAATGTAGCTGCTGAATATCCCGAAGTTGTCGAAGAAATAGAACAGCTTGCAGATTCGATGCGAAAAAAACTAGGGGATTCCTTGAAGGATATGGAAGGAACGGATAACAGACCGGCAGGTAGCATTGAATGAGAAAACCATTTAAGTTTAAACAATTTACTATTTATCAGGATCGTTGTGCCATGAAGATAGGCACAGATGGCGTTTTGTTGGGGGCCTGGGCGAATACCTCCAATTCACCTGAATCTATTTTGGATATTGGCGCCGGCACAGGGGTAATTGGGTTAATGATGGCTCAAAGATGTTCTGCGGATAGCATCGATGCCATTGAGATAGATGAGGATGGTTTTGAACAATGCGTTGAGAATTTTGAGGCCTCGCCCTGGGCAGACAGACTATTTTGTTTCCATGCTTCCCTGGATGAATTCCTTGATGAGGTAGAGGATAAATATGACCTGATCATTTCCAACCCGCCTTTTTATTCTGAAGAATTTTCCAGTGGGGATAGGGCAAGAGACCAGGCACGTCAGAATAGTTCCCTGCCTTTTGGCCTTCTTTTAAAGGGGGTCTCTGAACTGCTCTCAGAAAATGGCATTTTTGCACTGGTAACTCCCTTTAAAGAAGAAAAGAACGTAAAAAAAGAAGCATTAAGATTTGGGCTGTATCCATCGCGTTTAATGCATGTAAAAGGCCATCCGTCTTCTGAAGTTAAACGAAGCCTCATGGAATTCCAATTTAAAAAAACCGACATTATTACAAGTGAACTGATTATCGAAAAGTCCAGACACCGGTATACGGAGGAATATATTAAGCTTACCCGGGATTTCTATCTTAAAATGTAAGCTTAATCGATTCTGTAAATGGGTCGGGTCAGGCAGGTAGGACCACCCCCGCCCTTATAACTTATTTCCCGGCCCTTATAGGTATATACAATACACCCTGCTTTTCGCAAAGCATATTCGGTAAGCGGATTTCCTGCTACCATTATACATTCCCTCGGAGCAATTGCAAGCACATTGCAACCCATAGATTCGAATTCTTGTTCGGGTACCTCCACAAGGGAAAACCCACGTTCCAGAAGTTTATTTCTGAATGAAATGGGCATGAGTGGGGAATAAACGACCGCCAGGTCCTTATCTACCGGACTTAAAATTGACATTAAATGGAAGACATCTGAAGGGCCTTTGTAATGGGGAAGCTCTGCCACCAAAACCTCAATATGGTATGGAGCAAGCAGTTCTTTTAATTGTTCTATGCCGGATAAATTTGTGCGATACGTATGCCCTGCGGCCAATGTATTTTTGTTTAACCATGCAACATCTCCCCCTTCAAGGGTTCCCGGGGGTTTAATAGTGCCAAGAACCGGGATATCACTGGCCTGGAAGAATTCTTTTTGTGCCTTTGGTTCCATAGAACGGGCTTGCTTTCCCATATTGCAAATTATCATGCCATGATCTGTGGCTATACTGGCATCACGGCAATAGATGGAATCTATGGTAACAGATTCAGATTCTGGGAAACAACTTATGTGGGGTACTTTCCGAACAAGTAAATTTTTGAATTCTTCATATTCCTCTTTTGCCCTGGTCAGATCTGGTTTGGAAAGGTAATTATGAGCAGCCCATTCCTTTTTTAGTTTCTCCTCACTAATAAATGCCTGTTCCGCGGTTTTGATAACCACGCGTTCCATTTTTTTGTATTCAGACTGACAGGTATATTGCATCTGACTATTAGGTTGAGTCTTTATTTTTCCATTTAACAAATACATAAAAGGGTATCCCTAATAGTAACAGAATAAAGCCCCAAAATACGGACTTTTCCCCTGCGCCGAATATGGCCCAAAGGGAGTAAGAAAAAGCCAGACTCCCCATGCCGTATATTCCCAGCCAAGGTTGGGAAGGCAATTTTTTTTCTAAAAGGATGCTTACATAGGCGGCAGCCGTAAAGAGATATGGAACTACGGCAATCATGGTGCCCAGTAAAATTAGAAACCTGAATTGCTCTACCAGGCCTTCGGTATAGTTCATTAACATTACTGCAGAAGCCAAAGCACTGCCTATGAGCATTCCATAAACAGGAACACCTTTTTTGTTTTCTTTCTTAAAAATTCCCGGAAAGAGCTTATCTTTTGCTGTGGCCTTTGGTAATTGACCTACAATTAAGATCCATCCATTAAGCGCTCCAAAGGCAGCAATTGCTGCTCCCCCTGCTACTAGACCACGTCCAAGTTCTCCGGTCATAATCCCCATGGCATCTGCAAATGGTGCCGGTGAAATGGCAAGTTCTCCTAGGGGCACCATCCCCATAACTGCTATTGTTCCCAATATATAAACCATAGTGGTTATTAATGTTCCCAGCATAGTGGCTCTGGGAATGGTTTTTCCGGGGTCTTTTACGTTATCTGAGGGAATAGTTGCACTTTCAAACCCCAAAAAAGCATAGAGCGTCATGGTGGAGGTTATAGCAATAGCTTCAAAACTGGATGAATCACTTACATTGAAGGGTATAAAGTTGTCAATATTAAAATAGAAAAAGCCCCCAACTATAATCATTACGATGGGGGTGAGTTTAAGTATGGTTGTGACAACCTGTATTTTACCTGATTCCCTCACCCCTTTGGAATTGATCCAGGTGAGCAACCAAATTGCACTTAGTCCCGTTAGGACAGAAACCAACGGATTATTCCCCAATATCGGGAACAAAATACTCAAAGCACTTACAAAGGCAATGGCCATTATTGCCATACCAATCCAAATAGAAATCCAATATCCCCAGGCCACCAAAAATCCGGCGAATTCCCCGAAGCCCGACTTTGTATAGGCATAGGGCCCACCGGCTTTATCCAGGAATAATTTACTGAGTTTACTAAAAACCAGGGCCAGTACAAAAGTACCCAATGAGGAGGCCAGCCAACCAAGAATACTGATTCCGCCGTAGGCTGCCAGGGCTGCCGGCATTAGAAAAACACCTGCTCCAATCATATTCCCGATTACCAGAGATGTGCTCATCCATAGCCCCAGTTTTTTATTATTCTTGTTTTGGTTCATTGGTTTAGGTTGGTTATGAAAAGAATTATATATTTTTAAATGTACAAACTTATATAACTCGGTGACTGAAAAACTTAGAATTGATCCGGATATCAAAAAGGCAGAGACTTTGCCGGCCTCATTTTATCGCAATCCTGATTATTTTGAGGCGGTAAAGGAGCGCGTTTTCTACAGGTCCTGGCAATGGATCGGCCATGAAGGTTTAATGGGTGCCGGGCAGAACGCATATCCATTTATATTACTGGATAAATTTTTAACTGAGCCCATGCTTTTAACCCGGGATAAGTCAGAGAGGCTTTCCTGCCTTACGAACGTTTGCACACATCGCGGAAATTTAGTTGTTGAAAGCACAAAGGCTGCTAAAAAACTTATTTGCGGTTACCATGGGAGAAGCTTTAGTATTCATGGTAAAATGGAGCATATGCCGGAATTTGAAGATGTTGAGAATTTTCCCGGGACATGCGATAACCTTAAAAAATTTCCATTGCAGCCCTGGGGACCTTTTTTATTTGTAGGCCTCAATCCCGCCTTTGAGATGCAAAAGGTATTGGATGCCATGAATAAAAGGGTAGGATTTATGCCTTTGCAGGAGTTTAAACCTGATGAAAAGCGAACTAAAGATTATTTTATAAATGCAAACTGGGCACTGTATTGTGATAATTATTTGGAAGGTTTTCATATCCCCTTTGTCCACGAGGATCTGAATTCAGTTTTAGATTACGGGGACTATGATACTATTTTGCACGACCATATGAATTTGCAGATAGGCTATGCCGAAGGTACCGAAGAGGTCTTTGATCTTCCTGAAAATCATCCGGATTTTGGAAAAAAAATAGCGGCTTATTACTACTGGGTTTTCCCAAATATGATGTTTAATTTTTACCCCTGGGGTGTTTCCGTAAATTTGGTCCAGCCCCTTGAAATGAATAAGACTAAAGTTTCCTTCTATAGTTATGTCTATGACCCTTCAAAATTAGATAAAGGGGCCGGTTCGCAATTGGATAAGGTAGAAATGGAAGATGAAGCTGTAGTTGAAGGCGTGCAGAAGGGTATTCGCTCTCGCTTTTATAAGGCAGGCCGGTTTTCACCAACACGGGAAAAAGGGGTTCATCATTTTCACCGGCTTCTGGCAGAATTCATAAATTCATAAATGATTGTTTTAAGGCTGTTTTTCTGTTATAAAATGTCCATTCTCTTCATTGGTTTGTTATATTCCTTTAATTACCTTTGAAAAAAAATTTACGAATGAGGCCAGACTTGTTTGAAGCACCGGACTACTATAACCTTGATGAGCTTTTAAGTGAAGAACACAAGTTAGTGCGCGATGCCGCCCGTCAATGGGTAAAGCGCGATATCACGCCGATAATTGAGGAATTTGCTCAAAAAGCAGAATTTCCCAAACAGATTATAGGTGGACTTGCAGAAATTGGAGCCTTTGGGCCATATATTCCTGTGGAGTATGGCGGAGCCGGCCTGGACCAAATAAGCTATGGACTTATTATGCAGGAAATTGAACGTGGTGACAGCGGGGTTCGGTCTACAGCTTCTGTTCAGTCTTCCCTGGTGATGTACCCTATATTTGCTTATGGAACGGAAGACCAAAGAAAGAAGTACTTGCCTAAATTGGCTACGGGAGAATATATGGGTTGTTTTGGTTTAACTGAACCGGATCATGGGTCTAACCCCAGCGGGATGGTAACCAATTTTAAAGACAAAGGAGATCATTTTTTGTTAAACGGGGCCAAACTCTGGATCTCTAATTCGCCATTTGCAGATATTGCAGTTGTTTGGGCCAAAAATGAAGAAGGTAGAATTCACGGATTAATTGTGGAAAGGGGAATGGAAGGATTTTCAACACCGGAAACACACAATAAATGGTCACTGAGAGCTTCTGCAACCGGAGAATTAATATTTGATAATGTCAAAGTACCAAAGGAAAACCTGTTACCGGGCAAAAATGGGCTGGGTGCTCCATTAGGATGCCTGGACTCTGCAAGATACGGCATTGCCTGGGGAGCCATAGGGGCCGCCATGGACTGTTATGATACGGCACTTCGTTATGCGAAGGAACGAATTCAATTTGGAAAACCAATCGCAGCAACCCAGTTGCAGCAAAAGAAATTAGCAGAGATGATTACCGAAATTACCAAAGCCCAGCTTTTGGCATTTCGCCTGGGACAATTAAAAAATGAGGGAAGGGCTACTACTGCACAAATTTCTATGGCCAAACGTAACAATGTTGAGATGGCAATTAAGATAGCCCGGGAAGCCAGGCAGGTTCTCGGAGGTATGGGGATTACCGGAGAGTATAGTATAATGCGCCATATGATGAACCTGGAAAGTGTTATCACCTATGAAGGAACTCATGATATTCATTTACTAATAACGGGTGCGGATATTACAGGGCATAACGCTTTTAAATAAAGCTCGCTCTTCAAAATTTCTCAGCTATAATTTCCTGCATGTATTCCATATGCTCGCTAGCTTTTAATGTAAATGCAAAAAGGCTAAGGCATCTGTCCAGATTCTGAGTTTCATACGTCACTTTGTAGTAGATATTTCTTTGCAAATAATCTGTCAACGCCCGAATTCCATGCATAAAAGGCATTATTTTTACGCCTATAGACAAATATTCAATTTCTGCTTCTGTCAGGAATTCTGAATTCATGCACAGCCCGTCAAGAAATGCCTCAAAGAGCCCTTTGTTAAATGTTATTTTGCTGAGGTCTTTTTCATCTTCTTCCACTGTATTAACTATGGTTCGGACGGCATCACCAAAATCGTAGTGAAAATACCCTTTCATTATAGTATCAAGATCTATCAGGCATAGTGCTCGTTTATTCGTTTTATCAAAGAGGATATTATTTAGTTTGGTGTCATTATGGCAAATTCTGAGAGGCAGGTTCCCGGGATCATAAAGGCGCAGTTCTTTGAGTGTCTTTTTCGCAATAAAAATCGCCTTTTCCGAATTTTTTAACCTGTCCGGGGTTGCACTTTCCAGGGCTTTTTCAAATTGTCGGATGCGCAATGAAAGATCATTAAACCCGGGTATGGAGTCCTTAAATACATCCATAGGAGCCTCCTTGAGAAGGGAATGGAATTTTCCAATTATTCTACCGGCTTCTGCAGCCATCTTTTCATCTTCTATAGTATTAAAAGCCATGCTGTCTGGAACCATGGTCATTAACCGCCAGCATTCACTTTCGCTTAGGTTTAAATAAGGCTTCCCGTCAAGGGTATTTATTAATGATATTTGATGGTAATTTTCATCATTCAGGTAGGGCAATGCATGATGAATATTCTGCATCATTACCTCAATATTGCTCAGCACTTTAGCATTAAGTCGTTGTAAAATATAGACGGGTTCACCATCTTTCAGAAGCGCGAAAGTGTCATTGATATAACCTTGACTTATAGGCTGTATTTTATAGTTCCTTCTTTCAATGGAAAAATATGGCAATACAGCATGGGGACCATTGCTAACCATGGGTGTAGTCTATGCAGTTTCAACGGGCCATAGAGGCGTTCTGTATTCCCCGAGTTCTGTCATGTTCTGCAATTCCTTCATTGCTTTTTCCTTATCATCGGCATAAGTTACTCCAAACCACTTGCTGTCTGAAGGTATTACCGCAACACTCACTTCATTTTGTTCTAACATTTTTTGAATAACAAAAGGAATATATACTTCACCTCCCGCAATGTTTCCCTCATCTTCCAGAAATATTCGAAGATCATTTTCAATATGGTCGAAAATAGAAGGATTACAAACCCAAAAATTCATACTTACCAATTCATCTCCACTAAAGTGGAGTCCGGAATCTGAATCTATGAGACCTTCGTTAACTTTTTGAATTTTTGTGCGTTCCACTACGGAATGCAATTTATTTCCATCCCTTTGGCAAACTCCTCTGGAAACGGAACCATATTCCGAAAGTGTATCCGAAAGTGTATAGGCTACCAGGGCATATGCATCCTTGTTTTCTCTTGTTTTTATAAAATGTGACGCATTTTTAAAGGCTCCTTTTCCATAGTAGTCGTCTGCATTTATGATTGCAAACGAATCTTTAATGACATGTCTTGCAGTCCATACTGCATGCGCAGTTCCCCATGGTTTACTTCTTTCCCCATTGAATCCCGTTCCTTCAGGCAGGTCTGTAAGCTCCTGTGAAAGGACATCGAGCTTTATGTGGTTCGGTAATTTTGGAGACAGGTAATTTTTTAAAAAATCAACATTGTCCTTCTGTGTAATTACAACTATATGATCAAAACCATTTTCCAAAGCGTCATAGATGCTGAATTCCATAAGAAATTCATCCTTAGGTCCAAGGCCGTCAAATTGTTTAAGTTTTCCATATCGGCTGCCTCTCCCGGCCGCCATTAGTAATAGTGTCATAATTCTGTTGTTATGGCGGCAAAAATAAGTTTTTAAAACGGGAATCATAAACTCTGTTAAGATTTAACCATAATTTAAAACTGATTTATGTCATATTATTTAGAACATAAAACAAATAGATTTGTTGAAAACACTTTTTCAGATGTGCAACTTAGTACACAAATACAATATCCCCGGCCCGCGCTATACCAGTTATCCTACGGTTCCATACTGGAATATGGATACTTTTTCGGGAAAAGCCTGGAAATCTACGCTAAAGAAAAGTTTTGAAGAAAGTAATGCCAAAGAAGGCATTAGTCTCTATATTCATTTGCCGTTTTGCGAACAAATGTGTACGTTTTGTGGCTGTCATAAGCGAATTACAAAAAGGCATGAAGTAGAGAAACCTTATATAAATACCTTATTAAAAGAGTGGAGTTTATATTGTGAACTTTTTGATGCCAAACCCATAGTTAAGGAATTGCATTTGGGAGGTGGAACCCCAACTTTCTTTTCTCCGGAACACCTTAGGAGATTAATTAACGGAATATTCAGGCATGCCGAAAGAGCCGAAAATTACGAATTTAGCTTCGAAGGACATCCAAATAATACTACGAGGGCACATTTACAGGTGTTATTTGATCTTGGGTTTAGAAGGGTGAGTTATGGGGTACAGGATTATAACGAAACCGTTCAAAAAGCAATACACCGCATTCAGCCTTTTGAAAAGGTTAGAGATGTTACCGCATGGTCTCGTGAAATTGGGTACACATCTGTAGGTCACGATCTGATTTTTGGCCTTCCTCATCAATCTCTGGAACATGTTAAGGATACCATTTTGAAAACCAAATTGTTAATGCCCGATCGTCTGGCCTTTTACAGTTATGCCCATGTGCCCTGGCTTAAAGGGAACGGGCAAAGAGGATATTTAGATGAAGACCTTCCCACGGCAGAAGAAAAACGCAACCAGTACGAGAGTGGAAAATCCTTATTGGCTGAGGTAGGTTACCATGAAATTGGAATGGATCATTTTGCACTGGAAAGCGATTCTTTATACACTGCTATGGAATCCGGAAAACTTCACAGGAATTTTATGGGGTATACCGCTTCCAAAACCCAATTAATGATTGGCCTTGGCGTATCCAGTATAAGTGACAGCTGGTATAGCTTTGCACAGAACGTCAAAAGCCTGGAGGAATACGAACACCTTGTGGAAAATAAGATCATACCCATTTATAGAGGGCACATTCTAACGGAGGAAGATCAAATTATAAGAGGACATATATTGAATTTAATGTGTAGATTTGAGACACATTGGGATCCTGAAAGTAAAAATTTGATATTTTTAGAACAGATCTTGACCCGTCTAAGGGAAATGGAAAAAGACGAATTAGTTGAAATTAGCGTTAATAGTATAAAAGTTACTGAAAAAGGAAGGCCCTTCATTAGAAACATATGTATGGCTTTTGATTTGTTGTTACATAGGAAAGCACCTGAAACCAGGCTGTTTTCCATGACTATTTAAAAGTGTTTAATCACCTTAAAATCTAAGATCATGAAAACAATTATAGTGCCAATTGACTTTTCGGAGCAATCAGAAAATGCTTTAAAAGTTGCTGCCAGCCTTGCCAAAAAGCACGGCTCTGAAATTATAGCCTTGCATATGCTCGAACTTAATGAGGCAATGATTTCGTCTTCAGAAGGATTTCACCCTGAACAAACGGTATTCCTGATTAAGATGGCGGAAAAACGTATAAACGAGTTCTTGGATAAACCTTATTTAGAGGGCGTAAAGAATGTAACACCTATTATAAAGCACTTTAAAGTATTTAGTGAAGTTAACGATGTTGCTGAAAAACATGGTGCTGATATGATTATTATGGGCTCACATGGCAGTGATGGACTTAAAGAAATATTTGTGGGTTCAAATGCTGAAAAAGTAGTTAGAAATTCTGAGATTCCGGTTCTGGTAATTAAGGATGAAATGGAAGATTTCAAAGCTGAAAATTTTGTATTCGCATGTGCATTTAAGGACGAAAGTCTTGCAGCTTTTAAAAAAGCCCAGGAGTTTGCGGATAAATTATCGGCTAAATTACATTTGGTCTATATAAATACTCCCGGAGACAACTTTTTAAGCACACAGGACGCATATGAAAAAGTGAATAAATATTTGCAAAAAGCCGGTGCAGGAAAGGAAGTAAACGTTTACAATGATTATAGCGTAGAAAAAGGCGTTTTAAATTTTAGTGAAAGTATCCAGGCCGATGTAATCGGTATCCCAACTCATGGCAGGAAAGGACTCTCACATTTCTTTATGGGAAGTATTGGAGAGGATATAACCAACCATTCCAAAATTCCGGTGATTACTTTTAAAATATAGTTTTAGGTTGAATAATTAATTTAATATGATAAAGGGGGATCCAAAAAGATTCCCCTTTATTTATGCCAAACCGTTAATGCCATTGATACCTTTTGGCATGGATAGAAGAATTCTCCGAGAAGCCGGTTCCATGAATTATTTCCCAACAAATTACCGATGCAATTGTAAACTGTTTTTTCTGCAATCTTAAAAAGCTTAATAGCTTTTTTTACGTTTTTTTTGGTTATCTTATGTAGCTTAAATTCCTATTAATCATTTAACTGCTAACCAATTATGAAAACCTGTTTTTTCTATTTATTCCTATTCATATATTTTCTGGTTTGTACACCGTTGATCGCTCAGAACATGTCCAGGGAACAGATGATTGCTTATACTGCTTCCTGGTCAGGGGAGCGGTTTGAAGATGGCCGGCCAAAAATTCCGGATAGTTACCTGGAGCGAGCAAAAAATATCTCTATTGAAGAGGCCTGGGGCGCTATGAGAGGCCAGGGGTATTACAATCAATTTGAAGGTGGTTGGATAATGATACATGAAGATATGCCAATGACAGGGCGGGCATTAACAGCGCAATACATGCCAACCAGGCCTGATATCAATGATGTGATAACAAAAAAGGGTAAAGAAGAAGGGAGAATAGGAGCGTCTAATTCATGGCCAATTGATGCATTACAGCAGGGAGATATTTATGTGGCTGATGGATTTGGAAAAATTATTGATGGCACTCTTATCGGAGACAATCTGGGTAATGCCATTTATGCTAATTCGGGAAACGGGGTAGTATTTGATGGTTCCCTAAGAGACCTTGAAGGATTGGAGCGCATCGAGGGTTTCAATGCATTTGTAAGGGGCTGGGACCCGTCTTATATAAAAGATATGATGCTTACAGGTTTAAATACCCCAATAAGAATTGGGAGGTCTACCGTTATGCCTGGGGATCTGGTACTGGCCAAACGGGAGGGCGTCATTTTTATTCCTGCCCACCTCGTGGAACAGGTCATAACACAGGCAGAATTTGTGGCTTTAAAAGATGAATTTGGTCATTTGAGATTGAAAGAAGGAAAGTATACCCCTGGTGAAATTGATACAAAATGGACGGAGGCGATCAAAGCTGATTTTTTAAACTGGATTGAAGAAAATCAGGACAAGCTGCCAATGAGCAAAAAAGAATTTGATGACTTCTTAAAAACCAGGACATGGTAATACTATAAAATTTCTAATTCAATAACTTATCAATACCCACTTAATATGTACGCCAATAAAAAGGAAACACCCGGAAATAGCACAAAACAAAGAGATTCTAAAGGACGACGGGATTTTATAAAGAAAGTAGGTTTGGGCGGATTAAGCCTGGCAGCTTTAACCTCGGCATCTGCGAATGACGAGCTTTCCTATGTTTCCCAAAATGTAAACAGGAACTCCAGTCCGTCTACCCTTAAAATTACAGATATGCGCATCGCAGAAATTGGAGGAGATGTTGCATTCAGAACCCCAATCGTCCGGATTTATACTAACCAGGGAATTGTTGGGCATGGCGATGTAAGGGATGGCGCAGCAAAGGAATACGCATTGTTTTTAAAAAGCAGGATTTTGGGAGAAAATCCCTGCAATGTAGAACGCTTATTTGGCATTATAAAACAATTTGGATTTCATGGAAGACAGGGAGGGGGAGTATCTGCAGTGGAAATGGCTCTCTGGGATCTTGCCGGCAAGGCCTATAATGTGCCTGTTTACCAGATGCTGGGGGGAAAGTACAGGGATAAAGTGCGCGTATATTGTGATACTACAGTTTCCAGGGATGCCAATGAATATGCCAATAGAATGCAGGCCAGAATTGATCAGGGGTATACCGCACTTAAGATGGATATTGGGATTAATCTTATCAAAGATATTCCCGGAGCAATAATTAATTCTCCGGATGCCGACTACAATCCTTATCGTTATGAATATCAATCCTATAGTCAAACAAAGCACCCCTTTACAAGGGTTCAGATTACGGACAAGGGTATAGATTTATTAATGGAATATCTGGATGTGATGCGTTCCAAAATTGGCTATGATATTCCGATGGGTACGGATCATTGGGGTCATTTTGGGGTGAATGAAGCTATTAAAATTGCACGGGCTACAGAACCATATAACCTGGCTTATATAGAGGATATAATTCCATGGCAATACACAGAACAATGGAAAGAAATTACACAATCTTCCACTACACCTACCCAAACAGGAGAGGATATTTACATGCTTCAGGGGGGCTTTGAAGAACTGATTAAAACCAGGTCCGTGGATATTGTACATCCGGATCCAAATACTGCAGGTGGAATTCTGGAAACAAAAAAGATAGGCGATTTTGCTTCAAGACATGGAATAGGGTTTATGCATCATCATGCAGCAGGTCCTGTATCGTTTATTGGATGTGTACATAGCGCGGCAGCCACGGAAAATTTCATGTGGTTGGAGCACCATGCCGTGGACAAGAAGGATTGGGAAAACCTGGTTACAGGATTCGAGGGCCCGATTGTAAAAGATGGTTATGTCACAGTTCCTGACAAACCCGGATTAGGAGTGGAATTGAACGACGAAGTTGTAAAGAAATACTTGATCAAAGGCGAAAAATTATTTGCTCCTACTCCGCAATGGGACAAGATCAGAGCCTGGGACAGATTGTGGAGCTAAACTCCTTGTTATAGATTTTTGAGCATAGGAAACAACTTTCTTAATTCCTCATCTGTTGGTTGTTTTCCGTATTCACAAATTTCAAAACTCTCTACATGCTTTATTTCAGAGGCTTTATCTCCATACCATTTTTTAAGAGCCGTCAATGCCGCTTCATTGGGTGCATTTGAACGCCAGTTCGCCAGCATTTTGAGTCGTTCCTGTTCTCCTTTCGGAACTTTTTCCAGATTTCCTGATGTCCATGGAAGCCATTCAAAAAATTGCGATTCATGTGCTGCCAGGGCGTATATTTTCTGATCAAAAACAGCATCGATAGCCACAGCAATATCCGGCTCAAAAGGGTTTGGACGTTGAAACCGATCTTCGGAATACAAAAAAACAGGATTCTTTTTTAGGGGGGGAGTATCGGCTGCAACATTTGGCACAATAACCATATAGGCCGCATCCTGCACCAGGATACCCGTGTAGCGATGATCCGGATGGTAATCATTTGGCCTGGGAGCTATTACTACATCGGCATTCCATTTACGGATCTCACGGATGACCTTCAGCCTGTTTTCCAGTGTAGGCATTAGTTCCCCATCGTGATTATCCAAAACTGTATATTCTACCCCAAAACGTTTTCCGGCTTCTTCGGCTTCGGCAATCCTGATTTTTGCCAATGTACCACCGCCTTTGTTATAATGTCCGGCATCCCCATTGGTAAGAGAAACGAATTTTACCCTATGGCCCATCCTTGCCAGTAAAATAGCTGTCCCACCGGCATCTGCATCGCAATCATCCGGGTGGGCACCAAATACAATGACATTTACAGTACTGGTTTGAGCATTACATACATGGAAAGTAAATAATAAAAAAAAAGTAAGGAGCAGACTTCTCATAATTTGCGGTTTAGGTTAGTTTCATTGCAACAGGGTCCCAGTTAACCGGTTTGTTTTTGTAATAGCTTTCATTTGCCAGCAAAGCCGCTCCTGCTGCCCTAAGCCCGAAGTTGGGGTCCTGAATTATTGTATTTTTGCCACGGATTGCCTGGAAGAAGTTGTAAAAATGGTCATAGTGGCCACCTTTGTAATCTCGGGGAGCTTCCCAGAGTGTTTCCCCCGTCTTCATGGCAGATTCTCTGTTTTCTAAGCTTTTTGAAGCGTATTCTTTCTTAATTTTCTCTTGCGTTTCTTCTGTATAAGCAATCATGGAATAATTGCCGGGGGTCATTCCCAGTTTAGAACGAACTAGTTTTACAGAATTGGAACCTACTTCCATAACTCCTTCCGTTCCAACCAGCCTGAAGCCTCCTCCACCTCCGGAGCCGGCAATAAAATTCACCCTGAAAGAGGCATTAAAAGCGGCATGTGTTTCAGTTTCAGGATAATCATAAAAAGTTAATGTAACATCGGGAACATCGCGTCCATCTTTCCAGTAGCGCAAACCGCCAGTGGAAATCGCCCGGGAAGGGCCATTAGAACTGATGATATAATTCAAAGTTGAAAAAGCATGAACAAACAGATCTCCGGCAACACCTGTTCCATAATCTCTGTAATTTCTCCATCTGAAAAAACGCGTCTTATCAAACGATACTTTTGGTGTATTTCCCAGGAAGGTATCAAAATCAACTGTATCCGGATTAGCGTCCGGAGGAATTGGATACTGCCAGGCTCCTTCCGAAGAATAACGGTCATTATACATGTCCAGAAGTACCAGGTCACCAATGGCGCCATCCTCATAAAGGAGTCGGGCTTTTTCATTTCCTAAAGAAGACATCCCCTGACTTCCAACCTGGCAGAGTGAACCGGTTTCTTTTTGAACCTTTATTATTTCATGACCTTCTTCAAATTTTTGAACCATGGGCTTTTCACAGTATACTGCTTTTCCCGCTTTCATGGCATCAATAGTAATTTTTTTGTGCCAGTGATCCGGGACGGCTACAATGACCGCATCAATATCGTTTCGATTTAGTATCTCCCTATAATCTCTGGTAACTGCTATATCATCGCCCCAAAGTTCTTTCGCCCGGTCTAACCTTCCCAGATAAAGATCGCAGGCAGCTACAAGCTTAACACCCTGCACTTTTAATGCAGCAGTAGTGTCATAAATTCCCTGGATACCGGATCCGATTAATGCCAAATTTATCTGATCATTTATTGTAAACGTGTTTTCCTGATAGGTTCTGTTTAGTATTAGTTTTTGATTATAAGAGGAAGCTAAAATTTGTGGAGCTGTTGAAATTGCAGCAGCTCCCAAACCAGCGCGCCTTAAAAAGATTCTTCTCGATTGGTTCTTGCTCATGTTGTAGTTTGAAGTAAAGGTGTTCTGTTTTAAGCAGTTTAAATTAAGCTTTTTTAAGATGTACTCCAAGAAGTTAGTCAAACAGGCAGAAAAACCTTGTTTAATTCTAAATCTTTAGCCAGGTCATCTATTGTTTTGCTTTTCAGGAGAGCGATCATTTTTGATCTTGAGGGACTTATCAAGCTGTGAATTGGACAGGGCTTTTTTTCATTGCAATCTTCCAGGCCCAGCATACAGGATTCTATTCTTTTCTTGCCGTCTATTATCTCGATAATTTCCATTATCGTATGTTTTTTATTCGACTCCGTGATATAAAACCCTCCATAAGGGCCTTTTGCAGAGGAGATAATTTTACGTTTAGCAAGTTCTTGTAATAACTTGGCAATATAGGCTTTAGGGACGTTTATTCTTTCACTGAAATCTTTAACCATCATTTTGTTGTTCTCATCTGTATGTAACGCAAGATACAATACGGCTTTTAAGGCATATTTGGAAGAATTTGAGAGCATATTTTGGATTCAAAACTCAAATATAATGATAAAAAGATATTTTTATCTTAAATATGATTAATATCATGTTTTTAGTTTACTTCCAATCTTATTTTTGACCAATAATTAACAAGAAAAATCGAATGAAACAACTACTAAAAACTACCGTATTCCTGTTAGCTCTAATAATTATGAGTTGTGGCGGAAAAGAAGAAAAGAAAAATGACGGTTTTAGTGTTACCAGACAAAAGGCAGAAACGGAGAAGCCTGCAACTACTCCGGATGCCGATGTAACAAAAGCATCAGAACGTGTAGATCTGAACAATAAGGGTGTTGGTCCTGTAACATCAGTAGCCTTAAGTTCGGAAATCGATCAGGCAATGGCTGCAACAGGAAAAGAGGTATATAACCAAATGTGTCTTGCATGTCATAGAATTGGCAAAAAATTTATTGGCCCGGCCCCTGATGGCATTCTTGAAAGACGTACGCCGGAATGGGTTATGAACATGATTCTTAATCCCGAACAGATGGTTAAAGAAGACCCCTTGGCCAAAGATTTGTTGGTAGAGTTCAATGGTTCCCCTATGGCGAATCAGGGCCTTACCGAAGAACAGGCAAGGGCTGTCCTGGAGTATTTCAGAACCTTATAACATAATAAAACAATCAAATGAAAACAAAAACTAAATTAAGACTTATTGCAGGATCATTTTTTGTGCTGACTTTGTTGGTCGGATGTAAAAATGAGGCCAAAACTAATACTTCTACGGCCACCCAGCCTGAGCAGTTATCAAAAGAATCAGGCCAGGCCTTTATAGAAGATGATGGATCTACGCCTAATGTATTACAGATTGCTATTGGTTCACCAGATCATACAACACTTGTTGCAGCAGTACAAGCCGCCAATCTTGAAAATGCTCTTGTGAACGCAGGTCCTTTAATGGTATTTGCACCAACCAATGAGGCTTTTGATGCACTTCCTGAAGGAACTGTAGAGAACCTATTAAAACCGGAAAATAAGGATGCGTTGGCCAACATCTTAAAATATCATGTTACCCCGGGAAATTATTCCAAGGATTTTTTAAAGAAGTTTAAAAAATTAGGACAGGCCAATGATCAGGATGTAATGATTGTTGTTGAGGGAGATGAAGTTTTGGTTGGAGGGGCTAAAATTCTTGGAAGTGTGAAAGCAGGCAATGGAATTGTCCATGTCGTAGACAAGGTAATGCTGCCACCGGAAGAATAGAAATCATTAATCAATTAAAACTAAAGATAAAACAATGAAAAATTTAAACTATTTAATTTGCATTCTCATAGGGCTAGGTATTACCTTGAGTAGTTGCAATCAATCTCAAAAAACTAATGGTGCTTTGGCATCAAGTGCTGCAGAAAAAGTTTATGTAGCCCCAGGTGAACAAGACGAGTTTTATGCTTTCCTGTCCGGAGGGTATAGCGGTAACCTTACCGTATATGGGCTGCCCTCAGGACGTATGTTCAAGGAAATCCCGGTATTTTCACAATTCCCTACTTCTGGCTATGGATACTCCGAAGAAACAAAGCCGATGTTGAATACTTCCTTTGGATTTGTTCCCTGGGATGATTTACACCACCCGGATATTTCTCAAACCAATGGTGAATTGGATGGACGATGGATTTTTGTGAATGGTAACAACACGCCCCGAATAGCGCGGGTAAGTCTGAGTACTTTTGAGACAGAGGAGATCATTGAAGTTCCCAATAGTGCAGGTAACCACAGTTCATCATTTATTACGGAAAACACAGAGTATGTTGTAGCAGGGACCAGATTTTCAGTACCGGTACCTCAGCGAGATATGCCAATCAATGAATACAAGGGAAATTTTAAAGGCGCTTTGTCTTTTATTAGTGTAGCTCCGGATAATGGGCGATTAAATCTGGAATTCCAGGTACTAATGCCAGGTTTCAATTATGACCTTTCGCATCCTGGTAGAGGGAAATCTCATGGATGGTTCTTCTTTTCAACATATAATACTGAAGAGGCCAATTCTTTGCTGGAAGTTATGGCTTCGCAAAACGACAAGGATTTTATCGCTGCTGTAAACTGGAAGAAAATAGAGGAGTATGTAAAAAATGGTGGCGGGACGAAAATGCCGGCTAACTATGCACACAATGTCTATGATGAAGAAACCCATACAGGAACTTCTACGATGATAAAAGAGGTAGTTACGGTAGATCCAACCCAAGTGCCGGGATCTTTATACTTCCTGCCAACTCCTAAATCGCCACACGGCTGTGATGTAAACCCAACCGGACAATATATTATTGGAAGCGGAAAACTTTCTGCAGACATTACAGTACACTCATTTGACAAGATGATTGCCGCTATTGAAGGTGAAAAATTTGATGGAGAAGCGTACGGTATTCCTATACTGAAATTCGAAGAGGTCTTGGCAGGAACCGTTAAAAGTGGAGGTTTAGGGCCATTACATACCGAATTCGATGATAAGGGTAATGCATACACCACCTTCTTTATTTCTTCAGAAGTTGTTAAATGGAAAGTAGGAACCTGGGAGGTTGTAGATAGAAAACCGACCTATTATTCTGTAGGGCATTTGATGATCCCGGGAGGAAACTCCAGGAAGCCATTCGGTAAGTATGTGGTAGCAATGAACAAGATTACCAAAGACCGGTATCTTCCTACCGGCCCCGAAATGGAACACTCTGCGCAGATTTATGATATTTCAGGAGAAAAAATGGAATTGATATATGATTTCCCAACCCACGGTGAACCCCATTATGCTGCGGGATGCCCTGCGGAGTTGTTGGCATCAAAATCGAAAAAAATCTATCGATTAGATGAAAACAAACATAAATATGCCACTATAGGTCCTGATGATGCACGGGTAGAACGCGATGGGAATGAAGTACACATATATATGTCTACCATCCGAAGCCATTTTACACCCGACAATATTGAGGGAATCAAAGTTGGTGATAAGGTGTATTTCCATATCACGAACCATGAGCAAGATTTTGACGTACCACATGGCTTCACCATAATAGGACAGGGAACTTCCGAAATTCTGGTAATGCCGGGGCAAACCAAGACTTCGTTGTGGGAACCTAAAAAGGTTGGTGTATGGCCATTCTATTGTACGGATTTTTGTTCCGCCTTACACCAGGAGATGCAAGGTTATATTAGAGTATCTCCTGCTAATTCAAATATTGACCTTTCCTGGTCTTTAGGAGAATAAAAGTTCTCAGAGAGATTGTTTAGTTCACAAATAAAAGCGGGCTGTGTCTTGGACCTGCCCGCTTTATTCTAAAATTAAAGTACGCCTCCAAATCCATGTTTAATTATTAAACGACCGAAAATTAGAAATGATGAAAAAAGCAAGTATCCTTATGATTATTGGTCCTTTGTTTCTTTTGGGCTTATACGTTTTCCCGCTATGGAACATAATGCTGGGTGCACCACAATACCCTGAACCTTTAGGGATGAACATTTATATTGATGGTATTAAGGGAGTTAGCGAATTTGATATTCAGAACATTGATGGCCTTAATCATTATATCGGGATGCGGACTCTGCCAAAACCGGAGGATATGTGGGAGTTTAGTACCTTTCCATGGGTCATTGGGGCAATGGTGGCCCTGGGTGTAATGATTGGTCTGCTGGGATTTTTTGAAAAAGTTAGCTACAAATGGTTCATGGGATGGTTCGTGCTTATGAGTATATTGGGAGTACTAGGCATGTATGATTTCAATGCATGGATGGTAGATTACGGTACCAATTTAGATCCAAATGCTATAATGAAACTCACCAACGCAGATGGAACTCCCGTGAGCTATAAACCACCACTTTTCGGCCATGTAAAAATGCTTAATTTTGACGTAACCTCTTTACCTTCTACTGGTGCGTGGTTGATGTTTGTTGGCATGATGACGACTTTAATAGCATTTTTTATGGGCAAAAAAGCATGGCAACCCAAAGGCGAGGCTGGTGCGGTGAGCCCTATCAAAGTAAAATCAAATGATCAATAAATTAGTTTATCTGAGCTTAGTTCTATTTGTATTTGCGTCTTGCGAGGTAAGTCCTAAGCCAATTAATTATGGTTCTGACGGGTGTCATTTTTGTTCTATGACCATTGTGGATAAACAGCATGCGGCGCAAATAGTAACCAAAAAAGGTAAGGCTTTTAAATTTGATGCGGTGGAGTGTATGGTGAATCATTTAAAGGATGTTGATGTGGCAACAATTGAACTTTTTTTGGTTAATGATTACCAAACACCTGGCGATTTAATCGATGCCAAAAAGGCTACTTTTTTAATTAGTAAGGAAATTCCTAGTCCTATGGGCGAATACTTGTCAGGGTTTCAATCCAGAGTTGAAGCTGAGAATATTGAAGACGAGAATAATGGTAAATTATACTCCTGGAATGAGTTGTTGACAAGATTTAAAGTAGAATAATAAGATTCAATTTAATGGTTAATGGTATGCGGTAATTTTAAGCCCGTTAAATTCTGTTAACCATTATTTTTTTAAATAAAATATTATATGATTTATACAGTTGGCAATCAAATAGCGGATCAACCCTTTGACAATCTGCAAATAAAAAAAATAGTAAAAACAGATGCTTTGGAGATTCTCAGTATTAGTTTGGAAAAGGGTGCAACTTTTCCCGAACATAGATCACCTAAGGATGCACAATTGATCGTATTGGAGGGTAATATTGTTTTTCATATTAATGGAAATTCATACCAACTAAAAACACAACAAAATTTTAATTTCCTTAAAGCTACGCCTCATTTCGTTAAAGCCAATGAAAACTCCAAATTTTTGATAATACGATAATGTACAAATTTCAGCTACATTTCCTGGTTTTTATATTTTTTATTGGAACTTCCCTATGGGGTAAAACGATTGAGGTATGCGCTGGTTGTGAAGTGAAATCAATAAAAGAAGGGGTTGCTCTTGCAACAGATTTTGATACTCTTCTGATTAAAAATGGCAACTATAAAGAATTCAATATCGTTGTTGACAAACCATTAACCCTGATAGGTGAAAATTACCCGGTGATAGACGGAGAAGATCGCGGTGAAATCATTCGCATTGTTTCCGATAATGTGACAATTGATGGGCTACATATTATAAACGTAGGTACCAGTTACACTACAGATTACGCGGCTATTCGTGTGGTTAAAAGTGATAACTTTCTGATACAAAATGTAGTATTAGAGAAGCTGTTTTTCGGTATATATCTGGAAAGATCGAACAACGGGAAAGTGTATAACAACAAGATTATTGGGGATGCATTGGATGAATATAATTCTGGCAATGGTATTCAACTATGGTATTCTCACCATGTTCAGGTAGACCGGAATATTGTGCAAGGCGTTCGCGATGGTATTTACTTGGAGTTTTCTGACAATATTGCCATAAATAACAACATCAGTGCAAATAACCTCAGGTATGGCCTTCATTTTATGTTTTCGAACGATGATGTATATACGGGTAATACTTTTGAGAACAATGGTGCAGGTGTGGCCGTAATGTTTTCCAAACGCATCAGAATGGTTGGTAATGTATTTAAAAAAAATTGGGGTACGGCTGCATTTGGGATGTTGCTCAAGGAGATCAATGATGCTGAGATAATTGGCAATACTTTTGAGGAAAATACTATTGGCATCAATATCGAAGGTTCAAATCGTATTGAATATAAAAACAATAACTTTATTAGTAATGGGTGGGCAGTGAAAGTATTAGGGGCCTGTTATACCAATTCATTTATCAATAATAATTTCCTCTACAATTCATTTGATATTTCATATAATAGTAAATTGAACGATAATGTATTTGAAAAAAATTATTGGAGCAATTATACCGGATATGATTTGGATAAAGATGGGATAGGCGATGTGCCTTACCGACCTGTTAAATTGTTTTCATATGTTGTGAACCGGACACCAGAAACGATTGTACTTTTACGCAGTATGTTTATGGATATAATTGATTTCTCCGAAAAAGTATCGCCTGTTTTTACACCGGATAACTTATTGGATGCAATGCCGTTAATGAAAAGATCAGAATGATACAGATAGAAAATTTGTATAAAAAATTTGGAAAAAACCAGGTGCTTTCTAATCTGGATTTGGATATTCATGGTAATGGAATATTTGCTGTGCTTGGCCCCAATGGTTCAGGCAAAACCACATTGATTAAATGCATTTTGGGTATGGTAGTTCCATCTTCAGGTGAAATTCAAGTTCAGGGCAACACAATAAAAAGGAACTGGAAATACAGACGAGAAATAAATTACCTCCCTCAAATAGCTAACTTTCCAGGCAACCTCAAAGTAAAAGAATTAATTAGGATGATCAAAGACCTTCGTCAAATGGATAGTAAGGAAGAAGATTTGATTAGACTTTTTGCCTTGGATACTTTTTTGGACAAAAAATTAAGCACCCTTTCTGGCGGTACCAAACAAAAGGTAAATATTGTATTGACTTTTATGTTCGATAGCCCCTTGATTATACTTGATGAACCTACTACAGGTTTAGATCCCGGGTCGCTCATAAAGTTAAAGGAACTGCTCCTTCGGGAAAAGAACAAAGGAAAGACCATCTTAATCACCACTCATATTATGCAGTTTGTTGAAGAAATGTCAGATGAAATTGTATATCTCCTGGAAGGCAACATTTTCTTTAAAGGGAATGTTGAACAATTGAAGGCCAAAACCAATCAAACAGATTTTGAACATGCCATAGCGGCCATAGCAACCCAGACATCAGATGCTTAAGATTTTAAAATATAGTTTTTATGATTTAATGCGAAGCAGGTGGAGCTATGTGTATTTTCTGTTTTATTTGGCATTGGGCTTTGTGCTTTTGTTTCTTAACAATGACCTTTCAAAAGCTGTAATTACCTTAATGAACGTTATCATTGTTCTTGTACCATTGATAAGCACCATTTTCGGGGTCATGTATTTCTATAATTCAAAAGAATTTACCGAACTGTTATTGGCTCAACCTTTGAAAAGGAGTTCAATTTTCCTGGGGCAATATCTGGGCGTGGCTGGTTCTTTAACACTTAGCCTGGTCCTGGGATTGGGAATACCTTTTGTTCTTTACGGTTTGTTTAAAAGTGATACCATCTGGGATTTTTCATTATTGTTAATAACCGGGGCATTTCTAACATTTATTTTTGCCGCTTTGGCCTTTAATATTGCCATATCCAATGAAAACAAAATCAAAGGATTCGGGTATGCCGTATTGCTATGGCTTTTTTTAGCGGTTATTTATGATGGTTTATTCTTAATGTCATTAATCCTGTTTGAAGAATATCCCTTAGATTCTTTTTCTTTGGCAGCCATAATGTTCAACCCGATTGACCTTTCACGAACCCTGATTCTTCTAAAATTGGATATTTCAGCACTTTTAGGTTATACAGGGGCCATATTTAACCAGTTCTTCGGGACTTACACGGGTTTGACCGTTTCCATTACCACACTTATCCTTTGGACCGTTTTGCCTATATGGCGATTGGCATACAAGGCCAGAAGAAAGGATTTTTAATTTGAAAAGGGCACTATAAACTTTTGATAAGTACCCCGGGAAGGATGTTTCTTTGTCATTAAAACCTTTTTATCCTTGTAGAAAGAAATGATTCCGATGATGTCTTGTTGTCGTTTTAAAAATGGGTTTGTCTTCCCCCAGGCAATCAGGATTATGTCTGATTGATCTATCGCCCTGCGAATATGGATATCATTATCCGGTCCAATATCCTCGGCTTTACCTTCAAAATATTTCGTTTGAATTCGGGCAAACTGGTTAACGATTATGATCGTTTTTACATTTCTAAATAACTCAACTTCTTTTTCAAAAATGAGTTTTTCAAGAAATTGAACAGACTTATCGGCAATTTCTGTATTGGCAATACTGGGGTTTTGCATAATAACACATACGCTATCCCCATTACTTTTTGAAGTATCTTCTATAGTAAGCTGGTATCGAAATTTTTTGCAGTCAGAAAACAGGGCCTTTACTTTTACCCCGGGAATGTGCCTGTATATCATCGTTCAACGCTGCTAGTTTGGTCTAGGCATATGTTCAGTGCAATTTTAACCATTTCTTCGAATGTGCGTTCCCGCTCTTCAAAACTGCATTTCTCTCCGGTTACCAATGAATCAGAAATTGTAAGAATTGCCAAGGCTTCAATATTAAATTTTGCCGCAATACTATAAAGGCCCGCCGCTTCCATCTCAACACACTTAACGCCATATTCAGCCCACTTTTTATAAGCCCTTGGATCGTGCTCGTAATAAAGGTCCGAAGAAAGAACATTGCCAACTTTTATGGGAATGTTAGTTTCCTTTGTATAGGTAACAGCTTTCATGAGTAAGTCGAAGTTTGCCGTAGGGGCATAGTTTACATCATTAAAAATAGCATTGTTAATCCCGGAATTTGTTGAAGCAGACAGGGCTAAAACAACATCTCTAAGATTGACATCCTTTTGATAGGATCCTGCTGTGCCTACCCGGATTATTCTTTTCACATCATAATCATTAATAAGTTCATGATAGTAAATCATGGCGGAGGGTATCCCCATGCCGCTTCCCTGTATTGAAATACGTTGCCCTTTAAATTCACCGGTATAACCAAGCATACCCCGAACATTTGAGTAACAATAGGGTTTATCCAAAAACGTTTCAGCCATCCATTTGGCCCGTAGTGGGTCGCCTGGCATAAGGACAGAATCTGCAATCTCGTTCTTTTTTGCATTTATGTGTGCACTCATAGCTTATGGATTTGTTTCTTTAACAATAGCAATTCCCGAAGAGGTACCTAAGCGCGAAACGCCCATATCCAAATAACGCAGGGCGGTTTTTTTATCCTTGATTCCTCCTGAAGCTTTGATCTGTATTTTATTTTGAATCACATTACTTATTAGTTTAATATCTTCAAATGTGGCCCCCCCGGAGCCAAACCCGGTCGAAGTTTTTATAAAATCTGCCTTACCCTCGACTACCAGCATACCAGCTAATTTTTTTTCCTCAGCAGTTAAGTAGCAAGTCTCAATAATTACTTTCAATTTCCTGGAACCAATGGCCCGTTTTATTAAAGCTATTTCCTCTTTTACAAGTCTGAATTCCCCGGATTTTAACCAACCAAGATTCATCACCATATCTATTTCATCGGCGCCTTTTTCCATGCAATACTTAGCCTCGAATACTTTGGCTTCTGTAGACATGGCACCTAATGGAAAACCAACAACTGCGGCAATTTTGACACCGGAACCCTTCAATTCTTCCCTGGCCAGTGCTACATAACAACTATTAACACAAACGGCATAAAAATTATATTCCAGGGCCTCAGCACATAACTGTTTTATTGCCTCGGGGGTTGCCACCGGTTTTAATAAAGTGTGATCGATATGTCTTTCTATTGGCATAAATACTTTTTAAGATCGCTCAAATCGTTCATAGGCAGCTTTAATGAGCATTTCACGATGGTCGGGATGTGCAATAGAAATCAAAGCTTTTGCCCTTTCATATAAATTCTTGCCAAAAAGGTTTACCACACCATATTCGGTAACTACGTAATGAACATGTGCTCTTGTGGTAGTGACCCCAGCACCTTCTTTAAGGGTAGGCGTAATCTTGCTTACTCCTTTTGGCGTTGCAGAGGAAATAGCAAAAATTGGTTTTCCCCCTTCAGAAATTGTCGCACCCCGTATAAAATCCATTTGACCCCCTACGCCGGAAAAGTGACGCTGTCCAATACTATCGGCGCATACCTGACCTGTTAGATCTATTTCAATAGCGCTGTTTATTGCAGTTACCCTGGGGTTTCTGGCGATTACATTGGTGTCATTGGTATATGCCGCCTCTTTAAAATGCACCAACGGATTGTCATCTACAAAGTCGTATAATTTTTTAGTTCCGGCAGCGAAACTTGTTACAATTTTGTTGGTTTTTATCTTCTTTTCCTCACCGGTAATAATGCCTTTCTCCACTAATGGCAGCAGACCATCGGAAAACATTTCTGTATGTACGCCCAATCTTCGATGATTGTGCAGATTGCTCAAAACAGCATTGGGGATATTTCCTATGCCCAGTTGCAAAGTGGCACCATCTTCAATAAGGCTGGCAACATTTTTACCTATTTTGTGCTCTAAATCCGTTATTTGCGTAATTGGTGCAACATGGATAGGCTCGTCTACCTCTATGGCCAGATCAATGCGGTTTTTATGTATAATGCCATCTCCATGTGTTCTTGGAACCTGCGGATTAATCTGAGCAATTACTTTCTTAGCCGTTTGTATTGCCGGAATTGCTATATCTACAGATACACCTAAAGAACAATACCCATGTCGGTCCGGTGGAGAAACCTGGACCACGGCAATATCAAGAGGTAAAATATTCCGCCTGAAAAGAAAGTGTATTTCGCTAAGAAAAATAGGGATATAATCCCCTTTATTTGTATTAACTGCTTTTCGGACATTACCGCCAACAAAACAACTATTTATATTAAAGGCCTCATTATATGGAGGGATGGCATATTTTACCTCCCCTTCAGTGTGTATTGAAATAATTTCTACATCCTCTAATTCCTCATACCTTTCACAAATACCATTTATTAAAGTATTAGGAGTCATGGCAGCTCCCTGCAAGAATATCCGATCTCCCGAATTAACAATAGAAGCAGCTTCTGCCGCAGTAACAATTTTCATGTTAGTATTTTTATTGGATTTATAAAATGCCTTATCAAAAAACGGATCAAGGCTAGTGACATTCTAATTCCGTGCTAACCACTTCAGTCATTTGTTTAGGAGATACATAGGGTATTCCTAATCCCATCCCTCTTAAAATAAAAAGTACTCCGATTATAATCACAAAAACCGGGATTAATTTCCGTATTCGTTGTTTAGCAGAATCCTTTAAGACTCCACTCAGGTAAACTGCTGCAGTCATTAAAGGAACTGTTCCCAGACCAAACAAGATCATGTATAAAGAACCTTCAACGGCTGAGCCCATTGCAATAGCACCCAGGAGGGCCATATAAACCAATCCGCAAGGCAGGAATCCATTCAGAAAACCTATTGTGAGAAATGTATCTGCTGTTTTCTTTTTCAACGCTTTACCTAAACTATTTTTAATTTTTCCAATGAGCCTGTATACCGGTTTTGAAAGACCAAACCTGCTCATGGAATTGTAAGGTATTATTACAGCTAATATCATAAGTACACCAACTAAAATTGATAGCTTTTGCTGAATGCCAAATATGTATAGTCCCTTACCTAAAAGCCCGAATAATCCACCAATAACCCCATAGGCCATTAATCTTCCAAAATGGTAGATTAAGACCTGACCTGCTTTTTTATACTTATTATTCTGATTTACCGGGAGCATAAACGCAATGGGGCCGCACATGCCTATGCAGTGTAAACTTCCCATGAGGCCCAAAACCAAAGCGGATAATAACATGCTATTAATTAATAGGTGATGCTTTTTTTAACCAGGTGCTCTTTGCCCTGATAATTCCAATATATTTTTATGTCCCAGCGACCATCCAACAAACGTTTGTCAGGTATGAGCAAATGTTTACTGGATAAACTTATAGGAAAGTCAAAATCCAAGTGTTTATTGGATGGTCTGTATAGGGACACTTTACCCTCTATATCTTTATAATTCATTTTTGGAGGAAACGTAATTGCCAGCCCATTTTCATGTTTGACAAAAGTGAATTGAGGGGCATAATCCCTGGCATTGGTTAACGCATCAATCTCATTCTGATAGGCCAGTTCTTCCTTGTAATACTCTTCTGTTACCAAATCATGGTTTGCACGATTATCTGTGCTGGCAAGAACTACGAAATACAGTATAAATGTGATAAACGCAGCAAAAGCCAAAACTATTCCGGTTCCCCAATTAAACTTCATATTTTTAATTTCATAGTATTAAATATTGTTAATTATAACTTCTTGGTGCCAGGAACCTGGCCGTTGTTGTTTCAATCAGTTCTTCTCCGCTATATACACCAATCTTCAGCTTATCTTTATCACCACTAAGGGCGGAATTATTTATCTCTATAAACAAGGTACCTTCGGACAATTGCTGTGCAGGGACTTCAAAACTGCGGTGCGAAACCAAATCAATATTTCCTTTATGCGAGAGAAGTTTAAAACTTACATTTTCAATATCTTTGGATGTTTTATTTATCAGCTTGTAGGTATACACATTACTGATAATATTACCTTCTTTGCGTTCATAGAGCTGTCCCGGCAATCGCAAAATATTGGCTTCCAGATCATTTCTTAAGAAAAGCATGCCAATAAGTACTCCAATTAAAATTACAAGTACAGCAGAATAGCCTTTTAATCTGGGATTAAACGTAAATTTTGCTTTTCGTTCAATATTATCTTCGCTGGCATACCGAATAAGACCTTTTGGAAGATTTATTTTTTCCATAATAGTGTCGCACTCATCAATACAAGCCGTGCAGTTCACACATTCTAACTGGGTGCCATTTCTGATATCAATACCGGTTGGGCATACATGCACACATTGAAAGCAGTCTATGCAATCGCCATAACCAAGCGCATTCCGATCTTCATTTTTACGAAATTTCTTGCGCCCGTTTTCAGATTCACCACGTTTATGGTCATAGGCCACAACAATGGATTTGTTATCTAACAAGACCCCTTGCATTCTCCCATAGGGACAGGCAATTATACAGACCTGTTCTCTGAACCAGGCAAAGACAAAATAGAATACTGCCGTAAAAATAAGCAGGGATACCAAAGTACTTGTGTGCGCCAGAGGGCCATCAGTAACGTATTGTATTAATTGGTCACTGCCAATAAGATAGGCCAGGAAGACATTTGCAATTAAAAAGGATATTACAAAGAAGACAAACCATTTTAGCAATCGTTTCCTTATTTTTTCTCCATTCCACGACTGCTTTGCCAAACGCATCTGAGCACCTCTATCTCCATCTATCCAATACTCAATTCGCCTGAAAACCATCTCCATAAAAATTGTTTGCGGGCACATCCATCCACAAAAAATACGGCCAAATGCAACGGTAAAGAAGGCAACAAAAATTACCCCAATGATCATGGAAATAACAAAAAGATGAAAATCCTGCGGCCAGAATGGGAAACTAAAAATATTGAATCTCCGTTCCAAAACATTAAACATCAGGAACTGGTTGCCATTTATTTTAATAAATGGTGAGGCAAAGAGGAAAATCAACAAAACATAACTGACCCATTTACGATATTCGTAAAACCTGCCACTAGGTTTTTTGGGAAATATCCAGGCCCGTTTTCCTTCTTCGTTAATGGTGCCAATACTATCCCTGAAATTTTCATCCATAGCTTTTTCTATTCAAATCGATTAGGCAGAAATGAACTATTCATTCATAACCACCGAAGTAGAATCAGCCTCCTGTGCCGGCGCTGCTTCTTCCTCCGGAGTAGCTTCCTGTTGTGGAGCATTCTCGTCTACCCATAGATCACCTTCGGCCGCCTTGGGATTGGCAGGTGTAGTTCCCTGGAAAGTAAGTAAATAACTTGAAACCTGAGCCATTTCCAACGGTTTCAGGGTTTGCTTCCATGACACCATTCCTTTGCCGGCCCGTCCTCCTTCAGAAACGGTATTAAAGACATTTTTAATTCCTCCTCCCAAAATCCAGTATTCATCTGTGAGATTGGGCCCTATTCCTCCGCCACCGTCTGCCATATGACATACCACGCAATTGGTTTCAAAAATTGCTTTTCCCGCACTAATATCCGAGGCCTCAGTTAACAATTCAACGGTATTGACATCTACCAAATCCTTGGCTGTTTTTTTGTATGCTTCTATTTCAGCCTGAGCTGCAGCGACCTCAAGTTCATATTCCAGTTCCTGATCGTAATCACCATAAATTTCAAATCTGATCAGGTAAATGACACCAAAAAGAATCGTCGCATAAAATAGGTAAACCCACCAAGGCGGCAACTTGTTGTCCAGCTCTTTTATGCCGTCATAATTATGGTCCAGAATGATTTCTCCTTCAGCTTCTATGGGTTCCGAGCCAAGCAGTTTTTTGTACATCTTCTTACCCCAGCTCCATTCCCATTGTTTTGATTTAGTTTCCAGATACCTTTCCTTACCTTCTTCGGAAAGGGTTTGAAACATGACATTTTCAATTGACTTTAAAATAAGTTCTATTGCAATTAAAATCAATAACACCATCAATAAAAAGAATTGCGTTATCGGATACTCAATAAATGCAGGTTTTTCTCCGGAGTCAATAAAGTATTCCATCAGTCCGAAGATGATAAAGAATAGTATTGGGATTCTGATCCACCAGGGTGACATATTTTTCATGGCTTTTATTGTTTTGGTTGATTATCTTCTAAGGGTATTTCACTTACTTCTTTTATATGCTCTTTGGAGGCGGTAAATACCCACCAAAAAAGAACAGCAAAAAATACAAAGAAGATTAGTAGTGATATCATGGGATAGGTGGCAATACCTTCCATACTTTCCATGTGATTTTTTATGAATTTTAGCATGATCTACTTGTTTTCTGACAATAATTCGTCTGTTTCCTTAACTTTTATATCCGTACCTAAGCGCTGTAAATAGGCGATTAGTGAAACGATCTCGCGATCTCGCATTTCCACAAATTCCAATCCGTTTTCTGCTGCATATTTTTTATCTGCCTCATAAGATTTGACGAAATCGGGATCCGCATAAAGGTTTTCTTCTATCTGAATAGACTGCTCTTCCATAGAAGCAGCAGCATTTGCAATATCTTCTTCGGTATAAGGAACACCAAGAGTAACCATAGCCTCCATTTTACCTTTTATACCGCTACGATCATGTTTGTCGCGAACCAACCACTGATATGCAGGCATAATAGAACCTGATGAGGTACTTTGCGGGTCATACATATGGTTAAGATGCCAGCTATCGGAATATTTGCCCCCAATTCGCAATAAATCGGGACCTGTTCGTTTACTGCCCCAGAGGAATGGGTGGTCATATACAAATTCGCCTGCTTTGGCGTATTCACCATAGCGTTCCACCTCACTTCGGAAAGGGCGAATCATCTGAGAATGACAACCTACACATCCTTCTCGTATATAAAGATCTCTTCCCTCCAACTCCAAAGGTGTATATGGTTTAACACTAGTAATTGTTGGTATATTAGACTTTACCAGAATAGTTGGGACTATCTGTACAACCCCCCCGATAAGTATGGCAATAGTTGCGAATATGGTTAATTTAATAGGCTTGCGTTCCAGCCAGGTATGGTATGTTTCTCCTGCTGTTCTTTTTTTAGACACCCTTGTTAGCGCAGCTGCTTCGGCCAGTTCATCTTCAACCTCGCTTCCCGAGCGAACAGTTACCACTATGTTGTACAACATTACAACAAAGCCAACAATGTAAAGAGTACCTCCAATGGCCCGCATCCAGTACATTGGAATTATTTCATTAACGGTCTCCAGGAAATTCCCGTAAACCAGGGAGCCATCCGGATTAAAATCTTTCCACATTAATGCCTGGGTAAATCCGGCTACATACATTGGCAATGCATATAAAATGATCCCTAATGTCCCAATCCAGAAATGGAAATTGGCCATTGGTGTAGAATACAACCTGGTTTTAAACATTTTAGGAACCAGCCAGTAAATCATACCAAAGGCAAGAAAACCATTCCAAGCCAGGGCACCCACATGCACATGGGCAATAATCCAATCACTAAAATGCGCAATTGCATTTACATTTTTTAAGGATAACATAGGACCTTCAAAAGTTGCCATCCCATAGCCTGTTATTGCAACCACCATAAATTTAAGGGTTGGGTCTGTTCGAACTTTATCCCATGCACCTCTCAGGGTTAACAATCCATTTATCATACCACCCCAGGAAGGAGCAATTAGCATTACAGAAAACGCAACACCTAAATTTTGTGCCCAATCCGGCAAGGAGGAATAGAGTAAATGATGAGGTCCTGCCCAGATATATATAAAAATCAATGACCAGAAATGCACTATGGAAAGTCTGTATGAATATACAGGCCTGTTGGCGGCTTTCGGAACAAAATAATACATCAATCCCAAAAAGGGCGTGGTAAGGAAGAAAGCTACTGCATTATGCCCATACCACCATTGAACCAGAGCATCCTGAACTCCCGCATATACGGAGTAGCTTTTTAAAGCACTAACCGGTAATTCCAGACTATTGAAGATATGGAGAACAGCTACGGTTACAAATGTGGCCAGATAAAACCAAATGGCCACGTAGAGATGACGTTGTCTTCTCTTTAACATTGTTCCAATCAGGTTCCATCCAAAAGCCACCCATACCAGTGCAATTGCAATATCAATTGGCCACTCCAGTTCCGCATATTCCTTAGAGGTAGTTATGCCAAGTGGAAGTGTTATTGCCGCTGCTACAATTATGGTTTGCCACCCCCAGAAATTAAAATTACTAAGGAAGTCACTGAACATACGGGCTTTGAGCAAGCGCTGTGTGGAGTAATAAACCCCGGCAAAGATGGCGTTCCCTACAAACGCAAAAATCACAGCATTTGTATGCAATGGGCGAAGTCGACCAAAACTTAGAAATGATATCCCATCGGTAATATTAGGGAACAGAAACATAAATGCCAGTAGTAGTCCTACCAGCATGCCAATGATTCCCCAGAATAAAGTAGCATAGAGGAATTTTTTTACGATTTTGTTATCGTAATAGAACTGTTGTACTTCCATAATTACAATTTTTGCTTTTTATTTAGTTGGATTGATTTTTTTATTTTGGGATCAGACTTCGCAGCCTTAGTTTTTATTAACTCATCTTCAAATAACATTCTTACCGAGGGAGTGTAAGAATCGTCATACTGACCACTGCGTACAGAAATGATAAAAGCAGCAAAGAAAACCAGTGCTACCACAATACTGATTGTAAGCAATAAATAAATAACACTCATACCTACCTGAATTCTGGCGTAAAACTACATTCCTCACCAATTTGAAAAAATGACATATGTCAGGTTTTTAATTAATTTAATTTCTTTCCTATCATATTTGTTGCAAGGGTTGCAAAGGCCACAATGCTAATAGAACTAAGTGGCATTAAAATAGCAGCAATAACAGGTTCTAACTGACCTGTTACCGCAAAGTAAAGGCCAACCACATTGTACATCAATGAAAGGACAAAGCATAATTTTATGATTTTCATAGCCTTTTTTGAGGCCAGAATATATTTGTTAAGATATCTGAATTTTGTAGCATCAAGAATTCCATCGCAGGCTGGGGAGAATACATTTATGTTTTCAGAAATGGCCAGGCCAACATTGCTTTGTGCCAGTGCACCCGCATCATTTAGGCCGTCGCCTACCATAAGTACCTTTTTGTCATTGGCCTGCAACTCTTTAATGAATTCAAGCTTATCCGTTGGTTTTTGATTAAAGAATAAGGGGGTCAACTTTGGTAAAAGCTTTTCCAGCCTTCCTTTTTCACCTTCATTATCACCTGATATCACGGCCAGATCCAAATAGTGCCCCATATTTTCAAATACTTCCGAAACCCCTTCCCTGTAATTATTATGAAAAACAAAACACCCCTTATAGAGATCATTCGTGCTTACATGAACAGCAGTACTTTTATAATCACTTTGTTGCTGATGTCCCACAAAATCTGCAGAACCAACTTTTATATCACTTTTATCCTTAACACCGTGCACTCCCTTGCCGGTATATTCTGTGTAATCATCAAGCGTTTCTATATTGTGTTCTTTTAACAGCTCATAGAGCGATCTGCTCAGAGGATGATTGGAGGCCCTGAGAGTGTTTTTTAAAAGGGATTCCTCTTCAGCTGTCAATTCCATACCTTCATAAGTGATTGCGCTGGATTGCGTAGTAGTTATTGTTCCTGTTTTATCAAATATTGCAGTATCTATAAGAGCCAGTTGCTCTATAACACCGCTGTCTTTCAGATAAAATTTATTGCGCCCGAAAATCCGTAACATATTGCCCAGGGTAAAAGGGGCTGCAAGGGCAATGGCGCACGGGCAAGCTATTATAAGTACTGCCGTAAATACATTCAATGCCTTGCTGCTGTCATGGAACATCCAAAAAGAGGCGGCAATAAATGCAATTGTCAATACAGCGATAGTAAAACGTTTTCCAATACTGTCCGTTAAGGTTTGAAATGTAGTTGCCTTGTCTTTTTCGAAAACAGAATTGCTCCACAATTGCGTAAGATAGCTCTGGGAAACACTTTTCAAAGTTTCTATTTCAATAGCCCCATAAGTCTGTCTGCCTCCGGCAAAAACTTTATCTCCGGAATTTTTTTTGACAGGTTCAGATTCTCCGGTTACAAAACTATAATCTATTTGGGCTTTATTACTTATTAGGATTCCATCTACCGGGATGAGTTCCTTATTCCTTATTAGTAATCTGTCGCCTCTTTTTATATCATATACCTGAACCGTTTCCTCTTTCTTTTTTTCATTTAATCTTGTAACCGCAATTGGAAAATAGGATTTATAATCGCGCTCAAACGAAAGGAATGAATATGTTTTTTGTTGAAAGAACCGGCCTATCAGGAGGAAAAATATCAATCCGGTGAGACTGTCAAAAAATCCGGAACCCAGATTGAAGGCTATCTCAAAACTGCTTCGTAAAAAAAGGACAAGAATTCCTAAAGCTATTGGCACATCAATATTCAAAAGCTTCGAGCGCAATCCCTTATAGGCGGAAATAAAATAGTCGCTGCCTGCATAAAATACCACAGGCAGTGAAAAAGCAAACATCAGCCACCTGAATAAACCTTTGTATTGATCGAGCCAAAACTCTCCTACTTCGAAATACTCCGGAAAGGATAAAAACATAATATTTCCAAAAGCAAAACCCGCAACTCCAAGTTTATACAAAATACTTCTGTCGGTTGTACTTTGCCCTTTATCATAATCATCAAGGGAGATATAAGGCTCATATCCAATTCTTGCCAGTAGAATAACCAAATCCTTTAATGAAATCCCTGCTCTTTTAAATGTTACCCGAATCATTTTTTTAGGGAAATCTACCTGTGAATTTGTGACTCCCGGATGTAATTTTTTTAAATTTTCCAAAACCCATATACACGAACTGCAGTGTATGCCGGGAATGAAAAGATTTACAATTTGAATTGTTCCATCATCGAATTCAATTAATCGTTGGGAGATTTTATCGGAATCAAGGAAATCATATTTTCCTTCAATTGCCTTGGGAGAAGTACCCGCACCAGATTGCAGGTCATAGAAATAGGTCAGATCGTTCGTCTGAAAAATCTCATAAACCGTTTTACACCCGTTACAACAGAAGTTCTTTTCGTCAAATACTATCGCTGTAGTGCCGCAATTATCACTACAGTGGTAACATTTAGTCATATTCTGAAACATTTGCTAATTACCTGATCGCGAAATTGTAGTAATTTACAGAAAATATATATGATATTTGTCACCTTTTCGATAATTTTGGGCTACTAAAGCCTAAACAAAAATTTATGGGTTCTGAAAGCAGGTGTGAGAATTGCATAATACGTCAGTTTAATTCTTTGCGTGCTATGAGTAAGGAAGAGTTAAAGCAGGTATCGGATTCAAAAACCTCCAGGGTTATTAAAAAAGGGGAGGCAATTTTCGAAGAAGGTGAAAAACTTAATGGTGTTTTTTGCGTAAAGGAAGGAGTTTCAAAGCTTTCCAAACTAAGCTCCAATGGGAAAGACCAAATAGTTAAATTGGCTACTAAGGGTGAAGTAATGGGTCAGCGTTCCGTAATTGCAGAGGAGACTTCAAATTTGAGCGCAGTGGCCGTTAACGATATGGAGCTTTGCTTTATTCCAAAAGAAGTAATTGTTAATACCTTACACAAGAATCCTGATTTCACTTATGAAGTGCTTCGTCTTATGGCGCATGACCTTAGAGAAGCAGATGATGTAATCGTAAATATTTCGCAGAAAACTGTAAAACAACGTATTGCGGAAGCGTTCCTTTATCTTAAATCTAACTATGGTGAGGACGAGAAAGGCTATTTAGTTCTTACTCTTTCCAGAGAAGATATTGCCAATGTTGTGGGTACTGCTACAGAATCCTGCATTCGGATTATTTCGGAATTTAAAAAGAAGGGCTTGTTAAAAAGTTCCGGTAAGAAACTTGGAATTTTGGATGAAAAGAAACTAAGAGATCTTGCTGAAGGATTTTAGAAAAAACTCCTATATACTCCTCGTCTGCCTTAAATAAAGCCCTGCCAATAGTTGCATTGGATTTGAAAACCTGACATATATCATTGTTTCGATCTAATCACAGAAGTATTTTTACACCATTGTTTTATTAATCGGGTGTATGAAAAGAATATTATTGCCAACAGATTTTTCCAAAAATTCCCTAAATGCAATAAAGTATGCAGTCGAATTTTTTAAAGATGAAGAATGTATTTTTTATCTGTTAAATACCTATACCCCTGCTATAGTTCATAGTCGTTTTATGGCCACAACTATTCATGGTGGCTTATTGGAAGATAACGTCCGAACGGATTCTGAAAAGGGATTAGAAGAGCTGCTGGATGAAATCAATGCATATTATAAATACCCGCAACACAGCTTTAGAAGTGTATCTTCATTTAATTTGCTTACCGAAGAGATCAAAGAGCTTGTAGAGTGCGAGGATATTGATTTTATAGTAACTGGTACAAAAGGAGCCTCCGGCTTTGAGGAGGTTTTTTTAGGCAGCAATACCGTAAGAATCATTAAGGCGGTAAGAACGTGTCCAATCCTTGCAGTGCCTGAAAATTTTGAATATATAAAGCCAACTAGAATTGGCTTCCCAACGGATTTTAAAAGAAATTTTAGCGCTGAAGTAATTGCGCCTTTGATGCAGCTCACTGCTAAGTTTGGAGCTACAATAAATATAATGCATATAAATGAAGAGGAACAATTAAACAAGTACCAACACTCAAATAAAGATATACTGCTGGATTATGTTTCCTCTGTACCTCATTTTATAAGGAGCATGCCATATTTTGCCAGCAAATCAGATGTAATTGAATTTTTCATAAAGGAGTATGGTATACAAATGCTCTCATTAGTGTATTACCGCCACGGATTTTTGGAAGAATTGGTTAGAGAACCAGTTGTGAAGCGCATAGCCTTTCATACACCAATACCTCTTCTGGTATTGCCCGACTAGTAAAATTATTATATAAGGTGAAATTTGTCTCCGGGAAATAGATTGGGTTATTTCCTTACCGGGTTATCCTCATAAAAGTCTTCAAATGTTTTTGAAGTTTTATAATGGTCTGTAAGTACTTTATAGACCATGTAAACTATCATTGTCTGACCCAGAACCGTAAGATAAAAAACCCAGCTAAAGGCAAAATTCATAGAGGCCATTATAGTAACTATTATTAAAAGAATCGTAGTTGCCCCAACCCAGAACATTGCAGAAGTTTTCATTTTTTATTTTAAAGTTATCTAAAATCAAAAAAGACCGGTGTTAAAGCAATTATAAATCTGTGGAAAATTAATTATTCCAGAACATATCTTCAGCCGGAATATTTTTTTGCCGTCCAAAATCCAGAGGATTAAAGCTAAGTACGCTAAACAAATACCAAATACTTGATGAAATAGCCGGTGTGATAGGAGCCTCATCCCACAATAAAGAAGAACCATAACTGGTGCCTTCATTGGTTGCATACGGGATACCCATTGCACCATCCCAGGAAGAATTCTTCATTTGCGCTTTTTGCAACTCCTGAAGTGTGCTATTTGCTTCACTTACCATATTTGCTGAATTAAAAGCCACGGCCATTTGAGCGGTACCTTCTAACCAAATTACATCCTTGTCTTCATCAAAACAATAGCCCGATATTGTTTCTCCGTTAAAACTGGCCACCTGGGTGTTTTTGTAACGTTCAGCCTTGGAAAGCACCTCTTTTGGAAAATTTTCAAAAATTAAATAACCCAGCGAATGCAGGTCCATGGCATAATAGTGTACCTCATTTTCGGGCCATGCTACCAGAAGCCTGTCATTCAGATCCCATCGCTCTTGCTTAAGATAAGCTAATATGCCGCTATGAAAGTCATCATAACCTTCAATAGCATTAAATGCGGTTATAATTCCTTCGGTTATTTTATGAATTTTTTGTCCATTTTCTCTGAAACCACCCCATAAGCCTCCATCCTCATCCTGCAAACTCCTGATCCAATTTTCCAGTAATTTGCTCAGTTCATTATAGCTGTTATTTCCTGTTTTTTCTTTATAATTATTTAGAGCGATTAATAACCAGGCATTATCGCCAAGCCAAATTGTATTGCCATTGTTCCCGGTAGTATCTCTGAATTGAAAAAAGCCTCCTCCGTTTGGTATGAATTCTGACTCGATTTTTCCATTGAAAAAATCAAAAATTTGTTCTGCTCTTGCATATTCTCCAACAGAAATGAATGCCAAGGCAGCTAATGAATTATCGTAGAGCGAAACAAAGTTTGAATCTTCGGTACTTGTTAAAAGCCCGTTGTTTAGCTGAACATGGGTGATCCAATTATAGATTTCCAGTTCTTCATTGCCAAGGGGATTTTTAAACTGGTTTTCGGTGAGGTCAGAAGAAATTGCCTCAGTCTCTTCTATATCCGTATACTCATAAACTGAATCCAGAGTACAGGAAGAGATGCAGATCCCAATAAGCACTATAAAAAGTATATTTTTAAGCATTGTAAGGTGGTTTTAGATTGGGGGAATCTTTTATAAAGTTACTCAGGAAAGACAGTCACGGTTGAATTTTACGATCAATGAATGGTATGTCCGACTAAAAACCTCGCTATTGGCACATTATCCCGGAAATGAGTTTTTAACAGAAACCCGATCTTTTCGACATAGTTCAAAAACATCGACGAACGGTAAGTACTTGCTAATTTTTCCTGCTATTAATTGTAGGAATCTTCCAAAAACCAGGAATAAGGGAGTAATAATTATGGGAGCTGCTTTTGTGCGCTACTTCAAATGATATCTCTGGTTGGATTTAGAAACAGGATCATTTTTTTTAATGGGCATAAAAGTAGATCAACCAGGATAAGGATGCCCGGTTAATAGTCAGTACCTTCAGGTCCGGAATAGAAATCGATCAGTTTATAACAACTAATTTGGAATCCTTTCATATCTTTGTAGTGTTGTGTTGTACATCATTAATAATGGTGTATGTGTGTAGATGTCGATATTTATTTGACACTTACCAATGAAAGGCTTTCCAATTTGGGAGGCTTTTTTTGTTTGGAACATACTTTGTTTGGCATGAAATGCAAATTGCCCGAACTTTATATGGCATTATTTTACAAAACCTCCAATTTGTCGTAATTTTAGTGATGATTTTTAAACAGATTTGCTCATGCCATTATATCATAAACTTGGAGATTTACCACATAAAAGACACACGGTTTTTAAGAAAAAAGACGGCAGTTTGCATTATGAGCAACTATTCGGAACCATAGGATTTGACGGGATGTCTTCCCTCATGTATCATTTATACCGTCCAACTATGGTCAAAGATATTGGTGAAGCGGAAGACCTTTCCCCTAAGGCAGCGGTTAAGTATAATATAAAATCCAGATTGCTTAAGGGCTTTCAGGTATCTCCTGAGGATGATTATCTCGATAGCCGCAAAGTTGTGTTATTCAATAGCGATGTTCACCTGGCCCTGTCAGCCCCTAAAAAATCAATGACGGATTATTTCTATAAAAATGCGGATGCCGATGAATTACTATTTGTACACAGGGGTAAAGGAATCCTGAAAACTATGCTGGGTGAAATTCCTTTTGGCTATGGGGATTACATTCTGATACCCCGTGGCATGATTTATCAGATTACTTTTGAAGATGAGGATAACAGGCTCTTCATAACAGAATCGTATCATCCAATTTATACGCCAAAACGATACAGGAACTGGTTTGGGCAACATTTGGAGCATTCACCATTTTGTGAACGCGATTTTAGGTTACCGGAAAATTTGCAAACTCATGATGAACTTGGAGAATTCCTTATTAAGGTAAAGAAACAAGGTCAGTTGCATCATATGATATATGCTTCACATCCTTTTGATGTGGTTGGCTGGGATGGTTATAACTACCCGTACGCTTTTTCAATACATGATTTTGAACCAATCACAGGGCGGGTGCATCAGCCACCACCGGTGCATCAGACTTTTGAGACCAGTGCTTTTGTAGTATGTTCTTTCTGTCCCAGACTGTATGATTACCATCCACAGGCCATACCGGCACCCTACAATCATTCAAACATAGATTCGGATGAAGTGCTCTATTATGTGGAAGGAGATTTTATGAGCCGCAAAAATATTGATAAAGGGTACATTTCTTTGCACCCTGCAGGGATCCCGCACGGCCCTCATCCGGGCACCTATGAAGCCAGTATAGGCAAAAGTGGTACGGAGGAATACGCAGTAATGGTAGACACATTTAAACCATTGCAATTAACGGATGCCGCTCTAAAAATAGATGATGGCACTTACTATCAATCCTGGCTAGAGTAGTGCAACTTTGTGCATAATAAAGTGAAGCAGGCTTGCAGCTAATTTGGCTGTTTGGTCATCCCGGTCGTAGGATGGGTTTAGTTCGGCCACATCAGCACTTATCAGTTTATTTGTTGCGATGATGGTATGTATTGCAACAAGGGCGATATCTACAGAAAAACCCATAGGCGAAGCCGCACTAACACCAGGCGCAAAAGCAGAGGAAAAACCATCTAAGTCAATGGTCAGATATATAAAATCGAGCTCCTCACAGAACTCATTTATCTTATTGATCACATAAGAGGTATTCTCCTTGTGGAAGAGTTCGGCCTCTATATATTTAACATCCCATTCACGGGCGCGCTGAAATAAAATACTGTCATTGGCATCATTTCTTATCCCCAGGCATAAATAAGAAAAACCTGGATTTTCATCCTGGCATTCAACTGCTATTTGATAAAATGGGGTTCCGGAATTGTTGCCAATTTCATTAGATCTCAGATCGAAATGGGCATCAAGATTGATGATCCCGATTTTTTGATCACGCTCAATATGCTTTTTAATTCCATTATAATGTCCATAGGCTATATCATGACCCCCTCCTAACAATAAAGGCATCCCCTTATTATTCAGTACCTGAGTTACTTTTTCAGCCAATACGCTTTGCGCTTTCTCCATATCATCCCCAAGGCATACCACATTGCCGGCATCAAAAATAGCTGTACTTTCATCTAAATGATGTGGTAGTTTTGCCAACTGGCTTCGGGCAGCCTGAGGCCCTTTCCCGGAACCTTGTCTTCCTCCGTTTCTTCGTACCCCTTCATCACATTCATAACCCAGTAATATAAAAGAATTATTTGCTGTGACAGGTATGTTTTGAATTTCAAGGTCAATTTGTTTTACTTTCTGATAAACATACAAATCCTTACTGCTTTCGCGTCCTGTCCAAATATTTTCGTCTGTTGGTTTGTACAAATTCATTGGGTTATTCAAATAATTCGTCTAATAATTTATCAGCTACCAGGTTGGGCAATGTAACTTTTAGACCCGGGCTTCGCTTCATTTCCCTTTTAATTGCAAATAGTGCTTCTTTGTTTCTGGCCCAGCTCCTGCGTGATATTCCATTATTTACATCATAAAACAGCATATTTTTCAGGCGTTTAGCAGCCTCTCCTGAGCCATCGAGTACCATCCCGAAACCACCGTTGATAACTTCGCCCCATCCGACCCCGCCACCGTTGTGAATAGAAACCCAGCTTGCACCTCTAAAACTATCTCCTATTACATTGTGGATAGCCATGTCTGCCGTAAACCGGCTTCCGTCATAAATATTGCTGGTTTCCCTGAATGGCGAATCTGTACCGCTTACATCATGGTGATCCCTTCCCAGGACGACTGGGGAAGAAATTTGGCCTGCTTCAATGGCTGCATTAAAAGCCTCGGCAATCTTAATCCTTCCTTCTGCATCTGCATACAATATCCGGGCCTGTGAACCTACTACCAGCTTATTCGATTCTGCTTCACGAATCCATTTTATATTATCCTCCATTTGCTGTTGAATCTCTTCTGGTGCTGTTTGTCTAATTTGCTCCATTACGTTTAAAGCTATCGCGTCTGTCTTCTGCAGGTCTTCAGGATTTCCGGAGGTACAAACCCATCTGAATGGGCCAAAACCATAATCAAAACACATTGGGCCCAAAATATCCTGAACATAAGATGGATATTTAAAATCAATATTGTTTTCGGACATGATATCCGCACCGGCCCTGGAAGCCTCCAGCAAAAAAGCATTGCCATAGTCAAAGAAATAGGTTCCTTTAGCCGCATGTTTATTTATCGCATTTACTTGTCGTCTTAAAGATTCCTGAACCTTTTCCTTAAAGAGTCCTGGATTTTCAGCCATCATGGTGTTTGCTTCCTCAAAGGTTAGTCCAGCCGGGTAATACCCTCCGGCCCATGGATTGTGTAAAGAGGTTTGATCTGATCCGAGATGAATAAAAAGCTCTTCTTCGCAAAACCGTTCCCATACATCCACTACATTACCGACATACGCAAGGGAAACTATTTCATTCTTATTTATGGCTTCTTTGGTTCGGGCAATCAGCGTATCAAAAGTTTTATGGAGCTCATCTACCCAACCCTGTTCAAATCTTTTGGTTGCAGCCGCTTCATTTACCTCTGCACAAACTGTAATGCAGCCAGCAATATTTCCGGCTTTTGGCTGCGCGCCACTCATGCCCCCCAGGCCCGCAGTGAGAAATATTTTCCCTTTTGGGGATTCCGTTTTTGACAATACCTTCCTAAATGCATTCATTACAGTAATCGCGGTTCCATGAACTATACCCTGTGGTCCAATATACATATAAGAGCCGGCAGTCATTTGCCCGTATTGAGTTACGCCCAGGGCATTGTATTTTTCCCAATCTTCCTGAGAGGAATAGTTAGGAATCATCATACCGTTGGTTATTACTACTCTGGGTGCGTCCTTTGAAGAAGGGAACAATCCCATTGGATGCCCCGAATACATATGGAGGGTTTGTTCTGCGGTCATGGTAGCCAGATACTTCATAGTAAGGAGATATTGTGCCCAATTCTGAAAGACCGCACCATTTCCTCCATAGGTTATCAATTCGTCAGGATGTTGTGCTACTTCAGGATCCAGATTATTCTGTATCATAAGCATTATCGCTGCACTTTCAACGGTTGTGGCAGGATATTCAGAAATTGGCCGGGCATGCATTTTATATCCGGGTTTAAAACGATACATATAAATGCGGCCATATTTTTCCAATTCAGCAGCAAATTCTTTAGAAAGTTCACCATGCCAGGTATCGGGAAAATAGCGCAATGCATTTCTTATGGCCAGTTTTTTTTCTTCCCGGCTCAGTATTTGCTTTCTCTTTGGTGCATGATTTAATTCAGCAATACGCGATTTTGGTGCTGGTAATTCCTTCGGAATTCCCATCAGGATCTCATCTCGAAAACGCAATTGTGTCTTGGAATTATCCATCTCTTTTAGGGCTTATGTTTATCGTAGATTAATTTCCCTTTTTTAAATACCATGCACGGTTTGAAAGACCCCTGGTTATAAAGTACTTCATTAAAATCAGAAGTATGAAATAAACTAAAATCCGCAAAATAACCCTGTTGTAATTTCCCGCGGTTAGCAAGCTTGAGAGCAGCAGCGGCTCTGAATGTAATTCCTGCCAGTACTTCGGCATTCGTTAATTTTTCCATGGTCCCTAATATGGCCGCCTGGGTAAGCAGGTCTCCCATGGGAGCTGAACCCGGATTGTGATCGCTGGCAATAACCAGGGAACCACCTGCATCCAGTATTTTCCTTGCCGGGGTAAAATTACAGCCCAGGCCTAATGAGGCCCCCGGCAAGGCTGTGGCAATAACATTGCTTTTGGCCAGTAACTCTATTTCATAAGATGTACTTGCCTCCAAATGATCTGCACTAACGGCATTGAATTTAACCGCAACCGCACTTCCTCCAACTGAAAACTGATCTGCGTGAATGGTAATATCAAAACCCATTTCAACAGCTTTTGTCAGGTATGGGGTGATGTCTGCTTCATTAAATGCCCCTTTCTCAATAAAAGCATCAACCCTGTTTGCCAATTTGTCTTTTTTTAATATCGGGAACAATTGGTCACTTATTTCTGAAAGATACTCTGATGAACTTCCATTAAAATCTCTGGGGAGCATATGTGCAGCTAAACAAGTTGAAATAAAATCCAACGGGTAGTGGTTGTCAGCCTCTTTAATTGCTTTAAGCATTTTCAGTTCTTCTTCTACCGAAAGTCCATAACCACTTTTTACCTCAATGGTGGTAACACCGTTTTTAAGATGCTGTTTGGCCCTTTTAAGGATTCCCCTGACCAATTCTTTTTGGGTAGCTTTCCTTGTTTGTTGCACGGTGTCCCAGATACCGCCCCCTTCTTCTGCTATTTCCAAATAAGTTTTGCCCGCATTCCTCATGGCATAATCCCTGGCGCGCGATCCTCCAAAACAAATATGTGTATGAGAATCCACAAACCCCGGAAGGCAAATATGATTTCCTTCCAGCTGAATTAATTGAACATCCACGTCTTTTAATTCAGATAGCAGCTTTTTATATTTATCTATTGATTTGACCAGGCCATCTTCGCAAAAAATCCCTGCATCTTCAATAAGCTGAAGCTGGTTATCTGAGACAGGTCCTTTTAAGGGTATTCCCGTCATAGTAATTACCTGGCTTAATGGACCAATAAGTATTAGCTCCTTCATAGTCGTTAATAATTTTCAAACTCCTCTGAATAAGTCGTCTTTAAAGAAAGTTGCTCTCTTTTACAAACCTCATGAATACGTTGTATGATGGTTTGTTTCTGTACCAATTCTATCCCTTGCTCTATATCATCGGCAAAAACCCGGTCTTTTTTGGCAAAGGCCACTTTTTTCCGAACTTCTTTATGTACTTCATCAAGCAAAATTCCCGATTTTAAAGGTTTCCTGAATTCAAAAGCCTGAGTGGCAGTCAGCAGTTCTATGGCTAATATTTTTTCAAGATTTCCAAGAACACGCAGCGCTTTTCTGGCTCCAATAGAACCCATGCTTACATGGTCTTCCTGCCCCATGGAAGTAGGGATGCTATCTGCGCTCGAAGGAAAGCAAAGTCCTTTATTTTCGCTGGCCAAAGCCGCAGTCGTATATTGCAGGATCATGTATCCTGAATTAATGCCCGTATCTTCCATTAGCAATTTTGGAACCCCGGGATTACCCTCCAGTGCAAGATATATGCGCCTATCAGAAATATTGCCCAGTTCGGACGCTGCCAGACAGGCATAATCCAATGCCATGGCTAATGGCTGGCCGTGAAAATTACCACCGCTTATTGTCAGTTCTTCATTAATAATAACCGGATTATCTGTTACAGCATTTAATTCTATCTGAACCAATTCCTTGAGATGCAGCCAGGCGTTTCTGGAGGCCCCATGGACCTGGGGAATACAACGCAAAGAATAGGGATCCTGCACACGTTCACAGTCAATATGATCTTCCATTATCTCAGAACCTTTCAGGAGCAGCTTAACCCGCTCTGCCACATGAATATTTCCCTTAAAAGGACGTAGCCCATGCAATTCAGAGTAGAATGGTTTTATGGAGCCTTGTAAACCTTCAACCATCATTGCTCCTATAATATCTGCATGAGTCAGGCAATTGTGAAATTTGTCTAACACTTTTATTGCATGTGCTGTGATGAACTGGGTACCATTTATTAGTGCCAATCCTTCCTTTGGACCAAGTTCCAGTGGCTTAAGTCCGGTTTTTCTGAATAATTCCCCGGTCTCGATGGTGGTATCTTCATAATACACTTTGCCAAAACCTATAAGAGGTAAAAAAAGGTGCGCAAGCGGTGCCAGGTCACCTGAAGCCCCTACGGAACCCTGCGACGGCACTATTGGAATGACATTGTTTTCTATATGCCAGAGAATCCGGTCTAATGTTTCCTCTGCTATTCCTGAATACCCCCGGGCAAGAGCGTGAATCTTTAAAATAAGCATCAGTTTAGCCAATTCAGATTTAATTGGCTTGCCAACACCAACACTATGGCTTTTGAGAATGTTTGTCTGTAAAACTCTGGTTTCTTCTTTGGAAATATTTGTAGTGCACAGGGGTCCGAACCCCGTATTTATCCCATATACGGCTTGTCCTTTTTCAACAATTTTTTCAACCACACGCTTGCTCTTCCGAACCCGATTTCTGGCGGTATCTGATAACAGGCCTTGCACAGATCCAGATTCAATTCCCAGCGCTATGCTGCAACTAAGTTCTTCCTCGCCATAGAGAAAGGTTTGCGTTGATGAAACCATTAAATCATTTTTTTGGTACCATAAATGTATTCAATAAGTTTCAGAAAAATAGGATTGACACCCCACTTTAATTTGAATATTATATCACAATTAGAAGTTCTAACTTTGCAAAACTAAAATGTTTCGAATGGTATTTGAATTGATTAAAAAGAGGCGTTCTGTATTTCCCGCACAATACACAAAACAGCCGATACACAAATCGGAGATTGAAAAAATCCTGGAGTCTGCCAACTGGGCACCTACCCATAAGAAAACGGAACCCTGGCGGTTTAAGGTCTTTTTGCAAAATTCAAAAGAGGAATTGGGTCAGTTCCTTGCAAAAAAGTATAAGGAGACCGAAACGAACCCAAAGGCTTTTAAAGTAAAAAAACTTCTGAGTAACCCAGGCAGATCTGCGGCGGTCATAGCAATATGCATGCAGAGGGATCCGAAAGAAAGCCTTCCCGAATGGGAGGAAATTGCCGCTACTTCAATGGCTGTTCAGAATATGTGGCTATGTTGTACGGAAATGGGAATAGGCTGCTATTGGAGTTCCCCGGGTCTTATTAAATATATGGGGGAGTTTATTGAGCTGGCAGATGGAGAGCAATGCCTCGGATTTTTATATATGGGACGTTATGAAGAGGAAATCTCTGTTGTGGAAAGAAAGCCCATTCAGGATAAGGTAGTATGGTTTAATTAAGAACTAAAAAAAAACGGGAATAGTTCTTTTTTGTATTCCCATGTCTTGGCTATAAAAAGCCCCAGATAAATTATAGTTACTACAAATTTCAGGAAGGTACCGGTAAGAAAGCCAATAAATGAGCCGAAAGCAGCTTTGAGGGCTGTTTTATTATCTGCTTTATTAATGAGTTCCCCTATAAGTGCACCAATAAACGGCCAGATTATTATTCCAAAAACACCAAGAATTGGAAATAAAATGGCAACAAGCAGCCCTATAATGGTTCCTGCCATCCCGGCTTTGCTTCCGCCAAATTTTCTGGTGCCTATTGCCGGAATTAAGTAATCTAATGCAAATACAATTGCCGCAACCAAAAAAGTGATCCCCAAAAACCACCAGTCATTAGGAATTGCCTTTGTAAGGACCAATAGCAATAATCCTATCCAGCTTACCGGAGGGCCGGGCAATACAGGTAAAAAACTCCCCAGAATGCCCACTATCATAAAAATGAACCCCAAAAAGAACAAGGTAATGTCCATGAAAACAATTTGCTATAGGACGAAGATAGGGTCTATTTGTTACATGTCTTTTTGAGGAAGCGGGAAATCCGTAATTTCTGAGACCTATTTGCCCGAAAAAGTCGTAATTTTCCGCAAGAATACCTATTAAATGAGGAAGTTGCTAATTTTGTCTTGTCTATGCCTGCTGTCCTCCTGTGATTTGTTTACTTCTTCAGAAGTGAAAACACAACAATTGGTGGAAAAAGAATTACAGGCAATAAACTGGAATGACGTTGATCAATTCCCCCTTTTTGAAGTTTGTGACGAATCAGTGTCCAAATCTTCACAAAAAGAGTGCTTTGAAAATACATTGCTATTGCATTTTTCAAAGACCTTGGAGGAATTTGAATTTATATTAGACAAAGATGTTAATGAAGCGGTATATGTAGATTTCCTCGTCGATAAAGAAGGAAAAATCAGTGTTTTGAATATTGATAAAAACAGAATTATTCAGGAACAGATTCCTGAATTTGATGGTATTATAAGCAGAAGTCTAAAAAGTCTTCCCCCATTGGGGCCTGCTTTAAAAAGAGGAATGCCCGTAAATGCCAAATTCAGAATCCCGATTGTTTTAAATTCAGAGGAAACCAAGTAAAGTGCAAAACGAAAAAATAATATTGGGTATCGATCCCGGAACTTCTATCATGGGATTCGGGATTATTAAAGTGACCGGTAAGAAGATGACATTTATTCAAATGAATGAATTACTGCTCAAAAAATACAAAGACCCTTTTACCAAGCTCAAACTTATTTTTGAGCGAACCATTGAACTTATTGACACCTACCATCCGGATGAAATTGCCATAGAAGCTCCCTTTTATGGCAAAAATGTTCAGTCGATGCTAAAACTTGGCCGGGCGCAGGGAGTAGCTATGGCGGCCGGGCTTTCCAGACAGATTCCAATAACAGAATATTTTCCCAAAAAAATAAAAATGGCCATTACCGGTAATGGTAATGCCAGTAAGGAACAAGTTGCAAAAATGCTTCAAAGCACACTTGGATTAAAATCACTACCTAAAAACTTGGACAGTACAGATGGTCTGGCGGCAGCAGTTTGTCATTTCTATAATGAAGGAAGGGTAGAGGCAGGTAAAAATTATACCGGATGGTCTGCATATGTAAAACAAAATGAAGATCGATTAAAATAAACAGCATTGACTTCCGAATTAAAATATTGCAGGAATTGCGGAATTACGGTTTCAAATAAATATTGTGAAAACTGTGGACAACGCACCTCTGTATATAAAGTAAGCTTTAAAGAGACTATCCACGATTTTATTGATGCTGCCTTATCATTAAATGCACCGTTTTTTATAACATTAAAACAACTTATCGTAAATCCCGGGATTGTATTAAGAGAGTATCTAGAGGGTAAACGAAAAAAATATTATAAGCCAGTTGCCTTTTTTTTACTTACCACAGTAGCATATCTGGTTATTCGTTCGGCAATTGGTTTTGATCCTTTTAATGATAACGTGGTTGAAGTTGAAAGCACTAAGGATGGGCAGCTTTTAATCAAGGCACGTGATTTTATGTTGTTCAATATCAATAAGCTGCTTTTTATTTTTGTAATCACACTGGCCCTATTTTCGAAATTATTCTTCTACAAGAGATATTCCCTGGCGGAATATTTTGCCATTTCTTTTTATTTAACAGGGATTAATACTCTATTAATTACTCTGAATTTATTTTTAGTGGTAGGAGTGGGTAAGGAAATGAAACTTTTAGAAATACTTCTAATGTTAGTTTATTTTATTTATGCTATGTGTTCTGTTATAAGCACAAATAAATCAGTGATTATCATAAAGTCATTTATAGTATTTATACTTTCCTATATTGCCTATGTAAACCTAAGCTTTGGTTTGTCTTACCTAATTGTTCTATTTCAAAATAGCTAATGGCAGGCATTTATATCCATATCCCTTTTTGCAAACAGGCCTGCTATTACTGTGACTTTCATTTTTCAACCAGCCTGGCCAAAAAAGATGCTATGATAGTGGCTCTGAAGCAGGAACTGTATTTGAGAAAAGAGGAATTCAAAAATGAGGAAATTGAAACTATTTATTTTGGAGGGGGAACACCGTCCTTATTGGAAAAAAATGAAATTGCCCAAATAATTGATGCAATAAGCAAGTATTATCAGGTAATAGAGAACCCGGAAATTACATTGGAGGCCAACCCCGATGATTTATCGGTAAGCAAAATTGATGAACTCAGCGATTCAGCCGTCAACAGACTAAGTATTGGCATACAGTCTTTTTTTGATCAGGACCTAAAATTGATGAATAGGGCACACACTGCCGATGATGCCCATAATTGTCTTATCGAGGCCCGGAAACATTTCGACAATATTTCAATTGATCTGATTTACGGGATACCCGGGCTGACAAACATGCGCTGGGAGGAGAATATTGCCAGGGCACTATCTTATGACCTACCACATATCTCTAGTTATGCATTAACCGTGGAGCCTAAAACGGCCTTGAAGGCATTTATAGAAAAAGGGTTAATTCCGGATGTCGATGATGAAACAGCACAAGAACAGTTCTATTTGTTACTTAACAAATTGGAAACGGAAGGGTTTGTGAATTATGAAATTTCTAATTTTGGGAAAGAGGGTTTTTATTCAAAGAATAACACATCCTACTGGCAGGGGAAAAAGTATTTGGGAATAGGTCCTTCTGCACATTCTTATGACGGTAAGAAAAGGGGATGGAATATTAGAAATAATTCTAAATATATAAAATCCATTAATCAGGATATACTGCCATTGGAAGAAGAAATTTTAACTGTTATGGACAGATATAATGAATATATCATGACCGGGCTTCGGACGATTTGGGGGATATCACTGAAGAAAATTCAAACAGAATTTGGCAAATTTTACTATGACTACGTTTTAAAACAATCAGATAAATATATTAAAGAGGGATTGCTTTTTGCCGATAGGGAAATGCTAGGGGTTACTAAAAAAGGAAAGTTTTTGTGCGATGGGATCGCAAGTGATTTATTTATGATTAAATTGAATTAAGATTCTTACCTTAAGATTTATGCTGGCACATATAAAACACAAGAGCGGGGATTATCAGATAGACCTTTCAAAACCGCTGGATATTTCAATTTCTTTAAAAGGTAATGAATCTAATCTCCGGGCCTGGAACCTGGATGCACCTTTGATAGTGCCGCATGTAGAGGAAGGATTTATTGGCAAAGTTTCAGAAGGCGCTTCAGTCAATTTTAACGACATCAATTTTAATCCTCATGCACATGTAACTCATACAGAATGCCTCGGACATATCGCAAAAGAAAGCTATTCTGTAAATAAACAACTTACCAGCTACTTTTTCCTTGCGGAGGTCGTAACTATTGCCCCGGAAAAGTATCAGGATGATTTTGTGGTCTCTAAAAAGCAAATTCAATATGCAATTGGAAATAAAAATTGCGAAGCAATCGTCATCCGGACCTTGCCTAACCTGACAGAAAAATTATCAAGGAAGTATTCCGGCACCAATCCACCTTATCTATTGGAAGAAGCCGCGCAATATTTAGTGGATAAAGGGATAGATCATTTGCTGATAGACCTCCCATCAGTTGACAAAGAAAAAGACAATGGTGCTCTTCTGGCCCATAATGCTTTCTGGCAATTGGAAGGCCAGAGGCGAACAAAGGCCACTATTACGGAATTTATCTTTGTGGAGAATTTTATTAAAGACGGAACTTATATTTTGAATTTGCAACTGGCGCCCATTGAAAATGACGCCAGCCCCAGCAGGCCGGTTTTGTATAAAGTACTGGAATCATGAAAATCCTTGTAAATTTGGGGAATTGGATATAGTTTTTAATCTTTCTGGGGAAAACATTTCTATTCCTTTAAAAAAAGGAACAATGAATATTTTATTTTGCCATTCCTCCCCGGACGACAATATGGGATTAGTTTTAAAGTATGTGAAGGGATTTAAGTACTCACATTTAAGTAAATTAGGAAAGAACAATGGAAAGTATTTTTGAACTTTTTTTAGGATCGGTATTAGGTGCTATCCTCATGTATTGGATGTATTCATTATTTCGAATAAAGAGGAGGAAAGAACTTACGGAACATCAATCTACTATTATCCTGGAAAAAATTAAAAGTGTTTGTAAATTAATATCAGTGGAAGGGGATTTTGCCGAGATTTACAGGTATGAGAATACGAGGGAACATTTTATGAGCCTGCTTAGCAGTAAAAAGAAGGCTTTGATTGTAATTAATGCAAAAGCTCAAATAGGATACGATCTCAAAAAGGTTCTTATGCATGCCGACACGGATAAAAAAAAGATAATCCTTTCTAACTTTCCCCAACCTGAAGTTCTTTCAATAGAACCGGAACTTGAATTCTACGATATAAAAAACGGACTTTTCAATTCATTTACGCCAAGTGATCTGACGTCATTGAATCAGGAAGCAAAAAAACATGTTATGGAGAAAATCCCTGAAAGCGGCCTGATGGATACAGCAAGGCGGGAAGCTTTGGAAGCAGTTTTATTGATTGAGAAAATCGTTGAAACTATCGGTTGGAAATTGGATTACTCGGCTTTGGAATTAAGTGAACACAATAAACCTTTTATTGAAAAATAATTATTTTAATATAAATCATCATAGAATGAAAAAGACAGTTTGTATTTTAACCCTTTTATTTATTAGCATAACAGCTTATAGTCAACAAGATAAACAAATGAAGAATTTAGATCCACGTTTTGTGCACACCGTATACTTTTGGCTCAATAATCCCGATAGTGAGGAAGACCAGAAGCAATTTGAAAAGGCAATGAAGAAATTCATGAAGAAGTCGAAACATGCAAATACGCACTATGTGGGAAAACCACCTAAGGCCACCCGTGATGTTGTAGACGATTCCTTTACTTATGCTCTGATTGTAAGTTTTAAATCTGCCAAAGAACAGGAGAAGTACCAAAATGAAAAGGCACATCTGGAATTTATTGAAGAGGCACAAAACCTGTGGAATAAAGTAATCGTTTATGATTCGCAGGGGATCAAACTATAACCTTTCGAAGAATAACCTCAGCTTATTTCACAAAATATTTCAGTTAAGGATTGCATTAAGGGCTTTTTAAAATGAATATCGAGGAATTCAGAGAACTTTGTTTGCAAAAAAAAGGAGTTACGGAAGAATTTCCTTTTGATGCCGATACCCTGGTCTTTAAAGTGATGGGTAAAATTTTTACCATTGCCCCCCTGGAACGTATTCCAACACAGGTAAATCTGAAATGTGACCCTGAAAGGGCTATTGAGTTGCGGGAAACCTATGACGGGATTATTATCCCGGGCTATCATATGAGCAAGGTACATTGGAACACCTTGTTTCTGGAACAATTACCTGCAAACCTTATATCAGACCTTGTCCATCATTCCTATGAATTGGTTGTTTCCGGGCTAACAAAAAAACAAAAAGCAGAGCTCGGGGGTATGATTTAATCTTCAAATACCTTTTATAATACTATATCTTTAACACCTGAATTCAAAGAGCAAGATTATATGCTTAATCCCACTAAATTCTACTACGAAAGGCTGGACAGCCTGAACAACTTGCTTTTTAAGGTGAACAGGCAATTAAAGGTTTCCGGCATGCTTAGACTTTCGGTTTTTGTCCTTACAATTCTGGGGATATACTTACTTTACGACAATTCTGATTACATCATTTTGGTTATTCTGTTTTCCGCAATACTCTTCATTTTTTTGGTTTCAAGACATACAGACCTGAACTACCAGAAAAGCAGACTGAAGGCTTTGATCTCCATAAATGAAACGGAGTTACAGGTATTGGGCAGAAAATATTATCATTTACCAGATGGTAATGAATTTATAGATCCCGGCCATTTTTATAGTCAGGATATAGATCTTTTCGGGAAGGGATCTTTTTACCAATATTGCAATCGAACAGCTATAGCGGAAGGCAGTAAATCATTGGCTGCACTGCTTACGGAAAACAATATCGAAAATGTAATTGACAAACAGGAAGCGATAAAAGAACTTCGATCCATAGCGGAATGGAGACAGGAATTTTCTGCGGTTGCCGGATTGATAAAAACGGAGATTTCGTCGGAGAATTTAATTGGCTGGTTAAAAACATATCAGACATTCGTTCCTAAACTGATGAAGATATTCCCCAATATTTTTTCAGTCTTCTCCCTGGCAGCAATTGGCCTTTATTACTTTAACTATTTACCGGGATGGGGATTGCTGTTTTGGTTCTTCATTGGCCTGGGGATTACAGGTAAATATTTGAGGAAGGTTAATATCCTTTCTCAGAACACATCAAATTTACAGAACAGTTTTAGGCAGTATCAAAAATTGATTTTGCTTCTTGAGGATATGAATTTTCAAGCCAGAGTTTTGGAAAAAGAAAAAAATAACATTTTGGAGAATGGGATCAGGGTTTCCAAAGTTCTTAAACAATTTTCAGGAATGCTCAATGGCTTCGAGCAAAGAAATAATATGCTTTTTGGAGTCCTGGCAAATGGATTTCTGTTATGGGACCTGAGATATGCCTGTAACATAGAAAAATGGATTGGTATACACGGTAAGAATGTAGAGCGCTGGCTGAATTCCATTGCTAATTTTGATGCTTACAATAGCCTCGGAAATTTTGCTTTTAATCACCCCGAATATTCCTTTCCTGAAATAATAAAAAATGATCTTGTCCTTGAGGCGGTGAATGTCTCTCATCCTATGCTGGACCCTGCAGAAGGGGTAACAAATAATTTTAAGATTTGCAGGGAAGAATTTTTTGTTATCACCGGCGCCAATATGGCCGGTAAGAGCACATTTCTTCGTACCATCTCACTCCAGATTATTATGGCCAATATAGGTTTGCCGGTATGCGCAAGTTCGGTAAGATACCAGCCAATAAAACTTATAACAAGTATGCGCACTGTAGATTCTTTAACTGCGCATGAATCCTACTTTTTTTCTGAACTCAAACGCCTGAAGTTTATTATTGATAGTATCAGGAATGATGAATATTTTATTGTGCTGGATGAAATCCTGAAAGGGACCAACAGCACGGATAAGGCAATAGGTTCCAGAAAGTTTGTTGAAAAATTAGTTGGTTCTGATTCCACCGGACTTATTGCTACTCATGACTTAAGCCTTTGTGAAGTGGCTAAAAGTCTCAACAAGGTTGAAAACTATTATTTTGATGCGGAAATTATAGAGGATGAACTGCATTTTGATTATAAATTCAAAAAAGGGATTTGTCAGAATATGAATGCCTCATTTTTATTGAAGAAAATGAATATAGTTGAATAGTATATGGATTCATTAACACAAATAGTTTTAGGGGCCTCTGTAGGAGAGGTTGTGCTAGGCAAAAAGGTGGGTAATAAAGCCATGTTTTATGGGGCAATAGCAGGCACTATCCCGGATCTTGATGTCTTGAGTCGCTATTTTGTTGATACCGTTACGGCCACGGAATGGCACAGGGGTTTTAGTCATTCTATTCTGTTTAGCCTTTTGTTTGCACCTGTTTTTGGCTGGATCATTTCAAAAATCGAGATAAAATCTGGTGTTAGCTGGCAGGAATGGTCTAAACTTATGTTCTGGGGATTGTTTACCCATCCTGTTTTGGACTCCTTTACTACCTGGGGCACTCAACTTTTTTGGCCTTTTGATCTTCGTCTGGCCTTTCAGAATATTTTTGTTATAGATCCTTTGTATACTTTTCCTTTTCTGTTTTTTCTGATTTTAAGCATGAGAATGCACAGACTGTCACCCGAGAGGAGAAAGTATAATAGAATAGGACTTATGGTTAGCAGTGGTTATCTGGCAGTAACATTGCTATTGAAAGGAATAACCTATATAAAGTTTACCGATAATTTGAAGGAGCAGCGCATTGCTTTTGAACAGATAGAGACCAGGCCTACACCTTTTAATTCCATACTTTGGACTGCCAATGTAGATGCCGGCAAAGAATATTTAATAGGTGAATATTCACTGTTCGACACTAAGCCAATTATATTCAGGGCATATCCTAAAAACCATCGCTTATTGGGAGACCTGGCCGGTGAGGATAAAATTCATCGCCTTATAAAAATAGCAGAAGGCTGGTATACGATATCACGCAAGGAGCAATCCCTGCTCTTCAATGACCTTCGTTTTGGCTTGATTAGCCTTAATCCTATTAATCCCAAATTTGCTTTTAGCTACAAGCTCCTTAAAATAAACAATGAGGTCATCGTGGAAGAAACTCCAAAATTCAAAGAAGATGCACAAAACGTTTTAATAGAATTGTGGGCAAGGATCTGGGGTAATTAATCTCAGATACCTGATTTTTTTAAGGTTTAGAAAACTTACAAACTTTTAATCTGCAAATCATGAAAAGTATCTGCCTGTAGTCGAAGCAATTCTTCTGCTTTCTGTTTTTTATAGGTATAAACGGCTTCTTCCTCTGCTATTTCACCATATATTTTCTCATTCAGTAAAGTGTCTGTAGCCAGGATTTTTTGACGTTGTTGTACTTTTTGCATCACCCAGGTTTCCACGGCACTTTCCTCATCTTCCAGTTTAAGGTCGTAGGGCCCTTTTGGAGCGAGAAGTTTTACAATTATTGGTGAGGTTTCAATGGCAAGAAAAAGCAGGAAAATAAAAAAGGATGGAAACCATGACAATTCTCCCAACGCATTTATGCGGGCCATAAGGCCATCAAATCCGTCAATGACTGGTTGAGAATCTTCAACCGCCAGCGAATATTCTTTGTTTAAAGCAGCAATTTGAGATTCTTTATCCGCAATCTTCAGTGCATTGGCCTCTTTTAATTGTCTTAATTCCAACAGGGCAGCATCGTGCTTTTCCCTTTTCTCCTTGTACACCGGTCCTTTGCCCAAAAGCATTGTTCCTGCTCTTCCCTCTGCCTCGGAAATATAGGTATCGTAAAGGGCATTGGTCTCTGCTTCCTTTATATTTATTTCATTCTTAAGCGAAGTAATATCTTCATTCAGATTCGCTACCACAGGGGTATATTGCCGGGCAATTTGCGCTTTGTTTGCAAGGGTGAGTTCATTTTTTTGTTCCAATAAAACCTGGTTGATTTCCTTTTCGAAAATTTTCATTTCCAACGGCTTGGATATCACAACGGCAATAATGACTGCCAAAATTATCCTGGGAGTTGCCTGTAAAAACTCACTTTTAAAGCTGTCTCTTTTTTTAATGGTCGAGACTATGAACCGGTCCAGGTTAAAAATCAACAGGCCCCAAATAAGGCCAAAGAAGATAGCAGTATAAAGGTTGTCAAATACCGTATAGAGTGCATAAGAAGCGGCGATAAAGGCCATTACAGCCGTAAAAAAAACAGTTGCTCCAATGCCCGCGTATTTGTTTTGCTCTCCTGAAGAACAGGATTCCAGAATGCCCGTGTCCGCTCCGGAACAGAGGATAAAAAAGCGTCGTATCATAATAGTGTTCGTTTTTGATTCTACTGGTTAGAACGCAATTTGTTCTGATTTGTTACACTAAAATGAAATAAAAACAGCTTATTAAGTCGGTATTATGCTATCTGAAAGCATTCCCTAAATATTTCTGGGAAAGCAAAGCCTTTTGAGAAATTTAAGTTCTTTGGGAAAAGAGTTCGGTATAGTATTTATAAAAATAGGGAATTGTCTCAATTCCTTTTAAATAGTTCCAGACCCCGAAATGTTCGTTGGGGGAATGGATGGCATTACTGTCAAGGCCGAAACCCATAAGGATTGATTTGCTGCCCAATTCTTCCTCGAATAGAGGTACAATAGGGATACTTCCTCCATTCCTTTTGGGTACCGGAACTTTTCCAAAAGTAGTTTCAAAAGCTTTACTCGCGGCCTTATAGCCAATGCTGTCTATAGGTGTTACATAGCTCTCCCCGCCATGATGCGGGTTAACCTTTATCCTTACGCCGGGAGGGGCTATATTTTCAAAATGCTGTGTAAACAACCGGGTGATTTCCTGCCAGTCCTGATGAGGTACCAGTCTCATGGATATTTTGGCGTATGCCTTGCTTGGGATTACTGTTTTAGCTCCTTCGCCTGTATATCCTCCCCATATTCCGTTTACATCAAGGGTGGGGCGAATGGAGTTCCTTTCATTGGTGGAATAGGATTTTTCTCCATAGATATCCTGGATATCAAGTGCTTTTTTATAGGCATCAAGATCAAAAGGTGCTTTGGCCATTGCGGCCCTTTCTTCCTTGGTGAGTTCATCTACCTTATCATAAAATCCCGGTATGGTTATATGGTTATTTTCATCATGTAAAGTGGCAATCATTTTTGCCAGAATGTTGATTGGATTGGCCACAGCTCCGCCGTAAAGCCCGGAATGGAGGTCCCGGTTTGCACCAGTAACTTCTACTTCTACATAACTTAACCCTCTTAACCCGGTGGTAATTGAGGGGATGTCATTTGCAATAAGTCCGGTATCTGAAATGAGAATAATATCATTTGAAAGTTTTTCATGATGTTCTTTCACAAATGCCGACAAGCTTACGCTTCCAACTTCTTCTTCACCTTCAATCATAAATTTGATATTGCAGGGAAGGGTATTGTTAGTAACCATAAACTCCAGGGCTTTAACATGCATATATACCTGGCCTTTATCATCTGAAGCTCCCCTGGCATATATTGCTCCATCGGGGTGGAGATCCGTTTTTTTAATAACTGGCTCAAAGGGAGGAGAATCCCATAAGTTTAATGGATCCGGGGGTTGAACATCGTAATGGCCATAAACTAAAACTGTTGGCAATTTCTCATCAATAATTTTTTCGCCGTATACGATAGGATATCCATCAGTTTCACAAATTTCCACAACATCGCAACCCGCATTCTTCAGAGAAGTTGCAAAAGCTTCAGCCGTGGCAAGCACATCATGGGAATAGGCTGAATCTGCGCTAACAGAGGGCATTTTCAGGAGCTCTATAAGTTCATTGATAAAACGTTCTTTGTGTTGATCCAGGTAAGCCTTTATGTTTTGCATTATCAAAAGTTTGAAGAATGGCTAAATTTACGAAAAGAAGGCAGATAAATTTGAAGTTCAATTATTTTTAAATTGAAATTTTGCTTTATATTTGCATCCCCGTTTAACCGGTAGTTCCTTCTCCATAGTATTACGAAGGAGAAGCAATCGGTACGGAAAATGCAGGCGTGGTGGTCCCGATAGCTATCGGGAGGCAGACACGATAGACTTAGGGTCTAATTCTGTATTTTGAAAAATAGTTTTTGCAGGCGTGGTGGAATTGGTAGACACGCTAGACTTAGGATCTAGTGCCGAAAGGTGTGAGAGTTCGAGTCTCTCCGCCTGTACGATTACAAAAACCTCCGAAGATCGGAGGTTTTTTCTTTTCAGGAAAGTTGATATTGCGGAGAGACGAGAAGTCTATCCCGCCTATGGCGGGAAGTCTCTCCGCCTGTACGATTACAAAAACCTCCGAAGATCGGAGGTTTTTTCTTTTCAGGAAAGTTGATATTTCGGAGAGACGAGAAGTCTATCCCTCCATAGGCGGGAAGTCTCTCCGCCTGCACAAAGGTAAAAGCCAACTTCTAAAAGTCGGCTTTTTAAATAGGCAACCTTATTACGAAAACAATTTTTTTTTGATGCTCCTTAAAATGTCTTAGAAATTAAACTTACAGTGTGTTCAATACTATCCAATGTATCTAAATCCATAACTTTACCTAATCAATCCAAAATAGGAGGAACTTAAAAATCAGTTTCAATAATCTATAGGATTTTTTGAAAATTTAAGCCAATTAACAGAAGACTAATAGAAGTGTTTTAGCCCGATCTATTGAATCTAAAAACCAGGGAATGCAAAAAACAACAAAGGAGCTAATAGACGGACAGGCTCTGTCAAAATTACAATATACCACCTTCTTTGTATGCTTTGTCATGAATATACTCGATGGGATGGACGTCATGGTTATTTCCTATTGCGCGTCTGCTATAGCATCATCCTGGCAGGTTGGGCCGGAGGAGCTGGGCATGGTTTTTAGTTCCGGACTTGCGGGGATGATGATTGGGGCTATGTTTTTAGCACCTTTTGCCGATCATATAGGAAGAAAGAGAATGATACTGATTAGTGCTTTTTTAATGGGTGCCAGCGTACTAATGACGGCCTGGTCGCAAACCATTACCCAGTTGATATTTTTACGGTTTTTAAGTGGCATAGGCATAGGAAGCATGCTTGCAAGTACAGCTACACTGACTGCGGAATATGCTCCGGATCGTAAAAAGGATTTTTGGGTCAGTTTTGTTTTGTCGGGTTATCCGGTTGGAGCTGTTATAACCGGTATGGTATCAGCAAATGTAGTGCCTGAGTATGGCTGGGCCGTTATGTTTATACTGGCCGGTCTGGCTTCCTTTATCTGCTTGCCACTTATCTATTTTTTATTGGCAGAGTCTATTTATTATTATCTGAAAAAGCAGCCCAAAGGTGCATTACATCTTGTGAATAAGATATTGGGGAGAATGGAGCACGTTGCATTGGATAGTCTACCGGAAATAGAGTTGAAATCTTCGGGTATTCCTGTAAACAAGCTACTCAACAAAGAATATAGTATGCCTACACTCCAGTTATGGACGGCCTTATTTATGGCATTCGGGTGTTTGTACTTTCTGCTAAGCTGGATACCAAAACTTACAGAGGCTACTGGTCTTTCAATGTCATTGGCAATCTATGCCGGCACGGTTTTTAATATGGGGGCCTTTTTCGGGATCATTAGCCAGGGCTATATTTCTTCCAGAATGGGAATAAAGAGGACAGTGGCATTATTTTTAGGCATAACAGGGATTTTGATGGCTACTTTTAAAATGTTTATCGGGTCTAATACCTTGCTCTTTGTAATTGGTTTGCTCGGGTTTACCCTACAGGGTGGATTTGTTGGCTTATATGTTGTGGCCGCAAGGATATATCCGACAGAATTCAGAACAACGGGGCTGGGCTGGGCGATTGGAGTTGGAAGGCTAGGGGGTGTTATTGGCCCGGCTCTGGGCGGTGTCCTTATAGGGATCGGGCTTTCAATGGCAGAGAATTTTATGATTTTTTCCATACCTGTAATACTAGCCGGTTTAATAACTTTTTACCTGGCTTCAACCAAGCTATCCTAATTCAAAATTCAAAAGGCCTTAGCTATTACTTCATAAATAATATGGCTCGTATTACAAATCAAACAAGCCTGGCAGCCAAAGGCTTAATTGTGGGAAATAGGTAATCAGAAACAAGGCAATAATCATTACCACAAAAAGGGGAAGGAGTGGTTTAATTACTTTTTCGATGGTGGTATTGGCGATGCCAACACCTACAAATAACACTGAGCCTACCGGTGGAGTGCACAAACCTATACATAGGTTCAAAATCATAATAATTCCAAAATGCACAGGATCCAGGCCAAGTTTCATCACTACAGGTAAAAATATGGGTGTGAATATAAGTACCGCCGGAGTCATATCCATAAATATGCCAACAAACAGCAGCAGTAGATTTATGATAAGTAATATCATAATTTTATTATCACTAATACTCAGCAAACCGGTACTTATATCCTGGGGAATATTTTCGAAAGACAGTGCCCATGACATGCTCATGGATGCCCCTATCAATAACATTACGATCGCTGTTGTAGCAGATGAGTCCAATAAAATTTGGGGTAGTTTATCAAAGGTGATTTCTTTATAAATAAAGCCAAGTATAACGCTGTAAAGCACAGCAATAGCGGATGCTTCGGTAGCTGTAAATATGCCTGTTACTATGCCTCCTATTACAACCACCAACATAAATAAGCTGGGAACCGCATCAATAAATGTTTTAAATATATTCTTGAATGTACTTGGTTTTCCAAGCTTATACCCTTTTTTTCTGGCCCAGAAAGAAGCTACGAGCATTAATAATAAACCAGTGAGGATACCGGGAATATATCCTGCTAAAAATAAGGCTGCTATAGATGCCCCGCCACTTGCCAGGGAATATACTATCAGAACGTTACTGGGAGGAATAAGGAGTCCGGTGGTAGCGGAAGTTATGTTCACAGCAGCACCAAACTCTTTGGAGTATCCGTCTTTTTCCATTTCAGGGCCCAAAATACTTCCCATAGCAGATGCCGATGCCATAGCCGATCCCGCAATAGCACCCATTAACATAGCTGAAATTATATTTATTAGTGCCAGTCCACCGGGTAGCGCACCAACCAATGTTTTTGCAAAGGCTATCAACCGGTGTGCTATACCTCCTTTGTTCATTAATTCACCGGAGAGAATAAAAAATGGAATGGCGAGGAGTGCAAAACTGTCCAGTCCTGTCCCAATACGTTGAGCGACCGTTGTAAGTGCAGGTAATGCCGGTATGCTCACCAACATGGTGAGCAATGCAGATATAGTAATACTCCAGGCCACAGGGGTGCCAATAGCCAGCAAGCAAATAAAGCTTATCACCAAAACAAGAATAGGAATATAATCCATAGCTTTTATTGATTTAAAATATCTGACATTTTATAATATATGATTAGCAAACCACTAACAGGTATAATTATGTATACTGCAGCTAATGGCATTTGCAATGCAGGGGAGTATTGGTCTAAGACATAAGTAACATAGACTAATCTGGAACCGCCAATGACCAAAGCAAACAAGCAGAAAAGGATAATTAAAACCCGGACTATTAGTTTTAATTTTTTTTGAGTTTTTGTGCTTAATCGAGAGGGAAGGACATCTATGGCAACATGCTTATTTCTGCCTGAAACATAGGCTGCTCCCAGTATACCTACCCATATCATCAGGTATCTCGCCAGTTCATCGGTAAAGGAGCTGGGGGCTCCCAAAAAATACCTGCTAAACACCTGCCAGAGAACATTAATTACCATAATGCTCATAATGAGTATCAAAAGCCTGGCCAGAATCTTATCTATCTTTTTTCTTAGTTCCATTTATTGTGTTTCCTGAATCTTTCGTATTAGTGTGTATAGTTCTTCATTCGTTTCGTACTGTTGGTAAATGCCCTTAACCTTTTCAGAAAACAGGCTTTTATCTGGTCTGATAATCTCAACACCAGCCTGTTGCACTGCATTCAATGCTTCTTCTTCGGACTGTAGCCATAATTTCCTCTGATAAATAATAGATTTTTCAACAGCCTGTGTAAGCCATTCTTTTTCTTCTGTAGAAAGTCTTTTCCATAAATGTGTTCCGGCCAGAAGTACATCGGGTAAAACTGTATGCTCATCCAGCGTATAGTATTTACAAACTTCATAATGACGTGATAAGTAGAAACTTGGTGGATTGTTTTCTGCACCATCTACCACCCCTTGTTGCAGAGACGTATACAATTCACCCCAGGAAATAGGCGTTGGGGAACCTCCCAGACCAGATACCATATCTATGGCAGTAACACTTTCCATCACTCTTATTTTTAGCCCGTCAAGGTCTTCGGGAGAATTTATTGGCCTGTCTTTTGTATAAAAACTTCTGCTGCCGGCATCATAATAGCCCAAACCTTTAAGCCAGTATTTTTCTCCATCCTCCAATAATTGTTGCCCCACAGGTCCGTCTAATACTTTAAAAGCATGTGCCCTGTCCCTGAAAAGAAAAGGTAGTCCCAGGACTTTCATTTTGGGAGCAAAATTTTCAAGTACACCGACAGAAACTTTGGTCATATCCAGGCTTCCAATTTGTAAAAGCTCCAGACATTGTCGCTCGGTTCCTAATTGCTGACTGGGATATATTTCCAGGCCGAGTTTGCCGCCTGAAAGTTCTTTTAAATCCTCTCCCATTTTAACCATAGCTTTGTGAACGGAGTGATTTACATCCAGCCCATGAGCCAATTTAATGGTCTTTGTTTTCTCTAATTGATTGCAGCTAAATAATCCTGTAATTAGTAAAAGAAAATACGGAAGAGTCCTGAAGCGCATTAAATCTTCTTTAAAGTTTCTATTTGCAATATACATAAGTAGATGGTTATTAACAGGAATAATTTGCTCTGAAAAAATAATGAGATGAGTGTTTGTTGAATCGGAGTTCCAACTACCTGTTGGGAACTAAGACCGAACTAACCGGAATTTGGAGATATTAGTTCAGCAACAAAACTGTTTGGAAAGTCAATGGCAATAACTTTTTTTGGCAATTCCTTTGTTGAATATCACTTTTATCCTAAGCTGATAAAAGGATATCCGGCTAATAAATTCCAAACGGTCAAAAAAAAGAGTAAATAGGAAAAGTTAAGGGGGCAAGATTGGGGAAAACCGGATTTGTGTCTTTTCTAAAAGAAGCCAAGACCTGCCAAAATAAGACAAATCACTACGGCGGCTAAAATTAAGACCAAAACCACTACCATTATGCTCAGGAACCCATTAAGGAGCTTTGTGCCAAATGTTAATTGATCTTCCATAATTCATATAATTTCCTACAATGTACATATTTATGACAATAAAATTACATTTGGAATACCATAATTCGACTAAAAGTCCATCACAACAGGCCTTTTTGAGATGTAATACCTGAATTTTCGGTAAAAGGGAGTTTCCTTTTTAAGAACTTTTATCCGGGCTTAGCATCTTTTCTAAGTCCTCGAGTGAAATTCCTTTGGTTTCAGGCATCATAAATATTACAAATAACAATTGTAATACCATCATAAAGGAAAAGAATATAAAGATTGGCCAGGGGTTGTCCTTAAAAATCCCATCATTGGCATCCAGGAATATTGGAGTAACGAGTGTGATTAAAGCGGCAAAAACCCAATGCGTGCCTGTGCCCCATGACTGGCCAAATGCTCTTACCTTGTTTGGAAAAATCTCTGAGATAAAAACCCATATAACAGCACCTTGCCCGATAGCGTGTGAAGCTATAAAAATCAGAATAAAAATAAGAAGTACAGTAGAATCGGCTCCGCTGTAAAAACACCAACCCACCATCGCCAGACTAATGATATAGCCTATAGAGCCTATATACATTAATTTGCGTCTGCCCATCTTATCAATTAATCGTATCCCCACAAGGGTAAAAATTAAATTGACGATACCTATGGAAATAGAACTGAACAAGGATTCCCTGGCAGCCAGGCCTGCCCTTTCCAAAATCTCGGGTGCGTAATAAAGCACAAAATTTATGCCGGACAACTGGTTGAAGAAAGCAAGTAAAAAAGCGAGTATAAGTGGTTTTTTGTATTTGCTTGTAAAGAGCTTTTCTTTTACATCCGTAGTCTTAAAGGAATTCTTTATTTCTTCGAGCTTTTGCTTTGCATGTTCTTTATTTGAAAGAAATTCCAACACTTTTAACGCCCTTGTATTGTCTTGTTTTTTTATAACCAGCCATCGAGGGCTGTTGGGAATTTTGAGAACCATTATACTGTATATTAAGGCAGGAATAGCCTCTACCCCAAGCATCCAGCGCCAGTCATTGGCACCGTCGAAACCTTTGAGCAAATAATTGGAAATAAAGGCCACAAAAATCCCGAAAACAATATTGAATTGATACAGAGCTACTAATTGTCCCCGGTTCTTAGATGATGATATCTCCGAAACATAAATTGGAGCAGCAACAGAGGAAGCACCCACTCCCAGGCCTCCAATGAACCGGAAGAAAGAAAACATATAGGGGTCAACGGCCAAAGCAGACCCCATAGCGGATACAAAATATAAAACACCAATCCAGAATAAGGTCTTTTTCCGACCAAAAAGATCACATGGTATACCTCCAAAAAGTGACCCTAATACCGTACCCCACAAAGCCATGGACATTATAAAAGTTCCATGGAACCATGGTGAAGTGTTCCACAATTCTTTAATAGGCAAATTGGCCCCGCTAATTACAACGGTATCAAAGCCAAATAAAAAACCTGCCAATGCGGCGGTTAGTGATATTCTGAAAATCCTTTTGTCCATGGTTTGCTGGTTTTGGTAAATCTAGCAAAAAAAAAGGAAGAGAATATCAAATAGGAATGGAAGTCAGGCAGTCTTTGGTTTCAAAGAATCCAAAATACTATTTTTTTTCTTTTTTTCAATAGCCCTGTCCAATTGTTCTTTTGTAGGTTTTAAGGTGCCGGGATCTTCTTTTATATCCTGATTTTTCTTATTGTCAAAATTGCGTTCAGAATTGGGTACGATGTTCTGTTTCTTGTCTGGTTCATTAGCTTCCGATGGATTATCCTTGCAGGATATTGAACAAATCAAAAGACATATCATTAAGGTGTGAAAAGGGGCAAATTTCATCAGTCCTGTTTTTAGTGTAATCGCAAAAAATATACCGGTTTAGAAAAAGTTCAATTTACTATTGTGCGACTCCTCGACAACCAATATTACTTTGTCATAATTCTATCTAATCAACTATGAATAACTACAGTAATGTACGTATATGATTCATTACTTGGATGCTTGCTCCTTTATTATTGCTGATGTAAGAGGTATTTATAGAACCGGTTTCAGTTCTGAAATCAGAATCCAGAATAAATTTATCCGCCAGGTGGGTAAACTCCGCTATATCGCTGACTGTAAAAATTCCTCTAAGCTTAACCAATTCTTCAGCTTCCTTAAATCCGGTATAATTTGGACCAATAATAACCGGTATCCCAAACACAGCAGGTTCCAGGGTGTTGTGAAGCCCTCCTGCTGTGAAAGCCCCTCCTACATAAGCGATATCCGCATAACTGTAGATTTTGGTCAATAGTCCGATAGTATCTACTATCATAACTTCAGGATCCACTGGAGAGTTTTCCGAAATTTCAGATAATAAAACCGTCCGCTTTTTTATTTGGTGCTGAAGTCGCGCTATTTCTTTAGGAACGATATTATGAGGAGCAATTACGTATTTCATTTCATGCGAAGATGCATTAATATATGCTACCAATAGCTCTTCATCCTCAGGCCATGTACTGCCCATTACAAAACAAGAGTTATTTTGAGTGAAATTATCCATAAATTCCAGCCTATTGTTTTGCTGTAGAATTTCAGAAACCCGGTCAAATCTTGTGTCACCGGTTATAGTGGTATTATGGATGCCTATAGAATTCAATAATTTTTCCGATTCAGAATCCTGAATAAAGAAATGCGAGAATCTTTCCAACGCATCTCTCATAAATCCGCCATACCATTTGAAATAGGTCTGATCATTTTTAAAAATTGCGGAAATAAGAAGGATGGGAATACCCTTGTTTTGAAGTTCTTTTAGCATATTTGGCCAGATTTCATACTTTATGAAAATGGCTATTTTTGGTTGCAGTAATTTAATAAACCTCTTAACATTGTGAGCCGTATCGAGCGGAAGATAAGTTACCAAATCGGCAGTGGCGGATTGCTTTATTACTTCATAACCGGATGGGGAAAAAAATGAGACTACAATTTTAAATGTGGGATACTCTGCTTTTAGTTTTTCTACAATTGGCAACCCTTGTTCATATTCCCCAAGAGAGGCAGCGTGTATCCAAATAGTAGAATCTTTATCTGTAATATGTTTTTTTAATTCAGTGAGAACACTTTTTCTTCCATTGACGAAAAGGCTGACTTTGGCATTGAATAATGCAATTACAGGCAGGAATAAGGAGGTAATATATATTGCTAAATTATAAAGGATATACACGTACTGTGAATTTGCAGCTAAAATACGCTTCTTTGTTAAATTTCATTGGCCGGGGTTCCTTATTTTTGTAATATTGTTCACTTAACAAGCGCTTATGAAAAAGCTACAAATGGTTGATCTTATAGGTCAGTACCAAGGCATTAAAAAGCAGGTAGATGAGTCCATAAATCAGATATTAAATTCTGCAACTTTCATAAATGGACCGGAGGTGCATTCCTTTCAAAAAGAATTGGAAAATTATTTACAGGTAAAACATGTAATTCCATGTGCTAATGGCACAGACGCCCTTCAAATTGCTATGATGGGTCTGGGGCTTCAGCCGGGAGATGAGGTTATTACTGCAGATTTTACTTTTGCAGCTACTGTTGAAGTAATCGCCTTATTAAGGCTGACACCGGTATTAGTGGATGTTGAACCAGACTCTTTTAATATAGACCCAAATGCCATTGAAAAGGCCATAACTTCAAAAACCAAAGCTATTGTGCCTGTTCATCTTTTTGGTCAGTGCGCAAATATGGAGGCCATCATGAGTATTGCTGCAAAACATGACCTTTTTGTTATAGAAGATAATGCCCAGGCTATAGGTGCCAATTATACCTATAAGAATGGTAAGAAGAAAAAAGCCGGTACAATTGGCCATGTGGCCTCTACCTCTTTTTTTCCATCCAAAAATCTGGGTTGCTATGGAGATGGTGGGGCAATATTTACAGATGACGATGAACTGGCTCATACTATAAGAGGAATTGTTAACCACGGAATGTATACCCGTTACCATCATGATGTTGTTGGTGTGAATTCCAGATTAGATACTATCCAGGCAGCCGTTTTAAGCGCAAAGCTACCACATCTTGACGCATATTGCAGCAGGAGGAGAGAGGCTGCCCGTAAATATATGAACGCTTTCCGGGGACATGATTTGATCGTTTTACCTAAAACCGGAATTGCTTGTTCCGGGTTTTGCGAAGACTGTGATTGTCATGTGTTCCATCAATTTACAATTCGAATTATGAATGACAAAAGAGATGGACTGGCCACGCATCTGGCTGAAAATAATATCCCTTTTGGAATTTATTACCCAATTCCATTACATAAACAAAAAGCTTATGCGGATCCACGATACAGGGAATCTGATTTTCCTGTGACCAATGCGCTTATCAACGAAGTTATATCACTTCCTATGCATACAGAATTGGAGGATGACCAAATCTCATTTATCACTGATACGGTAATTCAGTTTTTAAAAAATTAGTTATTTGATTCCTGGCAACCACCGTTTGACTACTCATTTTAAATTAAAAAGCTATTAATGAAAATACTTGTAACCGGGGGGCTCGGATTTATTGGATCACATACTGTGGTAGAGTTGCAGAATTCTGGCTATGAAGTTGTAATCATAGACGATTGTTCCAATTCCTCCGAGAATGTCCTGGAAGGCATTTTTGCAATTACGGGTAAAAGGCCGGTTTATGAGAAAATTGATTTGCGGGAAAAAGAAAAGGTTGGGGATTTTTTCACAAGGCACGCAGATATAATGGGAACAATTCATTTTGCTGCTTCAAAAGCCGTTGGGGAAAGTGTGGAAAAACCTTTGCACTATTATGAAAACAATTTAAGTACTCTCATATATCTGCTGAAGGAGATAACCGCAAAAAAAAGGCAGAGTTTTATTTTCAGTTCCTCATGTACTGTTTACGGACAAGCAGATAAAATGCCTATTACGGAGGATGCTCCGGTGAAAATGGCAGAATCACCCTACGGTAATACAAAACAGATTGGAGAGGAAATTATTAAAGATACTTGTAAAGTAAATTCCGGATTGCAAGCTATCTCTTTAAGATATTTTAACCCAATGGGGGCTCATCCAAGTGCGGAAATAGGAGAACTACCAATTGGTGTCCCACAAAATTTGGTTCCATTTATCACACAAACGGGGATTGGTTTAAGAGAACAACTCTCGGTTTTTGGGGATGATTACCCGACACCGGATGGCACATGTATTAGAGATTATATACATGTGGTTGATCTGGCAAAAGCCCATGTAGTAGCTTTAGAACGGCTTTTAAAAGGAGAGAACCCGGAGAATTATGAAGTCTATAATGTAGGAACAGGCCAGGGAAGTTCGGTACTTGAAGTTATTGCTAGTTTTGAGCGGGTTTCCGGAAAGAAACTTAATTATTCTATCGTAGAAAGGAGGCCCGGTGATATTACCACTGCATATGCCGATACTAAAAAAGCCAATGAGGTTTTAGGTTGGAAAGCATGTTCTACCTTAGACCAGGCTATGAAATCTGCCTGGGACTGGGAACAAAAAATACGAAATTAAACGCCAAAAAGTTACTTGTTGAAATGAAAAAAATAGTTATCCTGAAAGCTGTTGCAGGTGGCTTTAGTAGTTTTGAATAAATAACGTTTCTGCATTATATGATGCCTGAATTCAAAGAAAGCGGGGAATTAATTTGGTATGCAAGTTCGGTTCAGTTGTACGAAGATCTTGTAATGCAAATTCAAAAGGATTTTGGTTTAGCTAATTTAACATTGGACTTACCGGCCGGGTGCAATCCGAATGAACTCAAATATTTACTGCAAAAAAACATTCAATTTCTGATTGAGGAGAATTTTTCAGATTTTTTAAATCTCCTGTATGTTGTGGATTTACCTGAAGCAACGGCAAAAAAAACATTGAACATTGGTGATCAGCATATTAGTGAACATTATACATTTCTTATTTTAAAAAGGGTCTGGCAAAAAGTATGGTTTCGGCATAAGTATAAATAGTTGCTATATCGAATACGAATCTAGAAAAACACCCTTATGAATGGCACCCAGGGATCGGCATAAATACTTCGGTCATTATGTAACACATCGTATTGGATGCCAAAAGTAACATTTCTGGTGCTGTATCCCACTCCCATAAAAAGAGCGGTAGTCCAGTAGTTTTCATCCAGCAAGAGAGAAGAAGAACTATAATTCGTACTAACCCTTAATTGTTGAAGTACGGCTGATAATTGTATAGGTGGTATTGGATTAAAAAAGTTTAAAATGCTTCCCCCATAAGCGGTAAATTCAGAATCTCCGAATTTGGAATATTCAAAATTCAATCCTAAACCTGTTCCAAACATTTCACTTACCTGATAAATAGCACTCGGAGCAACTGCAATACTAAAGCTATTACTTCCGAATCCCAGACCTAAGGCACCTCCATATCGCACATTTCTCCAAAACTCATTTTGTGGTTTCAATTGCTGTGAATAAGAAGTCAGACTCACCAAGGTGAAAACCACTACCAAAGCAAAATACTTATATCTGAATAATCGTTTCAAGGCCATGAGCTATGATTTTTAATTAATACACCCTTATATAATCTCATAAACTATTAATTATTGTATTTTTGATCTAATTTTTTACAATATATTGATTTGGCGTTTATGGATAAATATTCCTTTTTAAATACCGCGCATACGTCTTTCTTTGCTGAATTATATGACAGGTATCTCACAAGTCCCGACAGTGTTGAGCCTAGTTGGCGGGCTTTTTTTCAGGGATTTGATTTTGGAATGGAAAGTGCCCTCGATGAAGTAGGCATATCCGATCTAAACGGCTCACCGGTTATTGTTGATGGACAGGCGGTTTCGATTCCTGAGACCTTGTTCAAAGAATTTCAAGTGGTAAAGTTAATTGATGGATACCGTAGCAGGGGTCATCTGTTTACCAAAACCAACCCTGTTAGAGAAAGAAGGAAATATACGCCAACCCTGGACATAGAAAATTTTGGATTATCCAAAGATGATTTGGATACTGTGTTTAATGCTGGTGAAGTGATTGGGTTGGGTCCGAGAAAGTTAAGTGAGATAATCAGCCATTTGCAACGCATATATTGTGACGCTACTGGTGTGGAATACATGTACATTAGAAAACCGGAACGTGTTCAATGGATACAGGAATGGTTAAATGTAAATGACAATCATCCGAATTTCGACGCTGGCCGTAAGAAACAGATTCTTCGAAAACTTAATCAGGCCGTATCTTTTGAAGCATTTTTACACACAAAATATGTGGGTCAAAAAAGATTTTCACTGGAAGGAAATGAATCGCTTATCCCTGCAATTGATGCGGTTATAGGAAAAGCAGCTGAAATGGGCGTCAAGCAATTTGTTATGGGGATGGCCCATAGGGGAAGACTTAACGTTCTGACCAATATTTTTGGAAAATCTGCCAAAGATATTTTTAGTGAGTTTGAAGGCAAGGACTATGAGGAGGAAATTTTTGACGGGGACGTAAAGTATCATTTGGGTTGGACCTCCGAGCGCAAGACAGAAAATGGGAATAAAATTAATATGAATATTGCTCCCAACCCTTCGCATCTGGAAACCGTCGGTGCAGTAGTCGAAGGTATTAGCAGGGCAAAACAAGATGCACATTATCCGGAGGACTTTTCTAAAGTTTTGCCAATTGTAGTTCATGGAGATGCCGCTATTGCCGGACAGGGAATAGCCTATGAATTAGTACAAATGGCACAATTAGATGGTTATAAGACCAATGGTACAATTCATATTGTGGTAAACAATCAAATTGGGTTTACTACGAATTATCTCGATGGTAGATCTTCCACATATTGCACGGATGTTGGCAAAGTTACCTTAAGTCCTGTTTTACATGTTAATTCTGATGATGTAGAGGCCGTGGTTCATGCTTCCCTGTTTGCTTTGGAATATAGAATGCGTTTTAAAAGTGATGTTTTTCTCGACTTACTGGGCTATAGAAAGTATGGGCATAATGAAGGCGATGAGCCTCGTTTTACGCAGCCTAAATTGTATAAGGCCATAGCCAAGCATAAGAATCCAAGAGATATATATTCCGAAAAGTTAATTGAAGAGGGAATCATAAATAAAGATTTTGTTAAGGAGTTGGAACTGGAGTATAAAGAAAGTCTGGAGGAAGAACTGGAAGATTCCAGAAAAGAAGATAAGACCATTATTACCCCGTTTATGGCTGATGAGTGGAGTGGTTTTCAAAATGTCCGTGAATGGGAGATGCTAGATCCCGTAGATACAACCTATGATAAAGCAAAATTAGCTGAAATTGCAAAGGTTATTACGCAGCTACCAAAGGATAAAAAGTTTTTGCGTAAAGTTGAAAAACTCGTGGGGGATCGGAAAAAAATGTTCTTTGAGACAGATAAGCTGGATTGGGCAATGGGAGAATTACTTGCCTACGGCACCCTCTTAGAAGAAGGTTTTGATGTTCGTATGTCCGGGCAGGATGTAGAAAGAGGGACTTTCTCACACCGCCATGCAGTAATGAAAGTGGAAGAGAGTGAGGAAGAGATAATGTTATTAAACAATCTGAGTGAAACGCAGGGCAGATTTCAGATATATAATTCTCTTTTATCGGAATACGGTGTTGTAGGTTTTGATTACGGGTATGCCATGGCCAGTCCAAATACGCTAACCATATGGGAAGCCCAGTTTGGTGATTTTAGTAATGGGGCCCAGATAATGATAGATCAGTATATTTCAGCAGCAGAAGATAAATGGAAATTACAAAATGGGCTTGTAATGCTTCTGCCTCATGGATATGAGGGGCAGGGTGCAGAGCACTCCTCAGCAAGAATGGAAAGGTATCTTCAATTATGTGCAAGAGACAATATGTATGTCACAGACTGTACTACTCCTGCGAACATGTTTCATTTGTTAAGAAGGCAGATGAAAGCAAATTTTAGAAAACCCTTAATTGTGTTTACACCTAAAAGTCTATTGCGTCATCCAAGAGCTGTATCCAGTGTAGAGGAGTTTTCCAATGGCTGTTTTGAGGAGGTAATAGATGACGCCAGTGCGGATATTAATAAGGTCAGAAGCCTTGTTTTCTGTACCGGAAAATTCTATTACGACTTGCTTGCCTTTAAAGAAGCCAATAATCGAGATGATGTTGCTTTAGTACGGGTGGAGCAACTATTTCCGGTGCCTGAGCAAAAAATGACGGCAATTATCAAGAAGTATAAAAAGGCCAATGATTGGGTTTGGGCGCAGGAAGAACCAAGGAATATGGGTGCATGGAGCCATATGTTTACCCATTATGGCGAGGCTCAAAAGTTTCGTGTAGCATCAAGACGTTTTTATGCATCTCCTGCGGCCGGTAGTGCCGTTCGGTCCAAGTTACGACAGCAGCAGGTTATAGATTACGTCTTTGATAAAACCAAAGACAATATGACCAGACGGGTTACTAAAAATGAATACGGGAAGGCATGAGAATTGTACTAATAGTATTGGTATTCATTTCTCTTAAATTATTCTCGCAGGATGAGCAACCTAATTATGAAAGGTTTGTTTCCGTATTTACCGAGCGCTTTAACAATGGTGATTACGATGGTATTTACGATTTATACGATGCCGGGATGAAAAATGCATACACCAGTATTGAAACCAGAAATTTCTTTGAAAAAAATATTAAGAGATTAACCGGTGAGATCGAATCTATGCAATTTTATACTTTGCGGGAAGGTGCACATGTTTACAGGGTAATTTTTGATAAGTCTGTAGCAGATATGACAGTTACACTATCGCCTCAGAATAAGATAAATGGTTTGTCAATTTCCAGGACTAAGCCTCTGGAGAAACCGATACTGGAAAGAAATACTACCTTAATTAGTTTACCGTTTAATGGGGAATGGTTTGTATATTGGGGAGGAGTTACGGAAGCGGAGAATTATCATGTTCTTGAAGAGACACAGCAATATGCCTACGATATTTTGAAGGTAAAAGACGGGGCCTCTTATGAGGGAGATCCTTTACTAAACGAAAGCTATTTCGCATTCGGTGAAGATATCATAGCACCATGTGATGGCCGGGTGGTTAAAGTAATTGATGGGGTGCCTGACAATATTCCGGGAGAAACCAATGTGCAGGAAGTGACAGGAAATACGATAGTCTTGCGAACCGATAGAGATGAGTATGTGCTACTGGCGCATTTAATGAAGAACTCAATAGTTGTGGAAGAGGGGCAAGACATAAGAAAGGGAGAAATTATTGCCAAATGCGGTAACTCCGGGAATTCAACAGAAGCTCACTTGCATTTAAGTTTGCAAAATGCATTGGAAATGGAAGATTCAATAGGAGCCAAATTATATTTTGATCGCATTGAAGTCAATGGAGAGATTAGAATGGATTATCTTCCGGTAAAAGAAGATTTTATTAGTAATAATAATTAAAGAAACTGATATAAAAGTGTAAGGCATGATTTTAGAAATGAAAGTTCCATCTCCGGGTGAATCCATTACCGAAGTTGAAATAGCAGAATGGCTGGTTAGCGATGGAGACTATGTTGAAAAGGACCAGGCAATTGCCGAAGTAGATTCGGATAAAGCAACTCTGGAATTGCCCGCTGAAGAGAGTGGTATAATTACCTTGAAAGCCGAAGAAGGAGATGCTGTGGCCGTTGGAGAAGTTGTCTGCCTGATAGATACCAGTGCGGAAAAACCAAAAGATGGAGATGTAAGTACCGAAAAAACCAAGGTTGACAAAACTGAAGTTGCTGTCCGGCAGGAAGAAAATGTCAGGGAAGAAGTTGCAAAAGAGTCCTATGCTAAAGGCGTGCCTTCGCCTGCTGCCCGAAAAATACTTGACGAGAAAGGCATAGATGCCGCAAGTTTAAAAGGAACAGGCAAGGATGGAAGAATTACCAAAGAAGATGCGGTGAAATCTGTTCCTTCAATGGGCACTCCTACAGGTGGTAAGCGAGGAGAACAAAGAACTAAGCTTTCCATGTTAAGACGCAAAGTGGCAGAACGACTTGTAGCTGCTAAAAACGAAACGGCTATGCTTACTACATTTAATGAAGTAGACATGTCGGCAATTTTTGCATTACGAAAACAATACAAGGAAACGTTCAAAGATAAACATGATGTAAGTCTTGGATTTATGTCATTTTTTACAAAGGCTGTGATCAGGGCATTGCAAATGTTCCCTTCTGTAAATTCCATGATTGATGGCAAAGAGATGGTATCTTTTGATTTTTGTGATATAAGTATTGCCGTTTCTGGTCCAAAAGGTCTGATGGTGCCGGTTATAAGAAATGCTGAAAATCTTACATTTAGAGGTATTGAAGCAGAAGTTAAACGTCTTGCTATTAGAGCACGGGATGGACAGATTACCGTAGACGAAATGACCGGAGGGACTTTTACGATTTCCAATGGAGGAGTTTTTGGATCAATGTTATCCACCCCCATAATAAATCCACCCCAAAGCGGAATTCTAGGTATGCATAATATTGTAGAAAGGCCTGTTGTAAAGGAAGGCGCTATAGTTATTGCGCCAATAATGTACGTTGCATTATCCTATGATCATCGAATTATTGATGGGAAAGAATCCGTAGGATTTCTGGTGGAAGTAAAAGAAGCTTTGGAAAACCCTGTGGAAATATTAATGGATGGATCTCCTGAAAAGTCACTGGAGTTATAGAATTATAAGGAGTAGAATTGTACTAAGGCTATTTTTTGTTTTTTAAAAATAGATTTCTGGAAGCATAATCAATCACTGCCTTACATTTTATCAGGATATCTGCCCCAATGATCCCATCTACCGGAAGGGATTTATGTGCTTTGAGGGCTTCATTAACATGCACCAGGTCAAACACTACTATCTGTTGTTTTGCCTTTTTCCATCCTCCCATTTCAATTTTATTTTTTACTGAAACCAGTGTATCCATGTCGGTAGCTCCGGCGCCAGCGGCTTTGATCTCAGAGTCCTTTGAAACAAGTTTAAAATAGCCGGCTTTATCAACGCCCACACAGGTATTAGATGCACCTGTATCTAAAATAAAGCGCCCGGAAACTCCATTAATGCGGGCAGTAACTTCCAAATGGTTGGTGTCCCCAAGAACCAGTGGAATTTTGGCATATCCTTTATTTTTTAAAAGTTTCTTCAGTTTACTCATTCAATATGTTTTTTGACAAAGATAATTCTATTTTTGCTCTATGATTATAACGGATACCCATACCCATTTGTATAATGAAGCCTTTGATGAGGATAGGGATGAAGTCATACAAAAAGCCATAAGCAATGGTATCACACGCTTTTTTATACCGGCTATAGATGCTGGCTATACCCAATCCATGCTGGATCTTGAAAAGCGATATCCTGAAAACATGTTTTTGATGATGGGTTTACACCCCACTCATGTAAAAGATGGTTATAAAGAAGAACTCAAACATGTTGAACATATGTTGTCTCAAAGACATTTCTATGCGGTAGGCGAGATAGGAATAGATCTCTATTGGGATAAGACTTATATAAAAGAACAGCGAAAAGCCTTCAAATTTCAAATAAGCCTGGCAAAAAAATATAGCTTACCTATAGTCATTCATTGCAGAGACTCTTTCGATGAAATTTTTGAAGTCCTCGAAGAAGAAAAATCAGAGGATCTTTTTGGGATTTTTCACTGTTTTACAGGTACTGAAGAACAGGCGAAAAGGGCATTGAGTTATAATATGAAGCTGGGGATAGGAGGAGTAGTTACCTTTAAAAACGGAAAAATTGATACGTTTTTAAACAGGATTGACCTGAATCATATTGTATTGGAAACAGATAGCCCTTACCTGGCCCCTGCACCCTATAGAGGTAAACGCAATGAAAGTGTATATTTACTGGAGGTTTTAAAAAAGCTCTCCCAAATCTATGGTCTGGACGAGAAAGTTGTTGCCGATATTACGACCAGGAATTCAAAAGAGGTATTTGGAATATAAACCTTATGAAGTCACAAAAGCGATATTTATAAAATAGTTCTCAACAAAAATTCACTTTGCTAAATGGGCAAAAAAGTCAGAATATTACTTATTTATACGGGGGGTACTATAGGTATGGTAAAAGATTATCCTTCCGGAACTTTAAGAGCTTTTGACTTTAAAAAGTTAGTTACTTATATCCCCGAATTAAGCCAATTGGATTGTAAAATTGAAAGTATATCATTTAAGCAACCAATAGACTCCTCTGATATGAACCCTTCACATTGGGTTGAAATAGCCTCTATAATTGAAAAGCATTATGACAGCTATGACGGGTTTGTTGTACTTCAGGGTAGTGATACTATGAGCTATTCTTCATCAGCCTTGAGTTATATGCTGGAAAATCTCTCTAAACCTGTAATTTTTACGGGTTCACAATTGCCTATTGGAGACCTGCGTACTGATGCCAAGGAAAATCTGATCACCTCTATTCAGATAGCAGCATTGCAGGAAAACAGCCAGGCGGTAATACAGGAGGTGTGCCTATATTTTGAATACAAATTATACCGCGCAAACAGAACCACCAAAATTAATGCTGAGCACTTTCAGGCCTTCTCTTCATTAAATTTTCCGGCTTTGGCGGAGTCCGGTGTTCATTTAAAGATAAATCGTAATTATCTTCTGAAACATAAAAAAAATCAAAAGCTGGCAGTCCATAAGACAATGGACACGAATGTGGCAATTTTTAAACTTTTTCCAGGATTTAGCCGTGAATTGCTACATGGAATACTGAACATACCCAATTTGAAAGCACTGGTTTTTGAGACGTATGGCGCAGGTAATGCTCCAACGGATGAGTGGTTATTGTCAGATCTTAAGGAAGCAATAAAGAAAGGGTTGCATATTGTAAATGTAACTCAATGTTCCGGGGGTTCAGTAATTATGGGCAGATATAGTACAAGTGAAGAACTGAGGAAAATTCAGCTCATAGATGGAAGTGATATCACTTCCGAAGCAGCAATCACCAAACTTATGTACCTTTTGGGCAGTGGTGTTTCACATAAATCATTTAGAACAATTTTTGAAACTTCATTAAGAGGAGAATTGTCCTAAAATTAAGTGATGAAAGTTTTTTAAACCAAATTTTTTTTTGTTAATTGCTCGCCCTGTAATTTACAGTATAGAGAGGTGGCCGAGTGGTCGAAGGCGCACGCCTGGAAAGTGTGTATACACCAAAAGTGTATCGAGGGTTCGAATCCCTTCCTCTCTGCTAGGAACAAAAAATCTGTAATTAGTTTTTTGGATATAATGAAACCAAAATTAACATTTTTAACACGAATGGGAAAGAATTATCAAATTCGGTAATAATGGCCTCCTAATAGTGCAAAGATTTAATTTTTTAATTGTATTTTTTTTTTATCTTTAACCCTATTAACTAACTAAATTTAAGTTTGAAAGAAATGAAAAGATTATTCTCGATCCTGGCAATGGCCGGGTTATTTGTTCTAAACACAAATACGGTAAGCGCAAAAGCGAGCGCAATAGTTTCCAATTTATCTGCAACAGCAGCTACTGCTACTATTATGCTTCAGGAAGAAGCTGCAGGTGAATCGGCTAAAGGTTTTACCCAGGTTTTAAAAGAGCAGTTCATTCAAGGTGGAGCTGGATTCATGGGGATTGTTCTATTATGTTTAATTTTAGGTTTGGCAGTTGCTATTGAAAGAATCATTTATTTAAATATGGCAAGTACCAATACTTCAAAATTGAAGCAACAAGTGGAAGATGCCCTTGCATCCGGAGGTGTTGAAGCTGCAAAGGAAGTATGCAGAAATACGAAAGGACCCGTTGCGTCTATTTATTACCAGGGTCTGGACAGAGCAGGCGAGAGCATTGAATCTGCTGAAAAGGCAGTAGTGGCTTATGGTGGTGTTCAGATGGGTCAGTTAGAGAAAAATGTTTCCTGGTTGTCCTTATTTATCGCTATTGCACCTATGTTAGGATTCATGGGAACGGTTATTGGTATGATTCAGGCTTTCCAGAAGATTAGTGCGGTTGGTAACCTTAGTGCCTCATTAATTGCAGGGGACATTCAGGTTGCTTTATTAACTACGGTTTTTGGTTTGATAACGGCTATTATTCTTCAGATTTTTTATAATTATATTATTGCTAAAATAGATTCTATTGTAAACGACATGGAAGATTCGTCGATCACGTTGATCGATATGTTGGTAGACCACAAAAAATAATTCGCACACTAAATAATACATATTATGAATAAAATTGTTAAAATAGTATTGGTTGTTTTAGGAGTGCTATCGGCTATACTCTGGTATCAGCTGCCTGGAAGAGATGTTCCTGCTTCAGAAGCAGTGGGTAGTGCTGCCATGAATTTTATGTTTATTATCACATACATTTTGCTGGGAATAGCAGTAGCCGTAAGTCTTGTATTTACAATAAAGAGTTTATTTGCAAATCCTAAAAGTCTGAAAAAAACCCTGATGGTTATTGGCGGATTTGTGCTGGTTGTTATCTTTTCTTATGTTCTTGCGAGTGGTACGGATGTTAGTATCGAAGAAATGGCCAACAGGGGTATTGCAACTTCAGAAACTACGATAAGAAGAATTGGGACTGGTCTCAATATGTTTTTTCTCCTTGTCCTTATAGCTGTTGTAGCTATGGCCTTGGGTGCTTTTAAGAAAATGACAAACAAATAAAAATTTTAAACTATGCCTAGAAGAGGAGGACCACCAGAAGTTAATGCAGGATCTATGGCAGACATTGCCTTCTTACTGCTCATTTTTTTCTTAGTAACGACTACTATTGAAACAGATGCCGGTTTAGACAGGATGCTTCCGCCGATGGAGCCGCCAGACACAGATGTTGTAATTAAACAAAAGAACATTTTTACTGTTAATATCAATAAGAATGGTCAGTTGTTGGTAGAAGAAGAGTTGCTTGATCTTAAACAACTCAGAGCCAGAGCAATTGCATTTCTTGATAATGGGGGTGATGGAAGTTGTAACTATTGTAAGGGTAAAAAGGATGACAGTTCATCGGATAATCCTACAAAAGCCATTATATCTCTGAAAAATGACCGGGAGACAAGTTATGGCACCTATATCACAGTTCAAAATGAGTTGGTAGGAGCTTACAATGATCTTCGTAATAGAGAGGGACAACGTCTGTATGGAAGAAATTTTACAGAAATGGAATCAGAATTTCTAAACCCTGAAACACCTTCAGGCATTAGGGATGATTTGAAGGAAAAGGTTAAGAAAATACAAGAACTCTTTCCTCAAAAGTTGTCTGAGGCAGAAACATCAACCAGTAATTAATCAGGAGCTAAGTTATAATTATGGCAAAATTTAATAAGAAAAAAGATGGGGATTTACCCGCGGTATCTACGGCTTCCTTGCCTGATATTGTTTTCATGCTATTGTTCTTTTTTATGACGGTAACCGTAATGAAAGACAGCTCGTTAATGGTTCAGAATACCTTGCCAAATGCGAGTGAGGTAAAGAAGCTGGAAAAAAAGGATAGGGTATTATACATCTATGTAGGGAAACCTACCCGAGAATATCAGAAGGTTTTTGGTACGGAACCAAAAATACAACTGAATGACAAATTTGCAAACGTTTCCGAAGTTGGAGATTTCATTTTGCAGGAGAGAGCTAAAAAGGCTCAGGAACTACAGAATGTCCTAACTACTGCTCTTAAAGTAGATAAAGACGCCAATATGGGTCTTATATCGGATATAAAACAAGAGTTAAGAAAAGTAAATGCTCTAAAGGTCAATTACACGACTTATGAGGGTGATGCTTTTAGAAATTTGCAGTAAAGAATTAACTTTCATACTTAATTAATCGTAAAAAGTGCTTCAAAAAATATTTTGAAGCACTTTTTTTTGTTCTTGGTTTCGTTTATTATTTACCTTTAAAATCCTATGAAACGCCATATACTATTTTTAATTATAAGTTTCACAATAAATCTTTGTGCACAAGAGAGTTCAAAGGCTGAGGATCTTAAATATCTGGAGGATCAATTTTATCTTGGTATAACATATAATTTGGTGCTGAACAAACCAGATGGTGTTACCCAGGGTAATTTTTCTTACGGTTTAATGGGCGGATTTATTAAAGACTTTCCCTTAAACAAACGCAGGAATTTTGGATTTGGTGTGGGATTGGGATATGCCTATAATAACTATTATACCAACCTGTTCGTTGATAAAACAGAGAATGGTTTGGAATATACTGTGCTTGATTCCGAGGTGTCTTATAAGCGAAATAAATTGGATACCCATGTTATAGAAATTCCCATTGAACTCAGATGGCGTACGTCTACACCAAGTGATTATAAATTTTGGCGGGTTTACGCAGGAATGAAATTAGGCTATGTGGTAGGGAGTAGATCAAAGTTTGTTTCTGACTCTGCTAAAATATCATTTAATAATACTGATGTCCGTAATTTTAGATATGGTATTATGCTCAATTTTGGTTATAGCACCGTTAATGTACATGCCTATTACGCACTTAGTAATTTGTTCAACGATAATATAAGCACGGTAGAAGGCGAATCAATTGAATTCAGACCTTTAAGAATAGGAATTATCTTTTACATTCTCTAGTGCTATAGCCAGAATTTGATAGTCAGTAATTGCGACCCAAATCCAATAATAAAGCCTATAAGGACTTCAGCTCTGCTGTGTCTGTTGAGATAAAGCCTGGCAGTTGCCAGTATTCCTGTCAATAAAGTAAAAAGACTTATTGCAAAAATAATATTTATTTCAAAATGCATACTCAGGGCTATTAAGAACATAAGAAAGCTGCCCAAACCTACCATATGCAGACTCGTTCTAAACTTGAGAAAAATCAAAAACAGACAGGCCATCGTAGCACTGAGCAATCCTACAAAGAAAAAATACAGTTCCAGGGTATAATTATTGGGGATTACCTTTATTATGATCATCAGAAGCAAAGCAATTTGGATAATCAATGGGTATTTGCGTTCGTTTGTTCCCGGCAAAAAAATAGAACTAACAACTCCCAGGTTTTTCAGAATTAGAAAACTGATAATAGGTATGATAACAGTTAGAATGAAAATAGGTAAAATATTGCCACTTTGAAGTTCAAGAGGGCTGTATTTCGGGGTTATTACAAAATAAGTTATGGTTCCTGCAACAGGCACAAAAATAGGATGAAACAAATAAGAGAATATTTTGAAAAACAGTTTCATTAAATCTGTTTTCTTAGACGGGCCACAGGAATACCCATTTGTTCCCTGTATTTAGCCACAGTGCGCCTTGCTATTGGATATCCCTTCTGTTTTAGGATGGCTGCTAATTTATCATCTGTTAGTGGTTTTTTCTTTTCTTCATCCTTTATTACGGTTTCCAAAATACTTTTGATCTCCCTGGTAGAAACATCTTCTCCTTCTACATTTTTCATTGATTCAGAGAAATATTCCTTAATTAGTTTGGTGCCATAAGGTGTGTCAACATATTTGCTATTCGCAACCCGCGAAACTGTGGATACGTCCATGTGAATAGCATCTGCAATATCTTTCAGGATCATGGGTCGCAATTTCCGTTCATCACCACTGAGAAAGTACTCTTTTTGATATTGCATTATCGCATTCATAGTAACAAATAGTGTTTGCTGCCGCTGTTTAACGGCATCTATAAACCATTTGGCAGAATCCAATTTTTGCTTGATAAACATAACGGCATCTTTTTGTGCTTTGGATTTATCCTTAGCACCTTTATAACCAGCCAACATATTGCTATACTCATTGGAAATATGAAGTTCTGGTGCATTTCTTCCATTTAAGGTTAATTCCAGCTCTCCATCCACAATCTTAATAGAAAAATCCGGAACAATATGTTCAATTACCTTATTGCTGCCAGAATAAGAACCTCCTGGCTTGGGATTTAATTTTTCAATTTCAGCAACGGCTTCTTTAAGTTCCTCTTCAGTTATATCAAATTTCTGAAGTAATTTTTTAAAGTGTTTTTTGGTAAATTGTTCAAAAGATTTATCCAGAATGTTAATCGCCAATTCAATACTTGAAGTTCTCTCTTTGCGTTTAAGCTGAAGTATAAGGCACTCGTCCAATGTTCTTGCAGCAATACCGGGCGGATCCAATTCCTGGACAATTTTTAAGACCCGTTTAATATCTTCCTCTTCACAATAGATGTTTTGAGTAAAGGCCAAATCGTCTGCAATATCAGCGAGGGGCCGCCTTATATATCCGCTCTCATCAACACTACCAACCAAAAATTCGGCAATTGCCCAGTCCTGATCACTGAGATATATGGTGTTTAATTGATTAATCAGATACTGATGAAACGAAATGCCGGCTGCATAAGGAATGCTTTTTTCGTCATCATCCGGACTATAATTACTGGTTCTTGTTCTATAGTCAGGTACCTCATCGTCACTTAAGTAATCATCAATATTAATATCTTCTGCTGCTATACTTTCGCCCTCTGAGTCACCTTCAAAGTCTTCGTTAAAATCATCATCTAATGAATCCTTTTCTTCTTTACCTCGTTCCAATGCGGGGTTTTCTTCAAGTTCCTGGCTTATTCGTTGTTCAAATGCCTGTGTAGGCAGCTGAATAAGTTTCATCAACTGAATTTGCTGCGGAGATAGCTTTTGCGATAATTTAAACTGTAAGTGCTGTTTGAGCATAAGCTTGTATTCTTTTCCTATCTATAAAGTTAAAGAATTAATATCATGTTGTGATTTTGGCCTTAAAACTCTGCGTTCTGCGGGGTTCTGGGAAAAGGGATCACATCTCTTATATTGCCCATTCCGGTAGTAAATTGCACCATACGTTCAAAACCTAGTCCAAATCCACTGTGAACAGCAGTTCCAAATTTCCTTAGATCCAGATACCACCAAAGTTCTTTTTCATCAATCCCTAAAGCTGCTATTTTTTCTTTTAAGACATCCAATCGCTCTTCACGCTGAGAGCCTCCTACAATTTCTCCTATTCCGGGAAATAAGATATCCATAGCTCTAACTGTCTTCCCATCTTCATTTAAACGCATATAAAACGCCTTTATTTTAGCAGGATAGTCAAATAAAATAACCGGACATTTAAAATGCTTTTCTACTAAATAGCGCTCATGCTCACTCTGCAGATCTGCACCCCATTCGTTAATTAGATATTGAAACTTTTTCTTTTTGTTTGGCTTGCTGTTTCTTAAAATGTCAATTGCTTCGGTATAGGTGATTCTAATAAATTCATTATCCACTACAAATTTCAACCTTTCTGTAAGCTTCATATCGCTTCGTTCCGCCATTGGCTTTGTTTTCTCTTCATCGAGAAGCCGATTTTCTAAGAATGCCAAATCCTCTTCACAATTTTCCAACAGATAAGAAATGATATTTTTAATAAAATCTTCTGCCAGGTCCATATTGTCTTTAAGATCGTAAAAAGCCATTTCAGGTTCAATCATCCAAAACTCTGCCAGATGCCTGGAAGTATTAGAATTTTCAGCCCTAAAAGTTGGGCCAAATGTATAGACTTTGCCCAATCCCATAGCATACGCTTCTGCTTCAAGTTGCCCGGAGACCGTAAGATTGGTTTCCTTCCCAAAAAAATCTTCTTTATAATTTACTTCACCACTGTCTGTCAAAGGGGGATTTTTGGGATCTAATGTGCTGACCCTGAACATTTCGCCTGCCCCTTCGGCATCCGAGCCAGTAATTATTGGGGCATGAAAATAGTAAAATCCGTTTTTCTGAAAATACGCGTGAATCGCAAAAGAAAGAGCCGATCTCACACGCATAACGGCAGCAAAGGTATTAGTGCGTATCCTTAGATGTGCCTGTTCCCTTAAAAACTCCATTGAATGCTTTTTGGGTTGAATGGGATAGCTGTCCGGATCGGAGAGGCCATGAACAAAAATTTCTTCTGCTTGTATCTCAACACTTTGCCCTTTTCCAAGGCTTTCCACAAGGACACCCTTTATTTTTAATGCAGCACCCGTTGCAATTTTCTTTAGTAAATCTTCATCGAATCGTTCAAAATCGACCACACATTGAATGTTTTTAATGGTGGAACCATCATTCAATGCAATAAATCTGTTGCTTCGAAATGTTTTGACCCATCCATTTACTTCTACCTTTTGTTTTAAAGGGGGTGACTGAAGTAGCTCATTTATACTGTATGATTTCATACCAGATCAGTTCTGAATTTAAATGGCAAAGATAACTTATTGGTCAAAATATACGGCTTTAAACGACTTATAAAATGGCAAGTGAAAACCATTGGATCAATCTTATGATCTGCCTCTGGGCAACTCCTCTTTTGGAAGGATGTCTATTTGAGGTTTTTTTAGAACTTCCTTGTTAGCAATGCTCCGCTCCAGGGAGAGCAGGAGTGAAGGAAGTAAAATTAAATTGGCTAACATGGCAAAGAGCAGTGTAGCCGATACTAATGCACCCAAAGCAACCGTGCCTCCAAAACTGGAAATTGTAAATACCGAAAATCCAAAGAAAAGGACAATAGAGGTATAAAACATGCTTACACCGGTCTCCCGTAAAGCGGCATATACAGATTTTTGAATGCGCCAGTGATTAGCGATGAGTTCTTGTCGGTATTTAGCCAGAAAGTGAATGGTATCATCAACCGATATCCCGAATGCGATACTAAAAACTAATATTGTAGAAGGTTTAATTGGCACTCCCACAAAACCCATAACACCCGCAGTAATGGCCAAGGGCAAAAGATTCGGAATCAGGGAAATAACGATCATTCGGAAGGAACGGAATAAATATGCGATAAATAAAGCTATTAACCCAATAGCTAGGGATAAGGACAGTACCAGATTTTTTACCAAATATTTGGTGCCTTTTAAAAAAAGCAGTGCTTTCCCGGTCACATATACATTAAATCGATCCGCGGGAAATATTTTGCTGATTTCATCCAGCATCGATTTTTCAATTTCTTCCATTTGCTCTGTAGGAACATCCTTGATGAAAGTGGTGATCCTGGCAACCTGCCCTGTGCTGTCGACGAAGTTTTCAATTAAGCCTTCATTTCCCTGAGACTTTCTGGCTACATCCATAATAAAATTGTATTCCTGAGAAGTGGGTAGTTGGTAATATTTAGGAATTCCATTATAGAAAGCTTGTTTGGAATATTTTACTAAATTAACAACGGATATGGGTTTTGATAAAGCCGGGGTCTCATCAATCATTTCCCCCAGCTCATTCATTTTTTTTAGTGTAACCGGTTTCAATACTCCATTTTTCCTTTCTGTATCTATGACAATTTCAATAGGCATGATTCCATTGAACTCTTCATCAAAAAATTGAATGTCTTTATAAAACCCGGTGCTTTTAGGCATATCTTCAACAAGATTCCCGGATATTTTGATTTGATAAATTCCAATAATACTAATTATCAATGCTATCAATGAGATTGAATAAATAGTGATCCTTTTTTCTCTTACTATGTGTTCCATCCAGTTTACAAAAGCATCTATCCATTTTTTGTTGAGGTGTTTCAGATGTTTTGATTTTGGAGGGTACATAAAACTATACACTATTGGTATAATAAGTATGGAAAGAATAAAGATGCATAGAATATTTATTGAAGCTACTATGCCAAATTCAGTCAAAAGTTTACTGTCTGTTATGATGAAGGTGGCAAAACCACATGCTGTGGTAACATTCGTCATAAGTGTTGCATTACCAATTTTTGATATGACCCTTTTTAATGATAAAGCCTGATTTCCATGTTTTTTAACCTCCTGTTGATATTTATTAATTAGAAAAATACAATTAGGTATCCCGATTACTATGATAAGCGGGGGAATAAGGGCTGTTAAAACTGTAATTTCATATTTTAATAGCCCCAGGATCCCAAAGGCCCACATAACTCCAATAAGGACTACACACATGGAAATTAATGTTGCACGGATACTGCGGAAAAAGAAAAAGAAAATTAGGGAAGTAACAATAAGAGCTGCTGCAATGAATATTCCAATTTCATTAATTATATTTTGGGTATTCATGGTGCGTATATACGGCATTCCTGAGACCCGAACATCCATATTTGTTTCTTTCTCAAAGTCGGATATTAGTATATGAAGGTCTTTAAGAATAAAGTCTTTCCGAACCGGAGTATTTACTATATCCTTGTCCATATAGACAAGTGTTCTTATAGTCCTCGTTTCTTTATTGTACAACAGGTTATCATAGAAAGGTAAATTATTGAACATATATTGGGTTAGGCTATCTACCTCAATATCATTTACCGGGGTCTGCTCAATTAACGGACGCAGAATAAATTGCTGTTCCTTTTTGTCCCTTATTAGTTCCTTAAGATTATCTACAGATACAACGTAATCTACTTCCGGAAAAGCTGCCAATTGTTTGCTTAATCTGTTCCATCTGTTGAAATTTTCAACTTCATACAGCGAACTGTCTTTAATAGCAAAAACAATTGTATTTCCTTCTTCGCCAAATTTTTGAAGAAAATTTTCATAGGCAATATTCAGCGGGTGATTATCGGGGAGTAAATTGGCCTCAGAGGTGGAAAATTTCATGTTCTTCCATTGAAAACCCAGAAAAACAGTGAAGACAGCGATTCCTACTAAAATCAGAATTCTGTTTCTAAGAATTATTCTTCCAACCTTAGCCCAAAATCCACTTGTAATCTTCGAAACCATATTATTATTTAAAAATTGAATGGGCTTAGAATGCACCCGGGTCTGAAGACCAATTCAACAGGCATAATATTTTTTAATAGCGGCAAAGGTAGAAAACATCGAGGACTGTACCTAGAAACGCTTTATAAAATAGTGAATCTCAACATTTTCATCTCAAAAGGTTATTTGCTACAGAATTTATGTAAATTGAAAGGATGTAAAACTGCGAGATAGTAAATTCCACTATGAAAATTGTTAAAGAAATGATGCTATGACCGATGAAAAAAACTATAGTAAAATTGCAATTATTCTATACAGGGTTTTGATAGTCATTTCTGCTATTATAGTTATTGCAGCGATTATTGCGATATATTTTAGGGGATAGTAGAAAACTTAATTAATGGATACTGGTCCATATCCAAATAATTAGCTGAAAGGACGGCGCAGCATGAATTAAACTTTCATAATCTCAGCTTCCTTGACCTCAAGTATCTTGTCTATTTTTTCAGTGTACATATTGGTCATTTCCTGAATATCTATTTCTGCATTTTTTTCAAGATCTTCTGAAATACCCAGATGTTTTATTTCTTTATTAGCTTCCTGTCTTGCACTTCGAACACTGATTTTGGCATCTTCCGCCTCCGATTTTGCCTGCTTAACTAATTGTATTCTTCTTTCTTCAGTTAGAGGAGGAACATTAATAATGACCACCTCTCCGTTATTCATTGGATTAAAACCAAGGTTGGCATTCATAATTGCAGTTTCTATTTCTGTCAGCAAACTTTTTTCCCAGGGCTGAACAGAAAGTGTTCGCGCATCTGGTGTATTTATATTAGATACTTGCGATAAGGGAGTTTGAGAGCCATAATAGTCTACCATTACCGTTGATAGCATTGAGGGGTTGGCTTTTCCTGCTCTAATTTTAACTAATGCTTTTTCCAAATGCACAATAGCGCCATCCATACTTTCTTTGGTGGCTTCCAAAATAAATTTAACATCTTCGTCCATAACAAACTTTATAACTTATTTTACGCAAATTATACTAAACTAAAGATCCACTACCGTCCCAATATTTTCGCCTGATACTATTTTAAGGAGATTACCTTTTTTATTCATATCAAAAACAACAATTGGCAGATTGTTTTCCTGACTAAGGGTAAATGCTGTTGTATCCATTACTTTTAAGCCCTTGGTAAGGACGTCATTAAAACTAATAGTTTCAAACTTGGTAGCCGTTTTATCTTTTTCAGGATCACTCGTGTAAATACCATCCACTCTGGTGCCTTTTAGGATAACGTCTGCTTCAACTTCAATAGCCCTCAAAACTGCAGCAGAATCTGTTGTGAAATATGGGTTTCCGGTACCCCCTCCAAAAATTACTACTCGTCCTTTTTCCAAATGGCGCATAGCCCTTCTTCTAATAAATGGTTCCGCAACTTCGTTTATCTTTATAGCAGATTGTAATCTTGTTTGCACACCATTGAGTTCCAAAGCACTCTGTAATGCCAGGCCATTTATGACGGTTGCCAGCATCCCCATATGATCTGCCTGAACCCTGTCCATTCCATTACTTGCACCCGCAAGTCCTCTAAAAATATTTCCTCCGCCAATGACAATCGCTACTTCAACACCCAGATTCACCACTTCCTTTATTTCTTGTGCATATTCAGCCAGTCTAGCGGCATCAATCCCGTACTGTTTGTTGCCCATTAGTGCTTCACCACTGAGTTTAAGAAGTATTCGTTTATATAACATATTGTCCTAAGCTGATTCGCAAACAAAAATAATCAAAAATATTTATGAGAAGTCTTCGTTAATAGGTTTAATGTTCATCTTAATTATTTGCTAATGATTATCATGATCTGGATTAATTTTAATAATCTTGTTTTTTAACCATTATATCACAGATATACATGAAAAAATTAATTATCCTATATGTTTTGCTTGCTTTATTATATAGTTGTGGCACTTCAAAATCTGTTTTATCTGAAGAAAATACAGTTATTGAAACAACTATAGATTTGGTAAATGTTGCAAATGACAGGGTTAATGTAACTATTAATCCGGGATCATTTAGTAAGAACAACATTTCCTTCTTTATCCCAAAAACAGTTCCGGGAACATATAGTGAAGATAACTACGGAAAGTATATTGAGGACCTGAAAGCCTATGATTATAAGGGTAATGAACTTTTGGTTACGTCAATTGGAGCCAATGAGTGGAATATTTCCGATGCCACAAAATTAGATAAGATATCTTATTATGTTACGGACACTTATGATACTGAAAGTGAATTAAACGATCCGGTATTTTCTCCTGCCGGCACAAATATCTTAAAGGATAAAAATTTTGTTTTGAATCTTCATGGTTTTGTGGGATACTTCGAGGGATTAAAGGAAGTGCCCTACGAATTAATTATTTCCTCTCCTTCAAACCTGGTACCCACAACATCATTGAACAAAAAGCCGGAAGTAGCTGAAAGTATGACAGATACATTTGTCGCTTCAAGATATTTTGAAGTAGTAGATAACCCAATTCTCTATGCAAAGGAAAACACAGCTTCGTTTGTTATAAATGATATTACAATTAATCTTAGTGTTTACTCTCCAAATGACCGCTATGCGGCCACAGACCTAAAAGAGAGTATGGAGCGCATGATGCGTGCTCAAAAGGCTTTTCTTGGTGAAATAGACGGAACAAAGGAATATAACATACTATTGTATCTATCTACACTGGATCAAAATGATGCTTCAGGATTCGGAGCTTTGGAACATCATACATCTACCGTTGTAGTACTTCCGGAGCAAATGCCACTGGAGGCCCTCGAAACGGCAATGATAGATGTGGTTTCACATGAATTTTTTCACATTGTTACTCCCTTGAATGTCCATTCAAAGGAAATTCAATTTTTTGATTTCAACGATCCTAAAATGTCTCAACATCTGTGGATGTATGAAGGAACTACAGAATATTTCGCCAACCTATTCCAGATCCAACAAGGGCTGATTGATGAGGCTGACTTCTTCACGCGAATTGTAGACAAAATAAACAATTCCAAATCCTATGATGATGAAATGTCATTTACAACTATGAGTAGTAATATTTTGGAAAACCCTTATAAAGGAAATTATGCCAATGTATATGAAAAAGGAACTTTATTAAATATGAGTTTGGATATCAGGCTCAGGGACCTGAGCAATGGAGAAAAAGGAGTATTGTGGTTAATGAAGGAACTTTCAAAGAAATATGACGATGACACACCATTTGAGGATGACGAAATTATTGATGAAATCGTGGCAATGACCTATCCTGAAATCAGATCATTTTTTGAATTATATGTCCAGGGGAATACCCCTTTGGATTATGACGAGATTTTAGCCTCGGTAGGATTGAGGACTACAGATAGTCAGGAGCGAAGCGGTTATTTCTTAAATGGAGAGGTGCCTTTTATAGATATTGATCCAAGCAATAATGATGCGATATTTATCAGAAACGGGATTGAATTAAACACTTTCTTTACAGATCTTGGTGCACAAGGAGGTGATACAATAAGAAGTATTGACGGGATGCCAATTTCATTAGAATCCATCAGACCTATTATTGGACAAAGTTTTGGATGGACATCCGACAGGGAAATCACCATGGTTGTTACTCGTGGTGATGAAGATTTAACCTTACAAGGGAAAGTTGGGACGCCGATGCTAAAAGTGACCACTATTGTGCCCATTGATAGCCTGGAGAACACACCTCAATCTAAACTCAGAAAAGCATGGCTTAAAGGCTAACAGCCCTCCTGTAAATAGTAAATGTTTCTTTAACAATAAGTTTAGGATTTCACACATAAAAAAACCACTTCTCTTTTGAAAAGTGGTTTTTTAATAATTAAATTGTTGTTTTAGCCTAAAGCCAACCTTTCGAAGCCTGTTATTTTCAAATCAGGATTGACGGATTGGATGTATTGAGAAACACTCTGCTTGCTGTCTTTAATAAAATCCTGGTTAACAAGAGTATTGTCTTTAAAGAAACGTTTTAATTTGCCTTTTGCAATATTGTCCAGCATGGCCTCGGGCTTACCTTCCTGACGCAACTGGTCTTTGGCTATTTCTATCTCCTTATCAATAACGGATTGATCTACTGCCGATTCATCAAGTGCAACCGGATTCATAGCTGCTGCCTGCATAGCTATATCTTTGGCCGCTACATCCGCACCTTCAACTGCACTAGAAAGTCCTACCAAAGTTGCAATCTTGTTACCTGCATGAATATAAGATCCAACATAGGGGGCATTCAGTTTTTTAAAGCCGCCAATTTCAATTTTTTCACCAATTACACCGGTTTGCTCAGTAAGTTTTTCCTTTACGCTAATGCCATTGTAATTTGCATTCAGGAATTCATCTTTACTGTCAAAATCAAGTGCAAGTTTAGCCAGCTCATTGGCCAGGGCAACAAAACTATCATTCTTGGCAACAAAATCTGTTTCACAATTAAGAGAAATTAAAACTCCACTGGTTTTGTCAGAATTAACCTGGGCAATAGCGGCTCCTTCAGATGAATCTCTATCTGCTCTCTTTGCAGCCACTTTCTGTCCTTTTTTTCGAAGGATTTCAATAGCTTTTTCAAAATCTCCTTCGGCTTCGACAAGTGCATTTTTGCAGTCCATCATTCCTGCACCAGTTGTCTTTCTTAAATTGTTAACTTCTGCGGCGGTAATTTTCACCATTTTATTTTCTTTTTATTGAACATGTTAACCCATGTTCAGTTGTAAATTATTTTATAAACCTTTAGTTATTCTACTCCTCCCTTAGCCTTCTCCTGCCAGTCCTGCAATTCATCCCAGTTACCATCAGCAGCCATTTTTGCCTGTTTTGGCCAGGAACCTGGATCTAAATGCGCCATCCTGGAACTTGCCTCAGTTAGAATTTCCTTGATTTTATCTGCATTTGCCTTCGCTAGTTTTGCATATGAATCAATTCCGGCATTAGAAAGTGCCTCAGCAGCCTTTGGACCTATACCCTCAATTTTTGTAAGATCGTCAGATTCTGCTTTTACAGCTTTTTTAGCTTCGGGTTTTTCTTTCTTTTCTGATATCACTTCAGCATCGTCTTTTACTTGCTCAGGAGTATCTTTTGCTTTAGGAGCTTCAGCCTTTTCTTCCTTAGGGGCTTTCGCAGTCACTGCCTTTTCTTCCTCAACTTTTTCTACGACCTCTGCTTTGGAAGGGGCGGCAGTTTCTTGGGCAACACCTTCTTTTTCAGCTTGTTTTTCAGATTTGCGCTCCTCCAGACCGGCGGCAATTGCATTTGTAACTTCCGTTAAAATAATATTGATGGATTTGGATGCATCATCGTTGGAAGGAATTACATAATTGATGGGCCTTGGATCCGAGTTGGTATCTACCATTGCAAATATTGGAATATTCAATTTTTGGGCCTCTTTTACTGCGATATGTTCCCGCATAGTATCTACAATAAATAAAGCCCCGGGTAAACGTGTCATATCCGAGATAGAACCAAGGTTTTTTTCCAATTTAGCACGAAGTCGGTCTACTTGTAAGCGCTCTTTTTTGGAAAGGGTATTAAAGGTCCCGTCCTTCTTCATCCTATCAATAGAAGCCATTTTTTTAACTGCCTTTCTGATAGTTACAAAGTTGGTCAACATACCACCTGGCCATCTTTCGGTGATATAAGGCATATTTACATTGGCCACTTTCTCAGCAACAATATCTTTTGCCTGTTTCTTTGTAGCCACAAACAGTATCTTCCTTCCGGAAGCTGCAATTTTAGACAAGGCTTCATTTGCCTCCTCCAATTTAGCGACTGTTTTGTACAAATTGATTACGTGAATTCCATTCCGCTCCATGTAGATATAGGGAGCCATATTCGGATTCCATTTTCGTGTAAGGTGTCCAAAGTGCACACCTGCTTCCAATAATTCTTTTACTTCAGCTTTCTTAGCCATTTTTATACTTAGTTTACGTTCTTTTGAATTAGCAATGTTGAAGTGGTATTCCTTTTTAAGGGAAAGCCTCCAGCATTTAGATGCTAAACTAAATTTTATCTATACCTCCTTTTATTGATACTCTAAATATAAGTAACCGGAAGGATTAGATTTTTAATTGTCTCTATAAACCGAGACTTTCAATGAACTTGGGTTAAAATCCTGAATTCGTTCCAGGACTATATTTTATCGTTTGGAGAATTGGAATTTCTTCCTTGCTTTTTTCTGACCAAACTTTTTACGTTCAACCATTCTGGGATCTCTGGTAAGTAATCCTTCAGGTTTTAACAATTCCCTGTTTTCTGCTTCAATCTCACATAGGCCCCTGGACAAAGCTAATCTCACTGCTTCTGCCTGACCTGTTATTCCACCTCCGAAAACATTAACTTTAACATCGTAATTGTCTACGGTATTGGTTAAAGCAAAAGGCTGCTTTACTTTATACTGTAAAGTAGCAGTAGAAAAATAATCATCTAATGCCCTGTCATTAACAGTAATCTTACCTTTCCCTTCAGAAATATATACGCGCGCAACTGCCGTTTTTCTTCTACCTATTTTATGAATTATGTCCATTTAATTTAGGTCATTTAAGTTAATAGCCTTTGGTTTTTGTGCTTCCTGATCATGTTCAGTTCCGGCATAAACTCTTAAGTTTCTGAATAATTCGGCCCCCAGTTTGTTTTTAGGAAGCATACCTTTTACTGCTTTCTCAATAATGCTTGCGGGATTTTTATCTAAGAGTTCCCGAGCAGTGGTTGATCTTTGACCTCCGGGATAGCCAGTATACCTTAGGTAGGTCTTGTCTTCCCATTTGTTTCCACTAAGTTGAATTTTTTCTGCGTTCACAATTACAACATTGTCCCCGCAGTCAACATGTGGTGTAAAACTTGGTTTGTATTTGCCTCTTAAAATTTTTGCTACTTTAGAAGCAAGTCGTCCCAAAGTCTGGCCTTCGGCATCAACTAATAACCACTGTTTTTCAACGGTGTTCTTATTAGCAGATTTGGTCTTGTAGCTTAATGTATCCACTACTTTATATTTATTAATTAAACACTTTAATCCCGTTTAACGGGCTGCAAATGTACAACTATTAAGTTTAAATGCAAACCCTTATTTCTCAATTTTTTTTAAAATAATCAGGTGTTTTTGATTCTGATATATAGCGCAAGATTTTGATTGTTATATGAATGGACAAACAAAGGACCGTTGATTTTTATTTTAAATCGTTTGCTAAACCAGCTAACCAAACATACTATATGGTAATATTTTACGTTTTTCAACTGATGAAATCTTAATAAACCGAAAAAAATGAAACGTAACCTATTAGCCCTTTTTATTGCAACAGCTTTATTATTCTCATGCTCATCAGACAAAGATGATACAAATCAGGAAAATGATATTATTGGGTCATGGGAATTAACCGCATTGGAAATTGATGACAACACAGCAAGTGACGATGAAAAATTTGCGCGGGATATTTTAAGTTTTTTATCGGCATTAGATTGCTCTCTTCTGACGATTACTTTTAATGCGGACCAAACTGTTATCACAGAAAATTCAGGAAATTACCTGGATATTAACGTAATTACCGGAGGAACAGGGCTTGATGTTCCATGTCCAACTGAGAAAGACACTAGTGTAGATAGTTATCTTTATGAAGGAGGAGTTCTTACCTATATAGACGAGAATGAAATAGAGACTAAGGTCAAGGTAATCATTTCAGGAAATACGATGAGGGTAAATGCTGTGGAATTAGATTTTGCCAATTTTGACGATGGTGGTGAATTGATCTTTACAAAAAGATAATAAGAAATACACAAATACGGATTATCAAAACCCTTTGCATAGTTCAAAGGGTTTTTTTGTATCAGTGCGCTTCCAGCCAATTTTTGCCGATACCCAGTTCTACATCAAGTGGCACAAGCAGTTCATAAGCATTTTCCATTTCGGTTTTGATCATGACCTTTAGGTCTTCCAGTTCCGGCTTATAAATATCAAATACCAGTTCATCATGCACCTGTAGGAGCATCTTGGATTTATAATTCCCCTCTGTAAGTTTTTTGTGGATATTGATCATGGCAATTTTTATTATATCTGCTGCGCTGCCTTGTATGGGTGCATTAACGGCATTTCTTTCTGCAGCACCTCGCACAATGGCATTACTGCCATTAATATCTTTTAAATAGCGTCTTCTGCCAAGTACTGTCTGCACATAACCGTGTTCCCTGGCGAAATCTATTTGATCGCTGATATAATTTCGCAGTTTTGGGTACGTCTTGTAGTAGGTGTCAATTAGTTCCTTAGCCTCAGTCCGCGATAAATCTGTTTGATTGCTCAATCCAAATGCCGATACTCCGTATATTATACCAAAATTCACAGTTTTGGCATTACTTCTCTGATCTCTTGTAACTTCCTCCAGAGGAACGTTAAAAACTTTTGAAGCGGTTGAAGCGTGAATGTCTTCGCCTTTTTTGAAGGCTTCAATCATTGTTGTTTCTTTACTTAGAGAAGCAATTATACGAAGTTCTATTTGAGAATAATCTGCGGCCAGAAGAAGATAATTATCATCTCTTGGAATAAATGCCTTACGCACCTGCCTGCCTCGCTCGGTTCGGATTGGTATGTTTTGAAGGTTAGGATTATTGCTGCTCAATCTTCCTGTGGCAGCTACAGTCTGCATATAATCTGTATGCACCCTGCCCGTACTTTCTTCAACCTGCTCCGGCAATGCATCAATATAAGTACTCTTTAGTTTGGCCAGACCTCTATAATTAAGGACATCTTTAATGATGTCGTGTTCCTTGGCAAGAGAAGAAAGTACATCTTCAGAAGTAGAATACTGCCCCGTTTTTGTTTTTTTAGGCTTGTTGACAAGTTTTAATTTATTAAATAAAATTTCACCTAACTGCTTTGGGGATGCAATATTAAATTCTTCTCCGGCTTCCTGATAAATCTTTACTTCCAGATTCTTTATGTCTTCATCTAAATCTTTTGAAAGTGAATGAAGAAATTCCTTGTCAAGGTTAATCCCTTCTAATTCCATATCCGCGAGAACACTCACTAACGGAACTTCAATATTCCTGAACAGCTCTTGTGTTTTGGCTTCCCTGAGTTCCTTTGCAAACTGATTTGCAAGTTGAAATGTTATATCCGCATCTTCTACTGCATATTCTGTCTGTTTATCCAGACTAACATCGCGCATACTCAGTTGATTTTTACCCTTTTTTCCTATTAGTTCCGTAATGGAAATTGGTGTATAGTTCAGGTAGGTCTCTGATAAAACATCCATGTTATGGCGCATATCCGGATTTATAAGATAATGGGCCAGCATGGTATCAAATAACCTCCCCTTGACTGTAATATTGTACTTGTGAAGTACTTTGATATCATATTTTAAATTCTGACCAATTTTCTCTATATGTTCCGCTTCAAAAAATGGACGGAGCTGTTCAATTGATTCCTGTGCATTTTCAAGTCCTTCCGGAAAAGGTATATAAAAACCTTTGTGCGCTTCCCATGAAAAAGCGATTCCCACGAGTTCGGCTACCAGAGGATTCAAAGAGGTTGTTTCCGTATCAAAACATACCTTGGTTTGTTTCATTAGATTTTGAAGGAATAACTTCATGCCCATCCCCGGTGAAACACTCTGATACACATGGGCTACATCATTTATGGTTTTTCTGCTGGAAAATTCTTTTAATGTCGCCGGAGAATCCCCATCACTTCCAAAAAGAGAAAACTGGCCACTTCCGGCAGCCTGCTGCTCTTTTTTAGGTTTTGGTTCTTCACTTTTACCTTCAGTAACTGCATTTTCAGTTTCTTTGGAGAAAATCCTTAAAAATTGTTCCTTAAGCCTTCTGAATTCTAATTCCTCAAATATTTTTTGTACTTCTTCACTATCTGGTTCAGACAATTCATAATCCTTGTCGTCAAATGTAACATTGCAGGTTACACAAATTGTTGCTAATTTCCTGGACAGTCTGCCCAGCTCGGCATATTCTTCCACCTTCTCTTTCATTTTCCCCTTAAGCTTATCCGTATTTGCAAGCAAACCTTCCAGGGAGCCAAATTCGGCTATAAATTTTTTGGCAGTTTTATCTCCAACTCCGGGAAGTCCCGGAATATTATCACTGGCATCTCCCATCATTCCCAAATAGTCAATCACTTGTTCGGGGCGTTCAACTCCAAATCGAGTTTGTATTTCAGGGATTCCCCAAATTTCAACACCGTTACCCATTCGGGAAGGGCGGTACATAAAAATATTTTCCGATACCAATTGTCCAAAATCCTTGTCGGGTGTTACCATGTAAACTTTGTAGCCTTCTTTCTCTGCCTGTTTGGCCAATGTGCCAATAATGTCATCGGCTTCCAATCCAGATACCTCTATACAAGGGATATGCATGGCTTTAAGAATATCCTGAATTATTGGTATTGCTACCCGAATAGCATCTGGTGTCTCAAGGCGGTTTGCCTTGTATTCTGCAAATAATTCTGTGCGCTCCGCACTACCGTCCTTATCGAAACAAACGGCGAGGTGGTCTGGCTTCTCCCGTTTTATAACATCAAAAAGGGAATTTACAAACCCCATGATTGCCGAAGTGTCCATTCCTTTGGAATTTATCCTGGGATTTTTAATCAGGGCATAGTATCCCCTGAATATCAGAGCGTATGCATCCAATAAAAAAAGTCTTTTCTGGTCTGCCATTTTTTGAGTTCTAGTAGAATTTCAAATCTACAAAGTTTAAGTGCTTTAGTAAAGTATTTAAGTGCTTATATAGCTACTTGCTGTGTTATTGCTATGTCCTTTTTCGGAAAAGACCCTGTAGGTAAAACCGGGCTGAATGCAATAACCTCCGGTTTCCCCCTTTTTATTAATGGCAATAAAGCCAATCTGGAAATCCAGTTTCTCCTCGTTTTTCTCTATGATGCGTTTTACACCTTCCTCACACGCCTCTTGAGGTGTTTTACCCTGCCTCATTAATTCTACAATAAGAAAACTCCCTACAGTGCGAACTACTTCTTTCCCAACTCCTGTAGCTGTGGGCCCGCCAACCTCATAGTCTATAAATAATCCGGCTCCAATTATGGGTGAATCACCTATACTACCTGCCATTTTATAGGCCATTCCACTAGTTGTGCAAGCACCAGCAAGATCTCCTTTATTGTCAATTGCTAACATCCCAATGGTATCATGATTTTCTATATTTATAACAGGTTGGTATTTTGAAGTTTTTTCCATTCTATCCACTCCTTCTTCGATTTCTCCGTTAGTAAGTTTTCTTTTTTAAAACCCCTTTCATATGCAAACATTTCGGCACCCTTTCCCGCGAGCATTACATGAGGCGTATCTTCCATAACTTTCCTAGCAACTGAAACCGGATGTACTATATTTTGAAGGCACACAACGGCTCCGCAATTGCTGTCTTTGTCCATTATACATGCATCCCCAGGGTAACATTACCTTCCCTGTCTGGCCTGCCCCCCTTACCTACAGATTGATTCTCAATATCTGCTTCTTCAATCATTACTCCCTGTTCTACTGCGTCTAAAGCGTTACCGGCATTGCTAAGAACTTCCCAGGCTTTGTTCGTTGCATTGGGTACATCCCATGTTGCAATGACAATTGGTTTTTGTATTTCATGGGGCGTTTCTTCTTTCTTTTCTGTTTCGCAGGCCGATAGAATTGAAGCAGAAAAAGATACCGGCAGTACTTAAGGAAGAATTTTTTAAAAATTTTCTACGTTTCATCTGGTAGGGTTGCTTATTTTTATCTGTCTAAATATATGAAATGATCGTAGAAGTATGCGCCAATTCTTATCAATCTGCCCTCAATGCAGAGCAAGCCGGTGCCGCCAGGATAGAGCTCTGCTCAGAATTGGCTGTAGGAGGTGTAACACCGTCTTACGGTTTGGTAAAGAAGGTGTCAGAAAATCTTACTATTCCAATTCATGTTTTAATAAGACCACGCAGTGGCGATTTTACTTACTCTGCGGATGAGTTTGAGATTATGAAAACAAATATTGCTCTTTGCGCAGATCTTGGTGTATCCGGAATTGTTTCGGGAGTTTTGCATTCAAACGGCACCCTGGATAAGCAGCGAACCGGGGAATTAATTTCTGCAGCGAGGAATTTGCATTTTACTTTTCACCGGGCGTTTGATTGGGTAGAAGACCCTTTAAAAACTCTATTTGAACTGGAAGATTTAGGGGCTGATTGTGTTTTGACCTCCGGGGGAAGGCAAAAGGCGGAAGAGGCCATAAATGAGCTCGTATTGTGGAAAAGCAAAGTAAATAAATGTATTGTTATGCCTGGTGGGGGAATACGAAACAACAACGTGCTGCTTTTTAAAAAAAATGGATTTGAAGCAATACATCTTTCGGGGTTAATGTTTAGAAAAACACTTGAAAAAACCCCTGAACCTTCAATGAACAACGCAACATATCTGAAAGATGATGAAATAGCCCTAACCGATCCGGAGATAGTACGTACTCTGGTTCAAAGCGTTAAATAATGGTGAAGATGTAAAGTAATACTCTTCTAAAGAAATATATTTGTAAAAAAAATATATGCTGCGCTGGATAATTTTTGTAATAATTTATCTTATTCTGGGATTCTATACCTTACAAGCCCTGAAGACCGTAAGCAGGTTTCCTTGGGTTTATTTTGTATTTGCAGCGATATCCCTGCTGGTGCTTGGAAATTTTATTTTTCAATTTACCTTTGGCGAGGAGGGCGGTAGGGTACTAAGCAGGCCTAAAAGTTATGCTTTTGGGTTTTTAATTGCCATCCTTACGTTTAAAATAATCACGATAATATTTCTGTTTTCTGAAGATATTTTCAGATTCATTTCCGCAGGGTATCATAAATTTTATGGTACCGACAGGGAATTCAGCCTGCCGGAAAGAAGGAGGTTTTTAAGTTTGATAGCAATGGGAATTGCAGCAATTCCTTTTGGATCATTGCTATACGGGATGTATAGGGGGAAATACAATTTTAAAGTATTGAAATACCAAATGGAATATGAAGATCTGCCGCCTGCTTTTGATGGATATCAGATTACTCAAATATCAGATATTCACAGCGGAAGTTTTGATAATAGAAAAAAAATTGAATATGCGGTTGATTTGATCAATAAGCAAAAGAGTGATGTTATTTTTTTTACCGGAGACATGGTAAACAATAAGGCTGATGAAATGAAACCATGGGCTGAATTGTTTTCGAGCTTAAAGGCCGCAGACGGCAAATATTCAATTCTGGGGAATCATGATTATGGAGATTATATAAGCTGGGATACAGAAGAGGAAAAAATGCAAAATTTGGATGATCTTAAACTTATGCAAAAAGAAATGGGTTTTGATCTTTTGCTGAATGAGAGTAGATATCTGAAAAAAGAGGAGGATAAATTGGCTTTAATTGGCGTAGAAAATTGGGGACGAGGAGGTTTTAGAAAGTCGGGTGATTTAAAAAAGGCTGCTTCTGAAATTAGCCAGGACGATTTCAAAATCCTTCTGAGCCATGATCCATCTCATTGGGAAGATGTAGTTTTAAAAGATAAGTACCACTATCATCTCACACTAAGTGGCCATACACATGGAATGCAGTTTGGGATTGAAATTCCCGGATGGGTGAAATGGAGTCCGGTTAAATGGCGCTATAAGTATTGGGCAGGAGTTTATGAAGAACTTGGAGAATTCATAAATGTCAACCGTGGATTCGGTTTTTTAGGATACCCCGGAAGAGTTGGGATATGGCCTGAAATCACCGTTATTACTTTAAAAAAGAAAGAATTAACTTGAATTTAACTTCCAAGTAATGCCCAAATTTAAGGGGATGCCAGATTTTTTAACATTTTTTCATACATTTGATCTATAACCCAATGTATTTTATATGTCGAAATTCGGTGAACTTATAGATTTAAATATCCCCGTGTTACTTGATTTCTATGCGGAGTGGAACGAACAATCTACCTCTATGCACCCCGTCTTGCGGGATGTGGCAGCCGCCCTGGGAGACAAAGGAAAGGTTATAAAAATAGATGTTGATAAGAATAAAGAATTATCACAAGCACTTAGAATTAAAGGTCTTCCAACCCTTATGATCTACAAAAAAGGGGAAATGGTATGGAGGCAAAGTGGCGAACAAGATGCGAATACATTGATAGGAATACTTAACGAATATCTTTAAGTTTTAATATTGGTTCCAGATTCAATACCCTCTGATAAGATTTAATTTACATTTCCATACTCCGGCAAGTTCTAGGCCCGGATCTTACTCATTCATCAGGAATTGAATCTTTTTCAACCTGCAGAGTATCTGACATATCCGGATTAGACTCCTCTATTAATGGCGGTTCTTCTAATACTTCATCTTTATAGAAATGACTGAACCTGTCTATATGCTCATTAAAAATTAAAGTTTCTTTTTCTGCCAACTCCCTGTCATTGTTTTCAATAAGAATATCAATATTTCTTCTATATGCTTCCATGTCACCAATAATGTTTTCAATATTATCGTATTGTTCATCTAGTGGTATACTGGAATAATAGTCTAATCGATCCTGATAAATATCCCTTAATTTATAGAACAAATCCCGGGCCTTCTTTGTTTCCCCTACCTTGTAATAACTAGCTACATAAGGTTCTACAAAAGCATAAAAACCATAGTGCTCTACAGGCATATTGGTTATGGCAATGTTAATTACATCTTTGGCTTTGTCTATTTTGTTTTCATTAATCAGAGCTTCCGTTAACCTTGCAAGATTGCCCCTGAAAGATAAACCTTGTGACCGGGTCTGGGGGTCATGATAGATATCTGAACTTCCTGAATTTCCCCAATCCCATCCTTTTACAATTTCGTACATTAATTCCGTATCTATTCGTCCCATTTCAAAAGAACTTTGATTCTTGGTGTAGATTGGCACTAATTTATAGGCTAACCCTTCAAGCTGTAAATACTCTTTCATCCAAATGTATTCTGCTTTGTCAAAACTTCCGCCGGAAAAGTAGATTGGCCTTTCCCAATCATTATTGGCAATAATATCCAACATCATAATCCTGTTTTTTGGCAAGGCACTTTTGGGCAGGTCTATATCAATATAATCAACAATTAAGGCAGAATCTTTTTCTTTAACGAGCCCACTTTCCAATACATTTTTCTTATTAACCGGGACTCTGATTTTATTAGTCGGATAATAAACAAGATCTAAAGTGCTCTCGGAATATTCACTTAGGTCAGCACCTTGTTTTTCAAGTATATATCTGAACTTTGTCTGAGGTTTATTACTGCCCACCCAATTCATGAAATCTTTGATATTCCATCTTTTTTCAGCCACCCCTGGAAGTCCCTGATAATAGATTACATCCCTGTTACCATATCTGTAAAGATCATGTGTAAGCTGAGAGGGTATGGGGTCACTTTTGTAAGCCTTTCGCTTCATTTGATCTACATACCAATCCGTTGCGAAAAGGCTGGTACAAATTATGCGTATATCAGTCCGGTATCCCTCAATTTCCTGTGCATACCAAAGTGGAAAAGTGTCATTGTCTCCAATTGTAAATAACATAGCGCCTGCATCTTCCTGGCATGAGTCCAGATAGGCTTTGGCACTGGCACGTGCGGTATAGCGATTAGAGCGGTCATGATCATCCCAATTCTGAAAGGCCATAACTCCGGGTACAGCTAAAAGGCATATCACCAGAATAACCGGTCCCAGCACCTTTGGATTTATAAATTTTTTAAATTCCTCATACAGGCCATATACCCCTAAACCAATCCACAAGGCGAAAATATAAAAGGAACCAACAAGAGAATAATCCCGTTCCCTTGGCTGAAAAATATAGGGATTAGTATAGAATTGTATTGCAATTCCCGTAAATATAAAAAACACAAAAAGTGCCCAGAATTGTTTAGGGTTTTTTGTGAACTGGAAAACCAAACCTATAATTCCCAGAATCAGGGGCAAAAAGAAATAGGTGTTTCTTCCTTTATTTTCCAAAACATCTTTAGGCAGGTTCTTCTGACTTCCCAGGCGCAGGCTGTCAATAAACCCTATTCCGCTTAACCATTCGCCATTGCCATTATATCTGCCCTGTACATCGTTTTGTTTTCCGACAAAATTCCACATAAAATAACGCCAGTACATGTAACCAAATTGAAATTGAAACATATATTTAATGTTCTGCCACACGCTAGGGGGTTCTACTTCCAAATATTCCCCGAATTGGCGTAAAAAACCAATATATTGCTCCTCATCTATCTCACCATTGGCAAGACCCGATTTAACTTGTGTAACCGCTTTTCGTAACTCTTCATTAGAGGTCTTCATTCTAAAATTCAAAGGGCCGAAATATTTCATATAGTTCTCCGCGTTCTGATCACTCCACATTCTGGGTAACAAGCCCCTGTGATCTTCATTGGGACCCTGCATTGCATTCTTGTATTTATTTACAATAATGTATTTGCCGAGCTCTTCATCTTTTTCATATTTTGGTTTATCATCTTTTTCCGGTCCTGCCGGGGCAAACGTATCTGAATAATACGTGCCATAAATAGGGCTATCTACCTGAGGATATTGTTCTCTGTTATAATATGCGAGCAATGAGCGCGCATCAGAAGGATTATTTTCATTGACTACCACATTGGCATTTGCCCGGATTGGTAACATAAGCCAGGAAGAAAATCCAAGGAACAAAAACATTGCACAGAGGACCAAAGTATTGGCTACCCTGTAATTGTTTTTTCTTGTGTAGCTCAATCCATAGTAAAAGGCACCGATAAAAATTAAAAGCATAATCACGGTCCCCGAATTAAATGGTAAACCAATACTGTTAATAAAGAAAACTTCGCTCCAGCCAAATAATTTTAGAACGTAGGTCAATGAAAATTTGTAGACCAGCATTAATATTGCAACTACAATGATATTGGCCAAAAGAAAGTTCTTAACGGTAGTGGTCTTGTATTTTTTGAAATAGTATAATAATCCTATTGTTGGAATGGCCAAAAAGCCCATAAACTGAACACCAAAGGTAAGACCAACTACAAAGGAAATAAGTATCAACCATCGGTTGCCCCTTTGATCCTCAAGATCATCTGTCCATTTTAACCCAAGCCATAATAACAGTGCCATAATAAAGCTCGCCATGGCGTAAACTTCTGTTTCTACTGCATTAAACCAGAAACTATCTGAGAAAGCAAATGCCAAAGCGCCGACCAGGCCACTGCTCAAAACTGCGATGGCATTACTATTGGTAAACTTTTCTTTTTTGGATATTAACTTTCTTGTAATATTGGTAATGGTCCAGAACATAAACAAAATGGTAAAAGCACTGGAAACGCCGGAAACATAATTTACCATTCGTGCAATCTGGTCAGGTTCAAAAGCGAACATGGCAAAAAAGGCGCCAATCATTTGAAGTAAAGGAGCGCCCGGTGGGTGTGCTACCTGCAATTTGGCCGAAGTTGTTATGTATTCCCCAGCATCCCAAAAACTCCCTGTGGGTTCTACGGTAATAGCGTAAGTTATAAGGGCTATAAAAAAAACGACCCATCCAAGGATGGTGTCCCATTTCTCGAAATTCTTTGAAAACATGTACTATGAAGTTTACCAGTCTGGGCGAATTTACTAATTAAAATAGATATGGGCTTATAATTTTGTCAAACCTTTAACAGCAGCGTGTGGTTCTTTTTTTAGTGGAATGTATCCAAAATATTTGTGCAAATAAAAGTTTGTCTTAAATTTGCAGGCTCTTATACACTAATGGCCTATGGTGTAATTGGCAACACAGCTGGTTTTGGTCCAGTCGTTCTAGGTTCGAGTCCTAGTAGGCCAACTAGAATTATAAGTCTATCCCAGTGCTGTCAGGTGTTGGGATTTTTCTTTTGGTATCTTAGTCTAAAACTTCAGGAAATTGCCATTCAGCTTGAATATTATGATGGATGGTAATGTTTTTACCATCAAAAAACTGAATCGACATATTCACTTGTCAAAAAACGAAATTACTTTTTGAGCAGATCAATACAAACGTTACGTTGTTTAAATGGAATAAGGTCTCTCATGGTTTGGGGTAGTTATAAAAAGAAACAGGAAACCGAAGTCTCCTGTTTCCTATGAAGTGTTTTTTACTTTTGTTGCTTCCGAACATAATCCTTCATTATCCTATTTCTAAGATAATGTCTTATTCATGCGGGCAAATAAGGTATTTAACACTTCATTTGACTTATATCTTCTAACAACTATATAAATCAATCCTTTTTTTAAAGAAACCGGGATACAAAAGCATCCCGGTTTCCAAGAAACTGTCAACACTATCCAATGACCGCTTACACTGATCCCTAATAGGAACTATCGCTAGATCCGTTCGCAATTCAAATGGTTTAATGGATGCCTTTGACGGCTTCTGTATTTTTAGATTTTCTTATTCTCACAATAAAAAAACCCATTCTGATAATTTTAAAAAGAAACCGGGATACCGAAATATCCCGGTTTCCAAGAAACTGTCAATTTTTCCCAATGACCGCTTACACTGATCCCTAATAGGAACTATCAGCTAGATCCGTTCGCAATTCAAAAGGTTTAAAGGGCGTCCAAGACGGTTTCTATTCCTATGGGCTCTTTAATTCCCCCGATTTAAAAACCCATATATTAATATTATTCAAAGAACTTTTTTTAAATGTTCAGCTAAAATAAGCAGCCGTGATGATGTATGACATGATTTAGATCAGGTTAGGTGTTTTTTTTGTTTTTTTAACATTTTGCGAACTAATCCATTCAAACAGATGGTCTGCATCTTCTTTTTTACAAAGCTGTGTGCCGGGGTGTAAGGTGGCGGCTGTTCCACAGGCGACCCCATACTGAGCCATTTCAGAAATTGATTTACCTTGTAAGAGTTTATATACCATTCCCGCAACCATACTGTCGCCTGCTCCAATGGCACTTTTTTGATATACAGTGGGTGCGGTAATATATTGCATTACATCCCCGGTAGCCAATAGAGCGCCCTTTGCCCCAAGGGAAACCACCAGCACTTCTACGGCATTTTCATCTAAAAAATTTTTAGCCAGAGAATCCAGTTCCAAAACAGATATAGACTCCGCGCCACAAAGAATGCTAAATTCAGCAAGATTTGGTTTCATCAGGAAAATATTAGCTTTCATACTGGGTAAAAGGGCATCGCCGGAAGTATCCAGAACAAACCGTCCGTTTTTCTTTTTTACAATTTTGGAGACACTAACATAAAAATCCTTTGGAATTCCCAAAGGAAGTTTTCCGCTGGCCACCAAATAGTCACCTTCATCAATATTCTCTTCCACTGCTTGTAGAACTTCCTCCCACTCTTCTTTAATTACATTCGGTCCCGGCACACCAAAGCGATACTGTAAATTGGTGTTTGTGTCCGTTACAGAAAGGTTTTCGCGTGTCCATCCCCGGATATCGATTACTCTTTGCTGGATGCCTTCTTCTGATACCAACTGCTGTAAATGAATGCCATAAGGTCCGCCCGCGACATACATACAGAGTGAGTCACCACCTAATTTTTTGAGTGCCCGTGAGATATTGATGCCACCTCCCCCCGCATAGTACCGTGGCGACATGCATCGTAATTTTTTATTAGGAACAATGCCTGCCACAGAAGTGTCTTTGTCCACAACCGGATTCATAGTAAGTGTAATAATTTTGTTCATTTGATCAATTTTAGTCAAAGAGTATTGAGCCTTAGATTGATAACTTGTCACTCTTCCATTTCCAGGCTTGTAGTTGGGGGCTCCATCAATTCAAAGAATTGGTCTAGCTTGGGCAGGATCACAATCTCTGTCCGTCTGTTTTTTGCGCGACCTTCTACCGTTTCGTTGGTGGTCTTAGGTAAATATTCCGACCGTCCACCTGCAGTCATTCTTGAGGGTTGAACGTTAAATTTGTTTTGCATCAGACGCACTATTGATGTGGCCCTTTTTACGCTCAAATCCCAGTTGTCTGCCATGCATTCAGTGGAAATTGGCACATTGTCTGTATGTCCTTCTACAAGGATATCCAATTCCTTATGATCGTTTACAATCTTTGCGATTTTACCTATAACCTCCTCCGCACGGTTGCTAATTTGATAGCTGCCAGAGCGGAACAACATCTTATCCGAAATAGACACATAGACTACACCTTTCTTTACTTCGATGTTGATGTCCTCATCGTCAAAATTCTCCAGCGAGCGTTTAAGGTTCATTACAAGAACCAGGTTTAGAGAATCCTTCCGTTGCATAGATGATGTAAGATCCTTAATATATTTATTCTGTTCGTTTAGGGCTTCAAGAGATTTCTTGATACTCTCGGCACCAGATTTACTAACAACTGCAAGATCTGATAGGCGTTCCAGCAGGTTGGTGTTGGTGCTTTTAAAGTATTCCAATTGTTGTTCAAGGGATTTGGCCCTGTTCTTTTCATTGGCAATACTGGCTTCCAACATTGAATTCTCGTTTTGGCTATTCTTTAAATTAGTTTCACACAGTGCAGCCCGGTCATGGGCGGCAGCATATTTTTTCTGGCTAACGCAGGATGTTAATAGAAGTATAAGAATTACTGCAGTAAACTTTATAGTATTCATTTGTCAAAATATTTGTTTCGATAACATTTTAAGGCTAAGAAAACAACATTAGCATTGGAAACAAATGATACTGGTCATCCTGGTGGATAATCTCCGATTTTCCATTACAGTTTTGGAATTTCCAAAATTGACTGGATTTTTACATCTGATATACCGATGTCAGACAAAAGCGTAGTTTAATATTTTTCAATGTTGTGATGAATCATCGGGAATCCTGACTTAATTCATCAGGTAGCCCGGGAGCGGAAGGTTTCGGAAGATCTCTTTCTTTATTTAATTCGCTTTCCTCCTGTAATATCTCAATTTCCCTGTCTGCCAGATCCAGAATAGTGCTCATTTTTTTCTTGTCCTTAATCATAGCCCAGGTCATTATAAGACTTGTGCCTATAATTACAAAAAGCAGAATCCCGGGTTCAAAGTTTGCTACCTGTGCCTCCGCGGGAATTGCATAAAAAAGGAGAATTGTAATAAGCCCCCTTGGAGCAATAAATAATTGAGGGAGAATATCACTGCCTATAAATGTTCTTAGGATGACAAACCGTATCACATAAATTGAAAGAATAATAAGCAGACTTACCAATACTACCTGTATATTAAATAACGAAGCTATGGCAATAGTTAATCCAAAAATAACGAAGAAGAAAGTGCGCACTACAAAGGCCGTTTCGAGCGTAACTATATGAAGCTCATGGTATATTCTATGTGCTTTTTCATACTCAAGAAATTTGGAAAGTTTTCCTCCAAAGAACAATTTCATATTCGCAATTACTAACCCGAAAATGAGTATTATCAGTAATGAGGAGAGATGCAATTGTTTGCCAATCGCGTATAGCAGTAGCAGAACAGCTATTAGAAGGAATAATTTAGCCTGACTTTTAATTTTTTGAAAAATTAGAATTATTGCATAGCTGGCAATGAGTGAAATGACTATTGTTAGCAGAATATTGAGAGCGAAACCTCCGGCACCTGAATCTTCAGCAGGATTTAACCCACTTACCAGGAAATAGAACATCATGATTCCCATAATGTCCGAAAATGTACTCTCATAGATATGGAATTCTTTTTTCTTTTCTGAAAGCTCACTAACACTTGGAATGATAATAGCACTGGACAGGATTGATAAAGGTGTGGCATATAACCATGCCGCATCCATAGACATTTCCGGGATAAATTGATGTAGAATCAATGCTGCAACCCAGGCAGAGCCTATTAAACCGGTCAGGGCTATGGCCATTGATTTTAAAATGGGAATTAGTTTTTCCCTTTTTAACTCAAGTTCCAATGCAGCTTCAAGGACTATCATAATTAGGCCGATTATGCCAAGAACTTCAAGCGCTGGAAAGAAATCGACTTTTTCCGCCGTGAAATACTTCAGAACGAATTGTAAAATAAAGCCCAGGAGGATAAGCATTAAAACTGAAGGAATGTTTGTCCTTTTAGCTATGCCATTAAATAAAAACGATAGAATAAGTATTAACGAAGCCTCAATTATAAGGTTATAGGAATTAAAGACGTCCATGGGTTGATTGAATTATTTGGATTTATTGCATCCTTTATAAAAGTACTGCTAAAAATCAAACGTTCAGGATACACTTAATAGTATGTATTATAAATGGGGGAAGCTTCTGTTTTAGGAATCAAAAAAAGTTGTATATTTGCGCCACTGAAAGAATATAATTGTATTCATGAGGGGACAAATTGTCCCCTCTTTTGTTACTTATGGTTATGTTAAAGACACAAGTTGAAGAGCTTTTAGCGAAGGCACTGGAGGAGAATAAAAAATTGTTTTTAATTGATTTTTCAATTACTCCTGATAACACTATCAGGATCGTCCTCGATGGAGATGAAGGAGTAAACCTTAAGGACTGTATGGCCATAAGCAGAGCCATCGAACACAATTTAGATAGGGAGGAACATGATTTTTCCCTTGAAGTTACTTCAGCAGGTGCGGCAGAACCTATTGTGATGGCCCGCCAGTACCCAAAAAATATTGGCAGGAAGTTAGTCGTAAAAACAGCGGCTGAAAATTATGAAGGCGACCTCACCGAGGCTACAGAAAACAGCATAACACTGGAGTGGAAAGAACGTGAACCGAAACCAGTGGGCAAAGGAAAAAGAACCGTTCAGAAAAGAAAAAAAATAGCCATATCTGAAATTGATGAGGCAAAAGTTAAATTAAAATTTTAATTACAGGGCAAAATGGAAAATATTGCATTGATCGAATCTTTCTCGGAATTTAAGGATGATAAATTCATTGATCGGGTAACCCTAATGGCGATATTAGAAGACGTTTTTAGGAACGCTTTAAAAAAGAAATTTGGATCCGATGATAATTTTGATATTATTATTAATCCGGACAAAGGAGATTTGGAAATTTGGAGAAACAGGATAGTTGTGGAAGATGGGGAAGTTGAAGAACCAAATGAGGAAATATCCCTTTCCGAAGCTCGTAAGATTGAACCTGATTTTGAAGTTGGGGAAGATGTTTCTGAAGAAGTTAAACTTATAGACCTCGGAAGAAGGGCAATTTTGGCTTTACGTCAAAACCTTATATCCAAAATTCATGAGCATGACAATACTACCATATATAAGCAATTTAAAGACCTTGAAGGTGAGATTTATACTGCTGAGGTGCACCATATAAGACATAAGGCTATTATCTTATTGGATGATGAAGGCAACGAAATAATCCTTCCCAAGGATAAACAGATACCTTCTGACTTTTTTAGAAAGGGAGACAATGTGAGGGGTATTATCGAAAGTGTCGAGCTCAAGGGTAATAAGCCAATGATCATAATGTCTAGAACTTCGCCAGTCTTCCTGGAGCAATTGTTCTTTCAGGAAATACCAGAAGTGTTCGATGGACTAATTACCATAAAAAAAGCAGTTAGAATTCCAGGTGAAAAAGCTAAGGTGGCAGTAGATTCTTATGATGACAGAATAGATCCGGTAGGGGCCTGCGTGGGGATGAAAGGAAGCCGTATTCATGGAATAGTGCGTGAGCTTGGAAACGAAAATATAGATGTTATTAACTGGACAAATAATTCACAGTTAATGGTTACCCGCGCACTTAGTCCTGCTCGTGTTTCCACGGTGACTTTAAATGATGAAAAAAAGACGGCTCAGGTATACTTGAGACCCGAAGAAGTTTCAAAAGCCATTGGCAGGGGTGGTCATAATATAAGACTTGCAGGACAGCTTACTGGTTATGAGATAGATGTATTCCGTGAAGGCGTGGAAGAAGATGTAGAGCTTACAGAGTTCTCTGATGAAATTGAGGGCTGGATAATTGAAGAACTAAAAAAGATTGGTCTGGATACCGCCAGAAGTGTTTTGGAGCAAGATATAGATGATTTGGTGAAACGTACCGATCTGGAGGAGGAAACTATTTCGGACGTCGTACGAATCCTTAAAGAAGAATTTGAAGATTAAGCTATATATTAGCAGTATAAAAGTAGAGAGTAAATAGTATTTATGGCAGACAATGCAACAATAAGGCTTAATAAAGTCTTGAGAGAACTTAATATTTCTTTGGATAGAGCGGTAGAATTCCTTGCTTCTAAGGGGCATAAGGTGGATGCCAGGCCTACTACAAAGATTTCTGAAGACATACACCAGGTTCTTTTAGACGAATTCCAGACGGATATGAGCAAGAAAGTTGCATCCCAGGAGGTAGGTGAAGAAAAGCGCAAGGAAAAAGAAGCTATAAGGCTGCAATTGGAGCAGGAGCAGGAAGAAAAAAGACTGCAAAGAGAAAAAAGAGCTGCCTCCAGGGAGGTAGTGAAAGCCAGGGTTGAACTGTCAGGACCAAAAAAAGTAGGTAAAATTGATCTTGAAGCCGGTAAAAAGGCTAAACCAGAACCCAAGAAAGTTGAAGAGAAACCCGTCCCAAAGGAAGAGGTAATTGCCGAAGAAAAGGAAGAAACTATAGCCAAAGACGTTGCTGAAGAAATTAAGCCGGAAAAGGTTGTGGAGGAAAAAAAAGGGGATGTAAAAGTGCCGGAGGCAGAAAAGCCGGATGAGGTCGACTCTATCACTACACAGTATAAAAAACTATCCGGACCAAAAATAATGGGAGATAAAATTGATCTCTCCAAGTTTGATAAACCCAAAAAAAAGAAGGAAACTGCTAAAGAATCTTCCGAAGCAGATAAGCGCAAAAGAAGAAAGCGGATTATTAGTAATGGTTCACCTGGCAGTGGCAGAAGTAAAACCACGGCAAGAAAAGGACAGCGTTTTGCGTCAACACCAAAGTTAGAGCCAACGGAAGAAGAAGTGCAAAAACAGGTGCGAGAGACCCTGGAAAAACTTCAGGGCAAATCCAAAAAAGGAAAAGGGGCAAAGTATAGAAGGGATAAAAGAGACCAGCACAGACAACAGACTGAAAAAGATCTGGAACAACAGGAGCTGGAAAGTAAAATACTTAAGGTTACGGAGTTTGTAACCGTTGGGGAAGTTGCTACCATGATGGATATTTCTTCTACTGAAATAATTTCTGCCTGTATGTCTCTGGGGATCATGGTTACAATGAACCAAAGACTGGATGCTGAAACACTTTCAATTGTAGCTGAAGAATTTGGTTATGAGGTTGAGTTTATTACAGCAGATCTTGAAGAATCTATTGAAGAAGAAGTAGATGCACCGGAAGATTTAAAACCCAGAGCACCCATCGTTACGGTTATGGGTCATGTCGATCACGGTAAAACATCATTATTAGATTACATCCGGGAGGAAAATGTAATTGCCGGAGAAAGTGGAGGTATAACGCAACACATAGGCGCCTATAGTGTTGCATTATCAGGAGGGCAGAAAATTACCTTTTTGGATACGCCGGGCCACGAAGCATTTACTGCGATGCGGGCACGGGGAGCGCAGGTTACAGATATTGCCATAATTGTAGTTGCTGCGGATGATGATATTATGCCTCAGACCAAAGAGGCTATAAGTCACGCTCAGGCGGCAGGTGTTCCAATAGTTTTTGCGATTAATAAAATAGACAGGCCTACAGCAAATCCTGAAAAGATTAAAGAAGGTTTGGCGGCCATGAATTTACTTGTAGAGGATTGGGGCGGTAAAATTCAATCTCATGATATATCAGCAAAAACAGGTGAAGGTGTAAAAGATCTTTTGGAAAAAGTTCTTTTAGAGGCAGAACTTTTAGAATTAAAAGCTAATCCGGATAAGTTAGCTTCCGGTACCGTAGTGGAAGCATTTCTGGATAAAGGTAGAGGATATGTTTCTACTATTTTGGTGCAGACCGGTACTTTGGAAATAGGAGATTACGTTTTGGCGGGCACTTGCAGTGGCAAGATTAAGGCAATGCAGGATGAACGTGGCAAGTCGGTAAAAAAAGCCGGTCCTTCTACACCAATTTCCATTTTGGGATTGGACGGGGCACCACAGGCCGGGGATAAATTTAATGTGTTTGAAGATGAAAAAGAAGCCAAACAAATTGCTTCCAAAAGGAGTCAGCTTCAGCGTGAACAATCAGTAAGAACGCAAAGGCATATTACCCTTGATGAAATTGGCAGGCGAATTGCTTTGGGTGAATTTAAAGAGTTGAATATTATTCTAAAAGGAGATGTTGACGGATCTGTGGAGGCATTAACGGATTCCTTCCAGAAGTTGTCCACAGATGAAATACAAGTCAATATTATTCATAAAGGGGTGGGGGCAATAACTGAATCTGATGTGTTATTGGCTTCAGCTTCTGATGCTATTGTAATTGGATTTAATGTAAGGCCAATGGGCAATGCAAGGGATATTGCGGACAAAGAAGAGATTGATATAAGGATGTATTCAATTATTTATGACGCTATCAATGATCTCAAGGATGCGATGGAGGGGATGTTGTCTCCGGAGATGAAAGAGGAAATTACGGGTACAGCCGAAATCAGGGAAACCTTCAAAATATCTAAGGTAGGTACCATTGCTGGTTGCATGGTAACCACGGGCAAAATATTTAGAAACTCCAGTATACGTCTTATAAGAGATGGTGTTGTGATATTTACAGGAGAACTGTCTTCTTTGAAAAGGTTTAAGGATGACGTAAAAGAAGTTGCCAAAGGCTATGATTGCGGACTGCAGATAAAGAACTATAATGATATAAAGGAAGGCGATATTGTAGAAGCCTTCCAGGAAGTGGCGGTAAAGAAAAAGCTTTAATCCGGACCATGTATTCTTTGGTAATTTAGGCTAAAGAAATTTCTTTTTCCCGGGATAGATTTAATGAATGAAAAAAAAAACGACCTAATTGGTCGTTTTTGCTTTTTCTGGTTTTAATAAAAGTGATTCAGGATATTTTATCCGAACCTCTCTGAATTTACGTTCCCCTTCCAGCTTCGATTTAAACTGACCAATCTGAACCCGGTAAGTCGGGGAATCAAAAATAATTTTCGCTTTTAGGTCAGGAAAATCAATATCAACTTGCTGTTTAAGTTCTTCTGCCTTGGCATAAGAGCCAAATCCAACCTGAATTGTATAGAAACCGGATTCGGAATTACTTATTTTATATACGTCCAGAAGACGGGTAATACTTGCATCTTGTTTAATGCTGATTTCCCCGCTCTGCCCCATACCGCAAGTGATGAATCCAAGAAGTATTACTGATAGTATTGCCGTCTTCATGGTGTTAACTTTATTGAGTTTAAACATATAATGCAAAAGTAATTTATTGAAGGTTAAACAAAAGCTTAACCGCTTATTTAGAATTAATATAAATTATAAATTATAAAACCCTTAACATTTCTCAAATAAAGTCAAAGTCTTATTTTTGTCGTCAATTTGAGCGGCGATAAATTACCTTTTTTTCTTATTATACCAGTAATTATCGTGCCAGAATTAAGATAGAAATATTTTAAATATGAAAAAGGTTTTGTACCGCCATCAGATTTCGAAACTTTTAGCTTTTACTCTAGTAGCTTATCTATTCTTTTCAATTCCTCTATTAGCTCAGGAAGAAAACTCTGAACTCAGTGTTACGGGTGATACTGAAGCCGCCGCTGAAACAGCTGATGCGGTTTCCGGAGATGCTGCAAACGGAAAACAGCTATTTAATCAGAACTGTGCCGCCTGTCATGCGTTAAACAGGAAAATGACGGGGCCGGCTTTGGCTAATGTCGAGAGCCGCCTGGCTGAAGAGGAGGGGTTAGATAAAGAGTGGCTATATGCATGGATAAAAAATAGTGCCGGAATGATTAGTTCCGGTGACTCCTATGCAAATAAAATTTACGAGGAGTACAATCAGGCAGCAATGACTGCCTTTCCTACGCTTTCCAATGCGGATATTGATGATATTTTGGCTTATACAGCTGCTCCTGCACCGGCGCCTGTGGCCGCAGCTACTGCAACTGCAGCAAGTGATGGAGGTGGTGACTCTTCGGGGATTACCAATGAAATTATTTTAGGGGCACTAGTATTGGTTTTTGCCTTGCTGGTGATGATGTTGTTTTTAGTGAACAATACATTACAGCGCATAGCCGAAGCTAATGGCGTTGTGCTTGAAAAGGATAAAGCCGTTAAGAGAACGCCATTATGGAAAGCTTTTGCTCAAAATCAGTTCCTGGTTCTGGTTTCTTCCATTTTTCTGCTATTGGCAAGTGCATATTTTGCCTATGGATGGATGATGCAAGTGGGTGTAGATCAGGGATATGCTCCAATTCAACCTATCCATTATTCTCATAAAATACATGCCGGAGATAATAAAATTGAATGTAAATACTGCCATTCTTCAGCAAGGGTGTCAAAACATTCAGGGATCCCCTCATTAAATGTTTGTATGAATTGTCATAAATCCATTTATGAATACAAAGGAAATCCTGAAGGTCCAAGTCCGGAAGATTTGGCCAATGGGTATACAAATGAATTCTACACCGGGGAAATTAAGAAGTTGTATAAAGCAGTAGGCTGGGACGAGGAGAATCAAAAATATACAGGAGAGAGCAAGCCCGTTGAATGGGTAAGGATTCACAACCTTCCGGATTTGGCTTATTTTAATCACTCTCAACATGTTTCCGTTGCTGGTATTGAATGTCAAACCTGCCATGGCCCTGTTGAGGAAATGGAGATTATGTATCAATATTCGTCACTAACTATGGGATGGTGTATTAATTGCCATAGAGAGACAAATGTTAAGGTAGAGGATAACGCTTACTATGCCAAAATACATAAAGAATTGTCAAAAAAATATGGCGTGGAAAGTCTTACCGCAGCACAAATGGGCGGTTTGGAATGTGGCAAGTGTCATTATTAAGAAAAAAACAAGCATCTAATTACAGATATATAGTATGGCATCAAAAAAGTATTGGAAAAGCGAAGCGGAGTTAAATCCCAACGATTCCATTGTTGAGACGCTAAGACAAAACGAATTTCCGGAAGAAATACCAGTTGATGATTTTTTAGGGGATAAGAAGAATTTGTCTGCCAGTACAACCAATAGGCGAGATTTTCTTAAATATGTTGGGTTCAGTACTGCTGCGGCGTCCATAGCCGCCTGTGAAGGCCCTGTTCGAAAGTCTATACCGTATGTTGTAAAGCCTGAACAAATAATCCCGGGTGTCGCAAATTATTATGCTACTACTATAGCCGATGGGTATGATTTTGCCAGTATTTTGGTAAAAACAAGGGAAGGCAGACCCATTAAAATTGAAAACAACAAGGAAGCTAAATCAAATGGCAATGGCAATGCCAGGATACAGGCATCTGTTCTTTCACTATATGACAGCACCAGATTACAAGGCCCATTGGCAAATGGGGAAGCTGTTGATTGGAGTGCACTGGATGCCTCAGTAAAAAACAGCTTAGAAGGATTGAAGGATTCGGGGAAGCAAATAGTATTGCTTACTCAAACCTATGCCAGCCCGTCTACTTCAAAGTTGATTGGTGAGTTTAAAGAGGTTTATGCTAATGTTAATCACATTACCTATGACGCCGTAAGTGAAGATGCTGCTTTGGCTGCATATGAAGCTAAATTTGGAGAACGAGCGCTGCCTTCATATGATTTTGAAAAAGCTGAAATCATTGTTTCTTTTGGTGCAGACTTCCTGGCTGATTGGCAAGGTGGCGGATATGACAGTGGTTATTCCAAAGGGCGAATTCCCAGAGAAGGCAAAATGTCCAGACATATTCAGTTTGAATCCAATATGTCACTTACCGGAGCAAATGCAGATAAGCGTATTGCACTAAAGCCATCAGAACAGAAAAAGGCACTGGCGAGTTTATTTGGCAAACTAAACAACAGCGCTGTTAGCGTTGATCTCGGTGATGCTATCAGCAAAGCTGTAGACGATGTTGCAGCCGAAATTAAGAAAGCGGGAAATAAGGCAGTTGTTGTAACAGGACTGGACGATGTAAATGCACAGGCAGTCACTTTGTCTATAAATGAGATGCTGGCCAGTGAGGCGTTTCACCCGGGCAAACAAAGATATATCAGACAAGGAAATACCCAGGCGGTTAATGGTCTTATTCAGGATATGAATTCCGGTAAGGTCGGAGCTTTGATTATGGACGGTGTGAATCCTATGTATACCCTCCCTAACGCTTCTGATTTTGCTGAAGGTGTTTCAAAGGTAGATTTAACGGTTACTTTTTCTACGAATTGGAATGAAACAACAGAAATTACAGAATTTACTGCTGCGTCTAATCATTTCTTAGAATCCTGGGGCGATGCAGAATTCGTAAAAGGACACTACAGCCTTATGCAGCCCGCTATAAAGGAACTGTTTGATACCAGGCAATTTCAACAGTCGCTTCTGATCTGGATGGGAAGTGATATAAGTTATTACAATTACATTAAGCAATCTTGGAGTTTAGAGAATGAAGCATCCTGGAACAAGGCACTGCATGATGGTGTTTTTGTGCTGGAAGCAAATGAAGAAGGAGAAACTACTGCCGATGTTCAGGCAAGGAACCAACAGGCAGAAACCAATACAACTGTAGCACCAATTTCTTCAGCGGTTAGTTCACTGGCAAATTCATCAACCGAGGGAATGGAACTCGTTCTCTATCCAAAAATAGGGATGGGTGATGGCCAGCAGGCAAATAACCCCTGGTTGCAGGAATTTCCTGATCCCATAACGAGAGTAACCTGGGATAATTATGTTACTGTGTCCAGAGCGGATGCCTCTGCACTGGGACTGATAAATGAAAATGTGGCTAATGGTGGTCTTAACGGAAGCTATGCAAAACTTACGGTAAACGGGCTTACCCTGGAAAACGTACCTGTAATGATTCAGCCGGGACAGGCTGCAGGAACTGTGGGACTTTCGTTCGGATATGGCCGTAAGGTAGGTATGAAAACTGAAATGCAGACCGGTGTTAACGCCTATACCCTTTACCAGGGATTCAATAGTGTGCAAAATGTAACTCTGGAAAAAGCAGCAGGAATGCATGAATTTGCTTGTATCCAGCTTCATAACACCCTCATGGGTAGAGGTGATATCATAAAGGAAACCACTTTAGAGATATTTAACACAAAAGATCATTCGGAATGGAATCATGTACCTCAGGTATCATTGAACCATCAGGAAGTTCCGGCTACAACGGTTGATCTTTGGGATAGTTTTGACAGGTCTATTGGACATCACTTTAATATGTCTATAGATCTTAATGCATGTACCGGTTGCGGTGCTTGTGTAATAGCTTGCCATGCGGAGAATAATGTACCGGTAGTTGGTAAAGAAGAGGTTCGGAAATCCAGAGACATGCACTGGTTGCGAATAGACAGATATTATTCTTCTGAAGATACTTTTGACCAGGACAATACTAAAAAAGATGAATTTTCAGGTGCTTCACAGACCAAGTCGGGCTTTGAAGAAATGGAACAGGCTGCAGTAAATCCTCAGGTTGCTTTTCAACCTGTAATGTGTCAGCATTGTAACCATGCACCTTGTGAAACCGTATGTCCGGTGGCAGCAACTTCACATAGTCGTCAGGGCCAGAACCATATGGCATATAACAGATGTGTTGGAACAAGATATTGTGCCAATAACTGTCCTTATAAAGTAAGAAGGTTTAACTGGTTCCTGACCAATAATAATGATGAGTTTGATTATCACTTCAATAATGATCTGGGAAAAATGGTCATTAACCCTGATGTTACCGTAAGGTCCAGAGGAGTCATTGAGAAATGTTCTCTCTGTATCCAGATGACCCAAAAAACAATTCTTGATGCTAAACGCGAGGGCAGGGAAATAGTGGATGGCGAGTTTCAGACGGCGTGTTCCAATGCATGTAGCAACGGAGCTATAGTATTTGGCGATTCAAATGACGAAAAGAGTCAGGTTACGGAATTAAAGAAGAATGACAGGATGTATCATTTACTGGAGAGCGTTGGAACAAAACCAAATGTGTTTTATCAGGTAAAAGTGAGAAACACAAATGAAGCATAATCAATTAAGGAAGAATACAACTATAATAAAACTATATGGCGTCGCATTACGAAGCACCAATACGTAAACCCTTAGTTCTTGGGGACAAAGGCTACCATGATGTATCGGTAGATATTGCAGCTCCGGTTGAAGGACGGGCTAATAAACAATGGTGGATTGTTTTTTCCATTGCATTGGCAGCACTCCTTTGGGGGGTAGGTGCCATAATTTACACAATATCGACTGGTATAGGAACCTGGGGACTTAACAAAACAGTTAACTGGGCCTGGGATATTACAAACTTCGTTTGGTGGGTAGGTATTGGACACGCCGGAACCTTAATTTCTGCAGTACTTTTATTATTTAGGCAAAAATGGAGAATGGCAATTAACCGATCTGCGGAAGCCATGACGATATTTTCTGTAATTCAGGCAGGCTTATTCCCGATAATACATATGGGTAGACCATGGCTGGCGTATTGGGTTGTCCCAATACCTAATCAGTTTGGTTCCTTATGGGTTAACTTTAATTCACCCTTGTTATGGGATGTTTTTGCCATATCAACTTACCTTTCTGTTTCATTGGTGTTCTGGTGGACAGGTTTACTCCCGGATTTTGGTATGATTCGCGACAGGGCTGTTAAACCTTTCCAAAAGAAAATTTACGGTTTGGTTAGTTTTGGTTGGACAGGCCGCGCGAAGGACTGGCAGCGCTTTGAAGAGGTTTCACTTGTTCTTGCAGGGCTGGCAACGCCACTTGTACTTTCTGTACATACTATTGTATCTTTTGACTTTGCCACTTCTGTTATTCCGGGCTGGCATACCACTATTTTCCCGCCTTACTTTGTTGCGGGAGCAATATTCTCAGGATTTGCGATGGTGCAAACACTCTTGATAATTATGAGAAAGGTAAGTCACCTTGAAGATTATATTACCGTTCAGCATATTGAACTGATGAATATAGTAATTATGATTACGGGTTCAATCGTCGGTTGTGCGTATATCACTGAGCTTTTTATTGCCTGGTATTCAGGTGTTGAATACGAACAGTATGCTTTCTTAAACAGGGCAACAGGACCATATTGGTGGGCATATCTTTTGATGATGAGTTGTAATGTTGTTTCACCACAGATCATGTGGTTCAAGAAAATCAGAACCAGCATAGTAATTTCATTTATTATATCTATCGTAGTAAATGTAGGTATGTGGTTTGAAAGATTTGTGATTATTGTTACATCATTGCACCGGGATTATTTACCTTCCTCATGGACTATGTTCTCACCAACTTTTGTGGACATTGGAATTTTCATAGGTACTATTGGCTTCTTCTTTGTGCTCTTTCTATTATATTCAAGAACCTTCCCGGTAATTGCTCAGGCTGAGGTAAAATCTATTTTAAAATCATCAGGATCTCGTTTTAAAGCCCTTAGAGATGCTGGCAAACCATTATATACTATAAGTAAAAATGGAATTGTAAGGGAAACAATTATTGGTAATGAAGAGGAGGCTGCTGTTTCTGCAGAACCTGATAAAGAAAGTTTGCTTAGTACACTTGGTAGTTTTGATTCGGGAACTCAGGAGCCGGACGATCTTAAAAAGGTAAAAGGGATTGGCCCTTTAATGGAAAAAACCCTGAATAAATTGGGTATTTTCAGCTTTTTACAGGTGAGCAAAATGACACAGAAAGAATATGATATGCTAGACGCTCTTACTGGTGCTTTTCCCGGAAGAGCTCAGAGAGATGATTGGGCGGGACAAGCAAAAATGTTTTTAAACAACGATAAATAATTATGGCAGCTACTGTTATCCACGCATATTATGATGATGATGATGTACTGATGCACGCCGTTAAAAAGGTAAAAGCTGAAAAACATCACATCGAGGAGGTCTATTGCCCGTTCCCGGTGCATGGTTTGGACAAGGCAATGGGCTTAGCTCCGACCAGAATTGCTATTACATCCTTTATGTATGGATGTTTGGGGTTAATTGTTTCTATTGTTATGATGAAGTACATAATGATCGATGACTGGCCAATGGATATTGGTGGAAAACCCAGCTTTAGCTACATAGAAAATATGCCAGCTTTTGTGCCAATTATGTTTGAATTAACGGTTTTCTTTGCAGCACATTTAATGGTGATTACATTTTATTTGCGCAGCAGGTTATGGCCATTTAAAAAAGCTGAGAACCCTGATGTTAGAACAACAGACGCTCATTTTATTATGGAGATTGAAGTGCATAATAATGAGTCTGAATTGAAGGACTTGTTGTTGGATACAGGGGCAGTAGAGTTGAACATTATTAAAAACAGTCATTAGAAAATGAAGGGTTTTATAAAAATAGTAATGATTCTGGCAATAATTGGATTGGTTTCTGCATGTGCAGATAGCAATAGTCCAAATTATCAATATATGCCAAATATGTATGAGCCGGTTGGTTATGAAACCTATCAGCAAGTAGATTTTCTTCCAGGCGGTACTGAAGCTATGACTCCTCCGGAAAATACAATTCACAGAGGGTGGTTGCCTTATGAATTTGCAAATGATCTTGAGGGCAAGGAAATGGCGAGAATGCAACCAAGTCCATTGGATACTTTGCTAATGGAAGCAAATCTTGCCAAAGGCAAAGAACTTTATACCATATATTGTGGTATATGCCATGGCAACCTGGGAAAAGGCCAAGGGACTTTGGTAAAAAGAGAAAAAATATTGGGGGTGCCCAGTTATGCTGATGCCGCAAGGAATATTACCGTTGGAAGCACCTATCATACTATTTATTACGGACTGAATTCCATGGGTTCCTATGCAGGACAGCTTGATTATGAAGAGCGTTGGCAAGTATCAGAATACGTAATGCAATTGAAACAAGACTTAACAAAATAATACATAGACCTTTAATATGTACACGTTTTCAAACAGATTAAAAATAGCTTCCTTTATTCTCATGGCTGTTGGGGTATTGGGAATTGGTATTGGCTTTGTGTCTGCACCAGCTACGGTAGAGGAAGCCAAAGCCATGGTGGCCGCGCATGATGACGGTCATGGAGATTCTCATGGAGAGGAAGCATCCCATGCTATGGCTTCTGACCACGGTGGGGCCTCTGATCACAATAGCGATCATGATGAGCACTTGTTACACCAACTGCAAAACAGACCATGGGCTGCTTTATATGTGGCTGCTTTCTTTTTCTTTATGATTGCTTTAGGTGTCCTTGCATTCTATGGTATTCAAAGGGCTTCACAAGCCGGATGGTCACCTTTGTTGTTCAGGGTAATGGAAGGAATTACAGCATACCTGGTTCCTGGTGGAATAATTGTATTTGTAATACTGGTACTATCCGTATTGCATTTCAATCATATGTTTACATGGATGGATGCCGATGTTGTGGCTCATGACAAATTGCTTCAGAATAAAGCCGGATATCTCAATCCTACTTTCTTTCTGATACGTGCTGCCATCTTCCTTGGAGGATGGATTGGTTACCGTGAAATATCACGAAGACTTTCTATTGCTCAGGATAATGCAGATGATAATTCCAATTTCAAAAAGAACTTCAGATTTTCAGCAGCTTTCCTTGTATTTTATCTTATTTCAGAATCCATTATGTCTTGGGATTGGATTATGAGTGTTGATCCGCATTGGTTCAGTACACTTTTTGGATGGTATGTTTTTGCAAGTATGATCGTTTCGGGCATAACTGTTATCGCCATGGTTACTATTTACCTTAAATCAAAAGGGTATTTGCCGGATGTTAATGACAGCCATATCCATGACCTTGCAAAATTTATGTTTGGCTTTAGTATCTTCTGGACTTATCTTTGGTTTGGTCAGTTTATGTTAATATGGTATGCTAATATTCCTGAAGAAGTTACGTATTTCGTTACTAGGATTGAAGATTATAACCTGCCATTTTTTGGAATGGTAGCAATGAATTTTGTATTTCCATTATTGTTGCTCATGAACAGCGATTATAAAAGGGTGAATTGGTTTGTAATTATGACCGGCATCGTTTTACTTGCAGGACATTATTTAGATATATTTAATATGATAATGCCGGCAACGGTTGGAGACCAATGGTATATTGGGGTTCCGGAAATAGGTGCAATTCTCTTTTTCTCAGGAGCTTTTATTTTCTGGGTTTTCCGGGCATTAACCCATGCTCCCTTGCAGCCGAGTCGTAATCCTTTTATAGAAGAAAGCAGGCATTTTCATTATTAGTAATTTTAAAGTATAATTTCAATACATACAATGACTACATTATTGATCTTAATTGTTTTAGTACTCGTGGCAATTGCAATTTGGCAAATGACCAAAATCTTTGAATTGTCCAAGCTAAAGACAATAGATTCACAAGTGGCGACGGATAAGGATAACAAGTATAATGGTTACTTGTTGTTTGCTTTTTTGATATTTATTTATGGGATAACCATATTTAGTTTTTATAAATACACTAAAGTGTTATTGCCTGAAGCTGCTTCGGCTCATGGAGGTGATTATGATTACTTAATGCTTGTTTCGTTTATAATCATCTTTTTTGTACAAACCCTTACCCAGGCTTTATTGCATTATTTTGGGTATAAATATCGCGGTGAAAAGGGTAAAAAAGCTTTGTTCTTTGCAGATAATGACAGGCTGGAATTTATATGGACGATAATTCCGGTGATTGTTTTAGCCGGATTAATCTTATGGGGTTTATACACCTGGACCAGCATAATGGATATCAATGATGAAGATGATCCTCTGATTGTAGAACTTTATGCACAACAATTTAACTGGACTGCCAGATATGGTGGTGCAGACAATGTACTGGGAACTTCCAATGTTAGAATGATAGATATTGATAAGGCAAATATTTTGGGATTGGATGAATCTGACCCCAATGCTTCTGATGATATTATTGTAAAAGAATTACATCTGCCTGTTGGAAGAAAAGTAAACTTTAAAATGCGTTCGCAGGATGTATTGCATTCGGCTTATATGCCACATTTTAGAGCCCAGATGAATTGCGTGCCCGGAATGACCACGGAGTTCTCTTTTACACCTACTATAACTACAGCTGAGATGAGAATGAATCCTGATGTGGTAGACAAGGTAAAGAGGACAAATATAATTAGAGCAGAACGCGCAGCCAATGGCGAGGATAACTCCGATCCCTGGGAATTTGATTATGTCTTGTTGTGTAATAAAATTTGTGGTAAATCGCACTATAATATGCAGATGAAGATCATTGTAGAAAGTGAAGAAGAGTATAATGCATGGATTGAAAGTCAGCAGACTTTTAGTCAGACCATGGCATCGATACAATAAATAAGGCTATATAAAAAGAAGATTAATATAAAAAAATTTAATTATGTCTGTTACTGCACATGCCCACGTTGATGATCACGCAGATGATCATGTACATCATCATAAAGAGACATTTGTAACAAAGTATATATTTAGTCAGGATCATAAGATGATTTCAAAACAGTATCTTATAACTGGTTTGATTATGGGTATTATTGGCATTGCTATGTCTCTTTTATTCAGAATGCAATTGGCCTGGCCCGGAGAATCATTTCCTATTTTCGAGACATTTTTAGGAGGTTGGGCACCAGGTGGTGTTTTGGATGCAGATATGTACCTGGCATTGGTTACCATACATGGTACCATAATGGTATTCTTTGTCCTTACAGCCGGCTTAAGCGGTACTTTTAGTAATCTTCTGATACCATTGCAGATTGGGGCAAGAGATATGGCTTCAGGTTTCCTAAATATGTTATCGTATTGGATGTTCTTTGTATCCAGTGTTATCATGGTTATTTCGCTTTTTGTGGAGGCAGGACCCGCGGCTGCAGGATGGACAATTTACCCGCCGCTTAGTGCTCTGCCAATGGCACAGCCAGGATCCGGGATGGGGATGACATTGTGGTTGGTATCCATGGCGATCTTTATTGCTTCTTCCTTATTGGGATCATTGAACTACATTGTAACGGTAATCAACCTCAGAACTAAGGGGATGTCTATGACAAGGCTTCCATTAACTATTTGGGCGTTTTTCGTAACCGCAATAATTGGAGTAATTTCTTTTCCCGTATTGCTATCAGCTGCTTTACTTTTGATAATGGATAGAAGTTTTGGAACGTCTTTCTTTTTGTCTGATATTTTTATTCAGGGTGAAGTCTTGCACTATCAGGGAGGTTCTCCTGTATTGTTTGAACACTTGTTTTGGTTTTTAGGGCATCCCGAGGTATACATAGTACTCCTTCCTGCCCTGGGGATAACTTCTGAAGTTATGTCTACTAATGCCCGAAAACCAATATTTGGTTATAGAGCAATGGTAGCATCAATTTTGGCAATTGCATTTTTATCAACCATAGTTTGGGGGCACCATATGTTTATTTCGGGAATGAATCCATTCCTAGGATCCGTATTTACATTTACAACACTCTTAATAGCAATCCCGTCTGCGGTCAAGGCATTTAATTATATCACCACGTTGTGGAAGGGAAATTTACAGCTTAATCCGGCAATGCTTTTCTCTATAGGATTGGTGTCGACCTTTATAACTGGTGGATTAACCGGTATTATTCTTGGTGACAGTACTTTGGATATTAATGTTCACGATACATATTTTGTTGTGGCTCACTTCCACCTGGTAATGGGTATTTCAGCCTTATATGGCTTATTCGCAGGGGTCTACCATTGGTTCCCAAAAATGTTTAAGCGAATGATGAATAAGAATCTGGGCTATGTGCATTTTTGGGTTACTGCAATCTGTGCGTACGGCGTATTCTTTCCTATGCACTTTGTTGGTATGGCCGGCGTTCCAAGACGCTATTATCAAAACACAGCCTTCCCAATGTTCGATGAATTGACAGATGTAAATATACTTATTACAGTTTTTGCTCTAATAGCCGGGCTTGCTCAATTAGTTTTCTTATATAATTTCATAAGTAGTATTTTTTATGGGAAACCCACCGAGCAAAACCCATGGAAATCCAATACATTGGAGTGGACTGCACCAATAGAGCATTTCCATGGAAACTGGGAAGGTGAGATTCCGCATGTACACAGATGGGCATATGACTATAGCAAAATTGATGAAAATGGGGAGTACATAATTCCGGGTCAGGATTTTGTTCCGCAAAATATACCACTGCAACAAGATGAAGAGGAACTGAATCATTAAAGACGAAGTTTCAATTACAAAATAGTAAGGCCCATCCACCAGGATGGGCTTTTTGTTGTTATTGATATAGGGATTATTATAAGGTTTGTATAAAAAAATATAACTGACTTATTTTTGGCGGGAATAATTATTAAATTCGTTATCGTGAAAAACTTTGTTATATTTTTTTTAGCATTCACCACTTTGGCGGTTAGTGCCCAGAGAAAACCTAAGATAAAAGGCAATAAATCTATTGTAAATGTTAATGAAGACCTGCCTTTCTTTAATGCGATAGAAGTCAAGGATGATCTTGAAATCTCTTTGAATGAGACTACTCTTCCCGGATATTCAATTACTGCAGATGATAATTTAATAGATATTTTAAGATTTGATGTCGAAGACAACACCCTTATTATAAGATCCTTTTACAATATCACAGCCAGGAAACAACTCGATATAACAATAAATTACAATGAACTCCAAAGCATAGTTTTGCAGCAAGGGAAACTTGTTACAAAAAATATGATTAATGCCGATGAGCTTAAAATCAGCACATTTGGAACTTCTAAGATTGAATTAAATGCGCGGGCTTCGATTGTTCGTTTAAACATGGAGGGAACCAGTTCAGGGAATCTAAACATACAGTCTGATTCCATAGATCTGGTTCTAAAAGAGAAGATAAACCTCAATATTTATACAACAACTGCCCAAGGTACTATTGAGATGCATAATAATTCCTCAGCAGTGGTTGAAGGGACTGCGGATACTTTGAATATAAAATTGTCCGGAAGCAGCGACCTTAAGGGTCAAAAAATGGAAGCCGGAGTTATGAGCGCTGTTATAGGAGAAACAGCCAGAGCATGGGTGAACGCCTACAAAATTATAGAACTCTCGTCCAGTGGTTCAGCTAAGACTTATTTATGGGGAAACCCCAAAATAATTTTGAATGAATTTCTGAATACTTCTGAGTTATATAAGAGAGAGGAGTAATAGTTTTATTAGAGACATTATAAAAAAAAACCCCCATCGCCCTTGTGATGGGGGTTTTTGTAAACTCAGCGTGGTTAGGACTGCAGTGTAAAATCTGCTTTAGGACCCGCTTCCACGATTTCGCTATTTACATCAGCTTCGAACTTTTTAAAGTTTTCATTAAAAAGCCCTACTAACTTCTTCTTTACTTCCTGATATTGCTCCTTGTCTTCCCATGTATTCTTTGGTATGAGAATCTCAGAAGGCACATTCGGACAACTTAGTGGAATTTGAACGCCAAACTCCTCATCTGTGGTAAATTCTACATTGTCGAAATCATTATTATGAATTGCATCGATCATTGCCCGGGTATACTTAAGGCTCATCCTTGATCCCACACCATGTGCTCCACCAGTCCATCCTGTATTAACCAACCAGGCAGTAGCCTTGTGTTCTTTGATTTTTTCTGCCAGCAATTCTGCATATTTATTTGGATGCCACATCATAAATGCTGCCCCAAAACAAGCACTGAATGTTGCCTGTGGTTCGGTTACACCCATTTCGGTGCCTGCCACCTTTGCGGTATATCCTGAAATAAAGTGATAACTAGCCTGTTCAGGGGTTAGTTTACTTACCGGAGGTAACACACCAAAAGCATCACAGGTAAGGAAGATTATATTTTCCGGATGACCTGCAACACAAGGTATTTGTACATTATCTATATACTCAATTGGATAGGAAGCTCTTGTATTCTGAGTTATAGAAGTATCTGTATAATCTACTTCCCTGGTGAATTTATCGTATACCACATTTTCCAGAACTGTTCCAAATTTTATGGCATTATATATATCCGGTTCGTTTTCTTCTGAAAGGTTAATCGCTTTAGCATAACATCCTCCTTCAATATTGAATGTACCCTGGTCTGTCCAGCAGTGCTCGTCGTCTCCAATTAATCTTCGTTTAGGATCGGCACTTAGCGTGGTTTTTCCTGTTCCGGATAAACCAAACAAAATAGTTACATCATCCTTTTCACCTACATTTGCTGAGCAGTGCATAGGTAATACATTTTCCAGAGGCATCAGATAATTCATAACCGAGAAGATGCCTTTTTTCATCTCACCCGCATACTGTGTTCCAAGAATTACGATTTCTTTGCGTTCCAAATTAAGGTCAACACTTGTTTTAGAAGTCATTTCAGAAGTATACCTGTTAGCCGGGAACCCTCCTGCGTTAAGAACAACATAATCCGGTTCTCCAAAATTTTCCAGTTCTTCTGCAGTTGGCATGATTAACATATTCTGCATAAAGAGTGCGTGATACGCTCTTGTGCATATAATTCTGACTTTAAGCCTGTATTTTGGATCCCAACCGGCAAAAGCATCAACTACATAAAGGTGATCGCAGATATTTAAGAAATCCAAGGCACGTTCATGGTTTACCATAAATGTATGCTCATCCAATCCAATATTGATGGGTCCCCAGTCAATATTATTTTCAGAATCGGGGTGTCTTACGATTCTTTTATCTTTAGGGCTACGGCCTGTTTTTTCGCCGGAGTAGGTCATAAGTGCACCTACATTAGAAATGGCAGTACCCTTTTCTAATCGAAGTCCTAATTCATAAAGAACCGGAACGCTGCTATTCCTGTATATCTTTTCTGTTTCTATACCGTATTTTTCAAGATTAAAAGATGTTTTCATTGATTTTTTGTTTTTGAAGATTGTACTTTCCTAAGTAGCGATAATTTAATGATAATTTCTAATTTCCATGCAAAGAAGGCAATAAATCTTTGTAAAAAAGATGACAAATATCATGTGCTTCCGGGGAATTGTCGTGATATAAAAAAGTAAGAACATTTTGTGATATTTACCGCTTTTCTTTTTTACTATCTTTGAAAATATGAATGAAAACCTTGATCCAACCGGTTCCTCATTTTCGCAAGAGGAATTGGATATTGAACGTGCATTGAGACCTATTACTTTTGATGATTTTACAGGTCAGGAGCAGGTCTTGGAGAACCTGAAAGTTTTTGTGCAGGCAGCCAACCAGCGAAATGAAGCATTGGATCATACATTATTTCATGGCCCACCGGGATTGGGAAAAACCACACTGGCACATATCCTTGCCAATGAATTGGGGGTTGGAATTAAAATTACTTCGGGTCCGGTTTTGGATAAACCGGGGGATCTTGCAGGACTTTTGACCAATCTGGATGAACGAGATGTCTTATTCATTGATGAAATTCATAGGTTAAGCCCAATAGTTGAGGAGTATTTGTACTCTGCCATGGAAGATTATAAAATTGATATCATGATTGAAACCGGCCCAAATGCCAGGTCGGTACAAATTAATTTAAACCCTTTTACATTAATCGGCGCAACCACACGTTCCGGATTATTAACTGCTCCCATGCGTGCCAGATTTGGAATAACGAGCAGGCTTGAGTACTACAGAACGGAATTATTATCTACGATAGTAATGCGCAGTGCAGATATACTCAAAGTTCCTATTGAGGATGATGCAGCAATTGAAATAGCGGGAAGAAGCAGAGGAACCCCAAGAATCAGTAATGCCTTGCTAAGAAGAGTAAGGGATTTTGCTCAAATCAAGGGTGATGGGAATATTGATATTTCTATATCCAGGTATGGGTTAAAAGCCCTGAACGTGGATACCCATGGATTAGATGAAATGGATAATAAAATTCTGACTACAATTATTGATAAATTTAAAGGAGGCCCCGTGGGGATTACTACATTGGCTACAGCGGTATCAGAAAGTGCTGAAACTATTGAAGAAGTCTACGAACCTTTCTTAATTCAGCAGGGTTTCATTATGCGTACACCCAGGGGCAGGGAGGTAACTGAGTTGGCCTACACCCATTTGGGCCGTATTAAAGGAGGTTCCCAGCCAGGTTTATTTTAGTTTATTTAATGTATGTCAGGCTGAGCGCGATCGAAGCCTTATTTAAAAAAGGATTCCCATATGTCAGGCTGAGTGCAGTCGAAGCCTTAAGGAAAAAAGGATTCCAATATGTCAGGCTGAACGCAGTCGAGGCCTTAAGTAAAGAAGGATTCCAATATGTCAGGCTGAGCGCAGTCGAAGCCTTAAGTAAAGAAGGATTCCAATATGTCAGGCTGAGCGCAGTCGAAGCCTTAAGTAAAGAAGGATTCCAATATGTCAGGCTGAGCGCGATCGAAGCCTTATTTAAAAAAGGATTCCAATATGTCAGGCTGAGCGCAGTCGAAGCCCAAACAAAACAGAAAATGTATAGTTATTATGTTTACATATTAAAATGTTCAGATCAATCCTATTATACAGGGATTACCAATGACCTTGATAAAAGAATTGAACAACATCAATCGGGAATTAAAAAGGATAGCTATACCTACAAAAGAAGACCTCTTGAACTTGAATTTTATCAGGAATTTGCCGATGTATTGCAGGCAATTTATTTTGAAAAGAAAGTAAAGGGGTGGACAAGAAGAAAAAAAGAAGCTTTGATTCGTGGTGATTGGCAATTACTTCAAATTCTTTCTGAGTGCAGGAATGCGACACATTATAAATACCATGATTATCAAAATTAATGGCTTCGACTGCCCTCAGCCTGACAAATAGTTTATAGGTGAAAGAACTTCCTACAATTTCTCAGTTTCAGGTTTTTAAGAACAGAAAGACAATTCTAAAAAACCCTTTGCCATTCCACAGGGCTAATTTTGAAAAATATGGAGATATTTTCAAGGTGAACGTTGGTTTTCGAAAGGCTGTTATCTTCACTCGAGATGCTACTATTATAAAGCACATACTTCAAAAACAGCATAAAAATTATGAAAAATCAGAGCTCCAAACCGTAGATCTTGCAAAATATATCGGGCACGGAATCCTGACTTCGAATGGAGAACATTGGCGGGTACACCGTCGCATGGTACAACCCGCATTTCATAAAAAGAAACTCATCGGTTTATTGGGTATCATGAAGCAGGCAATTGACTCAGAATTAAAAAGAATAGAGCCCGGAACAACTCAGGATGTATTTCCTTTAATGGGCGATTTGGCTTTCCAGGTTGTAGCACAAGCCCTTTTTAGCCGGTATGATATTCAGCAAAGCATGGAACAGCTTCAGGATTATACGGAGCGCAACCAAAAGATGTTAATCAGGGAAATGAGACAGCCATACCTCAAATGGTGGTTTAAACTAAGTGGTAAAATTAATAAACACCTGGCGCTGGCCGAACAGGGAAGGAAGATTCTAAATGATATCATCGAAGAGCGAATAGCATCCGGGGAAAAGAAGGATGATTTGCTGGACATGCTTTTAAATGCAACCTATGAAGACGGCACACATATGCCCAGGCGGCAATTAATAGATGAAGTCCTGATATTATTTACGGCAGGTCATGAGACCACTGCCAATGCCCTTAGTTTTACGCTTCATCTGTTGGCTAAAAACCCATCCATTCAGGATAAGGTTTTAAAGGAAGTTGAAAACACAGACTTGGATTCTGAAGACCTCATGCAGTGCCTTTCTAAATTAACGTACACCAAACAATGTATAGAAGAAGCTTTAAGGCTCTATCCGCCTGCTTATGTCATCGATAGAACAGCAATATCGGATGATATTGTTCAGGGGCAAATTTTTCCCAAGGGTTCTTTGGTTTTAATGTCTGTTTACGAATTACACAGAGCATCGGCATTCTGGGATGCACCGGAAGAATTCAATCCGGACCGCTTCGATATATCCTTGAGAAGAGACTATTCCAATTATTACTATCCTTTTGGCGCTGGCCCCAGAATGTGTGTAGGGAACAACTTTGCCATGTATGAGATGATCATTGCTATAGCACAGATTATTAAGCAGTATCGAATTAGTACCAATTTGAAAACCGTTGAAGTAAACCCAATGATTTCCTTAAAACCTGTTACTGTGCCCATCAGTTTTGAGCCAAGGTAAACTTCCTGATTTGCTTGATCGCTTAATGCCATTTTGGAATAATCAGTTAATTTAGTCGAAATCATGGGTTCTGGATGTTTTGAAAACAAAGAAACACGCCGGATAAATCCGGTTATTTCCAATTGTATAAGTTATATCTTAGATTGATAGTAAAAAGGAAGCCTCTTTCCGAATAATTTAGGGTCTATTGTTGAATAGAAAAAGAAAATATTCACACTTAATTAAAGCTGAAGCCAAACGCCTCGGTTTTTTGTCTTGTGGCTTTTCCAAAGCTGATTTTTTGGAGGAAGAAGCGCCCCGTTTAGAAAAGTGGTTGAAGAACAATATGCATGGCGAAATGCAGTATATGGAGAACCATTTTGACAAACGCCTGGATCCGCGTTTGTTGGTAGATGGCGCCAAATCTGTTATTTCACTTTTACTGAATTATTATCCTCAGGAAATTCAAAACAAAGACACCTATAAAGTCTCCAAGTACGCCTATGGGCAGGATTACCATCATGTTATCAAATCCAAATTAAGGCAACTTCAGGAATTCATCACAGAAGAAATTGGGGAAGTACATGGCAGGGCTTTTGTAGATTCCGCCCCTGTGCTCGACAAGGCATGGGCAGCCAAAAGTGGCCTGGGCTGGATGGGGAAACATACCAATCTCCTTACACAGCAATTAGGTTCTTTTTACTTCATCGCAGAACTGATTATTGACCTGGAACTCGAATATGATGCGCCGGTCACAGATCATTGCGGGAGCTGCACAGCCTGCATAGATGCCTGTCCAACAGAAGCTATTGTGGAGCCCTATGTAGTAGATGGTAGCAAATGTATTTCTTATTTCACTATAGAACTCAAGAATGAAATTCCGACTTCTGTAAAAAATAAGTTTGACGACTGGATCTTTGGTTGCGATATCTGCCAGGATGTATGCCCCTGGAATAGATTTTCAAAACCCCATGCAGAACCGCTTTTTAATCCGCATCCGGAACTGTTATCAATGACCAAAAAGGACTGGGAAGAAATCACGGAAGACGTTTTTAAGAGGGTTTTTCAGAAATCCGCGGTTAAACGCACGAAATTTTCAGGTTTAAAGCGAAACATAAAATTTCTGGAATAAGGCACCTTTGGAACTATAACGTTTTCGAAGCTGAAATAAGTAAGTTTTAAGTAAGATTTTATTGTTAACAAAGATAAAGAGCTATATTGAAGCACTGTTTACCAAGTATTTAAAATAAAATTAAATTTGTTTTATCTACAAAGCGAGTACTATGAAGATTATGAAACCCGAGTTAAGTTTTTGGCAAATTTTCAATATGAACGTCGGTTTTCTTGGCATCCAATTCAGTTTTGGGCTACAACAGAGTGCGATCAACCCTATTTTTCTTTTTTTAGGGGCCCCTGAAGATATGCTGCCAATTTTAAATATTGCCGGTCCGGTTACGGGTTTAATAGTTCAGCCTCTTATTGGAGCCATTTCAGATAAAACATGGTCACCGAGATGGGGTCGTAGAAAACCATTTTTTCTTATCGGGGCTATAATTGGAAGTTTGTGTCTGTTCGCATTTCCTTTAAGTCCGGCTCTATGGTTTGCTGTTGGGTTACTTTGGATTTTAGATGTGGGTAACAACATGGCTATGGAACCTTACAGGGCCTTTGTAGGCGACAAGTTACCCAGTAGACAATTAAGTTTGGGATATCAAATGCAGAGTCTTTTTGTTGGTGCCGGTATTGTACTAGCCAATGCCTCAATTTTCTTGTTCCAGGATTGGTTTGGTGGAGATGCCGGTTCGGAGGTAGCAGGTTCCATTCCTAAATGGTTGTATTACTCCTTTTTTATAGGTTCGGTTTTGTCGGTAACGACTATTTTATGGTCTGTTCTCAAAACCCCGGAAATTCCTCCAAGCGATGAGGAACTTGAGGTAATTAACTCGCATAAGAAATTGCCTTTTACAGAACGTTTTAAAATGCCATTTATTGAAATTGCTGAAGCGGTGAAGGAAATGCCAAAATTTATGTGGAAGCTCTCGGTAGTATATCTTTTCCAATGGTATGCGTTATTTGTTTATTGGCAATTTATAACACCCTTGTTTATGAAAACTATGGGATATGATCTCTCATCCGCAGCTGCTCAATCTGCAAAAATGAGTACGACTTACAATATTGCAACCGTTGTTGTTGCTTTAGCCTTGGTTCCATTGACATTAAAGTTTGGCGGAAAGAAAATTTATGCAGCAAGTTTATTTGGTACCGGATTAGCATTAATGAGCATACCTTTTATTGCAGATCCAATTTATGTCCTGTTTCCAATGGTACTTTTCGGTATCGGTTGGGCCGCCATGATGGGTATTCCTTATACTATGGTCTCTAACATAGTGCCTCAGGAGCGGCGTGGTGTGTATATGGGTATTTTGAATATGATGATTGTGATTCCCATGGGAATTGAAACACTTACCTTCGGGCCAATCTTTAAGCTATTCCTGGGAGGTAATGCCGTAAACGCAATGCTCTTTGGAGGCACATTCTTTATAATTGCAGCAATTTTAGCTCTGCGCCTTAACGTAACTGCTGAAAAGAAACAGTAATAAGGGAATAACGAAAATCAAAAATTCAACAGCCCTATTACTTACTGCGTCAATACTTTATTGGATTCTTTATTTCAGCAAGAATTATTAAAGTCCCGTAAATATCATCCAAACATTGATGTAATTTTAATTGTATTCAAAGATATGTTTGTATCCAAAGAAATACTCTTAAATTTGATACTCAAAATGAATCCATGTCCGAAGAAAAGAAAAGAAGGGAGGCATTAATCTATCATGCGAAGCCACAGCCCGGCAAAATTAAAGTTGTTCCTACAAAGCCTTATGCCACCCAGCGCGATTTGGCTCTTGCCTACTCCCCGGGCGTAGCAGAACCTTGCCTGGAAATTAAAAAGGATAAGGAAAATGTCTATAAATATACCGCCAAGGGAAATATTGTAGCCATTATTTCCAATGGCACAGCGGTTCTTGGGCTGGGGGATATTGGACCCGAGGCTTCCAAGCCTGTAATGGAAGGCAAGAGTTTATTATTTAAAATTTTCGCGGACATAGACGGAATTGATATAGAACTGGATACAAAAGATGTAGATAAATTTGTAGAAACCGTAAAGATCATAGCACCCACTTTTGGGGGGATAAACCTGGAAGATATTAAAGCTCCTGAAGCTTTTGAAATTGAACGCAGATTAAAGGAAGAGCTGGATATTCCGGTGATGCATGACGATCAGCACGGGACAGCGATTATTTCGGCGGCAGCATTGTTAAATGCATTGGAGATAGCGAAAAAGAAAATTGATAAAGTAAAAATCGTGGTAAGTGGAGCAGGGGCTGCAGCGGTTTCATGTACCAGACTTTATAAGGCCTTTGGAGCGATTTCGGAGAATATTGTAATGTTGGATAGCAAAGGCGTAATTCGCGAAGATGCGGAAAACCTTAGCCCGGAAAAACGTGAATTTGCCACAAAGCGGAAGATAGATACCTTAGAGGAAGCTGTGCTGGACGCAGACGTTTTTATAGGTCTTTCAATTGCTGATATCCTCACGCCAGAGATGCTTAAGTCAATGGCAAAAGACCCTATTGTCTTTGCTATGGCCAATCCGGATCCTGAGATAAACTATAAACTTGCCTGCAAAACCAGAGGTGATGTTATTATGGCCACAGGAAGATCTGACCATCCTAATCAGGTAAATAATGTCCTGGGCTTTCCATTTATTTTTCGCGGGGCACTGGATGTCAGGGCAACCAAAATTAACGAAGCAATGAAAATGGCTGCCGTAAAAGCATTGTCTGAACTTACCAAACAGCCGGTTCCGGAACAGGTAAATATTGCTTATGGCGAAACCAGATTAACCTTTGGCAAAGATTATATAATACCAAAACCTTTTGATCCCAGGCTTATAGCGGAAATACCCCCGGCGGTAGCACAAGCAGCTATGGACAGTGGTGTTGCCAAAGAACCTATTGAAGACTGGAACAGATATAGGGAGGAACTCCTTAAAAGATCCGGAGATGATAATAAAGTAATGCGCCTGCTGATGAATAGGGCCAAGAGCAACCCAAAAAAGATAGTTTTTGCAGAAGCGAATCATCTTGATGTATTAAAAACAGCTCAAATTGCACATGAAGAAGGGATTGCAACTCCTATCCTGTTAGGAAATAAAGAGGTAATACTGGAATTGAAAAAGGAATTGGAATTTGATGCAGATGTATTGATTATTGACCCTAAGGATGAAGATTCGGAAGGGAAAAGAAAGAGTTACGCTGCCAAATTCTTCGAAGCCAGAAAAAGGAGCGGGGTTACTTTATACGGGGCAAACACCAAAATGAGAGAGCGCAATTATTTTGGGGCAATGATGGTTCTGGAAGGTGATGCCGATGGCATGATTTCAGGGCATTCAAGGGCTTATGCCAATGTGGTGAAACCAATTTTTGAAGTTATAGGAAAAGCAAATAATGTTTCAAAAGCCGCAACAGCGCATATTATGATTACCCAAAGGGGCCCCTTGATCCTGTCTGATACTTCCATAAATATTGATCCAAATTCAGAAGAATTAGCTGAAATTGCCCAAATGACAGCTAATCTTGGCCTGGCATTTGGTTTTGATCCTGTTTTGGCACTTCTTTCCTATTCTAATTTTGGCTCTTCCAATCATCCGCACGCAGTTAAAGTAAGAGAAGCCATTAAGATATTGCATGCAAGAAATCCGGAATTAGTGGTAGATGGAGAAATACAAACAGATTTTGCACTGAATAAAAAACTGCGAAAAAGCCAGTTTCCTTTTTCAACACTCGGGGGTAAAAAAGTGAATACCTTAATATTCCCAAATCTTGAATCTGCCAATATTACCTACAAACTACTGAAAGAGCTTCATGCCGGAGATTCAATAGGTCCTATTATGCTCGGTCTTAGAAAGGCTGTGCATGTTTTGCAATTAGGAGCCAGTGTGGAGGAAATGGTAAATATGACTGCTGTTGCGGTTATAGATGCTCAGGAGCGTGAGAAAAGGCGAAAGGTAAAAATGAAACGGAACAACCAGCCAGATTAATAAACCTAATCAATTACAAATATAGCACGAATGATTACCCATCTAAAAGGCAGGCTTGTTGAAAAGAATCCCACTTATGTGGTAATAGAATGCGCCGGTGTTGGCTACTTCGTAAACATTTCACTCCATACGTTTTCAAAAATTTCAGATTCAGAAAACATTCAGCTTTATACACATTTACAAATAAAGGAAGACTCGCATACGCTATATGGGTTTGCGGAAAACTCTGAAAGAGAAATATTCAGGTTATTATTGTCCGTATCCGGTATCGGATCAAATATAGCAAGGACGATGCTTTCTTCACTCACCCCCTTTCAGATTAGAGACGCAATTGCCTGTGGGGATGTTCCTACAATTCAGGCTGTCAAGGGTATAGGTGCCAAAACAGCACAACGGGTAATTTTAGACCTAAAAGACAAGATTTTAAAAATCTATGATCTGGATGAAGTTTCACAAAATTCAAACAATACAAATAAAGAAGAAGCGTTATCTGCTTTAGAGGTTCTCGGGTTTGTCCGGAGACAGTCAGAAAAGGCTGTGGACAAGGTTTTGGCCCAGGACCCCTCACTAAGCGCAGAGGACATTATAAAACATGCGCTTAAAAATTTGTAATAAGTTTGAAAAAAGGGGCAAAATCAAATCTTAAATCATTTTCATTTAAGCTTTTTTTACTATCCTTCATTTTTCTAGGAGTTTGGAATACTGCACAGGCCCAGGAGACTAATGAACAGGAGACAGATTCTGTACAGGTAGATTCAGTTCAGACAGGATTTGCTCTGGGTAGAATTGCAATGGAAAACCCCAATAGCATTGTTTCCAAATATACCTATGATCCCAAACTAGACATGTATATCTATTCTGAGATGGTGGGGGATTTTGATATTAGCTACCCAATTATACTTACACCGGAGCAGTATTTGGATCTTGTTCAACAAGAAAACATGAAGTCCTATTTCAAAGAGAAAATAGATGCCTTCTCAGGGAAAAAAGAAGGCTCCGAGGAAGCCCGAAAAAACCTGCTTCCAAATTTTTATGTTAACAGCGGATTTTTTGAAACCATTTTTGGGGGCAATACTATTGAAGTTATCCCCCAGGGATCTGTTGCGATGGACCTCGGTGTTATTTGGCAAAAAAATGACAATCCTGCTCTTTCTCCAAGAAACCGTACCAATCTCTCATTTGATTTTGATCAGCGGATTAGTTTAAGCTTGCTGGGCAAAATTGGCGAGCGTTTGCAGGTAACTGCCAATTACGATACTGAGGCCACTTTCGATTTTCAGAATTTAATAAAGTTGGATTATACACCAACCGAAGATGATATAATAAGAAAAATTGAGGTAGGTAATGTGAGCTTTCCTTTAAATAGTTCATTGATCAGAGGGGCTCAGAGCCTTTTCGGTGTAAAAACACAATTGCAATTTGGCAGGACCACTATAACCGCGGTCTTCTCGGAGCAACAATCCCAAAACAGTTCGGTAGTGGCTCAGGGTGGCGGAACCTTGAATGATTTTGAATTATCTGCTCTGGACTACGATGAGGACAAACACTTTTTTCTGGCCCAGTTTTTTAGAGATCAATATGATGACGCTTTAACCAATTACCCCTTTATTAAAAGTCAGGTTCAAATAACCCGTCTCGAAGTTTGGGTTACAAATAGAGGCCAGCAAACACTTAACGTCAGGAACATAGTTGCTATTCAGGATTTGGGCGAGGCCCTTAAGGATAATACCAGGATTGGAATTGCAAATGGCGAACCGGCAGGATTTTTTAACACCTCAGCTACTAACCAGGAATTACCAAGAAATAATGCAAATGACTACGACCCTCAATTAATCGATAATGGGGGAGTTTTAAACTCCAACATTAGAGATATTGCCACAGTAGATGATGGTTTTGATATAAATACGGGATATCAGATAAATCAGGGATTTGACTATGCCATTTTGGAAAACGCGAGAAAACTGGAAACAGGAAGAGATTACCAGTTCGATTCACAATTGGGATATATTTCTCTGAACCAGCGCTTAAGCAATGATGAAGTGCTGGCAGTAGCCTTTCAGTACACTTATAATGGTGAAATTTTTCAGGTTGGGGAATTTGCAAATGGGGGCATAGATGCGACTTCGGTCTCACCTGGTGTTGAGGTACCTCAAATTAATAACAATACGCTGGTCCTTAAATTATTAAAGAGTAACATTACCAATGTGGCCGATCCTATCTGGGATCTAATGATGAAAAACATTTATGCAACAGGTGCTTTTCAACTTAGTCAGGAAGATTTCAAGTTTAATATTTTATATTCAGATCCGACCCCCAGAAATTATATCTTACCTGTGGTTGAAGGACCTGGTTCCGGATGGCCCGATGAAAATTCACCGGAGGGAGCATTGCAGGATAGAATTCTGCTGGATGTTTTTAATCTCGACCGCCTGAATGCTTTTAATGATGTTCAGAGAGGCGGGGATGGGTTCTTCGATTTTGTTCCGGGTATTACAGTGAACACGCAGAATGGTTTAATTCTATTTACCAAGGTAGAACCTTTTGGAGAGTTTTTATTTGATGTCCTGGGTGGTGGTGACTATGATGTAGATAATGATCAGGGATATAACGAAAACCAGCAAAAGTATGTTTTTAGAAATATGTATGCCCTCACCAAAGCCGCTTCTTTGCAGGATGCTGAGAAAAACAGATTCAAACTTAAAGGGCGCTATAAATCCGAAGGATCAAGCGGTATCCCTATAGGTGCTTTTAATGTGCCCAGGGGATCTGTCCGTGTAACCGCAGGCGGCCGTCAATTGCAGGAAGGAATAGATTACACGGTAAATTACCAGGCTGGAACGGTTCAGATTTTAGACCCCAGTTTACAGGCTTCAAATACACCAATAAATATTTCTGTAGAAAACAATGCAATTTTTGGCCAGCAAACCAGAAGATTCACCGGTTTTAATATTGAACACCAATTCAGTCAGAACTTTATTTTGGGAGGAACTTTTCAAAACCTGAATGAAAGGCCACTGACTCAGAAGTCTAATTATGGTGTTGAGCCCGTAAATAATAGCATTTTTGGTCTTAATGCAAATTTTTCGACAGAAGTCCCTTTTCTAACCAGGCTTGTAAATAAATTACCTAATATAGATACGGATGTAGCCTCTAATGTATCTGTTCGCGCGGAAGCCGCATACCTCAACCCAAACTCTCCCAAAAATGCCGACTTTCAAGGGGAAACCACAACATATTTAGATGATTTTGAAGGTGCTCAGGCCCTCATAGATATCCGTTCGTCATTAGGCTGGTCATTGGCCAGTACGCCCGTAGAGTTTCAGATAGATGGAGAGCAGGATTTCGAAACAGGTTTTGAAAGGGCAAAAATGGCCTGGTATACTATAGACCCTATTTTTTATACAAACCAGCGTCCTTCGGGGATTAATGATGATGATATATCTACAAATGAGACGCGCAGGGTTTTTATCGATGAAGTATTTCCACAGACAGATATAGCCCAGGGGCAAACTACAGTCCAGAATACTTTTGATATGGCTTATTATCCAAATCAGAAAGGGCCTTATAATGCCAGCACTACTTTCGATGGTCTGCAACCCGATCAAAAATGGGCAGGTATGATGCGTTCTTTAAGTAGTACAAATTTTGAACAATCAAATGTTGAGTTTGTTCAATTCTGGGTCATGGATCCTTATGTAGATGGCATAGCTACCGGCCCCGGTGAGTTGGTTATAAATTTGGGAAATATTTCAGAGGACATTCTTAATGATGGAAGAAAACAATATGAAAACGGTTTGCCCGGCGTAGAGAGTAATGATCTCACTACACCTACTCCTTGGGGGGTAGTGCCGGCTACCCAGTCTTTGGTTTATGCTTTTGATGCCAGTGAAACTAACCGATCACTACAGGATATTGGTTTTGATGGCCTTGATAATAGTCAGGAAGCAGCACAGGGCTACAATGGACCACCAGAAGATCCCGCACTTGATAATTTTCAGTACTATCTGAATAGGGAAGGGGGTATTTTAGAGCGCTACATCGACTTTAATAATACTGAGGGAAATTCACCTGTTACTGTAACAAATACTGACAGGGGATCTACAACCCTGCCCGATGTGGAAGACGTTAACCGCGACCTTACCATGAATACAATTAACAGCTATTTCGAGTATCGCATTCCTATTAAACCTAACACCACGATTAACGATCTCTATGTAACAGATATCAGTGAAGGAACCACCCCTGATTTACCAAACGGAACACAACTAAACCGTCGATGGATTCAATACAAGATTCCATTAAGTGATTTTACAGATGCAATAGGCGGGGTAACGGATTTCAGATCTATCAGTTTTATGCGGATGTATCTTACGGGCTTTACAGATGATGTAGTTTTACGATTTGCCACCCTGGATCTTGTGCGTATCGATTGGAGAACTTATTTAAAAACTCTTTCCTCGGATAATGATGACCCATCAGATGATGCCACAGTCGTGGATGTTAACACTGTGAATATAGAAGAGAATAATTCCAGAACGCCTATTCCTTATGTTTTGCCCCCGGGTGTTCTTAGAGAGCAATTAAATAATAATAACACCATCATTCGTCAAAATGAACAGTCTTTGTCTTTCAAGGTAGAGAATCTTGAACCTCAGGACTCCCGGGGTGTCTTTAAAAATGTAAATATTGATGTCCGGCAATACAAAAGGTTAAAGATGTTTTTGCATGCGGAGAAGATTGTGAATTCTGATTACCTGGATGACGATGTGCCCCTGGTTGCATTTCTTAGGATAGGGACAGATTTCTCTGAAAATTTTTATCAAATAGAAGTCCCTTTAAAATTTACGCCTTTTGGTTCTGCTACTCCGGAAGAAATATGGCCGGAAATAAATGAATTGGATATTGCCCTGAGTGACCTTACGAAAGTTAAATCTCAAGGTATCGCCGACCAATCCTTGAATGAGCTTAATTTTTATGAAATAATAGATGGGGAAGTAGTTGCAGTTGATGAGTTTGCTCCAAGAGAATTAGGGCAGATTCGAATAGGAATAAGGGGTAATCCATCAATAGGGACACTGCGAAGTGCGATGCTGGGTGTAAAGAATATTGATAACCTACCCGCTCGTGGTGAAGTTTGGTTTAACGAATTGCGCATGGCAGGCTTAGATAATAATGGCGGATGGGCTGCACTTGCTGCTGTTGATGCAAACCTTGCAGATTTTGCTAATGTCACGGCTACGGGGGGTAAAAGCACTCCGGGATTTGGCTCTGTGGATCAAAGGCCAAATGAACGCTCCAGGGAGGATGCCGTAGCTTATGATGTGGTTACAAATGTATCTCTCGGACAACTTCTTCCTAAAAAATGGAATGTACAAATTCCTTTCAATTATGGCGTTTCGGAGCAATTAATAACCCCTGAATTTGATCCTGTATATGACGATTTAAAGCTTGAAGACAGGATCGACGCGGCAAATACAAAGGAAGAAGAGGAGGAAATAAGGGAACAGGCAGAAGACTATACAAAGAGGACAAGTATAAACTTTATTGGGGTAAGAAAAAACAGGGGTCCTGAAGCCAAGTCCCATATTTATGATATTGAAAATTTTACATTTAATTACTCCTACAACGAAACAGAGCACAGGGATTTTGAGGTAGCAAGTTTAAAGGATCAGAATATAAAGACAGGATTTGTATATAACTATAATTTTAAACCTGCTTCCGTAGCTCCTTTTGAAAAACAGGATTCCCTGTTTACCGGGAGTTATTTGAAATGGTTGAAAGAAATGAATTTTAATTTGTTGCCAACCAGCTTTTCTGTCCAGTCAGATTACAATCGTCAATTCAATCAGCAGCGTTTCAGGGATGTTCTGGAGGCTGGCGTGGATAAGCTTCCATTGCCATTACTGCAGCAAAGGAACTATCTTTTTAATTGGCAATATGCCCTTAATTATAGTTTGTCTAAATCTTTGCGCCTGAATATTACGACTTCTAACAATAATATTGTTCGTAACTACTTTACGGAGGATGGGAACCCGGATTCAGATATTAACCGCGACCTGAATATCTGGAATGGCTTCTTCGACATAGGAGAGCCTAACCGCCATGCCCAGCAATTTCAGCTCAATTATGATATTCCACTTAACAAGATACCTATTCTTGACTTTGTCAATGCGCAATATACGTACACCAGTAACTTTGATTGGCAACGGGGGGGTGATGCCTTAAATGAAGTTGTCCAGGATGCCCTTGGAGATCCAAATGCTGTTATTAATACTATTCAAAATGCCAATACTCATACCATCACCGCCGCGTTAAGTATGCAACGTTTATATGACCAGATAGGGCTTAAAAGGAGGGATGGCAAGGGAAATGCCGGTACTGCTGCTGTTCGGCTCGATAAAGCGGGAAACCCGGCTGCCGGGCAGGAAAAACCAAAAAAGAAAAGTAGTGGTGCATTCAATACTGTTATTGATATAGTAACAATGGTGAAGCGTATCAACGTAAATTACAGAGAGAATAATGGTACGGTTTTGCCCGGATATACGCAGTCTATCGGGTTTATTGGAACAACAAGGCCTTCATTGGGATTTGTCTTCGGAAGCCAGAAAGATGTGCGCTTTGAAGCGGCCCGCAACGGCTGGCTTACCCCTTATAACGAGTTCAATGAACAATTTATAAAACGAACTAACAAACAACTGAATATTACGGCTACGGCCCAACCGGTCAGGGATTTGACCATTGATTTATTGGCAGACAGGCAATTTTCCAGCAGTTTGCAGGAGAATTTTGAGATCAATGATGGGGTGTATACACCTCAGACGCCGAACACTTTTGGAAACTTCAGTATATCAACTATAATGATTGGCACATCGTTTAGTAAAAGTGATGAATTTCAATCGAAGAATTTTGAAACATTCAAAAATAATAGAATTGTCGTAGCAGAGAGGTTATTCTCGGACAGGTCGAGTCCGGATGAAGGCGTAGATGAAAATGGATACCCATTGAGGTATGGCCCCACCAGCCAGGATGTGATTTTGCCGGCTTTCTTTGCCGCCTACACCGGTCAGGATGTAAACAGAGTTAATCTGGATGCTTTTAGGGAAATCCCTGTCCCTAACTGGAATATTAAGTATACCGGGTTAATGCGCATTAAATCGTTTAAAAAGAAGTTCAAACGATTTTCTCTGAGCCATGGTTATCGTTCTGCATACAGTATAAATACATTCCAAACCAACCTCGAAAGATCACAGCTTGTAAATGACAATCTCCCTCCGATTAATCAGGAAACACAGGATTATCTTCCTGAGAATATTATTAACAATGTGGTTCTTACAGACCAGTTTAATCCCTTAATAAGGGTAGATTTTGAAATGCAAAATTCATTAAGCGTTGTGGCAGAAGTAGGCACAGACAGAGCTTATTCCTTTAGCTTCGATAATAATTTGCTTACAGAGATAAATGGCCAGGATTATACATTGGGACTGGGATATCGTTTCAAGGATGTAAAATTTGTAACAAATATTGGTGGGCAAAAGCAGCGTTTGAAGGGTGATTTAAATCTAAAGGCAGATTTTACATTAAGAGATAACCTTACTATTATCAGGAATCTCAGTCTGGATAATAATCAGACAACTGCAGGGCAGAATTTGTTATCCACCAAATTTACGGCAGACTACGCTCTAAGTAAAAACCTGAATGCATTGTTCTTTTTCGACTATTCTTTCTCCAAATTCGCGGTTTCTACGGCCTTTCCACAGACTACCATCAATACAGGGTTTACCATTCGATATAATTTTGGAAATTAATCCTATTCAGCATCGTGTTTGTAGGAAAAGACCAAAGATTTATCTGTTGAGATTTTGTTATGTTATAATTTTTAACCACTCCAGAATTCAGCCGCATATCTAATTTAATTTTTTTTGAAAACAAACAGATTATCCAGTACATTTGCGGGCAATACAAAACGAAATAAAATGAATATACCATCCGATTTAAAGTACACCAAAGATCATGAATGGATCAGGATCGAAGGTGATATAGCTACTGTAGGTATTACAGATTTTGCACAGGGAGAACTTGGCGATATAGTTTATGTAGAAGTAGAAACATTGGATGAAACTTTAGACAGGGATGAGGTTTTTGGAACTGTGGAAGCAGTAAAGACCGTATCCGATCTTTTTCTGCCTTTAAGTGGGGAGATAATCGAATTAAACGAACTTCTTGAGGATGAGCCCGAAAAAGTGAATTCGGACCCTTATGGTGATGGCTGGATGATTAAAGTGAAGATAAATGATGCCTCGGAGATTGATAGTCTTATGAGTGAGGCAGATTATAAGGAGCTTATTGGTGTTTAAACAATATGTTTTTACCAGTGGTTTTATCTGCTGGATGCTACTAATCACTATACTTAGTCTCTATTCATTTGAGGGTTTTGACACTCAAAAAATAAGCATTCCTCATCTTGATAAGTTAGTACACTTCGTTTTTTATTTCATAGCTGCCATCTTGGGATCAATGTTGATAAAGGAACGGACTAAAGGACAATTTAACCTATTAGGAACAGTAATTATTTCCATGGTGGTTGTTATCATCTATGGTATAGTTATTGAAGTAATTCAAAATACATTTACGAATTACAGAAGCGGAGATTTATATGATGTGCTTGCCAATAGCCTTGGCGCTTTTTTTGGAGGCGGCATAATATTTATTCTTTTTTTGGGTAAAACCCCGTTAAAATGGAAAGATTAATTGTTTTTTAATTAAATTAATAGTTAAATTAGCGAATATTAAAATTTTAGAAGATGGAACTAAAAAAGAATCCGAAAGCCGATTTGAGAAATAATAGCGGGCTTTATTTTGTTTTAGGATTGGCCTTTGTTATGTTAATTGTTTGGGGGGCCTTTGAGTGGAAAACTTATGATAAAACTAATGAATACGACATTTCATTGAATGTTGAAGATAATCTGGATGAGGAAGTTCCCATGACAGAACAGATCAAAACACCTCCACCGCCGCCACCGCCTGCAGCTCCTGAAGTTATTGAAGTTGTTGAGGATGAGGAAGAAGTAGAAGAAACGGTGATTGAATCAACAGAAACAAGTCAGGAAGAAGAAGTTATAGAAGTTGAAGACGTTGATGTTGAGGAAATAGAAGAAGATATTGATGTTCCATTTGCGGTTATTGAAGATGTGCCAATATTTCCAGGCTGTGAAGGAGCCAGTGATAAAAGAGCCTGTTTCAATGAAATGATGCAAAAACATATTCGTAAAAATTTCCGTTATCCTGAAATTGCTCAGGAAATGGGTGTACAGGGAAGAGTAAATGTTATGTTTACCATTCAGAAGGATGGAAGCATTGGAAATATCAGATACAGAGGTCCGGATAAAAACCTGGAACAGGAAGCATTGAGAATTATTGAGAAACTTCCCAGGATGACTCCTGGTAAGCAAAGAGGAAGAGCGGTTAGGGTGCCTTTTAGTATTCCAATTACGTTTAAATTGCAATAAGCACAAAAATCAATAATATATTTAAACCCTGACCGCAAAAAACGGCAGGGTTTTTTTCTGTATTAAATTATTGACTCTTTAAACTTCTATAGAAGGTCTCCCTCATAACCTCGGGTTTAATAAACCCACTGCCATGAGAGTTATCATAAGCGGCACTAATGCTGTTGTCGCTTTTTACCTCTTCCAGACTTTTTCCCGCCACAATTGCAGCCATTATATTGGATTTCAGATCTTCTAACATGCCAACATAACTTTCCAGTTCCTTTTTTGAAGAAGGTCTTCCATGACCCGGTATAATTTTAGTCTCTTCACTTATTACCATCAATGCTTTTTTATGCGCATCAATAAAACCCTGTAGACTACCACCACTTTTCAGATCAATATAGGGATACCTCCCGGCAAAATAGGTATCGCCCATATGTATTACATCATTATTTACAAAATAGACCATGGCATCGCCGTCTGTGTGCGCATTATGAACATGAAATGCCATTATGGTCTCATCATCGTCATAAAAGCTTATATCTTCAGAAAAAGTAACTTCAGGTAACATGTTATTGTAGTATGCCAAAGTAATTTTTTTATCATCTAGTTTTTTTTGCTGACCGGCCATTACGCGCTTTCGAACATTATCATGAGCTACCAGAGTGGTAAGGTCTGTATTAAAATTTGCATTACCCCCTGTATGATCCCCGTGCATGTGTGTATTAAACAGAAATGCAATAGGCTTATTGGTAAGTGATGCAATAGCAGCCTTTATTTTATCACTTAAACGATCAAATTGGTCATCGATCATAAAGACATGTTTTTGCCCAATATAAATACCGATATTGCCGCCTTGTCCTGTAAGCATATAAACGTCGCTGGAAAGTTTATCAATGCTTATAACCACTTCCTCCTCTTGTGCAGATAACAATGAAACACAAAAGGATGAAATGAAGATGAAAAACCCGACTTTAGTTTTGTAAAAGGCCATAGATTTATATATTTATTAATGAGTGCTTTAAAGATAATATAAACAAACACAATTGGTTGCATGAAAATGTAATGGGCCTTATCTTTGCCACCTCATAAAAGTGAAGATAATGCTTCACTTTCTATACATTAAGGATTTCAAATGAAGACGGCTGTTGGATCGGCAAACAATACAAAAAGTTTATTGACTTTTGCTGATTTTAAGGAGATTACCAAATCAAGACTCGCATTAAGCGTTGTCTTTTCATCTTTAGCCGGCTACCTTTTAGGAGCCTATGAAGTAAATCCATTAGCACTACTACTATTGGCATTCGGGGGTTATTGTATGGTAGGTGCTTCCAATGCTTTTAATCAGGTTATTGAAAAAGACCTCGATGCTTTGATGAATAGGACCCGTAACAGGCCTATTCCTGCAGGCAGAATGTCTGTTAACAAGGCCATGACCCTGGCTGTTTTGATGACAATTTCCGGTGTGGTAAGCCTGTATGTACTCAACCCTAAAACAGCGATGTTTGGTGCTATATCAATATTCATTTATACCAGCGTTTATACACCTTTAAAAACAAAAACACCTTTATCGGTTTTTGTAGGTGCAATTCCGGGAGCCATACCTTTTATGCTGGGTTGGGTTGCTGCTACCAATAATTTCGGAATTGAGCCGGGTACTCTGTTCATGATTCAATTTTTTTGGCAGTTTCCTCACTTTTGGGCATTGGCATGGATGCTGGATGAAGATTATCAAAAAGGAGGTTTCAAAATGTTACCTACCGGGAAAAAGGATAAGGGTACTGCGATTCAGATAATAATGTATACCGTATGGATGATAATCATCTCCGTAATACCGGCCTTTGGAATAACAGGCAGATTACATTTGTCTATTCCGGCTGCTGTAATAATCCTTATTTTGGGATTGGTAATGTTGGTTTTTGGCTTTGTATTATTTGAAAAAAGAGATAATAAATCCGCAAGGAAACTTATGTTGATCAGCGTAAGCTATATAACACTTATGCAATTGGTTTATGTAATCGATAAATTTTTATAATTCGTATGGATCTTACACAAGGTACAAATAAAGAAAAGAAAGCCAGGGCAAAGAAAATGATGTTGTGGTTTGGAATAGCAAGTCTGCTTATGGGTTTTGCAGGATGGACAAGTGCCTACATCGTAAGCAGTTCCCGCGCAGATTGGCTTAAGGACTTTGTTCTTCCGTCGGCATTTTTATTAAGCACCGCAATCATAATCCTAAGCAGTGGCACCTACATCCTTGCAAAAAAAGCAATCCGGGCAAATAACGCCGGCCTTGGTACTAAATGGTTGTTTTTAACTCTGATACTTGGTATTGCGTTTATTATTATTCAGTTCTCCGGATTTTCTCAGTTAATTGAGCAGGGATACTATTTTACCGGGCCTACCAGTAATATTACAATGTCTTACATTTTTTTAATTGCAGCTGTACACATTGTGCATGTTATTTCGGGGCTCATTTCTCTTTTGGTGGTATTGTACAATAATATCCGGGGTAATTACTCTGCCAATAATATCCTCGGAGTTGAACTGGGAATTACTTTTTGGCATTTTTTGGATCTCTTATGGGTCTATCTTATATTGTTTTTTTATTTCTTTGGATAATAAATGAATATAAAATTTCATTTGAATCCTATTTGGGCTTTTCTATAGTTGAAAAAAATGTAAATTTGCCATTATTCTTATAACACGATAAATTTGTTTATGGATTCTACAGTAGCAACAAGTACAGAAGAAAGCGTTTGGGGAGGTGGAAACCGACCTTTAGGAGCGAGTTACGGAAAGCTAATGATGTGGTTTTTTATAGTCTCGGATGCTTTGACGTTTTCGGGATTTTTAGCCTCTTATGGTTTCTCCAGATTTAAATTTATCGAAACTTGGCCAATAGCCGATGAGGTGTTTACGCACGTTCCATTTTTTCATGGAAATTTTCCGATGTACTACGTTGCTTTTATGACATTTATCCTGATAATGTCATCTGTCACTATGGTGCTTGCGGTTGATGCAGGACACAAGATGATGAAGAACAAGACCATTATTTATATGTTCCTTACGATTATAGGGGGTGCTATATTTGTGGGTTCTCAGGCTTGGGAATGGGCTACATTCATAAAAGGAGATTACGGAGCTTTGGAGACAAAGGGTGGAAGAATTTTGCAATTTGTAAAAGCGGATACCGGTGAAAGGGCTGCGTTAGCAGATTTTTCCAAGGAATTACCTTCGGAGCGCTTGGATCATGAAAGAAAAAACGGTGTTTGGTTTTATAAGGGCGAAGCGCTTCCTTCCTATACCGTTAATGAGGTTACAGAAGGGTTAAAATCAAATCCTAATATTCTGATCAGAACAGAAACCATTAATTCTGAAGGAGAAAAAACACTTTTGACCAGGGAAGAATCATTAAATAAAATCAAAGATGCCAAATTAGTTGTTGAAGGTGCCAACCTGATAAGGAATGAGTATGGAAGTCGACTTTTTGCTGATTTCTTTTTCTTCATTACCGGCTTTCATGGATTCCACGTATTTTCCGGTGTAATTATCAACATTATTATTTTCTTTAATGTGATTCTGGGCACTTATGAAAGAAGGGGTCATTATGAAATGGTCGAAAAGGTAGGACTCTATTGGCATTTTGTTGATTTAGTCTGGGTATTTGTTTTCACGTTTTTCTATCTGGTTTAAGAAAAAGACGCAAAGAATTAATAAAAGAAGATCAATATAATAAACACAATTTAAAATGGCACACGCGCACAAGCTGGAGATTTTTAGAGGACTAATAAAATTTAAATCCAACACCCAAAAGATATGGGGTGTACTGGTTTTCCTGACAATAGTCACTGCTATAGAGGTAGCTCTCGGGATTACGAAACCACATGTTCTTACAGTGAATACATTTTTGGGTATGAAACTGCTTAATTGGATCTTTATAATCCTTACCCTGGTTAAAGCTTACTACATAGCATGGGATTTCATGCATTTGCGAGATGAGAAAAAGTCCTTGCGAAGGGCCATTGTATGGACTCCAATTTTTTTGGTGGCCTATCTTATTTTTATACTCTTGTTCGAAGCGGATTATATTTATAATGTCTTTAAAGACGGCTACGTAACCTGGAATTTCTAACAAGGAATTAACAACACATAAAGACGGTATAACAACCGTCTTTTTTATTTTTGTAATGTCTAAATAATGTTAAATGAAAAAGACATTCGTTCTGGTGGTACTTTTTATTCTGCCACTGGTTGCCTACTTGTTTTTTGCCTCCGGAGTAAACAATTTTGGAAAACTTCCTGTACTGACTGAGGAAGTCCTAAATGCTCCTGAAAATGCAGATAATATAACTTTCGAGAATAAGATTACAATTTTGGGCTTTTTAGGATATAATGTTGAACTTAAAAAAGGCAATGCATTTAATCTGAATCAGAAAATATACAAACCATTCTATGAGTTTAATGATTTTCAAATTGTCATGATAATGCCTATAGGAACTGAGGAAAAAGTTGAGGAATTAAAAGCAGAACTTGGCAATTTAGTTGATATAAAGAATTGGAATTTTATATTTACGGAAGACGAAAGAATCGAAGCAGTTTTCAATTCATTAAAGACCAATCTCAGTCTTGACGAAAGTTTAGGAACCCACTATGTTTTCATAATTGACAAGGACAAAAATCTAAGGGGAAGGACAAACGATGAAGAGGAGACCACCAAGTATGGCTTTAACGCCACCTCTGTTGCCGAACTTAATAATAAAATGGAGGATGATGTAAAAATCATTCTGGCAGAGTATCGCTTGGCACTAAAGAAAAACAACGCTGATAGAACCAATTAATGAAAAATAAATACACCTATGTTTGGGTATCCCTTGTAATCCTTGTTTTCGGCATAATATTTATTCCCAAAATTATTGAACGCATAAAAACAGGTACGATTATAGAACACGATCGTATGAATCAAACTGAGGCTGATGAACCACTCAATTTTATTTATTTGAATAATGAGAAAAGAAAGGTCCCGTCTTTTCAATTTCTCAATCAGGATAGCCTCTTAATCTCAGAAAAAGACTACGAAGGAAAGGTTTATGTAGTGGAGTTTTTTTTCACAACGTGCCCTACAATTTGTCCGGTTATGAATTCTAATTTGGTTGAAATCCAGGAAGAGTTCAGGGACTTTGATAATTTTGGTGTAGCCTCGTTTACAATTAATCCGGAATACGATACGCCCAGGATTCTGAAACAATATGCCGAGAAATATGGTATTAATGATATGGATTGGCACTTAATGACCGGTAACAGGCAGGCAATCTATGACCTGGCAAATATCGGATTTAATATTTTTGCAGCAGAAAACCAGGGAGTTCCCGGAGGATTTGAACATTCGGGCTTATTTGCACTTGTCGACAAAAATGGATATCTCCGCTCGCGAACGGACGATTTTGGTAATCCAATTATTTATTACAGAGGAACCATTAGTGAGTCTCAGGGAGAAAATGACGAAGGCGAAATACAGGAGGTCAGTATTTTAAAGGAAGACATAAAAAAGCTTTTAAATGAATAAACAAAGTATGGCAGCCGAAGAGCGGAAGTTTAACAGGATAATTACTGTGGTATCAGTTTTGGTTCCTTTGGTGGTGGTTGTTTTATTTGGTGTCAAAATCCCGAATTCTGAGCCTTTAGGATTTCTTCCCCCAATCTATGCCACTATAAATGGAATTACAGCGATCTTACTTATTTATGCCGTTTGGGCCATTAAGAATGGTAAAAGAGTTTTGCATCAGAATATTATGAGTACATGTATTGTTCTGTCTTTGCTGTTTTTGCTAATGTATATTGCATATCATATGACAGCCGATTCTACTTCTTATGGAGGTATAGGTGCAATTAAGTATGTATATTACTTTATACTTTTCTCGCATATTATGTTATCTGTTGTTATCATACCGCTTGTGCTTAAGACTTATGCCCGGGCATATTTAAAAGATTTTGAGCGCCACCGTAAGCTGGCGAAAATCACATTCCCCATTTGGCTATATGTAGCAGTTACCGGAGTCATTGTCTATTTAATGATTTCACCTTATTACGAATATTAAAAATATGTATTTTATAATGTTTATTAATTACTATATACTGTATTGAAAATTAGAGACTTTATACTGGTAATTCTATTCGTTTTACTGCCTCGGCTATCAGCAGCTCAATGTGCCATGTGCAGGGCAGTTCTGGAAAGTCAGGACGATAATTCTATGGCTGAAGGTATTAATAATGGGATTGTTTATTTGATGGCGCTTCCTTATATTTTGCTGGGCGTTCTTTTTTACTTTGTTTACAGAAAATTGAGGTCATAAAAACAGCCCCGATTTTAACAGTTTTTTACTGTTCCTACTGTAACAATTACCATATCCTGAAGTCTTATTTATAAGGGGTTAAACCATCAATTATAATTCAACCAACTCCATGCTCGATCTCGAAAGATGGCAGGAAATATTTGACACGATCCGTAAAAATAAATTACGGACTTTCCTCACAGGTCTGTCTGTGGCCTCCGGTATTTTTATTCTGGTAATTTTATTAGGTTTTGGTCAGGGAATGCAAAATGGTGTTGCCCATGAATTTGAAGAAGATGCTGCTACCAGCGTGTGGGTTTGGCCGGGGGTAACTTCCAAAGAATTTAAGGGGCTAAACCCCGGAAGGAGTATCCAGCTGAAAAATGAAAATTATGAATCTTCACTTGCATTGTTTGGAGATAAAATTGAGTACAAATCGCCCAGGATATTTGTCCGTAATGTGTCTGTAAATTATGGAAAAGAGGCCTTGGTTTACGGTATACAAGGCGTTTCCTATGATTTTCAGTTTATTGAAAATGCTAAAATGTCTGAAGGGAGATTTTTAAATTACCAGGATGAAGTAACTACTGCCAAAGTTGCTATAATTGGAAATAAAATCAAACGCGATGTTTTTGAGGATCTTAAGACTCCCTTGGGAGAGTACATAAATATATCTGGAGTATTATTTAAAATTGTTGGTATCTATTCGGAGAGAGAAGACCGGGAGGAGGAACGCATATATATTCCTGTAACTACGGCACAACGGGTATTTAATGGGGGTGATAGAATTAATAATATGAGCTATACATTGCCAATGGAGGAAAATTTTGACCTGGCCGTTGCTCAGGCTACAGCTTTTAAGGAAAAATTGCAGGCGCACCTTCAGCAGGTGCATACCGTGGCACCCGAAGATACCGGTGCAATACAGGTTTGGAGTGCGTTGGAAGAAGCGAAACGCTATTATAGTCTCATCAGGAATATTAAACTCTTTTTCTGGTTTGTAGGGATCTGTACAATCATTGCCGGGGTAGTTAGTGTAAGCAACATAATGCTGATTGTTGTGAAAGAGAGGACAAGAGAAATAGGTATCCGAAAAGCCCTGGGGGCTAAGCCCTGGTCCATTGTGGGTATGATTTTACAGGAATCCATTTTTGTAACGGCAATTTCCGGGTTCACCGGACTAATTTTTAGTATGGGGCTTTTGGAAATACTAGGACCATATGTAGAAGTAGATTATATTCTGAACCCTTCTGTTAATTTGAATGTTGCTCTTTCTACTGTTGTAGTACTCATATTAGCCGGAACGATTGCCGGTTTTTTCCCGGCGTGGAGAGCTGCAAGTATTCATACTATTGAAGCCTTACGAGACGAATAAGATATTATAGCTATGTTTAAAAGAGATCGATGGCAAGAAATAATAGAAGTGCTGACCACTAACTGGTTCAGGACTGTGCTTACTGCATTTGGCGTTTTTTGGGGAATACTCATTTTAATAATTTTACTTTCTGCGGGAAAAGGCCTGGAAAATGGCATAAAAGCAGATTTTGGCGATATTGCTACGAATACCATGTTTATGTGGACACGCAGTACTACAAAAGCGCATATGGGCTTACCCATCGGAAGAAGATTTCAATTTAAGGTGGATGATGTAAAGAGTATAAGCGAAAATATACCCAATTTGCGCTTTATATCACCCAGAAATCAATTGAGAGGATTTGGGAATGACAACAATGTAGTTAGAGGTATAAATACGGGGGCATACAACGTTTATGGAGATTATCCTGAGATAATTAACCAGGATCCTATGACCATTACGGAAGGACGTTTTTTAAATCAGAACGATATTCTGGAAAAACGTAAAATAGCAGTTATAGGAGCCGGAGTTAGAAATGAGCTATATGACAGAGGTGAGGAGGTGATAGGTAGTTACATTAAGATTCAGGGTGTAAATTTTATGGTGGTGGGTGCCTATAAGAAGAGAAGTAGCGATGGGGATGGGGAAGAAGCCCAAAAAGAAATATTTGTGCCCTTTACTTCTTTTTCCCAGGCATTTAATATGGGCAATGATGTAGGTTGGATGGCTATAACAGCTTCTGATGGAACCTCCATATCCAGTCTGAAAGAGGATATTGTTAGTTTAATGAAAAACAGGCATAAAATTCATCCTGAAGATACCAGGGCGGTTGGTTATTTCGATCTGTATGAACAGTATAACAGGGTGGAAAGCCTTTTCGGGGCAATGAGTTTTATCGCCTATTTTGTAGGGATTTTAGTCTTGTTATCCGGTATAATCGGGGTGAGCAATATTATGCTGATTGTCGTTAAGGAAAGGACTAAGGAAATTGGTATACGAAGGGCATTAGGAGAGGATCCATGGTCTATTAAAAAGCAGATTCTTATGGAGTCTATTTTTCTGACAATAGTCTCGGGTATGGCGGGCATTATTATTGGAGCTTTATTTATTTATGGAGTTAATGCGCTGCTAGATGCCAATGGTCCGGTAGATATGTTTCTGAATCCCAGTGTTAGCCTTGGCGTAGTTTCAATTGCATTGTTAATCCTTGTATTGTCTGGTTTACTGGCAGGTTTTATACCTGCTCAAAGCGCAATAAAAGTAAAGCCGATAGATGCCTTAAGAACCGAGTAAATTTTAAACATCAATCACTAATACTATAAAAATGAAAAAATCAGTAACTGTCGTCATTCTAATTGTCATTTTTTTGGCCTTTGGGGGAGCTATGTTTTACCTCTATCAAAAGAATGAAGAAGACCCGATTGTTTATGAAACAGAGAAACCCTCCATACAAACTATCATTAAAAAAACGGTGGCCACCGGAAGTATTTTGCCTTTGGAAGAAGTACTTATTAAACCAAATATTTCCGGTGTTATTGAGGAAATCTTTGTAGAAGGTGGAGATTTTGTAAAATCTGGTGACCTGCTTGCAAAAATAAAGGTGGTACCAAACCTCAATGCGCTCAATGATGCGAAAAACAGTATTGATGAAGCAAAAATTGCCCTGGATGATCAAAGGCGAAATTTTGATAGGCAGAGCAGTCTTTTTAATAAAGGGGTAATCTCAAAAGTTGATCTCGAAAGGGCTCAGGTAAGTTATGATCAGGCAAAGCAATCCTATAGTGCCGCAAATAAAAGATATGATATTGTTAAAACAGGAACCACAAAAGGGTATAGCAATTCTGCGAATACCCTGATAAGGGCAACGGTGACCGGAATGGTTTTGGAAGTTCCTGTAGAAGTAGGTAATCAGGTAATTCAGAGTAATAATTTTAATGAAGGAACTACTATAGCAGCCATAGCTGATGTAGATAAAATGATCTTTGAAGGAAAGGTAGATGAGTCCGAGGTAGGAAAGATAAAGGAGGACCTGCCTTTGGAAATTACAGTTGGCGCTCTTGAAAATATAACTTTTGATGCGGTTCTGGATTATATAGCGCCTAAGGGTAATGAGGAAAATGGAGCTATTCAGTTCGAGATCAAAGGAACCCTGAAGAAACAGGATTCCGTCTTTATACGCGCTGGTCTCAGCGCCAATGCATCCATTATCCTGGATAGGGCAGATGGTGTGCTTGCCATAAAAGAAGCATTGGTGCAGTTTGACTCAGAAACCAAAAAGCCATTTTTGGAAATTGCTACCGGGGATCAGCAATTTGAAAGAAGAGATATAGAACTGGGCATAAGCGATGGGATATATGTGGAAGTGAAGTCGGGCCTTGATAAAGAAGACGAGATAAAAGTATGGAATGAGGTTAGCCCGGATGAATTTGGAGGGTAGCTTTTAACAAAATATTTTAATGATTATTTGTAACATTTTACGAACTATTCTGTCCTATTATTGGATTTGAATAGTATATAACTTAAGGCACTAACCATGATTGAAATAAAAGATTTACACAAATCCTATAAGATGGGCAGCAATGCCCTGCATGTTTTAAAGGGGATCAATTTTACTGTTGAAGAAGGAGAATTAGTCGCAATAATGGGCTCATCGGGTTCAGGAAAATCCACTTTATTGAATATACTGGGCATGTTGGATGTGGCCGATTCGGGCGAATACACCCTGGATGGTGTGCCAATAAAAAACCTCAATGAGACCAAAGCCGCCAATTACCGGAATAAATTTTTAGGATTTGTTTTCCAGTCATTTAATCTTATTAATTACAAGAGTGCACTTGAAAATGTAGCCTTGCCTTTATACTATCAGAGAGTTCCCAGAAAGGAAAGGCAGGAAAGGGCTATGAAATACCTTGATCAGGTTGGTCTCAAAGAATGGGCTAATCACTTGCCAAGTGAACTTTCAGGTGGTCAGAATCAAAGAGTGGCAATTGCAAGGGCTATGGCCTCGGAACCTAAAGTACTTCTGGCCGACGAACCAACGGGTGCACTGGATAGCAAAACATCGTATGAGGTTATGGATTTAATACAAAAAATCAATGACCAGGGGAATACAATCTTAGTGGTAACCCACGAAGATGATATAGCACATATGTGCAAAAGGATTGTTTACCTGAAAGACGGTGTTATTGTGGAAGATAAAAAAGTAAAGCAAGTAAGGGCATCAGCGCATGTTTAGCAGAGATAACTGGAACGAAATATTTCAAACCATCCGAAAGAATAAACTTAGGACCTTTCTTTCAGGTTTTACGGTGGCCCTGGGAATATTGATTTTTGTTTCTCTTTTTGGTTTGGGAAACGGTCTTATCAACACTTTTGACAAATTTTTTCAGGAAGACGCCACAAATGTATTTTATTTCTTTCCCGGAAAAACTACCATCCCATATAAAGGATATAAATCATCGAGGCGAATTGAATTTGAAAATAGCGATCTGGCAGATATAAAGAAAAATTTCCCAATGTTCCTGGAATATGTAACCCCAAGAATTACAAGAAGCAAATTGGTGAAATTTAAAGAAGAATCCGACAACTATAATATCACCGGGGTAGATTGGGGTCACCAATTTGCTGAGAAGACGATTATAATGAAAGGCCGGTATTTAAATGTTCAGGATATTAAGAAGAAGACAAAACATGCTGTGATTGGGCGTTTGGTTGAACTGGATCTGTTTGGGGCCAGAAATGCCATTGGTAAATACGTGGACGTTGGCGGGAGTGCTTTTAAAGTGATAGGTGTTTTTCAGGATGATGGGGGTGACAGAGAGGAACGTGGCATATACGTCCCTTATACCACCCTGCAACTAATTGAAAAAAATACAGATAAAGTAGACCAGATAGTTGTAGCCTTTAAGCCGGAGATGGGCTATATGGGTGCCATGGCTTTTGAACGTAGTCTGGATAAGTTTTTTAAAGACAAAAAATTTATAAGCCCAAAAGATCAGAATGGAATATTCATTCGAAATGTTGCAGATCAATTGCAGCAAAATCAACAATTTGCCCGTGTATTGCAAATTATTGTAGCCTTTGTGGCTTTTGGTACTATAATAGCTGGGATTATTGGAATAAGCAATATCATGGTGTTTGTGGTGAAGGAACGGACAAAGGAATTGGGAATACGCAAAGCTTTAGGCGCGACTCCAAAAGATGTAATCAGTACAATTTTGCTTGAATCGGTTTTTATTACCACAATATCGGGATTTGCCGGAATGTTAATTGGAATTGCACTTCTTGGCTCTTTAGGAGAAAGTATGGCTGAGGATTATTTTATTACCAACCCGTATATAAATACTGGTGTTGCCGTATTTGCAACGCTTCTTTTAGTTTTATTTGGAGCAATAGCAGGCTATATTCCGGCAAAAAGGGCGGCACGTATTAAACCTATAGTAGCTTTAAGAGATGAATAGTTTTCGATTTCTTTTTGACAAAAATACCTGGCAGGAAATTTTCGGATCTATCGGAAAAAATAAGACCAGGACCATAATTACCGTTATAGGTGTTTTATGGGGTATTTTTATCTATATCGCTCTGGCAGGTGCTGCAAAGGGAATGGATAACGGATTTGAAAAGAATTTCGAAACTGTAGCTAAAAATAGTATATGGGCATGGTCTCAAAGTACCAGTATACCTTACGCGGGTTATAAAACCGGAAGACAGCTGCGATTAAAAGTCCAGGATGCAATTGTCCTGAAAAATCGTATTCCCGAAATACAATATATAGCTCCTGTGAATACCAGGGGTGCTTTTGGAGGGGCTTCCGCGTTGACTGTTCGAGGTATTAAATCCAATAGTTATTCCGTATATGGCTACTTTCCGGAAATAGCAAAGATTGCTACACAAAAAATTTATGATAACGGAAGGTTTATTAACGATGAAGATATTGCACAGGCAAGAAAAGTCTGTGTTATTGGTGAGCGCACGCAACAAGAGTTATTTGATAAAGATGAAGATCCTATAGGAGGCTATATTAGGGTTGAGAACGTTTATTTTCAGGTGGTTGGAGTTCATAAATTTACACAGACAACCCCATTTGGCACGGATGGAGATATTTTTATCCCTTTTACGACATTCAAAAAACTTTATAATACAGGAGATAATTCTCAGTTTTTTACAATTGCAGCTTATGATGATGCAGATGTTGTTCAGGTAGAAAAAGACATCAAAGCGGTTTTAAGAAGCATACATAAGGTCCATCCGGAAGACGAACGGGCTTTTGGGGCTTTTAATCTTGGAGAAATATTTAGCAAGATTATGGGCTTTGCCAACGGGATAACTTTTTTATCCTTAATTGTTGGTATAGCAACAATCCTTGCAGGTGTAATTGGAATTGGAAATATCCTTCTGATATCTGTCAAAGAACGCACCAAGGAATTGGGTATTCGCCGGGCTTTGGGTGCTACCCCAGGGGAAGTGCGTTCCCTGATAATTTTGGAATCTGTATTCCTCACTATGATTGCCGGAATTGTTGGGATCATATTAGGAGCCGGGGTATTGAGTTTGATAAATAGCCTCACCAGGGACATTAATTTTCCATATACAAATCCTACGGTTCCCATACCATATGTCCTGGGAGCCTTAGCCATAATGATAATATTGGGAACACTAATAGGTTCAATTCCAGCCCAGCGGGCTGTGAGTATTAAGCCCATAGATGCGCTCAGAGAAGAATAAATAAAACCATTAACCAGATACTAACATTAGAGAGAAATGAACAAAATTGTAAAATATATATTGATTGGGATATTGGTGCTTGGAGCTTTGTGGGCTGCTGCTTTTTTTATAAAATCCAATAGTAAATCGGCCATAACATACGAAACGAAAAAACCATTTATTTCTAATATTGAGAAGAAAACAGTAGCGACAGGCAAAGTAATTCCTGAAGACGAGATTGAAATCAAACCTCAGATTTCTGGAATTATTGAAACAATTTATTTGGAGGAAGGTGCCCAGGTTAAGGCGGGTGATTTAATTGCGGTAATAAAAGTGGTACCTAATGAACAATCCCTGAATCAGGCCCGCGGAAGGGTAAGGAATGCCGAGATTGCATTAAATAATGTTGAAATTGAATATAAGAGGAATAAGGCTCTGTTTGATAAAGGAGTTATTTCCAGTCAGGACTTTAACACTTTGCAATTGCGATATGACCAGGCCGTTCAGGAATTAGACAATGCACGTGCAGATTATCTGATAATCAGGAGAGGTTCCGCAGGTGGATCTTCAAGCGCCAACACCAACATTCGGGCCACCGTGGCAGGCACATTGCTGGAAATACCGGTAAGGGAAGGAGATCAGGTAATTCAGAGTAATAATTTTAATGATGGAACAACAATAGCTACTATTGCCGATTTGAATAAGATGATTTTTGAAGGAAAGGTTGATGAGGGAGAAGTTGGGAAACTGGAAATTGGCATGCCCCTCGAAATTACCATGGGTGCAATTGAAGATGAAAAATTTGAGGCGAAGTTAAAATTTATCGCTCCAAAAGGAATCGAAGAATCCGGTGCGGTACAATTTAAAATTGAAGGTGATGTAGTTGTGGGAGAAGATTTTATGATCCGGGCGGGCTATAGTGCTAATGCATCGCTTGTACTCGAGAAGAAAGATAGTGTTATGGTGATTCCGGAAGCTCTTCTGCAATTTGATAAAGAAACGGATGAACCCTATGTTGAAGTTGCGGTTGGAGATCAGAAATTTGAACGCAAGGAGGTGGAAATAGGAATTTCAGATGGGGTTAACGTGGAAATTATTTCGGGTATAACAGCAGATGATGAAGTAAAGGTCTGGAATAAAACGGAGCCGATTAAAAAGGGCGAGGAAGAAGAGGAGGAAACTGAAGAAGAAGACGCCTAATTAAGTTTAATACGTAAAGTCAATCAATTATAATTATCAATAAGCGACAGATGAAATTTAAACTAACTGCTCTTTTACTTTTATGTGCGACAGGTATGGCGATGGCACAGAAAAAGATATGGACACTCGAAGAATGCGTTACATACGCGGTAGAGAATAATCTCTCCATACAACAATTTGAATTGGACCTTGAAAATGCCACCATTGATAAATCGGATGCTATTGGTGCTTTTCTTCCCAATTTGAATGGAACATTGAATGGCCAAAGTAATACAGGTCTGTCTTTTGACCCTACCAACAATCAACCGGTAAACACTACACAAATAACCTCTTCGGGGAGTGTTACTTCAAGTGCGATTTTATTTGACGGACTTAGAAATGTACACAGACTGAACCGGGCTAAACTTAATGCAGTAGCAAATCAATATCGTCTGGACGACCTGGTCAATGATATTCGATTAAATGTGGCAATAAGTTATTTAAGAATATTGTCCAGCAAGGAAGCTGCTAAAGTTGCCAGGGCACTTTATGCGGTTACGGAACAGGATTTAATCAGGACAAGGGAATTGGTTGAGTCCGGGGTAGTCGCGAGAGGAGATTTATTAGAAATTGAAGCGACTGCGGCAACCAGGGAACAGCAAATTATCAATGCCGAGAACGATGTTCTGATTAACAGAATTAGTCTGGCACAGTTGCTCCAGATCACGGATTATGAAAATTTTGACATTTCAGATGTAGACTTTGAGGTTCCTGCGGCAAGCATATTGAAAAATTCTCCGAAAACTATCTTTGATAAGGCATTGACTTACTGGTATGAGACGAAGTTTTTTGAGACCAATGTGGAATTAGCTGAGAAAGATTTGGCCCTGGCTAAAGGAGCAGCTTCTCCAACATTGAGTGCATTTGTTAATTATAATACCCGCTACTCAGATCAGTTCCTGGATCCCATAACAGGACAGGTAATCCCCTTTAAAGAGCAACTATGGATAAATGATGGTATTGCATTTGGAGCACAAATTAATATTCCTGTTTTTAATGGCTGGAGTACAAGAAATAATATTAAACGATCACAAATTAGTGTCAAAAAGGCTGAACTGGATCTGGAACAGAACAAATTGGACCTGGAAACCAATATAAATCAGGCTTATGTGGATGTAGTGAATAGCTCTAAAGCATACGATGCGGCGGTTAAAACCAGGGAAGCCAGAATACTGGCTTTGGATTACTCCAAAGAAAGATTTGATGTGGGTATTATGAATTCATTTGATTACAGTCAGGCGCAGGCAAGAGTAGACAATGCCGAAGCCGAGGTGATACGCACTAAATATGACTATGTATTTAGAATTAAGGTATTGGAATTCTACTTTGGCCTTCCAATAGTCATTGATTAAAGATGAAATAAGTATTAGATTAAGCCTTTTGTATTGTTTATACCCAACAGGTCTTTTTATATTTGCCTGAAGTTATGGCACTAATTTTGAACATAGAAACGGCAACAACAAATTGCTCTGTAAGCATTGCAGAAGACGGTCGTATGATTGCTTTAAGAGAGCTAAATAGTGCATCCTTCTCGCATTCGGAAGACTTGCATTATTTTATAAAAGAAGTACTGGAAGAAGCTTCAATAGCGACTACCGATCTGGATGCCATAGCCGTTAGTAAAGGACCTGGTTCTTATACAGGTTTAAGGATAGGGGTTTCTGCCGCGAAAGGGCTTTGTTTTGCTCTGGACATTCCTCTTATCGGAATTTCTACTTTGGAGAGTATGGTAGCTCAACTTAAGTTAAAGGAGGGAATAGTGATTCCTGTTCTTGATGCCAGGCGTATGGAAGTTTATTCCGCAGTGTTTAATTTGGGTTATGAGCAGATAAGGGAAACCAGGGTGGAGGAGGTTCAACCGGATTTATATTCCGAATATACAGAGCGGGGTAAGGTATATGTCATTGGAAATGGCGCCCTTAAATGCAGTGAAATATTGAAACACCCCAATATAGTTTTTGATGATTCGGTTGTGCCATCAGCCAGAGAAATGTGCCCTTTGTCTTATGATAAGTTCATGACAAAAAACTTTGAAAATACGGCTTATTTTGAACCCGATTATTTAAAGGATTTTATTATTAAACAAAAGAAAAAGTAATAGGGAGATACATTATTTATACTCCATTGTAATAATTCAGTACTTCTATCACGTCCTCTAACTTACTGAGCCTGAGTTTATTTTCTTTTATATATCTTTTAATAGCCTCTCTGCGGTCTCCCAGCTGGTTCAGGATAGCTTTTCTGTTAATCTCAACCTTTGTAATTGGTTTGTCACCATTCTTTAAATAGTATTCAAATTTGTTCTCGTACTTTGCAGGCGCAAGATCATCATAGCCGTTGTCCGGTGCTTCTGCCATTGATAAGCGCTTCTTAGGTTGGAGGTAAAGTACAACCTCTCCTTCATTAAGCGGATTAAAATAACCCTTGGCTATCTTATTTTTGAAGTTATAGAATAATACCTGATACTTCTTTCCATTCAGGATAACTTCAATATTTTCACGTTTTAGGAGTCTGAGTGGTTTCTGTTCTTTACTCAAAAACTCCATCTCATCAGTATATGCATTGTAACGCATTAACCGGTTTTCTTCTTTTGAACTGTCTATAATCGCAGTGCCTTCCTGATAAATTTCATTGAGGTATTGAGAACCGACCGTCGGAGCTTCATAAAAAGCTAATTCCAATTGGCCATGGCTCAGAATAAGTGCATTTCCATTATATTGGGTAAATCCAATACTGCAAATGCCAAAAAACAGAAGTTGGACGATTTTCATATCTAAAATATTTTGCATTCACTTAAAGATACAAAAATACCGTCATTTTATGAAATGGAATTAAGCCTTATGCATCACCCTTTGAGGAAATGGTATTTCAATATTTGCTTTGTCAAATCTGCTTTTAAGTTCTTCCATCACAAAAAAATGAGCCTCCCAGAAGTCTTCATTTTTAGCCCAAAAACGCAGGGTGAGATTCACAGAGCTATCCCCCAATTCACCTACAAACACCTGGGGTTCCGGATCTTTTAAAATAGTTGTTTTTTCCTGGCATATTTGTAGCAAGATATCCTTAGCTTCTTTAATATTAGAACCATAACCGATTCCAATATCAATTTTATCCCTCCTGGTTTCTTCCGCATTGTAGTTTATGATGTTATTATTGGAGAGTTGCCCATTTGGAATAATGGCCAATTGGTTGCCAAATGTATTTAACTTGGTGGTAAAAATCGTAATTTCCTTAACCGTACCATCAACACCCTGCGCGGAGATAAAGTCGCCTATTTTAAAGGGTTTGAAAAACAGGATTAATATTCCCCCGGCAAAGTTAGCCAGAGAGCCTTGCAAAGCCAGGCCAATTGCCAGACCGGCGGAACCTATAACTGCCAGTAAAGAGGAAGATTCAACACCCAATTGAGTAACGACCGCGACAAAGAGAATGACTTTTAAACCTATGCTGATCAATTGCTTCAGAAAAGACTCTAATGCCAGGTCATAATCTTTATTGTCAAAAAATTTGCGTGTTAATCGGTTAATAAATTTAATAAACCAAAACCCTGCTATTAAAATTATAATAGCTGTAATTACATCCGGAAAAATCTCCCAGAACCAGTTTATTGCATTTTCTATGTGTTTGTCGTAATTAGGTAAGTCTTCCATGGTTAAATTTTTTGAAAAGCAATATTATTAAAACAATTCAAATATTGCCAATAAATAGTCCAAAAAGTAATGTAATTTGTTGACTTCAATGAAGTTGATTCAATACCTGTGTAATATCTGTTGTTGGTAATTTGCAGGAACCATGTTGGCAAAGGTAAATAAGTGTGCTGTTTGCCACATATCGATTTTGAATCAGGGATAACGCACTCGTTTCTCTGGCACCTGCAAACACAGTATTAGGTAAATAGGATTGCTGCATGGCAGCGGCTCTTTTCATATAATCTTCTCCAACAATACTTATTTCATAAAAGGGTTTTTGAAAATACAAAACCAGATGAAGCCAATTAGCATAACTGGCCGTATCTTTCTCAAAACTCTGCTGTAGATTCACAACCATTTGTCGTGCCATATTTTCGTAAGCCTCATCCGGAAAAAATCTTGACAATTTAAATAGATTTTTAGCCATAATGGAGTTTGAGGAAGGGATTACATTATCTGCCTTCTCAATGGTTCTCCTAATGACGTAAGAATCTGACCTGGGAGTAAAGAAAAGCAAACCACTTTTTTCATCAGCGAAATTAGCAATACAGTAATCCGTCAGATTTTTGGCCTCGTAGAGCCAATTTTCATCAAAGGTAATTTCATAAAGTCCGATAAAGCCATCTATCACCGATGCATAATCTTCAAGATATCCATTAATGGTGCTTTTACCATCTTTATGATTATGGTAAAGGCTGCCATCTTTATTCAAAAAGGTTGCCTTGATAAACGCGGCATTTTTTAGGGCCAGATCCAGATAATCATCATTTTTGATAAACCTGTAAGCGTCTGTCAATCCCTTTAGCATTAGTCCATTCCAGGAGCAAAGGATTTTATCATCCAATCTGGGGCGGTTTCTGTTTTTTCGGACATCGTTTAAAATTTGTTTGCACTCTGAAATGATTTCATTGATTTCAGAAACGGAAACCTCGTGTTTTTCGGCTATTTCCTCTTCAGATTTATCCCTTATCAATACATAGTTGCCATGCTCCCAAAGGCCATAATCGTTTATGTTATAGTAATCTTTGAAAAGATCGAATTTATCGGTAAGCAAGGTTTGTAATTCCTCTTTTTGCCAAACGTAAAATGCTCCTTCCTCCAATTCCCCTTTTTCATTAACGCTATCAGCATCCAATGAAGCATAGAATGCATTTGTACTATCCATAAGCTCCGAGCTAATGAATGAAATGGTTTCTTCCACAACTTTCCTATAAAGCGGGTTTTGGGTTACGGCATAGGCTTTGGAATACAGGCTTATTAATTGACCATTGTCGTATAACATTTTTTCAAAATGGGGAACATGCCATTTTCCGTCTACGGAGTATCTCGAAAAACCACCTGCCACATGATCATAAATCCCTCCATAAGCCATTTTGGTCAGGGTTAAATTTATGTACTCAAGGAGGTCATCATTTTTTCCGGATGTAGCATAGTGCAATAAAAAATCAAGATTACCGGGCATCATAAATTTAGGGGCCCGGTTATATCCCCCATAATTATGATCAAAATAGCGAGACCATTTCTTTACTGCATTATCTAATTGAGCTTCCGTTAAAATCTGAGAATTAGGGGTAATTTCAACAAGATTAATTGCCTTTATGCCTTCAGCCAGATCCGTGGCATAACCATTTACCTTCCCCGGTTGTTCCTTGTAAAGTCTGGTTAGCTCATTCAGGACTTTCATCCAATTCTCTTTTTTAACATAAGTGGCTCCCCAAAACGGACGACCGTCTGGCAATGCAACCACGTTCAATGGCCACCCCCCTCTTCCTGTCATCATCTGTACAGCATCCATATAAAGATGGTCAATATCTGGCCGTTCTTCCCTGTCAATTTTAATATTGATAAAATTCTCATTCATCAGTTTAGCCACTTCTTCATCCTCGAAGCATTCTTTTTCCATAACATGGCACCAATGACATGCGGCATAACCAATGCTTATTAATACTAATTTATTTTCATTCTTTGCCTTTTCAAGAGCTGCTGTGCTCCAGGGTTCCCAGTTAACTGGGTTATGAGCGTGTTGCAAAAGATAAGGACTGCTTTCATGAATTAAGGCATTGGTATGTTTGTATGACATGGTATCTTTTTTTTGAGAGCAACCATTTAAGGCAACTAATGCTAAAAGTAAAGAGAATCTGAACTTAGACATATACAAATTTACCACTAATTAAGGAGCATAAAAAAAGTGCCTGAGAGGCACTTTTAATTGTTTTCGGAATGGTTATTTAATTTCAACAGTGATTTTTACATCTACTAGATTGTCATAAATATTACCGTCTTTTTTGGTATTGCACCATGTTTATTTATAAACACCAAACATATATAGGGGATGCATTTCGATGCTTAAGCAACTATTTTTATTACAATTTGCCAATCCTTCAATAACCTTAAATACTGCCGAAATACTTCCTTTCCGTATTAGGTAAAGTTATCAATGTAAAAACAGGGAAAGAGAAATTTAGTCGTAATTATCCGTTTAAGGCTACCACTTCAGATACCTTGTCTCCCAGCATGTTTTTTAACATGGTTTCAATCCCATTTTTGAGGGTATAGGTCGAAGAAGGACATCCGCTGCATGCTCCCTGGAGAATAACATTTACAATTTTGCTATCTTCTTCATAAGATTGGAATAGAATATTTCCACCGTCACTGGCAACTGCAGGCTTAACGTATTCTTCCAGAATATTAATAATTTCCATCGAAGTATTATCCAATGCTTGATTTTTTGTTGGGGCATCAGAAGATGCTGCAGATTTAGCTGCAACTTCTTTGCTCGAGACTACTTCATTTCCGTCTGCAATAAAATTTCGGATCATTTCGCGAAGTTCCATGGTAATCTCATCCCAACTTGCAACCTCATATTTTGTAATGGAAACATAATTTTCATCCATAAAAACCTCCTTGACATAAGGCAGGTGAAATAACTTTTTGGCCAGATCTGAACCTTTTGCCTCATCAAGATTTTTAAATTCAAAAACAGCCGGAACAATTTTCCTGTTTGCGACAAATTTCATTACCGCCGGATTTGGGGTAATTTCCGCATATATGGTTATGGCTACTTTCTTTGTGTCATCTTCTTCATTCACAATTGGTTCCCCGGCATTTAGGTATTCCACTAATTGTTGTGCAACGTCATCCTTAACCGATGGCCAATCTACTATATCAAAGCGTTCCAGGGCAATAAAATTTCCTGAAATATATACGGTTTTTATAAATGGGAGGTAAAATAATTGTTGTGCAAGGGGTGAATTCTTCGCGTCATCAATATTCTTGAATTCGAAATTATTTCCATTAGTAAGAAAATGATTAGTCTCAAATTTCAAAATAGCCGGATTATTTGTTTCTACTACGGTAATTACGTATTCTTTCATCAGTTTTGTTTTTCGCAAAAATACAACCATTTTCCCTTCCGGCACATATATAATAATGTTGTATTTCATCCGTTATACTTTATATTTGATAAAACCGCTTTATACACGCCCTATTCCTAGATGAGAAAACTCCTCTTGATTTTGTTAACATATGTAGCTTTTTCCAGCTCTTTGACAGCACAGGAGGGTGTTCCTGTGTATTTTGATTATTTGGCAGATAATTACTATTTGGTATTTCCTTCTATGGCGGGCATTAGTGATGGCGGTAAAATAAGGCTTACGGCCAGGAAACAATGGTTTAGTGTGGATGAGGCTCCAAGTTTGCAGACACTTAGCGCAAACTACAGGATTCCTGAGAGTTCAAGTGGGGTAGGGGTTATTATATTTAACGATGCTAATGGCTATCACTCCCAAACAGGTGCAAAGCTAACATATGCCCATCATTTGCAGCTGGGCCCTGAAATAAGAATCTTAAATCAGTTGTCATTCGGGCTGAGTGCCGGTTTTATACAAAGTAGTCTTGATGAAACTGAGTTCAGGTCGGTTATCCCGGATCCGATTATTACCGGAGGTAAAAATAGTGTTGGCTATTTTAATATGGACTTGGGGATGTCCTATAACTATATGGAATTCTATGCAAATTTTGCGGCCCTGAATATTTTGGGTACAGGCCGCGACCTTTATACAGCTATTGAATTTGATAATCTAAGGAGGTATTTAATTAATGCCGGCTATGTATTTGGAAAAGGTCTGTGGAAGATTGAACCTTCTGTTCTTTTTCAATTAACAGAATTTACGGAAGAGAAAACCATAGACCTCAATGCTAAGGTTTACAGAGAAATGAGTTGGGGTACCCTTTGGGCAGGTCTTTCTTACAGAAGGAGTTTTGACGGAGCTCAGTTCCAGGTTGATGGTACTTTTGGCGAACAGAGACTACAGTTGTTTACTCCAATTGTGGGCATAAATTATAACAGATTTATGTTCTCGTATAATTATTCTTATCAATCCGGAGATATTAGATTGGATAATGGTGGGTTTCACCAGATTACCCTTGGTTATGATTTTGGTCCCACCAGGGAAAACAGATACGACTGTTTTTGTCCAAGTGCAAACTAAAAAAGGGCTTAACAAGTATTTTTGTTAAACCCATTTTTAACAGAGATTGTACTTTTATTCCCAAATAAACTTTTTTGAAGCAGCCTGACTTTTTATTGCTTTTAACATTGCGTTTTCAAGCTCACCCTTTTCCTGTTTGGAATGTTTGCTAATATAATTCTCCCGTTTGGTATTTAGTTCCTTTATTTCCTTTTGAATCCTTTTTCTTTCGGCCTTTTTCGCACCTATTATCGCAGTTAGTTCTGCTTTCGATTTATCTCTAAGTGCTTTAGGTAATTCTTCTTTCTTTATGGAAGCCACATCAAATTCGTCATCTTCAGAGGCATCTATCAGATCCCAGTTAGAATTATTATACATTACTGAACTTTTACTAACAGCCCTTTTTACGGCTACGGCTTCTTCCATTTCCATGGCATTGTCGTCCTGCCTGGATTGTAATTGTAGTTTTGCACTTCCCGCGGCACCATAGGATATATAGGTGCTGTTCAATTTTGAATTTAGTTTAATGATGATGTCATCATAGGGCGTATCTATGTGCACAACCCGTTTATTATGATCTATGGCCATATATTCTCCCCCGGTCAGGGTAGCGCCCTTTTTCCAATCTGTGCTAATACCCTGCTGATAGTTTCCACAAAATATGGTGTTTACAATGATATCTTTTTCTTTGGCATTGGTGACAGCATCCCTGTAATTAAGTTTTCCCTGAGTAAAAGGTTCATTTCCTGCGATAAAAATCATTTTTAAATTATCAGGGTTTTTTCCCCAGTCTAACTGACGCAACGAGGTCTGTATAACTTGCCCGCAATATTCCTCCCCGCCATTTGTGCTGAGTGAAAAAAGCTTTTCGGAAATCTCATCCAGATCGCTGCTGAATCCAATTACCTGCTGAATATAACCTTCTCTTGAAGATAGCGCGTCATTTCCATATTGGTATAGTGCAATTTGCAGGCCGGGCCTGTGCCCCTTTCCACATTTTGCATAGGAAAATTGATTTACAATATCCCATAGTTGCGCTTTGGCTTGATTAATTAAACCATCCATGCTATTACTTGTATCAAGCAGAAGCGCAATTTTAACAAGGTTGTTTTCTTTATCTTTTTTGTCAATAAAAAGGGTTTCCGCCTCGGAGCTATTTTTGTCCTCCATGCTTAACGGGGCATAACCGAAAGCTGTTCCAATAGTCAGACTTATTAATGCAATACTTACTTTATACTTTAAACTTTTCATAATGTAATTTTTTAATTAGAATTAATGCTTAAATGTAGATCTGAACTTTTTCTGAAAAAACAGGGAATGAGTGAAGTGAACCTCTCACTGAGTGAAACGGCACAATGATTGTGTAAAGTCTGTTATTCGGCGATAAACAGACCGTAATTTGATTTAGGCGTATTTTTTAAACCCGCTAAAATCAAGTAAGTTTATCCGTATAAATGCAAATTATGCAAAAGCGTAGCGCCCTGTTTCTAGTCTTTTATCTTGTGCTTTTTGCCGGCTTCCCACAGGCTCAGAAAAGAGCTGAAGATACCGATGAAAATACTTATCAGGTGTATTTGGATTCCGCAAAATTTCATAAGAAAACCAATATTGCAAAAAGTATAGATTTCATTGCACAGGCTATAAGCAGTCTTGGTAAAAACCCTGATAAAAAGGAACTCGGCCTGGCGTTAACAAATCTTGGGGAGGTCTATCAATATCACAGGCAATATGATTTGGCCATTTCCAATTTTAAGGACGCTCAGGAAGCCAATAAAACCTTTGCGACAGCTTTGTTGCTGGGGAATGCATATATCCAAACCAGGGATTATAGTAATGCTGCGGCAGAGCTCCATCCTCTGGAAGAGGTAAGGGGCGTGGTGCCCTATCAAAAAATTGAGTTGTATGAATCATTGGGCGATGTTTATAGGGGATTGGGTGAATCTCAAAAGGCTATAGCCTATTATCAGGAAGGTTTAAAAGTTGCCAATAAAAATCAGGTCAGCCCAAAAATTCCCGATTTAAATTCTAAGATCGCGGATGCCTATGCCCAGGATAACAGAATGGAAGAAGCCGAAAGTTATTATGGCAGTTCATTGGAACTTTCAAGTCAACAGGCACCCCAACGAGCTATTCAGGAAAAAGAAAAAGTCGCGGATTTTTACAACAAGACAAATCAGTATGACGATGAAATTAAGTTAAGGAAAAAGAGTCTTAATGAAATACAGTCGCTTCCCAGGGCTGGTGCAAAATCGGCCAGATCGCCTATAAAACCCGATTCTATTACTGCACAAAGTATTAATTACAAGATTGCCAATGCCTATGTTGCCCAGGATAAATATGATGAGGCCATACCTTATTTAGAGAAGAGTATTAAGGAAGCTGATAGTGAAAACGACCTTGTTGTTCAAAAAGATGCCACGCGCAAACTTTCTGAAGTTTACAGGGATAAGGGTAATTTTTCAAAAGCCTTTGAAACTTATCAGAAGTATGTTGCAATTGTAGATACACTTTATCTCAGAAAAGAACAGGAGATTTCCCGGGCTTCGGAATTGAGCAGAGAAATTGCCACCGGGCAAAGCAGGATCGCAGGCCTGGAAAAAGAGAGGGAACTTTCACAGAGTAAGTACAATCTGGCTTTGACAGAACAGCAGCTAGCCCTTGAAAGCAATAAAAGGCAAAAGTGGATAATTTATTCGCTTGTATTTGGGATCTTGCTAACCGCCCTGGCCGCCTACTTTTTTTACAGGAGTAACAAGCAACAGCAGCTTGCCAATAACTTGTTGGCGTTAAAGTCATTGCGCTCTCAAATGAATCCGCACTTTATCTTTAACGCCCTGAATTCTGTTAACAATTATATTGCAAAAAATGATGAACGCAGTGCTAATCGTTATTTAAGTGAGTTCTCTACCTTAATGCGGGCTGTGCTTGAAAATTCTGAAGAAGATTTTATTTCCCTTTCAAGGGAATTGGAACTAATTGAACTATATGTGAAATTAGAACATTCTCGTTTTACGGAGAAGTTTGATTATACGATAAATATAGATAAGCAAATTGATGCAGAGGCCTTTCAGATACCACCTATGCTTCTTCAGCCTTATATAGAAAATGCAATTTGGCACGGACTTCGATATAAAGAGGAGAAGGGGGCCTTAAGTATTGAAATCATACAAAAAGAGACAGATCTCATTGAAATCCGAATTACCGACAATGGAATAGGGAGAAAAAAGTCAAAGGAGTTAAAGACAAAAAATCAGAAAACCCAAAATTCCAGGGGGATGCAAAACATCAAAAAACGGGTTGCTATTCTTAATACAATGTATAAGGACCAAGTATCTGTTTCTGTAAAAGACTTAAATGAAGATGCTTCAGGCACTCAGGTAATTTTAACCTTAAGAAAGGTAGTATGAAACTAAAGGCAGTTATTGTTGAAGACGAAAGCAGTAGCAGGGAAATATTACGCAATTACCTCGCAAAATATTGTAAAACCGTTGATGTCCTTGGCGAGGCAGCAAGTGTTAAGGAGGCGATTAAAATTCTGGCACAAACCAAGCCCGATCTTGTTTTCCTGGATGTAGAAATGCCTTTTGGAAATGCATTTGATTTACTGGATCAATTACCGGACAGGTCTTTCGAAACTGTTTTTGTAACCGCTTACAATTCTTATGCTTTGGAAGCATTAAACAATCATGCCGCTTATTATTTAATGAAGCCAATAAATATTGATGAACTCATTAAGGCAGTCTCTTATGTGACCGAAATAAAAGAAAAGGAGAATATCCTGGAGGATCGGATTCTAAAGTCAAAAATGAATAGTGCTGAAGGTAAAATTACCTTACCCCAGCAAGATGGTTTTCAGGTTTTAAATGTTTCTGATATCCTTTATTGCAAGGCAGATGATAATTACACTGAAATTTATCTGGAAAACAAAAAATTACTGGTAAGCAAGACATTGAAATACTTCGAAGAGGCTCTTGCAGATTATGCTTTTGCCAGAATCCATAAGTCCTACCTTGTCAATGTAAATGAAGTAATAAAATATAGAAAAGGAAAAGGGGGAAGTGTAATTGTGTCCAATGGGAAAGAATTATTGGTTTCTGCTTCTAAAAAGCGACAATTATTATCGTATTTTGAATAACTTTCGGGAACTTTAACCAAAACCTGAAGATTACGAATAGTTATGATCATTAAGACAGTTAACGGGAAGACGCCACAGATAGGTGAAGATTGTTTTATAGCTGAAAATGCTACCATCGTTGGAGAAGTTTCCATGGGTGACCAGTGTAGTATTTGGTTTAATGCTGTAGTAAGGGGTGATGTGAATTACATCACTATGGGGAATAAAGTTAATGTACAGGATGGAGCGGTTATTCACGGCACCTATCAAAAATCGGCAACGACAATCGGCAACAATGTATCTATAGGGCATAATGCCCTGGTGCATGGCTGCACGATAAAGGATAATGTTTTAATAGGGATGGGGAGCATAATAATGGACAATTGTGTGGTGGAAAGCAACAGTATTATTGCTGCTGGCGCAGTTCTGACGGCAGGAACCCATGTTCCTGAGGGATCTGTTTTTGCAGGAATGCCCGCTAAAAAGATTAAAGATATCAGTGTGGAATTAAGTTCGGGGGAAATAGACAGGATTGCAAATAATTATGTAAAATATTCAGGTTGGTTTAAAGAAGATTAGCTTTTAGAATGCTTTTATGCTTATTTTTACCTAACCAAAAAAGAGATTAAAATGAATGCATTTATTTTTCCCGGACAAGGGGCACAGTTTTCAGGAATGGGACTCGATATGTATGAAAAATCCAGCCTGGCTCAGGAAATGTTTGAAAAAGCAAATGACATACTTGGATTCAGTATTACAGACATCATGTTCCAGGGTTCCGCTGAGGACTTAAAACAAACAAAAGTTACACAGCCTGCCATTTTCTTACACTCTGTAATTTTAGGAAAAATGATGGGAAAAGATTTTAAGCCGGATATGGTTGCGGGGCATTCATTGGGTGAATTTTCTGCTTTGGTATCAAATGGCACATTAAGTTTTGAAGATGGTTTATCATTGGTCTCACAAAGGGCAATAGCAATGCAAAAAGCCTGCGAACTTGTTCCGGGTACCATGGCTGCTGTTATAAGGCTTGAAGATGCAGAGGTTGAGCGGATTTGTGAAGCTACGGAGGGTATTGTTGTTCCTGCGAACTACAATTGTCCCGGGCAATTGGTGATTTCAGGTGAAGTAGATGCTATAAATCGTGCTTGTGAAGCATTAAAAGAGGCCGGGGCAAGACGGGCCATGGTATTACCCGTGGGCGGGGCATTTCATTCACCTCTTATGGAGCCTGCAAGGGAAGAATTAGCAGCGGCAATTGAGAATACAAATTTCAGCAAACCTACTTGCCCAATTTATCAGAATGTCACTACTACAGCCGTAACAAATGCGGATGAAATTAAGCAAAACCTTATTGCACAACTTACAAGTCCTGTGAAGTGGACACAAAGTGTAAAGCAGATGGTTGCCGATGGTGCAACCTTATTTACGGAAGTAGGTCCGGGCAAGGTGCTGCAGGGGTTGGTTAAAAAGATTGAGCCCTCTGTAGAAGCCGTTTCGGCAGTAATAACTTAGGGAAATTATTCATGGTTTTTGCAGTTCAACCGAAAAAGTCAGTTTTAACCCCTTTTATTAGTAAGAGCCCTACATTTTTAGTAATATTGGTTCCCTATTTTACCTAACCTGCATAAACTGCTATGGTTTGAATTTTTATGAATTCAATGATTACAATTATGGGTGTAAACCTTAGAAATATATTATTAGTAAAGGATATTCAGGCTCTGATTTTAAAAAAGCTACCTTTTGTTGGCTTGTTTTTGCTAATGGTGACCAATACATATGGGCAGGAAGCCACTATTTTAGCCACGGATGCGGCAGCAGCAGAAAGTCCTTTGAATACCGGCACTTTTACAGTCACTTTGGATACACCAAATACATCTGGCGGTAATCTTGCAATTAGCTATGCGGTTACCGGAAGTGCTACAAGTGGCTCAGATTATACGCCTTTAACAGGAACGGTAAATATAGCGAACAATGCATCTAGTGGCACGATAACGGTAACACCAATCAATGATGCGGCAGTAGAGGGACCTGAGACGGTGATAGTCACTTTGTCAAATGATGCAGGTTATACGGTAGGTACTCCTAACAATGCAACAGTTACAATCACCAGTGAAGATGTAG
>NZ_KB907551.1 GCF_000382125.1 Eudoraea adriatica DSM 19308
AACTGATTAAAACCTTTTGAGCTGTTTTTAAACTTAAAATGTTTCCCTTGGGAGCTCATAACATCGAATACATCTTTGCTGATATCAACACCAAAGATTTGATTATATTTAAACATAAGAAAATGTTTTTTGAAAGGACAATCTACTTTGCTTTCAACAACTTGAAATCGAGATCTAAAAGTCTCACAGAACTGAACGAAATTGAAGTAGAAAAAGAGAGGGGATTATCATTGTTGACGAGATCTCAGTCTCTACGGCTATATTAACCTTAATCCTCTCTTTTGTTCTTTCTAATTAATTAATGAAATAAAGATATTACAAACTTAAGATGGCTATAATCCTCCAAAGGCGGACAGGTTCATCACGCCAAGGCGTGACGAAATCATAGCCAACACCTTAGCGACAATTACCCCCTGCCCAGGAATTCAATTGAGAATTCAACAATCTAATGCAATAAATTTCGTTTATCAATTGATGCTATTTTTTGTGTTGAATAACTATTACTAATATTAATGAAAATCAATTTTATGAAAACAGCAAAAAAACGTTCAACGATTACACTAATGTTAATAGTGTTTTTCAGTTTAACATTTAACCATACTAAAGCTCAGTTAAAAACCCCAAGTTCGGTTTGGAAATATGAAAAAGGTACAGTAACTCTTATGGATGGAAATGAAATTGAAGGCTATATCTATATGGATATGATGAACCCTCAGCTATTTCAAAAAAGGGTTTACCTGATTGACGAGAAAACCTATGCGGCTTACAAAGCAGGGGAAGACGTACATAAAGACGCTGTGGTTTATGATGCCAACGACTTGCAAAGTTTTACGCTTGAAAATGGTAAAAAATTCAAACAGGCAAAATATGCCAATCTATTTGCGAAAAGAAAGCAAGACCGGATTCCTAAAAAGTTGATGCTTGAAGTTGCTACGGAAGGGGAGATTACCGTTTTTAAAAAATATCACCACACCCAGGGTATCGTTACTTCCCACTTACCTGACCGGACGAAGGTTAGTGATGCCAAATATGTTGAATGGCAGGAAAATAACTTTGAAATTCTTGCCCAAAAAGAAGGAGAGGAGGCAAAAAATATGTCTTCCTTCAATATAAAGAAGCTTGTCGGTGATAATAGAACCGTTTTAACCAATTATGCTAAAAATAAATATGGTTTTAGAGATCTTTTTATAAAAGGACCTGTCTTTGAATCCAGCTTCCAAATGGATACGGTAGAGGCTTTCACCAGCATGGTGGAAGATTATAATAAATAAACAGAGTTAGAATTTATTACAAACTTTAGAAGAGAAGGCCAAAAAAGGTCTTCTCTTTTTGTTTTTTGAAAATGAGAAATTAAATTTAATCAGATTATCCTACCTTCTACCATTTCCTTGATTAACTTATGTGAGGTTTTATATTCCTCGAAAACAATAACAAAACCATTAATAAAAATAGATAAAAAGCTGCTAACGAAGGGTATAGTTCATCCCGAGGACTCGGGACGAAACCATACCCAAACCGTTAAAGTTCAAAAAAAAATAACCGGGCTATTCCTGACCAGGTCTGTTTTTACGTAGCCCGCTAAGAATAAGAACAATAACGCTTAGGGCGAAAATTATGGCCGTGATAGCTAGAAAGGATATAATTGGATTCATAAGTGAGGTGTATTTTTGATTGAAAGACAGTTCTTATAGCAGGGGCGTCATTTTTAGTATACTGTTAATTTAATCCCTGAACATGAATTTTAAGCATACAATTGTATATCCTGTTTTCCATAGTGTATAAAATGTACGAAAATCAAAGTTTTTCAGATGCCGGTTCATCTAAAATTGGTATCGCACAAGAAAGCACTGTTCAACTAAACCATTATACTGTTTAAATAAAGAGGCTGGCCAAACCTATTCCCTGGTATAGACTACTTTTCCATCAAAAATGGTCATGGCTATCTCAGTATTTAAGAATTCCTCTTCCGCTACCGTCATCAGATCCTGGCTATAAATGGTAAAATCGGCTAGTTTGCCCACTGTAATAGAGCCTTTAATGTCTTCTTCAAAGGCGCCATAAGCAGCATCCAGGGTATAAGACCTGAGGGCCTGTTCCCTGGTCATTTTCTGCTCCGGTTCATAACCGCCTTCCGGTGTGCCTTTCAAGGTTTTTCTGCTAATACTGGCATACAAACTGGCTATAGGGTTCAAAGGTTCTACAGGTACATCGGTACCATTTACAATGGGGATCCCACTTTGCAACAGGGCCTGCCACATATAAGCACCTTCTTTAATTCGTTGCTCACCCAAACGGTCTATGGCCCAGGGCCTGTCTGAAGACAGGTGTACGGCCTGCATGGCAGGAATCACCCCTAAGCCGGCAAAGCGTGGAATATCATCCGGATGTAAATGTTGTGCATGCTCAATTCTAAATCTGTGATCGCTTGCCTTATCCGCCAGTTCATCAAAAGCAATTTCATAGCGGTCTAGTATTTCCTTATTGGCCCTGTCCCCTATGGCATGAGAGCAAACCTGAAAACCATGTTGTAATCCGTTTAAAGCGGTTTCTTTAACAAAATCCATGGGCAGGGTTTCGTGACCAAAATGCCCGGGTCTGTCGGAATAGGATTCTAACAACCAGGCGCCGCGTGAGCCTAAAGCCCCATCACAGTTTAATTTTACGGACCGTATGGTTACCAAATGTTCGGGGTCTATCATTGGGCCTTTTTTATACCATTCATTAAGCAACGCTTTGTCAAAACCGGTAAGCATGGCGTATATACGGATTCTCATTTTATCTGCTGCCTTCATTTCTTCGTAAAGGGCAATATTCTTCCTCCCAATACCCGCATCGTGAAAGCCGGTAATGCCATTTCTGTGACAGGCGGCCACTGCCAATTCAAAAGCCTTGGCATCTTTTTCCGGGGTATTTTCGGGAATATGTTTGGTGATCAGACCCTGGGCGCGTTCATTAAAAATACCCGTAGGCCGGCCAAAGTCATCCCGCATAACTTCGCCGCCCTTTACATCAAACTTGTCTATTCCGTCTTTGGGCAAAATCTGCACCCCGGCAAGCTCCATAGCGGCCGCATTGGCAAAACCGGCATGGCCACTGGCATGGCTCAGGTATACCGGATTCTCAGGAGAAACCTCACTAAGCCTGTAATGCGTTTGAAAGCCACTTACGGTATCGGACGGCATATCTGTCCACTTGCTTTGATGCCATCCCCTTCCGGTAATCCATTCCCCGGGTTCGGCTTCTTCAACTGCTGCAGCTACGGCATCAATTATTTCCTGATAGCTGGTGGTATTGATGAGGTCCAGGTTTAGTTCGTTATATCCCAATCCCATAAAATGCCCGTGACCTTCTATTAAGCCGGGGGTCATGGTTTTGCCTTTTAAATCTATTACTTGTGTTTGGTCGTTTTTATATTGCTGCGCATCTTCAAGGCTGCCTGCAAAAAGGATCTTATTGTCTTTTGTAGCTACCGCTTCAACGGTTGCCTGTGTTGTGTCAACCGTATAGATTGGACCCCCGTAAATGAGCAGGGTAGCGGCTTCTTTATTTGGGCTTCTGCAGGAAGTAAAAATCAGGGTGAGTAATGTAAAGCTCCAGAAAGCAGCATTTTTAAATCTCATAGGTGTTGGTTTTTAAAAACCCAAATTTACTGCTTTCTTAGGTAAATGTGCACCGGGGTTAGAACTTAAAAAAGAGGTAAACAGGTCATTGCCTTAAAATGAGCTTTAAACCAGTGTACCCGTACAAAACAAATAAGAAAAATCCGCAACCATCTTTTTATCGTTGTATTACGGATTCTTATTGTGGACCCACCTGAGCTCGAATCAGGGAGGCTAACTTATTGATATCCAACTACTTGTCTGCAAGGCCCAGTTTTTGCAAATCAAAAAAGTGGTAAGTTTTATCATTGCTCATCGCCACAAAAAGCCCGGTTGAGAAGGTTGGGCTTAGCGCAGTAGTAATGACATCACAACCATCCGTATCGCTGGTACCCAGGTTAACAGCCTTCACAAAACGATTATCGGTGGCAGAAAAAACATTGAATTGTCCCCTTTGCTGATCCGATACGATCAGGAAACCTTCCCCTCCTACATCCTTTGCAATGGCAATACCCTCAATATCTGAGCGGAAATATTCCCTACCAAAGCAACTGAGTTCCTCATCACCCATGGAAGGTTCGGCATGGTACTTCCTGATACATACCCCTTCATCTGCGTAATAGACCAGGCTGGCTGCATCATCCACGGCAATGGCTTCAATTTCCTTTTCTCCGCTGAAACGACCAAACTTACGCACAAGGCTTAATCCAAACTGCCCGTTAAAAGACAACAGCTGGTATTGATATAGGTAGTTATCCTCAGGGCCGGTTTTTCTACTTACAATTACATATACCTTGTTATCTAAGGGCGACTTATAAACAGCTATCCCCATTGGCAGGCGCTTAACTAATTCCGCTTCATCTTCAAAAACCTTCAAACCACCCCCATCCAGTGGCAGCATTTCAGGCACGGAATAGATCCTCAACTGTTGTTGTTCCCGCTCTGTCACCACCAGGATATCGGCGGTAGTTGAATCATTCAGCCGAACCTGGTATTCTATATCTATATTGTTGGGCCTTTTGATATTGCGAAGGGTTTTTTCCTCTATAATTTCCCCTTGGAGGTTGAAGGCATAGACAGCCCCATCTGTATCCTTATCCGTTCCAAATACGATACTTTCGGAAGGATTTTTAGGATTCACCCAGATGGCCGGGTCGTCTGAGTCGTAGGTCGTTTTCTCCGAAATAACGTCCGCCGGTATAACTGTCAGCCTTGAGATACATGAGGACAACAATATACCAAGAGCCAGTATTGCAAACCATACTGATATAGACATATCCGTCCTTGACGGTCGGTTTTCAAGACAGTTATTATGATTGGTTATTCTAATTTTGGAAGAGGTCATATTTCAATCCGACAGCCAGTTTACGTCCATAGAATTCCAATTGTTGAGATCTTTCGCTTATTCCCTGATAGAAACGAAGCGGCTGATCTGTGATATTGAGCAGATCCACATATACCCTGAGGTTTGGATTTATAGTTACTGTGGCGTTGAAATCGAGGAATAGTTGCTCATCATAATAACGGTCCTGAAAGGCATTCCCTCCTATTTCATCTACATAGGCATCAGAATAATTCAGAGATAGTCTGGCTGTAAACCGGTTGACAGCATAACCAAGCGATGCATTGAACATGTTGGGAGCCGTATTGGGTAGGTCGAGGTCATCCCGCTCTTCCCCATCTTCGTTTCGAATACCGTTTGCACTGGAAGTAAGATAGGTGTAATTGAGATAAACGCTGAAATTCTTCAAAAAACCAGGCAGGAAGGTAAGCTGCTGCTGATACGCCACTTCCAATCCAAAGATTGATGCATCATCGCCATTTAAAGGCTGAAAGATAGTAAATCCTTCCGTCCCGGGGCCTAATGAGTCATCGGTTGTCTCTGTTTGAAAGACATAAATAAAATCATTGATGTTTTTGTAAAAGACACCTCCTGATACCAGGCCGACACCGGTAAGGTAGTGTTCGGCCATGAGGTCAAAGTTCATTGATGTAGTGGGATCCAAATTTGGATTGCCGAGAAAGATTTCTTCATCGCCGCTAACAACGTCAACAGATGGCACAAGGTCTACATAATTGGGCCTGGCAAGGGTGTTGGTCCAGGCAAATCGCAAAATGGTGCGGTCCGAAAGATCATATTTAAGGTGAACACCTGGTAGTACGTTGGTGTATGAGTTGTTATCGGTGATTTCGCCAACCACGTTCTCCTCTTCCTCGATCTGGTTTCCTGTTGCAGTGATGTCTGTAGCTTCCACTCTGAGACCCAGCAATATCCTGAAACGATCAGACAACTTCTGATCTGCCTGCACATATCCGGCATAAACATCCTCTTTCACATCGAAGTTTGCCCGCAGGAATTCATCCGGAACGGGTTCCCCATTAACGAGGTTTAGTTTACCTAGCCAAACCTGATCGGCAAATAAACCGGCCTGATACTGACTGCCAGCCAGAAAATCAGGGTCTGAAATATCGACCACGGGAACATCGGTCAGGGTTGGGAAATCACTTTCCAGGTCAAATTCAAAGAAGTCGTTGTCCCGTATTTTATTTTTAAACCGGCCTCTTACGCCAAAACGGATGTTGCCATCACCCTTGTTGAAGAAATCGGCAGGCAATTCGAAGTTCGCAAAAACGTTAATGTCCTCCTCTTCTGTATATTGGTTCTCTTCCGTTATTTCACCATATTCAAAGCTTGCCAGATCGTCAAAATCATCCGGATTTTCAGGGATGAAGTTTGGAAACTCCGGATCGGTGTTGTCATTCAGAACACTGTATTCATTTTCATATTCGGCGTATCGCTCATTGAGGCGCTCCTCCGAGGCTTTCGCATAGGAGGCAAGCCAATCGAACTTGAGCTTCCCAAAGAGGTGGTTGCCTCCCAGGGTATAATTCTGCAGCCGCTGATCTTCCAATCGGCGGTTTTTATTTCTACTGTTGTCGATCCCACCTTTTGTCTGCCTTTTAATTTCGGCTGGGAAGCGTACGAGATTACCGTTTTCTACAGTGAAATCTTCAGAGCCGATGTCTTCTCCGTCCAGTATTTCCTGTTCCAGTCTATAGCGATTCTCCCTGTCGTCACGCCAGGTATACATAGTTTTCAGGAAGAGGTTGTTATTGGCATTAATCTGGTAGTCGAAATTAGCTGAAAAACTACGTCGTACCCGCTGAATCAGGTATGTGCGATTCTCAAAGGTCTTGGTGTAGGGGTTGACACTTACTTCTTCAAGTATAGGATCCCCGTCTGGATCATCCACCCCGGTATTGAATTCAAATTCATCTTCCCACTCGGCTTCGATATTATCAGAGCCAAATTCCGTATCCATAATAGTGGCTGCTACCATCCAGCCAAACTTGCCATCCTTGGTCCGGTCACCTACGAGGAAAGAACCATTTAGAATCCGGGTATTGGTAACAAAGTTTATCCCGGAGCCAACAGTAGCTGCCAATCTGAAACCCTGGGGAGCGGTACGCGTAATCAGGTTGATAGAGCCACCCAAAGCATCCGCATCCATATCGGGGGTAACGGCCTTGTTAACCTCTATGGTCTGGATCATATCTGAAGGAATCAGGTCCATCTGGATATTCCTGTTGTCTCCCTCTGCCGAAGGGATCCTGCTTCCATTGAGGGTTACAGAGTTCAGTTGCGGAGAAAGCCCTCTTACGATCACATTTCTGGCCTCACCCTGGTCAACCTGCATGGTAATACCGGGAATTCGTTTTACCGCATCTCCTATATTGGCATCCGGAAATTTCCCTATCTGATCAGTGGAGACTACGTTAGTAATATTGAGATTGGTCTTTTGGGTATTCAGCGCCCTGGCCTGACCTCCCAGACTATAACCCAGTACCTCTGCGCCTTCCAATTCAACACTTTGGGAGATAAGTGTAATAGAAATCGTTGCCGTTTCGTTTGAAGTAACGGTTATTTCTTCCTCTACCTCCCCGTATCCTATATATGTAATACGGATTGTATAAGCCCCTTCCGGCACATTAACAAAGGTAAACCGGCCATCAAAATCTGAAATGGCGCCTCTGTTAAGAGATTCTATTATAATATTGGCCCCGGGTAATAGTAACCCATTTTGGTCTGAAATGTTTCCGGCAATATTGCCGTTCTGTGCTTGTGCTGCCAAGAAGCCAAAAAGGCCCATGGCAAAGAAGAGGAAGTTTTTCATTTGGTACAGGTTGTTGTTATGAAACAAAATAAAAACATCCCTCTGTAAAAGAGGTTTATTAAAGATGAAGCTTAGTTTAAGTTATATGTAGTGAAGGCTGATATTAATACTACCGTAAAGTTGCGCTAAACTTATAGATACAAAAGAAAACCCAAAACCGAAGCTAAAATCAATATCCAAAAAGAAAGGATCGAGAAAATACACTGCACCTGTGGTTAATGGTCGGGTTCAGAAAGCCGGTGGTGTTTGAAAATTGATTTATATTAGAAAAGAGTAAATATGCTTTCATAAAACTAATCAACTTTATAATGGTTCATTTTGAAATAATTACCTGTGATTAACTACAAAGCTTAATAATGCCAATTATTTTTTCATTGGACAAGGATCTAAGAATTCTAAATGAAATTTTTATTGATAAAGAATTTATTTGAATTGAAATAGACAATGGTTTTGATTGCGTAGACATGCTCAAAGATGTCCAGATTGCCATCAATTTCTTTCTGCTATTAGCGGTTCCTCACTACGTTGGATGCTCTAAATCAAATACTAGAACAAAAAAAGTCCTGAATTTCATCAGGACTTTTCTATAAGACAACAGGGTTTTATGCCTTAACCCTCACAGGTAACTTATACATTTTACCTAGTATAACATCTTCCAATTCAACTTTCTGGTAGTTGAGCTTACTTTTTACAAATGATTCCAAATTTGAATCCACTGTTTCTACGGAAATGACCACAATTTCCTTTTCACTGTTCACAGTAAATAGTACTGTAGCTGTTAATTCTTTAGCCTTGCCAAAAGCTAAGTTGTTATCCTTTAAACGCTCCCATATCTGGGTTGAAAGGCTCTTTTGAGGATCTGTTTTGTCCAAATCATTTGCAAAAAGATTCCCCGAAACTACCAGCAATGCAGCTGCTAAAATTAATCTGAATTTTCTCATGACTTTGATTGATTAATGATTGATTAATGATTGATTAATGATTGATACATAACAAAATTAGAGATTAACTAAAGGAAAAAAAGCCTCTTAAAAAAGTTTAATGATTAATTAATAATTACAACACCTTAATAACATCCAGAAATAAAAAAAGGCAATGCTTAAAACACTGCAAACACCTCTCTATTACTATTCTATCTTAACATTTTGTCCACGATCTTCTATATTGTGAGGCATAGAATTATTGTAAGAATTATCAGAGCAATAACAAAAAACCGATATACGAGGCACATATACCGGTTTTCATAAACTAACTCAAACTAAACTCGGTGTAAAAATCCTTCATTTTTTCTGCTTTTAGGTTAAATGAAAGTGAAGATAACTTCATGAAATCAAATCTATGAATTTCAATGACTTAGACATTGAAGGTGGTCATCTTACCTACTGTTTCTTGATACTGTTTCGTAGCAATCGTATCAACAAACCGAAAGTTGGCCGTTGCAGAACCTGGTGTAAACTCCGCCAAGACAAAACCGCGACGGGAAGCGTCAAAATACTTGAGGTCATCGATCAGCAATACGAAGGCCTGCTCAATTCCTGAAATCGTTGCGGGATCATTACCAAAAAGACCCTCAAAACCAGGGGAGCTTACCGAGGAACAAGCAAATTCCTCACCGACCTTGGTCCCAGAGGCATCTATTAAATTACTGTTCCAAGCATTGTGGGTATCTCCAGCCAGGACAACGGTGTTTTTGCCTCTTAATAAAGCGAAGAGTTTTTCACGTTCAACGGGGTAACCATCCCATGCATCGAGGTTATAGGGTATAACAGTATTTATCCGAGCTAGCTCTTCCGGAGTCAATGTCGGATCATTTTGCAACGCTCTTCCCTTAAGCGTCGATAGTTCGGTTATGGTTTGCAACAATTGTTGAAAAACTTCAGGTGTAGCATTTCCGGAAGCAACCGCACCAATACCGATCAAAAGCTCTGCAGGTACAAACATTTTCGCCATGAGCACCTGTTGGCCGATTACCTGCCAAGTACTACTGCTACTCCCAATTGCTCCAGAAACCCAAGCAAGTTGTTCAGGGCCCATAAGGTTTCTACCTGGATCTTGCAACGCAGCGACAAAAGTTGTAAAATCGAAACTTCCATCTGCCATGAAGTAATCACCAAAACTAAGTTGTTTGTCACGACCAATAATCCTTGTGTCGAGCATGACCAAATTGACCAAATTGCCAAACTCGAAATTACGATAGATAATATTTCCATCGTTTGTACGCACAGGCAAATACTCACCATGTACCTGAATAGCCCTTCGCTTTCTTTCTTGATAAGAACCCTCGCTATCATCATGGTTTTCTGCGCCTTCGTTATAGGCATCGTTTGTAATTTCATGATCATCCCAAACAACGATAAAGGGTTTCTTTTGGTGTGCCAATTGAAGTCCATCGTCGGTTCGGTATTGACGGTAACGCAGACGGTAATCTTCTATGCTCAAAATTTCAGTCTTTGGGTCATGCACTCTGTTAAGGGCCTCTGTATTTTCATTAGTGCCATAACCCCCCTCTCCGTATTCATAAATGTAATCTCCCAAATGTAAGACCACATCAGCATCGCTATTCGCAATGGCATCATAAACATTGAAAGCACCAGCTGGATAATTACTGCATGAACAGACGGCCAATCTTACACTGGAAAGCGATGTCCCTGCACCTGGCAATGTTATGGTTTCACCCACAACAGACTCTACTTTTAAATCTTCTTGTATAAAACGATAATAAAAAGTACCATTGGATGATAGTCCCGTTACATCTTCAACAACAGTAAAATCATTGACCATGCTACATTCGTAAATACCCTCTTTAACGATATTGCCGAAGGAAGCATCGGTAGCCACCTGCCATTTAATAGGAATCATTTTACCTACTTCGTCTTCTGTAGGTGTAATGCGTGTCCAAATGATAACGGCGTTAGCCGTGGGATCAAAGCTTCCCACCCCATGCAAGAACCTGGGTATTCTATCATCCGTCCCCCCATCGCCCAAAAAATCGTCCAGCTTATTACAGGCTTGCAAATGTGAGGTTAAGATAATACCACCGGAACCTAAAATGGATCTGGCCAAAAAGGCCCTTCTTGAGTGTATTTTTCGTTTCATGAATTGTTATTTATTATTATTTATTTTCGAAATTACCAATGCTCCATGGCCCCATGATTAGCATAATGTGAACTTTGATTTAAGAATTAAGGTTAGATTGTTCCCTTTAAAGACGCAATTTCACATTTATGTTTCTTGAGTGTTAATTTTGTATTATGTGATAAAACCGATACAAATAGAGCCCACTTCACCTTAGACCAAACTGTTCAAAAGTCGTTTGACAATCCTATTTATCTTCGATTCCTACTTTAAAAACCGGCTGCTCCTCAAACGGGTTTTAAAATATTATGAAATTCCCTTTAAGGATGTATGCCCTAAAGACTCCAAAAAACTTAACATTGAAATTTATTTACATTAAATTAACTTTGGCTTTATTTTAAAATACGATCAGTTTGAAAAAATTCACCCACGACGAAATCAAGAAAAAGATAGGCAAGGACGAAAGAGAAATTCGGGAGAAAGTGCTATTGCTGTCCAACGGTATGATTGTTATACACGGATTCAAAAGGGAAGAGGCCTTCCAAAAGGCCCTTGTGATTGCAAGGGAATGGTTGGAGAATGGTGGTCGATATGAACATAAAACAATTCTTGACAATTGATAAGGTGTTTATCCTGAATCAGCATTTAACTCTTTTGAATAATTGGTGGAACTTAGTACTAAATAACCGCCAATTCTTGGGATGAATTAAGAAAAGGAGTAATGCCCTTTTAATTATTGTTTAACGAAGCTCTTACAGTTTATGCATGAACTTCAGTAATTTTTGGGTTAATCAAATTATCTACAAAATATTTTCAATGATTGAAAACCTCTACTTCAAAAAAAAACGCTACTAAACTTCTTATAGGGTAATATATTTAACGTTTAAACAACACAAACTTTACATTTAGATGATGCGTCCCACTAGGGCATTTTGTTTCTTCCAATCTTAAGAACATAGGCCGCTTCGATGTCAGATTATTATTTATTTATTCTGTTTCTCCTATTTATACTGGCTATATCTGATCTTATTGTTGGGGTCAGTAATGATGCGGTCAACTTTCTAAACTCCGCCATTGGCTCAAAGGTCACCTCTAGGAGAAACATCATGATAGTGGCCAGTCTGGGCATCTTGGCCGGCGCCACTTTTTCGAGCGGGATGATGGAAGTCGCCAGAAAGGGAATCTTTAATCCAGAGTATTTCTATTTTTCTGATATCATGGTCATTTTTATTGCGGTCATGATCACTGATATCATATTGCTCGATCTCTTCAATACCTTTGGCATGCCCACTTCGACGACGGTATCCATAGTGTTTGAACTTTTAGGCGCGGCAGTTGCGGTTTCCATTCTAAAAATTGCCGCAGATGGAACTTCTTTAAATACCCTTGGAGATTACATCAATTTGTCAAGTGCCCTGGTCATTATTTCCGGTATATTCATTTCAGTACTCATTGCTTTTGCCATAGGGAGTATAGTACAGTATTTTTCAAGATTGCTTTTCACCTTCAACACGGACAGGCATAAGACATGGGCCCGAACTATTTGGTCGGCGCTGGCACTCACGGCACTCACCTATTTTTTATTGATCAAAGGTGTTTCCGGAGCTTCTTTTGTTTCTGATGGATTGGTAGAGCGTATTCAAGGGAACACCATGATCACCTTAGGATTATCTTACTTTATTTGGAACATTTTGCTGCTGGGTCTGCAAGCATTCTTCAAAGTCAATGTTTTAAAAATCGTTGTTTTATTCGGAACTTTTGCCCTCGCCATGGCTTTTGCAGGAAATGATCTTGTAAATTTTATCGGTGTTCCCATTGCCGGCTATGAATCTTATTTGGCTTGGAGCGATTCAGGGGTGTCAGCTATGGCATATGACATGACCGTTCTTTCGGAGCCTATCCGGTCGAAGACCTATATGCTGGTTGCCGCCGGTATCATTATGATTATTACACTTTGGTTTTCAAAAAAGGCCAGGTCCGTAACGGAAACTGAAGTCAATCTAGGACGGCAGAACGAGGGAAACGAACGTTTTAAATCAAATAAGCTATCTCGGGAGGTTGTCAGATACTCCTTATACCTGGGAGATCGAATTAACGTAATACTGCCAAATTCATGGTTGGAAAAAGCCGAAAAGCGATTTCAAACGTTGAATGAGAAGGACCCCAAAGAGCTAATAAACAATCGACCGGCCTTCGATTTGGTAAGGGCATCGGTGAATTTAACCATTGCAAGTATTCTTATTGCTTTTGCCACTTCTTTGAAACTGCCTCTTAGTACTACCTATGTTTCCTTTATGGTCGCCATGGGCACTTCTTTGGCGGACAAAGCGTGGGGCAGAAATAGTGCCGTGTTTAGGTTATCAGGAGTATTTAATGTTATCGGGGGCTGGTTTTTTACGGCAATTTTAGCATTTACCGCTGCCGCTGCCTTTGCGACATTCATCCACTATTTCGATATCAAGGCCATTGGTATCTTGGTACTGCTGGCAATATTCTTAATTAGTAGAACATTTATCTTACATAAGAAAAAAGAAAAGAGGAAGACGGCTCGGAAGCAATTTGAACAGCGCACCGCCACCATTTCTTTTTCAGAAAGTATCAGGGAGACTTCTGAAAATGTGATAATTACACTTGAATTAATTAGCGACACCTACGAACAAGCCCTTCTTGGGTTGCTTAAGGAGGACCGACAACTCCTTCAGAAATCAAATAAGAACATCATGTTATTAAAAGAAAGGCAAAGGGAGTTAAAGGGTCAGTTGTTCGGCCTAATAAAGCGCTTGGAAGAATCCCCAACCGAATCCGGCAGGTTATATCTTCTTATCTATGACTTGCAACAAGATATTGTACAATCGATTTCCCTTATTGTCGAAACCTGCAATGAATACGTGTTAAATAGTATGGATCCGGTTCGAAGAATCAATGTAAAGCCGATCCAAGAAGTTTTGAAAACTTCAAAGTCCTATCTGGCCCAACTTATTGGAATGATCAAAAATCAGGACCTCCAAAATCTAGCGGAACTGCTGGCCATTAAAAAGGATGTTTTTATCCTGTTGGAAAAATCACTTTCAAATCAAATAATAGGCATACACCAGGGGTCCTTGGGAATGCGAAATAGCCTTCTTATGTTTACAATCCTACTCGAGAGTAAAGACCTTATTGCAGTGGCGGCCAGATTTGCCAAATTATATGACCGCATTAAATATACTCCAGGGGAAAAAGAGGTTTATCTTATCAAAAGCAACTGAATACATTAGATACGATTGCAGAAGATCTGGAATCCAGTCAATTTTGAAAGTCTATGACCTTGCCTTTTCAGGGAGAATAAGTAAGGGCACCTCGGTATGAAATGCAACTTTTTTTACTACCGGTTCTCGGAACAACCGTTGAAGAAAACCGTGTTCTTTGTGAATCAAGGCTATCATATCAATCCCATTGCCCTTGGCATACTTCATGATCTTATCCGAAATACTGGAATCATCTTTCAAAGCAATGTGTCCAAAGTCGGTTTTACCAAGAATATCTTCTAAAACCTTTTTGTTATCTATTTGTTGACCTGATGGAGATATTCTCTCCCGTTCAATGTGGAGAACATCAATATGGGAATTATATCGGTTGGCAAAATATATAAGTGCGTCCAATTGGTAAGTCGTATATAAATCCTTATATGCCGTTCCGAAAAGAATTTGATGGAGCTCATGGGATTCATACTTCTCAGGTACCATAATGATAGGACAATAGGTAAACTGTTTTGCAATCTTTACCGAATTACTTCCTATAAAAATCTCTTTGACGCCGGAGGCCCCCTTGGTGCCCATTACAATATAGTCAAAACTGTATTCATCGGCCATTTTCGTAACGGCCAATTGTAATGACCCATCAAAGGAAATTGTAATAACCTTACCAATATCATTTTCTTTTATTGTTGCAAGGTTTTTGACCCATTCGTCCAATTTACGCCCTGATCTTTCACTTTCGGCTTCGAACAACTCATCTCCCTCATCAACTTTGGTACTATCATAAAGATTCGAATTGCTCTTGTAAGCGTTCAGTACATAAAAAACACAAGATTCTCCCTGAAAAATATATATAGCATAAGCAAGGGCATTCCAAGCATTTTTGGAGAAATCGGTCGGTAGCAAAATGTGTTTCATCTGTAAACTCAAAACCTAAATATTCTAAAGTTCTAAAATGTTCGCTAAGCATGGTCTAAGAAATCTTTAAGATTTAGTTATTTTAAACCATTAAAGGAATATGTTCCGAGGATGGATTCTATACGATTTAGGTACCAAATAATACAGAATGTTGTTTATGCCTTTTCAATAACTCTGGGTTTTATAAAATGTTCGTATTTCTAAACCAAAAGTTCAGTTTTTTGATTTTACTTGGCAATCCTTAATGCCACGGCATAAGCATTGGGCAGCAAACTTTCCTCAACAGCTTTGGCGGCCTTCTCCACATCATAGCGAAAACGTATAAACTCTTCTGAGATACCATCTTCCTTTCCTTACTGCCACGACCGATACTATAATCGTAGTTCCCGGCAATGGTCGGAATCTGTCTTTTTCGAATCTCGGAAGCCCTCCAGGATGGCTTTGCTTGCCAGCCATGCGCTAAATATTTCTGTTTTTGTGGCTATTCGGCACTACTTGCCAATTCATATTTTACCTCCCCAGTGCTGGAAACATTAGTGTCTGATAAAGTTTTTACAAAGGCGACCAAAGCCTTTTGTTCCTCATCGGTCAGGTTCAATTCATCAAAGGGAAGTGTTTGGTGTTCCAAATCAAAACCCATTCCTGCGCCACCGCCTTTGTTGTAGAAATCCATGACTTCCTCCAAAGTATTGTATACCCCGTTATGCATATATGGCGCGGTGTATTCCGCATTCCTTACCGTAGGAGTTTTGAACATTCCTAAATGGATATCTTCATTAAATTTCCAATAAAAACCAAGGTCATCATCAAGGTTTTGATTCGCGGCAGTTTCGGGTATACCGATAACCTCTTTTTCCGTTTCCGAGAAGAAAGGCGGCACAGTACCATTGGTCAAGGGGATAAAATGGCAGGTGGCGCACAACGCCTTACCCATAAAAAGGTTCATGCCCAGTTTTTCTTCTGATGTAAACGTTGACTCCTCGCCCCGCATATTTCGGTCGAATTTAGAATCAAAGGCGTTGAGCGTGCTTATGTATGATGAAAGTGCTTTTATGACATCGGCATTTCGTATTTTCCCATTTCCGAACACCTCTTTAAAATCATTAGTATAGGTACTATCCTGTACTATTTCCAAAGAAAATTCATGTACACTCGTATTGAATTCCTTTTCGTTCGTAAAAACCGATGAAATTTGGTCCAACAGGTTTTCTGCTCGCCCATCCCAAAAAAAGCCTTTTTGAAAAACCGCATTGATTAGGGTTGGCGAATTTCGCTGTAACGGTTTTCCGTCATTACCTAAATTATAGACCAAATTATCGGCAAAGGCCTTATTCGGGTTATGACAGCTCACACAGGCCATAGCACCGTTCTTGGAAAGTTTGGGTTCGAAGAAAAGCTTTTCACCCAAAGCAATTTGTTTTTCCGAAGGATTTCTATTTACTGTTGGCGTAAAATAGGTTACATTAAAGGCATCTTTCTCAAAGAATGTGGTTGCATCAAAATTGAACGGGTAAGAGTTAACTCCGTTCCAGAGCGCGCTTGCCTTGCGAATAGCGACCCAATTACGGGTAATAGGGTTCATGTGTTCCCTTATAAAGGTATAGCGGTCAAAGGTTTCAAAATTGGTGTCCTTTTTAATAAAAGCAATGGCCTTTTTTATATTTCTATGGAATTCAGTATCCAACATCTTATCTTTTTCAAGAATGATATTTTGAATACTAACATTATATACTTCCACTAATCCTTCAAGTGAAATTATGGTTTCCTCAAAGCCCAAATGACTGACTGGCGTGTCAAAACCGGAAATTCCTAAACTTATAATGCGCATCAGTTGCTGATGGGTGGCAATAAAAAAACGTTCCGGATTTAACTGGCGGTTTTCAATATTCTGTTGCAGGTTGCGCATCATGCCCAAAGTAAAGGCGATTTCCTTCTTATAAACCGCTTCAGGAACGTTACCTTCATAAATGGATTCTTCAATTTTCTGTAATCCTATAGGTGCCAAAACCCTTTCGGTATCCTCAGTAAAGACCGGTAAAGCTGGCCCGTTGGTTCGGTGCCCCACTGCTGGATTCAAGTACGAAGCGTAAGGTTCGGCTTTTTTGAACTCCTGCCGTACCTTTTTGAAAATACGTTTGGCATCCGCCGTTTCGGCAGGTAACTGCTCCAGAACTTCCATCTCTCTGATGGCGTTTGAAATGCCTAAATAATAGTAGTTTTGGGCAAAACCCCAATCTACCGACTTGGTAGTTTCCAAACTGGAATATTCCTTTTCTTCGATTTTGTTTTTACACGCACCGATGATCAAAAAAGAAAAAAACACTACAATTTTTTTCATAAGCTATTTTCTAGGTTTTAAATGGATAAAGACCTCCATAGTGGGAATAGAGGTCTAGATCAAAACAGAATAGTATTTAAAACTATCTTGGTAGTCCTCGTAGAATAACGATTTGTCCGCCTTGGTCATCTTCGCGGGCTCCAGCAGCTATTGCATCAGGTCGGTCAGACTCCATATCGTGACCATCTTTGTTCTTAAAGTCTTCGCTTTCCCAGTAGTGAGGTTGCAGGTTCAATAAGAAGACATCTTCCTCACCAATTTTATCCGAAATATCTTCCAAGGCTCCAAATTCACCGCTAAAACCCGTACTTCCTGATGGGTCTAGGTCATTACGAACCACAAGCTCCAAAACTTTTTTGATGTTGTTTCCATTAAAATCGGATTGATAAATGGCGGCCGCATGCCCTCTTGAGAATGAATTTGGGTCTTCTTGTATGTAAACGAAGTTTTCGGTAACAGTAATATTATCGGGGCTCTGCAATTCCGGTAGGTTCCCATCCATATTGTTGGTATCGGTATTTCCAGATACAATCTGCGTTAGTTTTCCGGTGAAGGGAGAATCTTCGTCCAAAGCCAATTTATAAACTGTTCCCCAGTCGTTGTAAGTGCCTCGGCCGGGGCCTCTTCCTGTTACAGCGAAAAAAATATTTCGTGCATCGGCATCATCACCTTTTTGGTAGTCAACATCCTCAACACGCATGAAGGCTGAAGCTCCAACGGCAACACAGGCATTTTCCATTTCATCTTTGGTCATTGCCGCGCCATTTTCAATTTCTACGAACTCAACATCATAGGTTTGACCGAATGCTAGATTTGCCTCGTTATAGATAACTCCTGGCTCCACATTTTTGGCAATAGGCTTTCCATCAGCGTCAACTTCGCCTGAATCCACTTGCTTGAATTTAAGCACATAAATTTTACCGTTGTTCAAATCTGCATTTCCGTTTTCCGAATAGTATAAAGTAACTTGTCCTTCAGAGCCGCTAGAATCATCATCACCACCGATAATTACTGTTTTTCCTGAATACGTATCCCTTGGAAGTGGAACAGCATTTTCCCAAGCGAATTCTCCCAATGCATCCAATCCGAAATCTGCAGTTGGTGTGGGGGCTGCGTAAGGGTCGATACCTTTTACGTCATAATTAAAACTTTCAGAAGCGGAAAGAAAAATATCTTGAGCACCTCCATGAATATCAGCCTCCCACATGGTACCTGAACATTGGCGCGCAAAATCGGCAACTCCCGAATTCAACAACCACTCACCGCTCACAGGGGTTAAATTTTCATCCAAACGAATACGGCTCACCGCATAATCATCTTCTGCGTTCACCACATAGATATAACCGTCACCATCTTTTAAAAATCCGGCACCATCCTGTGCGCCTACCAACTGAAAGCCATTATCCAAAATGTCGGTTGAACTGATTAAGGAGTAAGCATCAACAAAATTAAATTGTGATTCCAGGGCAACCAAGGGTTCTAAGCTTGACTTATTCTCAAACATGGTACCCTGTTCTTCATTTTCACCGCCACTGCCATCACCAATGAAGTCGTCGATTTTGTCACATGAATTTAGCGCGGTCATACCGACGGCACAAAACAATAATTTTTTAAGTGTTCTCATTTTGTTTTTAAGTTTTTAGGTTATATCAACTTTTAACAAAACTAGAAATACACCCCCCTAACTGTGTTATCTGAAGATGGTGGTTTTATTAAGGAACTATGAACTTTGTGTTAAGGTGTAAAGTTATTTTAAACTACTAGTCTGGCAACCCCTATATAGTATGGAATGGGTGGAATTTCAAATACTGCCAAACTAATAGTAGTAATTTTTAAAAGTTATCTGAGCGTTATAAAATGGTAAGCTGACGGTCGATTTATAACATTGACCGTCTAAAGAAATTAATCATTGGCTTTTGCTGAAGATTTTAATCATCATTTTGTTTATCTAATTCTGCTTTAAGCAATATTTTTAAGGCTTTGGCCTGATTATAGATATCGTCATAACTTTTTTCAGCCCCCAACTTGTTTTGAATAACATAGGGTATGAACTCCAAAAATTTGGGTTTGTTCAACATGCGTTCAAATGTTTCTTTTGCCTCAATCGCACTATAATTTTTGGTAATATAATAATCGCCCATGTCTATAACCTGACTTGTTGTAAAAATGCCCTGTTTAAGGTGAGAATAATTAAGCTGAATGTCTTGTTGGAGAAAATTATATTGCCCTTCGTATGATGTCCAAGAGTAGTATTTTTGAAGTGCTGCCCTGAGAACCTGATTACTAATTAGAGAAAGATTTCCACTGGATTTAAGTTCTTCAAATGCATTGTCGGAAATAAGTGGTATGTTGGTATAACCAGCATGTTCGATACTTTTCATAAAGTAACTGGAAGAATCTACGGCCAGCTGTGGCTTATCTATCGTCCTCAACAAAAATTCAGCACGATGAATACGGCTTTTATTTAAAGAAATAGCGGTCAAAATGTTTTCTAGATTGGAGTTTAACTCAACTTCAAAACGCTTAAGGAATATTTTTTCTTGAATGCTTTCTTTCCTCTGTTCGTTCCAATTATTAATCTGAAGTGCAATTAAAATTCCAATAACTACAAGAATAATCTCACCAATAGCATATTTAAAATACTTTCCAGTTTTGTTTTTCTCAATAAGGTCATAGCGAATTTTTCTGAAGAATTTTATCATTGGTTATTGGTTGTTTCTACTAATTTACTTAAATAATTGATTTGGAGGTAAATGTTAGGGCATAGCAGTATAAAGATAACCCAGGAGTATTATGGAAAAATTGTACAAAGGAGGATTAGTGAAGAGATGATAAGGGTTTCAAACAAACTTAGGTAGTGGTTGATGTATGAAGCTTGGTGGCTTTTAGCCACGCTGTTGTGCTTTCGTTATTTTATCTAGTTTCATGAACTTATATCTGCATCAATGTTATCTATTAGCTTTTTGATAGATTTCATGATAGATCTATAATTAATTAAACCAGATTCTCGGTTAGAAATTATCATTTCTAAAATATTAAGAAACTCATCGTTTTCCTTCAAACTTTCAAAATCATTTGGCTTGGCACGTCGTTTTGAATTTTCTTTGAATATTCTTACATGTTTAGATACAAAAGGATACACGACAGCTTGCATTATTTCCCATTCTGATTTGTCATAATCCATACTAAGCAAATTGTATTCGTATTCATACAGGTCGCTGATGTCAGTTCTTAGGTTTTCGTTTGAAATAATATCTAAGCCCTTTAATTGAAGCGTTTTATATGCAGTTAATATAGGATATGGACTCGCCCAGTTTTGTAAATATCCGAAAGCGCTATCTAGCTCTTTGTTATAAGGTAAATCTTCAATTATGTATCTTTTTATTTTATTGAATTGTTGAATTGTTTTTAGATTGAATAATGTATCGCTTTCGAAAATTTCTAGTGTCGTTTCTAAATTTGACCTTATTTCAGTCAATATTTTGAATTCTTGATTTCTTAATTTCCGGTTTTCATTCCAATTGTTAATTGATAATGCAATTAAAATTCCAATCACTACAAGTACAATTTCTCCTATGGCATATTTCAGGTATTTTAGAGGCTTGTTATCGTCTGCCAGTTGTTTGCGAATACGTCTAAAAAAATTAATCATAGTTTTTGCTTTAAACGCCAGCGCGACATGCTGGCCTATTCACTAAAAACATTCACCAAATGTTTTTTTAACGCTCTGTCCTCTAAAGAAGTTAATCATATCTAGTAGTTAGTTGTTCTTCCTAAGGTAAGGAATTTTTGTATGTGACCTTAAATCGTATTTCTTAACCCCAAGCCAAAAGTAAAAACGGGAAAAATGGTGTTTGCTTATTTAAACTCACAATTAAGAAAGACTTAGGGGGGTTACCATAAATAGAAGCCAGCAACTTATGGAGTCGGTTGGCTTTTACAATTTCACCGCTTTTGATTTTCAATTTCCAAATCCTGAATTAATTGTTCCAGATGCTCTATCATCCTATCCGAAATATTGGACCTATAAGCCGATTCGTCAACTATATTTATTAGTATGGCCCTAATTGTAGGTTCGGAAAGAAGGACTTCAATGGGTTGATCCAAAACGGCTGCCTCTGAATAGGCAAATCCCTTGGCTGTGAATGTTTTTTTTAACATTTCCGTAGGATTGGTGTCCCTGTCATCGCCTTCGAATGTAAAGTAAACTACATCATAATAGTCAAGAATACGTGTCTTAAGTTCTTGATTTTTAAAATGAGCTAATAACCCTGTATTTTTAAATTCTTCCATGGTGTTAATTCTGGCAGTCATATGAATATATCTAAGTAACCACGAAAAACTCCTAATTATAAAAATTTTATCATAGGCTTCAGGAACAGGTCCACCAAATAAACCAGTTTCATTCAATACAGGGATTTCACCTGCTTCAGCAAAAAGGACAGGATCTTTGCCAGATCCATACTGTTCCATCAGATACAGTACTGAGTGCACACGAAAGGCGTGAAACCCACGAACTTCAGCAAATGACAGTTTATCCCTCTTAAGGTCTAATATTAATGCACCCACTTGCGCTTTAATATTTTCCTGAATGGTATTTTGTTCATTCCAATTATTAATGGAAAGAGCAATCAAAATTCCAACAACCACCAGTACAATCTCTCCAATAGCATACCTCATGTATTTTAGAGGCTTGTTATCGTCTGCGAGTTGTTTGCGAATACGTCTAAAAAAATTAATCATAGTTTTTGCTTTAAATGCCAGCGCGACATGCTGGCCCATTCACTAAAAACATTCACCAAATGTTTTTTTAACGCTCTGTCCTCTAAAGAAGTTGATCATGGAAAGGAAGTGGTTGGTTGTTCTTCCTAAGATACAGAATTTTTATAAGGAACTTAAAATCAAGACCACCACATTGTATAGAATGACAGTGTTTTTGTGGTTAGATTAAACTGTATGTTATTTGCAGTATCAGTATATATTCTTGTGTTTATTGATAGATAGTCGGTGTTGGTTCAATCCAACTTTGCAATTTCTTTATCGATAAGTTTAATCATGCCGTTAATATACACATTTGTGTTTTGTGCATAATTTATCGAGCTCTCAAAATGTTCTTTAACAGTAATCAATCTGTTACCATATTCAACATCGTTATAGATTTTCACAAATCTATTTCTTAGATCTTCAGAAGATTTATTGTGAAACTGATTTTCCAGATTAGGGTAGCGTTTGTCAAAATACTCGCTAAATCTTCTGTGTCCGTTAAAAGAAGCAAATTCCATAGCAGTGAATACCGCTACATGATCTTTCCAATCCGTAAGCAAATATTTCAAAGAGTCATTAGATATTAAATTGACATCACCCGATGAAATAAAGGAATTAATCACCCCAAAGGATGGCTTAATTTGACCGGAGAAGAAGTCCTTTTTATGAATTTCGACGAAATCTATATATTCAACCTTGCCCTCATCCATTAATTTCATATATTTTGCTAAGGGTTTATAAAGGACTTCTTTCCGTACTTTTGCATTATTGATTTTATGATTATTTGTAATTATTTCTGCCCTCAGATCTTTTAAAATCTTCAATTCTAATTTTCTTTCGCTCCGGAACTGATTCCAGTTATTGATTTGAAGAGCAATCAAAATCCCGACAACCACCAATACAATCTCACCAACAGCATACCTTAAATATTTCAAAGGCTTGTTATCGTCTGCGAGTTGTTTGCGAATACGTCTAAAAAAATTAATCATAGTTTTTGCTTTAAACGCCAGCGCGACATGCTGGCCCATTCACTAAAAACATTCACTGAATGTTTTTTTAACGCTCTGTCCTCTAAAGAAGTTAATCATATCTAGTAGTTAGTTGTTCTTCCTAAGGTAAGGAATTATTCAATTTGACTAAAAATCGCATTCACTATTCAATACGGTTGATTCGTTTTGGCAGAAATCCTGAGACCTGTTACCTAAACTTGCCGACATTCATATTGTGTAAATATGCATTAAAAAAAGGAGCTACATTGTTCTCACCAACACGAGCATGATGCTCGCGCTAGCAGGGGAAAGAATTTAAATTCTAAAACTCATCCCGATAGCTCCTTCTCCATAGTATTACGAAGGAGAAGCTATCGGGATGTGATTTGGTGCTTGTTTCGTCCTTCATTTTATTTCGGACGACAAGCCCTCCTTCATTACATTTTGGCCGACAAGGCAGGCTCGCGCTAGCGGGGGGATCGGAAATATTAGGGCAATGTAGGAAGAGTTAAGACAAAAAGTACATTTTAAGTAGACCACGGTTCTTTACTTCAATCTCACCACGGTATTCACATGAAAAATCTTCTTTAATATCTTGATATGTGGTTTCTGAAAGATTTATCTTGCCAGGCTCTGAATTAGATTCCATACGTGAGGCAATGTTTACCGTATCACCCCAAATATCGTATTGCCATTTCTTATCACCAACAATTCCTGCGACGACAGGTCCGGTATTAACACCAATCCTGATTTCAAAATGCATGTGGTTACTGCGCACTTGAAGTTCCTTCTTCACAAATTCAGCTATTTCATTAGCTGCCATAACAACCTGTTTGGCATGATCTGTGCTCGCAATGGGCAGCCCGCCAGCGCACATATAAGCGTCGCCAATGGTTTTTATTTTTTCCAGTCCATACTTCGTGGTGATGGCGTCAAATGCCTTAAAATAGTAGTCGATACTATCTACCAACAATTCCGGGGCAACTTGTTCTGCTGATATGGTAAAATCTTTAAAATCAGTGAATAAGACCGTAACTGAATCAAACTTTTTAGCCTGTACCTTGCCCTTATCCTTTAACTCAAAAGCTGTTTCTTCCGGCAGGATATTTAGCAAGAGGGACTCTGAACGGTTTTTCTCCTCCTCAATTATGCGCTTGGTTTTTTGGATGAATTTATTGCGACGATATAACCCTATTACCATAATGCTAAATAAAAACATCGCTGTAATGCTGCTAATAATGATAATCTTTTGAGTCTTTTTTTGCTGATTCAGCAGGTCTACCTCGACTTGTTTCTGAGAGACTTCGTAATCGGTACGCATATCGGCTATGGACTGAACAATTTGGATATTATTAATACTGTCTCGATATGCAATGTGGTCTTTATAATGTATTAAGGATTCGGTAGTAAGACCCATTAGCTGATAAAGATCAGAAAGTTTAAGATTGGCATCGCTCATTTGTTCTTTAAGTCCATATTGTTTTGCGAGATCAAGGCTTCTTTTGGCATAATTCAAAGCAGTAGTCTGATCTCCTTTTTCCAGATAAATGTCAGCCATTGAAAGCAGATACACGCTAATGGGATAATAATCCCCATATTCTATCAATATCTGAATCGCCTCATCGATATTTTTTTCTGCAAGACCGATTTGCCCCTGAACGGCGTATACCATGCCCATATTACCCAGGCTATATGCCTTTCCAATTAAATAATGGGCTTTCTCAAAAATTGCTCCGGATTCTTTGAAGTAAACAAGGGCAGAATCATAACTGTTATTTGTGCGATAGGCCTCTCCGGCATTTAAAATGGCGGACGCCAAGACAATAGTGTCGTTTGATTTTCTCAATGTAGCGATTGCATTTTGATAATAAAGCATCGCATTTTTATGGTTATCGGTTATGGAATAAATATCTGCAATATTGATATATGCGCTTCCCTCTAGTGATACAAAATTTTTTTCTTTTGAAATTTCAGCGGTCTTGATAAAAGCGTCCAAGGCTGGTTCCAAATTACCCATTAACTTTTCTATGTTTCCCTTTCGAATATAACCTTGGGCTAAGTAATAAGTCATATTATCACCCTGCTTGGCTAGGTTAATCAATTCATCTGCGTATTTCAAAGCCAAATTGTAATCTTCCACTTCATTAAAAGACAGGTTTTTAAGTAATTCCAGCTTTGCATCTCCTTGTAAAGTATCAGCACTGTATATATTAAAGAGACTATCGGCTACCCTAGTGTCCTGGGCTTTGGCGGAATGGACAATAAAGTAAATAAAGCCTATTAGTAAATAATAGGCTTTTATTTTACACAGCATATTCTTATTTAGGATTTACACTAATTCTAGGGTCGTGGCTAATAATTTGACCATCGCAGTGAGCGGTAATAGTATAGTCCTCATGGACCGAACCTACATTTCCTATTGTTCCCCTCCAGTTTTTAGAATCTGAATTGGGAAAAGGAGCAGGAAGAGAGCTCCAGATTTGGGTTTCGCCTGCCCCCGAAACCTGAGTAATCGTAATACTTTCAATTTTAGCGCCTGTTACATTCCATAAAACAAAGTCACCATGATTGGCAGTGGCATTTCCATTATTATTCATTGTAACAGTGTTCTCACTGCAATCTGTTACTTGAATTGTTACTGTAGGCATAATATTTATTATTTATTGGTTAATAATTTGTTTATTCTTCAATAATCTAAAAAAAAATCATTAGCATGAAAGAAAAATAGGACGAGAGTAGGGTTTTTCTGTCCCAAGGCCTTAATATATTGTCCGAAAAAAGTCAAAACCTTTGAAAAAGTGTAGTGCAGGTACTTAGGAGATTTGATTAATCAAGTTTTTTTAGGATGCTTCACCCAAATAAGCAAGACAGACTGGGGTTTTATCTGCGAAGTCAAACTGGGAGGAAATAAACTCTTAGAGGCCCGCTTAAAGAATGTGAAACATGAGTAGCATACCTGTCTGCCGACAAGGCAGGCTCGCGCTAGCGGAGCCTTATTTTTTTTTAAATTTCTAATGTTTCCAATGTCTAACTTTACTAATTTACAATGTTTAAACTTTTGCTGATCTGGAACATAATGTTTAAAATCATAAATTAATTTAACACAAAAATGCAAAGAGTGAAATAAAGTTCAGCTAGCAAAAAAGTAGCTATAGTGTTCCAGCTCAAACATCTAGACAGATGCCGGTGCTGTCCTCATAATACTTCTGTATCTTATACCTAAAAATAAATTAAGATGAATTCAACTATAAAATTCTGTTTTCGATACATTTTACTTTATACTACATTATGTCCATTATTATTTATGTCCTGTGAGCAAAAATCTACCGAAACAGCTGAGATCAGGGGTGTTTATGGAGACCCTAAACCTTTCTGGGATAAAGAATTAAATCTCAATAATCTTGGGGTTAATGCTATTTTTGTCCACAGCGGATCGATCAATCATGAAATGGTTAACAGGGCCAGATCTGAGGGATTACTGTTATTTGCTGAATTTGCCACCTTGAATGGTAAAAATTATGTAGAAACGCACCCTGAAGCCTGGGCAATCAATGAAAAAGGTGAAAAAGTGCAAGCTGCATCGTGGTTTATGGGGGTTTGTCCTACCGAACCCGGTTTCCGTCAGTATCGTTTTGGCCAGCTACGGGATTTACTTTTGGAGTATGATCTGGATGGTGTTTGGATGGACTATGTGCATTGGCATGCACAGTTTGAAGAACCTGAGCCCATCTTGCCCGAAACGTGTTTTTGTGATCATTGTCTTGATAATTTCTCAAAAGATTCAGGAATCGAAATACCGGACGGAATTACCTCAAAGAAGGCACTATGGATACTGAACAACCATGATGAATCATGGCGTAATTGGCGATGCGAGGTGATTTATGATTGGACCTATGAAATAAAAAGCATTATCAAGGAAATCAAACCAGAGGCGCTCCTTGGACTTTATCATTGTCCGTGGGACGATCAGGAATTTAATAGTGCAAGGCGTCGCATACTGGGACTCGACTATAATCTATTAAAAGAAACCATCGATGTATTTTCTCCTATGGTATACCATAGGAGAATGGGAAGAGAGCCCGCTTGGGTAAAAGAGAATATACGCTGGTTTAGCAATCGACTAAATATCAGAAAGGATTCTTATCCAAAAGTATGGCCTATCGTCCAGGCATATAATAACCCGGGTATCATTTCCAATAAGGAATTTGAAACTGTTCTGAAGGGTGGACTGGCAGGCAAATCTAGCGGAGTGATGATGTTTACAACTTCTGCCGTAGCTGAAGATGAAGGTAAAACAGAAGTGATGAAAAATGTGTATACTCATAACTAAGCAGCCGTGGAGCCTTACTAAATCTTCCAAAACCCTATGACCATTGGATTAAAAAGAAAAAGTCCAGCTTAGTAAATAAGCTGGACTCTTCTTCTGGTGGTCCCACCTGGGCTCGAACCAGGGACAGTAACACCTTATTTTCCAGCTATTTGTCAACTTGCCCACTTAATGGGATTCCGAATTGTATGCCTTATTATTTAATTAATTTTAATTCTCTAATTTTCTCAGACGTTTTTTTCATAAAATACATCAAATTTATCTTTTGTGCTTCCATTGAATAAGAATGATCATCTCTGGTAATTTCTTTTACAATTATATCCTCAGCAATTACAGGAGTAGAACTTCTTGTCGTATAAATGACTTCCTGCTGAAAGTCAGGTATAAAACATTTTAATGACTCCTTTTCATGGCTATTTAGAGCGCCATTAAATACTATATTATCTATATCTAAAATTGGTATAAGATGTTTCAAATCCGTTACATCACCTTGGCGCATTTCCATATTGTCAACATCTTTTATTGTATCTAACATTTCGATGAAGTTATCTCCTCCATCAAGTATTTTAGCCATAATAAAATGGAATTTAATATATGGAAAATGCTCTTCTGGGTATCGTCTTTCTCCAATCATAAATTTAAAATTTGAAGGTAAAACGATTGAACTATTGTCAAAACTTAATAAAATTCTAAGATTAATATAATTTACCTTTAAACCCATTCTTAATAAGTTTTTCATCCAGGGGCCAAATATATTAATTGAATAATCATTTATGGAATCTACAAACTGACCTATTATCGATGAAATATTCTCCTCATTATCATAGTAAAATATTGATCTTGAATAGAATTTGTTTAAATATCCGTTGAAATCAGTTTTAGGACCATATTTATGTTTGTAGATACTTTTCAAATTCTTTACATCAGCAACAAAAATAACTTTGTCCAATCCAAACTTGTTTTCCATAGTATTAGCATCAAAATGTGCTGAAAAAATATTTAATAATCGAAAAATATCACTAGGGTCTAACCTGTCAAGATCATCAATTATCAATACTACATTTTTACTCGTTTTTTCCTTTACCTCTTCAATTAGCTGATAAATTATTTGAGTTATTACATTATTTTCATAAATGTTTCCTGGTTTTTCAATATTTTGATCTAAGTAGTCTTTTATTACTTTTAATTCTTGATTTTCCTCAATTTTCTTATCATATTTTGAGTACTTATCTTTCGATTCATTCACAAATCTTACTAATGGAGAAACAAGCTTAATAAATGAAGATTCGTCTTCAGAAAAACTGGCACTTTCCCCTAAATGGCTTATATTTTCAATAAAAGAAGGGATAATTCTATCCAAAGTTTTGATAACATATCCTTGTAGTTTTAAAAATAGAGGAAGTTCTGCATTGGAAAATGCAGCTATATTTAAATTTAAAATTTCTAATAATATGTCTGTTTTTATAAGTTCAAAGATGTCATTATTACTACTAACTGAGTAATTAATTGGGAACAAATGTATCTTAATATATTTCTCATTTTCATTAAAGAACTTATTCAAAAACCAAGTTTTGCCTATTCCAAAAATTCCCGAAAACAGGATTCTCTCATTCTTCTCTATTGTTAAGTGCTTTTCAAAACTTTCAATGGGAATACTTAAAGGGGAAATTTCCATAACTTCTACTTCTCTTAATTTTATTGGATTTGCCTAATTTTAAGATTCTAATTCATCTAATTTAATACCCCCAATCATTATGCACAATGGGCAAATTATTTAATTCATCACGATACATTCGCCATTTAGGCATAAACTTATCCAAATAAGCTATAAAATTGTCGTTATGATTCCGCTCTAATAAATGAATCAGTTCGTGGACCACTATATACTCTAAACATATCGGTGGCTTTTTAGCCAGTTCCAGGTTTAACCAAATTCGTTTAGCATCCGTATTGCAAGACCCCCACTTTGTTTTCATTTGCTTTACACCCCAATCATTGACTTTAACGCCTAAGATTTTCTCCCACTTTTCAATAAGTGACGGGATTTGAATTTTCAGCTGTTTACGGTACCATTCTTTCATTATTCTAGCCTTTTCTTCAACAGTGGCTCCTTTTGAAACTTTTAGGTGAATTTTTTTGGTGCCGCTAATACTGACTTTGCCATACCCATCGTGTTGTTTTACTTCTAGAATATATCTTTTACCCTGGAAAAAATGGCTTTCTCCTGATACATAGTCTCGTTTTGTTTCTCTGGCTTGCTGCTTGAAGTTTTTGACGTGTTTTTTTATCCAACCAAGCTTACTAATAGCAAATAACCTTAGTACTTCCTCATCTGTGTTTTGAGGCACAGCCAATCTTATCTTACCATGAGGTGGATATACAGCCAAGTGCATGTTCTTGATGTCCTTCCTAACAACATCAATCTGCACATTAGCAATTTGTAATATTTCAGGACTAATACTCACTCTGTGCCTTTATTATGTCCATTAATTTCATGGTTTTTTGAGGGTCATTGATAATCTTGTTTACCTCAATACGGAGTTTCTTTTCTTTTATGCCTCCATCACGCCAATCATCAAGCTTATTATAACGAATAGCCTTATCCAATAGGGTGGCTAGCTCCTCATCATTATCTAAATTATCATATAGGGCTTGCTTCGCCTTTGTATTTATATTAGTTGGGTAAGATGCATTAGTAGTAGGATCAGTAACATTCTTTGCTAGCTGCTTTATTTTCTCTAAATAGTTCAGGTATGCTATGGTTTCTTGTTTTCTTTCTAAGATCAGATCATTAAGAAGTACGGACATTTTCTCGTAATACTTTGGATTGGCTTGAGACTCTTCATTGATTACTTTCCTAACGTTGTTCTCAACGGTTTCTGCTACTGTTGTTTGTCTACTTCTCTTTTGATCTTCTGGCGTTCCTGCTAACTCATCTCCCAATTTTACAATCAAATCCACCAATGAATTATTCTCAAAGTCAGAAATCTTCTTACTTGCATTGGCGTCTAAATACATATCCATGAGCTGCCTCATACCAGGTTCAAAACGTTTAAAATCTAGGTAATCACCACTGGCTTGCTTAATGGTTTCTCTTAGGTCCGAATAATACTGTACTTGTATTTTTATTTTGCTTGCTTCTGTATCAGAATAACCCAAAGCGTGCATTTCATTGGCTACATTGGAATAGGCTCTTATTAATTTGACTACCGCCTTATATAAGCCTACTCTTTTTTCTTCTGTATCCTTTATATCATTTGGATTTTCTGAATTGCCACAGAAATATTTTATAAAGTTTGGTTCATCTTTTGGATGTACTGGCTCACACATGGCAATAATAGCCTCTAAGGAAGTTTCTAAGCGCTCCTTGCTTACTGCATGCCTATCCTTAAGTAATCCTTTTACATCTTCTTTGTCATAGTTATCAAATACTTGAGAGGTATAGTCTGTAATGGATTTCTGCAAGCTTTGAAATAAGTCTTTATAGTCTATGATATAGCCATACTCTTTACTTTCTGTATCTATCCGATTTACACGACAAATAGCCTGAAATAAGCCATGATCTTGCATACTTTTGTCTATGTACAGATAAGTTGCCGAGGGCGCATCAAAGCCTGTTAAGAGTTTATCTACCACAATTAAAAGCTTCATTTTATTAGGCTCTTTGATAAACTTCGCTATAGCCTCAACTTCAAATTCTTCAGTAGATTTTCCATTGAGCATTTTGGTATAGACCTCATACTTTAGAAGTTTATCTGTAGGATTGTCTTCTCCCGTTTCTTCTCCTTTTAAATCACCATGATTCGGCTGGTAGGAGGTAATGATAGCACAGTCTTTAAAACCGCTATTCTGGAACAGATCATAGTATTTACAGGCTTGGTACACAGAGCCAGAAACTAACATCGCATTTCCTTCTCCTGTGGAGAGTCTGGGTTTTACTTTAAAATCCTTGATGATATCAAAGACTATTTTCTCTAGTCTTGATTTAGAACCCAGCACCTTCTGCATGGTGCCCCAGCGCTTTTTGAGCTCTACTTTTGCCACATCTGTAAGCCCTTTGGTTTCTGCTTCAAACCACTCGTCAATACTTTGTTGGTCGGTGACAAATTGCTCTACATCTCTAGCTTCATATAATAAATCCAGCACCACACCATCTGCAACGGCTTCATCAAACTTGTATGGGTTCCCAATATAGGGTCCAAATATTTCAATAGATTTTTGTTTGTCCTTTTTAAGTAATGGTGTTCCTGTATACCCAATAAATAAGGCATCAGGTAATATCATTTTCATGGCATCATGTAGCTTGCCAGATTGTGTACGGTGACACTCATCTACAAATACGAAAATTTCTCCCTTTGCCTTAAAATAACTCCCTAAATTGGCTTTTAACTCTTCTATAAACGAATCGTAATCCCCTTCCTCTGCATTTCTACCAAACTTATGGACCAAGCTACAAACCAGCATTTCAGTTTTATGATTCAAAACGTTGATTAACCCTCTACCACTTTTGGTTCTGTAGATTTTTTCATCAACTCCCGTAAAAAGCTTTTCAATTTGGCCATCTAGTTCTTCACGGTCTGTAATAATAAGCACACGACTATCTCTTACATTTTCTCGTATCCATTTGGTGAGCCATACCATGACTAATGACTTTCCTGAGCCTTGGGTATGCCAAAGAATACCTCCTTGTTTGGTCCTTACATTGGTTTGAGCGGCCTTAATTCCGAAGTACTGATTGGGACGGCATAATTTCTTAACGCCTTTATCAAAGACAACAAAATCATGAACAAGCTCTAAGAATCTGTTTTTCTCACAGAGTAAATAGATATGCTTGTCCAGCACATAATCAAATTCGGTATCGGATGCTTCTTTCCAGGTTTGGAAATATTTCTCTGGAGTTTCTATGGTACCATAGCGCAATCCCTGTGTGTCATTCCCCGCCAATACAAACTGCATGGTAGTAAAAAACTTGGGGATAAATTCATCCTTTTGGTTATCCAGGTTCTGGCGAATACCCTGCTCAACGCCAACTTTACTGCGCTTTAATTCTATAACTCCAAGCGCGATACCATTCACATAAATAACTACGTCCGGACGCTTTTTATGTTTCCCTTGAACCGTTACTTCTTCTGCTACACCAAATTCATTACTCCTTTTATCCTTCCAATCTATGAGCCATACCGTTTCTTTTGGTTGCCCCAGTTCTTCGCGAACTGTAACACCATAGCGCAATAAATGATATACCTCTCTGTTGGCCTCATATAATCCATTGGATAAGTTACTTGCTGCCTTTACTAGCTTATCTATTGCCTTTTGGGACTGTATGACGGAATAGCCTTTATCTAATAAATACTTTTTTAAAATTTCCTCTTCAATGGGTTGAATCCGTACTCCTTCCTCCCAGTCACCTAAATAAGTATATTCCAATTCGGTTTGGAATAACCGAATGACCCTATTTTGAGATGCTCTTTCTGGTTTGCCTATATGCTTATTCATGATATTTCACTTCAATTAAACAAGAATAATGAGCACTTTTCTTACTTTCAAAGGATGATGCTGCTTTACAAGCCCTTCTAACTTTTGCTATGTATTTCTCATCTATTATTTCATTTAATATTGCTTTGCCATCTTCCATCACATATTTAGAAGGTCTAAATTTTTGACTAACCAATAATAGAAAACATCTGACTGAGGGATTTTCTTTATGACATTGAGCTAAACGTATAAAATCCTTAGTAACTTCTTTATTTGAAGATTTTGCTCGTTTTACTTCAATTACCGAATCGATTATCCCATTATTCTTTATTACTAAATCAGCCCTTTTCTTCCCAAGCTTGGGGACATTGAGATTTTTATATTTCAACTCACAATCAAGTGTAAAATTGTCTTTTAAACTTCCTTTAATCAAAGAAACTGCTTCACCCACAATTGCACCTTCTGTTAATGGATAATGTCTGAATAATTGGGTTTTATACCCCATCCAAAAGGATGTGCCCTGAAGTAAATTCTCTGTCCAATTTGGTGTCTTTTTCCAACTCATACCAACCTCGTTTTACCCGTTAACAACTCTTGCATCATCCCCTGTTTGATGGCTTGGTATTTTACTTTTTTAGATTCTAATTGCTCTATTTCTTCATCCATATCGGAAAGGATTTGAGCGATGGCTTTTTGTTCTTTGACATCAATTGGGATAGAGCAATTAAATAGTACTAATCTACCTTTTTGAATATTAGGTAATCCACTGCCTACCCTTAGGGACATTATTGAATTTTCCATGTACTTCAAAAAAAGATAAAGATATTGTTGATTAGCTTCTGAAGTTTTAAATTTCAAGGAATAACAATGTCCACCACTCCAAAATTTTGTTTTTAATAAATTCACATATCCACAAGAATTTCCTCCCTCACTTATAGTAATTGTATTTTCACTTCTATTCCATTTTTCACAATATCCAGAAGGTTCAACACCTCCGTTAATAACGGGATAGGCTCCATCTGAAGAGAGTGTATCCCTATTAAGCTGTTCTCCCTTATCAAGATTTATTATTTCCCCCAATGTCTTCTCCACCCACTCACCTGAAAAACCAGGTAAGCGTTTACCCCCTTTATATGGAGGTATGAGCAACTGCTGCATTGCCCCTTGTTTAATGGCTTTCTTTTTGGTGATGAATTTGTCTAAACTGCTGATAAGGGCATCTACATCACTCAAGGCGGTGGCGATGGCTTCTTGTTCGGTGAGGGTTGGGGGGAGAGGGACGTAAATTGCTTTAACATCGTCCTTATATAAAGCTCCTAAAGTTGAGCTTGCATTTTTACTCTTCAGTTGACTTTGACCTCTATTAGAAATAAAATAATAGTATAAATATTCGGAATTTGATACTTCATTCAGTTTCAACAAATATAAATTTGGTGCTACCGTTGCATATTTTGTTTTCATTTTAAACAAATACACATTCCCGATATCTCCTCTTTTCAAGAATAACAATTCCCCTCCATAAAGAGCGGTTTTCTTTAGAAACTGATAAGATTCTTTATCTACATACCTAACGTCATTTAAATTTGAATTCTTTTCTAAATCAGTAGAACGCACATACCAAGCAAATTTTTCATAATCATATACCTTTACATTTTCGGCAACAGAAGCAAAACTTCCATTCGCATCATAATCAGTAAGTAAATCAATTAAGTCAATTACTTGGTGTAAATTCCAATCCTCAGGAATCAATCCCACTTCCGTTTGTTTATATCCTGGATTAGTCATTAATTCCATATCAATCCCATTTTTTCCAGGTGAGCAGCTACTTTTTCTTCTAGGGTTTGGGTCTGGTTATCCAATTCACCTAAAGTATTTTCATAGCGTTCTGCCAGTTCTTTAACACGCCCAGTCAATCGCTGAGAAATGGCATCAATTTCAGTTTGTATAGCGGCTTGTAAATCTGTGAGCCATTTGTCCTCCACTACTAAGGTTCTTACTTCTGCTTCTGTGAGTTCTTTAAATTTTACTAAGGTGAGTTCATCCAACTCAGCCACTTTGGCTTTTAAGGCTTTCTTTAGACTTGCTTCTTTGGTGATTAAATCCAATACGGTTTTAGCTAGTGCTACTGCCTCCTTTTCATCTGGATTAGTTTTGTTTGCTTGGATAAAGGCATTAATGGTGGTTTTGGTGATACTACCTTTGTCAGTGGTTGCTTCATTTAACAACCCTTCCTCGTCTTTATGTTCTTCTTCATAGCCTGTAATTTCTGCCTGTATGCCTTCTATCCTGGCTTCTATTTCTTGCACTGCCTGTTGCTCCTCTGCCAGGTATTTATCAATCACCAATTGCTTGGGTATTAAATCACACGTCCAGCCTTTATCGGTCTCTTTACCTGACTTCTTATTTTTCTCAATAATGCGCTTTACTGTGGCTTTCCAGCCATCTTCTACCAATAAGTATACATCATCCTTCATGGTTTCATTCCAGTAATCCAAGAGATGCTGGTACACATCGTAACGTACCATGAGTGGTTTGTTGGCATAGCGTTCCAATAAATCTTCAGCGATGGTTTTTATAAATGCCTTGGGTTTAGTATCTTCATTAATGGCATTCATAATAGGGTGATTATGCCCTTGATATTCCTTAAATAAAGTATCTAGCTTGGCATTGTACTGCGTAAAATCAGGATGCTCATAGATGGTGCTTTTAATGACGGCCTTCTCTACATTTAGCTTAGAATAGCCTTCACGAATTTGAGTAAACAACTCCCTTCTGAGATTTGGATACACCGTCCAATACTCTTGCAAAGCATCAATATCCTTTTGTGGAATACCACCAGTTAAATGGGCATTCAGATCTTGAATATCTTCTTCTTCCTGCGTATCTATATACCTTGGAATATTTAGGTTGTACTCGTTCTTCTCAATCTCACCAAAGGGTACAAAACGGGAATATTTATCCACCTCCCATTGGTTGTTAAAAGCATCTACAATTTTGTGTAGGTCTTGCTCACGTAATCGGTTTTTAGGTCCATCTTTTATATATCCTTTGCTAGCATCTATCATAAAAATACCTTCGCGGCTATCTGCATGTTCTTTATCAATTACAATAATACATGCTGGAATTCCCGTACCATAAAACAGGTTGGCAGGGAGTCCAATGATTCCCTTGACCCACTTGCGTTGCAGAATATTTTTACGAATCGCTGCTTCTGCATTTCCTCTAAATAATACACCATGTGGGAGGATCACTGCGCCTTTGCCTGTGCTTTTTAATGAAGAGATAATGTGTAATAAAAAGGCATAATCACCATTCTTGTCTGGCGGAATACCATAGCCTCTAAAGCGGTTAAATTCGTCATCCCTTGGATTGATACCACTGGTCCAGTTCTTTGCAGAAAAAGGCGGATTGGCAACCACAAAATCAAAGCGTTTTAGCGTACCGTCGTTTTCTTTGAAACTCGGTGATGCAATAGTGTTACCTCCAGTAATAGCAGCTTCTGGATAACCATGTAGCCACATATTCATAATAGCCAAGCCTTTGGTGGCTATATCTTTTTCCTGTCCATATAAGGTTAATCCCTTAGGAGCTTCTTCAGCTACTTTTAATAACAAAGAACCTGAGCCACAAGTGGGGTCATAGGCGGTATAGGAAGGCTTATCTGCTTGGTTTGCATTAATAACCTTAGCTAATATTCTCGAAACCTCAGCAGGGGTATAAAACTGTCCTTTGCTTTTACCAGATTCCGTGGCAAAATGACGCATCAAATATTCATAGGCATCACCCAGGATATCATCATCCTCAGCACGGTTATTTTTAAAGTTAAGGCCTGGATTTTCAAATATGGCAATAAGTTTGGATAAGGTATCTACCTTTTCCTTGCCACTACCCAGTTTATCATCGTCATTGAAATCGACCAGTTCCATAGAGCCTTCCAGCCCATTGGCTGCAAAGAGTGGTCTTAAAATTTCTTTATTGATACGATCACCAATATCTGGCTGTCCCTTTAAGGCTACCATGTCTTCAAATGAAGCCCCCTTTGGAACTTCAATTAGACTCATAGGGTTGCCTGCATACTTATCTGATACATACTTTACAAAAAGCATGGTGAGTACATAGTCCTTATATTGGGAGGCATCCATGCCGCCTCTTAACTCATCACAGCTATCCCATAGAGAGCTATATAATTCTGATTTTTTGATTGCCATTTATAGTATTTTATATCTTTGATGAAGGTAGGGCTTAAAACAAAAAAGAGCAACATTCCTGCCGCTCTTAATTTTAAATGAATTTCCTGAGAAAGATTAAATGTATAACATGCTAATCTACATGCTTTACATATAGTTTTTATTAGATTATTTGGTTTTTCCATAATATTAGCTCCAACTTTGTAATATTAACATAGAGGAAACAATTACTCTTTATATGAATATAAAAAGCTATCTAAGGAAAAAAGGCTACAGGCCAGAATTGTCCGATGGTAAATTTGATAAATATGAAAAAGTTCTCCAAAACTATTTGAAAGATGACCGTTACTGGCAATTTTGTAGTTTAAGGGAATCAGGTGCATCTGAAAATGAGCTTTTGGAATTCATTGGTAAAGATGAAAAATTACTAAAAATCGTGATCAGTTCACAAATACAAATTAGTATTTCAATTTTAGAAAACATAATTGATATAATTAGTAAGCGCATAGATTTTCCAAATCAAATCCTAGATCTTGGAGGTGCAGATGGATGGACCATTGACTACCTCAATAACTACTTTAATTGGGTTTGCCCATTAACAGTTATAGACCAAAATAGTAGTTGGAATCCAATAAATGATAGTATATCAATTATAAATAAGTCGTATTCAAAATTTAATGGTGAAAAGAAATTTGATTTAATTATTTCAATTTTAGGTGCTCCATTTGATCATTTAGATGAACTTTTTGAATGTATTAATAGATCTATTTCAGATAAAGGAATTGCGTTTTTAGGGTTAAGGATAGCAACAGATCACCAGTATTTACAAGTTATAGAGAAATTGCAGAAATTGGAGCTCGGTTTTGTAGCTAAACACTGCAAAAAAATCACTGTGTTTAATGAACAAATTCCTTTCATTCTACTAGAAAAAACAAATTCAATTTTGACTATTAATGACTCTTTAATGATAATACGTAAGGGTTTTTACAATAAAAGTGATCCAAAAAGAGAGTCCGGTATGGAAGCCAATATTTTATTAAAATTGATTGAGGATGGAAGTCAAATTGAAGTCAGTAAAGAAAATTGGGAAAATGGGGACTGGCTGGAAGTTGAGGTAATCAATAAAAATGAAATTCTTTATAGGAAAACTTCAAATAATAGCGGAGATCTTATAATTGAATACCCTGTAAGTATTGAAGATGAGGAAAATGAAGTTCATTATCAGCTAGAGAGAATGCACTCTGAAGATATTTGGAATAGTATTTTATAACAATAATAAAAAGGGCAACATTTCTGCAGCCCTTTAATTTTATATGTATTTCTAAAGAAACCTGAAGAAAAGTGATTACTCAAAACATTTATATTATTAGAAAAACTATCGTATTCTTATCCAACCATTTGACAACTTGTCAACTATTTAGATATCCTAATTGTATGGCTTTTTAAAAATTTAGTTCTTCATCTTAATTAGATAATTTGAAATCATTTTTACCTCAGAATCATCAAATATAGGTTCAAAAGAATCTATATAGCTATTTAACTCCTTCAATTTTTTTATAGTAACAAACTTGATTTCTCCCTTCGGCTTGTTATTGATCATCGCCACAATATTCTTGATGGTATTTTCTTATCCCCCCAATGATGACTTTTTAGAATATGGCTTGCACCTTGCTCGCTACTATTAAGAATGACAAAAAGAGCATAACTGCTGCGACGTATTTGACTTATTGGAGATCTCATATCCAAACGAGCAATAGATTCCTTGCTCCAGTTTTTGGTCTCTATATTAAAGATCCCAGCATTGGTGACTAAAAGATGATCTATTTGAATACTAAAGATGCGGTCATTTTCCTTTTTGTTATAAATAGGTTTATTGAAGCCAAGTGAAAAGTCATTAAAAAGCACATAGCTATCTGATAATTTTTCTAATTCTTTCTGGATTAAATTTTCACCAATTGCTCCTGCAATTAAGGGATTTAGATCCGTAACTACATTCATTACATATTCGAGCACAATAAACTTGGATTCGCAACGGCTTGAAATAATGGATTGCCTATTTGCTGCAAGTGCATTTATCTCTTCCTTTATTGCATTCAAGCTTTTTCTTGATTTGTTAGTCTGAATTCTTATGATAAGATTAAAACTCTTTTCTAGTATAAACTTTACCCCTAATAAGAATTGGAGTTGGTACCAGTAGGCCAATTCCATGATAGCATTATTGGCCTGGATAGATGAGAGCCTTTCGCACTTCTGTCTTAGCTTGCTTATTCTGCCCTTGAGTTTTGTTTCCGCCTTATTATTTAACGTATCGTAATTTCGTTGGAGGATAGTGCCCTTTACTTCGAGTACCTCTAGTTCCAGATCAAAATCATGTTCAATTTTAAAGAGAATTTCTTCTTTTTCGTTCTCGTAGTTCTTAACGAAATTATTAAGATCACCTGTAGAATTAAATCTACTAATTCCCTTTTCATCTAAGGTTCTTCGTATCTGTTTTAAGGTGTCTATTTGTCCGTAGACTAAGGCCATAAAGAAGTAATTTACTATATCAAAAATTAACCGTTGTAAAAAAGCTTAAGGCTGGCTTATCTGTTGTTCAATTAGCAAGATGCTCACCTTAGTGCGGGAAATTATTTGACAATTTAATCGGGTTTCGAATCGTATATCTTATTTGTTATCATTTCTAATTTTTTCTAATGCCTTTTTCGTTGATTCCCAATATTTCACTTCACGTTTATTAGGATCAATATGTGTGTATTCCCAAATAAGTTCATCACAAAAATGTAAAGCACCATTTATAGGATCATCCAAGGAACTAAACTGATTGATGAGTTTTTCTGCATCATCCTTATATGAGGTTCCTAAGTTAGAAAAACCAAAAAGTGGTGGGTCAATTTTAATATCAAGAATCAATACTATCTTACCACATTTGGGACATATTAAATCTACAATTTTGGATTGCACATCCATATAGGATTCATCTGACTTTCCTTCCCAACCACAATCACAAGTGAGCACTAATGTTGCTTCCTGCTTCGTAAATTCTTTATAAGTCATGTGTTTGGCAGCCATGCTAAAAAGTGTTTAATTGTCTAAAAGATCCATCACTTTCTCCCCTATAGTGTCATCTAATTGCCCTGTTTCAGCATCTATAACTGAAACAAATCCCATCTTACAATAATGATTTATTTCATCTAAGCTTCCCTCAATGTTCGCGTAATCATCGGTTTTATATTTAAAAAAACTATTATTTATTGTTTCTCCTGGATATAATAACAAAGCTTTTTCAGCATTCCAGAAACGGCAGTAGGCATACATTTGACGCAAGTCATGGATAGAGGCCGCACTGTTAGTAGGACGCTTCCACTTGGTATCAATTATATAGGTTTTAGCCCCCCTACATAAGACAATATCTGGCCTTAGAGAGTTATATCCCCAGAATGGCTTTTGATCATGAGCGGTAACCTCTATGCCAGTACCCTCACTGGCTTTTCTTAGCATTTTAAAAACATATTCTTCCCAGAGCGCATTCATGTCAAATAATAGAGAAAGCATTTTTCGCTTACCTGAGATAATATCGGGCGAGTAATTCAGGATAATCAAACGTGCCAACTCTATAGCATAGGTATATCCTTTGGATTTTCGATCCAAATGAATCTTTTGAAGGAGGTCTTCCGTTATTTTTCTTGGAGTCAATTCTGGAAAGGCAAATTCAATACGTTTGCAGTGATCATATAGTCTCGTGCCTCGGGTAAACTGATCCACAATTTGAAGGGCCACTAACAAAACTTCATGGATTAAATGATTGGAATCATATACCTGGTGGGTAGTGAAGAACCGCTCTTTATGAACTAGATTTTTTTGGATCTGCCCAGCAAACTCTAGTTTGCCCTTTAAGGCCCTTACATTATTAGTGCGTTTGCGATATTGCTTAATAAGACCTCGGCGAATCAGGCCTTCAATCTCCAAGAGGTAAAGTTCAAAATAGACCTCTAATAAATTTAAATGTTGCCGTTTAACTCGAGCAGGTCCCGAAGAAGATGCTTTAAGCTTTCCACAGGCCTTAAGCATTCCCAGCAGTACTCCCTTCCACCTATTACTGTCATCATTCTTGTCTGCTTTGGGATTTATTTCAATACTAAGGCCATCTACCTGGATAACACCAACATATTGATTGAACTTTATTCCTTTTGCAATAGGCTGAAAATACTTGCCTTCATGAAGATCATTTAATTTTAATAGTGCATCCAGATGGCTTTGGGTAAATCCCTGCTCTCCTACTTTCAGGCGCTCATGCTCAAAGACCGATATTTTTTTAAACGCCTTCAATCTGTTTGTTCTTCTACTTCAGATTGTTTGTTTCTCAAAAGGATCTCTAAGGCCTTACTTATGTTATCCTCCGTGATTTTAACCAATGTGTAGGTATCATTTTTAAAATCATCCTCATTCTCATATTGGAAATCCGCAAATTTAATCTTTTTGTTGTCTTTTTTTTGGATAAACCCTTTCCCTAATACCAGGCCAATTTTACCAAAGTCTCCATAGAAGTATTCTTGGAGTAAAGGAATGACTTTGTTGTTAAAGGCATCTACTAATTCTTGTTGGTTGGAGATCTCTAAAAAGTAGGAGTGGCCTATGGTGTGGTCGCGATCTACTAGAAGTTCTATACGCTCATTCATAACCGTCAGTAATTCCTTCAAATCAATACCTCCAACGCTCTTACCTATAAGCTTCTCAGGATCGGGCATAACTTCCTCAAAAGAGAACCGTCTTCTTAGTGCTGTGTCCAGCGCCTCTACACTTCTGTCTGCGGTGTTCATGGTGCCATAAATGTCCAGGTTCTTGGGAACTCGGAAAACCTTTTTGGAATAGGGCAGCAAGGTACTTAATTGATTATCAGCCCCCCATCTTTTATCCTTCTCAATTAAGGTGATAAGTTCCCCGAATATTTGAGCGATATTCCCTCTGTTGATTTCATCAATAAATATGGCATATTGATTTTCTGGATCTGCTTCAGCCTTACGGCACAATTCTTTAAAAACCCCGTCTTCAATTGTATAATTCAGGTCACTAACCTCCTCACCGTCTTCAGGAAGAATAGGCTTAATCCCTTCTATAAAGTCCTCATAGGAAAATGACTGATGGAAAGTAACAAATCGATATCGTTTTATTTCTTTGTCAGGATCAGGATTAAATTCCTCTACTGATTTTTTAACTTCAAATATTTCGGGAATTAATTCTCTTAATTGATCTTCAACTACCTCCCAAGTAGAGTCTTCATGTTTATAAAACAAAGAGGGGTCTCGGCGTTTTTTAACATGGACATTTGGACACTCTTCTACTGTGTGTGCTTGAAGGTTACCCCAAAGATTAGCCCTAATATTTTTTGCTTGAGAATATTCCCTTTTTTTTAGAATCCACGGATGTTCCATTATATTGGAAACAGTGGATCTTCCTAAATCCAATAAGGCAATTGCTAAACACTCGTGCCAACCAATATTTTCCACCACATATTCAAAATGCTTTTCTTTTGAAATAGAGGTTTCCTTAGATGTGTACTTGTCGAAATACTCTTGTTTTAATCGGAATGTTTTTCCTGTGCCTGGAGGGCCATAAAAAATGGTGTTAACAGGTTGTTTCATATCGCTAATATCTGGTTGGTCTCCTTTTATGATCCCAGTAAATTTTTCTCTAAATGATCTATCAAATACGGCATTTTCAAATTCTTTGTTGGTATGTTTGCTATAGCTTGATTTATTAGTTCTATTTAGTTCCTGTTCGAAACCATTGAATATGGATTCTTTGTCCTCTTTGGAAAATTCTATAGAATTAAAATATGTGAAAAAGGGAAAAGGACGATTTCCTGAGAACTCCTCACTATGAGATCTGATTTTGTCAATAGAAAGCACTCCGAATTTTCCTCTTTTATTAGATTTATGTAATACCCAAGAAAGGCGTTGACCAATAGTGAATGCGAGATTATTGTTCGATGTGCTGTATAGTAATCTAGTGTCCCTTTTCTTTATTTGATATTTATTTAAAAACTCAAATAAAAATGAAAAGTAAGTAGCTAGGTCATCAGGACTGTATTTTTCTAATATATCAGCAAAAGCTTCTTGATCTTTATGAATTGGGGTTGTGTCTAAAAATTGAATGTATGAACTTACAGCAGCAGAATAAAACCCTTTTCGCCCATATGATGGGGATTTCTTATAAAAATATCTCCCATTTGGTTCTTTTTGTTTTGCAATTAAGTCCTCATAAAGATCGTTAAGGAAAATATTATCTGTTACAGTAAATAATTCCTTTTTTAAAATTTTAGACAAAATATCTAAGGCTTTAATATAGGAGCTTGAAGTTCCATTACTGATTTCAAAATTTTGTGCTAACCAAGCGCTAAACTCTTTTCTGTAGTTCTTAATTTCTTCCAATTCATCGTTATAGTACAACCATATAAAAACGCCCAGTTTCCAATAATCCCAATTTTTAAACTCTTCCCGTGATCTTAAAAATTTATTGCTTTCATAATTAACCTGAATAACATTTCCTGATTGTAATTCAACTCCTTTAAGCTCAATATCATGCGCAAATTCCAATATTGTCTTAGGAGAGCCCATTGCAATAAATTTCTCAGGGTAATACATTGACATAATTTTCTGGAGAACATCATTCCGAATAGGAATATTAATGTCTTTTATTCCTTCTATTTGATCCTTTTCAACCAAAGCAAGAGCGGTTATTATTCCCTTCTTAATTGTATTAAAGTAATTCGCAAGCTCCTCCCCTAACAATTGTTTCTTATTCTTGCCATATCCAACATAGTAGTTATTGTCTTTAGTTGCTTTCCACAAACCATATTTAAATGCATTACCACCCCCTATTCCGAACAAAATCTTTTTAAATTCCAACCAGTAGCAAAAACTATTCTTGTTTCCTGCCCCCTGAACATAATTGTCAACTGTTAAATCTTTCAAAGAATTAAGAGGAAACTTTTTTATGAACTCTTGACGACTATTTTCACCTTGATTTGACCATCGAACTTCATCCAAATTAAATGTTTTGGACTTCTCAATTAAGTGTTCTAAACTCATAATAGACTAATTTTAATTAGTATGCTACCGCAATTTCCCATTATCAACTTTTTCAGGAAAACCTTTATTTATTCTGCTTCACGTTATATTATTTGACAGTCATGTACTACACTTCCATATTTATCTTCTTTGTCTCATATAATCCATCACTGCTGGCCAATCTGGAAAGAGTTCAGACTTAAAATGTATCCATTCTCCCTGAAAATCTTTAGCCCCGTTTGCATCCCTATCATCAATCAAATAATCCCCAAGATTTAGGTGTTTGTTATGCGATAAGATTAGGCGTTTGTAGGCAGGTTTCCCTAAGTATTTTTGAACCCATTTTACCTTATCGCTCCAGGCGCTATGGTTTTTCCAGGGCGCAGTTGACAAGATATAGGTGTTAAACCATTCACTAAGTTGGGCATAACTTTCAATTGCCTGCTCCAAGGGTGGCATTAATCCAAATATTCCAGGGATTTCATCCGGGTCATCGCCATAGGCTTTTAAAATTTCAGGATCCACTTTGGACATACCTGCTGGCAAATTGACTAGCACGTTGTCCATATCAACATAAAGGATTTTTTTTGACATATGAAAAGTTTATTTGGAATGATCATACTTTTCAATTGCTACATAAGAACAATAACATTGTCAGTACTAACTTCTTCCGGTATAATAGTAAAAGTAGATATTTTATATCCTTGAACTATGATAAATCTCATAATATGGTTTTTGGTATTTTAATGATTCTGCGCAAAGTTTTGAAGAGAGCGTCTTCTAATGACTGTTGTAATAAAATAATAACCCGTGCAGCTATAGTGCACATTACTTTTGTACCTTGCAAGAAATGCTTTTAGATGGCCACCAATAAGCACGCTTTAGTTAGATATCATAAGCTGGATGAATGCTTCAGCAATCCCGGTAGAAACTATGGGATTCCGGAACTTATTGAGGCATGCAATGCGGTGTTGACAGAAATGGATCCAGACACCAAAGGAATTAGTAGGAGACAAATCTATGACGATATTGCCTTTATGGAATCCTCTCAGGGATGGTCCGTAGAGCTGGAAAAAATAAGGGAGGGGAAGCGTGTTTATTACCAGTATTCCGATCCCCATTTTTCCATTAAAAATCAGATGGTAAACCCTATGGAAGCAGAGCAATTACGATCGACTTTTCTGGTATTAGCTCGTTTTAAAGGGATGCCTCAGTTTGAATGGATTGAGGAGATGCAGGTACGCCTAGAAGATGCTCTGGGGCTTAAAGAAACTACCAAATCCATTGTTGGATTTCAGCAGAATCCCTACTTAAAAGGATTAAGTTATTTTAATCGGTTATTTAATGCCATATTTAATGAGCAGGCCTTGCAGATCACCTATCAAGGATTTAAGCAGGAGGAATCATCCGAATTTGACTTTCATCCCTGGTATTTAAAACAATATAATGACCGGTGGTTTTTATTTGGCATACGTGATGGTTTTGAATCACTAACGAATCTTGCGTTAGATAGAATTATCCATATTGAAGATAGTTCCGTGGCCTTTGTGCCCAATACAAAATATGATTTTGAAGAGCTTTTTGAAGATGTAGTCGGAGTCTCTGTAAATCCAGATGAGGCCGGTAAAAAAGTTGTGCTCAAAGTCGCCTTAGAGCAATGGCCCTATATAAAAAGTAAGCCCATTCACGGCTCACAGAAGATAAAGGAGACAATGGAAGATGGTATTATCCTGGAATTGGATGTGCAACTAAATCACGAAATCATTGCGCTATTATTTTCTTTTATGAATACGGTGGAAGTCCTTAAACCAAAGGAATTACGAGATCATTTTAAGGAAATTGCATTCAATTTATATTCTAAATACATTTAGAGCAAATACATACTCATTTAAAAACAGAATGTTTTACAAATCAAGAGCCAGTGAATAAGGAAGATTTAAATGGAGTTTATAAGATTCTTAGGAACACACTTGACATTGTTCGTGGGTCAATAAAAAGTTCAGATTATGACATAATTCTATATCTGCTTATCACCTACCGAGATAAAATACTTACGGGCGATATATTCAAAGATTCTAAGTCATTTTTAAAGGCTTTTGCAGTAAATCAAGATAACCGTCGCGAAGGTAATTTGGATTATCAAATTTCTTATTCGTGGTATAATGAAAAAATTATTACGCGTCTTGGCTCGGAGAAGACATGGGCCATTTATGAACATTTCAAAAATTTAGATAACTATTTAGATGATTTTTCAACCGTTTTTGAAATTTTTCTTAAAAACATTCTTGACGAACACATTTGGGGAGAACACTATCAACCGTTAGAGTTAACAAGATTAGTTTTAAACTTGGCTTCTCCTAAAAAAGGGTCTAAAGTCTTTAATCCCTTTGCGGGAACATGTTCTTATGGTGCCTACCTCGATAAGGAGATGCACTATTACGGTCAAGAAATTGATGAGAAAACATGGGCTTTGGGATTGCTTCGGTTAAAGGCTCATGGAAAATCTGATAAGTTCATATTAAAACATGAGGATTCAATAAAAAAATGGCCTAAAGAAGAAGACAAGTTTGATTTAATTGTTTCGACGCCACCTTTTGGATATAAGGTTCGACCAATGGGTTTTGATATACCAGGGATAGAAAATCACATCATAGATGTGGAACAATTCTTAGTTGAAAGAACTATAGGGATATATCGAGAAGATCAATTAAGTAATAATGGCACAGGTATATTTATTTTCAGACATAACTTTATTTTTAGTAATTATTATAAAGAAGATAGAAAGTACTTAGTTGACAATGATTTAATAGACACTATTATATCATTCCCTGGAGGAATTTTTTATCACACAGCCTTGCCATTTGTAATTTTTGTTATAAACAAGAGCAAAAAGAATCCTGGCTATGTAAAATTAGTAGATGCTTCAAGGTTTATTAGAAAGGAAGATAAAAGAAGGCGGGTAATAGATGACCTTGAATTACATAAAGCAATAAATCTAGAAATTCCTGATAAGGACTTTATTAGAGTTGTTTCCAATGAACAGCTTGAAACATATAAATATAATCTGAATGTCCCCAGATACTTTATCCCCAAGATTGAAAATGGGATTAAGCTTAAAAACTTTTTGACCCTTTTGCTAGGAGAGAAGGTCCATGAAAATGAAATTCATAAAATCGTCGGAATTCGGGATCTGATAGGTACAATTGGAGATCCAATCTTAAAACTGGAAAATCTAAAAGAGAGTGAAATAAAGCATTTGCCCTATAAGAAAATTGATAGATCTTGTTTGTTAATCTCCTTGGTAGGGGATGAACTGAATCCAACCTATTTTGAATATAAAGGGGATCCCATATTTACAGATCGCTCCATTGCGTCCTTTCTTGTTGATACTAAGAAAATAGACCCTTTATTTCTTTTTTTAGAGTTAAAGGCTTCATATGTGATAGATCAATTAAAGGGATATCGCTACCAAGAAGTAGGCCCCAAGCGTTTAATAGTAGAAGATTTTCTAAATATTCAACTAATACTGCCTACCTTATTAGAACAAAAAGCTAAAGTTCAGGGCTTTAAAGAAGTTACACAAAAGATTAAAACTCTTGAAAAGGAGAAGCAAGCCATAATTAAGGGTCAAGAAAGAATCATTTATGAACAATCTGCTTCATTGAAGCATGCTCTTGGAAAACCCATGTTAAATATTAACTCTGCAATTAGATTGCTTGAGAAAACCTTATCCAAGAAAATGCCTAATTGGCAGGGATTTAAGTTGTCTGATGTTAGTTCAATCACCTTACTTGACACAATTGAGGCTATCAAATTCAATTTAGATCAAATACACAATTTATTGGATAGGAATACAAGCGAGTTTGATGTAAATAACTATAAACTAGAGCCTCTTGATATCGTCAACTTTCTAAAGAAATATGTGAAATCTTTGAAGGTTTCACTCCCAAAAAATGTCACGGTAGCACTTAGAGAAGATAATGATATTAAGGAGTATTTTAATTCCAAGGTGATAATCAATGGAAACAAACAGCTGCTGGAAACACTTTTTGATAACATTGTCGAAAATGCTCAGCGACATGGGTTTGTGGATGATAGTAAACATTATAACCTTAGCATTGATTTGGAGCTATTCTGGATGGACAGTGAAACAGATTCCTCGGAAATAGAATTTTCTCCAGCGCTCACCGATATACGAATTAATATTACCAATGACGGTGTGCCATTTCCCGAAAATTTTGGAATAGAGAAATATATCAAAAGAGCTTTCCACGCTGGACAAACCGGAAACACCGGCGAAGGGGGATACCAGGTTAATGAAATAATTAAGTATTTAAATCATGGGGAAAGCACCTTACATATTGATACGCTTTTAGGAGATTTACCTCATGTTACTCTGACTAGTCTTTTCTTCGGTTTTCCAATTTTAAATATACCAAAACAATGATAAACGTACTTTGGATTGATGACGAACACCAGGAAAAGGAAATGGACTTCTTTAAGTTAGATGCCCAACAAGAGGGTATTAATCTAATAGGTTATACATCATTTGAAGAAGGATTTGAAAAGCTCGAATCCAATCTAAATCGCTTTGATTGTATTCTTCTCGATGGATTGTTTTTTGAAAAGAAAAATCAAGTTAAAGGTACAGAAGATGTCATTGGATTGGGAAAGGCCATAGGTCGAATTAATTCCCTAGAGTCAAAAAAAGTATTTCCCTGGTTTGTGCTTTCTGGGAAGGACAAGTTTACTAAAGGAGAAAATGACCTCTTAAAGGCTAACAAAGCCAAATGTTTTGACAAAACGAAACCTCAGCATCTTGAATTGCTGTTTAAAGCAATTAAAGATGCAGTTTCTAATCGGGAAGATTACCAGTTAAAACTAAAGTACAAAGCCATTTTAGAGATAACCCAAGACGAATATTTGGGAAAAGAGCACTATGAACGTCTTTTAATTTTAATTCGACATTTAGAGGGATCCCAAAAAATTGAAAATTCAGAGGATCAGTTGAATTCGCTTAGGAAGGTTATCGAATCTGTTTTTACCAAATTAGGAAAAATGGGAATTATTCCAGAAGAAATACTCCAACACAAAGGATGGATTAATGGATCTAGTCTCTTCCTTTCTAATATGCATTCAGAATATGAGCACTTAAAAGCGTTTGTTTTGCCAGTAATTGGTGAAAATATCCATAGATTACTAAATATTGTTCAAGATGGAGCCCATTCGGAAGGAAATTTAAGACTCAAAGTAGATGAATATCTAAATAGTTCTAAATCGGATTATTTATTTAGAAGTTCTGTTTATTTATTATTTGATGTTCTTTTATGGTTTAAAGGATTTGTAGATAAACATCCTTATAGAGATTCTAATCTAACCCTATGGGGAAAAAAGAACATATCTGAGCATGGCGAGAACGAATGGATTGAAGGAGAAATATTAGAAGTAAAGGTTAATGGTTGGGGTACTTTTAAGCCAAATGATTCTTACAAAACCATCGGGATACCCCCATATATGATAGAAGACAATGATTTTAAAGAAGGAAATGGTGTCAAAGTAATTACCGAGCCCAGTCCTGATGGACAAAAGACTTATATCAAGGAAATTTTACCAATAACGGAATAAACATTTACAAGAATATATTCCATGATCATGACCAAAGCCAATATCAACTTCGAAAAGGTACTCTGGGATGCTGCTAACGAATTACGTGGTGCAGTGATGGAGGAGGCAAAAGGGCAAAATAGCGATTGGAGCGCCTGATTTAGGCAATAAAAAAAAGCCGCACATGCCGGCTTTTTTTTGTGATTGGAAGTTTGAACAACTCACCTAACGAATCCTTTGGGAAACTCACGTACCTTAAGTTCTTCCGGAAAGTAATCCAGATCACCGCCATGACGATCCTTATGCCCTAATTGTTTGGCTAGATACGTACCCATCTGCTTTACGAAAACAGGAACATCATGCTTCTGAGCGTCTTGCAGCAGATCCAGTGCCCACGATAACTCCATAGGCCTGTAGCGGTATTTTCCGGTTTCATTGCCACTCTCCCCACCAATGATAATCCAATCCATGCTGCTCATGGAATCCGTCCAAGTAATAGGACCCAGCAGCGGCTCGAAACTGACAAAGGTAGTTAAGGGTATCTCCTGTAAATAACTCAATCGATCCACATGTTTTTGGGATTCTACCGTTACCCCCAGCCAAACGTTCCTGAAATTCTCCAGATCCTTGGGTAGGTGATCCTTGATGCGCTCTGGTCGTTTAGTTAGGATCTGATACATATGCTGTGGGGTTTTTCGGATTATATCCCAGGCATCATCTCGGAATCCATCCGCTTTATCAATAAACCAATCCGACCAGGAGCAGGTAAAGATTAAACTCCTTTCTGGCACCTCATAAGGATACGTAAACTTAGTTTTGCTTCTACTGAAAGTATTTCCATCCTGACCATACATCTCTCGATTGCGGTACATATAGCAATACTTGCATCCATCTGATACTTTTTGACATCCATACCAGGGGTTCCAGGTATGATCTGTCCATTCAATTTTACTATTCTCCATAATTTCTTTTATTTAAAATTTCAACATCATTTAATTTGTTCTCATATTTCCATCTGTAGCCTCCCGATTGAGGGCGTTCACCACGGCATACTCGGGCAATACAAGTCTTGCTAAGGCCTGACTTCCTGCTCGCCTCAGCCACAGATTTATAATTGGCTACCATATGGCCATCCAGTGTAAGTTGAACCACAGGTTTCTTACGCTTATCAGGGATTTCATTATATCTTTCTGCCTTCTGATAGCTCCAGAAGTAACCCTTGCATGTGCGATTATACCCCAGGCAGGCATTGCTGATAGAGGTTTTTTTTGCCTCCACAACTTTGGCAGCTTCATCAAGAGAGTGATAGACCCCATTTAAGAGCCCATCAGATGTGCTATATTGGTAGATTTCCTTTTGGAAACCTCCAGCCCTATCCTGGTTGAATCCACTGGTATTGCTGCTATATTTAAGAACATACGCACGCTCCTTTTCGGCCAGTTCATTGGCGTTGTCTGCGGTATCAATCTGCTCCCAGGTAAATGCTTCTGGGCTAAACGTGGCAATGGCCTGGTGAAAATAGTGTCCCGTTCCTTTTTCCGCCTTTTGTTCGTGGTCCTGACGGCGCTCTTCCAAGCTTTTGGTAGTAGCCCCTACGTACACCTCTCCGGTAGGCTCACAGGTAACCTTATAAATGATTTTAGTTGCCATTTTTCACCTCCTTTCGCTTACTTAAGTAGAATAGATATTTGGCTCCGCTGGACTTATCCGCATAATCCAATCCTTGCTGTCTGCAGAGTTCCTTGGTCCATTTGGTGAACTGATGGGATGAAACGCCCCTAAGGTGAGGAAATTCTTTATTGAACTTTTGAACAAGAATGGGCTTATCAAGCCACTTGTTTAACACAAAGTGCTTTTTAGAAAAGACCTCAAACTCGGGGTTGGTACTGTTAATAAGCCGGTTTTGCTTAAGATTGAGCGGTTCAGCTTCAATGAGTCCCTTTCTAAGAAATAGCTGCAGGCATTCCATCATAAACAGGTCAAATTTATTCCATTGCTCTTCACCCCAACCCGTAAAAAACAGATCGCCATATTCATCCAGGGGTTGGTGTTTCTCGCTAAAAAAGTTGGCAAGTTCAAACTCATAGCGCCGTCTCAGATCGGAAGGGCCTCCAGTACCCTTGACGATATAGTTGGAACTGATCATGAATTTGGGGGCCTCCTCTGGGCTTAAGTGGATTTCATCCCTGCGCTTTTTTTCAATAACAACTCCAGATGTGGTCATGGAATACAATTCCTCAAGGGAGAAATCACGTCCCACATCATCATAACAGACTATATCGGTAGTGATCTGAATACGCTGATTTTTAAACCAGGAACCGGTTTTGAGGTTCTTGCCCTCAACAAAGACCAGGTCTCTGCAATGTGAAAGCGCTTTAGCAATAAGGCTTTTCCCCGTACCTCCATTGGCCGTACCATCAAAAGCAATCTTTTCATCAATAAGAATAACCGCCTTACATAGATTCGGGTTGTTATGGCGATGCAGCAGGTAACCAATGGCTGTCTGCAGGGCTCTAAATCGTTTTGTATCCTGCTTGGACAGCTTGTAGATAAAGTCCCGGAAATGTCCATTAGAATCAACTGGTTTGCTGTAATCCCGGTTTAAGAATCGCTTACTCCATACTGGATGCGTAATGTTCTTGTAGTCAATAGCCTTGATTTCTTTTGGAGTAATCCGAACCGCCTGATTTTTATAATACAGCCAGGCTTTATTTGGATCTTCCTTATCTGAAAACCCCTTTATTTGTGGCAGCAAGTCATACTTCCGGCCATTTAAATAACCTCCCAAACCCTTGGTGTATTTCTCCAGAACCTCGGGTTCATTAATGCTTATCAGGTAGTCCTTTACACAGTTTACCAGTTCACTTTCCGATACCTCGGTAATCACATTGTCAATTAGCTTAACTAAGATGTGCACTGATGACCCAACTTTAAGTTTTCCGTATCCGCTCTTGGCCAGAAATTCAATTAATTTGAAATGGAGGATTTCGATTTTTCCATCCTCATTCTTTTTGTAAAACATAATTTTTTAATTAAAACATTAATACTCACTTGATAATGCCGGCCGACATTTCTATCACGTAAAAGTATTAAATGAGATATCTATATAACAGAATATCAATGCTTTGCGTGGGGTCAAAAAAAACCCCACAAATGTGGGGTTAGTATTTTACAATGGCACGGAAATTGATTCAGAGGCCAAATATTTCATTCAATTTTGTGGATGGTGTTTGGTGTCCCAGGTCTGTGCGTGTTTTTCCAATTGTATTTCGAGAATTTGTCATTATCCGATATCTATTAGTTTTTTTGTCCCAATACATGAAGTGCATATCCAGTTGATGGCCTAATTCCCTATCATTAACTACGTCTGGACTTAAAATGTTATGCTTGTTGAGATGGCTGAATAAAAGACAGACCTCTTTTTTCGATAATCTAAATTTCAGTTTATTGGCTTCCAGGTCCTCATAAATTTTGGGTTTGAAAGCGTTTATATACTCTATTTCCTCAACTAAGATTTTGCTGAATTCCTTTACTATGGGATTTTGCTGACCTAGATTATGTAACTCACCTTCACAATTTTCCAAAATAGATACTTTTTCTTCTAAATAATAGTATCTGGAATCTGGATTTTGCATGCATGGAGTTTCTAAAAACCTTTTCACCTCTTTACGAAAAGAATGCAGGCTTAACTTTAGACACTCTAGGAAATAATCCTTATAAAAATTGACAACTTTTCGATAAGATTCATCTGGGTACCTATCCACACCACCAGGAACGAAAACTTTTCCTGGACCGAATATTACTCTGTAATCATTATTCTGGTTGGGAAATTCATTTTGTTCAGCTTCGTTTAGTTCTAATGTGGTTACAATAAAATCGTTCTTCAATATTCTGATAAACGATTCTTGAAATAGTGATGATAAGTCAGTGGAATGGAAAATCATTTGAGATTGGTTTGTTTAACACGATATCAAAATAATGATAATAATAAGGTTTATGATCAATAATGTAAATTGTTTTGCCCCGAGTAGACAACTTTACTGAAGTTGCATTTACCAGCGATCCAAGTGACAACTTACCAACTTTTTTGATCACTTTCAAGGTAATGGGGGTATAAAGAATTTTTAGCTTACCTTTCGAAGTAACCACCCAAATACTATTTGGATTAATATAACCAACGGTATATTTTAATTCTTCTTTAGTCATACCAATAAGCCCGAGTTTCCCCGGGCATTTTAGCTATTATATAGTTATTGCCAGTAAAAACATGGAAGCGCATTTTCCTTTGAATTCTGCAGCATTTGAACAAAGTCGTATGCCTGTACCCCACGTTCAAGAAAAGCATCGATATAACTGCTTTGATTGGCTCGGGTAAAGAGATTATAAAGCTTCCAAAAACTCAAGTCCTCTCCATCCTCCCTGGCATGATAGATATCGTGATAATATCCATGCACTACAGCATTCAATTGGGTATCTGTAAGTCCCAGTAAAGGGGTGTCTGCCAGCTGCTGACTAGGTGCATGCTGATACATCCTGAGCCTGCCTATAAGATGTGCAAACTCCTTTTCCGATAATCCAGTATTGCCAAGGGCTGCAAGGCCCTTTAAGTGCTTTTGCATGGTATAGCCTCCTATAAGCTCCATAACGCGATGTTTTAGTTCTTCCAAAGAGCCCGCTTTTAGTTCTCCAGCCATTCCATCACTGGAAACCATCAGGTTGGTACACACCATATTTTTAAAGCCTATAAAGACCTTAAAACGCTCCAGGGATTTGCCTTTATACAGGTTCTCCTGGTTATAGGCGCGCACCCCTCCCAGGGTTAGCTTTAATGGATTGCCCCCTACAACCTCAGAAATGGTTGGAATCTCAATTACAAACATCATGCGCTGGTAATAGATCGTTTTTTCATCGGGCTTTAGTTCCCTTACTGGTTTTCCTATAGCCGTGGGCACTCGCCCTTTAATTACATGGCTTACCCGTATTTCTGGATCACTAATGGTATGCCCGCTAAAAAGCTTTTGAGCACAGTCCCCTGTGGCCTCCACAAACTCCTGGTGTGCTATGGTACACTCGTTATCCTTGGCAAAAACCGGGACAGTACAACCATTGCTTAGGTGTGATAAACTCACCCCTTTGGTATTGGCTTTTATAAAAACAGAGGAGTCTTCGTGCTCCTGACCATTTAAAGCTGGCGCCGCCAGCTCGTTACTATTTAAGATCTCCATTTGCTACTGGGTTTTAGTTTCTACAGGTGCTGCGATGTCCTCCTTTTCCAGCTGATCCAGGCGGGAGCGCAGATCTGCTTTAATCTGCTGCTGGTAATCTGGATGCTCCATATAGATATGGCGTAGTTCCTCCTTGGATTGTGCGTTATTTATCAACTCTTGAATCTTAGCCCGCTTCTCATCCTGGCTACACCAGGCTTTAAGTTTTTTGCCGGTAGCGGCGTTGATCACAAATTCAGGCTTGTTCATGAAAAGCCCGGTTCTATCTTTTGAGGCTTTAGCCAAGTGATTTTCGTTAATCAGCTCCAGGTTTAAGGTAAGCTCATATTCAAAGCCCTCACGGGTCAGTTCCTTGGTTCCATGTTTAACGACCTTGGTCCGGCCTTTGGAAGTAGTATCCAAAGAATAATCCACTTTTCTTCGGGTAGTTGTTATTATGTGGGCATTGGCATGCAGCAATTTCTCAATAAAAGCCTGGTGCCGTGGAGTTACTTTAGCCCAATCCTGGAATCTTCCCCCTAGCTGTTCATGAATTTGAAGACAGCCGCCTTCCCCTGTCCACTCATGGGATATACTATCGATGATAATCACCTCCATCCCTTGTTTTTCACATAAGGATATGGCCTGGATATATTTCTCAGGCGGATAGGGACCGTCCAGTACCAGAATATTAAAAGGTCCTAGTTCTGCATAGAGACTTGCAGAACCATGTTCGGAATCTATTATGGCTATTTTGGAATAGTCGCCGGTGATTCCATGGGCCAGTTTGAGGGCAGAATACGTCTTGCCAAAGCCGCTGGCCCCGGAAATACCTATGCGCAGCTTGACATCCTGTCGTCTTGCTTGTTTTAGTTTCATATTGTTTTGATTAATGCGTTAATGATAAATTCATGCGAGTATAAAAATAGAAAGACCCAATACTGGGTCTTTCATTAGCTGTGTACTCAAGCCTCTAGTAGACCTCGGAATCCTCTACAACCAGTTCTGAGATAAGCTCTTCGGTGTTATCCTCATACTCCCATCTGTGGCTGAGCTGTATCACTTCACCTGTCTCTGGGACGGTAAACTCATAAGGATCTGTTTCTACTCTTTTAATTCTTCCTGGAAATTGCATTCCGATAAGCTCTTTGCAGGTATCTTCATCGAAAGTACTGCTTACCGTACAGGTTTTGGCTGTAAAATAGGTCCTACCCGTTTCCTTGCTCTTTAGTGGTACTACGTTTCCCTGAAGTACTAGGACAAAAAATTCTTCCCCTTGTTTGTTTTCCCTTTTCTTGTAATCTTTTACCGTTACCATTTAATTAAATTTTAGATTAGACATAAGCAGGGGGGGGTATCAAACCCTCCCAGCCCCGGTTAGGGAGGGGTCTGCTGCTATATATCAACCGCGAGAGCAGGCGTAAATATTTTTTTAAAAAATTTAAAATGTATCGATATGGAAAATCTAAGATTAGAAGATCTGCCCAAGGCTGCAGAACTGATACTAGAAAAGCTAACGGTAATTGAACATGAGATAAAGGACATCAAAGGAAACTTTCAACCCAAAGAACCAGTGAAACTATTGACACGGGAAGAAACAGCCCGGTACCTTAAAATATCTTTGTCCGCCTTATGGCATTGGTCTAAAAAAGGGATTCTGCCATCTTATGGGATTGGCAATAGGGTGTATTACAAACGATCTGAGATTGAAAAGGCATTAATTCGTTTAAAATGAGTTTTATTACTCCACCCATTTTAGGCTATGGAATACTTGGGATGAATATTCATCTTTTACCATAATGTTCATACCCCCTTGTTTGTTCCAATAGATAATGATATCCGTTTCTGGTTGGTCGGGAAGATGAAGTACCTCGCAATTGTAAATATATATGGTTTGCTGCTCAGATTGATATACCTCTGAACTAATGACTCCATAACTTAAAATCTTTTCAGGAATTCTGGGGTCCTGAAAAACAAATACCCCTTTTTTGCCATCCCTTGAAACGTCAATAAAGATATTATTGCGGGTTAATTCCATAAAATTATTAGCTCCATTAATTTCATCCTGATAGGATGTTTTGTTGCTTGTATAACTACCATTATCCACTTGGTTGTAAATAGCTAAAGAAGTAAATAACATAATCAGACAGATTAATTTAGATGGTACATTCATATTATCATGAATTAGTAACGGGCTAAAACTGAGATCTTGAATACAAAGAAAAATACTAACTGTGCAGCCAGGTTGCACTTTTGATAATAAACTTTGTCACGGGTTAAAATATGAATCGTTATGATTTGGTTTAACTTTCGTAATTTGAACATTATTGTATGAGGCCAGATTATAAATCAGCTATAGTGAGGAATCAATTAAATCCAGATTAATGAAAATAGGAGTAAAAAATTTTAGGGTGTTGAAAGAATTGCAAACCTTTGATATTCGCCCAATTACTATTCTACTTGGGCCCAATAATTCAGGGAAAAGTTCTTTGACCAAGTTACTGAGACTTTTTAAAAATGGATATCATTATAAGTTAGATTTTAAATCCGGGTCTCACAATCTAAAAAATTTTGACAGTATTATAAATCACGATTCGGACAGCGATATCCTTAAATTTCAAATTGAACATTCGATTCTAATACTACCAGAGAATTATTATACAGAGTTAACATATTTTAAGGGTCAATTAAGTGGTGTCTCCGTTGAAAACCCCGATGGTGAACTTATATATAGAGTTAATCAATTCCCGATAAAGCCCAGGCGAAATAAAGAATCAGGTGGTATTCGCCAACATGGTTATGACGACGATGATTATTATTTAGAATTTACTTTTAACCTAAAAGGGTTTTTAGATAATTTTTATAGTAAAGGCTGGATAAAAAAAGTAAAATTGAATTTTGATTCCTTTGATACTAAAATTGCAGCGCATCCAGAACTACTTCTTTCTAACGCATCTGAATATATGCAAGATATTGCCAGGAAGCTGATTAATGAAAAATCTTTTGATGAGTATAGAACCTTTCGCAATAGTGGAAATTTAAATGAATTAAAACTGGTAGCTCTGCATAATGAGATTACCCTGCTTAAAAAGGATTACTGCTTGTATAATGTAAAAATAGGAGGTAAACCTATTACCAAAAAACAACTTTATAAAGCAACAGACTTTGTCCTTAAGTGTTACAATGAGCATTGGAGACGGGGGGATTTGGGTACTGGTGCTTGGGATAATTTTTTTTGGTCTTCTAGCAATGATTATATAGATGATATACTACAAAAAGAACTAATAAATCATGTGCGCAATAATATTAATCATGTCGAAAATCAAAAGATTGAAATCACACATACAAGGCTCGGAGAATTGGTTTTTAGTGAAAAATTATTTGATGAAGGTTCTGGAGTAATGGACATTAGGGAAACTCCTAATTTGGATTTTTTGGGGACACCCCAGGAAAGATTAAATGAAGGGAAATACTGGCTAGATAACCTTGATGTGCTCTCATTTCGGGGTGTGCAAACCGCTATTGAACTACTAAGAAATTATGACTTTTCATTCTCCAGATGGATTAAAGCAATGCAATATATACCCCCAAACCGGGGGACTAACAAAAGAGTGCTCACAGATTCCTCGGAAACGATCATGGATCAGACTATCCGTGAGTACTATGATTTAATTAAGAATACATCTTTCGTAGACAACTACGTGCGATTCGGAGGAAACGCAGATCTCCCTACTGAGTTTGTGAATTCTGCATTAAATTTATTTGGACTTGAGGGAGAATTAGAGATTTCCAGTGTTGAAGATTTTGCCTTAATGATCTATTTAAAACAAAAGGATAAAAAAATACCATTCGCAGATCTTGGTTATGGATATTCGCAATTACTTCCTATTATCATACAATCCTTATTGCTTAAAGATGAGCCTAAAATTTGGGAAAGTAGCCATCCTAGTGTAATAATAGTAGAGGAGCCCGAGGAAAATTTGCATCCAAATCTACAATCAAAATTGGCCGACTTATTTACAATGAGCAGAAATGAATTGGGGGATGTCCACTACATTATAGAAACCCATTCTGAATACTTAATTCGTAAACTACAATATTTAGTAGCCGAAGGTTCTTTAAAAAAGGAAGATGTAATAATCTACTATTTTAATGACGACAAATACGTCTCAGAAGAAGAGCCCAAGGTGAAGGAGATTGAGATCACTGAAAATGGTAATCTAACAGACACGTTTGGCCCTGGTTTTTATGACGAGGCGACTAAGCTCAAATTTGATTTGATGCGGGTAAACAAGGAGCAAAAAAATTGAATATGGAGCTATATATAGAAAAACAATTTTTGGATGATTTTTACCTTAGCTCTGATGAAGGGGCCTTAAGTATTGGGCAACAAGCTCTTGATAAAATACTAAAGGAATATGGAATGATCGATTGGTTTATTGATTGTTCTATTGATTCACCAGAAGAGTTTGAGGAGCTCGAAAAAGAGAATCCCTTATTTGCCTATCGTTCTAATTATTCCCCACCTGTTACTGTTAAGGATATTAAAACTCATTTTTTTAAAAATTCCGCTTGCGAACAAACCTTGATTTTTTGTATGGAAGACCATGATTGGTTTCAAGATGCTGAAAATAAAGGTGCCCTTTGTTTTTCATTTTCTAATTATGAAAAGAAAATTGAAGCTATTATTAAATCATGCCATAAGCGGTTTGATTTATACGAGATATTCCCAGGGTGGCAGTGGTTTGAATTCTTCCGGTCTATCCCCTTAAATTTCCTAACTATTAATGATCATTTTATCTTAGGTGATGCATCCTCCCAAAAAATTAAAGACAACCTATTTCCCATGTTGAAAATCCTCTTAGAAAATAATGGGCAAAACGAAATACAGATCCGCGTTCATACGGAAAAACTAAATGAGAGAACCCCAAAAGATGAGGAAAATAAGGCCAAGCGTATTGTTGCAAAATTAAATTCATTATTTGCGAAAGCTCCCTACAAATTTCAAGTGGTCACGAACCAATATGCTCTTGGAAAACCATTTCATGACCGGTATCTATATTCCAATTTTCTTATTGTAAAAGCCACTAGAGGATTCAATCTGATGCCTCAAAGTACCGGAGAAGATGCGGAAATTGAATGTTCCAGTATTTTTGATCGCTACCATTACCGTCAGATTAATAATCGCAAAGCGCTTCACGACAAGTACCTTTCAAGACTAAAATCGCCCGGTTTCAGCACCCTGGGGTTTGTGGCATTCCCTCCATTGTAAACGTATGAAGTTCTACTGCACACTATAATCCTACATTTGTTTCAAAGGAATTGACAACCTTATGAAACAAGAAAAATCCATACTAGACTTTTTACAATTCTCCCGCCCAACAGAGGAACAAAACAAGGCACTACTTCGTATTGAAACCTTTATTGATAAAGAGAATTCGGAGGATTTTTTTATCCTCGCTGGAGCCGCTGGAACTGGAAAAACTTCCATTACCACAGCCCTTATAGGTCTATTAAATGAACAAGGCACTAACTATAAAATAGCTGCTCCTACAGGGCGCGCTGCACGCATCCTGGGCCGCAAAGCCAAAACCCTCAACAGCACCATTCACTCCCTGATTTACCTGGCGAATCCAGATCCCAGGACAGGAGAAATCATTTTAAAGCGAAAACGAAATGAGGTAAGGGATTATACCATTTTCATTATCGATGAAGCGTCTATGATTGCATCGGTAGCTGCCCGTGAAGAAAACGCCCTTTTTATTGCTGAACGATCCCTGCTTACAGACTTAATTGCCTATGTAAATGCTGGGAATTCTAAAAACAAGATTGTATTTCTAGGGGACCGCAATCAACTTCCTCCCGTCCATGAAACGCATTCTCGCGCGCTTTCTGAAACCTATTTGCGATCCAAGTTTAACCTTAGCGGTTCTGTCTCCGTGCTACATGAGGTAAAACGTCAACAAGATGGCACAGAAATCTTGCGCAATGCTACCCTGCTTAGTAAGGAAATCGAAGCCGGCGGATCACAGTTTGTGCTAAAAGGATTTGATAAAACCTATTTAAATAGCGCTATGGGGATTTATGTGGATTCCTTTAAAAGAGAGGGGTTTGAAAACACCATAGCCATTGGAGCTACCCATAACATGAACAATATGTTTAATAAAGGGGTACGTAAAAGGATTTACGGGGAAAACCCGAATATTATAGAAAACGAGGATTTACTAATTATTACCCGGAGCTGGAAACGCAATGGCCACGCACTCTTTAGTGGAGATCATGTCGTGGTTCAGCAGGTTTTCCCTTCCCGCGTAGAGGAAGTGGCAAATATGCGCTTTATGCCTGTTCTGCTCAAATCCAAAAAATTAAATGGGGATGATGAACTGATCGAGGATTATATCCTTTTGGAATCTGTTTTACAGCCCAAGGGCCTTACCTCAAAACAAGAGAACAGACTGCGCCACGAGCGGTATGCTAAAAACAAAGTATATCGGGAGTCGGGTAATCATGCGGATGATCGCTATGTTGGTGCCATCAGGGCTACCTATGGGCATTCCATCACCTGCAACAAAGCCCAGGGTGGGGAATGGAATAAAGTGCTGTTAAATACCTATTTCATGCCCTCCTTAAGGTTCACCTATACCGCGATAACCAGGGCGAAGACCAAATTAATATTGTTTTGATGCGTGTTATGGAGTCATTACCTAAGAAGCGAACTTTAAATACAACGGTTTACACACTAGAGGAGGTGGAAAGCGGTCTGATCACCGCCTGTACTTCCTTTAATGCTTCCCTGTTCTTACCTTTTTTGAAATCCGCTGTAGTCAAAACAAAAATGCCCAATAAAATGAGGTTCTATAGTTTTTTTAAACTAATGCTCTATTGCACAAAGCAATCGTCAGTTGGTCCATTGAGGGTAAAAAAGGGAAAGGGATTTTTTTTAGATGGCAAGGGTGCATACTCCTTACAATTCTATGACTCAATTCATAAATACTCCAGGCTCAATATTGAAATCCAGGAAACAGAAAATGCTATTTTTATTGAGACACTACCTTTTTAATTCATTTTTATGCCCGATTATAATAAAATATGAAAGAACAGTCCCATTGCGATCATTTCACGGTTACCTACAAGGATAAGGATGGTAAAGACCGATTGGTGCTGTTTTTTGATTCTGGAAAGGTTACACAGGTACGTGTGCACCTGGGTGTGAAGCAAGAAAATGTAAAAAGTTGTTTTATGGCCTATAGCAATACCCACTTTATCAAAAGCCCCATTGTTTTTATGGAAAAGGAGTTTTACAGGGATGGGGGTTTGATACAAGAATACTACACGGATGGCGTATTGGACTCTTATTTTGAGACTGAATGTAAGCGATCCTTTGAGATCCTTAGGGGATTTTCTAGTTCTGGCACTTTATTTTATACCCAGGTTACTTATAAAAATCCAAAAGGGAAGCCGTATGTATGCTATGAAAAGGTGGACGACGACCCTTCCTTTTACAGAAGGATAAACTCAGAAGGCGCACATTCCGAAAAATGTTTCAATACGTTCGCAGAGTGTATAAGGTATCACGGTGAACCAATTCTTTAGCTAATATTATTAATATATAGGACACGATGTTCAATCCCAAAACTCCACTGCCTTTATTTAAGTTTGATTCATGGGTAAATTTTTCATTGATGTTTTGGCAAATAAACCTGATTTCCTATTTACCATGTCATCTAATATTGAATTATGATAGTTCTTATATTCCTCTACCATGATAAATATCAGGTGATTAACTAAATACACTCATTACATTTATACCCTAATATTAAATTACGGCATTATGAAAAAAATTATGCCTTTGAGCCAACTGTTCAGTATAGCAATGTTGCTACTGTTCGTATCCTGCGCCAATGATAATGTGCTATTCTTGGAGCAAGAAGGGTATGTTGAATTCAAGGCTTCATTTGCCCAAAAGTTGGCAAGTAAGGCTTTTGTGCCTGAGTGTTCCGAGGAAGAACCAGTAACGATGGTATGTAAATTAATAAATGAGGATGGGTATATGTATTCCGGGACACTTGAAGTAGATGTCGTAGATAATACTACTATAAATACATCTGGCGCGATGACATTTCCAGTTGGTAATTATACTGTTGATGAAATATCATTCTTTGATATTAATAATAACATTACACATACTGTGCCTAACATAGATGATAATTTTGTTTTAGCAACATATATATCCAATCCATTGCCATATGATATCACTATTGTACAAGGAGCAACAAATACATTGAGTGCACAGCTTATGTGTTATACTGCCACTGAACCTGAAGTTGTTCCTGATGTTAATACTGATATAAGTGTAATTGAACTACAAACATTATTCTATAATATACCTGAAACATCTTGTATTGAGTTTGTGGTAGTAAAAGTAGATGACTATCAGAGTGTAGGTTATGCAATATTTGAAAAGGGTGAATACATTCACAGTGTAGCAGTACCAGTAGAGTATGATATATTAGAGATAAGTGGTCATATTAATGGTAATATGAGACAAGCATTTATTTATAACAATACAACTAATCCATATGATGGTTCTGTAATCATTTTTGGAGATAACTGTAATTGATATGGATTATAGGTTTTCTAATTCCTCTCTTTTTTCGCTAATTTAAAGTAATATCATAAAAACGGTTATAACTAAATACAATATAATGACTGATTGGAACGGTAAATACAGTCCCGAAGAATTTTACAGAAAAACCATTTCATTGCAATGTTATCCTTCCTTTGAGCATTTAATTGAGATGCAATTGAGCTTTTATCAGTGGTGGATTCAAGCTGATAGTGGTTTTATAATTCGAGGGCATCAAAATTTTCCCAGGGCGCGCGTCTATAAAATGCCTGATGGTACAGTGTTTGCCTCATCTGATAATGAGGCTTGTGTTTCCTTTTATGAGTACACCTACCACAATGGGGGAAATCCATTTGTAAATGGATTATTCGGATTGTTTCAAAAGGAGCGATTATTTCTTTCATACCCAATACAAAAAGACAAATCCTACAATTCCGAATTATTTATTTCCGATGCAAGTCAATCTTCCTTTCGAATGGGAGGGGCAACAGGAGACCCGTTCCGATCAGTGCATCAACTTAAGCTTTCGCATTATTTAGAGGCCGCAGAAAATCTTCATTTTAAGGTCAGCCCCAAACATCGTTGCGGTGTATTCCTATCACCTCTAAATGTTGTTCTCACCCCAAAAACACCAAGAATACAAGGCAATAACGCATCAGGTTTTTATCATGGGCTTAAAAAGGATGGTGAGCGATTTAGCCTATATAAAAAAGATGTCGGTGAAACTCGTGTAGTCCTAGAGATTCTTCATGCTTTCTTAATTAGGGATTTATTAGAGATTGACAATGGACTTTTGGCTTATAAAGCCTATTGTGATATGTGCCAGTTAGATTTCCAAAAACAAATAGCGCTAATACCTACATTAATCCATGAGTCAAAGGACTACCAATTTGATTTTGATAAAGCTTCTAAAAGAGCAGAAAATGTTAGGCATAAAATTCCCCAAATAGGGGATAGAAAGGAAAAAGTATGGACGAGTGAATATAAGGGTAAAGCAATAAGGGTTGGATCGACACGGTTTTATGTAACTCAGAATCATTATGATGATCTGGTCAGATATCCCGAGTGTGATTTATGCATCGAGGTTAATCCCCGCAAAGGGAATCATCCGAAAGGAGTTTATAAGATCCCTAATGAAAAAGCAAAGAAATTCATTGAATCTAAAATGGGGACTCCTAATTGGGACAGGCATCAGAATTTCAAACAAGATGCAATTCCAAGTGGTTTAACAGACTATTTTACAAATTCTTAATAACCAATAACATCTGTGGGCAATTTAACAGACTTGCCGAAAACTAATTAACGAGTTAGCATCAAAATAAAAGAGAATATAAATGGGACTATTTGATTTTTTAAATCCAAAAAAAAGGCGGACACAAAAAGTAATAAAGGATTTTCAGATAATTATGAACGCAAGGTTTCCGAAAGGAGATGAAGACATTAATGCTGCCGCCAATGAGCTACTCTACATACTGAATAACAAAATATGCCAGGATGAAGCACGAGAAATAGTAAGATTATCTACTGGAATTAGCCGTATCTCAAGGGATTTCACAAAAGAGCGATTAAGGCGGCACCTAGCTGGGTATTGTATTCATCATTTTACAGAATCTCAGCTAGAAAAATTTTATCGTTATCTAACTGCCTTAACTCAGGCGATGAGTTTTGATGGCAAATCACCATCCGAAGTTAGGCGTGAGGGAAAGCAATACATTTGGTAGCTAAATCTTCTTTCTTTTGAGCTTCTCAGACACCCTTCTCATCTCCCCACTAACCCTTTTCTGGTCTATCTTCCAATAGATTTCCTTAACGATTTTGATACTGGAATCTCTAATATTTATACGGCAGTTTTAATTGGAGTCTCATAAATATTGTGCCATAAATGAGGATATGACATTAATTTATATTAGTCTTCCAACTAACAAGCTTTGGTAATAATCCTTCATTTCTATCACCACCTAAAATGAAGTTTAAACTTTCTATTGCGACATCTCTAGAGATGGCAGAATCATGAGCGCCTCCGTTTCTATATTTATGTGTAATCTTATTAATACCCTTATCCCAAAACTTTCTTTTTGTCAAAAATTCTCCACACTTCAAACCATCAATATATTCCCCCAAAATTTGGCGAAGTTGATTTTTATTTCTCTCGTTAGGCTTAATCAATTTTCCAAATCCTCCTAAAGTTGGTGGTTTGCTATGCTCTTTATTTGCCGCCCATTCTATCAAACCCTTTTCACCAAAATCCTCAGAATCGTATTCAATACCCTCTAAATCATTCTTAAGGCAGAAATCTCTGAAAAGTAATACTAACTCATACTCCAACGCTTTTACAAATCCAATACTGACTAATGAATAATCTAATTGTGGACTATTGCCCAGTAATTTCAGTTGAGACAATGAAGATGCAATAAAATACTTTGCTTTATCAGATAACCTGTACCATGTTTCGCTTCCCGAAATAAGCACTCCTTCTTCTGCACCGTGAGGATCAATCATTTTATAACTGTCTTTGAAAAGCTCATTAACATAATCCTCTGGAATTTCCATTAATTCCAACAGCTCCAATTGTTCGTCATCGACAGTCTGCCACAGCACGTCCTTGCAATAACCAATAAGATCAATATGTAGGGTTTTAAAATATGTGTTAATTAGGGCAGATAGATCATCACTATCTTTAGGACTATATCCATTTAATGCAACCTTTTTAAACATTTTTGAAAGCTGGAGTTTCATTTTGTTATGTATGTTTTTTTCTTGTTCAATGTCTGGAGAAGCTACAACCCCTATAAGACCATTACATTGAAAGGCCCCTTCCTTACGAATCGGGAAGTCTTGACTACATTCACATTTCCACACCCATTTTAGAAGGTCAAAGAAACTTTTGAAGTAGATCGGGTACTCCTTTCCTTCCCCTGTAACAGGATCCCACCAAATTATAATGTAAGATTCAACCTTCTTATCAATTTCCAGATCTTCACCTTGATTTGTCTCAGAAAGCTCAAACTCCCTATCTGAAAATGTGCTTTCTATTAAATCAGAAATGTCGTGTTCTGCTATATTTGAATAGGGTGTTGACTTAGCTTCCACACTAAAAGATCGGTCCAAACTCATGAGTTTGTAACTATTTATACCGTTCCAATAAAACGTGTCCGACCCGTCCCAAAAGTTCCTATCTTCAATTTTTTCAAACGTATTGTCTTTTAATACTTTCCACGAACCTGAAACACCATAAAAAGTAGGTTGGAAATCTGGATCTCCCGTGCCCAGGGTTCCATAACCTGTTGAGTCCCTGGTCCCATTTGGATTTACAACAAATCCCATAAAGGGATTGTTTAATTCCTGTAATCTTGCTTTGAAATTGTCAATCTTGACAATTTTCAGCTCTTCTGTACTTTCAGAAATATCAATTGCTAAATCGTTAAAATTAGTTTTGAAACCCTCAAAAACCACTAAATGTGAGCGGTAATCAGAATTGTTTAAAAATTCAAAAACCAGGTCTAGACTTGTAAAGAAAGGAATTGAACCGTCAGGAGAGTTGAAGTTGCCTCGGCATGTAACTTTGAAGAGGCTAAGAAAACCATTCCGTTTTGTTCTAATTTCAAATAGGTTATTCCTATTGGAAATATCAAAAGGTTGATTAACAGCAAAGTTTCTGGAAACTTTGTCTAGAATATCATACCTCTGCCATTCTTTTACTGTTCGGAAAGCCGACTCTTCATATTCTTTGAATTTGGTTTTGATTTTTAGTTTGTCTTGATCATAATACACCAGAGCAGTAGGAAGCAACGAAGATGTCTCTTCAAGACGGGCACAAAAGATGAATTCTTTATGGTCATTCTCACTCAAAAGGGAAATTCCGGCAAATCCTTGTCTGGCACAATGAATCATAAACTCATAGGAATCTGCTACGGGGACTAATCTAGGATTTTCTAAATCAATCCCCCTAGACCTCAAAGCTTCTGGATTCTGTTTAATAAAGTTATTTGCCCAATTATTAGATTCAAATGATAAAGCAACACACCCGTTTTTATTGTTACTTGTAATACTGAGTGGTGTTTCCGCTAATAAATAAACTGCACTATCTAGTTTTCTAAATATTTTCATTAAATTTTTTAAAGTCTTGATAAAATTAAATCAAAATATTTAGAAAAATAGGTAGGAAGTTATACATAATTACTTATTGTGATATTTATTCATTTAGTCTTCTAGCTATTCTCCTCACTCACCCTTCTCTGTACAATTTTCCCTTAATATTCCTGGGTTATCTTGATGCTGGAATATCCAAGTAATTCACATACTATTTCAATAGGAACATCATTCTCGGTCATAAGTAAGATCTTTCAAAATCTTCAAAATCTCTACCATCGCCCAAGTATCCATCTTGCAATAAGCTTTCAGGGCTTCCCTTGTTTTTTGATTATCCCCTTCAAAATTTCCCATAACCATTTGACCAAAAATTGTACTTGCTGCCCCCCCTTCCTGGATTTCCAGGTCTTGATAAGACAGTTCTGGAACCAGTGCGGGCAAAACGTGTTTTATAGAATAGCTTCCCTTCATTTCTGGGGTGTAATACCATTTATTTTTAAATGGAATCATAAGGTCTTTTAGGCGCTTTCTAATAGCATCAATCTCCTGGTCAAGACGGGGAAATACTTTCTGTAGGTCTTTCAGTTTTCCTTCTTCAAAACCTTGATTATACACAAGGATATCACCTTTTGTTCCTAAATCTTTTATTAGGTTTTCAATAAATCCTATCCTAGGGTCCCTATCCCTGTCCGCTTCGGCCAGAAACTCTCTATGCTCAATACCGCCGTCCTCTTGTTCTATATGGAGTGAATACTGAAATGGCAATTGTTGATAGGGCTTACTATTGTCATAAATTGGAACTGCAGCTCCCGTGGTTTCAAAATCCAGGTGATACAGCGGATAATTTAGATCCTTAATAAACTCCCTGATTTTATCATGTTCTATGTGGGTCTCACCATTTTGTTCTCGTTCAACTTGTAGATGCTGATGGGTGCCAAATGTTACCTGCGTCAGGTTTATTTCCTCTAGGGTGAGGATCCCTTGATCGTATAGTTCAAACTTCTTGTTCACCCGTAAATTGGAAATATTAAAAATGGAATATTCTGGGATGTGTTGCCAACAATACCCCTTGAAATCGCAGGTATAGGGTTTATCACAATGAGGGCCAATGTCAATGTCAGGTACAGTATCTTTTTGAACTACATTCTTTAATCTTTCCACCTCTAAAGGAATTTTAGGCTGCAACGCCATTACCCTGTCATAAACAGATTCAATGTTAAAAAGTTGATGGATATCAATAGGCCCTTGCTTTACATATTGGTTATTAATATGTACAATCGAAATATCTACCAAATCAATCCCTGAATTTACGATAGTATAATATTGAACGGCTGCATCTGGAATATTGACCTCTTTTACCGAAGTCGAGCTTTTCACCTCATAGGCTTTCCATCCTTCCTCATCCTTCACCAGTATATCCAATGCCGCTAAAACCCCATTATATTGAAAAGTAGCCTCGTATATAATTGTCTCACCCTCTTCCAGAAATTCCCTAGTTTTAAGGACTGCTTCGTGCATCTTAAAATGGCTAGAAGGGGAGGCATCTTTTCCTCCAGGAAATAATTCCTGGGCAAGCAAACCTACCTCTGTTCCTTGATCAAAAATTGCCTGCTGCTGGGTGGACACTTCATCTTTAAGCTCATAATAATGCTTATAGAGGTATAAGGATTTTTCACATTGCAAACCCCTTAAAAAAGTTGATTTGGAAAGTAGGTGTTTTTTCATATGATTTTAACTAAATCAAATCACTTAACCTATTGGCGTGGAAAAATCTATTTGTCCATTTCATCAAGGACTTTGAAAGTTGCGTGGATCTGGCATTTACCTTCTTTCTCATATACTGCATATATTATAAAATTCTCTTTATCGTACCAACGATTATAATCAATTTGATGGAATCCTTGATTATCAAGCCGTCCTCGAAAAGGCTTTATTTCACTTGTCGGCAGAATCATAGACCAACCAACACAAGGCTCTTGATCATTTTTTATGTTATCAAACCAAAAAAATTGTTCCCCTTCAAAAGAGCCGCTTTCTTCAGAATACAATTGGCTAGTATAGCTTAAATACCTTGAACCATCCTCCGAAACGCCTTTTTTAATAACCCCTCCATTTTTTTCGATTTCTCTGAATACTTCATCATAATTCTCCCCTATTTGGGAATATGTTACACTAACTGATAATATTGCTATGAAAAACGCTGTCGTACTGTTCATCTTCTTAAAGCATTTTGTATTCGTAGAGAGTCATTGATAGGAGGAAGGTCAGTTCAACTTTTTTATTTCATTCTCTATTTCATTAATTAGAAGACTATCCATATTAACTAATCTTTGCTCAAATAAATGAGCTATCCAAACGCTTTCATAAATAACTTCTTTCAAACTTGCTTCGAATCTGGGTTCATTAGTGATTAATTTAAGCGGTTCTTCCAGCGTATCGGTATTTAAAAAAAGAACTCCTTGGTTTTTGAATTCTTCCCGAAATTTTTCTAGTACTTGCAAATATTTCCCATTATACTGTAATTCTATAGCACGGTAATAACCCATTAAATTTCTAGTAAGTGCGTCGTTTTCTATTAAAGAAATCATGCTTGAAGATTTTAGCTCATCAAAAGCCATGGTATTATTTACAGCCAAATATGTCCTACCAGCTTCCAGAAATGTTTTTCCTATAAACTCTTTATTTTCATATTGCGGATATGGTCCTTTCCAGAACTCACTAGTTTCCTTATAAGGAATCACATACATTCCCTCTTTTAGGTGTTCTTTGAAAGACACTGGTTGCTTACCAACTAATTTTAACAAGTGCTGAAGAGCGTATATTTTAAACCTAAGTTGCTCTTTGTTCCTGGTAAAAGCTATTTTATCATTTTCTAAGTTAGCAATAAGTAATTCCAACTTATTACTGAGATTTACATTTGTTTTCCGCTCTTCATTCCAATTATTAATACTCAACGCAATCAGAATCCCAATTACGACAAGTACAATTTCACCAATGGCATATCTAGAGTATTTAAATAACTTATTGTCATCAGCTAGTTTTTTACGGATTTTGCGGAAGAAGTTGATCATTGGAAGTGGTTGGTTGTTAATTAATTCCTATTCAGTTGTAATACCTTGTGCGGCTTCCAGTTTTACCAGAAGTTCCTCCCCAGTTTTAATTGTTGGTTTTAACCACATCTGTTGAATACGGCAGCTTGTTGCAATCGTTCTAAAATCGATTATCATATCCATCCGCATATCCCAAATCTCCTCATATATCGTGTCAGGATAAGTATTTTGATTCTTTAGACCTAATGTCGCTGCTTTTTCCCAATTATCCATCAGTTCATTAATAGGTATATCTACATGTATTTTGTTAATATGCCCCCTGGCAATGAAGATTAATTTCTGTACATAAGAATTAAAATTTTCAGCCTGTTTTTCGATTCGATCGTAAAATGTATACAAACCATCAGTAATTTCTTTGTTCCTAATTAGATCAATTTTACCTGTTTCTAAGAGTTGTAACCATACTACGGGTTCTTTGTGCCAGTAACCAGTCGCTCCACTGGCCCTGATGTCTCCTAAATATTGCATGGAGTCTTTTATTATAGGTTTTTTGGAAGCCCAGATATTGACAACCCTTGAAACCCTTTTCTCCACAACAGCAAACTGTTCTTTTAAGTCCTGGTAATAAAGAAGTTGGGCTTTCAACTCCCTTGTTAACTGGGAAAGGTGTTCCTGTTCCTTTATCCTGTTTAAACGGTCTGTATTCCAGGCGTTGATTTGAAGAGCAATCAATATTCCAATAACAACAAGAACTATTTCACCAATAGCATACCTCATATATTTTAAGGGCTTGTTATCGTCTGCCAGTTTTTTGCGGATTTTACGGAAGAAGTTGATCATTGGAAGGAAGAGGTTGGTTGTTCTTCCTAAGGTAAGGAATTATTCTGTGTGACTTTAAATAATGCTTGCGTATTCAATAAGGTTAGTTCGTTCTGGTAGAAATCGTGATAATATATTGCTTATTAAAACATCATTTATCCGAACATGATACTATTCATGTTTTATGATCTTAGTCTGTTTGTATATCCGGGAAAAGGGGGATTTCTAGTTGTTCAATAGCAACGGATTTAATGTCTTTAGGTTTACCATAAGCATATTCAAACAATAATTTTAAATGAGAGAATGATTCCTTTGATTTTTTGGCTATATATTCAAAAGCCTTTTCTTCGCTGCCATATATACGCTCCATAGCGTTTATACATAGTGTCCTTATTCGATCTTCATCAGCCTTCGGTTTTCTGCCTCCTCCTGGTCGTCTGCCTCCTTTCATGTTATTTCGTTTTATTAAACAATGCCTTCTCTATATTAAAAACAGTTTTATGTCTTTTTTGTTAAATGAAATAGGGCATTTACGGACATTATTTATCAACAAAAGAAGGGGTTTAAAAATATGACTTATGTCAGCCTAAAATATTCAACCAAAATTAACTTGTACTTTAAAACAAGTATATTTGATTTAAACCTAAAACGCAGTCGCTATGACAACTTATGAAAAATACAAATTGATTCTAATGGTAATATTTGGAGCCGTATTTCTAACTATACTCTACCAAAACGCCTGGAATGGCAGATTTGAGTATCATAATCAGATTGTTTTTGACACAATTACAGGTGAAGCCTATATCCCTGAACCGGCTAGCAAAGATCGGGAAGGACTGCCATACGAATTAAAGAAGTTTTATCGGAAGGTTGACGTAAAATGAAATAGGCCATTTACGGACATTATTTATCAACAAAAGAAGGGGTATAAGAACATGAGATAAGTCAGCTTATTCCTTTACTCAATAGCTTAATTTTATGACTTAATACTTTTAAAACCAGTCAAAATGAATAAAATTTTTAGTATCTTCTTATTTATATCCCTAGTTACTTTTCCGCTTAAAGCAACCTGTCAAACTAAGAGGTCTTTCACGCTAAATGATATTACAAAGCTTGCAAATATGAGCAAAGAAGATGCTCATATTTGGCTGACAAATGATGAATTTTTTACTTTCATTGAAAATTTAGGAGATGACTTTAAGGGTGGAATTGCCAATTTGTATGGTATGAATTATAATATTTCAACTGAAGAAGCTTGGATTTATGTTGTGAAATATTATAAGTCAGGTAAACTCGCAGTACAAGGCAAAAGGTCTCATCTACAAACAATTATAAATGAGTTAAAACCTTTTAAAAAGAGCTCAAATTTAGATGATAACGGGAATATGTTATCGGAATATGTCTATAAGAGCTTTAGAATATATTTAAACCTAACTAATGACGGTGCGGCGACTATTGATATTTTCCCAATTTAATAATTGAAGATGATAGCATTCAAATCTCCTTTGGAACATTACTGTACTTATCCAGGCTGTCTCCTTCTTTGAACTGTCCTATGCCTATTATTTCATCCTTTTCATTATCCCAAATAACCTCAACAAAGAACTTGTCTAAGGCGTAGAGTACATATTTAGAATTACCTTCTATAACAATATCCAGGAACTTGCCTTTAGAAAATACAGTATCGTACTGCTCATCTTCTGATAGCATTTTGTATTCGTATAGGGTCATGGACCTAAATTAGTAATGTTGAGTGCAACTATAATGCAGGATCTGAACTTTGAATTAAGCACTAAATGCCTTATTGTTTTTATGCTTCGGTTAATTTATATAGTTTATGTAACAGACTTTGACACGGATATTATCATTACTTCGAAAATTAATTTTTACCTTTGACAACAGTCTTAATCATTATACGCAGATCTCATACCTGCTTTAAATCCTCTGTTATAACCACCTCTATAAGAATCTTGTCCTATATCTGGAATAGGGCAAATTGGAGCTACTGGACAAATTGCATATTGACCTTTTACATCTTTCCAGCCTTCGCAATATCCATCTTCCCAGCCTTCGCAAAAATCAGTTACTGCAATTGATTCAATTTTTGTCATCTCTACATTTTTAGCTGGTCTGAACGCTGTTAATACAGCAAAACCACTTATTAAAGTGGCGATAATCATTATTTTTTTCATTTTATTATTATTTATTATTTTGCTTACTCCTGCTTTGGGTCTTTTTTCAGCTTATTCAGACCTGTACGGTTAAATTGCCCATAAGAATGGAATATAGTTATTGATGATATCCCACTAGGACAAACTGTTTACTATCCTTTAAAGTAAGCTGTCCTTTAAGCAAATAGCCTGACTTATATCATGTCATAAAAGGGACCTAATAAGGAAATAGAAACCAATTAATTAAGGACTAATAAAAAACCCAATAACATTCGACCAGTCCGAGAAAATGTTATTTTGATCATAGTAACGAACCCGCCAATAATATTGACCCGTCTCTGTTTCTCCTCCTATACTAAAAGGGGAAGTAGATTGATATTGAGATTCTTGAATGTTATCAGCATCAACTATAATATTTGTAAAATCGGGATCTGTAGCTACCTGTAATTGATAAGTCATGGTTTCAGGCAGATAATCAGGTTCGAGAAAATATGGCTCACTCCAATCAAATAAAGGCGTTGTATCTCCCCAAGTTTCACCACTTGGATTCGCAGAATAAGAACCAATAGGCGGCAATATAAACCTGAAACCACTTATAGCCCATTCTGAATAGGCGCCATTATCATCCTGGAATCGTATCCTGTAGAAATAATACGCTTTATTTGTGAGTGGAAATGTAATTTGATAATTACGTTCTACTAGGTTATTTACATCTATTAAAATATCATTAAAATCAAGGTCCGCAGAAAGTTGAAATTGGTAAGTGCCATTTTCAGTCATATTGTCTTCCCAACTAATAAGAGGATCACTGTCTGATATTTCCACTTCTAATTCTACACCAAGCTCTTCAACAGCTCTAGGGGATAAATTTGAGAATATCACATTGTTTACACTAAAAGTATTTACTTTCCAGTCTCCTATATTCTCTCCATTTTTCATTCTGATCCTCCAATAATAAGTTATTCCTCTTTGCAAGGACTCGGGGCTCACCAATTGAACGTCATCGATATTACTTATATCAAAGATTAAGTTGCTGAAGTTAGAATTTTCAGAGAGTTGAACATCATAGGTTTCGCCCTCCTCTGCACTGGAGTTCCACTCAAAAGTAGGCTTGGTATTAGCAATTGCCTCTAAAGGATGTGATGCGGTCACATCATATCCATATACTTTCCCATTGCCATCAAAATCAATGTAAAACTCGAAATCTGGTATACTATAGGTAATTCCCAAGCTTCCAAATCGCTGTTCAAGATTTTCTCGCACGCTTTGGGGATTTACAAAAGAACCTCCATCTTTAATTTTGTTGAGCACAAAACTGTCGTCTAAAATCCCATCATTTTCTAAATCGTTGGCAAATTTGGTTATCAATTCTGATAGTTCTCCGTCACTATTGTTCCCTTGTAAAACACAAGATATTGCAAGCAATATGGCATTTCCAGTGCCCTCCTTGCTTATATCCATATCCTGAAACTGACCAGAAGCATCAATTATGTTTTGAGGAATATTGAAGGCAAGCAACACCTCTCTTTCTGCCTGATTCTTGGCCTCATCATAGGATACGCCATTGGCAGTCATTAGGTATTTAATGCGTTGTCGGGAAAGGGTTGTTAAAATATTAATGTTTGCTTTTTGTGTATCCTGGACTTCAATAAAGTTTCTTAGTGTTACTTGGCCGCTTGATAGTTGTCCAGTAATTTCATTAAAGTAGAAGCCCGTGGCTACTATATCAATTTTGTCTGAACCTAGCGAGCTATTGAATTCAAAAGAACCGAAATCATCAACTGTTTCCGTATTATAGGATATACTGGTGGATTCAAGGTCTTCATTAAGCTCAACAATCAATATACTGGAACCCTCAACAAACGGACCCTTTTGTACCAAACTATTGTTCAATTGTATGTTCGCAGAATTCTCATTCGTAGTTGAATTCCCATTTGAGTTATTTTCTACACTTTGTTCATCTTTGGAACATCCATAGATCAGAATAATAAAGAGTAGCGGCAAAAAGAACTTTTTCATTGATTTATATATTAGGCGCAGTAATACTAACGAAGATATAAGGTGCTTATTTCAAAGACAGTTTTAAAAAAATTTCAATAAATAATTATTTCAGTTTTTCTGATACCCTTCTCATCTCATCACTAACCCTTTTCTGAACAATCTTTCCATAATACTCTTGGGTAATCTTCATACTGCTATGCCCCAACAACTCATTTACGATCTCCATGGGAACATCGTTAAAGAGAAGTACAGTGGAGGCAAAGGTCTTTCTTGCTGTATATAATTATTCATTACCTTAGGAAGAACTACCAACCAATGTCGCACATGATAAAATTCTTTAGAAAAATAAGACAAAACTTGCTTTCGGAAGGAAAAACTGGAAAGTATTTAAAATATGCAATCGGAGAAATTGTTTTGGTCGTTATAGGGATATTGATTGCGTTGCAGATTAATACTTGGAATGGAGAGAAGAAAGATCGCGCTTATGAGTTAAAAATGCTAACAGAGGTCAAAAGTACTTTGGAGAAAGATATAGAATATTTTGAATGGATGATTGAAAGAACAAATCAAGTAGATTCGACGATAAATTTATTATCTGAACAAATAATAAGCAAATCAACCTTTATTGATAGCTTATATTTAAACAAACAATCAAAATGGAATTATTTGCGAAAGTTTACATTTTTTAGATATAATTCTGGTCCTTACCAAGCAATCCAATCAATAGGAATTGATAAAATTTCTAATGATAGTTTACGGAATAACCTCATCAATTTCTATGATTTCACTTATCCCTTTTATAAAGAACTTATAACAAGGACAGGCAAAGATTACGACAATCAGATGAACACTTTAAAATCATTTAGAGGTAATACTGAAGTTTTAAAAAATCAAGACCATTATGATTATATTAAAAAATATCCAGAAGATTTACTTCAAAATCAAGATTTTATAACATTACTATCAGAAATACAAAAGCGTACAGAAGATACTAAATATTATTATGAGGATTTAATACCTCAAATTCAAGACTTTGTAAATCAAATTTCTAACGAAATAAAAATTGATTAAATTAAAAATAACGAAAGCACAACACCTTGGCTAAAAGCCACCAAGCTTCTTACATCAGCCACTACCTAAGTTTGTTTGAAACCCTTATCATCTCTTCACTAATCCTTTTCTGAACAATTTTTCCATAATATTCCTGGGTGATTTTCAAACTGGAATGTCACAATAACTAATTTATATCTCCTTAGGAACATTACTGTACTTAAATATCCTTACACTGACTTGCATCATTGCCCATCATGCCTGCCAACAATACTTTTATTAGAAATTCAGAAGAGATGAAAAAGCTAAAGAAAAGTCTAAAGGTCATGGCATTGTTCTTATCAGGATTAATCCTCCTGCAAAGTTGTTCCACTTATAAAACTCCTGTATCCCTGCAACAAGCAGTTCAAGAAGAAAAAGCGGTTAAGATTGTTACTGTGGACGATGATGCCTACAAATACAAGTACATTGTATATGAAGACGGCAAGTTTTACGGAGTTAAAGACAATCCTGGAGAGGATGTGAAATTTCCAATTACTGTAGAAGAAGTTGAAGAGGTGCTGATGAAAAAAGGATTACCCTGGTGGGCGTGGGCCTTAATAGGTGTTGCTGTGATTGGTATAGCAATTATTATTGTTGCTGCAGGTGCTGGAGGAGGAAGTTATAGCCCGTGGTGAGGCTAAAAAATATATCTACTCCTGAACATCAAGGAAGCCAAACCCTGAAATAAACTTTTATTCTAACTTTTCTGAAATCCTCTTTATCTCTTCACTAATCCTTCTCTGAACAATTTTACCGTAATATTCTTGGGTAATCTTGATACTAGAATGTCCTAGCAGTTCACTCACGATTTCCATTGGAACATCATTGAACAGCAGCACAGTGGACGCAAAGGTCTTTCTTGCCATATGATGGCTAATGGATTTATTTATACCTACAATACCTGCTATTTCCTTTAAATAAGAATTGATTTTCTGATTACTAAATTTAGGAAGTGCCAAGTTGCCAACTTTTTTATAATGATTTAGTATGGCCTTTGCCTTGGGCAATAAGGGTACAGATACCATCTTGCCTGTTTTCTTCCTTTTCATCTGTATCCATTCATTCCCATCAAAACCTTTTATGATATGCTCTTTTTTTAGATTAGACATTTCATTATATGCCAATCCTGTATAGCAACAAAAAATAAATAGGTCTTTCACTAAAGCTAATCTTGGCTGAGAAAAGGTATGATCCTCCAGTGCTTTTAGTTCCTCCTGAGTAAGGAAAATAACTTCTTTTTTTACCCTTCCAGGCTTAAATTGAACAAATGGGTCCTTATCTATGATTCCTTCAGCTACAGCAACTCTAATAGGCTTCCTGAAGCGTTGTATAGTCTTATTAATAGTTATTTGTTTCTGTTTTCTTTCTGTCTTCAAATAATATTCAAATTCATGTAAGAATTGAAGTTTTATCTTCTCCAAAGGAATGTCTTGTTTGCCATATTTCCATTTAATGAACTCTTTTGACTGTGCGCATGCATAATTAAACTTCTTCCATGTAGCTTCTTGCAGGTCTATGCCTATTAGTTTTCGTTGTTTCTTAAGAAACTCCTGGAAATATTTTATCACATAGGTTTCCTTTTGTTTCTCTGTGACTTTAAAATAAGGATCAAAGATGTCCTGAACTGTAAAATCCTTGTTTTGTAATTGCAGTTGTAAAAATTCCTTCTTGAGGTTAGAACTAATGATGTCCAGTTGAAGGTTAATGTGCTCATTTCTAAGCCCTCTAGGGGCTACTTTTTGCTTCTTTGGCATCCATTGCTCTGGATCGATAAACTCGCCTGTAGCGAACTGTTTTCGCTTACCCAAATAGGTAATCCTACAATAGATTGGACATACTCCCTTTTGGTTTGTTTTTGCTTTGTTCAAATAGAACAAAATGGATAGTGACTTTTGTTTCATGACCAATTGATTTAAGTGTTAAACAATTGGCAAACAATTCATTGTGAAAAATGGGATACCTAATTTCCCAAAAAAGGACAATGGGATACCTAATTTTTCAAAGTGGGATACCTGTAGGGATACCTAAAATACCCCTGAAAAAGTTGACAAGTTGACTTTTCTGGAAAGTGCAGTTAGTGCAATCATTGCAGTTAATTAGCTGATTTACATTGCATTAAACAAAAAAATCCAGCCTTTTTAAATAGACTGGATTTCTTACTAAGTGGTCCCACCTGGGCTCGAACCAGGGACCCCCTGATTATGAGTCAGGTGCTCTAACCAGCTGAGCTATAGGACCAATTTCGCTAATGCGTATTTCAAATTCTAAATCTCATAATCAACCTTTCGATTATGAATCAGTCCCGAGTGCTCTACTACTGAGCTGCGTGTCCTGAAGTAACGAAGATTACTTCGGGATAGGACCAATTTCGCTAACGCGTATTTCAAATTCCAAAATTTTGGACTGCAATATTACTACTTATTTTACTATACTGCAACTTCTTTATAGGCAGAAAGTAGGCTAAATAGCACATAAAGCTTACTTCATGAAGATAACTCTTTTTTCTGTACTATGTGTTTAATTAGCAAATCTCAAAATCAATCTTTCGATTATGAGTCAGGTGCTGCCTAATTGTTGAAGCCCAATGTGCACAGGACGGACTGCCTCCTGGTAACCGGGACCCCCTTTAAGCCGTCCTGGCCAATGAAATAGAAGGTTTTGTCTATTTGACACTGAATAGTAAACCAAAAAAAATCTAAATTTATATAAGATGTCGTGAAGATGTCGTGTGAGAATTATACTTACTGAAATAATTTTGTCATGAGATTAGGAACAAAAATCAAAGCATTAAGAATCAAAGAAGGCTTAACTCAAATTGAACTTTCTGAAAAGACCGGATTAACGGAAAGAACAATTCAAAGAATTGAAAATCATGAGGTAGAACCCTCTAAACATTCTTTAAAGAAAATAGGTGATGTTCTCAATCAGAATTTAAACGAACAAAAAGTAAGTATCATGACAAAAAAACAAAGATTACTCAATCTTTTTCTAATCAGTATTTCTATATTAATAGTTGTTGAGTTTCTAATTGGGTGGTTGACATGGCAAGAGCATTGGTGGGTTTTAATTTGTTGGTTCTTTCCATTATTGGGTGGGGTTTCAATTCCTTATTACAAAAGAAGAAAAAAATGAAGTTGTCCCTAAGCTAATTAAACCAGTTTTTGGAATTTGGAATTTGGATTTTTTGATCCACCGGATCAAGAGCAAAGCATCTCAATGTATATCTGCTCGCTCCATAGCAGGCCAGAGGCGTACGTTTTTTTCCTGGTAAGGTTCCATATCCTTAAAGATGGTGCTTAGCAATTCAATGGCCTGTAGAATATAGGGCCCTTTGTTAAGCATCACACAATCTGTGCGTTGCGCCATGGCGGCATCGGTCATTTCGGCCCGGGAGGGTATCCCCTGCTTGGAGAGGTTTTCCAGTACCTGGGTTGCCCAGATTTCCGGAATATGCGCCGCCCTGCACAAGGAAAGGATTTCTCGTTGTACCCTGCTAATATTATCCCAGCCACACTCAATAGCCAAATCGCCTCTGGCAATCATCACCCCTACAGGGTAGGTTTTCATGGCCTCCAGCAGAATTTCCGGGAGCTTATTAAACCCACTTTGGGTCTCTATCTTTAGAATAATCCCGAATCCTAATGGCGCATTTAATTTTTGCAACGCAGCATGGAGATCTGTTACATCCTGCTTTTGGTTTACAAAAGATACGTTTACGATATCGGCGTGTTTAACCACAAAGGCCAGATCTTTTTTGTCTTTGGTGGTGAGGCCTTTGAGCTCCAAATCACTGTCTGGAAAATTTATGCCTTTGTCTGCCCTTAGTTTACAACCTGCCTTCCGGGTATGGACAATTTCTATAAGCAATTCGTCCGGGGTTTGTTGGCGAATAATGCCTTCTATCTTGCCATCATCAAAAAAGACCGGCTCCCCTTCCCTTACCTGCTCAAATATTTCTGCCGAGGTACAGGAAATATGTGCCGGGCTTATTACATTGCCATCCGCATCCCTGAGTGCGGGTCCGCCGGGCAAGGCATCCTTATACAGTCGTAAAATATCCCCGGTGTGCAGCCTCAGGTATTCTTCCGCCCTGGGGATTTCCCCTACCACGATTGGCGCAGAAGAAAACTCTGCATTGGTATATAATTGCATCCCCGTTTCCAGAAAGGTGGTTTTGCCACATTGGGCAATACAGCCATATTTTGTCTTCTTTGTAATGGTAATTTCCCTTTTCTTGTTTCGCGTATCCATAAAGAACAACTGGTCCCCTGCTTTGAGTTTTTTCAAACTTACTACTGCCACTGGCAAATTTGGCAGCTCTGCCTTGGGATGCGGCAACGGGCCCATCCAGAGTGCACAATCCTGAATGACCCTGCCCTGCACGTCTATTGCCGGCCGAAACTTTTTAACTTTTGGCCCTGCCGGCAAAGCACCGGTCCGCACTTTCGGGCCTCCCAGATCCATGGAGATCTTACATTTCTTTTTCAGTTTTTCAGACGCTGTCCTTATGTGCCCTATCATCAGGCGCCACTCTTTTTCACTGTCATGCGCACAATTTATACGTGCACAATTCATGCCGCTGGCAATCATATCATGGGCCAGTTGATAATCATAGGCAACTGCCGAGGGCAGGGTAACCATTATTCGGGTCCGCCTTCCCTTGGAACGGTAACCCAATAACGCCTTGGCGTTGGATTTACCCATTCTGTTGCTCTTTTTGAACGTTAACTGGGCCTTGTGCTTTTTAATGGGTTCATTGTTCAGGAAGCCCTCCAGGATGGCTTTGCTGGCCAACAAACTGGCCATGACATGACTTTCAGGTTTGTCGAGCCGGGAAAGCCCCAGGTTTGCAAGTTTTTTCTGGATTGGTCGTATGTCTTCTTTTCGAAGCGCACAGTAATGGATAAAATTCCGGGCGCTTTTGATAAACTTAGGATGGACCCCGGAAAGTTCGGCGGAAGCTTTGGACTCAAAATGTTCCAAACGTTTTATGATGGCGGAAATTTCATCGATCAGCCATCGTATTTTTTCTTCTTTTTTGCCAATTTCCGCCATTGCATGTTCCTTTAGCAGCCGGGAGCAGAACTAAAATAAATGAGGAATTACTTCGCAGCTACTTTTATCTCCTGGCACAACTCTACCAAAACCCCGTTGCTGCTCTTTGGGTGCAGAAAAGCTACCAGCTTATTGTCGGCCCCCTTTTTAGGCTGCTCATTCAGCACCATAAAGCCTTCGTCTTTTAAACGTGCTATTTCTTTTGCAATATCATCTACCTCGAAAGCAATATGGTGTATGCCCTCGCCCTTCTTCTCAATATACTTCGCAATAGGGCTGTCTTCCCTGGTGGCTTCGAGTAATTCTATCTTATTGGGGCCTACCTGGAAAAACGAAGTCTTTACCCCTTCTGAAGCTACTTCCTCTACCTTGTATTGCCTCGTTCCAAAAAGCTTTTCAAATAGCTCTTTAGACCCTTCAATATCTTTGACGGCAATGCCTATATGCTCTATTTTATTCATTGAATACCAACTTGTTTGCGATTGTTTTTTAATACCCTCTAAAGTACGTATTTTTGCCCTATGGAAACACAACGACAGAAAAAAATTGCAGGGGTAATCCAAAAAGACCTGGCCGATATTTTACAGCGCGCAGCAACAGATGGCGGCATGCAGGGAGTCCTTATTTCTGTTTCTAAAGTGTATGTAACCACAGACCTCTCCATTGCCAAGGTGTATGTAAGCATCTTTCCAAACAATAAAGCGGCAGAGCTGCTGGAAGGGATAAAATCTAACGAGCCCCTTATTAAGCACGAGCTGGCCCAGCGCACCAAACACCAGCTGCGGCGCATCCCGGTACTTTCTTTTTATTTAGACGATTCCCTGGAGTATATAGACAACATAGAGAAATCCCTGAAAGGGGATGAAAACCCTATTGAAAATCCGGAGCTGCTGCCAAAAAGAAAAAAATCTTAGTGATTGTTCGGAGTTTTGTTGTTGGAGTTTTTATAGATTACTTTTGATGGATTACCGGGCAAAATTTTTAAGGATAGCAGGGCTATGGTTTAAAATTTTAACAACGCAGTACGCAAAAGGAATCACAAAAAAGCAATGAATTAAATTTCAAATAATCACTTAACTTGAATTTTCCCTTCTATATCGCTAAAAGGTACGTCCGCTCTAAAAGCAGCCAGAACGCGGTTAACATTATCAATTTTATCACTTTCCTGGTCATTGTCATAGGATCTGCGGCACTTTTTATTGTACTCTCGGCCTTTTCCGGACTTAAAACTTTTAGCCTTTCCTTTAGCAACCTCTTTGATCCCGACTTAAAAGCGACGGCACAAACCGGCAAGTTCTTTAGCCTCGGCCCAGAAGAAGAACAAAAGCTTTTAGAAATAGCGGGGGTAGCTTCCTATTCCAAAGAACTGGAAGAGCAGGTTTACCTAACCCACCGCCAAAAAAGTTGTGTGGCCTATATAAAAGGGGTAGATGAGGCCTATAGAACAGCCACACGGGTAGATAGCGCTATCTACTGGGGCAATTGGGCCATAGAAGACCAACAGGCTGTGGCCGGCCTGGGCATTGCAAGTTTGCTGGGGCTAACCATAAACGATTATCAGGATCCGCTAAAGATCCTGGCACCCAAACCCGGCAAAGGCTCCCTTAGCCAACAAGGGTTTGGTGGAAAACCCTATAACGAAATGCCGGTAGTGATAAGCGGCGTTTACGCGCTTGAGGAAAACCTGGATAAAAAATACGTCTTTACAGAACTTGCCCTGGCCCAGGTAATGCTGGAAAAAGACAACACCCAGATCTCCGGTATTAATTTTGCCCTGGAGCGCCAGGCAGACAGGACCGAAGTTCGAAATCAGATTACCGCCCTGCTTGGCGATAAAGTGGTCCTGAGAAACCGGCGGCAGCTGAACAATGCGCTCTACAGGATGCTCAATACAGAAAACCTGGCCACCTACCTTATTTTTACCCTGGTACTTATCATTGCCCTGTTTAATGTGGTGGGTGCAATTATAATGATGATCCTGGACAAGCAGCAGAATTCCAAAACCCTGTACAATCTCGGGGCTACCATCCGCGAACTGCGGCGCATCTATTTTGTGCAGGGAATACTGGTTACCAGCTTTGGCGGACTTATAGGCTTGTTCCTGGCCTCCATTCTTATCTGGTCGCAACTTTCCTTTGGGTGGTTAAAAATAACCCCCTCCCTGGCCTATCCGGTAGAATACAAATTAATGAACCTGTTGGTGGTGCTGGCAACCATTGTAGTGCTGGGAATGATTGCCTCTAAAATTGCCAGCAGCAGGGTTACCAAAAAACTGCTTAGCTAAAACTAGACGAACTGGTAGTTCCCAAATTTTTCCAGGACCTCATCAAAAGCGGCAAAAACATCTTCAGCGGCATCGCTGGTTACCATTTTCATGCGGTATGGCTTAAAGTTTGGTATGCCCCTGAAATAATTGGTGTAATGCCTCCTTGTCTCAAAAACACCCAGCTTCTCCCCTTTCCAGTCAATGGCCATTTGCAGATGCCTGCGGGCAGCCCTTACCCGTTCTTCCATGTCAGGCGGTGAAAGATGTGTGCCTGTCTCCAGATAGTGCTTTACTTCTTTAAAAAACCAGGGGTAGCCAATGCTCGCACGGCCAATCATGGCGCCGTCCAGGCCGTAGTCATCGCGCATGCGCTTTGCAGCTTCGGGCGTAGCCACATCCCCGTTGCCAAAGACAGGAATATGCATCCGCGGATTGTTTTTTACCTCCGCAATGGGCTTCCAGTCTGCCTCGCCCTTATACATCTGTGCCCGTGTTCTGCCATGGATAGAAATAGCCTTGCAGCCCACATCCTGGAGCCGTTCCGCTACCTCAACAATTTTTATGGAATCGTGGTCCCATCCCAGCCTGGTCTTAACCGTAACGGGTAAATGGGTATGCTTCACCATGGCTTCGGTAAGGGAGACCATTAGATCTATGTCCTTTAAAATTCCGGCACCTGCGCCTTTGCTCACTACTTTCTTTACAGGACAACCAAAATTTATATCAATGATATCCGGTTTGGATTTCTCCACAATCTCTACGGATCGCAACATGGAGTCCAGGTTGGCACCAAAAATCTGGATCCCAACAGGGCGCTCTTTCTCATAGATATCCAGCTTCATTACGCTTTTTGCCGCATCGCGTATAAGCCCTTCTGAGGATATAAACTCCGTATATACCAAATCTGCCCCCTGCTCCTTGCAAAGAGCGCGAAAAGGAGGGTCACTCACATCCTCCATGGGAGCGAGCAACAAAGGAAATTCCGGTAAAACTATATCGCCTATTTTTGGCATCTGCATACGTTTAGCGGCACAAAATTAAAAATAAAGATGGTATTAACAGGAATTTAATCGTTATCCAGTCGCTGTAGTTCGCTTTTCTTTGTGCCACTATCTGTCTTGCTGAGGCGGTAATTACCCAGGTTATAGGTGAATCCCAAACGTATAAACTGTGTTTCCGTATTCTCTAAAACGGAATTGTCCTGGTTGGCATAGCGGCTGGTAAATGTGGCATTGGCCCTGTTAAAAAGGTCTTCTGCCAGAAGGGAAACCACTGCCCTGTTGTCCCACAAGGATTTGCGTAAACCGGCGTTCAGCACAATGCTTTCAGAGACCTTATAGGAACCACGCAAAAACCCGCTTAAATAGGTCAAAGAAAGTTCCCCGGTAAAACTACGATCCTCTGAGATTGTAAAAGAGTTATTCAGGTAGCCGTAATAACCCGTCACCCGGTTGGTATAGGTTTCAATGTTGCTTTCCTCGGCCAGAAAGGTCTCATCTTCATAAAAAAGCGAGTTGTAAAAATAGACCACCCAAAACGGGGTAACAGAAGTAGAAACTGTAAAATCCAGGCCATAAGAGGTGCTTTTTTCCACATTCTGATTGATCTGCCTGAGGGTCTGGTTTTCGTTGTCCTGAAAACTTAACCTGCTTATATAACGTCCGTTATCGCGGTAGTACACGTCTATAAAAAAGGTCTCTTTTAGCGATAGATTCAAATTAAAATTATGGGTGAAATTAGGAACCAGGTTTGGGTTCCCTTCAAAGTAATTGTTTTCATTGAGAAAATACCGGAACGGGTTTAAGTCTGAATAATTGGGTCGGGTAAGCTTCCTGCTGTAATCAAAAGTAAGGCTGTGATCCGTGCCAAGCTTTCGGGTAAGGAATACAGACGGAAAAAGTTTAAAGTAATTCTGTGTCTTGGGTTCCGGAAAAGAATCGGAATTAGATTCTACATTGGTTTGTTCAGCCCTCAGGCCAAGCTTCAGGGACCAGTTTTCCCAATCCTGGGAGAGGCTGGCATAGGCAGCCAAAACATTTTCGCGGTATTCAAAATTATCCGACAAGGCTATATCAAAGGGCGGTAAATTGTTATTTACATCAAAATAATCGATCCCGCTTTTAGAATTAATCCAGGAGCCTTTTAGCCCGCTCTCAAAACTACCTGCTTTAAAAGGGGTGTAATAATCTATTTGCCCTGTGGTAATATTGATGTCCTGCAGGGCGTCCGTGGCAAAGGTAAAATTCCGTATAAAATCCCCTGCGTCGTCAAAGTAATCACTGGAGCCATCTTGCAGACGGGTTAATTCGTAATAAGTATAGTGGGCATTTGCCTTTACTGTTGCGCCCTCTTTTTTTAATTTACGTTCATAATTGAGGTCAAAAGACAGGTTCTGTAAGTCTTCTTCAAGAACGCTGTTGGTTTGCATCGTGGAATCCAGCACTCCTGCACCATTTCGCATTTCTGTATTGAGCTTATTTGCATATCTTTTATTTGGGGAAAAACTAAGGTTGGATGTAAAATTCAGCAGATCGCGCTCACTGGGTTTATAATCCAGCATCAGATTCACCTGCTGGTCCTGAGAACGCGTGGTTTGGTCTAATAAGGTAAGCCAGTTGGCAAAAACATCGCCCTGATTATTGATAAAATTAATCTGGTTATCCGCTTCTTTAATATCCTTTCTTGGGTTGATCACATAATTTGCAAAAACACCAAATTTGTCGTTTTTAAAATAATGGCTTGTCCCCAGGCTGTATTTGGGATAAAACGCCTGGGTATATTGCCCCCTTACATTGCCTTTATAGCCCGGTACTATGTTCTCCTTTGTGCGGATATTGAGGATGGCCCCATCTGCAGCCTCATAACTGGCCGGTGGATTGGGGATTACCTCCACAGAGGAAATCATTTCCCCGGAAAGTCCTTTTAAAAAATCCTGGATCTCGGACGGTGATAATTGTATTTTGCGATCATTGAGGTAAACCGCTGCTTGCTGCCCCCTGATTTCCAAATTGTTCTGTGCGATTATGACCCCGGGTGCATTGCGAAGAATATCCCAGGTGGTTCCTTCGCCAATCACCGTGTTTTCCACATTAAAGACAATCCGGTCTGCTTTTCGTTCTACCGTAGGTTTCCGACCGGTTACGACCACCTCATCCAGCCATTCGCTGTCGGGCTCTAAGACAAGGGCCCCAATTTGAATGTTTCTTTTTATTTCCAGGGCAACCAGAGTAGACTTGTAGCCAAAGTACTTTGCCTGCAAATAATATACGTCTTCCGGGATGCCTTTTAAGGTAAAGCGCCCTTCGTCGTCCGCAGATATTCCATTTACCTGCGTATTGTCTGATGCTTTTAATAGTATAACGTTAGCAAATGGCAGAGGGTTACCCTCGGCATCCCTTACGGAGCCGGTTACCTCAAAGGACTGGCTTGCCAGGACCAGAGGAAATATTGCCAATAAGAACAGTAAGGGGAATCTCACAGTTTGGTAGGTTATTCGTCAAAGCTATAAAATTATTTACATTGTTTGCGTTAAATAGAAGTGATTCTTACTAATCGCAACTGTGGGTACCCTGCGGCATCCGGTATAGCTTTGGTCCTGAAAATTCAGAATATAATGCGTGCTTTGAGGGTTTGATCATTGCGCTTTACGCTAACTGTAGTGCTGTCCCCAGGCTCAAAAGCAGACAAGGCGCGCATATAGCTCATCATATCCACAACGGTACTGTCGCCAAGCCGAACCACAATATCTCCTTTCTGTAATCCTGCTTTTTGTGCAGGTTTATCTTCGCTAATGCCATCAATGCGCATCCCTTTGCCATCAAAGAGGTAATCTGGCACTACCCCAAGCGCAACTTTGAATCTCGGCACTTCTTCGCTCTCGTTCTTGGTTTTTCTGAATGCCAGTTTCTGGTCGTCATCCAGTTCCTTAACCAGATTGAACAGATAGGAACTGATCAGTCGCATCCCCTCGTAATTTAACTTCTCCGCATCGTCTGTTGGTTTGTGATAATCTTCATGCTGCCCGGTAAAAAAATGCAGTACCGGGATGTCTTGCAGATAAAAGGAGGTATGGTCAGACGGGCCTACCCCGGATTCATTAAAAACCAGTTTAAACCCGGGGTTTGAGGTGTTCAATACCTGGGGCCAGATTGGCGAAGTGCCGGTGCCGCTCACCGAAAGAGTTTTGTCTTCCCTTAGCCTTCCCACCATGTCCAGGTTTAGCATATAGCTAACCCCGTCCAGGTCCAGGGTTGGGTTTTTGGTAAAAAAGTTAGACCCCAGCAGTCCCATTTCCTCCCCGGAAAAAGTTATGAATAAATAGTTTTTGGATAGTTCCGTTTCCTTTATTTTCCTCGCCAGATCCAGGAGTACCGCCACACCGCTGGCATTATCATCTGCGCCATTATGCACCGCCGGTTCTCCTTTGTACAGGGAACCTTCACCCCCTAACCCCAGATGGTCGTAATGGGCCCCTATCACAACAGTATTTGCAGCTCCATGGTCTATAAAGCCAATGACATTGGTCCCGGTTATTGTGCTGTCGCCACCTTCCTGAAAACGTATTAGCTGATGCGGGTCTTTCTTTGGCTTAAAAGTAAAGGTCTGGTAATAGGTTCCTGCATTTCCTTTGGGTGTGAGCCCTATACCCAGCATAAGCTCACGAATATAGGCCGCGGCCCTCAGTTCTTCGTCGGTTCCGGTTTCCCTGCCTTTAAATTCGTCACTCGCCAGGATCTGAACCTCTTGTTCCATGGAGGGTAATTTAGGTTCCTCCCGTTTACATCCAAGGGCAAGGACAAAAAATACGCCCAGAATTATTTTTTTCATCGGTTTTGCGTCTAATTTTGTTCAAAATTAATCATCCTATGAAAACTTTAGTGCCCTTCTTACTTTTATTGCTGTTTTTTGGTTGTAAAACGGATTCCAAAAAATCCCTGCCGGAAAAGGAAAAAGCAACCTCTGTAATGGCAGGAGCAGATACCCTTATCTATAAAGAGGAAAAGCATTTTAAATCTATTCGCCAGGTTACTTTTGGCGGGGATAATGCGGAGGCGTACTGGAGTTTTGATGACACCAAGCTCGTATTTCAGTCTAACAATCCCGGCTGGGGTATGCAGTGCGACCAGATGTTCCTTATGAATTTTGAGGAAAACTTCAGGGATAGCAAACCCCCTATGATCAGTACCGGAATGGGGCGCACTACCTGTGCCTATTTTCTTCCTGATAACGAGCATATGGTCTATGCCTCGACACATCTGGCCGGCAAAGAATGCCCCGAAGTGCCCTTGCGCAAAAACGGGAAATACGTTTGGCCGGTATATGATTCCTTCGACATTTTTGTGGCAGATCTGAATGGGAATATCGTTACGCAACTTACCAATGAGCCCGGTTATGATGCGGAAGCTACGGTTTCTCCAAAGGGAGATAAAATAGTGTTTACCTCTACCCGAAGCGGGGACCTGGAATTGTATACCATGAATTTAGATGGCACAGAAGTAACCCGGATAACCGATGCGCTGGGGTATGACGGCGGGGCCTTTTTCTCTCCGGATGGCACGAAGATTATTTTCAGGGCTTCAAGGCCAAAAACGGAAGAAGCAATAAATGAGTATAAAGAACTGCTTGCCCAGGGGCTGGTACAGCCTACAGAAATGGAGCTTTTTATTTGCAATGCGGACGGCAGTGATTTAAAGCAACTGACGTTTCTCGGCAATGCCAACTGGAGCCCCTTCTTTCATCCTTCGGGGGAAAAAATTCTGTTTTCAAGTAATTTTGAGGCAGAAAAGGGCTTCCCTTTTAACCTCTATTTAATTGATACAGATGGGAAGAATCTGGAGCGGGTTACCCATGGAAAAACCTTTGATGCTTTCCCGGTATTTTCCAATAATGGCAAATTCCTGGCATTTTCCAGTAACCGCAATAATGGCGGAACCCGTGATACTAATTTGTTTATTGCCGAGTGGCAGGATTAAGAAGGAGAAAACCGTATCTTTGCAGCCAATTTGAAATAGCCAGAGTAAGAAAATGAAGCATATTCGTAATTTCTGTATTATCGCACACATAGACCATGGCAAGAGTACTTTGGCAGACAGGCTGTTGGATTTTACCGGTTCGGTAACAGATCGGGAAAAGAAAGAACAGCTGCTGGATAATATGGATCTGGAGCGCGAGCGGGGGATTACTATTAAGAGTCACGCCATTCAGATGGAATACGAACACGAAGGGGAGTCATATGTTCTTAATTTAATAGACACTCCCGGCCATGTAGATTTTTCCTATGAAGTGTCTCGATCCATTGCCGCATGCGAAGGTGCGCTTCTTGTAGTGGATGCGGCTCAGAGCATACAGGCGCAAACCATTTCTAACCTTTACCTTGCCCTGGAAAATGACCTGGAAATTATTCCGGTTTTGAATAAGGTTGATTTGCCGAGTGCCAGCCCCGAAGAAGTAACGGATGATATTGTGGACTTGTTGGGTTGCAAACCCGAAGAGGTGATCCCTGCCAGCGCCAAAACAGGTATTGGGATTAAAGATATTCTTACTGCCATTATTGATCGTATTCCTGCACCGGGCGGGAATGTTGATGAGCCCTTACAGGCTTTGGTGTTCGATTCTGTATATAATCCTTTCAGGGGGGTTGAGACCTATTTCAGGGTAATAAACGGGGAAATTAAAAAAGGTCAGAAAATTAAATTCGTAGCTACCGGGAAGACGTATTTTGCAGATGAAGTAGGGACCCTGAAACTAACGCAGGTGCCTAAGCCCGTTATTAAAGCAGGCGATGTAGGCTACCTCATTACAGGGATAAAGGATGCAAGGGAAGTAAAAGTTGGGGATACTATTACCGATGCCGCCAATCCAACCAAAAACGCCATTGCCGGTTTTGAAGATGTAAAACCCATGGTTTTTGCAGGTATTTACCCCGTAGATACCGAGGATTTTGAAGAACTGCGTTCTTCTATGGAAAAGTTGCAACTCAATGATGCGTCATTGGTTTTTACTCCGGAAAGCAGTGCGGCTCTTGGTTTTGGCTTTCGTTGCGGTTTCCTGGGGATGCTCCATATGGAGATCATTCAGGAGCGGTTGGAGCGCGAATTTGACATGACAGTCATCACTACCGTTCCCAACGTTAGTTACCATGCCTTCACTACAAAAAATCCGGATACACCGCTGATTGTCAATAACCCAAGTGACCTTCCGGATCCTTCTACCATAGCCAGGGTTGAAGAACCATATATAAAAGCCACGATAATTACCAAAGCAGATTTTGTAGGAAACGTTATGTCGCTTTGCATAGAAAAGAGAGGGCAGATTACCAACCAGACCTATCTTACCACCGAGCGGGTTGAGCTGAATTTCGACATGCCCCTGGCAGAAATTGTATTTGATTTTTACGACAAGCTTAAAACCGTTTCCAAGGGTTATGCCTCCTTTGATTATACTCCAATTGGAATGCGGGTTTCTAAACTGGTGCGCGTAGATATTTTACTGAATGCACAACCCGTTGATGCGCTGTCTGCTCTTGTACATTTTGATAACGCCCATTATATAGGCAAAAGAATGTGTGAGAAGTTAAAGGAATTAATTCCAAGGCAACAGTTTGACATTCCGATACAAGCTGCCATCGGAGCAAAAATTATTTCGCGTGAAACCATAAAAGCCTTGCGTAAGGATGTAACTGCGAAATGCTACGGGGGAGATATTTCAAGAAAAAGAAAACTCCTGGAAAAGCAGAAAAAAGGGAAAAAGAGAATGCGGCAGGTGGGCAATGTAGAGATACCGCAACAGGCATTTATGGCCGTTCTTAAACTGAATGATTAGACTTCTTTTTTTACTTACATATTTTGTAGGGAAATACAATATTTCTCTCTTTTGCCGGTTATACTTATCCTTAAATTTCCCTATTAATGACTACATATATTGCCGAATTCAGAGCGGTGCACAAGCTAATACAGGTTATACAGCATTCGGTTTTTACCTGGCAACAGGAAGGTGGTGAAATAGATCCCGATCTGTTTCAGGGTAAAATAAAAAGAGAATCCGCACTGCATTTCTATAAATTATATGCAGGAGACAGCTATGAGGTTACCATAGAAGATATTTCCGTGGAAATCACCAAAACGGACCTTTCAATGGCTGATAGTTTTACTATATAAGTCTCTTTTAACCAGCTTGCCGGGCCAATTAAATGCTTTCTCGGGTTTTCTTTTTAATTTAACTGCTCAATTAGAACGGTCTTGAATTATGAAAAATACCCTGCTTTCTATTTATTGCGTCTTTCTGCCAATAGCGCTATTTTCTCAGGGGCCTACCCTAACCACAGAGCAATGGGCTACTCTTGAAATTACCCTTATCAGCAATTCTGAATATGAAAATCCCTATACCGATGTTGAGGTTTGGGCCAGTTTTACCAATCAAAAGGCCGATACCATAAAAAGGCCTGCTTTCTGGGACGGTGATAATATCTGGAAAATAAGATTTACTTCCCCGGATTCCACGAGCACCTGGAGCTGGCTGTCCTATGCCTCCAACAAGGAAGACAATGGGCTCCATGGAATAACAGGTTCTGCGTCCTCAAAGCCCTACAGCGGGGATAATCAATTACTTGCAAACGGATTGCTAAAAATGGCGGCAGGTAACCGCAATGTTATTCAGCAATCGGGAAAATCTTTTCTTTTGGTAGGAGATACGCCATGGGCAATACCTTTTCGCGCAACCGTGGAGCAGGTGTCAAAGTATGCGCAGGATAGACAAAAAAAGGGGTTTAATGCAGCGCTTTTAATGAGTTTGCAACCAGACATGGGTGCAACCGGGCCAGACGCCAGGAATACCAAATTGGGATTCAAAAGGGCATTTGAAGATTTATCAAATGGGCATATCAATACTATGAATCCTTCTTATTTTCAAACCTTAGACCAGATTATTGACGAATTGCTGAAACATGAGATTGTTCCCGTATATCAGCCTGTATTCCATGGTTTTGGGTGGAAAGGCCTGAAGGTGTTGGGAAATACCATTGTACCCGAAGAATATGTGCGCTATTGCAAATATCTCCTGGCGAGATATGGCAGTAAACCTGCAATCTGGCTTATCGCCGGGGACCATGATGGCAATGATCCGGGCGTAAAAGAAAGTGGTGAAATGCTGGAAGCCTGGGACAGTTATGCACAACCCACCGGCCTGCATTACAATCCCTGCGATGACTATGTCGCTGAATGGGCAGTAAATGATCCATCCAAACATTGCATGCACTATAACAAAACACATCAGGACAAAGCGTGGTTGGATTTTCAATGGGCCCAAACCGGCCATGATGGCGCTCATATCTATCATAAAGTGGAAAAAATGTATGATAATATCCCTACTAAGGGTGTGGCAAATGGTGAACCAACCTATGAAGGCATGAATGACGGTAAAAATGGATTAGGCTGGTGGCAGGGAGAAGAGGCCTGGATGCAATTAATGCATGGGGGTACGATGGGTATTGTTTATGGGGCGGCCAGTCTTTGGCAATGGAAAATAACTGCTGACGAGGAAGGCTGGACTGCCTGGTCATCACAACCAAAATCCTGGGAAGAAGCCATGGAAATGGAAGGCTCTGTATATGCCGGCATGCCGGGTAAAATTTTATCGGATATAGACATGACCAACATAGAAAGGAGATGGGATTTGGCCGATGGAAATCCTTTGCTGGCAAAACCGGGATCTTTGTATATTTCATTTTTAAAGGATGGGGGCTCCATAGAGATCAAAACCTTGCCGGCAGGGCTGGACTATAAATGGATAAACCCAAAAAATGGTGTGGTAGCGGCAAGTGGCACCACAAAGAAAGTCAGGTTCACTGCGCCGGATTCCAATCCATGGGTCTTGCTAATAGGCAGGTTTTGATTTGGCAGTCTGCTCTAGAGAATTTTATCCATGTCGAACATTTTACCTAAATATGCGAGTTTATAACCCTCGGTAATTGAATTAAACTTTCCGCTGAACGAGGAAATGATCTCGAGTTTACCGTCAGGGGCTTTTATAAACAAAGGGATAATTTCATCATCCTCGTTTGAAATGTCAATCAATTGGCTGAAATGTTTTCCGTCTTTAAGATCAATTTCATGAATAGCGGGGTATCGCCTGGTGGCCTCCATCATTTTTATATAATCATCCGTATGTGAAAAAAGGCCTTCTTCAGGATTCTTTTCAGGGTCATTCATTTCGTCAGAACTTACTAGTCTGAAAGCCCCGTTCTCCCCGAATTGAGCTCCTAATTTATTGATAGCGTATTCATTTATCTCAGAGTTGCCGGTAAGCGCCATCAGATATCCCATATCGTTAAGTTCAATGTTATCCGTAAGTGTATCGGAAAAAACATTGGCCACCATTGCTTCTATCCCAAGCTCTTTGGCCTTATCAATATTGGCGTGGTTACTATCTATTAAAACCACATGCCTGTTGTTTTTTTTGAGATAGCTGGCAATAAGCCTCGACATTTTAGAGGCTCCTATGATAAGAATCCCTTCAGAGTGCTTTAGAAATACCCCAACCATTTTTGCAAAATACCGGGCTGTTGTTGCATTTAAAAGAACGGTGCCCAGTACAATCATAAAAACCAAAGGGGTTATATATTCCGCACCCGGTTCGCCTTTCAGAATTAACTTTGAACCAAAAAGGGATGCAATTCCCGCAGCTACAATACCTCTTGGTCCAACCCAGCCGATAAAGAGCTTTTCGTTAAATTTCAAACTGGAGCCCCTGGTGCTCAGGAAGACACCTAAAGGGCGTATTATAAAAACAATCACAAGGAATAAAATGGCAGAGTTCCAGTTAAAGACGAGCTCCATATCACTTATGTTGATATTGGCAGCCAACAAAATGAAAAGAATGGAGATTAGCAAAACACTCAGCGATTCCTTAAAATACAAAAGCTCTTTAAGGTTTGGAAGATCCATATTGCCCATGACCATCCCCATAACCACAACAGCAAGAAGGCCCGATTCATGCGCCATTATATCAGATTCAACAAATACCAAAAGCACAACAGAGAGGGATACAACATTTAATAAATAATGTGGTACATATTTCCTTCGGATCACAAACCCCAGGCCGTGCGCAAAAGCAAATCCAAAAGTAGATCCAAAAAGCAATATCTTCCCAAAATCTATTAAGGCAGTTTTTGTATAGGCCTGACCCTCGCCCACGCTTATAAATTCAAAAACAAGAACTGCAACCAATGCTCCTATGGGGTCTATTAAAATGCCTTCCCATTTTAGAACTGCAGAAATATCCTTTTTCAGAGGAATGTTTCTTAAGATAGGCGTAATTACGGTTGGGCCTGTTACTATTATAAGGGATGAAAACAAAAAGGAAATCTGCCAGCTGAGGTCGAATAGAAAATGAGCCGTAAAGCCTCCGGCAAAAAATGTTACTATAGTCCCTACCGTAATTAACTTTGTAATAACCGGTCCTACATTTTTAATTTCCGAGCGCTTTAGCGTTAAGCCGCCTTCAAATAAAATAATACTTATGGCAAGTGAAAGAAAATAGTAAAGGCCCTCTCCCGGGAAAAGCCCTTTTTCGCCATTCCATATGGGTTCAATAAGCTTAGAGCCATCCTCGGTATACAAAGTGGCTATAGGTCCTACAAGAAGCCCAATCAGAATAAGAGGGAGGATAGCGGGCAATTTTAAACGCCAGGCAAACCACTGTGCTATAATCCCCAATATTATTATCCCCGCGAGTTCGAGCATCTTTTAACTTTTGCGTTAAAAATAGTGATTAAAATAAATACAGGTCTGTAATAGTTCCATAAAAAAATAATATGTTCCCGGCGCATGCATTACAGCAATACTTGCAAAGTGAGTCAGCGCTTTGGAATATGTCTTTCCTGACCCAAATAGGTTTTAATGTGTTATATTGAGCCAAAATAATTACAATGGAAAGGCATCCGCATCCTTTTAAGAGAATTCTATTTGGTTTTGCTTTTTCGCCATCGCTGGAAATAAATATTCTGGAAACCTCGCGTCTTGCGCATTTTTTTAACGCCAAATTAATTTTACTCCATGTCGGGAAAAAAACAGAGGAAAAATCAGGTGTTGTAAATGCACTGCTCGAAAAAATTGATTATCCGGATGATGCTGTCGAAGTTCAGTGGGAAGAAGGTAAGCCTGTCTCCGTAATTTTGGAAGCCTGTACCAAATACAAGATAGACTTATTGGTTCTTGGCGCGCTGCAGCATGAAAACAGGTATAGGTTCTATGTGGGGAGCATCGCCAGAAATTTGACCCGTAAAGTAAATTGTTCTGTTTTGTTGCTTATAAAACCCTCTGCAGAACGCGTGCCATGCAGGCATATAGTAGTAAATGGCCTCGATGCGCCGGAAACCCCTGTTGCAATATTGGACGCATTCTATGCGGCTAATGCCCTGGGCGCACAACAGATTACCATTGTAGAAGAGATCCGGCAAAAAGAAGTTCATGTCACAGTGGAAGATGACCGGTCCTTAATGAAAGCCAATATAATGAAGGAAAGACTGAAGCACAGGGAAGACTCCAGGGTGCGTAAAATTTTGAAGACGCTGCCAGAGGCTTTTTTGAAAAACATCAAAATAAAAACGCAAAGTATTTTTGGAAAAAGGGGGTATTCCATAGGTCACTACGCCGAGATAGTACGGGCAGATTTGCTAGTAATGAACGCTCCTAAAAAGACAGGCCTTTTAGATCGTATTTTTAAACATGACCTGGAATATATCTTATCTGATTTGCCCACTGATTTATTGATTATCCGTAAATAACCTTGAGCGCTAAAACCAACACAACAGGCACTACTTTTAAAACACTGTCCAAAAACATTTTTTCGGGTTTTGTGGTGTCACTTATTGCCCTTCCTTTGGCTCTGGGATTAGCTTTGGCAAGTGAGGCTCCTCCAATTTCAGGCATAATTGCTGCGGTAGTTGGGGGTGTTATCGTTTCTTTGCTCGGGGGTTCAAAAGTTACCATTGCCGGCCCCGGTAATGGCCTGGTTATTGTTTTGTTAGCTGCAATTGGCACCCTCGGCGGAGGTGATCTTTACCAGGGTTACTTATTCACTTTAGCCGCCATAGTATTGTCCGGAATATTGATGCTGCTCCTGGGGTTTCTAAAAATGGGGCGTTTAGCCAATTTCTTCCCGGCTTCGGCCATTCAGGGTATGCTTGCTGCAATAGGGATAGGCATTCTGGCAAAACAATTTCATATTATGGTGGGCCATAACAATGAGACGGGAAGCATCATGGAGTTATTGATTTTAATCCCAAATGACTTTATGGATTTGATAAAAACAGCAGACCTCAATATGCTTTTTGCCTCAGGAATAGGACTGGTAAGTCTGTTAATCATGGTTTTCTATTCTAAAATCAGGAATAAATACTTCCAGTTAATCCCTGCGCCTATGTGGATATTAATTCTCTCTGTTGGTCTGAGTTATTTTTATATTCTTCTTGGCAAGCCGTATCCTATGACGGTGAATTACCTGGTATCCATCCCAGATGATGTCCTTACAAATCTCCCTTTCCCGGATTTTGGAAGAATAATGGACAGAGAATTTATTATTGCTGTATTTGCTATTACCCTCATAGCAAGCATAGAATCCCTGTTAAGCATCAAGGCCGTGGACAAGCTGGATCCGTTGATTCGAAGATCTAATGCAAACAAAGACCTCAAAGCACTTGGCCTGGCCTCAATTGTTAGCGGGTTTTTGGGCGGTCTCAATGTGGTAATTGTAATTGCCAGAAGTTCGGTTAATGTAAATAATGGGGCAACCAACAGGTCCGCAAATTTCTTCCATGCCATGTTTTTGGTAGGCTTTGTGCTTATTTTTCAGGAGCAGCTCAGGCGAATACCCCTGGCTGCCCTGGCGGCCATTTTGGTGTATACCGGTTATAAGCTGGCCAATCCTGAATCGTTTAGAAAAATTATCCGGATAGGTAAAGAACAAGTCCTTATCTTTTTAACTACTTTGATCACCACTCTGTTTACAAACCTGATTACCGGAATAGCAGCAGGGATTCTGGTAACTTTTATCATTCATATGATAATAAATAAAAGTATTTCCCTGTTCCTTGGCAATTTGTTTAAGCCTAATATTCTCCTTTTTAAAGAAGAGGGTGAAGGCAACTTTTATTTGAGCATAAAATATTTTTGCAGCTTCCTTAATTTCCACAAACTAAAAAACAAGCTGGACGTAGTGCCGGAAAATATGGATCTGGTTGTCGATTTTTCGATGTGTAGTTTTGTTGATCACACCGTGCTGGAAGGCCTGGAGAATTATCGCTCTGCTTTTGACAAAAAAGGGGGAAGCATAGAGCTCATTGGATTGGACAAACATGAAGCCGATTCTTTTCATCCCTTTGCTATTCGCAAGGTTTTACCCGTTGCGGCCTTAAAACCAATTGAAAGGTATTTTACCAAAAGGCAAAAAGACCTGGAAGCCACAGCCGGGGATTATGACTGGAAGTATGTCGCCAAAAAGAATACCAATACCTCTTTCCTGGAGAATTTTGTCTTTTTCCATACCCGCGAAGTTGGTTATCTATATAACCTTTTGAAGGATGATAAAAATGGCTGCAGTGTTTTTGACCTGGAGTGGACAGAAGGTGCTTTTATTGCAAAAGAAGTTGTTAAAACGACGATGATGCACATTGAATTAGATGTTGACATCCCGGTTTTCACCCTGGATAAGGAAGGTTTGTTGCAATTAATATATTCTCTTGCCGGATTTAAGGCCATAAGCATAGAAAACCATCCGGATTTCAACAGGCGCTTTAACTTAAGTGGCGAAAATGAAGATGCTATTCTAAAACTCTTCACGGATGAAATGGTGTTGTTCCTTGAAAGCCATCCATATTATCATATAGAGTCTAATGGTTCCTCTTTGCTCATTTTAAAAAAGGAGCGCCTGCTGGGGGTTCAGGAAATTAAAAGAATGATTTATTTTGGCCAGCAGTTGCATGCCCTGGTACTGCATAAAAAGATTTCTCCCTGATTGTTAAAAATTATTAATATTTAAGGAATATCAGTAGAGCTTTCGTTATTTTGCAGCCGACTCAGAATACATGGATGAACTTATATCCCATTGAAACCGGAAATTTTAAATTGGATGGGGGCGCAATGTTTGGTGTTGTGCCTAAATCACTTTGGAACAGAACCAACCCGGCAGACAGTAATAATATGATAGATATTGCGGCCAGGAGCCTTCTTATTGAGGATGGCAACAGGCTTATCCTTATCGATACCGGCATGGGGGATAAACAAAGTGAGAAATTCTTTGGTTATTATTACCGGTGGGGAAATTATTCCATCGATGCTTCGCTCAAAAAGATAGGTTTTCACCGCGACGATATTACAGACGTTTTTATGACTCACCTGCATTTTGATCATTGTGGCGGAAGCGTGCAATGGAACGAAGAGCATACGGGTTATGAGCCCGCTTTTAAAAATGCCGGTTACTGGACCAATAAAGACCACTGGGAATGGGCCACTAATCCAAACCTAAGGGAAAAAGCTTCTTTTCTGAAGGAAAATCTACTCCCAATGGAAGAAAGCGGCCAGCTAAAATTTATCGACATCAGCAGCGGTCCCTATATAGCCAAATCAGAATTGGGATTTGGTATTTTGCTGGTCGATGGCCATACAGACAAACAGATGCTTCCCCATATTACTTATAACGGCAGGACTTTGGTGTTTATGGCCGATTTATTGCCAACGGCAGGCCATATTCCGGTTCCGTATATTATGGGTTATGATACAAGGCCCTTAATAACCCTTTCTGAAAAAGCAGCCTTTATGAAAAGAGCTGCTGACACCAATTTTTATTTATTCATGGAGCACGATGCACATAATGAAATATGCACCGTAAAACATACCGAAAAAGGCATAAGGCTCGATAAAACATATACATTTAATGAGGTTTATACTTAATATGTTTATTGGTCTGTTATTTTTTTCTGCATTTTTCGGATGTGGAGAAGAACAACGATTTAGTGAAGACTTTACTTCAGAATTCGGTTTTACAGCCGGAATTGAAGGGCCTGCCGTGAATGCAGCGGGAGAGCTTTTTGCGGTAAATTTTGAAAGGGAAGGAACCATTGGCAAGGTAAGCGATACAGGGGAAGGTGAGGTTTTTATTAGTTTACCGGAAGGTAGCATAGGAAATGGCATACGTTTTGATCTTGATGGAAATATGTTTGTTGCAGATTATCTGGGCCATAAAGTCTACAGAATAAAAAAAGGTTCACTAACCCCTGAAGTTTGGGCAATGGATTCTACCATGAATCAACCAAATGACCTTGCTGTAGGGCCGGGAGGCATACTTTACCTCAGCGACCCTAATTGGGCTGAAAGCACAGGCAAGCTTTGGATGGTTACCCCGGAAAGGGAGATTCTATTATTGGAAGAGGGCATGGGTACCACCAATGGCATAGAAGTAAGTCCCGACAATAAGACCCTCTATGTTAATGAATCTGTACAAAGAGTAGTCTGGAAATATGATATCCGGGAAAACGGAAGCCTTAATAATAAAAAGAAATTTATCTCTTTTCCGGATTTTGGACTGGATGGAATGCGCTGTGATACTCAGGGAAATCTTTATCTTACCCGCTACGACAAAGGAACTGTAGCTATTGTTTCTCCGGAAGGAAAAATCCTGGAAGAAGTGGTTTTAAAAGGTAAGAAGCCGTCAAACATTGCTTTTGGGGGGGAGAAAGGACTTAATTGCTACGTTACTATGGCAGACAGGGGTTGTATTGAAACATTTGAAGCCTTGTCGCCGGGAAATTATTATTCAAAAATACATTACTAAATATAGATAGATATGACTTTTAAAAATTTAAAATCGGCTTTTTATGGGGGTCTCATTATGGTTTTACTTGCGGGCTGCGGCAGTACGGCCCTGGTATTAACCCCAATTGAAAAAATTGATACCGTTCCGCTCAAGATTGCAGAACTCACAGAAGAAGAGAGCGAATCCTGGGGGCACGCAGATTTAATTTCGGATACAATTCCGGGGATCAGCTTAAATAAAGCTTATGACGAAATTATAAAAAATAAAAAAGGCAAAACTGTTATTGTGGCCGTTCTGGATTCGGGGATTGACCTGGATCATGAAGATCTTGATGATGTACTCTGGACCAATAAAGGTGAGCGTCCCGGAAATGGAATAGACGATGATAAGAATGGTTACATTGATGACATTCACGGCTATAATTTTTTAGGCGAAGCCTATAATGAGCAACTGGAGTATACACGAATCGTTAAGTTTAAGTTGGGTGATGCAGCCATTCAGGAAAAAGCTAAGACGAAGCTGCAGGAAGAAATTTCAACAAACACACAAAACAAACTGCGCTATGAGCAAATTCTAAGTTCCGTAAAGGCGTCAGATGCAGCTGTAAAAGAGCATTTGGGAAAAGATGCGTATTCTAAAGAAGATGTAACGGCTATTCAGACAGAAGATCAGGCCCTTCTTCAACATGTTGCTGTGCTAAAGCAGATGTATAGCATTGATGATACTATCCCGGCTGTTCTGAAACATCTGAACGAAGGTGTTACGTATTTTACAGAACGTTTGGATTACCATTTTAATGTGGATTTTGACGGCAGGAAAATAGTTGGTGACGATCCGTATGATCTCATGGATTTGGGTTATGGTAACGGAAATCCAAAAAACAGGGTAAAGGATGAAAGTCATGGCACCCATGTTGCCGGAATTATTGCGGCCGAACGAGACAACGGGCTCGGCATAAAAGGGGTAGCCAACAATGTGCAAATAATGAGTATCCGCGCGGTGCCAAACGGCGATGAGTACGACAAAGATATTGCCCTTGGCATCCGTTATGCCGTTGACAATGGCGCTCAAATTATCAATGCCAGTTTTGGAAAATCCTTTTCTCTGGATTCTGATTGGGTCTTCGATGCCATAAAATATGCTGCTGCCAATGATGTGCTCATCGTGCATGCAGCAGGAAACGATGGTCTGGATTTAGATAACCCTGAGAATCCAAACTACCCAAATGATCAGATTGATGCTAACAGTAGTGAAATAGCAGATAACGTCATCACAATAGGGGCTCTAAATGGCAAATACGGTTCAGAAATGGTAGCTTCATTTTCAAACTACGGAAAAATGAACGTGGATATATTCGCTCCGGGCGAGAAGATCTATTCAACCATGCCGGAAAACGAATACGAGTTTCAGAATGGTACCTCAATGGCGGCGCCAATGGTATCAGGAATTGCAGCACTTATCAGATCTTATTACCCGAAACTTTCGGCTTCGGATGTAAAGCGTATCCTTATGGATTCCGGACTTAGTTCCAATACTTCCGTTATTTTATCAGGGGATACAGAAAAATCAAAGCCCTTTAATGACGTAACTAAATCGGGAAAAATAGTGAACGCATACAATGCCCTGATAATGGCAAGTAACATGTCTAAAAGTTTATAAATCTTATAATTTACTAAATGTATTTAAAGAGCCTATTGCCTAAATTGATTTTTCTTTTGTCTGCCTTTTTGGTGGGGCTAAATGCCCAAACAAATCATTCGTACTGGCAGCAGCATGCGGATTACAAAATGGAGGTGGATTTTGATGTTGAAAAGTATCAGTATACCGGCACGCAGCGCCTTGTTTATTCAAACAATTCACCAGATGATTTGAGGCGTGTGTATTTTCATATGTACTTCAATGCTTTTCAACCGGGTAGCGAAATGGATATCAGACTGCAAAATATCAAGGATCCTGACAGGAGGATGACTGAAGACGACAAAAGCAGGATTGCCGGTCTTGCGCCTGATGAGATTGGCTATCTGAGGGCTTCTTCCCTGAAACAGGACGGCAAAGATGTTTCTTTCAACCTTGAAGGTACCGTTTTGGAAGTGCAGCTGGCCAATCCAATTCCCTCGGGAGGTAAAAGCACCTTTGAGATGAATTTCAGCGGGCAGGTGCCATTGCAGATAAGGCGTTCTGGCAGAAATAATTCTGAAGGTGTTGCGTTGTCCATGAGCCAATGGTATCCCAAGCTGGCCGAGTATGATTTTGAAGGTTGGCATGCAGACCCCTACATTGGAAGGGAGTTTCATGGGGTTTGGAGCGATTTTGATGTTAAGCTAACCCTGGACAAGAATTATATTGTTGGTGGCAGTGGTTACCTGCAAAACCCGCAGGAAATCGGGCATGGCTATGAAGCTCCGGGCAGCAAAATCAAAAAAGCCGGGGGCAAAACGCTTACCTGGCACTTTAAAGCTCCCAGGGTACACGATTTTATGTGGGCGGCCGACCCGGAATATATTCATGATTCCTTAAAAATGGAAAACGGTCCGACCCTGCATTTCTTTTATAAGAATAACCCGGAAATTCTGGAAAACTGGAAAAAATTGCAGCCCAAGACTGCAGAGGCAATGACCTTTTTCAATGAAAATATTGGGCCATACCCCTATGAGCAGTATTCCGTCATACAAGGTGGAGATGGTGGAATGGAATATGCCATGAGTACGCTCATTACAGGAGAACGAAAATTTGAAAGCCTTGTGGGTGTGACGGTTCACGAATTGGCACACTCCTGGTTTCAGCATGTGTTGGCAACCAATGAATTAAAGCATGCCTGGATGGATGAAGGCTTTACACAATTCATTTCAAGTTTATGTATGAACGAAGTGATGAATCAGCAGAAAGACAATCCATTTGAAAGTTCGTATAACAGCTATATTTCCTTGGCGCAATCCGGAAAGGAACAGCCACAGACTACCCATGCCGACAGATATAATCTCAATGCGGCATATGGTATTTCCGCTTATAACAAAGGTTCTATATTTTTGTCTCAATTGGGTTATGTCATCGGGCAGGATAAGTTGATGGAATCACTCCGGTCCTATTATGCTGATTTTAAATTTAAACATCCAATCCCCAATGATATTAAAAGAACAGCCGAAAAGGTTTCCGGAATACAATTAGACTGGTATCTTACTGATTGGACCGGAACCACAAATACAATTGACTACGGAATTAAAGAAGTACAGGCAGAAGGCAATAAAACCAGGATAGTTCTTGAAAGAATTGGGCTAATGCCAATGCCAATTGATATCCTTCTGGTTTACGAAGATGGAACAAGGGAAACTTTCTATACGCCTTTGCGAATTATGCGAGGCGAAAAAGATAATCCTTATCCAAATATCGGGAGGACAGTTTTGCAAGATTGGCCCTGGGCTTATCCTTCCTTTGAATTTATTATTGATAAACCTGTCAGCTCTGTCAAAGCAGCAGTAATTGACCCTTCTCAGCTAATGGCTGATATTAACCTTGAAAACAATATATGGCAGGCTTCTGAGTAATTGCGGAAGCCTTATCCGTCTTCGAAGAAACTCTATAAAAAGAGTCCATTAATTATTATACCAAAAAGCGTCTTTGTACATTTCATTTTTGGCAGCCCGCTCGCGGTTATACAATATCAGATGTGTTTGGTCAACCATTCTGTTTCTGTAGCCCAACAGGTGGAAAAACGGTTTGCTGAAAAACCTGGCAACCTTTAAATTTACCATGAGTTTTTCCCTTGAGGAATTGGACCAGGAAATACCGGGAAGTGATGCCAGAAAAGAGTCAAATTTGATTCTTCGTAAAAAAGCCGAAAAAGATAAGATCCATTGAGGTATCCGGCGTATAAGAAAAAATCCTTCTTCACCCTGAACCTGATAGAGTGGCATGAACACTATAGTGTCTTTATATGCCGTTATCTTTTCTCCATTATGATTGGCCATGGCAATGCCCTTCGGTAATTTATCAAAGCTGCTGAAGCCCGGAAACATCTTAAAGTTATCAGAGTCCGTAATACGGTGTCTGTGGATTATCTCATAAAATATAGTATTCCCCTTTGCTGCTGCGCTCAGTTCCTTGTGGTGCTTCTTGTAGTCTGGTATTTGTTCTTTATCAATAATACCGGAGTATATCAGGGACAGCCAAATAAATGAAATTGTGTTGGTTACCGCATCTTCCGTAAAGTGCTGCCCGGATTCAAACCCTACGGCAACGTATCCTTTTTCATTGATATAACTTAACATCGGCCCTTCCAGATATTCTTCTATCCCAAGTATTACCGGAACGGGAAATAAGCGGGCGAATTCCCGGTTTATTAAGGCATCATTTATCGTAATAAATGGTAATGTTGGGCTGGAGGTAGTATGAAAATCAATAAAGTAATAAGGAGGAGACTGTGTTTCGAATATTTCTGTAATCAGCTGATGAATCGTAGTAAGTTCATTTTCCTCGACTGAGCGCTCCTTCCGGTTTCTTCGTCCAATAGCATCTATTCCCGAATGTGTCCAGATTCTATTCAGGTCATTATCTAAAAAACGTTTTTTTTCAATCAGTGCGGGGATATTTCCTTTGATTCCGAAAATGGAGCCCCTTATTTTCAGGTCGCTGCCTTTCAATTTCTCAAATACATGCTCAAGAGCTTCAACTCCCGAGGGTTCGTTTCCATGTATTCCCCCAAATAATACTAATGTGGGGCCTTTTTCCTTACCCGAAATCTGGCCTATTATTCTTTCGTTTTTCTTTTTTTCAATGAACTTCGTTTCGATTTTAGCCATGTATCATAAATCGTTGGTCGTAATAATTCCAATTAATTTTTTCCCCTCTACCACGGGCAGGCAATTAATCTTGTTAGCACTCATAAGTTCCTCGGCTTCTTTCAATGGTGTTTCAGAAGTTACGGTAATCAAATCCCTGGTCATTAGTGTGCCTATACTGCTTTTTAGTTTAGCAGGGTTCTCCACATAATTTTTTACATCTGTCCAGGTCAGCAACCCGCTTAGATCAAGATTTTGATCTAAAATAGGGGCATGGTGAATATTTTTCCAAAGCATCATTTTTAAAACTAATTCTGCGCTATCATTTTCCTGTGCAGTCAGAGTTTTCCTGTTCATGCGGTCTTTTACCTTAAGTGCATCTTCGGGGATCAAATATTCATCTCCCCTTGGCAATTGCCAGACATCTACCGTATAGTGTTTTTCCTGCCGTTCATACATGGTGGCTACTAATATCTTAAGGGCGTCCGGTGTTTTATAGCTTTCTTTAAGTTTTCGGAATGATTTAACCATCCACCTGGAACCATTATTTGAACGAATCCTGTTTTCAATGATAGATAAATAATGTTCTGCATCTCTTGGCGCCACACCCATGCTGTAAAGTCCTCTGTAAGCCATTGGCAGAAAATGGTCCAGCAATACTTTGTGACTGCTTAACAGTTTTCCGTCCCAATGAAACTGTGCGGCCATCCCATATCTGGCCGCATTAAAAAAGTTTCCTTTTGCGTCTTTAAAGTTCATTTTTTTATGAATATTTTCAAACGCTTTTGGGCGTCCCATCATCACCCCTACCCATAACATCATATTTGCAATTTCATCATCGGTAGTTGGCCCTGATGGCATATATCTATTCTCAATTCTCACATGCGGTACATTGTCCGTTACGCCATAACAAAGCCTGTTCCATTTATAAATAGTACCATTGTGCAGTGCAAGTGCCCTCAATTTTGGAGTTTGCCCGCTCTTGAGCAATGACATGCTATCTGTCTCAAAGTCTGTTGTTATAAGGCTTCTGAACCTTATTACCGCATCCTTGTAAAAATCGGCTATAGATCCCGAGACCCAGTCATTTCCAAAACCAACTCTGGATTCCTTTTCATTCAGTATGAAGGTACTTGCCCTTGTGTCAACGCTTTGGGTAAATAAAGCAATACGTGTCTCTTCCCATAGTTCCTGGCCCAACAACAAAGGAGAATTTGCGGCTATGGAAAGTATTGGTCCGGCAATTGCCTGTGCCCAATTATAAGTGTCAGCAAAATCATCCGCGTCAATCTGAAGGTGTGACTGGAAACTGGTATTACAGCCCTCATACAGTATGGTATTGTGGTGAAGGTTTACCTCGTCTACCCCTTTTATATGGAGCTCTATATCTTCTTTCCTGATATCTTTGATCGCTTCGTTTAAAACATGGTACCGGTCTAGCGGAGTCATATAAGCCGTTTCCAAATACTTTGTGTCTACGGTAGGCAATATTCCCGTAAGCAGAACCTTGGTCTTGTATTTAGCTGCGCTTGATTTGGCTTTTTCGAGCAATTCATTTAATTGTTTGTGTAGCTCAGAAAAACACAAATCATTTAAAACAAGAGGGTCCAGATTAATCTCCAGGTTATAAAGCGTTAATTCAGAAGTAAAATGCGGGTCATTGATGTCTTTGAGGACTTTATCTGCTTTATTTGTAGGCTCCCAGTTTTCTTCGACAAGACAGAATTCCTGTTCCGCCCCAATGCGCACAGGCCTTTTTTTAAACATTCCGTTTTCAAGCATAAACTCAAGTGCTTCAATATCAGTAAGCAATTGATCAATATATCCGACTTTGTCTTCGTTCCTGGTGAGCTTTTTTACATTAAGTTCCCCCATAATCAATGGTGTTTAGGTGTATAGCCTTGAAATATAATTCAATGCAAGATAAAATCCTAACCCAGGGATAAATATGATATTTGTCATAGCCACGGGACGTAGTTTTTATTGTTTAATTTAGCGGCGTTATGTCTTCAAAATTTCCAAAAAAAGAAAGGTTAAAACGTGAGATTCTCATTAGGAGGCTTTTTGAAGAAGGCAAATCTATTACAAGCTATCCATTGAAGCTCATATATTTGCCTGTGCATAGCCCTGCTGAGGTTAAAATTCAATGTGGCGTTGCTGTATCCAGTAGAAATTTTAAAAGTGCCGTTAAACGAAATCGCATAAAGCGGCTTTTGCGGGAAAACTACAGGTTAAATAAAGAAAAAAATTTTAACAACATCGAGGGAAGCTTTGCGTTTCTATTTTTATACCTTGGAAAGGAAATGCCCCGATACGAGGATGTAGAAAGGCATATGAAGGTAATTCTAAAACAATTTTTAATTAAAATATCTAATGAAGACCCTGTTAAGTAAAAAAGTACTGCTCCCGGCATTGGCGGTGGTGATGCTGGTAGTTGGAAGCAGTTTTAAAAGTGATTTTTTTGAAATTGCCAAGCAGATAGAAATTTTTACTACCCTGTTCAAAGAACTGAATATGAATTATGTAGATGAGACCAATCCTGCAGAACTTATGGATACCGCCATAAAAAATATGCTGGATGATCTTGACCCATATACCAAGTTTCTGAATGAGCAGGATGTTGAGGCATATAAAATAAATAACGCCGGTGAATATTCCGGTATCGGTTCTGTGGTTCGTTCTTATGACAGCAAACTTGTTATCATAGAGCCCTATAAAGGCTATCCGGCAGATAAGGCGGGCTTAAAAGCCGGTGATGAAATTATTAAAATTGGGGATATCTCTATCGCTGATTTTAAAGATGATGCCAGCGAATTATTAAAAGGCGCCAACAACACTTCTGTTGAAGTAACCTACAAAAGGCAAGGTAAAACCAATACAACTGTAATTGAAAGGGAAGCCATAGAAGTTGATGCGGTTCCATTTTACAGCATGGTGGATGAAAATACCGGTTATATAGTACTTTCCAGGTTTAATGCAAAGGCCTCTTCCCAAACCAGGGACGCGCTTCGGGATTTGAAAGGAAAAGGGGCGCAAAAAATTATTTTAGACCTGAGGAGCAATCCCGGGGGGCTCTTATCTGAGGCAATTAATGTTACAAATCTATTTGTGCCCAAGGGCGAATTGATTGTAACTACTAAATCCAAAGTAAAAAAGTTCAACCGTGAGTACAAAACAAATAACCAACCGGTGGATGAAGACATCCCGCTTGTCGTCCTGGTAAATGGCGGAAGTGCCTCGGCCAGTGAAATTGTTTCGGGAAGCCTGCAGGATTTGGATCGTGCCGTAATAATTGGAGCTCGAAGTTTTGGCAAGGGACTGGTTCAAAGGCCTTTGCGACTTACTTATGGAACCCAGTTAAAAGTTACCATATCCAGATATTATACGCCTTCAGGACGCTGTATTCAATCCTTGGATTATTGGAACAGAGATGAAGAGGGCAAGGCTGTAAAAACGACAAGGTTTAATGAATTTAAGACAAGAAACGGCAGAAAAGTTGAAGATGGCGGCGGGGTTATGCCGGATATTGAGATTGCAGCCTTAAAAACCAACGCCCTTACCAGGGCGCTTTTAACCAATAATGTTGTTTTTGATTTCGCCACCAGCTATTACTATCAAAATAGTGCCGGCAGTATTGAGGACTTTAGCTTTGGCAGGTCGGATTTTGAAGATTTTAAAAAATACGTGTCTCAAAGCAATTTTAATTTCGAAACCGGCACAGAAAAGGCTTTAAAAGAAGCAATTACAGGTGATGACAAGGCCATCTATGGTGCAGACATCCTGGATAGTTATAAAACCCTGCTGGCAGAAATTAATGCCCGCAAACTCAATGCCCTTGAGACATATCAAAAGGAAATTCAGATCAATCTGCAGGATGAAATTATTAAGCGTTATTTCTACCGCGAAGGCCTTTATCAGTACTATCTAAAGAATGATGAAGCTATATTGACTGCTGCCGGTTTAATGGAAGACAATGCAAAGTACCGGTCTATCTTAAATTAGGAGGGTTACCACTTTTATTGTTTACTTGTTTTGGATGGATACATTCTAGAAAAGAAAAGTAATTCGCCTGTACTGGTCTTATTTACTATATTTATAAAAGCGTAAAAGGACGTTTGGCTGGTTTCCGAATTATGTCCTGATCGCCTCAGGAAGTACCACTAAATTAATTGATAATTGACCGCAATTTAAATTCAGCCAACTATGAAACTAATACGCTTTGGTGAAAAAGACAATGAAAAACCCGGTGTCCTTTATCAGGGTAAAAGATTAGACTGCTCAGAAGAATTCCGGGATTGGGATCGGGATTTTTTTCAAAATAACGGATTAAAAAGACTTGAGAAATACCTCGAATCCAATGCTGCCCAATTAAAGGAAGTTTCGGGTTCTACAAGGCATGCTGCGTGTATTGGCAGGCCGGGAATGATCATGTGTATTGGCCTGAACTATTCAGAACATGCTGCAGAATCTAATATGGAAATTCCTGAAGAGCCTATAATTTTTGGAAAAGCAACCAATACCCTGAGTGGGCCTTATGATGAGGTGCCTATTCCTAAAAATTCTACCAAAACAGATTATGAAGTAGAGCTCGGGGTGGTTCTGAATAAAGATGTGCTTTACCTTAAAAATGAGGCAGAAGCTGCAGAAGCCATTGCGGGATACTGCGTTATAAATGATTTGTCTGAGCGGACTTTTCAACTGGAAAAAGGCGGGCAGTGGATAAAAGGAAAATCATGCCCGGGGTTTAGCCCCGTCGGCCCTTTCCTGGCAACCCCTGATGAATTAGGGGATCTCAATGATCTTAAAATGACGCTGTCTGTAAACGGGGAATTAAGGCAAAATGGCAGTACTTCTTTCATGATTTTCAGACCTGCTTTTATTGTCTATTACCTGTCGCAATTTATGCTTCTTGAGGCGGGCGATTTAATTTCAACCGGCACCCCTGCCGGGGTCGGCATAGGCCTGAATCCGCCTTCTTACCTTGCTAAAGGAGATTTGGTTGAATTAAGCATTGAAGGGCTCGGAACGCAAAAACAAAAAATGATTTAAATCTGTATGAGGGTGCGGAAAGCCAAGCTCGTTTATGATGCAAAAGCAACTCTTGGAGAAGGCCCTTTTTGGGATCACGAGTCCGGGCAATTATTTTGGGTTGATATAGAAGCCGGGGTGCTTCATTGTCACTATGATAAAACCAAAGAGAATTCCAAATGGTACATGGAAGAGATGGTCGGAGCTGTGCTTCCCTCCGGAAAGGAGACATTGATCCTGGCATTGGAAAGCGGTATTGCCGCTTTTAATTATAAAACAAAGGAACTCAGGCGCCTCCCCGTTCTGGAAAATTCTGATCCCGATTTGAGGTTTAACGACGGTAAATGTGATCCCAATGGCAACCTTTGGATAGGCACTATGCACAAAAACCTAAAGCCCGGATATGGGAACCTTTTTAAAGTAGACCATGAATTACGGGAGACACTTCAAATTAAAAACACAAGCATCTCAAATGGGATGGCCTGGTCTCCGGATAAGACTAAATTTTATTATATTGATACAGCGGTTTATGAGGTTTGGCAATATGATTTTGACGTTGTTAAGGCAGAAATTTCAAATAGAAAACCAGTCTTCAAAATCCCCGGGGCCTATGGCGGTGCGGATGGTATGACAATAGATCGGGAAGGAATGCTGTGGATTGCTCATTGGGGAGGCGGATGTGTGAGGAGATGGAACCCGGATACAGCTGAGGTTCTGGAAAAAATTGAAGTTGAAGCGCCGCATGTTACTTCCTGCTGTTTTGGAGGGAAGGACCTTAAAACATTATATATAACAACCGCGCGGAGCGGCATGTCGGAAGATAGCCTTGGGTTATATCCTTACAGTGGAGGTCTTTTTTGTTATAAAACCGGGATTGGAGGTTTTAAGGTAAATAGTTTTAAGGGCAATCTATGATCTACGATGGAATAAAGGATAAGGTAGCAATTATTACAGGAGCCGGAATGGGCATAGGATATGCCATAGCCGAATTGTTGCTCGAAAATGGGGCGCGTCTAGTTTTGAATGACGTTGATGAAAAAATGGCGGAAGAAGCATTGGTGCGTTTGGAAAAAAAATTTCCCGATAAATGTTCTGTGTTTATTGGGGATGCTGCGGACATTGAGGTTATAGAAAAACTGGTACTGTTTACCTTAACGCAGTATAAGGGAATAGATTTTGTGATCCCCAATGCCGGGATTACGTTATTTGGTGATTTCTTCAGGTTTAAACCCGAGGAATTCGATAAGGTAATTGGGCTTAACTTAAAAGGGGCTTTCTTTCTGGTGCAAAAAACCGGTGAAATTATGAAAACACAAGGTCGTGGAGGTCGTGTTGTTTTAATGTCTTCCATAACGGGGATCAAAGGATATCCCGATTTGACTGCCTATTCCATGACCAAAGCTGCGCTTCAAATGATGGCCAAAAGCCTGGTGCTGGCACTTGCGCCTTATCAAATAACCGTAAATGCCATTGCTCCCGGGGCAACCCTTACAGAGCGCACGAAGGAAGAAGAGCCAGACTATGCAGGAACCTGGGGAAAGCTAATCCCCTCGGGCGTTGTTGGTAAACCAATTGACATGGCAGAAACCTGTCTTTTTTTGCTTTCTGACGGGGCTGCGCATATCAATGGCCAAACCCTGGTGGTAGATGGCGGGTGGACTGCTATTGGCCGTTACCCTAAAGACCTGGAATAGTTACTGCCTCCATTTTAAAAAAAAGATGCTTTCACTCCCGATTCCTAACTATTATTTTAAATTAGTGGCTTCTTAAAAAACACCTTTTCATGGCAAGTAAATACAATACATGGTATCACCCCTATAAAGCAGATACAAAATACCAAAAGAGATCAGCCTATTTCAGCATGGAATTTGGGATTCATCAGGCCCTTAAAATTTATTCCGGGGGCCTGGGGTTTCTTGCAGGTTCCCATATGATTTCTGCAAAGGAATTAAAGCAAAATATGATCGGCATAGGAATGCTGTGGAAATATGGATACTATGATCAGGGCCGAAACACGGACCAGACCCTGCAAACCCATTTTATTGAAAAACATTACAGTTTTCTCGAAGATTCCGGAATCCAGGTAGAGGTAAAAATTCATGATAACCCAGCTGTTAAAGTGCGGGCCTATGTTTTAAAACCAGAAATTTTTGGGTCTGTGCCTATCTATCTGCTTACCACAGATGTTCCCGGAAATGATCATTTATCAAAGACAATTACCGACCATTTATATGATAATAATACACTAACGCGTATCTCGCAAAACATTGTTCTTGGCATTGGCGGGGCAAAGGTAGTTCAGGAATTGGGAGGGGCAGACATATATCATTTAAACGAAGGACATGCGCTGCCGGCCTTTTATTACCTGCGCAGTTTGGGAATTACCAGAAATCAAATGTTTTTTACTACGCATACCCCTGAAAAAGCGGGTAATATGGAGCGAAACGGGCAGCTGTTGAATAGCTGTGGCTTTTTTGGGAGAACACTTACCGAGGAGGAGTTAAATAAAGAAGTGGTCAATGATGATATGCTAAATTATACGGTAGCCGCTCTTAGAATGGCCAAAAAGGCAAATGCTGTTTCCAAACTTCACGCAGTAGTGGCTAATAGTATGTGGAATAGTTTTTCCGGAACAACTAAAATCATCCCTATTACGAATTCGCAAAACCAGGGTTTTTGGCAGGATAGTACCCTTGCAAGGGCATGGAAAAGCCTGAATGCCAAAGCGTTTAAAAGGCGGAAACTCGAATTAAAATCCCAGCTTTTCGATGTGGTGTTAGATCAGACCGGGAAACTTTTTGACCCCAATGTCCTTACCATTGTATGGGCAAGAAGATTTGCTCAGTATAAAAGGGCGGACCTTTTATTATATGATATTGAACGTTTTGAAAAACTTGCTTCCTCTTCAAAATACCCGATTCAGATTATTTGGGCAGGAAAACCTTATCCTACGGATTATTATTCCATAGACATGTTTAATCACCTGGTTAACTTTACCAAATACAGAGCTAATATGGCGGTGCTGATCGGATATGAAATGGAGCTTTCCAGAAAACTAAAAACAGGTTCGGATGTTTGGTTGAATACACCCAGAATTACCAGGGAAGCATCTGGTACCAGTGGGATGACCGCCGCCATGAATGGCTCTGTAAACTTAACGATTAACGATGGGTGGATTCCTGAATTCGCAAAAAATGGCAAGAATTCATTTGTTCTTCCGGAAGCCGATTTTAAATCCCCGGCATGGGAACAGGATAAATTCGACAGTGATAATCTTTACGATGCCCTGGAACAGCAGGTTCTTCCTGTGTTTTATGAAAATCCTGAGAAATGGCAGGAAATGGTCTTTAAGGCAATTGATGGCGTAGTGCCCGCCTTTACAAGCCGAAGAATGGCCGATGAATATTATAGTAAACTCTATAAATAATAATGCTTATATATGCGCCTTATTAATTCATAAAAATGAAAGCAGGGGCTAAAGACGCCATTGGCACTATCCTTGGAACTAAAATAAAAAATGTTACGCCTGTTTTCGGAGGTGATATTTCCAAAGCCTATTTGCTCCATACAACGTCCGATACCATTTTTTGCAAACTAAATAGCGCTCCAACTGCAAAAGCCATGTTCGTTGCAGAAGCAGAAGGACTGGAGGCTATTGCCGCTACAAAAACCATAAAAACCCCCGCTATTTACACGGTTAAGGATTTAGAAGCAGGCGCTTGTTTATTAATGGAATATGTGCCCCCTAAGCGTCCTGGAACTAATGAATTAGAAGTGTTTGGGGCTCAATTGGCCGGCATGCATCAGATAAGTGCCGATTATTTTGGGTGGGGGAAATCAAATTTTATAGGCAATTTGTCACAATCCAACCAAAAACACGACAGTTGGATTTCGTTCTATATTGAGGAAAGATTAAGCCCTCAAATTCAGGCGGCTGTAAATCAAAAATTATTAACCAAAGATGATGTTCCCGGAATTGACAGGCTTCAAAATGTCATGAATTCCTATTGCCCGGATATTAAACCTTCTTTGTTGCATGGCGATTTATGGAATGGTAATTTTATTGTCAATGAATCCGGCGTTCCGTACCTCATAGATCCGGCTGTGTATTTTGGAGATAGTGAAATAGATTTGTCTATGTCGAAACTATTTGGCGGTTTCGGGGCTCCCTTCTACAATGCATATTATGAGATTAATCCTTCCCGTCAGGGAGAAGCTAACCGAATGGCTATATATCAACTATATTATTTGCTGGTGCACCTCAACCTGTTTGGAAAGACTTACTACGGATCGGTGAAAGAAATATTACATACGCATTTTTGAGAGGTTTGCATTTGGTTAGTACCAAAGAATCTGGCTATTATTAGATTCTTTTGATACTTTTAGCAATCATAAATTTTAAAACAATGATTTTCAGGAATTCCCGGTTCTGTTGTATTCTCTTCGTAATTTCCGCCTTAGTAGCCGGTTGTAAATATTCGGAAGGGCCAAAAAAGGAGAAAACAAAATATACTACCTGGTCTTCTTATTTAGGAGGCCCCGATAGAAATCATTATTCCGTACTTTCCCAAATTACAAAAGAAAATGCAGGTAGTCTTAAAGTTGCCTGGCAATACGAGGCGCCGGATTATGGACAGATGCAAATGAACCCTATAGTTGTAGACACCATTTTATATGGGGTTACCGCCGCTCTCAGGGTGGTTGCTCTGCATGCCGGGACAGGAAAAGAAATCTGGCGGTATGGTGACTCTTTGCAGATATGGCATTCTACCAGCCGCGGTGTTTCCTATTGGGAGCAAGGGGAAGATAAGCGCATTCTTTTTACAAAAGGGCCTGAATTATTTGCTCTGAACGCTATAACCGGAGAACCTGTCATGGATTTTGGCGTAAATGGAAAAGTTGACCTGCATGTTGGAATGCCGGAGACAGCAAAAGATAAATTTGTAATATCCAATACCCCGGGGACTATATTTGAGGACCTTATAGTTATGCCGCTGAGGGTTTCTGAAAGTGCAGGGGCAGCGCCTGGAAATATTATGGCTTTTAACGTTATAACGGGCAAGCTCGAATGGGTGTTCCATACTATTCCTGAGTCCGGAGCGGAAGGTGCTGACACCTGGGAGGAGAAAAACGAGTTGGTGGGGGCCGCAAATAATTGGGCCGGGATGGCGGTTGATGAAGACCGTGGTATTATATACGTTCCCACGGGTTCTGCAGCTCCTGATTTTTACGGCGGCATACGAAAAGGGAGTAATTTATTTGCAAATTGCCTGTTGGCCCTGGAAGCTGAAACAGGACGGCGATTATGGCATTTTCAATTCACACATCATGACATTTGGGATAGGGACCCTCCCGCACCTCCAAATTTAATTACCATTACAAGGAATGGCAAAAAAATACCGGCAGTGGCTCAGGTAACAAAGCAAGGATATGTATATGTATTTCACAGAGAAACCGGGGAGCCTTTGTTTGACATTAAAGAAGTTCCTGTGCCTGCCTCGGGCCTTAAAGGGGAGAAGGCATGGGAAACACAGCCTTTTCCCGTTAAACCTAAGCCTTTTGCCCGCCAGTCCTCAGAATTGACAGAAAATGATATTAGTCCTTATGCGGAAAACAAAGAAGAGCTAAAAGCGATGTTAACTGCTGCCGACAAGCGTATTTATGCCCCTCCGGGCCTCGATCCGGTTTTGCTTTTACCAGGATATGATGGTGCGGCTGAATGGGGTGGTGCGGCGGCTGATCCCGAAGACGGTATTCTGTATGTTAATTCCAACGAGATGGCCTGGATAATGCAGATGGAAGAAAATAATGCAGGCCAAAAGGGCGCCTCCTACGGAGAAAGTGTTTATAAAAAGTACTGCGCAGTTTGCCATCAGAATAACAGGAGAGGAGTAGTTGCCAGCGGATTTCCCTCCCTGATAAATATTGGCGATAAATTAAGCGAAGAAGAATTGCTAAATCAAATTAAGCGGGGAAAAGGCATGATGACGGGGTTTCCGCAGTTAACAACATCCGAGCAGGAAGGCCTTATCAGTTTCCTTTTGGATGAGGAAGCTAAAAAAGAGGTGGGTTCCGGCCTTCCCGAATCGGAAGACATTCCCTATAAGCATATGGGCTATAACAAATTTTTGGCAAGCGATGGCCTTCCGGCCATTTCACCGCCCTGGGGTACACTCCATGCTATTGATCTAAATTCAGGCGACTATATTTGGTCTGTTCCTTTCGGAGAAACTCCACATTTGAAGGAACAGGGATATCCGGGAACCGGAACAGAAAATTATGGAGGGGCCGTTGTAACAGAAAATGGCCTGCTGTTTATAGGCGCCACCAAAGATGGTTACTTCAGGGTGTTCGATAAGCATACTGGAAAAATATTATGGGAATATGAGTTGCCCGCTGCTGCTTTTGCGACGCCGGCTATGTATCAGGTAAATGGTAAACAGTACATTGCTATAGCCTGCGGTGGTGAAAAATTAGGAACAGAGAAAGGGAATCAGATTGTGGCGTTTTCACTCGATTAACTTATTCATTTTCAGGTATATAACACCCTGATTTTTCAAAATCTGACCCGTTATTTAAAAGCATCGAATAATTTTTAATCTCTTCATCCAGATTAAAGTTTTGTCTCTGATAATCCGGAGTGTACAATACTTCATCCCAATAAGTGGTCTTGGGCTGTGTAGCTCTGAGGTCTCCCGTAGTATTCATCCAATTCGTCAGCTCCGTGCGCAAGGAGTCCTTTAGACGGCCATACTTTTTGTTAGCGGCCACATTTTTTACATTATAGGGGTCGTTAGCCAAAATATACAATTCTTCCTCCGGGCGCTTGTCAAAAGCAAGTTTATGCAGCTGTTGACCCTCGGGGTCATCCCTGTTGGCCAGGATCAAAAACTTGGAAATGGAATTATCTACATCGCCATACTGTCCCACAGACTGATGAACCAAAGAATCCCCGGCTGGCCATCTTTCATGCTCAAAATTCCTGATGTATAAGTATTCCCCGGTCCTTATAGCCCTGGAAGGGTAGCTTAAGTTTCCTTTGCGGACATTAGCATGGCGTTCTCTTTCTAAAAAAACATGGTTTCGCTCATTGCTGTCGTTCATTTTGCTGTTATTCAAAAGGCTTATAAGACTTTTTCCTTCAAATTCATCCGGTACAGATATCCCCGCAGCTTCTAAAAATGTTGGTCCAAAATCAACAAAGTTTACAAAGTCGTTTATTGTCGAATTTTGTTTAATGTGGGATGTCCAGTAAATAGCAAGAGGCATGCGGGTGCCATAATCATATAAATTTGCTTTGGCTCTTGGAAATGGCATGCCATTATCGCTTGTCATTACAAGTATGGTGTTCTCCAATAAACCCCGGGTTCTTAATATGCGCATGATATTGCCATATTCGCGATCAAAACGTTCAACCTCAAAATAATAATCCAGCATATCATTGCGTACACATGGGGTGTCCGGTAAAAAAGCGGGCACCTCTACCGAAGCCGGATCCATTCCTGTTTTAATTCCTGTATTGGTTTCATAATCCCGATGTGGGTCTATGCTCCCAAACCAGTAAAAAAAAGGTTGTCCCTGATCTCTTGAGTCCAGAAATGTTCTGAAATCGGGGTAATCCTTGCCTGCTGGATTATTGGTGTATCCACCCGCCTCATAATCTCCGGGGCCCCATCCTTTTCTGCTTTTGCCTGTATGGTAGCCATTGGATTCTAAAATAGATACCCAATTTGGAAATTTTTTTGGGAAAACAGACCATAGGTTACCTGCGCTTTCCAACTGGTGTGGATATCGGCTGGTTAGAATGCTTGCTCTTGAAGGCGAACAGGAAGGTGAGGCGCAAAATGCATTATTAAAAAGGGCTCCTTCTTTAGCGAGGAAATCAAATGTCGGCGTTCTAACGGTTTCATCTCCATAAACCCCTGCATGAGGATAAGACCAGTCGTCTGCTATAAAAAAAACAATATTTGGGGGAGGCTGTTCGGGATGAGTAGGGTTTGAAGTGGTATTTCGGTCTGTACAGGCACCTAAAAAGATCAAAAATATGATTGCGGATAATCTATAGATATAATTTTCAGTCATGCCCTGGTAAGGTTTCCTTTTTATATTTATTAAGTGTCTTGTAATCAAATATATAAAAAGTATGCTATTTTTAAACTTTGGGAATAATGGCTGTCTTTGAGCCTTTGCATAAAAAGAACTCTATATGGAAAAAATAAAAATTCTGGTTGTGGGTTGTGGAAATATGGGAACAAGCCACGCCCGCGCATACAACAAACTACCGGGGTTTGAAATTGTTGGTTTAGTAAGCAGAACGCCGCAAAGCCGGGAGCGACTTTCTGATGAACTCGGTGGTCTGCCTAAATTTGATGATTTTTCGAAGGCCCTGTCTGCTACCAGGCCTCATGCAGTGGCAATAAGCACTTATCCTGATACCCATGCAGCTTATGTAAGAGAGAGTCTTGAGGCCGGGGCACATGTGTTTGTTGAAAAACCTATAGCCCTAACGGTTGAGGAAGCCGAAAAACTTGTTGCTTTGGCTAAATCAAAAAATAAAAAATTGATGGTTGGCTATATCCTGAGGGTTCACCCTGCGTGGACCAAATTCGTGGAAACAGCACAATCCCTTGGAAAGCCCCTGGTTATGCGCATGAACCTTAATCAACAAAGCTCTGAAGGCCAGTGGTATACACACAAACAACTAATGGAATCTATGTCACCAATTGTTGATTGCGGAGTGCATTATGTTGATATTATGTGTTTAATGACCGGAGCAAAACCCCTAAGTGTAAGTGCCATCGGTGCCCGGCTAACAGACGAAATAAGTTCTGATATGTATAATTACGGACAGCTGCAGGTTCGTTTTGATGATGGTTCTGTTGGTTGGTATGAAGCTGGCTGGGGCCCTATGATCAGTGAAACTGCATTTTTCGTAAAGGATGTTATTGGTCCGGGCGGCTGCGTTTCAATTGTGGACGAAAAAAAGGGAGATTCAGATGATATTGAAGGACATACCAAAACCGGAGGTTTAATTTTACATTTCAGTGAATTGGATTCGAACGGTAAATTTATGAAGAAGGACAAAATAATCAATACAGAAGATGAGCCCGATCATGATGGCTTATGCCTTCTGGAACAGGAGTATTTCTTAAAATCTATTCAAAATGATCTAGACCTGAGCAATCATTTATCAGATGCGGTTAACAGCTTAAAAATAGTTCTTGCAGCGGATAAGTCGTTTAGAACAGGGGAAACAGTTCACTTTTAAAAATTTTATTGCTATTTTCCCGGATACTTTGATTCCTTGTGATTTCCAAGAGCATGATTGAACTATTTCAAAAGGCAAAATTACATAAAGACAGGGCTGCAATTGTTTCTAACGAAAACACCTATTCCTATGCGCAATTGCTGGATAGATCATCGGTTGTTGCCGCAAACCTGTTAAACAAATTGCCAGATTTAAATGAAGCCAGCATAGCCTTTTTAGTGCCTCCATCTTTCGAATATGTAGCTGCACAATGGGGAATATGGGCTGCTGGCGGAATGGCTGTCCCATTATGTGTGCAGCATCCCCTGCCATCTATGGAGTATGTCATAGAAGATTCCGGTTCTAAAGTAATACTGGTACATGAGGATTTTCAGGAAATGCTTCAGCCGCTGAAAGCAAATCCGGATTTGTCCATTATTCCTTTAAAAGAAGTTTTTAAAAAGAATTCTTCTCCATTACCGGACATTGGATTGCATAGAAGGGCTATGATGTTGTATACAAGCGGCACCACAAATAAGCCCAAAGGTGTGGTAACCACTCATGGTATTATTAAATCACAGATTGTTACTCTTGTTGAGGCCTGGGAATGGGAAAAAGAAGACTATATTTTAAATATTCTCCCTTTACACCATGTTCATGGCATTATAAACGTTTTGAGCTGTGCGCTTTGGAGTGGTGCATGTTGTGAGTTTCACGCTAAATTCGAGGCAAAAGACGTATGGGACACTATTTTATCTGGAAAAATGACTCTTTTTATGGCTGTCCCAACGATCTACTATAAATTAATTAACTATTGGGAAAGTGATAATAAAAAGAAGCAGCTTAAAATGTCTGAAGCAGCGTCTAGGTTAAGGCTTATGGTTTCGGGCTCTGCCGCGCTACCTGTTCCTGTTCTGGAAAAGTGGAAGTCTATTACCAGCCATACCCTTTTGGAGCGTTATGGAATGACCGAAATTGGGATGGGGCTTTCAAACTCATACAGGAATGAGAGAAGACCCGGATATGTTGGACTCCCCCTGCCTGGTGTTGAAATGCGCCTGGTGGATAAGGACAACATCCCGGTTACTGAAGAGTTGCCCGGAGAAATTCAAATAAAAGGGCCTTGCGTTTTTAAGGAATACTGGCAAAAAGAAGAGGCCACAAAAGAAGCCTTCACTAAAGATGGCTGGTTTAAAACAGGCGATATTGCTATGTTGCATAATGGGATGTACAAAATTTTAGGTCGAGATAGTGTGGATATAATTAAATCCGGGGGCTATAAAATTTCCGCGCTAGAGATTGAAGACGTCCTGAGGGGGCATAAAGACATCGATGATTCTGCAGTAATTGGCCTGGAAGATGAAGAGTGGGGAGAAGTGGTAGCCGCTTGTTTGGTGTCAGGAAAAAATACAATGGACTTTGATGAAATTTCGAAATGGCTCAGGGCCAGATTGCCTGCTTATAAGATACCCCGAAAATATGTCCTTCAGAAGAAGCTCCCGAGAAATGTATTGGGTAAAGTAACCAAAAAAGAACTTAAATCACTTTTTTAATATGGATTTTCTAAGTCTGTTCCCTTATATAGGTATTGTTTTACTGGTAATTATAAATGCCGTTCTCGTAATGAAAAGAGATATTAAAGTTGACCGCAGCGGGGACGACATCCAAACCAAGTAATGGATTATATAAGAGAACATTATTTAACGCTTCTGCTAACTTCAATTTATGTTGCGGGTTGCCTGTATATCGGATGGCATTTTAAGAAGAAGGCAAAACGAGGTGTTGAAGGGTATTTTGTGGCGAAAAGGGAAATTCCGGGTTGGGTTATTTCGCTGGCTTTTTTCTCTACTTCAGCCAGTACCAACACTTATATCGGCCAGGCCGGTATTTCATTTGAATACGGTCTTTCCTGGGCATGGATGGGCTTGATATGGACATTTTTTTGCGTAATTTCCTGGCAGCTTTTAGGGCCAAGAATGCGTTATCAAACTGCTCGTTTAAATTCTTATACCATCCCGGATTATTTTCATTTGCGCTATAAAAGCAACCTGGCTAAAAGCATCCGCGTTTTATCTGCGTTTATTATCCTGTTTGCAACAATTTGGTATATGGTAGGTATTGCCAAGGGCTGTGCCCATGTTCTTACATCTGTTTTAGATATTACATATGAATACGGCGCTTTTGCAATTATCTTTATTACCTGTGTTTATACCATTTGGGGCGGTATGTATAGTGTTTTGTGGACAGATGCCATACAGGGAATAATTATGTTTGGTGTGGCCATTCTAATGTTGATGATTCCTTTTATTTATTTGGGTGGGGTTGATAATGTAATGGAGAGCATTTCCATGACGGAACATCTTACTAAATCTGGCAAGCCAATAGGTAACGGGCTGGTTGTTTTTGGCAAGCTGGTTTCCTTTCTCTATATATTGGGAATAGGCCTCTCTATTGGAATGAAGCAAATTTCGGAACCAAAAAATCTTATTCGTTTTTATTCTATCAATAATGCAAAAAGCATGAAATTCGCCATGATCTGGACTCCTGTTTTTTTAGGTGTTTCTCTGGTTTGCGTAATGGGGCTTGGTGCTTTGGTTCACGGGATGACAACCGTTGAGGAAGCAAATTATCTCATAAATAACACCGATGAGGTGATTGGTTTTATGCTAAACAAGTTTGATAACCGGCTTGTTAGCGGTATTTGTGTAGCCGGTTTATTCGCTGCCGGCATGTCTTCTTTGGCATCTGTTATAATTATTATTGGAACCGCATTTGTAAATGATATATGGCATGCTGTAAAGCCGATGCCGGTTGCTAAAATTATTCCACGAACAAAATGGGTAATGGGTATCTATTGTTTGATGGTATATATATTTACTTTATACCCAATGGCTGGAATCGTGGAGCTCACCGCATTTGCAGGGGCTGTTTTTGCAGCGAGTTTCTTCCCTGCAATATTTGGAGGTCTTTATTTTAAATGGGGTACAGATCTCGGTGCCATTTCTTCAATGGTTGTAGGCATGCTGGTAAATATCATCTGGCGTTTTGGGTTTCGGTTCAACTATCCTGCACTGGAGGATGTGCACGAGATTATTCCTGCATTTTTGTTTGCCCTGATAACCTATTTTGTCGTTAGCTTATTGAGCAAAAACCGAAGGCCCGATGAAAAGCACCTTTCTAATGTTTTTGACTAATAATTACTGATACAAACAGCTTATACTATTTAATAATGCCGGATTACCTTTTTATCATCAATATGTGCGGGATATCGTCTTCCAGATAAGTTTCTCCGGTCGCCATAAAACCAAGTTCCTCATAGAATTTCTGCAAATAGGTCTGTGCTGACAAGTGAATGGTGGTTTCCTTAAAATTATCCTCAATTGCTTTAATTGAAGCTAGCATAATCTCCTTCCCATAGCCTCCTTCTCTCATGGGTTTCTCTACCACAACACGTCCTATGCTTGCCTGGTCCATATAATCCCCCGGTTTGAAAATTCTGGTATAGGCTATTATTTCATTTTCCTTTGTGCCTATAACATGGAGCGCCTTTATGTCTTTGCCGTCCATATCCTGGTATACACAATTCTGTTCGACCACAAAAACCTCTGTCCGCAACTGAAGAATCCGGTATAATTCCAGATTACTCAGTTCTTGAAAGGTTTTGATTTTGATATTCATGGGTTAATCCTGCACGATTACTTTTTTGCTGTCGCATTTGCCAAATTCAGGCTGTATATTCAAGTGGTTTATGCCAAATTTATGGTAGGCTTCTTCTTCTATTTTTTCCAATATCCTGTCAAATTCTGATAAGGTAATATCTTCGTCAAAATCAATGTGTGCTTCCAGGTGTACCTCATCCTCGTTAAGTTGCCAGATATGTACATGATGTACATTTTTCACCGGTCGTATTTCTGTTATTGCTGATACAATTTGCTCAACCTCAATTGTGTTAGGGGTAAAAAGCATTAGTACCCTGGTAGATGACTTCAGTAAATCATACCCCATATAAACAAGGTATAGGGCTATTAATATGGTTAAAACAGGATCTACCCAGTAAAGTGCATAAAACTTCATCAAAAGCCCCCCTATTAAAACCGCAACAGACGCCATCATATCTGTAAATAAATGAAGGTATGCAGATTTCATGTTCATATTTGCTTTTGCGTCCTTCTTAATTAGAAGAACACTAAATCCGTTAGCTATTATACCTAACAAGGATAACCAAATAACCAGGTTTGATTCAATTTCAACAGGATTTACAAATCTTTCGATAGCCTCTTTCACCAGGATTATAGAAACAATGATCAGGGTTGAGGAATTCACAAAAGCTGCTATTATTTCTGCTCTCTTATATCCAAAAGTCTTGTTTAAAGAAGCTTTCTTTTTTGCTAATAAATTAGCCACATAGCTTATAATCAGAGAAAGGACATCGCTGAAATTATGGAGTGCGTCTGATAATAAAGCGAGACTTCCGGATAATATTCCTCCCACGACCTGGGCCAGGGTTATTAAAATATTAAGGAGTATTGTAATAAAAAGGTTTCTTCCTTTTAAATCTTTATGGTTATGAGAGTGGGAGTGTGAATGGCCCATATTATTGTTTTAAGAACAGGGTATTTTTTCTATTCGGCGTTCATGTCTTCCCCCTTCGAAATTTGTGCTGAGGAAAATCTTCACCATATCCAAAGCCTGAGAAAGGGAAATAAAACGGGCAGGAAGACTTAGTATATTTGCATTGTTATGTTCCCTGGCTAATGCTACTATTTCCCTGTTCCAGCAAAGTGCTGCCCTAACCCCCTGGTGTTTATTAGCCGTCATGCTTGCGCCATTTCCGGTTCCACAAATTATTATTCCCAGATCTGCACGGTTAGTTTCTACGTCAGATGCAACAGGGTGTATAAAATCCGGATAATCAACACTATCTGAACCATCGGTCCCATGATTCACTACTTCTATATTCATTGACTTTAGAAGACCTACAATTGCAAGTTTATATTCTGTGCCGGCGTGGTCATTACCAATTGATATTTTCATATACTAAGGGTATTTACAATTAATACAAAGTTACAAATACCTTTGGGAAACCTGATCTTTAAGTTTGTTAACAACTAACTATTTTATAAAAGCGTAAGTGTTTGGGTAAGAAGGTGTTGTTTAATTATAGGATTTGTTAATAACCATAGGATAAATAATAAGTATTATGTTTTGGTTTCTGCTTAAAAAAACGATCTACAAAACCTCCTCGTTATTAAGAAAAATTCTTCTTAATATTTAATAGAAAGATATTAAAGTTAAATACCGTGGAAATTAACAGAAAAGAAGAATTTAGTTGTAAGTAATTAGTTGTTGATACCTGTTATTAATAGCCGTGTATAAAAAAGTTAACTTATTGATGTTTAGATGAAATAATGAAAATTCAATTGTCAATAAACTCTTCTTTCTGTTCATAGCAACTTTTACTTAAAGTTTTTATAAGCAGTATTAACAAACCATAATCATCATCAATTTTTATATAAATTAATTAAAGAAAATATTAATATATTAATAATTGTTGATATGTTATTTACAGAATTTAAAGGTTTAAATCTGTTATTATGGATTAAGTGCTATGGATTATAATTCGTACTTTTCCATGCAAATTAAGAATTTAATGTCGAAGAAAAAGAAAAGGGCTAAAAGCCATAAAAGAAATGAAATTACAAAGGGTATATTCTCTGTCCTTGAGAAAGAACCTTCGAAGAGTTTTAATTATAAGCAGATAGCTTCAAAGCTTGAGTTGCTTGATACGGAAAACAGGAATTTATTGATTAGAAGATTAGGCGAATTAAGAAATGAAAAACGAATACTTGAAAATGCAAGGGGTAAATACCAGGCAATGTCTAATGGAACCTTTTATCAGGGAAAAGTTGATATTACTGCAAGAGGAAATGCATATGTTGTTGTAGATGAATTGGATAGCGACATCTTTGTTTCTTACAATAGACTTAACAGGGCTTTTCATGGTGATATTGTTGAAGTAGATATATTTAAAAAGAAGAGCAGCAAGAAACCTGAAGGTGAAATAAAAAGAATACTGGAGCGAAAAAAGAAAAGATTTGTAGGTATAGTAGATTTACAAAAGAAATTTGCTTTTGTCAGACCTACAGATATAAGAATGTATACAGATATTTTTATTCCACTTGAAAATATAAGCAAAGCAAAGAATGGAGAGAAAGTGCTTGTAGAAATTATGGAGTGGCCGGATAAAGCGGAATCTCCCAATGGTAAAATAATTGAAATACTGGGAAAACCCGGAGACCACCATACAGAAATCCATGCCATATTGGCTGAGTATGGATTGCCTTCTGCATTTCCGGATGAAGTGGAGATTTATGCCAACTCTTTAGATACTTCAATAAAACAGGAAGAAGTTTTAAAAAGAAAAGACTTAAGAGAATTCCTGACATTTACTATAGACCCGAGGGATGCTAAAGATTTTGATGATGCTCTGTCTTTTGAAGTACTGGATAATGGTAATTTCTCCATAGGAATTCATATAGCAGATGTTTCTCATTATCTAAAACCGGATAGTATACTGGAACAAGAAGCATACGAAAGAGCGACCTCGGTCTACCTGGTAGACAGGGTTGTACCTATGTTACCTGAAATTTTATCGAATAACGCCTGCTCCTTGCGTCCGCAAGAGGATAAATATACATTTTCAGCAATTTTTGAAATGGATGTATCTGGTTCAGTAAAAAACCAATGGTTTGGACGTACGGTAATAAACTCGAACGAAAGATTTGCTTATGAGGAAGCCCAGTATATAATAGAAACCGGAAAAGGATCAATACCTGCGTCCGTTTCAATAAGAAATAAAGCTTATTCAGTTAATGAAGAAACTGTTAATGCAATTAATACCTTAAATAGCTTAGCTAAGAAAATGAGAAGCAGAAGAATGGATTCCGGAGCTATTTCATTCGATAAAGTAGAAGTTAAATTCAATCTTAATTCAAAAAATGAACCGGAGGGCGTTTACTTTAAGGAGGCTAAAGATTCGAATAAATTAATTGAGGAGTTTATGCTCTTAGCCAATCGCAAAGTAGCAGCATTTATTGGTATGCAAAAACCAACAAAAACCTTTGTATATAGAATTCACGATCAGCCGGATGAAGAAAAATTATTAGCTTTAAACAGCATTATTTCACGTTTTGGACACAAGCTTAACCTTAAGGATAAAAAAGCTGTTAACAGCTCTTTAAATAAGCTCCTGGAGGACGTTAAGGGTAAGAAAGAACAAAATCTTGTAGATACCTTAGCGATACGCAGCATGAGCAAGGCTATTTACAGTACGAATAATATTGGGCACTATGGTTTGGCATTTGACTTTTATTCACATTTCACATCCCCTATCAGGCGTTATCCGGATGTAATGGTACACAGGTTGCTGCAACATTATTTGGAAGGCGGGAAATCTCCCAGCAGTGAAATCTATGAGGAAATGTGCAAACATTCTTCAGATATGGAAATTTTAGCCTCCAGTGCCGAGCGCGATTCAATTAAATACATGCAGATTAAGTTCATGCAGGATCACAAGGATCAGGAATTCAAAGGAGTTATTTCCGGAGTTACTGAGTGGGGAATTTATGTTGAGATAATTGAGAATAAATGCGAAGGAATGGTTCGAATTCGGGATATAAAGGATGATTATTATACCTTTGATGAACGGGAATATGCAATAATTGGCGAACGTACCCATAAAAAGTACCAGCTGGGAGATATTGTTGTAGTGATGGTAAAAAGCACGGATTTAGTAAAACGCCATCTTGATTTCTCACTTTTAGGAAAACCGGAAGAATAGCTAATTTTTGGAATAGAATTTGTTTGTTCTAAGGGATAAACACTAAAACCAACATAATGAAACAAGTAATACTTTTTGTTTTTTTCCTGTTTCTTATGCAGATCGCAAGACCACAGGATGGGAAAATTAGTATGAATTTGACTGATTTTACTGAGGTTAAGGCGTTTGATGGAATATCTGTAAACCTGATAAAATCAAATGAAAATAAAGCCGTAATCAAAGGAGCGAATACGGATAATGTGAAGTTTGTAAATACAGATGGCATTCTTAGAATCCGGATGGAAATAACAAAAATTTTTAGTGGATACAGGACCTTTGTAGACCTTTATTACACAGATAATTTAATTGTAATTGATGTTAATGAAGACGCAAGAATTACTTCTGATGATACCTTTAACCAGGAGGTTATTGAATTAAAGGCCCAGGAAGGAGGAGAATTAAAAATAAAAGCAAGAGTAGAACAAATGTTGATCAGATCTGTTTCCGGGGGGGTTATTACCGCAACCGGGGAATCAGATGTGCAGGATGTTGCAATTAATACCGGCGGCTCTTATCTGGGCAGGGATTTTAAGACAAAATTTACCACCGTAAATGTAAATGCGGGATCCAGCGCAGAGATTTTTGCCTCAGATTATGTCAAAGCCAGCGTAAAAGCCGGAGGAGAAGTTTTAGTCTTTGGAGACCCTGCCAAAATGGATGAAAAAACCGTATTTGGAGGTAAAGTAACAAGAATGTAAAGGAATTCTATAGTTTAATGATAGAAGATATTCAGGCAGCCATACCGCTGGGTTTTTTGTTGGCCTTTATGATTGGCCCTGTTTTTTTCGTACTTCTCGAAACAAGTGCAACCAAAGGTTTCAGGGCAGGTTTGTTTTTTGATCTGGGTGTTATTTTGGCGGATATTATTTTTCTTACAATAGCCTATTTCAGTAGTTTTCAATTACTGGAAAACTTAAGCAATGAACCCGGTTTATATGTTTTTGGAGGGGTAATTCTTCTTATATACGGCCTTACTACATTCTTTAACAGGGAGTTTGTAAAAGGAAGGACAGATATAAAACCCAGAAAAGGGGGCTACTTAAGCCTTTTCATTAAAGGGTTTCTGCTTAATTTTATAAATATTGGGGTTCTTGTGTTTTGGCTGGGTGTTATTATAATTGTTGGCCCAAGCCTGGACAACAACTCTAACAGAATTATTGTTTTCTTTTCCACAATGCTAGGCGCCTACTTAATTACGGACGTTTTCAAAATTTTGCTTGCAAAGCAACTTCGGCGCAAACTAACAACAGAAAGAATTCGTTTGGTTAAGAAGGCCCTTGGTATTGTGCTGGTTATATGCGGGCTTGTACTTATTTTTAAAGGCTTTCTCCCCAAGGACAAACTGAACATAGAAAAAGGAATTGAATATATAAGGGAATAAAAAACAGTCTGTTCACGAATAATTTTTGTACTAAAAATCATATAGAAACGAAAAAACCCCTCATAATTTGAGGGGTTTTTGGAGGCATCGAGCGGATTCGAACCGCTGTACAAGCTTTTGCAGAGCTGTGCCTAGCCACTCGGCCACGATGCCATTTAAAGGCGCAAAGGTACTATTTTTTCCTGCTTAGAAAAAAAATCTTATATTCTCTTTTTCTTTAGTGTAACCGTAACCATTTCTACATCCCCGTTAATTGGCGGATTTACTTTTGATACCGAAACCAATGCTTTGGTAACACTTTTCATTTCTTTAAAAATTCGATCTATTATTCTTTTTGATACATGTTCCAGCAGCTTCGAACTGATTTTCATTTCTTCCTTTACAACCCTGTTGATAAATACATAATCCACAGTATTTTCTAAATTATCCGAAAGACTTGCTTTTTGTAGGTCTGCGAAGATTTTTACAGTTACCAGGTAGTCACTGCCGATGATGCTTTCTTCTTTCAGGCAACCATGATAGGCATAGACCCTTATATTGCGTAGTGTTATTTTACCCACCTTCTAGTATGTTTCTGCAAACTTAACCTAAAGACGCGAGAATTTTTAATAAGTACACCTGCAATTGCTAATACCCTGGAAAAGATCTACTCCAATCGTAATTACATGCGTACCGGTACTGAACCCCAGGATCTCATTTAATATGATCTGGTAGGAGTACCCGAAATAAAAATTACTTTTCTTAAGCCCTATTAATGGTGCAATATATAATGGGCTACCCACCTGATCATTCAGAAAACGATAGGTTACACCCGCATAGTAATAATCTTCAAAATCGTACCACCTGAATTTTGCATTCAAATCCGTCACGGATCGCCCGTCACTTTCAAACCACTGAAAGAAAACAGAAGGCTCTATTTCAAAATTGCTCTTTTTCTTACTGAACCTGTAGCCGGTATAGAAATAATAATTTCTCAATTGGTTAGGCTCTGATATAGGATTAAACTTTTTTAGGTCCTTATTTAAAATATTGGAAGCGTTTAAACTAACAAAAAACTTATTTTTTCTATACAACACACCTATATCAAAATTATGGTTTGTCGTAGAGCGGTCATCCGTAACACTGGGGTCCAGGCCATCAAAATTTTCAATATCTATCCTGAACTGGTTGAAGTTATAAGAAAGTCCAAAGGAAAGGAATTCATCTTCATACCTGTCCAGGGTAAGGTGGTGTGCAAAAGACAACCTTGCCCCTCTTTGTTTGGTTTCTCCATTACTGTCATTATAAAGGATCATTCCCACACCGGAGCGGTTCCCGATCCTGCCATCAGCAGCCAGAGACTGGGTATCCGGAGCATCTTTTATCCCTACCCACTGGGTAAGACCATTGATCCGCACTTTAATATAGTCACCTATCCCTGCATAGGTTGGCGATATAACAAAGGGGTTATCTGCTAAATACTGTGACAATTGCGGGAGCGTAAGCTCCTGTGCATGCGAGGCAAACGCACACAACAACAGTATTAAACATAGCAATCTCTTGCGCATAATTCTATTAGGTTAAGTTTTATCTGTATAAGGTAAAATGTCCAACAAATTCTCTTTCATCACGCTCACCATTCAACTTTATGACATACCAGTAATCTCCTGTAGGCAGTTCCTTGCCCTGATATAGTCCATCCCAGCCGTTTGGCACAATCGTTTCTTCAGCAACTACTCTACCATAACGATCATATATTTTTATTAGTATTTCAGGATAACCCTCAATATTATCAGGAATCCAGTAATCATTCATACCATCACCGTCAGGGGTAAAGAAATTAGGGATTTCTATATCTATAAACTCCATGAATATTTGCGCAGATACTTCACACCCATTTTCGTCTATAACTGTCACCGTATAGGTGCCGGTCATATTGATATAATAGGTGTTATCTGTGCCATTGTTGTCATCATTGAAATAGAACGTGTAATCCTCAAGGCCGCCCGTGACAATGGCTGTAATCTCATTGAGATTCTGTTGTTCCAGTACCAAGGTTAATGGTTCGAAAGCCATGATTTCAAAATCAACCGTTTGCATACAACCATTAGAATGTGAAATGGTTACATAGTGGGCCCCCGGACTAATATTTCTGAAATCAGGGTTCAATTGCAGGTCTGCAGGGTCTGTAGAATCAAGCGCATACATTACAGAGCCAAGCACCGAAGGATCCTCCATGGTTATGTTTATATAGTTTTCCGGAAGGATATCTGTACACTCATAAACAGGCTCCACTAAAGCATTTAAGTTAACACCCGGATCAATTTCTACAATCACATTAATTTCACAATCCTGTGCATCACGAACAAATATTACATAAGCGCCTGCAGCAAGATCCATAAATGTTGTCTGATTTAAAACATAATCCGCAGGATTATTAGAATTAAATGCCGTACTATATGGAGCTGTGCCACCAGTAATATTTAGTGTTATTGAACCATCTTCACTACCAAGACATACTTCAGGTAATGCAGTATAAGCTGCATCGAGAGGCGCAGGTTCTGCAATAGTAAACTGGAAAGGAATAAAACAGCCGTTTTCATCCTGTGCGATAACATCATAAACTCCTGGTTCAAGATCCACAAATGTATTTTCAGTGTCAAACTGGTTCAGGTTTGGCGAAATGGCATACAGTATGTTTCCGGTTCCTCCCGAAACTTCAACCGTAATTGTTCCATCATTCTGCCCGGCGCAGGTAACATCTGTGAATTCCTCACTGTCTATTTGAAGAGGCACAGGTTCTGTTATAATTATTTCATTAGAGACCTCAATACAATCCATGCTGATAACCCTTACATAGTAACTGCCAACACCCAACATAGAGAAGTTTCCATTTGTCTGCGGCCCTGCAATTAAATTGGTTAATGCAGCATCACCGAATAATTCATAGGTATAACTACCTAGACCTCCAAAAGCCTGGGCCATTATTGTAGCCGTCATTTCACCGGTACAATTTATGATTGCTGCGCTCTCATCAATAACTATAGACAAAGGAATTATTGGGTCTATAGATATCTGATTTGAAATAGTTGCTTCACATCCGAAAGAATCACGAACGTAATACTGGTATACACCGTCTGGAACAGTAAATACATGGGTGTCACCTCCGGACATTGGAGTATAAGACACACCGTCTGTACTGAATTCATAGGGCGCAGTTCCTCCAGTAGCCGTCAATTCAATTTCCGCAAGGTTCGTACAAGTAAGCGGAGTCAGTTGAATTAACGAACTGGCAACGTCTGTAGGTTCAGAAATAGTAACCTGAATGGTTTCTACATCACAATTCCAGCCATCTGAAACCGTAATACTATATATTCCGGCACCAATATTATTGAATATTGGACTGGTCTGCCCTCCTGTACTAAAATCAATTACTGTTCCGGTAGGGTCATAGTAGTTTAATTGATATTGATAGGCTCCTTGCCCACCAACAACATTTATTGCCGTTACGGTAGCATTTGTATCTCCATAACAAACCAACGTTGTAGGTGTAGCCGTAATATCGGCTGTGATTGGCACCGGCTGTACCAGAACTTCTGTGTCGTTAAGAACACAACCACCTTCATCTGTAATTGCAATTGTGTAATTGCCGGCAGAAAGCCCTGTAAACAGGTAACTATTTACATCGCTTATGGTATAAACTGCCGCAGTTGTGGTATTTGTCAATACGATATCGTAAGGCGCATACCCACCTTCAGGATCGACCAAAATTTCGCCCTGATCGTTGGTGCAAGTAACGTTTGCAAGCTCACTAACCGCGGTTGCAAGAGGCATATCCGGAGAGACAATTGTAATAATATTTGAATCTTCAACACATAAAGGCGCCGCTGTTTCAGTAATCCGCACAAAATAATTTCCTCCGGAAACTCCTGAAATGGTTAATGGATTTGTTGATGTATCTCCAACACCTGCAATCCCAGTGCTTACACCAGCAGCTGTATATACTTCATAGTTATATGCGCCGGTATATCCGGTAATCGCTATCTCGAGAGCTCCATTTGTATCCCCGAAACAAACCACTGGCAACGTTGCCGTTGCTACCACATCTATAAGATCATAGGGCGCAATAGTATAAGGAGCAGAATCTACATAACACCCGGTTGCCGTATCTGTAACCCTGAACGTATAACTTCCCACAGCAGTTAAATCAAATTCTGCCGTCGTATTTGTAGGAGTCGATGTCAACACACCATTTGGGTTGCCCAGCGGTAGCAATTCATAGGTATACGTATTTGCCGGGTTGCCGTCATCAGTAACAGTGATAGTAATTTCTTCTGGCACTACACAGGAAATAGCAATGTCTTGCGAGACAGCTACAGTGAATACATTGAGTGGGTTTATAACCACAGAATCCGTAGCCGTACAACCATTCGCATCCCTGGCATAGACCGTAATATTTTGAATAGAATTTGTGTCTACAACATCAAAGGTGTTAGAAGTTTGGAAATTAACATTATCGATACTGTATAAGTATGGACTTCTTCCTGTTCCCACACCAACGGTTGCTGTAATCGTAGCTGTATTAACCGTATTATTGGGGTTACAGTTAAATGCTGTAGCAACAGCCGCAACAGTTAAGACAGAGGGCTCATCTACAACCACAACCTCTCTTAATGAACAACCTCTTTCCGAAATAGCTTCTACTTCATAGGTGCCAGCCGCCAGGTTATCAAAAACCGGACTTGTTTGTGGTCCTGCAATAAGAGCCGATAAGGCATCGTAGAGATTATAAGTATAAACAGGGTTGTCATTTACACCCGGGGCTACCGGGGCTAAGTTTACAGTTATACTTCCATCACTTAATCCGTTACAGGATACATCTACCACGGTATGTGGATCGAAAGTTACCGGAGTTGGTGCATCTAATTCCTGTGTTATCGTTTGTGTACATACCGGATTACTTGTGTTTAAATCGGTTACCATAAACGAATAGACACCCGGCTGATTCAAGCCTGTGAAAATTCCGGTATTGTTAACAACAGATGTTATCAGATCCGGGAATGTTACTATATAGCTCAGGTTTCCGGATCCTCCGGCAACAGTAATCGTAACTTCACCATCTGGAGTAGCAGTACAATCAATTGGTTTAACTACCGTGCTGATTAATGACATCTCTTCATAAAGCACTTCCGGCCCTATGGTTGCTGCACATGACCACTGGTCTGTTATCTGAACCTCATAGCTTCCTGCCCCAAGGCCCGAGAAAATAGTAGAAGTCTGTGGTGCACCAAAAGGCGCTCCATCTCTTATTAATTGATAGGTATAATTAATTCCTTGTCCACCAGCTGTTCCAATTACTTCAATTTCACCCTGAAGATTTGTGCAGTTTTCCTGATTGACTTGCAAAGTAGCGGTAATTGGAATAGGATCTACTAGAACGATGTTGTTCTGGATCATTTCTTCACAACCACCTGAGTCAATAACCCAGGCCTCATAAGTGCCCGCCACAAGGTTTTCAAATCTTGGTCCGGGAACATAATCTCCGGGACCGGTTGGCGGTACGTTTCCTACATAATAAGTGTAACCACCCCAGCCTCCGAGGACATCTACGATCTCAATAACACCATCATTCCCTATACAGGTAATTTGTGATACATTGGTATTAGCAGTAATAGCTGCCGGTGGGCCCGCGATGTTAAATAATTGCGTATTTGTACAATTTGGATGGTTGTTTTGAATAACCTCCACAAGATAATCACCTGCAAAAAGTGTTATTACCCCTGTTGGCCCGTTTGTTGGACTGGTTCCGGTTTCTACCAGTACATCATCAGCTGTATTTGACGGAGTACCATTGGTATCATAGATATTCCAGTCAAAAGGGCCAATATATGTAGCATCAGTTAATTCTATGGTAACTTCCCCGGTTTCAGTACCAAAACAGATTACATCCTGTAATTTAGTGAGTACAATATCGAATGTGTTGGGATCTGTAATAGTCTCTGTGGCGGTTAATATGCATCCTGTATCTAAATGCCTGATGAGGAAATTATGGACACCAAGGTCTAAACCACTAAACACATTTGAGGCCTGGTACGTAGCACCATTGTCTATACTGTATTCAAATTTAGCCGGATCATTTACGGCTGATGTTACCGTTATGGTAATTTCACCATCCATTCCCGGATTACAGCTTATGGCATTGGTAATTGCTGCACTGGCCGTTAATAATTCGTCATAAGGCAAAATTACAGCTGTTGTAGAACCAAGACAGCCATTGCTGTCATAGACATTGATAGTATAACTACCACCGTTAACATCAGTTTCTATATAGGTAGTATTCGCACCTGTTTGAACTACCACATCATCTCCAGGCGCAGGCGTTCCCTGGTCATTTATAAATTCATAAATAACATAAGTGCCACTTCCACCCGTAATTGAGGTATCATCTATTGTTATTGTTGCATTATCAGGATTATTTCCTGAAGTACAACCAAATTCAACAACTATAGGTGCAGGAACATTGATTATGGCCGGTTCTCCAATAGTAATGGAAAAAATATCTGTAAAACAATCATTAACCCCTGTTCCTCTTACATCATAAGTGCCAGCCGGAACATTTTCAAAAGTTTTATCATTCAAAATAACGCCTGCCGGCATAGGATTTAAGGTATAGGTCAATGGATTATTGCCATTATCAATTTCAATAAGCGTAATACTGCCATCCGCACCTCCGTTACAGGTTACATCGGTATGTATTTCTGTAAAGTCCGGAAGTATTGCAGCGGGAACATCTACAATAATATTTTGAGAACAGTTGGGAGGTGTGGTGCTAATATCATGAATTGTCACGTTATAAGAACCAGCTCCACTTGCTCCGGTCCAAACATATGGATTGGAAGGTAAAGCCTGTCTAACCAGGTCTATTGCACCCGGTCCGTCTATTTCAATTTCATAGTTACCGGAACCTGAAGTTACTTCAATTGTAAGTTCGGCATTAGCCGCAGCACCTGGCTCACAATCAAGCAATGTAGTTTGCAATACAGTAAACTCCAGAGGAGGTATAATGGTAAATGACTCAGTATCTGTACAACCATTCAAATCGCGAACGGCAATGTTTTGAGCTGCTCCGGAACTAATTCCAGAAACCAGATATTGGTTACTACCATTAAAAACTATATTTTGGAAAGGACCCCCATTAATACTTAATTGATATGGGGCCACACCGGCAGCATCAAGGGTTACCAGAATCTCAAATTGCCCTTCCGCCACACATTCATCTACAATTACAAGTGAAATATCGGGACTTGCATCTAAAGCTACAGTAACAGGATCGTTTTGAATACAGTCATTTGCATCTTTTACGTAAACGATATAATCTCCGGATTCGACGTTTGCAGTAGTACTGCTTGTCCATCCGGGTGAAGCGGCAGTTGGAGCTGGCGCCGTATTGAGTAAGTATTGGAATTCATATGGGGCACTGCCAAATTGAGGTGTTGCCGTGATGACACCCGCATTCACATTACAATTATCATTAACTGGCGAAGCTGCTGTAACCGACAATAAGTTGGTTGATTCATCGATGGTAAAGTTTGAAGAACCAATTGAACAACCAGCAAACGCACCATTAATTTCTGTTAACAATACATAGTATACACCAGGAGGCAAAGTTGCAAAATTGGATATACTTACAGGTCCTGCTGGCGGATTTACTGGTGAAGACCCGGTAAAACCAGTGGTTATATTAGATTGTGCATTAAATATTTCGTAGTCGACCTGTGTGGCACCAACATCGTAGTTGTCAAAAGTGAAACTCACATTACCATCTGCAGCCCCGGTACATGTTACATTTGCCTCAACCAATGACGTTAACGCCATATTTGAAGGAGAGTTTATTGGGGTAGCAGCAGTTTCAAAATAATAACAATTGGTGGTTAAATCGTGAACCACAAAAGTATAAGTAACTCCAGGTATAAGTGCTGTAAATGTAGAAGTATCTCCGCCTACAACATCCGGCGCCTGATAAGAGGCCGAATATGGAATGGTATAACTGTCCAAAATTGCAAACTCATAATTACCACTACCTACTGCAGATGATACTGTAACTATAGCTGTACCTCCCACCGCACAACTTGCAGTTAGAGTAGATACATCAATATCCAGATCATTTGGTGGAGAAGCAATGATATTAGTAGTTCTCAGCGAACAACCATTGGCGTCAACCACATCAACTTCATAAATACCGAATTCAAGAATAGCAAAGGTATGATCTTCACCTCCGGCTGTTGTCAAATAAGATGCGGAATAACCGTTATTTCCTGTTAAATGGTAGGTGTATTCTGCAGTACCTCCGGTTAAGTTTTCTACGGTTATAGAACCTGGATCTGTTCCAGTAGCTGGATTACAGGTAATAGGTATTAAATTAATACTATATGCAATTGCATCAGGCTCATTTATAGTTGCTGGAAAAGGAAGAGAAACACATCCCTTCGCATCCGTAATAGTGACTTCATAGTCCCCGGCAGGAAGACCCGCGGTCTGGGTTCCATAATTCGTTGTTGAAATAGTCTCAATTACCTCAATGACATATGGAGGGCTACCTATAGAAGCATCAATAACCACATCCAGCATTCCCGTACTATCTCCATTACAAAGAATATGTGTTGGCGTAACTGATGTAATCACAGGAGTATCTGCGGGGCTAATAATAACCGAATTAGTGGTTACAATACATGCGGCAGGCACTGTTGTGTCTGTTACCCTGAAAACATAGGTGCCCGCTGTATTGGAACTGAAGATATTCCCGACAAAGTTGGTGTTAAAGTAAGTTGCGCCAGCATCATTGGACCATTCATAGGAATATGTGCCTGAACCACCAATTGCATTTATTGTAATTGATGCTGGTGCCAGACAAGTCAGATCTGCAGTTAAAACAGCGTTTGCGGCAAGGCTTGGATTTATTGTTACATTTTGTTGTATCCCAACACAACCAAAAGAATCCTTGACATCTATAGTATATGCCCCGGCAGATAAATTATTAAAAGTATAACTTGTTGCCGTTGACGGTACTGGCGTTAACCATGGACCACCGTTGATACTAAATTGAAATCCTCCGTTACCAGGAAGTGAAGTTACGTCTACCAGGATTGTCCCATCATTAGCGCCGCTGTAACAAGCTGTTGGCGTAGTAGTAAAAGTTGGACTCATAGGAGCAACTACGGTAATAGGCGCGTCAATGGGATCTTCGCAATTATTCGTATCTCTAACTCTAACAATATAATCTCCGGCAGGAACACCTACAAAATCAACCGCGGCCTGATAAGGTGTAATGATACCACCTACATTATCTTCTAACTGATATTCATAACCTGGTGTACCTCCAGTGGCACTGGCCGTAATTGTAGCACCGGTATTATTACAAGTAAATTCTACCGTAATGCCCGCAGAAGCAACTACAGGTGTGGGTTCGGTTAAGGTTTCTGAAAGCAAAACCGAGCAGGAATTATCTAATACATCCCTGACCTCAATTGAATTCACTCCGGCACTTAAACCATTAACTGTTACCGGAGAAACCGTTTGTGGCACCGAAAACGCACCACCGTTTACTGAATATTCAAAGCCATTTACAATATCAAAGTTTTCAACCTCAAAAGTAATAGTACCGTCAGAGAGACCATTACAACTGATATTGGTGAAATTAGTAATGTTTGCATCAAAGGCATTGCCTGCAACTATTATAGCACTGGCATCCACAGTACAATCACTACCATAATCTACGGTAATAAGGTGATTGCCAATGGCAATATTATTAAAGACATTGGAAGCCTGTAGGGCTCCTCCATCTACGCTGTACTGATATGAAGGGTCATTAGGTAATACGGTAATATTTCCTGTACCATCACAATTATAGGTAATGCTGGTACTCAATACCGGCTCAACAGGTAATGGTACTATTATAACATCCGGCAAGGTAATAGAACAAGAAACTGCATTCGCGTCTCTTACCCTGATTGAATAAGTGCCGTCAATAAGACCTGTAAAGGTTGCTCCGCCAGGTGTAGATGCAGTCCACGAACCGCCGTTAAGACTATATTGATAATCTCCTGAACCTCCACTTGTAGGGGTTACACTTCCTACGGTTATTTCACCTAACTGAAGACAGGTATATGGCTGTGTTTGAATGGCTTCTGCTACCAATTGCGTTGGCTCAAGTACGTCTATGGAAGCTGTTTCTTCACAGTTGTTTGCATCTCTTACTCTGATCGGATATGTTCCGGCAGCCAGGTTCACGAAATTTCCTGAGACCTGGTAAGTTGCGCCGTTATCAATACTGTATTCATAAGGCCCCATGCCATTTGCAGCTACAATAGTTATACTTCCATTGCTATCTCCAAAACATATTGCAGGGGTTGATGTTGGGGTAATTGTTATAGGCGCATCCTGGACAATTGTAATGTCATACATGGCCTCACAAAATGTTACATTGCCATTGTTATCACGAACGTATACATCATAATCCCCGGCACCAGTAACTGTAATTGGATTTACAATACCGAAATCTCCAGGAACCGGAGGTACTCCATCAGCTACAATCGCATAAACAAAATTTCCATCACCACCTGCTGCGGTTACCGTTACATCTGTTGTTGTTCCACAAGCTGTAATATTAGCGGCGGAAGCCGTAACAGTTAATTCAGGATTTATGGTAATGGTGTCTGTACCGGTACAATTATTCCCATCAATAACGTCAATGGTATACGTGCCCGGCCCCAGGCCTGTAAAAACATTATTTGTATCATATAGCCCGCCGTTAATTCTGTATTGAAAGTTTCCGTCACCTCCGGATGTTACATTGGCTGTCAAAGTCAGACCGGTAAGGTTATCATAACAAATATCATTTGGAACTATTTCTAATACAGGCGGCAAAGCGGCATTTAAAACGAATGTTGTAGTAGCAATACAACCGTTGGCATCACTAACTGAAGCAATATAGGTTCCTGATTGCACCAGACCCGTGAAAGCACCGGTACCATTCGTGACTAAAGTAACTGTATCAGGATAAGTTAAAGTATAGGTATAACCCTCCCAACCATCGGTTGCGGTTAGCACCACACTTCCATCCTCTGTACAGCTTGGCTGAGATTCAACAGCTGCTAACACAAGAGCCGCGGCAGGTGCGTTTACCGTAACACTGGCGGTATCTGAACAGTTCGTATCATTATCTGTTACGGTAATATCATAGGTTCCTGCAGCCAGACCGGCTAGAGGAATTGTTGTGATTGTTTCTCCGGAACCACTAAAAGCAGACGGCCCGGTTACCGTATAATCGTATGATGTGTTGAAGCCGGAAACGGTATATAAAATTTCTCCGTCGGCATCACCCAGACAGCTAATATTGCTTACCAACTGCCCTACAACCCCAATAGGAATTACCGGTGCAATGGTATAATTTTCTTCGTAAGTACAACCTTTGTCGTCTGTAACCCTGAAAGTATAGGTGTCAGGTGTAAGACCATCAAAATTGGCTGAACCACCGGAAGTTGAGGTGGCCGGAATTGCCACAGGGGCAATTATTTCAAATACAAAAGGCGTATTCCCATTAACAACTGTTACAGTAACATCTGAGGTTAGTGCCGGACAAGTTGGTGTTGAGGAAACAAAGTCCAGATCAGTTGGCGGATTTAAGGGGTCTATGGTAATAGGATTGGTTACAATTAGACAACCATTGGCATCCCGGATGCTTATATTATAAGAGCCATTCGTTAGGCCGGTAAAAGTCTCAGACCCCGCTCCGGAAACAAAGTTTATTCCATCTATCGAATATTCATAAGGCGCTGTTCCTCCGGTAATATTTTGTGCTTCAATAGTACCTGTTTGCAGACAGGAATAGTCTTGAATCAGGGCAGCAGTTCCCGAAAGTCCATTAGCCGGTCCGGAAACAGTATAATATTCAAAAAAGTCGCACGAAGCACTTCCTTTTCTTTGATTAAGCCTCACGGTATAATCTCCTTGAGGCAGGCCTGTAAATATACCAGAGGTATTGCTGGCAATTTCCACGCCATTTTCATCTATTAGGAAGAAGGTAAGTTGATAACCGTTAGTGTCAATGATATCAAAGGATATAGAACCCGTAGAATCACCAAAGCACTCCTCATCAATCACTGTTGTTGGACCATATTCCACAGAAGGAACAAATTCAATTTCAACAGGATTTGAGATGTCAAAACAGTTATTGCGGTCTACTACGACAAACTGGTAGATTCCGGGATCCCAGATATCAAAAATCTGACTTGTTTGGAATTCTGACGGCGGGATGGATGGCGGATCAGGATATGATAATTGCGTAACACCCAATGTATCCACATAAGACCAGATTGCATAGATATGTGGTGTTTTACCCCCATCGGAATCCATAAGGATATTCCCCTCCCTACAGGTAATATTTTGAGAAACCCTTGCCGAAAGCTCAAGGTCTGAATTATCAATAATGGTTACCTGTTCATTGTGCAGGCAACTATCATCTGTGGTAACCTCTACGTCATAAACCCCTGGATTCAGGTTCGCGAATGTGTAGTTGTTATCAAGACTCGGGCCATAGGTGTCTACAATAGTTCCACCCTGGGAGATTTCGAAGTAATATTGTGGTTCCACATCCAATACAGAAATGCTCATTGAACCTAGACCACTACAGTCAGCATCCTGAGTGGTTATATCTACCTGGAAGTTTCTGGTAAGTACGCCGATATCTTCTAATCGGAAAATACAACCATCTACTACACCCTGCTGACGCATTTCTACGGTGTATGCGCCGTTTGAGTTAATTGTAAAACTAGGACCATTTAATGCACTAAAGGGCACAAGGACCGCACCTGTTGTTGCATCCAACAATTGGTACTCATAATCAACAGGCATGTTTGTTACCGTAATGTTTCCAGGGGAAAGGCAAATTAAGTCGGTAACATTGTATTGCGGATCCAGCGGGTTTTTGAAAATATTGAAATAAAACCGGCTAAAACAACCATTTTGATAGTTTATAATAAGCCTGTACTGGCCGGCATCCGAGGCAAGGAAATTATTCCCTGTTCCCACGCTATTCCAGCCACATCCGGCATCCTTGTTGGCGCAATCTGCAACAGAAGCTCCACAACTTGTCTCATCAAGCTGCTCCCATTGTATACTGTCTGCATCAGGGATGTTGATTTGTACGAGTTCAGTATCGTTCAACCCGCATAGAAATATTTTAGGCAATAAATCTCCGTCATTGGGACATGTAACTACTTCGCCCTCAACAGTATTTGTGGGATCATTGATTAATGTTACAATAGGGTTTATCTGGGTAGTTCCAAATAATTCTACAGTAATAATTTCCTGAAAACCTTTACAAGGGTCAGCAACTATTTTATCTACAATATATATCCCTACTTCATCAATTAAAAGCGTGCTAGGATCACTATCAGGGTCACCATCATTTAATACTGTATCACCCGGATCAATCAGGCCATCCTCGTTTTCATCTTTATACCAGACATAAGAATCAAAATTGTCCCCGGCATCAAGAAGCAAATCATCTCCACATAGCTGAACAGTTCGGTTGTAATCACAGCTTTCAAGATCATCCAGCAGGAAATTGGTGGCTCCCGGGGTAACAAAACCGCAATTATCAAAATCAGACACACTGGGGTCATCTGTAATTTGTGCATTATTAATTACGCCCTCATAGGTGGAGTAGGCCTGATTTGCGATCAAATCCGTACAGGCATCTATAAAATCAAAACAATTTTCTGCAACCCGCACCCTAAGCCTTATTTCAGAAAGGGGATCTCCCTCTTCTATAAGGTTATCCGGAATGTTAAAGGATATTTCATTGCCTATCGGGTCATATACATAAGTTACTCCGGGAGGCAATACTAAATCTGATTCTATTACAGTTACGTTGATTGGCAAAACATCCCGCAAAACATAATTAGTAGCATCGTCATTACCAATATTTTGAAAACTAAGCACATAGTCCAACAATTGCCCCAGGTTTACACCCAAACCCGTAATGTCGTTACCGGCAATATCCTCAACCGTTTTTTCTACGACAATGTTAGGTTCAATTATCTCAACATTAAAAGAATTGAAGAAAGGATAGTACTGATCTCCGCTGGACGTAAATCTAAATGTGGCATCTGTTTCGGCATTGGGAATAACAGAATTCAAAGGGTTATTCAACAAAAACATATCTGTATCATAACCTAGAGTGTTGACGCTGTTTGGTGTTCGATTATTCGTAATGGCGCCATCCAGGGTAATATTACTATTAAAGAAGTTGTTTGCCGGGTTTACTGCATTGCTTATGGTTGTAAAACCTGGATTGCTGGCTGCTCTTATGCGCATTCTGTCACCAGTAATTCTGTTATCACCTTCTAACGCGGCAGCACCGATATTGGCCCTTACCGGCCCCACGGGGATAGTATTGAAACCACTATAGTTTATGTCAACGGATGGATTTGCACTTCGTACTCTGGCAAAACCATCAAAAGTTGTGATTAATTTTCCAGATAATGTAGGGTTTTCATATACAACAACTAGTGTCCATCCCCCCGCTGCTCCACCTCCCGGAGAAAGTGATCCAACAACAGAGCGAATATTTGCAACCGTATAATCCCCTGAAGGATCTGCCAAAGGGGTTATAAGGGCGGTGACATCTGCGTAACAGGCATAAGGGCTGTTTTGCGTTACGGAAGCATCGCCACTTGTGAATCCGTCAAAGAGAATTTCATCTGCAACAACATCTACATAAGCCCCGCCTGGAACCATTAGTTTAACCTGGTTAAAATCGTTTTGCCTACCTGCACCTAAAGGCTGTCCGGCCTGCGCACTTGGATAAGTAGCCGACCAGTAAAGTCCTGCATAGCGGATTAGATTACAGCTGGCTTGGGGAAAGTTAAATGTTGCACTACTAGAACTAAAAGTACTAGGATCACCATCCACATCTATATACTGCATGTCTAGCCAGTCATTGTAGGTGGAAGAATTACCGGTTGAATTATAGGCATCTTCCGGTTCGGAGTTGCCAGTACCTCCGTCTCTGTTAACAATATTGTTGGCTATAAAGGTCAGGTCACCCCTTAGGTTATTTTGATACCTAACTTCAAAATTGTTGAATTCCTGTGAAATACCTACAAAGGAAAAAAGTACCACACAGGTGAAAAGAAATTTTCTTGCAAAAGTTGGTTTCATCTAGGTTATTAAGTTTGGTGTAACGCGCATGATCCACATTTTATCATCATAGGCGTTATTAAGTTTAGAGTAGTAAGATATGAGAGCATTGTTCCAGGATTCGTGCCGCTTTAAATAAACATACCGATAGTTATTTACTGGATTTATAAAGTAACTGGCGCTTAGGCCCTGGGAGTTTAATAATTTCACAAAACGGTTGGCATTTCTGGGGTTCGCAAAAACATTGGCTATAATATAATAAGCTGAAGGAAGGCCATTTATGAACCCGCTTTTGGACTTTGGCTCACCTCCTTTTACATTATCCCTTACTACGACATTCTTCTGAAGAACATCTGAATCATACTCGGACGATTTCTCACGAACTTTGTTTGCATTTTCGGCATAGGCTTCATTAGAATAACGGTTGTCGACATTCATCACCCATAGTTCTCCGTTGTAGGCTCCTTCCAGTCCGGATTTATGTGCAGCGAGCGCTTCTTTCCAGGTATCGTATCTTTTCAGATATACATACTTCATTCCGTTTTTGGGATTATCAATATAATCCGGGTTTAATCCCTGGCTATACAGATTGTCCATGAATTTGTTCATGTAGTGTTCGCCTTTGTAAACATTGGCAACTACGTAGTAGCCATTTTCAACACCTTTGAGGTCTCTGAATTTTTGGCTTTTAACATTGTTCAATTTGGCCTCCCGCATAAATACATCTACAGGGTTTTTTTTCCTAACTATTGGTTTGTATTCTACCGGTGTTGGTTTCTTTACATTTTCAACCAATGCGGTTTTATCATTATTAAGGAAATACATTTCCCTGGCCTTTTCTTCAAGATCCGGGCGGTTGCCATTGGTTTCATTCCTCACCATTCGCATAACCATCTCAAACCTTCTTTCAAGATCTTTTTCACGATTGGTCTCCATGGAATCCTGCCGGAACATCAATTCTGCAAGGATAGCATCATTCTCCGCCAGACGGCGCTTAAGCTCTGTAATTTCTTCTTCTTCGGAAGCAAATGAATCCGCAACAGAATCTTCTTCTTCTTCCTCTTCATTATTTGCAACTACTTCCTCATTTTCTTCCAGCATCACCCTGTCTTCTGTAAGGTTTGGAGTGAAGGAATAGGCAAAGGATATTTCGTGGGTAACACCAAAGTTGTCAAAACTATTTGAAAGGCCTTTCTCCATGGTATACCCAAGGGAAAGCCTTTTTCCCAGGTTAAAACCAATACCGGCTGAAGCTCCATAAAAACTGTCATACCCGGCCTGCAACCAACCCAATTTGGGCAAATCGAAAATAAGATTACCTCCCAAAACAATTTCTTCCTGACCAACTTTTCGTACCCTAGCAAGCGGCATCAATCGGGAGTTTTCAAATACTCCGGAATTATTTTCAAACTGATAGGTATATTGTAAATGAGCGGAAAAGGTTTTATCCTCAAATTCTGTAAGGGACTCACTTGTTTTCAGGTTATAATCAAAAAGGTTTTCGGCAAAAACACCGAAATCGAATTGGCCGTATGAAATATTAAATCCGGGTTGAAATGAAAGCAATGAACTGTCCTGAAAGCCACTAAGGAATGGATCCAGCTCTATTGGGTTTGCTCTATTTTCATCTAAACCACTACTGTAATAGGATAAATTTGCTCCAAAAGTGAAATTGCTTTTGTCGCTCAATTTTACACCATATGCATAATTGGCTAAAATTCCGTAATTGCTAACCACACCTTCCCGCTGGGTATAAAGGCTTAGTCCCAGTCCGGACCTGTCATTAATCCTACCGCTGTAACTAAGAAAGTACAACTGATTATTGTCATCAAAAGATACCGATTGGTTTCTATGTAAAAGGTTAATATAGGAAAGGTCTTCACGAACGGTGGAGAAAGTCGGGTTTATTAGAAATCTGTTAAACTTTAACAGGTTCTGTGAGGGTACATCATAGGAAATAAAAGGATTATCTTCCTGAGCACTTACTCTTGTAAGCGCCATGATGAACAATAACAGAAATGTGATCTTTGGTTTCATTTGTTTTGGTTGGCTAACGGATAATGGTTATGGTGCCTTGTTTTAAAACTTCATTGGCGTCTTTTATCTTATAGAAAAAGACCATATTTTGCTTTGCAAAAGTCATTGAAGTTTCAGGCCAGTTATTTTGATAATTAAATTCATTAAACACTTCTTTACCCGCACTGTTAAAGATGATTACATTTACATCCGGCTTATTGGAATAGGAATTGGGAATGATCCATGAATCATTTATTCCATCACCATTTACGGTTATAACATTGGGTATTTTAAATGTGTCAAGGTATTCAACGGTTAAAGGTCTGGTTACTTCGCAATTCCCAATCGTTGCTACCAGCAGATAAGATCCCTCTTCAGTATAAGCCACGGAAGAAGAAGTGCTCATCACATTATTATCAGAATCGTACCATGTATATGAGTCTCCTCCACTGGCAGTTACTGTCCTGGAGCTACCTTCGGGGAAAACTACAGTTTCAGATGGATCCAGGGTAATCAGTGACGGATCCAGTCCGGAGATAACAATCTCATTAGAAGGAAGCGGACAACCGTTTCGATCTAATATCAATTGGTAAGTTCCTGTTTCTGTTACCGTAAGAGCCACATCGGCACTATTTAGATTAACACCGTCTTTAAACCAGTCAAAAGATTGACCGGATAAATCTGTTGTAGTACTTATAGTAATTGGTTCTGAAGGTCCGCAGCTAACAAGACTGTTGCTGTTAATAGTTAATGTCTCATTTACCAGCAACTGAACATTCAGAGAATTGGAAGTTGCATTATAGGTGGTAATGGAACCGTCTACTTCATAATTACCGTTTTCAGCAATGTCCGTTAGACTAATGCTCGCTGAAGTTTCTCCACTAACAGGGCTACCGTCTTTTTTCCATTGGTATGTAAATCCGGAGATTAGAGAAGATGTTACATCTGTAACCCCTCCACCAGAATCTATTGCATTTATAGCAGTTATATCCAGGACAATGCTGTTATTGGCACAGGCCGAATAAGCGGACGCATAGTCTATTACAATCTCAAAAGAATCCGGGGTAACCACTGTGGTGGGTTCCGAATCTATAGAGGTCGAAGAACAAGGGCCACCACTTAGGGAAACCCGGGCAAAATACGAGCCTGTCTCTGTTTCGCTTACCGTTAAACTACTATTTGTGGCACCAGATATGGGATTGCCATCTTTATACCATTGATAAGTTGGCGCCGAAGCGTTGGTGGTTATGCTTAAAGTTTCGTTTTGTCCCGGTAAAACAACTACATTGGCAGGATTATTTCTGGAAACAGTAAAGTTCCCTGCATTGGTAATCGTTACTGCCGAAGATCTCTCAACGCATGCCCCGGGGCCAAAAATTTCAACCTGGTAATCTCCTTCAAAGCCAGGCGCAGAGGCATCTACAGTAAAAATATAATTGTTTGACGAAGGAATGGCCGCACCATCTTTATACCACGCATAGGTTAAACTGGCATTATTTATGTTTGCTTCAAGGTTTTCTGTTTCACCGTTGCACAAATCAGTTTTAGCAGGGGGGTTTATAGCTATTCCTAAACTAGCCCCTGTTGTTACGTCTATAAGGTTGGAAAGCGTATTACCGGAACCGGAACACGATCCATAGTCAATCTCCACATTGTACATTCCCGCCTGGGTAACTGTAATGGATTCACTTTTTTCAGTTAAAAGCGATCCGCTCCTATACCAATTATACTGATAGGTATCTGAATTAGGGAGATTGTAAACTTCGAGGGTTATCGAATTTCCATTACACACCTCAGCCGTACCATCTCCGAAGTCTGCATTACCTTGTTGTCTGACGGTAAGTCCTGAATTTACATCTATAAAATACATTGGATAAGCTACTGAGGCTGCTCCAACAACTGCGGGACTTGTGCTTCTTACTCGCATTCTATAACCTTCACCCCTAGTATCATTGGGTAGTGAAAATTGAAAGAAGAAGTCGAAATTTGTATTTTTAGTAGCATCTCTGGCAAGTTCTATAGGGCTTGTAAAGCTTCCGCTGGCATCAGATAGTTCAAGAATAAATTCATTATCCCCGTTAACAAGCGGAGGGCTCCAGGTAAAATTTACCCAGTAATCATTAAAAGAAGCGGAAGCACAAGCCTTGTCCCAGGGAGAACTTCCGGCTGGCGGTGTCTGGTTAGGTGCCGCAACAGGGGCATTTAATACCTGAGCGCTGAGTGGCATGCATCCTAACAGCAGTATGGTCAAAAAGAAATACTTGATTTTAAAGGATAGTTTTGCTCTCATAAGTAGTGTAGTTTTGGGGGAACTACAGTTTTACCTTTTACTGGATTTGGGTTTTGGTAAACCGTATGGGTGTTCGTTGTTTTTTTCGTGTTACATGCGTTGTTAAAGTTTTACTCGTATTTACCAGTGTATTAACAACAAATATGTCATTTAATTACCCGGCTGGGAATTTAATGTTGTAGCACTAATTAAATATGTTGTGAAATACAGATATTGTATGGTGAGCATCTTTTATTGGGTCTCATACCCTCATTTTTCCTACATTTGTGCTTCAAATTAAAATCGATGAGTGAAACACCTAAATCACTTAATTTCATAGAACATATAATTGAGGAAGATCTGGCTAAAGGGTTCCCTGCTAAGGATTTGAGATTTAGATTCCCGCCGGAGCCAAATGGCTATTTGCACATAGGACACGCAAGTTCTATTTGCCTTAATTTTGGCCTTGGCCTGAAGTATAATGCACCCGTGAACCTGAGGTTTGATGATACCAACCCTATAAAAGAAGAACAGGAGTATGTAGACGCAATTAAAAATGATGTGAAATGGTTGGGATATACCTGGGATACCGAATGTTATGCTTCGGACTATTTTCAGCTCCTTTACGATTGGGCTAAAGAACTTATAGAAAAAGGCAAAGCCTATGTAGACAGCCAGACTTCAGAGGAAATGGCCAAGCAAAAGGGAACACCAACCGAGCCGGGTGTTAACAGCCCTTACAGAGGCAGGTCTGTTGCTGAAAACATCGAGCTTTTTAAAGGCATGAAAGATGGGCTTTATGAGGAAGGTACACATGTGCTCCGCGCTAAGATAGACATGTCGTCACCGAATATGTTAATGCGCGACCCGATAATGTATCGGATCCTAAAGCGTGCGCATCACAGGACAAATACCGATTGGTGTATTTACCCTATGTATGACTGGACACATGGGGAGAGCGATTATATAGAACAGGTTACGCATTCTCTTTGCACTCTGGAATTTGCGCCGCACAGGGAGTTATATGACTGGTTTTTGGACAATATTTGCGATCCTGTAAAAATAAGGCCAAAACAGCGTGAATTTGCACGCAGGAATTTAAGCCATACCGTTGTAAGTAAACGAAAATTACTCCAATTGGTGGAAAAGGGGCTGGTAAATGGCTGGGATGATCCAAGAATGCCAACTATTTCGGGACTGCGAAGAAGAGGGTATACACCGGAATCCATACGTAACTTTGCCGAAACTATAGGGATTGCAAAGCGCGAAAATGTCGTGGATGTTTCTCTTTTGGAATTTCACATCAGAGAACACCTCAACAAAATTGCCCCCAGGGTAATGGCCGTGCTAAATCCGTTAAAAGTTGTGATAACTAATTTTCCGGAGGAAGATGAAGAATGGCTCAATGCAGAAAATAATCCGGAAGATGAATCGGCGGGTTATAGAAAACTCCCTTTTTCAAGGGAGCTATATATTGAGCGTGAAGATTTCAGAGAAGAAGCGAACAGGAAATTTTTCAGACTTAAGCTGGGAGGAGAAGTGCGGCTCAAGAATGCCTATATAATTAAAGCAGAGAGTTGCACAAAAGACAGTGAAGGAAATATTACAGAAGTTCAATGCACCTATGATCCCAAAAGCAAAAGTGGAAGTGGCAGCCCGGAAAGTTTGCGCAAAGTTAAAGGGACCCTGCATTGGGTGTCTATTGAAAATGCTTTGCCCGTGGAGGTTAGGTTGTATGATCGTTTATTTACAGACGAAACACCAGACGGACATAAGGACAGAGATTTTCTTGAATTTATCAATCCGGATTCCCTGAAAGTAATTACCGGCTATGTGGAGCCCAGCCTTAAGGAGGCAAAAGTTAATGATCGTTTTCAATTTCAGAGACTGGGTTATTTTAATGTTGATGAAGATTCTACCGGGGATAAATTAGTATTTAACAGAACCGTAACACTCCGGGATACCTGGGCTAAAATAGACCGCAAACCCTAACATAGAGCCTGTCTATTCATTAAAATATTACAATTGGTATTATTTATAAACAACGGCATGTTCCAGGCTTGTTTAAGAGCGTTTTGCAATTTTAGAATGTTTGCCTAAGTACATATAGTTAATAAACCCATAGGCGTCCTCTGTGACGTTATTGTGCTCAATAGGTCAAAAAAACAGGGTGAATATAAAACCTGCGTAACAACCGGGAATTTCTCCTAAATTTCTTGCCTAAAAGAGAATTAAACCACAGCTGTATTTTTCGGGATTTTATTCTTTCGGTTTTTGCTTTTTCATAGATTCACCAATCATATTACTTGCCGTAAAAGATGCCACCATATTGTTGAGCATGTCACTTCCCGCCTGTGGAGAATTAGGCAGTAGGATGAGATTTGTATTGGTTTCCTCACCAATGGACTGCAAGGTATCATAATGCTGTGTTACAACAATAAGCGCGGAAGCTTCCTGGGAATTTATGCCAACTTTGTTCAATACTTCAACGGACTCTTCCAGTCCTCTGGCAATTTCACGTCTTTGATCTGCAATGCCCTGGCCCTGTAATCGCTTGCTTTCAGCTTCGGCCTTCGCTTTTTCAACGATTAAGATGCGGGCAGCATCTCCTTCAAATTGCGCCGCTATCTTTTCGCGCTCTGAAGCATTAATTCTGTTCATTGCAGCTTTTACCTGTGCATCCGGGTCAATATCCGTGACGAGGGTTTTTATGATATCGTAACCATAGTCTAGCATGGCATCCTGCAGTTCCGACTTCACAGCTATTGCTATGTCGTCTTTCTTTACAAAGACATCGTCCAGTTTCATTTTAGGAACCTCTGCCCGTACAACATCGAAAACATAAGAGGTAATCTGATCGTGTGGATATTCTAACTTATAAAAGGCCTCATATACTTTTTCTTTAATAACCACATATTGCACAGAGACTTTCAACTTTACAAATACGTCATCCAGGGTTTTGGTCTCCACAATGACATCTAATTGCTGTATTTTAAGACCCAGTCGCGCTGCGATACGGTCTACCATAGGTATTTTCATCTGTAAACCTGAATTTCGTATACTGTGGAATCGTCCAAATCTTTCGACAATTACCGCAGTCTGTTGTTTAACAATGAAAAATGAGGCCAAAAGAATAAACAGCCCGATGATAACAATTGGTATAAGAAGAAAATTGCCCATAGTAAATATATTAAGTTAGTGAATTGAATTTGCGAGTTTTATTAAATAGGTCGGTTTTTATTCCGAAATGTTACAATTTTTCCAATGCAAGCCTAATTCTTTTAAGCGTTTCGTTTTTGCCAACCAGAGCCATGATATCAAATAAATGAGGACCTTTTAGATCCCCCACCATAACTAATCTTAAAGGAGCCATAACCTGTCCGAATGTCAAATTCTCATTACCAATCCAGGTTTTAACCATATTTTCAAGTTCAGGTGAGGAAAAATCTTCAAGAGTTTCGAGAAGTGAGGCTATTTTACTTAATAGTGCGGGTGTGTTTTCTTTCCACTGCTTTTTAACCACTTTTTCATTATAGTAATTTGGTGTTTGAAAAAAGTAGTCACTCAAATCCCAGAATTCAGAAACAAAAGACGCTCGTTCTTTTATCAAAGAAATGACGTTTGCAATGTAATCATCATTACGAACAAGACTCAGGTCAAATGCCCGTTCTTTCTCCATTTTTTCATTTAGAACAGGTTTAAAAGAGTTCAGTAAAACCGAATCCTCCTGTTCTTGCAGGTAGTGATGGTTATACCATTTGGTTTTTTCAGGATCAAATCTGGCACCTGATTTGTGAACCCTATTTAGATCAAAAACTTTAATTAATTCATCCATCTTAAAAAGCTCTTCTTCCGTACCGGGATTCCACCCCAGAAGTGCAAGGAAGTTTATTACCGCTTCCGGGAAATAACCGGCTTCTCTGTATCCAATAGAATTGCCCCAGGAAAGCGGAAAAATTGGAAAACCACCTTTTTCTCCATCACGTTTACTTAATTTCCCTTTTCCTTCAGGCTTCATAATTAAAGGCAAATGGGCGAATACAGGTGCTTCCCATTCAAAAGCATCGTATAATTGCGAATGCAGGGCCAATGAAGGTAACCATTCTTCACCGCGGATAACATGGCTGATCTCCATAAGATGATCATCTACAATATTGGCCAGGTGGTAAGTGGGCATACCATCGCTTTTGAATAATACTTTATCATCCAGTATGTTAGTGTCGATTTGAATGTCTCCTCTTATAATATCCTTTAGATGCAACACTTCATCCTGTGGTGTAAAAAACCGAATAACATAACTATCGCCTTTGTCGAGTTTTGCTTGAAGCTCTTCCGGAGACATTGAAAGCGAATTATGTAGCTTTAATCGGTTATGCCAATTATATATAAATGTTTTGCCCTTTTTTTCATGTTCCTTGCGGTGCTTATGGAGACTCTCGGCGGAATCGAAAGCATAATAAGCCTTGCCGCTTTTAATAAGCTGTTCAGCATATTCCTTGTATAGCAGTTTGCGTTCGCTTTGCCTGAATGGGCCATGACCCAGATCTTTTCCGGGCCCTTCATCATAGGGTATTCCACACCAGTCTAAAGTATCAATAATATATTTTTCCGCCCCTTCTACATAGCGATTTTGATCTGTATCTTCTATTCTGAGAATGAAATCCCCATTGTTTTGTTTGGCAAAGAGATAATTATATAGGGCAGTTCTGACCCCTCCGATGTGTAATGGACCTGTTGGACTTGGTGCAAACCGAACACGAACTTTTTTATTCATTTAAATAGAATTAAGCGACAAAGATAGTTGTTAAAAAAGCACAATAAAATATTATATAGCCGCCTTTTTCATTTCATGAGGAATTCTGGGGTTCATTATTTTAAACCAGAGGGGTGGCAAAAAAGAAAGGACCATTGATGTGGGGTAACCAAAAGGCATTTGAGGTGAAGTATCATGATAGTCCAAAACCTGGTATTTTTTGGAGGACTTATAATGGTGATCACTGTGCCTGGTTAATTCATACAGAATAATTCGACCCATAACATGGTTGCTATTCCAGGAATGAATTTCGCGAACTCGCTCATAACGCCCGGAAGGCAATTTTTTTCTTATCAATCCATAATGTTCTATGTAATTTACCGTTTCCAGCAATAAAAATCCTACCAGGGCGGCTAAGATTGCATATGTAAGGACGTTATAACCAAATATGTAGTAAATAATATATAAGTGGGTAAATTGAAATAAAGTATACCACAACATATCATTATACAGCGAAAAGAAACTCCTGTGGTGTGTTTTCAATAATTTACCCTGAATACGCCATGCATTGAGGTACTGCTGTGAAACAGATGTTATCCAAAAGGAATATACCGATTGGTTGTATTTCGCTGTTGCCGGATCTTCTCTGGTAGCTGCATGTAGGTGATGCCCATAGTTATGTTCAATATAAAAGTGCATATACAATGACGGCAGTAACAACAGCTTACCCAAAAAACGTTCAAGACCACTCACCCTGTGACCAAGCTCGTGCCCCACGTTTATGCCATTGGTTCCTAATACAATGCCAATAGAAAATATAATCCCGGCAATTTCATAAGTTTCAAGCGGGCTTACAGCAAGCTCATTTAATGAATAGTAAAAAAGGCCATAAACCAAAGGAATATTCAGATAAAGCATCCAGTCAAACAGCTTATTGTCTAATTTGGCTACTCTTTCACTTCCTTCATAGTTTGTTGTACTTACAGGAAGAAGCAATTCCAAAGCAGGAATCAGCACAAATGCATAAACCGGGCAAATAAAACTCCAATAGCCCTTAAAGTAAATTCCAATGAAAGCAGATAGGGGTATGGTAAATGCCGTAAGGTACTTTAAATCTTTCATTCACTGCTTTTTAACAAATATTTGAGTCAAAAATCTAGTTTAACAGGTATCTTGGTATTAAATATAGCAGAATTTGGACAGTTATAATAACATACTGGAGAAACTGAACCACTTTAGCAAAAAATATTACACCAAATTGCTAATAAAAGGCGGGTTACTTTTTTTAGCATTTGGAGCATTGTATTTTATGGCAATACTGGGCGTAGAATACCTTTTCTGGCTAAATTCAGAAGGGCGTTTTGTATTATTATTGCTTTTTTTGTCGGTTGAAGCGTTTCTTCTTTATTATTATATAGCAGTTCCTATTTTCCATCTTTTAAAACTGAAAAAGGGAATCACCTATAAGGAAGCTTCGTTGTTAATTGGGAGACATTTTGAGGAAGTCGGGGATAAATTATACAATTTGCTTGATTTGGCTGAGGACAGTAACAAAACAGAACTTTTGCTGGCAAGCATTCAACAGCGTTCAGATAACTTAACAATTGTTCCCTTTACCGGAGCTATAAATCTCAGGGAAAGCTATAAGTACCTGAAATATTTGGTAATACCTGTTTTGTCTTTGGTCATACTTTGGATATCTGGTAATATTGACACATTTTTTGGGTCCTATGAAAGAGTCATAAATTATGATACGGCCTATGAACCACCGGCTCCTTTTACCTTCAGGCTTTTAACAGGAGATCTGGAAGTTTTGGAAGACAGCAGCGTTACACTTCAGGTGGCAACCGAAGGAAAAGTACAACCAACGGAAGTGTACATAGTTGTCAATGGAAAGGAATTATTGCTGCAGAAGACAAATGATTTATATGAGTTTACCTTTACCCCTCCACTGAATTCAGCCAAATTTTACTTTATGGCAAATGATATAAAATCCCGGGTTTATGAGTTAAAATCATTGAAAACCCCGTCAATACAGCTCTTTGAGATTACTTTGGATTATCCGGCTTATACAAAAAAACCTTCAGATACGCTTAAAGGCACGGGCAATGCAATATTCCCGGAAGGAACTAGAGTGAGGTGGACGGTTGAAGGAGCTAATACAGAAAAAATTGTTTTAATTGGCCAGGACACTACTATGGCGTTGTATAAAAATGACAATAGCTTTTCATTGGACAAGACAATTTATAATGAGTTTCATTACGCATTGGCAACATCCAATAAAAATGTTACTAATTATGAGAGACTTGAATACCATTTTAGGGTAATTAAGGACGCTTTTCCATCAATTTCAGCAAATAAGGTAATAGACAGTTTAAGCCCCAACATAGCTTACTTTGCAGGGGAAGCTTCAGATGATTACGCAATAAGTTCTATTAGACTTGTGTGCTATGCAGATGATAACAAGGAGGATAAGCAGCTTCTTAATCTTGGGGAACCAGATTCAAATTATAATCAGTTTTATTACACTTTTCCAACCGGCTTAAATCTGCAGGAAGGACGTACTTACAGCTACTATTTTGAGGTAACAGACAATGATGCGGTTCACGGCGGCAAAACATCTAAAACAGAAATATTTACAACTTCAATATTGGATGTAAATGAAATGAAAAATAAGGAGTTAGACGCTCAAAGGTCTCTCATAGAAGGCATGGATAAAACTCTGGAAAAATTTAGAAAGCAAGAAGAGTCGCTTAAGGAAATCAATAACGACCAAAGAGAAAAGAACAGCCTTAATTTTAATGATCAGATGCAGGTAAAGGAATTCTTGAGAAAGCAACAGGATCAGGAACAGTTAATGCAAAAGTTCAGTAGGCAATTAAAGGATAACCTGGAAACGGATAACAAAGACGACAAACTAGGCAAAATGCTGAAGGAACGACTGGAAAGGCAGGAATTAGAGGCGAAAAAGAACGAAAAATTACTTGAAGAACTAAATAAAATTGCGGATAAAATAGAGAAGGAGGAATTATCCAGGAGACTTGAGGAACTGGGAAAAAATCAACAGAATAATAAAAGGAATTTAGAACAGTTACTAGAATTAACCAAACGTTATTACGTAACTGAGAAGGCGGCGCAGCTGGCTAAGGATTTGGAAGAATTGGCAGAAAAGCAGGAATTGCTTTCGAAAATAGAAAAAGAGAAGTTAGATCCGGACTCGCAAAAAGATTTAAATAAGAATTTCGAAGAACTTACAAGGGAATTGGAAGACCTTCAAAAAGACAACAAGGATCTTAAAAAGCCCCTGGATTTGAAAATAGATAAGAAGAAAGAAGAAAGTGTCAAGGAAGATCAGCAGAAGGCCTTGGATGAATTGAACAAGAATAAAGAAGAAAAGTTGGCGAATGAGGCTAATAAGGATAAGTCTGCAGAAAACGCCAAACAAAAGCAAAAGGCGGCGGCTCAAAAAATTCGGGAAATAAGTGAAGACCTTAGCTCTTCAGGATCTTCCGGCGGGGAATCTACTATAACGGAGGATGCGGAAATGTTACGTCAGATTTTGGATAACCTGGTTACATTTTCTTTTAAACAGGAAAAATTATTTGATCAGCTGGAAAGTTCTGATTATGATATGGCTAATTATTCGGGTAGTGTTAGAAAACAAAAGGAGCTGCGTAATTTATTCGAACATATTGATGATAGTTTGTTTGCTTTGTCATTGAGAAGGGCTGAATTATCGGAGTTTGTTAATGAACAAATAACAGAGGTATATTATAATATTGACAAGTCACTGGAGAGTATCGCGGACAACAGGATATATCAGGGCGCTGCATATGAGCAATATGTCTTGAGTGCTTCCAATAGCCTGGCCGACTTTTTAGCCGATTTACTGGATAATATGCAACAGAGCATGAAATCAGGTGCTGGTTCGGGAAACCCTAATGACGGGTTTCAACTACCGGATATAATTAAGGCCCAGGGAGAACTTAAAGATAAGATGGGCCAAATGGGTGAGAGTGGAAAAGAGGGAGACAAGGGTAAAGAAGGAGAAGGTCAGAAGATGGGCCAAAAAGGAGAGAAGAATGGTCAGGGAGAAGGTGATAAAGGAAATAGCGAGCAAGAAGGAAGTGGGAATGATAGCGAAGAAAATAGGGGAGAAAATGGTAAAGGTGAAAATGGTACAGCTGGCGAAGGAGGCATAAGCGAAGAGGAAATGAAAGAATTATATGAAATATATAAGGAGCAGGAATATTTGAAACAACAATTGGAAAAACAATTGGCGGATATGATGAAGGCAGGGGATAAGAATCTGGCGCTAAAGCTAATCAGGCAAATGGAGGATTTTCAAAATGATCTTTTGGAAAATGGAATTACCCAGAGAACAATGGATAAAATGAATTTTATTGAGCATCAATTATTAAAACTTGAAAATGCCGCTGTAAAACAAGGAAAAAAGGAGGAACGGGAAAGTCAGGGAAGCATAAAAGAGTATCAAAACCCCGTAATGACGAGGCCGGAGGCTTTAGAGAATTATAGAAATGAAATTGAAATTTTAAACAGGCAAGCATTACCTTTGCGGCAAAATTTTCAGGAAAGAGTAAGAAGTTATTTTATAAAAGATGATTAGTTATCAGTATGAAGCGGATTTTAAGTTAGGGAATGACGACAAATATACCGATTGGATTAATAATATAGTACGGGGGGAAAAATGGGGAATGGGAGATTTAGATTACGTTTTCTGTACGGATGACTATTTGTATTCACTAAATGAAAAATACCTTGGGCATAAAACGTACACGGACATCATTACTTTTGATTATTCGGAAGGTAATACCGTATCCGGGGAAATTTATATTTCGGTAGACAGGGTTAAGGAAAATGCCATGCGCTATAATGTCGATTTTGACATAGAATTACAGCGGGTTATGGCACATGGATTGCTTCATTTAATGGGGTTTAATGACAAAACAGATAAGGAGAAAGAATTAATGAGGGATAAAGAAAGTGAAAAAATTAATTTGTTCCACGTGAAACAATAAGCTAATATGTTTGAGAAGATATATGATGTAATCGTTGTAGGTGGTGGACATGCAGGAGCCGAAGCTGCGGCAGCAGCAGCAAATTTGGGTTCTAAAACCCTCTTGGTTACTATGAATCTGCAAACCATAGGTCAAATGTCCTGTAATCCGGCTATGGGTGGAATAGCAAAAGGTCAGATTGTAAGGGAAATTGATGCCCTGGGAGGATATAGTGGGCTAATAACAGACAAGTCGGCAATTCAATTTAAAATGTTGAATAAATCCAAAGGTCCTGCCATGTGGAGTCCAAGGGCTCAAAATGACAGAATGCGATTTGCAGAGGAATGGAGATTTGCTTTGGAAGGTACACCATTAGTGGATTTTTATCAGGAAATGGTTAGCGGATTGCTTGTAGAAGGTGATAAAGTGACAGGGGTTAGGACCTCATTAGGCATAGATATAAAATCCAGGGCTGTAGTATTGACAAATGGTACATTTTTAAACGGATTGATACATATTGGAGATAAGCAGTTCGGCGGAGGCAGGGCTGGTGAAAAATCAGCTACCGGTATTACAGAACAGCTCACTGATTTTGGTTTTCAAAGTGGACGTATGAAAACGGGAACGCCGCCCAGGGTAGACGGAAGATCATTGGATTATAGTAAGATGATTCGGCAACCCGGAGATGAAAATCCGGAAAAGTTTTCATTTTTGGAATCTGTAACCTTGACAAAGCAACGGGATTGTCATATGACGCATACAAATGCCGAAGTACACGAATTATTAAAGGAAGGTTTTGACAGATCGCCAATGTTCAATGGCAGAATTAAAAGTATAGGCCCACGTTATTGCCCTTCTATTGAGGATAAAATTAATCGTTTTGCCGAAAAAGACAGTCATCAAATTTTTGTTGAACCAGAAGGATGGCATACAGTAGAGGTCTATGTCAATGGATTTTCTACTTCATTACCTGAAGATATACAGTTCAAAGCTTTAAGGTCTGTAGTGGGGTTTGAGCAGGTTAAGTTTTTCAGACCCGGTTATGCGATAGAATACGACTACTTTCCACCAACACAATTAAAACACACCCTGGAGACCAAACTTGTGCAAAATCTTTATTTCGCAGGACAAATAAATGGAACCACCGGATATGAAGAAGCGGCTTCTCAAGGCTTAATGGCAGGCATAAATGCGCATCTAAAAATTAATGAGAAAGAGCCTTTTTTATTGAAAAGAGATGAGGCCTATATAGGCGTTTTAATAGATGATTTAATTACCAAAGGCACAGAGGAGCCATATAGAATGTTTACTTCAAGAGCAGAATATCGCACCCTGTTGCGACAGGATAATGCTGATCTGAGACTAACTCCGAAGAGCTATGATATAGGATTAGCTAAGGAAGAACGTCTTTTTGCAATGAAGGAAAAAGAAAAAAAGTCAAATGATTTCATAGATTTCTTCAAAAAAACAAGCTTTAATCCGGAACAGATTAACCCAATACTGGAAGGAGTTTCTTCTGCGCCGGTGAAGCAATCCGATAAGATGTTCAAGGTTTTTTCAAGGCCGGGCGTTACAATGTCTCATATGTTGCAACTGGAAGAAGTAGCAGACTATGTAAATAATCATGACTTAAAAAGCGAAGTGCTGGAACAGGCAGAAATACAGGTAAAATATGCTGGATATATAGCCAAAGAAAAGAATAATGCCGACAAACTTCAACGATTGGAGAATATTAAAATTCCGGATAACTTTGACTATAGCAAATTAAAATCTCTTTCTTTTGAAGCAAGAGAAAAACTTACAGTCGTACAACCAACTACTATTTCACAAGCCTCAAGAATCAGCGGTGTTTCTCCAAGCGATATTAGCGTTTTGCTTGTCTATATGGGAAGATAAGTTTGATTGGTTCCACGTGGAACAAATAAAGTGCTAAGCCCTTAATAACCAGAAAGATTGGAAACCATGAGCAACTTAAACAGCATTTTTTTAGTTTAATTTGGAAGCGGGTATATCATAGAAAAAATAATTAAATTAATTGCAGAATAAAGGCAACAGGCTTTACAAAAGTTCCTTTTTCAAGTCTATGTTTTAAACTATCTTCGAAACCGAAAGGAAATTATGCGCCATACTATTTGATAATGAAGAGCTTTTTAAAAACAAAAGATTTTGCGGTTTCCGGTGAAGAATTCGAATTAATGCTGGATATGGAATTAAATATGTTGCGTACATATCCGGAGCCTGAGAATCTGGATAGTTATTATAACAGTGAAACTTATATTTCCCATAAGGATTCAGCGGACAATCTAGTTGATAAGCTCTATCAATATATAAAAAAGTACAATCTAAAAAGAAAAGTTAGTCTTATCAATAAATATACCGACACAAATAAAACACTTTTGGATATAGGAACCGGTACCGGTTCTTTCCTGGAATCTGCAAAGCAAAATGGCTGGAATGTTTATGGAATTGAGCCTGGTAAAAAGGCCAGAGACCTTGCGAAGAAGAAAGGGTTGAAACTAAAGGAAAGCCTTGATCTTTTGGAAAAAAGACGTTTTCAGGTAATTACGCTTTGGCATGTTCTTGAGCATTTGCCTGATTTGGAATCACAGATAAAAAAGATAACATCACTTCTGGAAAAAGACGGAACCTTGATAATTGCAGTTCCAAATTTCCAATCTTACGATGCCCGCTATTATAAAGAATATTGGGCAGCTTATGATGTTCCCAGACATCTTTCGCATTTCTCCCAACTGTCTATTAAAAAGCTTTTTTCTAAAAATGGAATGAAGCTGGAAAAAATAAGCCCCATGATATTCGACTCCTTTTATGTCTCTCTCCTTTCTGAAAAATTTAAGTACGGGAAGAGTAATATTTTAAGAGCATTTTTAATTGGATTGAAATCAAATATTAGGGCGTGGAAAACAAAAGAGTATTCTTCGCTTCTGTACATACTAAAAATGGACGAAAAAGCATTTTAAAACAATCTAAGCACGTATAATTCATCAAAGCATACGCTTGGCCATGAAGCGGGGAGTTTGTCAATTAGAGCGAACATAGTACTCTGCGAAGCAATAGACAAAACAAGTACATTTTTCAATTTTATATAAGCAAAATCTATTGTTTAATATTATGCCGGGGCAACAGGAAAACTTCCCTTTTTTATCGGGCAATCTAATAATCCGATAAAAGGCAAATCATTACAAAAACCTTTACTATTTTTGCCGAACTAAATTTAAGAAACAAATGAAAAAAATAGTTTTAGTAATTTTTTTGGTAGTTGCGGTTGCATGTGAACAAAATAAAATTGCTTTTGTTGATAATGTTAAGTTGATGGATGGTTATCAGGAGAAAATAGATATCGAAGCCAGGTATAAAGTCAAAGCAGAAGCGCTAAATAAAAAAAGGGATAGTATATCCCAGGCTTTTCAAATAGAAGCGCAGGCTTTTCAAACCAAAGCTCAGAGTATGGCCCAGGACAAAGCTCAGGAGGAATATGGCTTGTTACAACAAAGAGGTCAGTTTATTGGCCAACAGCTGCAGCAGGAAGAACAACAAATGCAATCTGAAGGTCAAACGGAAATGGACAGTTTGATAAGCAAAGTAAAAAGTGAGATTACCAGCTATGGCAAAAGCAATGGCTACACCTATATCTTAAGTGGTGGAGAAGGAGGTAGTGTTCTTTATGGAACCGACGCCAAGGACATTACGCAAGAAATTTTGAAAATACTGAACGAGAAGTACAAGAAATAATTTCTGAGTATTTGTTTGCTGCCCGGATCGTCATGAAAGCATGGATTGTTTGGGTAATTGGTATTTATTTCTATGCCTGAAGCAGAAAAACAAGGAAAATTGCAGGTATAAAATAAATTGCAATAGTTCTTGCCCCGTCATAATCTTTAGCGACTCTTTGTCCAAATAACAACATTAACAGGGCTACACAACACAAGATTGCTCCATATAGCGCAAGAGTACGGTCTCCTGTAAAAATTAGTTGATAGAGGCCTGTCATACATAATACAGCTGCCAATACTTCTGTTAAAAGTATGGTAGCCAACAGCAATGGAACAATTCCTTTTAAAGGCGTATCCTTAAAATGCCCCTGTAACCAACCCAGATTTCCTTTCCAGTCAATTATTTTGTCTATGCCACTTTGCAGGAAGGTAATTATCAGGAATAATAAAAGTAAAATAACCGTTGCATTATTCAATATGTTTTCCATAGTATATTTTATATAATAAAATGATTATCAACAGGTTGAACTATTGTTTTGATTAGGCAGCTCGTTTATGCAATAAACGGGTAAGCTTTATAGATAAATCAGTCAGAATAATTTTAGAGTTCCCGTTACGCTCTATATGATAAATAGCATCCTCCAATTCGTTAACTATTGGCATTATATTTCTTTCATGTATAAATGGAGCAAATTTATCTAACTGAAAGCCGTCAATATGAATTCGCATATACACCAATTCTTTGACATTATAATTTAACAGCATTGCCTGCCTCATTACAGCCAGACAATATTTTAAAAATTTTTTCTGAGTTTCTCTTCCGGTTTTCGCGACTTCTTCACTCCAGAGTATTAGCTCATGTATGGCCGCTTTATTACCTTTTGCTTTAAAAGCACTGCGCACCCACTGCACAAACCATTTTTCAAAAATCAATTCTTCCGAATCTTTATTCATGAGATCCATGGCTTTATTAAAATTTCCATTAGACTCATGTGCAACCTTTAAGGCCTCATCTCTCGTTAAGCCTCTTTCTATTAATGCCCCGGAAATTGCTTCTTCAGATAAGGGCGGAAAATGCAATACCTGACATCTGGATCGTATTGTTTGCAGTATCTGCTCTTCATCTTCGGTAATAAATATGAATACGGTTTTATCAGGGGGTTCTTCAATTAATTTTAGCAATTTGTTTGATGCCGCTGTATTCATTGTTTCGGCCATCCAAAGTATCATTGTTTTGTATCCCCCCTCGTAGGATTTTAAGGATAACTTTTTTACAATATCATGGGCCTCGTCAACTCCAATTTGTCCTTGTTTCTTTTCAATACCAATTAATTGGTACCAATCAAACAGATTGCCATAAGGCTGTTCTTTTATAAATTGCCGCCATTCCTGTAAATAATTATTGCTAACAGCATGTGACTTTACCTTAGCCGAATTGGATACAGGAAATGCGAAGTGTAAGTCCGGATGGGATAAAGATGTACATTTCAGGTTACAGGAATCTTCAACAGGCAAGTTTTCACCACCCGTGTTCCCGCACAACAAATATTGGACATAGGCCAGCGCCGTTAAAAGCATACCAGAACCTTCGGGGCCTACAAACAATTGTGCGTGCGGAATGCGCCCGGCATCAGCACTGGAACAAAGATGATTTTTAATATGATCAAGCCCTAGAATATCTTTAAATAACATACATTCAAATATAGGACATTTGATCATCTAACAATAAATTAATAGTGTCACCTTCAACAGAATTGTAATAATCTTTACATTTGCCTTTCCACAAAATAGTATTCCGGATGATAACAGTAGACGATTTTAATTTTGAAAATAAAAAAGCATTAATACGGGTAGATTTCAATGTTCCTTTGGACGAGGATTTTAATGTAACGGATTCGAATAGGATTGAAGCGGCCAAACCAACAATTATTAAAATCCTGGAAGACGGTGGAAGTGCGGTTCTTATGAGCCACCTGGGAAGACCTAAAGGTGAGCGAAACCCGGCTTTATCACTATCTCATATTTCCGAAAAAGTATCTGAAGTAATAGGCGTTCAGGTAAAATTCATAGACGATTGTATAGGCGAAAAGGCAGAAAAAGCAGTGGCAGAACTGGAAAGCGGAGAAGTTCTTTTGCTGGAAAACCTTCGCTTTTATGCAGAAGAAGAAAAAGGAGATAAATTATTCGCGGAACAATTGTCGCATTTAGGAGATATCTATGTGAATGACGCTTTTGGCACAGCGCACAGGGCTCATGCATCTACAACAATTGTCGCGGGGTTTTTTCCGGATAAAAAATGCTTTGGATACCTTTTGGCAAAAGAAATAAAGGCCATAGAAAAAGTTATGAAAACAGGAGAAAAACCTGTTACGGCAATACTTGGAGGAGCCAAGGTCTCTTCTAAAATTACAATTATTGAGAATATCCTCAGTAAAATAAATCATTTGATAATTGGCGGAGGAATGACTTATACTTTTATTAAAGCGCAAGGAGGTAAAGTAGGGAATTCAATATGCGAAGATGATAAAATGGACCTTGCACTCTCCATACTTAAGAAAGCTAAAGATATGGGAGTTCAGGTGCATCTCCCCGTAGATGTTGTTGCTGCGGATGACTTTAGCAACAGCGCAAACACAAAAATTGTCGCTGTTGATGATATCCCGGAAGGCTGGCAGGGATTGGATGCAGGACCAAAGACTTTAGAGAACTTCAGGGAGGTTATACTTGCTTCCAAAACAATTCTTTGGAACGGTCCCGTGGGTGTTTTTGAAATGGAAAGCTTTGCTGAAGGGACAATTTCAGTAGGAAACTTCATTGATGAAGCCACCAAAAATGGAGCGTTTTCATTAGTTGGCGGGGGAGATTCCGTAGCTGCTGTGAAGCAATTTGGATTTGAAGACAAAGTGAGCTATGTCTCTACCGGCGGAGGAGCTATGCTTGAAAGCCTGGAAGGTAAATCACTACCGGGCATTGCTGCAATATTAGAAGCCTAATGGCGTTATCGATTAAAGGGGGTTTCCGTTTTTTTAAATAGTTTAAGAAGCATTATTTTAATGTTTCATAAAAAAATACGATTTTAGCTTACACCCTTGGGCCAAAAATCAGTTTTATGACCGCAATCAAAGAAATCATTCTTTATATAATCCTGCTTGTTTTTGCCGCGCCTTTGATGGCACAAGAACAAGTTGCACCTCCTGTTTTGGAAGCTAAATCCTCCACTACAGAAAAGGTAGAAATTATACAAATACCGATTAAGCTGAACGCGGCCTTTAAAGAAACCCCGTCAATTAACGACAAATCAATTGAATCGACCACAATAAATGAAGGCTACAAACTTGAGGACAATTCAGAGGCCGCCAGATATGATAGCTTATGGATGAAAGAGCTTTATGCCAACGCAAGCTTATATGATGACATGTATAATTATGTTTCCAATCTGGAGGTAGATACATTAAAACAACTTACAATTGACACCGAAGTATTAAAAGAACGTTTGGAATTACTTGATCAGAAAACACCTTTTAACATTGCCTATAATCCTTCATTGGAAAGAGTAATTCAATCTTTTTTATTGCGGAAACATGAGTTTATCGAACGCATGATTACCGCAAGCCAGTTTTATTTTCCAATGTTTGAACAGGAATTGGATAATTACAATATTCCGCTTGAAATAAAGTATCTGGCCATCGTAGAATCTGCTTTGAACCCAAGGGCAAAGTCCAGGGTGGGCGCTACGGGTCTTTGGCAATTTATGTATAGCACAGGGAAGATGTATGGGTTGGATGTAAGTAGTTATGTAGATGACCGCAGTGACCCAATTAAATCAACCGCAGCGGCATGCAAATATCTATCTAAACTGTATGAAACCTTTGGTGACTGGGATTTGGCTTTGGCTGCATATAATTCGGGCCCGGGGAATGTAAATAAAGCAATCAGAAGGTCTGGCGGTTATACAAATTATTGGAACATTAGAAGGAATCTTCCCAGGGAAACCGCGGGATATGTGCCGGCCTTTTTAGCTACTATGTATTTATTTGAGTACGCAGAAGAACACGGCATTAAGTTGAATAAGGTAGAAAGGCCTTATTTTGAAACCGACACTGTCCATGTTAAACAGCTTATAACTTTTGATCAAATTTCAAAGTTGGTTGGGGTGAGTAAAGAAGAATTAATAGTTCTTAATCCTTCCTACAAATTAAACATTATTCCCAAAATAAAAGACAAAAAACATTTCTTAAGGCTTCCAAAAGAAGCCATAGGTAAATTTGTAACCAATGAGGCAGCGATTTATGCTTTTGCAGAAAAAGAAAACAAAAGCAGGGAAAGTGCTTTGCCAAAATTGGTTACGGCCGAAGACAGAATTCGATACAAGGTCAAAAGCGGGGATTATCTCGGGAAAATAGCCGAACGCTATGGGGTTGGCGTAAGCCAGATTAAACAATGGAACGGCCTTAGAAGTAACAATTTAAGAATTGGTCAACGCCTGATCATCTACCCAAGAAAGCCCGTAACCACTGTTTCTTCAAGTAAAAATGAAGCCATACAATCATCAACTGCCGTTAGTTTAAACGGAAATTCTAAAATTCATACTGTAAAAGCCGGCGACTCTTTATGGACTATCTCCAGAAAATATCCGGGAATTACTATTGAAAAACTGAAACAATGGAACGGTATTAGCGGTAACAATCTGCAGCCAGGCACTAAGTTGAAACTGTGCGATTGTTCATCCTAAAAATAAATATATGAAATACTTTGGAGCGCTATTTTTATCTCTTTTTTTATTGGTGTCCTGTGAAGACAAAAATAAAAAGGCCTATAAGCCTGTTTCAGTTGGCGCAATCAATTCGCTTGCTGTTGTCATGGAAAATCAGCTCTGGGAAGGTAAGGTTGGGGATAAAGTAAGAGAGCATTTTGCGGCACCTATACTTGGACTTACCTGGAACGAGCCACAATTTTCTATAGAACACATGCCCCTTCGCGTATTTACAGGGATGACTAGGCATAGGCGTTCTGTGCTATTTGTCAGTTTAGACAGCCTGGATCTGGCACATATTAAAACAGATTTATACGCCTCACCCCAGAAAGTTGGCGTAATTAAGGGCAGAACAGAGGAAGAGTTAATAAATAATATACAGGAAGGCGCAGATAAGATTATTGCGTCTTTCAAAACCACAGAAATGGAAGAGGCGCAAAAAAGATTTTTACGCTCTCTTAATAAGGACACAATTTTACAGTCTAAATTTAATATTTCTCTCAGACTACCTTCAATATATACGGTTGGGAAAGAAGAGGATAATTTTATTTGGATAGATCGTGAGATCCCTAAGGGAACCATGAACATAATAGTCTATGCCATGCCCTGGGACAGTTTTGAAAATGACTCCACCTTCGTCAAAGATATTGTAAAGATGAGGGATTCTATTGGCAAAAAATATATCCCGGGCCCGGATATACCCAATAAAACCACCTATATGGTTACCGAGAAGGCATTTGCCCCTTATGTTTTCCCTGCTGAAATTTCGGGAAAGAAAGCAGCGGAAGCAAGAGGCATCTGGGAAATTCAAAATTACCCCATGGCAGGCCCTTTTTTAACCTATATAGTAAATGACAAGGAAAATAACAGAAAATTGATCCTGGAAGGATTTACATTTGCTCCTGCAACCAATAAAAGGGACTATATGTTTGAACTCGAAGCAATTCTCAAAACAGTTCAGTTCAGATAATCAGATAAGTTCAATATCAGGTATTAAAAAAGGCCGTGAAAAATTTTTCACGGCCTTTTAATGTTTTAATATCCTGTATTTAATCAAATGCAAACCCTGTAGCTACTCTGAATATAAATGCATAAATATTTGGCGTAAAAACGGGCGTGTTTTTTAACATCTATAAAAGGCATGGAATAGGCGTTTAAATGCATGGCAATTGAATATTATCATGGACGCCTCAAAAGATACTCAAAATAAAAAAGCGCCCGGTTAAGGGCGCCTCCTTGTATTTAGGTTGCTTGGTATTAATCGAACGCAAATCCCGTGGCTACTCTAAATAAAAATGCATAGAGTACTATGATAAATGAGATAAAACAAAACCACGAAAATATTTTGAAATAATTTTTTATCAGAACATGCCCAAGGTTTTTGAATGCCTCAGCATATATTTCTTTAAGAAGTAAAATGTGTTTCATTGGTTGGGCTTTTTATGTATAACTAAATTTTTAGTCAATGCGTATTCTGGGCTTTATGTTTGTTGCGAAAGGGCTGCCAGGGGTTGTGAAAATCAACAGATTAAATAGGAATCTTGCAGTAAACCTACATCTTAACAATTATGAACTCAGAACGTCTGTTTAGCTGATGTTTGGCGGATGTGCACCTCACGGTACCATCACATTCATTGAGCAACCTTTCCTCTCCGTAACCAATGGCACTTTCTATGCGACCAGGAGAAATTCCGCGAGATATCAGATAGTCCCGTGTAGATTTAGCCCTTTTATCTGACAGATATTTATTATAGGCCCTTTTACCCCTGGAATCCGTATGAGATTCAATTTTAATAACCATTGTTTCATACTCATTCATCACTTCTACCAACTTATCCAATTCATTGGCAGCATCTTTTCTTATATAAAACCTGTCGAAATCAAAGAAGATCATATCAATTTTGAGCTTTTTGATCCCATTTTCGATTGCAATGAGCTCTTTGAGCTTTTTCAAGGCTACTTCGGTCTGTACTAACTCATTTTCTTTCGTAACAACAGCTTGCTTGTCTTCAAAATAATCGTCTTTTATAGTCTTAATACTATATTTTGTATTACTCTCCAGATCTTCAAACACAAAACTGCCATCCTCACCGGTAACTACTTCTTTTAATTTAATATTGTTTTCATCCAAAAGTACTATCAGTGCTTCCGGCATCACATCTCCTGTAACCAGGTCTGTAACTACACCGGCAATGGCATTTTCATTGGTTTCCTCAGGGAGCATACTTTGAAATGAATAGATGTCGTCATCTCCTTTGCCACCTCTCCTGTTTGATGCAAAGAAGCCTTTTTGAGTTTCTTCATCTACAATATAGGAGAAGTCGTCTTTTTTACTATTTATGGGCTTGCCCGCATTCCTTACTTCCAGAAATCCGACTTCGTCATTAAAAGCCACCTCATATATGTCCAGCCCGCCAAGACCAACATGTCCGTCAGAAGAAAAAAAGAGTTTCTTTTCATTAATAAACGGAAACATCTCCTTTCTTTCGGTGTTTATTTCCGGGCCGAGATTTCTTGGTTCAGAAAATTGACCGTCACCTAGTACATCAACAACAAAAATATCGGTCATACCTATGCTTCCGGGCATATCAGAAACAAAATACAGTTGCTTTCCATCCGGGCTAAGGGCGGGGTGACCGGTAGAAAAATCGTCGCTATTAAAAGGAAGTTCTGTCGCTTCTGTCCATTCACCATCAATTTTTTTGGACATGTATATTTTCAGATTATTGATCCCGTTTTTATTTCGTTTTAATTTTTTGCCATAATTGTTCCTCGTGAAATACATGGTTTGATTGTCAGGGGAAAATGTGACAGACGCTTCGTGGTACTTTGTATTTATCTTTTTTGAGAATTTGACAGCATCTTTTACTTCCTGTGATTCTTTATTTAACTTGGCCACATAAAGATCAAGAAAGGGCTGATTATTCCATTTATACCTTCTGGTATTAAAAAAAGAGGAATCCATAGCTGATGAAAACACCATCTGGTCCTCATTGTAGTACATCGGAGAGAAATCCGAATACTTAGTGTTCACTGCCAAATTGGCTATGCTAATTGTTTCTTCGGCGTTTAGAATATTATCCAGGACTATTTCATTGGGAGTTGCCCTGGACAGGTTATCCAAAGTACGTGAATTGCCCTTTTTTACTTCCTTATCATACAATCGCATTAATCGTTTGGCTCTGGCATATTTTCCGGTACCTTTTGAGGAATGGGCGTATTTAAAGATATTCTCTGCAGACATCTCATCTTTAAAATTGGTATATAACTTATCATACCAGTAATAGGCCCTTTCCATATTAGTATTAAAATAATGGGAATCGCCTGCCTTTTCCATTACCTTAAAGGATTGATTATTTGGATCCTGCTCCAGCACCTTTTCATAAAGTTCGGCAGCTTCGGCATACCACATTTTGCTAAAATATGAATCGGCCTTTTGAAGCAGTTTATCATTTGTAAAAACACTGGAACCTTTTTTCATTGTTCCGGACCCTTTAAGTCGATTATAATTGTTCGGATCCGATATGTTTAAGGATTCTGTAACTGCTTTAGCTTTGGATTCGGCTATAAGCAAATCTTCTGTTACCTCCATCTCATCAGGATCAAAGACATTCATGATCCATACTTTATCGGCATAACTTCCATTTAGGTTGGACTTGCAAGCTCTTATTGCCTCTTTCCAGTCTTTGGACTCTTGAAGATATACATAGTTTAAACCGCTTTCGGAATGAGTTGCTACTTTGGTTACCAGATTTCTTTTACTAAGTTTATTCTGAAATGATTTAACATTTTGTATATCCCCAAATACCCCTGCTACAATATAATAGCCATTCTTCAGACCTTTAAACCGCGGAACTATTCTGGCAGCAATTTTATTCTCTTTTGCCGCTTTTATAAACTCTTTGGAAGTATAGCGGGTATTTACTACTAATTTTTTATTTTCCGGCCCTGCCTTCCTGGTTTTAATTGTGGCTGAACTGCCCTGAACATCCATAATCCAGACTTCAGAATTATATTTCCCGTTCATTTCTGTAGAACAGGAGTTTATAGCTTGTTTCCAATTCTCAAACTGGGCCAGGGAAACATAATTTAAATTACTAACCGGATGCGTAAGGATCAGCGGATTTAATTGCTTAAGCTTTAATTTTTTAACAAATTTTTCGGCGTTGGTCCGATCTCCGTAGACTCCGGCAATTATATAATATCCGTTTTTCGTTACTGAAAAATCCTTTACCAGTCTTGTTGGAATACCATTTGCTCTGGCACTACGTCTAAACGCTGCATCTGAACCCGGCGTTGTAACATCTGCCGTTGCATATTCATTTATTAATTCATTAGCATGTGCACTTACCCCAATTGTAATTAGGGTGAGGAAAGCAAGAATCGCCTGTATTAATTTTTTATTCATTGGTTCAATGGCTGGGGAAATATTAGAATCTGAATTGCCTAAAATTGGTTTAGGAATTTAGACAGCGCTTCTCCCGCATGATTGATTTAACGACGAAATTAAACGGTTTAATGCGCTCAGTTTATTTTTTGTTGTGAAAGAGATGTTTTTTGTCGTGTACGACCAACTTATGTATTTTATCGATAAAGCACACGTCAGAATGGGATCGTAGTTTGTAAGTAAAGTAGTATAAAATGATCTGGGGCCCTAAAATATATAGTCGAATAAGCCAGTGTAATTAAACGCTAAAAAATAAAATGATCGGTATAATATAAAGACCTAATTTTCGTAAATACAATAAAAAAAGGCGCCATATTAGGCACCTCTCTTATTTTAAAAAAATTCCAGATTATTCTTCTTTCTTTTCCTCAAGCTGTTCGTCTTCTTTGGAGGCGTCTTTAAATTCTTTAATTCCGCTTCCCAACCCGCGCATTAATTCAGGTATTTTTTTGCCCCCGAATAAAAGTAACACAACCATGACGATTATAGCTATTTGCCAGGGACCTATTGCTAAAAAGGTAATTAATGATACCATAATTTTAATATTTAATGGATTACAAAGGTACTAAAAAAAGTACTTAATTTACTGTTAATAATAACGGTAAGATCTATTTTAAATTATAAAAGCCTAAAAATGTATCTTGTACTTAAATTAATAGTAGAGTAAATTTTTGCAACAAGTAAATTTAAAAGGGATTTAACGCTTAATTCAAATCGAAGGTTATCTTTGTGTTTTATGGCAAAAAAAGGTAAAAAAAGAAAAGAAATTCGCAGAAAGCTTCTGCATAAGTATCGTCTTGTGATACTTAATGAAAGTACTTTCGAAGAAAAAATTTCCTTTAAACTAAGCAGATTGAATGTATTCGTAACCGGATCACTTTTAATTGTGGGGCTTATTGCTCTAACAATATTACTAATAGCCTTTACCCCTTTAAGGGAATATATTCCGGGCTATTCTTCTACCAAACTGAAGAAGCAGGCTACTGAATTAACTTATAAGACAGACTCTCTGGTTAGAGTGCTAAATTATACCAATAGGTATTTAGATAATATTAGAATGGTGCTTCGGGGAGATATTGAAAACAATCAGATTAATAGGGACTCCCTTTTTGAACAATTCAAAATTGACCCTTCTACTGTAGACCTTTCTCCTATCAGGGAAGACTCCATGCTCAGGGCAGAAGTCGCGCTTGAGGATAAGTATAATCTTTTTGAAATCAATAAAGAAGGAGGGGGACTGGTGCTATTTTCCCCTGTTAACGGAACAATTTCTCAGGAATACGATGCGCAGAATAAACATTATGCGGTAGATATAGTGGCCCCAAAAGACACTCCTGTGAAAGCAGTAGCAGCCGGAACCGTAATTTTTTCTGAATGGACAACTGAAACGGGTTACGTTATAATTATGGAACATAAGAACGGAATACTTTCAGTTTATAAACACAACGGTTCATTGAATAAGGGCCAGGGAGACTTTGTAAGAGCGGGAGAAGTAATTGCCTCTGTCGGAAATACGGGAGAACTGACAACAGGGCCGCATTTACATTTTGAGCTTTGGAACAACGGCAACCCGGAGAATCCGGCTGATTATATTGATTTTAACTAAAAAGGATGTCTTTAAAATCTTTTGCAGCCAGAATTTTTGCGAAAAACATAGCACGTAAAACAGCTAAATGGGCTGGTGAGCCAATAAAAAGTCAGGAAAAGGTCTTCCAATATTTAATACGCAAGGCTCAAAACACAAAATTTGGGATTGATCATAATTTTAAACAAATAGCGGACCATTCAGAATTTGTAAAGCAAGTTCCGATAAGAGATTATGAAGCGTTGCGTGAATACGTAGAGCAGGCGGTAGCCGGAAACGAGAATGTTCTCTGGCCGGGAAAACCAATCTATTTTGCAAAAACTTCAGGAACAACCTCAGGGGCCAAATATATTCCGATCACTTCCGAATCCATTAAAGAACAGGTTCTTGCCTCAAGGAATGCAATTCTGAATTATATCCATGAAACCGGGAATGCCGGTTTTGTGGATGGAAAATGGATTTTTCTGCAGGGAAGCCCTGAATTAGATGAACATAACGGGATTAAAGTTGGAAGATTATCAGGGATATCCGCTCATTATGTACCAAATTATCTCCAAAAAAACCGTTTGCCCAGCTGGGAAACAAATTGTATTGAGGACTGGGAGACCAAAGTTGAAAAAATCGTAAATGAAACAATAAATGAAGATATGACACTTATTGCCGGCATACCTTCATGGGTTCAGATGTATTTTGAAAAATTAAAATCCAGGAGCAATAAAAATATAAGTACGTTATTCAAAAATTTTAATCTATTTATTTATGGAGGGGTCAATTATGAACCCTATAGGGCAAAATTCGAAGAACTTATGGGCCGCCGTGTTGATAGCATAGAATTATTTCCGGCAAGTGAAGGATTTTTTGCGTATCAGAATTCTCAAAAAGAGTCGGGAATGTTGTTATTGCTCAACTCAGGGATTTTCTATGAATTTGTAAAAGCAGACGAGTTTTTTGAGGACCACCCCAAACGGCTTACAATAGGTGAAGTGGATTTAGATATAAACTATGTGATGATTATATCTACCAATGCCGGTTTATGGGGATATAACCTGGGAGATACCATTCGGTTTATTTCAACAAATCCATATAAAGTTGTAGTTACCGGCCGCATAAAGCACTTTATTTCTGCCTTTGGCGAACACGTTATAGCAAAAGAGGTTGAGGAGGCAATGCAAAGGGCGGTTGAATTATGCGATGCCTCCATAAATGAGTTCACGGTAGCACCACAAATTACCCCTGAAAAGGATGAACTGCCATACCACGAATGGTTCATTGAATTTGAGAAAAAACCGGCAGACATGACTAAATTCATTGATATTCTTGATGAGACACTTCAAGAACAAAACAGCTACTACTTTGATCTTATTGAGGGTAAAATACTACAGCGTTTAAAGATTACCACCATTAAAAAAGGAGGGTTTCAGGAATTTATGAAGTCCATTGGAAAACTCGGGGGGCAGAATAAAGTACAACGCCTTTCCAATGACAGGTCAGTTGCGGATAAGCTGGTCGCCCAGAAAGAATAATTTAAATAATTTTAGTTTCGGGATGATATCATATTCCCCTGCCAGAGACTTAATTTCAGAGACCTATTTAAATCAAAATTTTAAAATGTAATTTTGCCATGACCAATGGAGAAATTTAAAGACAATACCAGAGCACAGGAATCTACAAATGCTATTGAACGCATGTATATTACGATGCGTCATTTATTTAACAGAGGTTTTTATAAACCAACCGGTGTCTCGGGTGAAACTCTGCGAAATGCCCTTTTATCCTTACATCCGGAAATTTACGGTTCCGTTGCAGAGGAGAAGACGGAACTCAATGGGCTGATTTATGTTTTGGAAAGACTGCCTTCCGGAATAGAGCAATGCAGGTATATTAATCTAACCTCAGATGAAGGTTATGGCAAATCACATTTTAAGCCGATTATTCCGCCCAAGAGAAGGAGAAATTGCTACAGAATAGATAGCGAGCAGATGAATATTGAGATCACCAGAGGGCGCTCAGATATTTATGATATTCTCACTCACCTTACATTTTTATATATAGAAGCAGATAAGATCTGTTGGCGTGTGTTAATTGAAGATACAAATGAGACTATTCGCGATTGGAAAAAACTGGAGAAAGCAGCTACCAAGGCGAAGCTTACTCAGGAGGAAAAGGAAACTGCATTAATTCATACCGCAAACATACTTGGGAGGTCATTTGTTGAGGTTTTAGAAGTTTATAAAAAACTGGCCACAAAAAAAGAACCGGAAAGATTTTTAAAGATTCTGTATTGGTTAGGCAAATTATCTATTGAAGAAGAAACGGGGGGCGAGAAGAGGGTAATTACCTTTAGCAGTATGTTAAGGGATCGTCTTGGGCATCATATTCATGGTGAAATATGGGCAAAGACCATAAAGAAGACCCTGAAGAAACACAATTTATTAAAGAGGCCAATTCACATTATTAGTGCCAATATGCATAGCGTGGTTAATTCTTTGTTTGCCAGAAAGGCACTTAGAAAAGAGTTCCCGGAAAACGGCACATTAGAAATATATGAGGCATTAAGCTCCCCCGATAATATTGCTATGCGAAATAAGGTCATTGCTATGGCAAAGAAGAATGGAATGATATTTTTGCCGGATACCTCCGGAACAAATATTGATGTCCAGATATTTGACCTGGCTAAATTAGGCAATGATGCATGTTGTTATGATCTTAACATGGACCTCCCTGATGATAAAAAACCTCTTATATTTGTAATGGACTATGCCTTTGGGGAGCAGGCGTACGAAACCATTGACGAACTTTTGAAACCCTATGTTTTAGAAAATGACAAAAACATCTTTTTGGATGTGGCTTCAATTTCAATTATGGGAAAAGCTGGTATTCTTGAAGGCGGGAAAGGAGATTTAATGATACCGTCTGCGCATATTTTTGAGGGTACAGCAGATAACTACCCATTTAAAAACGAACTAAGCGCATCTGATTTTGAGGGGAATGGATTAAAAGTCCTTGAGGGCACTATGGTAACCGTATTGGGAACTTCCCTGCAAAATAAGGATATTTTGCGATTTTTTCATGAATCAACCTGGAATGCAATAGGACTGGAAATGGAAGGAGTACATTATCAAAAAGCAATTCAGGCGGCCTCTAAGATTCGGAAAAGTATCAGGGAAGAGGTAAAGGTAAGATATGCCTATTATGCTTCAGATAACCCATTGGAATCCGGCAGCACATTAGCTTCGGGCGGGTTGGGAACGACAGGTGTAAAACCAACCTATTTAATTACAGATAAAATACTTAAACAAATTTTTAATTCCTGAATATGGCAGATCAACAAACACCGAAAGAAACCACGTCAAATGATGAAATAGATTTGGGACAATTATTTAATATGATTGGCAGGGGTTTTAAGAATGTATTTAACTGGTTTTTAAGGGGTTTCCTTTATTTTAAAAAGAACTTTCTGATTTTATTAGGTTTGGCTGTAGTTGGTGCAATTCTGGGTTTTGGGTTAAATCAAATTGTGTCTGAAAAATTTAAGACAGAAGCGATTGTTAAGCCCAATTTCGAAAGCAAGGATTATTTATATGACGTCGTGAATGAAGTTCAGGCCAAAATTAAATCAGGCGACACAGTTTTCTTTAATGCAATTGGGTTTAAAAATACAGGTTTAAAGGGCTATGATATAGAGATAGACCAAATTTTGGTTAAAAGTAACGCTGAAGACAATCTGGAATATCTGGAGCTTCTGGAGAAATTTCAGGAAAATGGACTGGTTTCAGATATCATAAGATCTGAGCTTCTCAACAAGAGCTCCCTTGAACATAGAATTACGTTTACCTATAAGGACGCAAAGAACGGACCAAAATTTACGCAGAAGGTCATGGAATACATCAATTCTAATAATTACTATAATGAATTAATAAAAATAAACCAGGAAAATGCGAAAATAAGAATAAGACAAGATGAAAACTTATTGGCTCAAATAGATGAATTAATTACAAGGTATTCAGATAAAATGGCTGCTACGGATAGTCAATTTAATGAACAGCGAATTATATTAGATAATGAGAAACAATTGAATATTACGGAACTATTTGAATTAAAAAGCAATCTTATTCGGGATATAGAAAGGAAAAAAATAGAACTCCAGGAACAAAAAGACGCTATTAGCATCATTTACTTGGGGGAATCTCATTTAGAGCAAAATTCCTTTTTTGGGAAGAAAGTTGTATTACTACCGCTTATTTTTATCTCGATTTTCTTCCTGATTGATATCTTCAAATATTTAAACAAAAAAGCCGGTGAAATTGCAAATTGATTGTGTTGTGTGTTATATGAAGGATAAATTAATATTCCATTTTTTTAAAACATACAAAGAACAAAAGTCCGGTATCAAAAAAACCAAATTTTTATGAATATTTTAATAACAGGGGGGGCAGGATTTATTGGCTCGCACGTTGTACGCAGATTTGTAACTAATTATCCGGATTATCATATTTATAATTTGGACGCACTTACTTATGCTGGGAATTTGGAAAATCTCAGGGACATTGAAGATTACCCCAATTATACTTTTTTAAAGGGAGATATTTTGGATGCACCTTTTCTAAATCAAATCTTTGAAAAATACAAATTTGACGGGGTAATTCACCTCGCGGCGGAATCACATGTTGATCGCTCTATTACTGACCCGCTGTCTTTTGTTCGTACCAACATCATTGGCACCGTAAATTTATTGAATATATCGCGGGATTTTTGGAAAGAAAAAAAAGATAACAAGCGCTTTTATCATATCAGCACGGATGAAGTTTATGGCTCATTAGGCGCAGATGGCATGTTTACTGAAGAGACACCTTATGACCCTAATTCGCCCTATTCTGCTTCAAAAGCCAGTTCCGACCACTTTGTAAGGGCTTATGGTGAGACCTACGGGCTGCCTTATGTAATCACCAATTGCTCTAACAATTACGGACCTAATCATTTTCCTGAAAAACTCATTCCACTTTTCGTAAATAATATCATTGAAAATAAACCCTTGCCTGTTTATGGGGATGGCAAGTACACGCGAGACTGGCTGTTTGTAAAAGACCATGCGGCAGCGATTGACTTGGTTTTTCATAAGGGTAAAAACCGGGAGACCTACAATATTGGCGGTTTCAATGAATGGCAGAATATTGAGTTGGTCAAGCTCCTTTGCAGGTTAATGGATGAAAAATTAAACAGGCCTGCTGGAACATCTGAAAAACTTATAACTTACGTGAGAGACAGGCCGGGGCATGATTTGAGATACGCGATAGACGCAAGTAAAATAAACAGAGAACTTGGCTGGAAACCTTCCGTTACTTTTGAGCAGGGCCTGGAACTAACTATTGATTGGTATCTTGAGAATCAAGAATGGTTAGATCATGTTACTTCCGGCGATTATCAGGAGTATTATGAAAAGATGTATAAATAGTGATGTACAAATAAATAGTTTTATAAATGAAAGGGATAGTACTGGCTGGAGGGTCTGGAACACGTCTGCATCCATTAACATTATCAGTAAGCAAGCAATTAATGCCTATCTATGATAAGCCCATGATATACTATCCGCTATCTACGCTTATGTATGCAGGCATTAGAGAAATGCTTATTATTGCAACACCTAAAGACCTTCCACTCTTTAGAGATCTTTTAGGAGATGGTAAAAAGTATGGCTGCAGTTTTTCGTACGCAGTTCAGGAAGCACCCAATGGCCTTGCCGAAGCTTTTATAATTGGAGCTGATTTTATTGGGGAAGATAAGGTTGCACTGATACTGGGGGACAATATTTTTTATGGTTCTGGCCTTGCTAAGCTCTTGCAATCTAATAATGATCCGGAGGGCGGTATCATCTATGCGTATAGGGTGCATGATCCGGAACGTTATGGTGTTGTGGAATTTGATGGTGAAGGGAAGGTTATCAGCATAGAAGAAAAACCTGAAGAACCTAAATCTAATTATGCTGTACCCGGGATTTATTTCTATGACAACAGCGTTGTAGAGATTGCTAAGAATATATCCCCGAGTAGCAGAGGGGAAATAGAAATAACGGATGTAAATAAAATGTATTTGAGTCAGGGAAAGCTAAATGTAAGCATTTTAGACAGAGGTACGGCATGGTTGGATACAGGTACCTTTCAATCCCTTTTGCAGGCTTCTCAATTTGTTGAGGTTATTGAGGAACGACAAGGCCTTAAAATCGGTGCGATAGAGGCTGCGGCTTATGAAATGGGTTATATAGATAAAGAACAATTTAAAGATTTAGCAAAACCTCTTATGAAAAGTGGCTATGGAATTAACTTGTTAGGAATTTTAAATAAACATCAATGACTGTATCGGTGACTAAGTTAAAGGGATGTTTTGTTTTAACTCCTAAGTTATTCAATGACGAGAGGGGTTATTTTTTTGAGAGTTTCAACAAACAGTCTTTTGAACAAGCTATTGGTAAAAGAATAAATTTCGTTCAGGATAATCAATCTTATTCAACTTATGGCGTAATTAGGGGGTTACATTATCAAACCGGGGAATATGCTCAGGCAAAATTAGTAAGGGTACTCAAAGGAAGTATTTTAGATATTGTTGTAGATCTAAGAAAAAATTCCCCAACTTTTGGTCAACATTTAGCCTTAGAATTGACTGATATAGACAAAAAGCAACTTTTTATACCCAGGGGGTTTGCCCATGGCTTTGTAGTTTTGAGTGATACTGCAGAAATTTTTTATAAATGCGACAATTACTACAATAAAGAAGCAGAAGGAGGAATTATTTATAATGATAATCAATTTAATATTGATTGGAAGCTTCCTGATGATAAACTTATTATTTCTGAAAAGGATTTGATGCTCCCAACATTAAAAAATGCCAAAATGCCATGAATATTTTAGTGACCGGAGCAAACGGACAGTTAGGCAAATGTTTAAGGAAAATTGCTGGAAATTATGATGCCTTGCATTTTAAATTTATGGATTCTAAAGCATTGGACATAACCAATACAGGGAGCATAAATGAAGCCTTTGAATTTGAGCAATTCGATTATTGCATTAACTGCGCGGCCTATACAAATGTAGAACAGGCCGAAAAAACACCGGAAATAGCATTTGCCGTAAATTCGGATGGAGTTAAAAATATTGCTACAGCCTGCAAGAACAAAGATGTGGTTCTGATTCATATTTCGACCGATTACGTCTTTGATGGGAAGAAGGAAGAGGGGTATTTGACTACAGATTTGCCTAATCCAATCAATCAATACGGCAAGTCAAAACTAGCCGGAGAAAGTTTTATCCAGGAAATAACGAATAAATATTTCATCATCAGGGCCTCATGGTTGTATTCAGAATTCGGGAATAATTTCTATAAGACAATAATGAATAAAGCCAAAACAGAGAAGGTACTTTATATTACAGATGAACAAACAGGATGCCCAACAAATGCAAATAATCTGGCAAAATATATTTTAAATTTAATTACTTCGCCTAAAACGGAATATGGTATTTATCATTTTACAGATGGGAAAGCCATGACATGGTTTGATTTTGCAAAAGAAATATTGAGAGAAACCAACCTGGATAAGAAAGTTAGGGTAAAAAAGGCTAAGAATTATCGTACTTTTGCCAAAAGACCAAAGAACAGCGTTATAATTTAAGCGTAAGCCAAAAATCTTCTGACTGTATTTCGAATATACAAGACATGTCGCCTATAATGGATTGGATACAAAAAAAAAACATTCCTTATTTTTTTTTATACTTACTGTCATTTTATCCATTGATGAAGGAAGCCTTAGCCTCTATTACCGTAATTCTATTCATGGCGGCAACACTTTTTTTTTATTGGGAAAACTTTGGAAAAAGATACAAGAAATTTGGGATTAAACCCCTATTGATAAATTGTGGTTTTTATTTATTATTATTAATCTCTATTCTCTATTCTGAACAAATATTTACTGGAATTAAAAAAGTACAATCAAGCTTGTTACTCTTGTTTTTCCCGGTTATTATTTTTTATTTTTTCCCTAAAGTTAATAAACGGACCATTAAAATATTTTCCTATGGTTTTATTTTGAGCAATTTTGTGTTATTCCTTTATTTTTTCAATATTCTCGCTCAAGGACTTGCAATAGACAGGTTTACCGGCTTGATGGATAAAAATATTATAGAGCAGGCATTGGCTATAAACACCTATCCATATGAGTTTGTGCTTTCTAAAGCTGAAAAGCATTTAAATGTCTTTTTTGAGACCCATAAAGTTTATCTTTCATTGCAATTCTTGACTGCAATTCTACTTTCCATAAATTTGATTGCCAACTTCAAAATAGACATATTTAAAAAAATACTTTTGGGCATATTATCGTTCCTATTTGTTTTGGCTATCGTTTACAGTCAGGCAATTACTACGGTTTTAGCTCTGGTTATAATACTAGTTCTTGCTCCCTTTTTATATTTCAAAGGACGTCTGGAAAAAATTATTTTTGGAATAGGCGTCTTGTCTTGTTTAACACTTGGTTGGATGGCTGGGCTGCTTGATACCTATAAAAACAAGAATACCGATTCAATTACCAAGCTATTGGATTATGTTATCTCACCTATACCCATGGAAGAAGGAGTAGATAAGCGGATATACATATATGATTGTTCTATCAACCTTATTAAAAAGGAGATTTTATTTGGCTATGGAGTTGGAAATGTTCAGCAAAAACTAAATGATTGTTATCAAGAAAAAAATTATGTTGTGACTGAGTTTAGGTCATTGGGTTCAGAAATAAATACTCATAACTATTACTTTCATATGTGGCTGTCAGCCGGATTGTTTGCCCTTCTTTTCTTGTTGTATATGTTTGGCCATAATTTTTATATTGCTTTAAAGTTAAAGAACTTTACCTTTCTATTTTTCCTGTTGATGTTTTCCTTAAGCTTATTGACCGAGAATGTTTTGGTGCGGATGTATGGAGTGTTTTTATTTGCGGTCATGAATTCATTGTTTTATTCAAATTGCAAGATAGATGCGGGAAACGGGGAATAAAACAAGAAGTCTCGCAAGGGGTTCGGCTATTTATAGCATAGGCAATATAGGCACTTTGGTTATCAATTTCTTTTTGGTGCCATTTTATACCTTTTTCCTCTCGAATGAGGAATTAGGCTATTTTGATTTAGTTGCCTCCGCATCGATTTTACTGGCACCTATTTTTTTCGGGCACATTGAATTGGCTGTACTTCGCTGGGTACTTGCAAATAATAACCCTAAGAATATTACCCGGGTAGTATCGAGTTGTTTGATGGTTTTTCTAATAGGACTATTCATTTTTAGTGTAGTATTTTCAGTGGTGCATCTATATACCTCGATAACATTAGCTCCTTATGTTTTTTTATATTTTGTTTCCATTTTTTTCTATGTCATTGCCAAGCAGGTCGTTCGTAGCGTTTATTCTTCATTGCATTACGTTCTTACAGAATTGTTCTACATCCTTATCGTACTTATATTAAGTATTTTATTTGTAAGTGAATATGGCTTAATAGCCATTTTTACTGCATATGGTTTCGCTTCAGCGTCCTTTGTGATTTATTTGCTTGCAATAAAAATAACCAAGCATATTGACTTAAAGGCAGTTCGTGTGAATGTAACCAAGGAATTATTGAATTATTCATTTCCTCTCGTACTCAATGCCATGAGTCTTTGGATGAACAATCAGTCAAGTAAGTATATTATAGCCTCTTTTTTGACGCTAAGCGCGAACGGTATTTATGCCATTGCCTTTAAAATAGCCTATGTCATTCAAATACTAAATCGAATTTTTTATTATTCCTTTCAGGATAAAATGTTCGCAATATATGGTAAGGACGGATTTAAAGACTATTTTGAAAAAACCTTCAATACCTATTCAGGACTACTTTTCTCTATTTTATATCTTCTAATAAGTACGCAAAAAATCCTTTTGCCATTTATTATAGACACTGATTTCCTTGAAGCAACCAGATATATTCCTATTTTGGCCTTAGGAGTGGTTTTCATGTCTTTAGCATCAATACTTGGTATTATTTATCAATGTGAAAAGAAAAACATGCACGCCTTTAAGACATCATTGGTCTCAGGTCTTTTGATTGTTGCCACCGGATTTTTATTTATTCCAAAGTATCAACTTTATGGGGCATCAAGTGTTTTCGCTTTTGGAAATTTTGTTTGGCTGTTGTATCGGTACTTTGATGTTCAGAAATTTGTAGCCCTAAGATTTTTCTTCTGGAGGTTTATCTTGTATATTGTTATAGCATTCGGAATTTATAGCATCACTCAAAACGAACAGCTATGGGCATCTGTTCTAGCAATTTGCCTCGCAGTTATCATATCACTTTATTTTAGTAGAGATCTTGTTCGAAAATTTTTGACAGTACTATTAAAAAAATAAAAACATGAACAACCGATTTAATTCAATTAGCGTATAGTAGTGAGAATACCAGTAGCCATATTACTTTGCTTCCTTAGCATAATTTCTCTTATTTTAGAGTGGTTTACTCTTGGCTTGTCTTTATCTCTTTTGGCCTATGGTATCATTTTATACCACACATTTAAAACAGTTGGCCTTAACTCAGTGCTTTTTCTTTTCATGATATTGTTCGGCTTATATGGCTATAGCGTGCCTATTTCTGTTTTTTTTGATTCGGATATTGGGTGGCACAGAGTTGCTAAACTTAGAACATGGCAAAAAGTTGATGATACTTTATTCTCCTTTTTAATATCTAATCAGTTGGCACTTTTGGCCACAAGTTTGCTTTATCTGGTCTTTGTTCGAAAACGAATCATGAGAATTCCGAATAGTGCATCTCTAAAAGTAAGTGCAAATTACTATAGATTAGCAATTTTAGCGGGAATTTTGTCAAGTTTAAGTGAGGCTCTTAATTTTCTTCGAGCAGGAGGGTTTGCCACGCTATCGCAAGGAAAAGCATTTTATCAAGGTGCGATAAACGATTTGGTATTGAACATACCCTATGAAGGATTTTTTTATATTTCCATTGCTTTGTTCGGTCAGTTTTTCGCAACGGTTAAGAATAAAAAGGATAAATATTTCACCTATTTACCGCCATTTTTTCTTTCCATATTTTTTGTGCTCTTTATAAATCTGATAATTGGAGAAAGGGGAACACTTTTGGTTGCGATGGTGGTTTTCATCCTTGCCTACACCATAAAAAGAAGAATTACAAGGATTAATGTTTCATATGTTTTGCTGCTTTCCCTTCTTTATGTCTGTTTTAACGCCCTCACTTTACTTCGAGAAAAGAGTGTGGAGTATAAAGGAATCGGTAATTTTTTGGAAACGTATGAAGATCGACTGTATCGGTTGATGAATCCGGCAAATACTGAATTTGGTTCTCCAGCCTTAAATTATAGGATATTCATAGATAAAAGGCCCGATAACTATAACTATAAGCTAGGTCAGACCTATACCGAAATTAGTACGGCCTTCATACCACGGTACATATACCCTAATAAAACAATTGGTATTATATATGAATTTAGAAATCAATATTTTCCTGAACGAAAAGAGATGGGAAGTACTGCCGGCACAGGTTTTTCCTCTTTACTGGAGGCCTATATGAACTTTGGGTATTTCGGGCCATTTTTCATCTATTTGATTTTCTTGTTTTTTCTTATTTATATGGAAAGTCGAAAAGGCCGAAATCAGTTATTTATTGATTTGCTATATCTCTTATTGTTCAATGTTTTTCTTATTTTTTCAAGATCGGCTTCACAGTATATTTTATACACTCTTTTTCTATACTTGTGTCAAATCATTGTGGTCATATTGGTGTACAAAGTGATACCGAAACGGATGTTTAGTATTTCAAAAGTTATAGATGCCTAAAGGTAAAATATGTTTTTTCGTGCCGTTTTATCCTCTTATAAAGGGCGGAGCAGAGTATCAATCTAAGATTATAGCTACTGAACTTCAAAAAGAAGGGTATGAAATTGTTTATATTTCTTATGGTCATGAAACTGAAGATTGTATATACGATAACGATTTCAAAATACATCGCTTAAAGGTGAAAGCTAGTATATCAGGCAAAGTACTAATGTATAAAGGTTTCATGAGCAGGGTTTTTAATATTATTAAAGACGAAAAACCTGATTACATTTACCAGCGAATACTAAACTCCTTTACCTACAGGCTGTCTGGTTTTTCAAAAAAAAATAATATTCCACTAGTCCTCCATATTGCCGATAATTATTCCGTAGAATTTGAACAGGGCAGCAAGAGCGTATTGAAAAGAAAAGTATTCTCGACCATTCTAAAAAATAAACCAAACATCATTTGTCAAACACGCTATCAACAAAATAAGGTTTTAGAATTCGGTTATCAGCCCAAAGCTATAATTTCAAATATGCACCCAGTGCTTATTGATGAAGTACCCAAAAAGGATATAAAAAAAATAGTTTGGATAGGAAATGCTAGGCCGGTTAAACAGTTAGAAATTTTTATAGCCTTGGCAAACTCCTTTCAGGATTCAATTTATAATTTTCATATCATCGGAAAATTACCAGATAACGCTTATGGAGAGGGACTTTTGAAAGAAATAAATACCGCAATAAATATAACCTATCATGGCTCTCAAACTAATGACTTTATCAATTCGTTTTTGATGCAATCGGCCTTATTGGTCAATACATCAGTTTCCGAAGGGTTCTCTAATACGTTCATTCAAGCGTGGATGTGCGGAACTCCAGTACTGGCATTAAATTCAGATCCGGATGATATCATGGTTGATAATAGTATCGGCGTAGATTGCAAGGGCGACTATGATAAAATGAAAATAGCCCTGGTGGACTTATTAAAAGATTCGGCAGCACATGAGGCTATTTGTCATCAGTCAATACAAACAGCACGAAAGCTTTTTTCTACGGAGAAAAACATAGCTAAAATTGAAAGTGTATTGAATTCCATACTGACCAAAACCAAAGCCATTGAAAACTAAAAAGAAAATACTTTGGGTTCATAATTTTTCAAACGAAGTAGGTGCCGGAGGCGTTTGGATGTACAATCAGTACGAATATCTAAAAGATGAGGTGGATCTCTACTATTTAGATAATATGAGAAATCCATTAAGGTTCGTGCAGCATATGTTTCGACTTCAAAAACTCGCTAAATCGTATGATTTGGTCCATGCACAATACGGCTCTGCAAATGGTTTCTTGACCAGTCTTATGAACTGCAAACGTATTCTTTCTTTGAAAGGATCTGATTGGTACGTTTCCCCAAGTTCTTCGATATGGCATCGCATTCGTGTAATGCTTGGAGGCATCCTTACAAAATTCTCGTTGCGCAGGTTTCATCATATTATAGTTATGTCGGATGCGATGAAACTCGAAGTTTTGAAGAAATTTCCGGAGGCGAAAATAGCTACTATTGTGGACCCGATTGATTTCGACCGGTTCCGACCTTTGGAGAAATCCGAAGAAAATGAGGTGAAAAAAGTACTTTTTGCATCCGTCAATCTGAACAATCCCATTAAACGTTTCCCCCTGGCAAAAAAAAGTTTTGATTTCTTGCATCAAAAGATGCCGAATACAGAGCTTATTACGATGAGCAATATTCCACATGAAGAGGTTAATACATTCATGAATAATGTGGATGTCCTTATTTTAACATCGGTATACGAAGGTTGGCCCAATGTGGTAAAAGAAATGTTGGCGTGTAATAAACCTTTTGTAAGCACCAAAGTTAGCGATTTGGAAGGTGTTGCTGCAAAAACGAACAGTTGTTTTACTTGTAACGATACGCCTGAGGATCTGGGTCAAGGACTTTATCGGGCATTAAATGCCGAGCCTGAGGAATTAAGACATTTGGTAAAACATTTTAGTATGGCCGATAGCCTGAATACAATAAGGGCGATTTATGCTAAATATCTTTAGCATTGTGCACTATTTCAGGTGTTTTGGGCATTGGTTACCTTAGCATGTTGAAAGTACATTGATGGCTCTAATTTGAAATATATGAGTACTTTTACTTGTCGGCTGACTGGACAGAAATCTGATGAATCAAAATAATGAATTACAAAAACCTTATCCTAGACCTCGATAATACTTTATATGGCTACGATGTTCCTCACAAATCGGCTTTAACAACTGTTTTGGATTCTTTTTCGGCGAGGTTCGAGATTTCCAAAGAAGATACACTCCAAAGCTTTAACGTATCAAGACAGAAAACTCACCTGGAATTGCCCTCCAGAGCGGCCTCACACAATAGGTTGCTGTACTTTCAAAAAATGTTGGAATACCATGGCCTCAATAGCATGTACTATGCGTTGGAATTTTATGAAATCTATTGGGATACCTTTTTGGCCCAGATGTCGCTTTTTGAAAGCGTAGCGGACTATTTGGAAAATCATAAGGCAAAAGGAGGTAAAATATGCATCCTCACCGACCTAACGGCTCATATACAGTATAGAAAAATAGAAAAATTGAATCTGATGGATTTTGTCGATTTTTTAGTAACCAGCGAAGAGGTAGGGGTTGAAAAACCGCATCCGTATATTTTCACTCGAGCATTGCAAAAACTGAATTGTACAGCTTCTGAAGCACTTATGATTGGCGATAGCTGGCAGAAAGATATCGTTGGTGCGAATGCTATGGGCATACAAAGTATTTGGATCAACCATAAAAAAGAAGAGCGAACAGTAACTGAAAACATAAGGGAGATTTCCCGATTTGAAGAAATAGCGACCAATGGAAAATAAAGAAGCACTTGAAGCCCTGATAAAAATGTCAAAATATGCCGGGCAGCGGTTTGACCTTGTGCAGGCCGGTGGCGGTAATACCTCTGTAAAATTCGGAGATTACATGTATATCAAGGCATCTGGATATCTGCTCTCTGAACTCACAAAAGATACGGGTCATACGATCGTGAAAACTGAAGAGGTGGTTGCGATATTGAGGGATGATGCCGTTTTAGGAATATCGGATAAAAAAGAAAAGGACGCCACGGCATCGAAAAAGTTACAGATGACAAAGGTGAATGATGGCCCAAGACCATCAATTGAAACCTACTTACATGCCTTGTTATACAAATACACCCTGCATGTCCATTCCATTTCGGTAAATATGTTCACTTCCCACCAAAACTGGCTGCAAAAAATGGCCGAATTGGATAGTGAGGCACTCTACGTGTGTTATGAGACTCCAGGAATTGAATTAGCACTTGAATTGCAAAAACAAATGGAGGTATACAAAACAAATTTTGGTCGTCTCCCCCATGTGATTTTTCTGCAGAACCATGGGCTTATCATTAGCTCGGACAACTATGAGGATATCGAGGTGTTCAATGAAAAGGTTGTGGTTACTGCTGAGAAAAAAGCGGGAATCGATTTTTCTCGATATCGGGACACTACCAAAATAGCAAACAGCTACAATGAAACTTTTCAGCGTGAGGATATTGCCTACCTGTCAGAGGATGCAGTGATTACCGAGCTTTTGAATGCCTTGGATCCTGAGCTGTTGAAGAAGCCTTTTTCACCAGATGGATATGTGTTCTGTGGCTATACGATGTTGAATGTTGATGAATTACAAACAGCCATTTTTCGAAAGTATCAAGAGCTTTATTTTGATGCTCCAAAGATTGTACGCTATAATGAAAGCTTATATATCATGGCAGAAGACTTGAAAAAGGCTAAAATGATAGAGGATGTTTTTAAAAACAATCTTTTGATTGCAAATACACTAGGTTACGATTTGGAATTTTTAGAGGATAGTGAAATCAGCTATTTGGGCAATTGGGAGGCGGAGAAGTACCGACAAAAATTGTAGCAACCGCCTTCAATCTTTTGCCCCATCAGACCCTAAAGAACATGATTTTAGTATGGCATCGGCATTAGATTTTTCTCGGAATTATTCCTACTTGGCCATTGCGGGCTTTTTCGGATTTTTGGCCTTCATGTTGCAGCCAACAGCCTATACATGGGGTGAGCAGGATATGATGCCCTTTTTCGAAAGAATATTTGATAAAAACTACCTTCCCAATGATTTTTTCACGAATACTACAGTAGTAAAAAATCCGAGATGGGTCTATGGTTATATCATAGTGGCACTCTCTTGGATATCTGGCTTATCTTGGTATAAGACTTTATATATTCTTAAATTATTTTTAAGTATTTTAAACCCAATTTTGTACTATAAGGTCAGTTACGCTTTGGTTCGTAACTATGTTGACAAATCGAAATTAAGCGTGTTGGCACCTATAATTTTAGGTGCTGTGGTTCTAATGGTATTTTTAGAAGGCTATCGCGAATTTTTCACTATAGCCTCATGGTTGAATTATACCCAGGCAATTCAAGCCAACAGCCTTTCATTGGTGTTTTGTCTAAGTGCTATACTTTTGAAAGAAAACGGCGCTAGGTCAATTTTTTATTTACTTTTTTTCCTTGCCGGATGTTTAATACATCCTACTGTGGGCTTTTTTGGAGCACTTTTTTATATATTGTTTTTGATTCCTGAATACAAAAAAGAAGGAAAAAACATCCTTAAGATTGCGCTCTCATGTATACTAGGGATGGCTTTTATAAAAGTTATATTCTCTTCTGACTCTAGTCTCTCGACTTCTGAATTCATAAATTATTATGTGCTTGAACGGCATCCATGGCATTATCATGTTCCTTACTACAAGATTTACATAGAAAATTGGATGAGCTTTTTTGTAAAAATCAATTTTTTGTTTCTAATACCGTTATGTTATGGCATCATAAAAAAGAACAAAAAATTAATTTTATTGGCGGCCCTTTCTTTATTTTTCTATGCAGGTGCAATAACGATTCAATACGTTTTTATCGATCTTTATCCGGTCAAGATGATAGCATATCTCGGGGTTTCCCGTTTCACTTCTTTCGGTTATTGGATGCTTCTACCCCTCTGGGGAATTCTATTGGCCGACTTTATTGGAGAAAATAGGCATTTTATTTTTCCGAATCTTAACCTAAAGAATTTCAGACTTATCATAATAAATCTGATTTTTGTAGGAATTGTATTTCTTGATAATCCAAAGGAAGATAGGTATCGAAAAAAGAAAGATTTTTATGATTTTGTTTCTAGTACGCCCAAAGATGCTATTTTTATTACATATTCAACCAAATTGAATACTGATTTAAGAATTATAGGTCGCAGAGGAGTTTTGGTCGGACTCGAGTTTCCGTTCACCGAAATGGCCATTAAGGAGTTCAGCAATCGTTTCTCAAGTGTGTATGGGTCAAGGCAAAAAGAGCTAAATGGCACCTATTTTTATCGCAACTTGGGAGCTAAGGATTTTCTTGAGATTGCAAAGAATTATCAGCTTGATTACATAGTAACTGAAAAGTCAGTGGGCAGTCCCTTCGGGGCAAATATTCCTGTTTGGAACAATAATGAATACCAGATATACAAAGTCAAAAATCTTAGATTGTAATTTATGAAGATCGTTATACCAATGTCCGGTATGGGCAACCGTTTTATAAAAGCAGGTTATGAAACACCGAAGCCCTTAATTGAGATGGATGGTATCCCCATTATTGAACATGTTGTAAAGATGTTTCCTTCTGAGGAAGACTTTGTTTTCATATGCAATAGCAAACATCTCAAAGAAACCAATATGAGGGCAATGCTACAGAGAATTGCTCCGAAGGGTAAAATCGTTGAGATTCCACCTCATAAGAAGGGTCCGGTCTATGCGGTAGACTTTATAGAAAATCTTATTGAAGACGAGGAAGAGGTTATCGTAAACTATTGCGATTTCTCGTGTTATTGGAATTATACCGACTTTTTAGAACATACACGCTCTCGAGATGCAGATGGGGCGGTACCTTCCTATAAAGGCTTTCATCCGCACATGTTAGGCACTACCAATTATGCTTTCATGAGAGATGAAAAACAGTGGATGTTAGAGATAAAGGAGAAAGAACCCTTTACCGACAATAGAATGCAAGAATACGCTTCTATGGGCACTTATTACTTCAAAAAAGGAGCATATGTAAAAAAGTATTTTAAAAGGTTGATGGATGAGGACATTAACCTGAACGGGGAGTATTATGTCAGTCTGATCTATAATCTTTTGGTAAACGACGGACTCAAAGTTTCCATCTATGATGTGCAGCATATGTTACAATGGGGCACACCTCAAGATGTTGAAGCGTATAATGGTTTTTCAGATTACTTTAGAGCCGTTTGTGATGAGGCAGCCAGTTCTGAAGCTCATGACCCCAATGGTATTAATTTGATTCCACTGGCGGGTCTCGGAAGTCGTTTTTCCAAAGAGGGTTATGTGGATCCTAAACCTTTGATTTCGGTCTCCGGAAAACCTATGATTGTTCAAGCAGCGAATTATTTACCAAAAGCACCCAGAAATATTTTCGTTTGTCTGGAAGAACACCTTGAGAAGTATCCTCTCGAAAGTGCTATAAAAGCGGTTTATCCTGAGAGTAAAATAGTAACTTTGAACAAAACTACTGAAGGACAGGCCTGCACCTGTGAAGTAGGCCTGGAGAATGAAAACCCAGATAGTCCGTTGTTGATAGCTGCCTGTGATAATGGCATGCTATATAACAAAAAAAAGTACGAAGCTTTACTAAACGACACCAATGTGGATGCGATTGCATGGTCTTTTAGAAACCATCCCAGTAGTGTACGAAATCCTGAAATGTACGGTTGGATTAAAACAGATAAAAATGATATGGTGACCGGGGTAAGTGTGAAAAAAGCGATCAGCGATACGCCCAGAAAAGACCACGCAATAGTCGGCACATTTTACTTTAGGAAGACCAGTTATTTTTTAGAGGCATTGTCGCGCATGTATGAAAAAAATGAAAGGGTAAACGGAGAGTTTTATGTTGATAGCTGTCTAAACGAGCTTGTTGAAATGAAGCTAAATGTGAAGGTATTTGAGATTGACCATTACATTGGTTGGGGGACACCTAACGACTATAAAACATTTCAATATTGGCAGAGTTTTTTCCATAAGGCAGAATGGCACCCGTATCGCTTGGAAAATGATTTCACCGTAAATCACGGTGCTATAGAAGAAATTGAAAAAGAGTATACTACTTTTCAACAAGAATGGAAATAGGATACCGGATTTGATATGAATAAAACGTGAAGACGTTTAGCAGGCTAATGAGAAAAAGCGGCATTAACAGAAACCTAACCTAAAATCAAAAAGACGCATGAAATCAAAATTTGGACTACTTGGGAAATTGGAATTTTTACAAAACCTGAGTTCTAGTTTCATTAGTTCCATAAATCCGGCAGTGATCCATAACATTGAAAAATATATGGCTTTAAAGAAAGCGGTATATTTAAATTCATTGGAACATCAAACTGGAGACTACCTCGAGTTTGGGGTATATACGGGATCATCTTTTTGCCACGCGATCAAATGCTTTAAAAAGACAGAAAAATTCAATCCCTTTCAAAAAGAGACCAAATTTATTGGCTTCGATTCATTCGAAGGCTTCGGGGAATTGGAAGAGGATGATAAACATCCGTTCTATGTAGATCAGAATTTTACCACCAGTTATAAAAAGGTAAAAAGAAGAGCCGAGAAGACTTTAAAAGGCTGGGGGGCAGGATGCCAACTTGTACAAGGATACTTCGAAGAGACCTTAAAGGTTGGTGCAAAGGAGTATGGTATTAATGACATAAGAATGGCATTTATTGACTCAGATACCTATTCGTCTTCGAAATGTGCTTTCGAATTTATTAAGAACAATGTCAAAAGTGGAACCCATATCATTTTAGATGATTTTTATAGTTACAATGGTGATCCAAAAAAAGGGGTTACTTTGGCATTTAATGAGTTTTTAAACGAATCGAAGTTTAAATACAGAAAAATTCTGGATTACGGAATGGGGGGAATTGTCGTTGTTCTTTATAAGTAGACAATAAAATTTTAGATATCAAGGAGAAGGTGTTTTTCATGGAGATAAAAGAAAATTTTAAACAGATGAAATTGTCCGTTGTAGTTCCTTGTTATAATGAAGCACAGAACATTCCTTTAATTCTTAAGGGTTTTGACAAGGTGATTCTACGAAACGATATTGAAGTTGTTCTGGTCAACAATGGCTCAACCGATAATTCACATGACGTACTTGAGGAATTATTGCCAAAGTACCCTTTTGCTCGAGTGGTGAACGTACAGGTGAACAAAGGGTATGGCTATGGTATCTTATCAGGATTGAAGGAGGCGACAGGGACCTTTATCGGATGGACCCATGCCGATATGCAGACCGATCCCAATGATGTGATAAAAGCACTTGAGATTATTGAAAATCAATCACATCAAGAAAGTGTTTATGTAAAAGGCGATCGAAAAGGGCGGCCCTTTTTTGATCAGTTCTTTACGTCGGGCATGAGTCTTTTTGAAACCATTTATATGGGTGAGAACTTGCAGGATATCAATGCGCAACCCAATATTTTTCATCGCGATTTCTTTGCCAGTTGGAAGAACCCTCCTCATGATTTTGCCTTAGACCTTTACGCCCTTTATATGGCAAAGAAACAAAAAATTAAGGTAATAAGGTTCGATGTTTTATTCCCTGAGCGTATTCATGGTACGTCGAGTTGGAATACTGGTTTTGCCGCAAAAAAGAAATTCATAAAAAGAACGCTGGATTTCAGTAAAAAACTGAAGAAGAGCTTAAAATAATATGGAATATATTGCACATCGTATCAATACAGTATCAGCACTGAAAGAGCTGCCCATAAGATATGGTGTAGAAATCGACCTAAGGGATGCACTTGACGGTACCGTATACATTGCACATGATCCATTTACAGCTGGTGAAAATTTCGAAACATATCTGAAGCATTATAAACATGGGACGATGATTTTGAATGTCAAAAGCGAGCGAATAGAATTCAAGGTTTTAGAATTGCTACAAAATTATGGTATTTCCAAGTATTTCTTCTTAGATTCCTCTTTCCCTATGATTTATACATTGGCCAATAAGGGAGAGAGAAATATCGCTTTGCGCTTTTCGGAGTTTGAGGGTATTGACACATTGGTCAAGATGCAAGGTAAAGTAGATTGGATCTGGGTCGATTGTTTTACCCGCTTGCCTATTGATACGGATTTATTTTTACAGTTCAAGAAAATGGGCTTTAAACTTTGTTTGGTGTCCCCGGAACTACAAGGCCGAAATGCGGATATCGAAAAGTACAAAGCATATTTAGCGGCACAAGAAGTCGTATTTGACGCCATATGCACTAAACACTATAATGTTTCGAGATGGCAGTAAGTGATAGTTTACATTTTTCGCTGAAAGATAAAAAAGGGGTCTTCAAGCTAGAAATACTCAGAAATCGGTTATTCTGGATTGGACTAGTCCTGAAAGTAATGCTGTCTTTTCTTTTCGCGGGAAAATTTCTGAAAGAGGCCTTTATTCCTTTTGTCACCTATTTTTTCGAATCGGGCTTCGATAATCCGTATGAGTTTTTTTATAATTCGGGTGCAGTGGATGCCTTTCCCTATCCACCCTTTATGTTGTATTTTTTAGGGTTTTTGGGGGGCTTTGCAGCCAATTTGTCCCCGTTTCTGATAAGGATACCCATGCTCTTGGCCGATATTGGCATTCTGCTCGTTTTAAGCAGACTTTTAAAGGGTAAGGAGACTAAATTACTGAAGTACTACTGGTTGTCTCCCGTGTTGATTTATATCACCTATATCCACGGGCAGCTCGATGTTGTTCCGATTGCTTTTCTTTTGGCGTCTTCCTATTTGCTTTTCAAAAAGAAAAATGTTTTTTCTGCAGTAGTTTTAGGATTGGGCATAGCGGCAAAAACAAATCTTGTATTGGTTATTCCTTTCTACGTGCTGTATCTATGGAAAAATAATAACGAGAAGAAATTAGCAAAATTGGTCATACCGGCACTTATTACAGCGCTTGTCTTTTTCGTTTTAAACCTTCCGTATCTCGACAGTGATTCATTTCTTAAAATGGTGTACGCCAACAGGGAACAACCGAAAGTTTGGAATGCCAGTTTTTCCATGATAGGCACCTTGCAGTATTATATCATTCCTGGAGTATATCTCATTTTGTTGGCCACAGCAACGCGATTTAAACGCATCAGTAAAGACCTATTTCTGATATTCATAGGTTTTTCGTTTTCCGTACTCTTGATTTTTATTCCCCCGCAGCCAGGTTGGTATTTTTGGATTCTTCCTTTTTTCGTCTATTTCGCCATTCGTGAAAATAAGTTCTCGTTTTTACCCATATTGATTTTACAGTTGGCATTCTTCGCCTACTTCGCCCTAACGGCCGATTCTGACTATTTCACGGTATTCTTATTTAGCGAAAGTAACTTTACGCTTTATGGCTTTTTCGAAGAAAATCAATGGATTTCCATAGCAGTATTACCGAGTTTGGCCTTGACCTTTTTGCAAACCTGTTTGCTACTCAATGTGTATTGGATTTACAAATGGGGGATTAAAAAAAATCTGGAGAAAAAAATAAAGAACAAACCCTTTTTAATCGGTATTGGTGGTGACTCTGGGGTTGGAAAATCTACTTTGACTGAATTGCTCACGAATCTTTTTGGCACGGATAATATGACGATTATTAGGGGCGATGACATGCACAAGTGGGAGCGCGGTCATGACAAATGGGATGAAATCACTCATCTCTCACCAAAGGCGAATCATTTATACGAAGACATCAGTCACCTGAAAACCTTGAAAGATGGCAAAAAGGTATTGCGAAGATTTTATGACCACGATACCGGAAAATTTACGGCACCATCCGTTGTGTATCCCAATAAAGTAATTGTTTTTGAAGGATTGCATCCTTTTTATATTTCGGCGAAAAGGAATCTTTTTGATCTTAAAGTATTCATAGAACCTGAAGAAAGCCTTCGCTTGCATTGGAAAATTAGTCGTGACATCCAGAAAAGGGATTATACAAAAGAAAAAGTCCTCTATCAACTTAGACTTAGAGAAGAAGACAGTAACAAGTACATTCGTTCCCAAGCGCCATTTTCAGATATTAAAGTGGCCTACTACGCTATTGATGATATTGCTGATATAGGCAATGGTGAAGACGTCGAATTGGCACTCCGAGTAGAACTAGAAACCAATATTGATATTAATGACCTCTTAGATAAGTTGAGAGATTATCCTACCTTGCAAATTGCTCATGATTATGGTGTGAGCAATCAAGTATTAAATGTAAGAGGAACGATTTTAAGTAGTGAAATCAAAGAATCGACGTACGGCTTTATTGGTGATTATGACGAGTTTATAGAAGACGTGGTTTTCCAAAATGACCTTAACGGATTTTTACAGTTATTTTTTGTGTACTGTATCGTATATAAAGCCAAAAACAAATCATAGATGAAGAACAGCACGCCCTATTTATTTTTTGCCAAGTATAAATTGTTCATTATGGCCGTGGTGGTATTGTTTTTTACCGTGGTAGCGCTTCAAGTAAATTACAACAAAAACGGAATGCACAAGTCTAGCGTCGATGAGTATTTTACAATATCTACGATACATCCGAAAATAACGCCTGAAAAAATGACATATCGAGCTCTTAATGGGCCTAGAATGTTCACCTATTTATTTTACCCAGGGGCTTTGGTAGGCATGATAAATCACATGGGAGGTAATATTTATGAAGATGGATGGAAATACCCTGGCCATAATTACTTCGTAAGGAATTATCAAACAACAAGCACTTCCATCAAAAACAACATGAAAGACCCCAATTTGAGGTATTTTCATTATTATCTGAAATTTCAGGCGATTATTTTGGTGTTTTTGTCCTTCATTCCAGTACTTTATTTGTTATGGAAACGAAATCTTTTTGTAGCCATGTTTATGATGTCCACTTTGGTAGGCATAAATTTTTTATTCCTTAAAGAGCGGAACTTTTTTTACATCGAACCATTGTTGGTTTCAATGATGAGCATACTGACGTGGCTGTATTTAGTCATTTCAGAAAAAAAACGGATAAGTTGGTTTTGGGTCCTTTTTTCGGCCTTCCTTTTTGCAATTACCATTTCACTTAAATTTTCTTGCTTGTTCATTCTTGTGTTAATTGGCATATTGATATGCTCAAAATTCAAAACACTTGAAAAGCGAATAAAGGCTGTAGCCCTATTGATTGTAGGTTTCGTGTTTTTCTTTTGTTTGATCAATTGGGATTTATTTTACAGTAAAGAAGTATTTAACAAGGTGGTGCACGATTATTTCTCTAATTTTTGGCAATATGCAACAGGCAGCAGAGGCCCAATGGTAGAGGATTATAAACTTCATAATTTAAAACAAATCATTGGTGAAATATTCAGTTCACTCGGAGGTCTGGTCTTTTTGTTCCCCGTAATTATTTTTTACGGATTACGATGGTCTTCGAAAGGTGCGAGGGTTAGCTGGGGCATATATACGTTTGTCATCCTATTGTCCGTAGGTTTTATTGTAAAACAACAGGTTTATATTGACCGAAACATCCTTCCTTTTTTACCTGCCTTGGTATTGATTACTGGGGTGAATCTAGATTTCATAGTCAAAAGACTTTTGACAAAGGATGTTTTTAAGCAAAAGGCGAAACCGTTATACCTGTATGTATTGCTTGGGTTGCTCATTTTTGTGCCCATTTGGGGCAGTTCAAAGAACTATTTAAAAAGAATAGCACCAAGTGCCAAAAAGAATATTACGGCTGTGCTGAGCAGTATTGAAAACCCTGATGAGCGAAGGTTGATTACCATTGATTATAATAAAGATCTAAGTACTAAAAATTTTAAAAGCACCAAAGAAATGCCTTCGGCACCTATAACCAACAAGGAAAACTTTAAAGAATTCATCAAAAAGAATCTACTCGAATTTGAGTCAACGGATGTCGTGGTGGTTACCGAAATCAATAATAACAAGCAGCTTACGAATTACTTATTGCCCAACATATTTAATACGAATAAACAGTTCGCAAATCATTTCATATTCTACAATACTGAAAAAGAAAATAAGACGTATCGTGCGTATGATGATTTTCAAAGAAATTACAAGAAAAAAGAGGTGAAAATGCTACTGAACGACTCGATTGCCATTCGAGAAGATTTGGTTTTAAGAGAGGTGAAAATAGCGAAGACCAAAACAGGGCAACGTTTATTCCTGAAGTTTGATTTTTTGACCGTTACAACAAGAGATTGGAATGGTTGTAGGATTTATTTTCATGGCAAAGCCTATGAAGAAGATGTAGAAAGACTTCCCGAGGATAGAATCCGTCATGGGTATGAAGGCTGGGATTTTTCGGTAAACCAGACCAATACGTTAAAGTATGGAAACACCATGTATGTATTCCAAGATTTCGATCCGACCCTTGAGAAATATAAAGAATTTTCTTTAGGCATTTTTCGAGGTTGTACAACAAGTAAAGAATTCAAAGTAGCAAACATTGTTCTTCCAGAGTAATGGGAAACCATTTTCAAAATATGCATGGTTATAAGTTAAGTCAAGTATAATGAGCCTAGTTTCGATTATAACACCAGTATACAATTCTGAAAAATATATTGAGGGGACTATTGAATCTGTGCAAGCCCAAACCCACACAAACTGGGAACATATTCTGGTCGACGATTGTTCGTCGGATGGGAGTGCGACATTGATAAAAACATTTCAAGAGAAGGATCCTAGAATCAAATACCATCGCTTAAAAAAAAATAGTGGTGCCGGTATGGCCAGAAATAAGGGAATTGAATTTGCAAAAGGAAAATATATAGCATTTTTGGATAGTGATGATGTCTGGTATCCTGAAAAATTGGAAAAGCAATTGCACTTCATGGAACAAAACAATTATCATTTTACCTTTACGGATTACGACCAGATTAATGAAGCAGGGCAACGATTGTCCAAAGTGTTAAAGTGTAAGCCAATAGTAACTTATAAAAATGCCCTATACAAAAACCCAATAGGTTGTTTAACGGTTATTTACGACGTCGATTTTTTTGGAAAGCAGTATATGTCTTCTATAAGAAAGCGCCAGGATTACGCCCTCTGGTTGAAACTTTTAAAAAAAACTAATGGGTATGGTTTAAACGAATGTTTGGCTAGTTATCGAGTCGGTAATGAATCTATTTCGGCCAATAAATTAGATTTACTAAAATATGAATGGAAAATTTATAGAGATGAAGAAAACCTGCCTTTCTTGAAATCCACATTTTATCTTATATCAGCTATAGTTTTAAAAATGAAAAGTTACTTTTGAAGTAGACAAACTAAATGGTAAATGCCAAGGCTATCAATTTTAAACACTTTAGAACGAAAATTCATACTGCTTGTAGGGGACTTTATTATTGTCTTATCATCACTCAATGTTTTTGTAAATCATGCGATAGATAAGGAATTTATATCTTTAAGACTAAAAATAGGCGTATTTACAATAGGAGTAATCGCTTATATGTCATTATCCTATATTCTGGATTTTTATAACTTAGAAAAGGTTAACAAGAGGAAATATATTTTATCTCAATCTCTTTATATCACTGCGCTTTTTGTTTTTGTTGTTTTTATAGTAACGGTACTAGTCTATGACGTTAGTTTCTGGAGAATTCCCTTGCTATGTTTTTTATTGTTGACGCCCATTTCCATTGGGCTTTGGCGCTTTTTTTTTAGTAATGTTTTCAGAATAATCCCAGTCACAAAAAATGTTTTATATATCTATGATGAAAAAGCGGATGAAAATTTTAGAGAAGATGTAAGTACAATTAATGGCAATGAAATGGAGACATTTTATAAAGTTAAACTTACGTATTCAATTGATAAGAATACTCTTTTAAATAAAAACTTCTTTTTATCGGCCGCGGAAAAAATAGATACATTGATTATTAATACGAAAAGTTACGATAGTTTGCCTGAAGATCTTGAGCAAATGATTTTGAGCTCAATAATAAAAGGGAAAGAGGTTATATCCTTCACATCGTTTTATGAGAACACTTATGAAGCTATGCCCATCAGATCACATAACGACAGCTTTTTTGAAATTCTTCAAATTAGGAATAAAAAAATTAGATACTTGCAGCAAATTTTCAGCTTTGGCATTAATTTTTCACTTTCACTTTTTATCGGACTAATTTTTTTACTATGTGTTCCAATTGTCTTTGTTGGCAACCTCTTTTTTAACAGAGGGCCTTTATTTTATAAACAGTACAGAGTTGGCCAACATGGAGAAGAGTTTAAGGTATATAAATTTAGATCAATGATAGTGGATGCTGAAAAAGAAGGCGCTTTAATGGCAACAAAAAATGATAAAAGAATTACGCCATTTGGAAGAATATTAAGACTTTTTCGAATTGACGAACTTCCTCAAATAATATCTGTTATTAAGGGGCATATGCAGTTTATTGGCCCAAGGCCTGAAAGAAAAATATTTGTGGACCAGTTAAATAATATTCTGCCTTTTTACAATGTAAGACATTTAATTAAACCCGGAATTACCGGGTGGGCCCAGGTAAAATATAAATATGGAGAAAATTTGGAAGATTCTGTAAAAAAACTAGAGTATGATTTATATTATATTAAAAACAGGTCTATAACCCTAGATATGAGGATTATTTTTAAAACAGTTACAACTGTTCTTTTCTCCAGAGGAATTTAAAACAACATAATAATTATAATGAAAAAAGTACTCATTACAGGAGCTGCAGGATTTTTAGGATCACATTTATGTGATCGATTTATTAAAGAAGGATTCCATGTAATAGGCATGGATAATCTTATTACCGGGGACCTAAAAAATATTGAACATTTGTTTCCTCTGGAACAATTTGAGTTTTACCATCATGATGTCACGACCTTTGTTCATCTTCCAGGAAAGCTGGATTATATTTTACACTTTGCTTCACCCGCCAGCCCAATAGACTACCTCAAAATCCCCATAGAAACATTAAAGGTAGGGTCATTAGGAACACTTAATCTTCTGGGATTGGCCAAAGAAAAGAATGCCACTATTCTTGTTGCCTCTACCTCTGAAGTATATGGCGATCCATTGGTACATCCACAAAATGAGGATTATTATGGCAATGTTAGTCCTGTTGGCCCCAGAGGTGTTTACGATGAAGCAAAACGATTTATGGAATCCATCACTATGGCTTACCATCGCTTTCACGGTGTTGATACCCGGATTGTCAGGATATTTAACACCTATGGTTCAAGAATGCGATTAAACGACGGTCGCGTGGTCCCTGCCTTTATGGGACAGGCACTACGGGGTGAGGATCTTACCGTTTTTGGAGATGGCAAACAAACCCGTTCTTTTTGCTATATAGATGATCAGGTTGAGGGAATCTATAGGTTACTTATGAGTGACTATACAGATCCAATCAATATCGGGAATCCGCATGAAACCACTATAAACGAATTTGCTGAAGAAATCATTAAACTTACAGGGACAGCTCAAAAAATCATTCATAAACCGCTACCTAAGGATGATCCTACGCAACGACAACCCGATATTACCCGGGCCAGGGAAATTTTAAACTGGGAACCTAAAGTGGATAGATCAGAAGGCCTAAAAAAAGTGTATGAATATTTCAAATCGTTGACTCCAGAAGAATTGCTAGATAAAGAGCATAGGGATTTTTCCGGGATTACATAGATTATTATTGCTCAAAACGTATTTTTGCGCAAACTTTAAATTATGAATATCCTTATTCTTGGGTCAGGAGGCCGCGAACATGCAATTGCATGGAAACTCAATCAAAGCCCTAAATTATCTAAACTTTTTATTGCGCCAGGAAACGCTGGTACAGCTAAAATTGGCAAGAATATACCAATAGGTGTAAATGATTTTGAAAGTGTAAAGAAATCAGTGCTTTCGGAAAGTATTGATATGCTTATTGTAGGTCCTGAAGATCCATTAGTAAATGGAATTCACGACTTTTTCCTTAATGATCCTGAACTCAAAAATATTGCTGTTATTGGACCCCAAAAGGCCGCTGCAACATTGGAAGGCAGTAAAGAATTTGCCAAGGAATTCTTATTCAGACACAATATCCCAACCGCTGCTTATCAAAGTTTCACTTCGGATAACTTAATAGACGGATATGCGTTTCTAGAAACATTGAAGCCGCCTTATGTTTTAAAGGCAGATGGGTTGGCGGCTGGCAAAGGGGTTCTTATTTTGAATGATTTACAAGAGGCCAAAGATGAACTGAAAACCATGCTGATCGATGCCAAATTCGGCAGCGCAAGTGCCACTGTGGTTATCGAGGAGTTCTTGGCAGGGATTGAGTTAAGTGTTTTTGTATTGACCGATGGTCAAGGATATAAAGTGTTGCCTACAGCCAAAGATTATAAAAGAATTGGAGAGGGAGATACAGGATTGAATACAGGGGGCATGGGAGCCATTTCACCGGTCCCTTTCGTTAGCGAAGAATTCTTAGAAAAAGTCCATAAGCGTATTATCAAACCAACCATTGAAGGCTTAAATAAGGATCAACTGCCTTATAAAGGGTTTATTTTTATTGGTTTAATAAAAGTAGGAGACGATCCTTTTGTAATTGAGTATAATGTGCGTCTCGGGGATCCTGAGACCGAAGTTGTAATTCCAAGGATAAAAAATGATCTGATTGATTTATTTACTGCAGTGGCCGCTGGTAAACTGAATTCCATTGAACTGGAAATTGATGAAAGGACCGCAACTACTGTTATGTTGGTTTCCGGTGGTTACCCACAGGCTTATAACAAAGGGATAGAAATTAAAGGTATAGACCAGGTAGATGAGGAGTCCATTGTTTTCCATGCAGGAACCCAACTGAAGGAGCAAAAAATCCTGACTAATGGCGGCCGGGTTTTGGCTGTTACTTCCTTTGGGAAAAATTTTAGGGAGGGACTTAACAAATCTTATCAAAATATTGATAAAATTCACTTTGATAATATGTACTACAGGAAAGATCTGGGTTTTGATCTATAGTTACTAATTCTTAAGGTTGACGATTCCTATTAAGCTCTATTAAGAAAGCTAAATATCAAATTTTATAAGTACGAATGGGAAGTAATGCTCTTATCTTCTTCTCCGCTATCGTCAAACTTTTTCAGTTGTATCAGCCAGTATATCATCGCAGTAGCTCCTAGTAATACAAAGATCCAGTTTACAGCATTGGAAGTCCACCAGTTAGACATAAATCGAAAAAAATCATAAGGCCAGAAAAGTCCGTTAACGAATAAATCCTCTATGCCTTCAAAAAATGCTCTCATCTTGGTTATATTTACATTGCAAAAATATAAAAACCCGGGATGATTTCAGGCATTTTTGGAAAAACAAAACCAATAAACTTTATTATTCTTCAAGGTTTTTTATTCGTGTTCTACTGGTTTGTCAATTTTGTGCTTTACAAAAACCATTATGGCCCGGAAAAGCTGGTTACTAAATTTGTAGTCCTGGGGGTTTTATTATTTAGTGTTTTTGCGGTTGATTTTATTGTGAAGCGAAATCAAATTACAGCCACCAATTCATTTGCCATTCTCTATTTTACACTGTTAATTGTTATTTTTCCTGAGGTTTTGCTGGATGATAATTCCGTGTTTTGTACTTTTTTCCTTTTGTTGGCATTGAGGAGACTTATTAGCCTAAAATCTTTGAAGAATCTTAAACTTAAAATACTCGATGCCACAATATGGACCCTGATTGCAAGCCTTTTTTATGATTGGGCCATAGTATATCTTATTTTGGTTGGGATCGCTATTTATTTCTATGAGCCCAAGAATATAAAAAATTGGCTGGTTCCTTTGACCGGTATTTTTGCGGTGGGAATAATTGTATATAGTTTTCTGATAATTACAGACAATCTCGATTTTTTAAGCAACCATTATCAATTGTCCCTGAAGTTTGATGTAATGGAGTACTGGAAGGATAGCACCAAACTCGCAGTTTATGCAATATTTACATTTATTGGCGCGACAATGACATTTATTAAAATGAGCAAATTAGGTATGGGTAAAATAATTACCATGCGTCTTATTGCCATTTCGCTTGTCCTGGGTTTTACCATTACCTTTTTAAAAACCTCCAATGATATTTACCCTGTCCTGGTTACTTTTTGCCCGGGAGCAATTTTTCTGGCGAAATATGTAGAATTAATTAAAAAAACGACTCTCAGGGAAATCGTTTTAATAGTATCCGTAATAGCCCCATTGCTGCTTTTAATAACACAAATGATTGTGAAATAAAGGGTATATTTACATTAAAATTAAACCACTATGTTTAGTAATTTAGCCTTTGGGATATTTAAGGAAAGTATTGTTAACTATCATATAAAGGATGACGTTAACCAGCCATTCAATAATCCATATCCAAAAGACGAAATTAATCATCTTTTGTACAGAAAGAATTGGATAGATACGGTTCAATGGCATTATGAGGATATTATAAGAGATCCTGATATAGATCCGGTGAAGGCCCTGGAGTTAAAGCGAAAAATTGACGCCAGCAATCAGGATAGAACAGATTTGGTAGAATATATTGATAGTTATTTCCTAAATAAATACCGAAAGGTACAAATACTGCCAAATGCCAGACTAAATACTGAAAGCCCGGCCTGGGCAATTGATCGCCTTTCCATTCTGGCCTTAAAAATCTACCATATGCAGGAAGAAGCGGAGCGTCTGGATGCCTCGCCGGAACACATTAAAAAATGCAGTGATAAACTAAAGGTCCTTCTAGAGCAAAAAGAGGATTTATCCTCTGCAATAGATCAGCTTCTGTCTGATATTGAGCAAGGAGCCATCTTTATGAAGACCTATAAGCAGATGAAGATGTACAACGACGAGGAGTTAAATCCGGTTTTGCGTGGGCAAAAATAATATCAAACATCTTTTAGTTATTCGTTTGTCGGCCATGGGCGATGTGGCCATGACGGTTCCTGTTTTAAAGGCACTTACAGAACAACATCCCCATCTGCAAATTACAGTTCTTACCAGGGCTTTTTATAGGCCTATGTTTACTGATTTGAGAAATGTTCGCGTTTATCAGGCAGATGTTAATGGCAAACACAAAGGGATTTTAGGTTTGTGGAGGTTATTTACGGAACTGAAAACTCTGGGAATCGACGCCGTGGGGGATCTCCACAATGTGCTGCGAAGTTCTGTTTTAAAAAGGTTCTTTACATTAAATAATATCCCTTTTATTCAGATTGATAAAGGGAGAAAAGAAAAAAGGGCGTTGACTGCTACCAAAAAAAAGGTCTTCAAACCATTAAAAACAACTTTTCAGCGCTACGAGGACGTTTTTTCCCAACTTGGATTCCCAATACAACTGGAAACTACAGAAGTTCTAGCTAAAAGAGAATTGCCGCAAAAAGTACAGCAAGTAATCGCGCCTGATAACCTGAAGTGGATAGGAATTGCCCCGTTTGCTGCCTATGAGGGGAAAATGTATCCCTATGGGCTTATGGAAGAAATTATCAAAGCATTAAATAATACCAATAAGTATAAAATAATTCTTTTTGGCGGCGGAGACAATCAAAAGAAACAGGCAGAACAATGGTCTGCTCTTTATGAAAACTGTATAAATACTATTGGCAGAATGTCTTTTGAAGAAGAATTGGCGCTAATATCAAATCTGGATCTTATGCTTTCAATGGATAGTGGTAATGGACACCTGGCTGCCATGTTTAACATACCTACTATTACTTTATGGGGTATTACACATCCTTATGCCGGTTTTTCACCATTCAATCAGGCTTCTGATAACAATTTGCTTTCAGACCGGAATAAATTTCCATTTATTCCAACTTCTATTTATGGAAATAAAGCTCCAAAAGGATATGAAAACGTAATGTCTACCATTTTGCCCGAAACTGTTATATCCAGGATTACTTCACTTCTTCAGATGAAGTAAAATAGTTTATGCAATTTCTTTTAAGGTTAAAGAACTGAAATAATGCCTTAATTGCTGCATGTACTTATAACGCAGATTTCTACAGTTACCCTGCACCATTAAGGTTCTTACACCCATGTACGACGAAATTAAATATGTGGCAACGCCTTCACTGTCAACATGTCTGTCCACATAGCCATCCGACTTCCCTTTTTGTAGGATTGAGACTAAATTCACTTCCCAAACCTTGTAAATATCCATTAAGTAATTAGAGATGACAGTATTTCGGCGGTTAAACTCTGAAATAAAGTTACTAAGGATAAAGCCATAGTCCATTTCATTATGTTCTGCTGTTTCCAAAGCATTTTCAAAACATTTTTCAATTACCACGAAGGGGTTTTCCTTTCCTTCTATTGGCTCAATAAGCATACTGTATACTTTACGAACAATTAAGTTTTGAACAATACTGACGAAAAAATCCTCTTTTGACTGAAAATGATAGTAAAAAGCTCCTTTGGAAAGAGAAAGAGATTTCAATATATCATCTATACTGGTATTGTAGTAGCCATTCTTATAAAACAACTCCAATCCGGTAACTTGCATCCGATGCATGGTGGCCATGCGTTTTAAATTCTTATCCATTAGATTTGGGTTTTAGTGTTAAACAGACCATCGGGTCTATAAACAAGAACCCTCGAAAGCACAGGAAGGTGAATATTTAAGGATGTAAGCCTTTAAAAAATCGTTATAATGATGAATTCCCGATAAACGGCATATCCAACCCGATTTTTTACCGACCACTTAGTCGGAAAAAAACATCGACGAATGGCATTTTACTGAATTTTTAAGGTTTATGAGCCTCAGGTCTGGCTAAAAAACCCAAAATGAAAGTACCAATTAACATAATCTAATGATTCCTGACATGTTTTTTTACGCACTTAGTTACTAATTCAATCCTTTTTGGATTTAAAATATCCCAATAGGATTGTCTTAAATAACCAGGCTACCCAAAATAAAGTAAACAAACTATTTGGTCTCTAATAGGACGGGAAAAATAACGGATAAAAACGATTGTTAAGGTTTTTTAACCAAACTTCCGGATTAAATGCATTTTAGTTGAACAACTATTGCATTTAATACGCATTGACAAACCACCTGGTTTCTATAATGCAGGTTTAGCTGATCTGATTTTAAACTAAAAATACAATACAATATAGCTATTAGACATCATCATAGTCTACTTTCAACGTTGCCGTTACCGGATGGGCCTGACAAGTAAGAATAAGTCCTTCTGCAATCTCACTATCCGTAAGGATCTGGTTTTTATCCATTTTTGCTTCACCTTCGGTAATCCTTGCAATACACGTACTACAAACTCCCCCCTGACAAGAATATGGGGCATCTATATCTTCATCCAGGACAGCATCTAAAATTGTAGATTTTTTATCCATGCTAAAGGAGTAAACTTCATCCTCCAACAACACTTCTACTGTTGTTATACCTTCAGTCGTTATAGTTTCGGCAGCATCGTTCTCCGTTGTAGTAAAAAGTTCAAAATAGACAGAACCCTCAGCTATTCCATTCGCTTTTAGTGTGTTCCTCGTAAGATTGATCATATCCTCAGGGCCACATAAGTAGAATGTATTGAACCTGGTTTCTTTAAATTTATTTTTAAGGACAAAATTTATTACAGAGGCATCTATTCTCCCAAACAAGGAGTCATCTTCCCTGGCCCTGCTATAAACAAACTGAACTGCAAAGCGGTCTTTATAGTCATTTTGGAGTTCCAATATTTCATCGAGGAACATAGTTTCAGATTTATTTTTATTTCCATAGACCAATAAAAATGTATTTTCCGGGTGGCTTTTCAAAACTGTTCTGGCTATGCTCATTATAGGTGTAATGCCACTACCTGCAGCAACAGCACATATATTTTCCTGCTGAGGAGAATTTTTGTAAATAAATCGCCCTTCCGGAGGCATAACCAACAATTGGTCTCCTTCCCTGAGTGAGGTATTCGCATATGATGAAAAGCGTCCTTCCGGCACTTTTTTGATACCTATTGTAATATGCTTGTCTTCCGGACTTGAGGAAATGGAATAAGCCCGCCTGACTTCCTCTCCATTTATTTCATGTTTAATGGTTATATATTGCCCCGCCTCAAAAGCAAATACATTTTCCAGTTCTTTAGGAATAGCGAAACTCACGGCGACTGAGTTAGGGGTTAATCTGGATATTTTGTTTATTGTAAGGGAATAAAAGTCACTCATAATAAAAAATTTGTGCAAAATTAAGGATTGCATTGGATTAATAATGAGAAATTAACTTCTCTTTGTAACAAATAATAAATTTGAGGTACTAACTTTTTGAACGAAAAATACCAGCCTTCATGTTCAAACACTTTTTTAAACTGCAATGGAAGTCATTTTTCAGGGCAGCTTCTTTTAAAACAAACCTGGTTTTTAAGATCCTGATGATTTTTGGGGCTTTGTATTTTATAGTTGTATTTCTGGCATTAGGGGTTGGGTCTTATTTTATTATTGAGAAAAATGGGTTGGGAGACCCATTATTGTTTGTCAATAAGTATATCATTTATTACCTGGTAATGGATGTTTATATCCGGTATATGCTTCAAAAAATGCCTGTTTTAAACATCAAACCTTTGCTTTATTTACCTTTTAATAAAAGCCAGGTGGTTTACTTTTCTCTTGGGAAAACAATCTTTTCATTCTTTAATTGGGCTCATGCTTTTTTCTTTGTGCCATTTTCCATTGTACTCATTATTGAGGGATATAATCCATTAGGGGTAATAGGATGGCATTTGGGAATCATGGCCTTGTTTTATTGTAATAATTTCATCAACATTATGATGAATAATAAAGACAGTATTTTTTATCCCTTAGTTGCAATTCTGGCAATTTTGGGAATTTGTCAGTATTATGAATGGTTTGATATCACTGTCTACTCTTCACCCGTTTTCAATATGTTTTATGATATACCCTGGACTGCGATTATTCCCTGGGCTGCCTTAATCGGCCTTTACTATGGAGCATTTAACTATTTTAAGAATAATATGTATCTGGATGCCGGTTTGGCCACAAAGCATGCAATCGCAAAATCTGAAGATTATACCTGGCTCAATCGGTTTGGAAACTTAGGAACTTTTCTAAAAAACGACATTAAACTAATAAAGAGGAATAAAAGGTCTAAAACCACGGTAATCATGAGTTTTATATTTCTTTTTTATGGACTATTGTTTTTTACAAATAGTATTGAGGCCTATGACAACCCTGTTTGGAAAATTTTTGCGGGCATCTTCGTTTCCGGAGGTTTCTTATTTAGTTTTGGACAGTTTGTACCCAGCTGGGATAGTTCTTATTACCCCCTTATGATGAGTCAGAACATACAATACAAAGAATATCTTTCTTCTAAATGGTATTTGATTATAATAGCGACAATAATCAGTACAATCCTATCTGTGTTTTATCTCTATTTTGGCTGGGATGCTTATTTGGCGGTAATCGTAGGAGCAATCTACAATATTGGCGTAAACTCTTATCTGGTATTATGGGGAGGGGCGTATATAAAGACTCCGATTGATTTAACTTCTAACAAGAAAGCTTTCGGGGATAAGCAGGCATTCAATGTAAAAACACTCCTTCTGACATTACCAAAATTAATATTACCCATTGCAATATATGGGTTGGGCCATTACCTTATTAATCCAACTGCGGGATACCTGTTTGTAGCGCTTACCGGAATATTGGGCTTTGCTTTTAAGAATTTGGTGTTCAGAAAGATTGAAAAAGTGTATAAAAAAGAAAAATATAAAACCCTTTTGGCTTATAAACAGAAAGCCTGAAAATTTATAAATAGAAATGATTTACTCACAAAATCTAACTAAAGTATACGGAGGTAAGACCGTTTTAAATATCGAAAGCTTAGAGATACCCAAAGGGCAGAGTTTTGGTCTGGTAGGGAATAATGGGGCAGGGAAGACTACTTTTTTCAGTTTGCTTTTAGACCTGATTCAACCAACAACAGGTAAAGTAATCAATAATGAAATACAGGTAAATATTAGTGAAGCATGGAAACCCTTTACCTCGGCATTTATAGACGAGACTTTTCTGATCGGATACCTAACCCCTGAAGAGTATTTCTATTTTATCGGGGAATTAAGAGGGCAATCTAAAAAAGATGTGGATGAACTTCTTACCGGCTTTGAGGATTTCTTTCATGGGGAGATTTTAGGGCAAAAAAAGTATTTGCGGGATTTATCAAAGGGGAATCAGAAAAAAGTGGGTATAGTAGCTTCTTTTATCGGAGAACCTCAGGTCATAATCCTGGACGAACCTTTTGCCAATTTAGACCCCACTACACAAATAAGACTCAAATCAATTATAAAAAAACTGGGACAAGACAGGGAAGTAACCGTATTAGTTTCGAGCCATGATCTCATACATGTAACGGAAGTTTGCGAACGCATTGTGGTATTAAATAATGGGGAAATAGTCAAAGATATTCAGACCTCCACAGAAACATTAAAGGAACTTGAGTTGTTTTTTAGTAGCTAAGGGTATCAGATTTCTAACCTTGTGTTTTTTCTATTCTTTCCAGTTTATTTTTGGATAAATATTATTCTGTTATAGCTTTTTGAACGTAGATACCTATTTATCCTCCCTTTTCCTGTACAAAAAGATAATAATCTGAATGTTTTTAAGTTAAGATTACATAGAATACCAACAATTTTGAGGCTACGTATAAAATTTATCCTGGCTGGTGTTCTTGGGGGCATACTTTTTAACGCTTGTTCTACCAAGAAAGACACTTTTGTAAACCGCAATTGGCATGCGGTGAATACCAAGTACAATGTCTTGTACAATGGCAATATTGCATTTGAGGAAGGTAGAGAGGCACTCAATATATCATATCTGGATAACTATTGGGAAGTGCTACCCGTTGAGCGCTTACAGGTTAAGGATGAAATAAAACTCGATTCTGAAAACAACAATCCAAACTTTGTGATTGCTGAGGAAAAAGCTACAAAAGCTATTCAAAAGCACAGTATGGATATAAAAGATGAAGAGCGTAATCCACAAACAGATGAAGCCTTCCTCCTTTTGGGTAAAGCAAGATACTTTGACCAACGCTACATACCTGCTATAGAAGCATTTAATTATATCTTAAGGAAATATACTCAAAGTGATAAGTTAAACGAAGCGACAATATGGAGAGAAAAAACCAATATTAGGCTGAATAACGAGGAACTGGCGCTTAAAAATTTAAAAACCCTTCTTAAGTACGAACAGCTTAGCGATCAGGAATATGCAGACACTCATGCAATGATGGCGCAGGCGTATATCAACCTGAAGGTTCCGGATACGGCTATTCAGGAATTAAAAATAGCTTCGGCCTATACTAAGAAGATTCCTGAGAAAGGCAGGTATTATTTTATTATAGGGCAACTATTTAATGAGTTGGGATATAGGGATAGTGCAAATTACGCCTTTGAAAAAATTATTGACTTAAAAAGGAAATCCCCAAGGGTGTATATGATTAATGCCCATTTACACCAAATTCAAAATACTGATATAACTGAGGCAAATAAGGAAGAACTTCTTGAAGAACTGGTTGATCTTGAGGAGAACAGGGAAAACAGGCCATTTTTGGATAAGATATACAATCAGAAGGCTGAATATTATATGGCCATTGGGTCAGACAGTCTGGGCATAGCATATTTTAATAAGTCTTTAAGGGCAACTCAAAATTCACCCCAGTTAAATGCTCTCAATTATGAAAATCTTGCAGAATATAACTTTGATCAGAATGAATACCAAAATGCAGGGAATTATTATGATAGTGTATTAACGAACTTACCAGAGAATACTAAGAAATTCAGGACTATTAAGAAGAAACAGGATAATCTGGAAGATGTTATTAAATATGAGAATGTTGTTCAATACGCAGATAGCGTAATAACACTGTTTAATCTTCCAAAAATTGATCAATTGGCATTTTTTGAAGATTATATTGCCAAATTGAAGCTAGCCGAGGAAGAAGAAGCACAAAAAAAGGAAAACCGGGCTAATGCGGGTTTTGCGGCTTTCGCTGAAACAAAGGGTGGGAAACAAAATAAGGGAAAATTTTACTTTTATAATATTACAAGCCTTGGTTATGGCAAAAACGACTTTAAAACCAATTGGGGTGAACGGGTTTTGGAGGATGACTGGCGTTGGAGTAATAAAAATACATCCAGGTTAGTAGAGGGTGTCGGAGATCCTCTCATTGCTGATGGGGCTAATGGCCGGCAAGGAGAAATTTCAGAAGAGCAAAAATATTCGGTAGAATATTATTTAGATCAGATACCAACAGATAGCTCAATTATTGACAGCCTTAAAATTGAAAGAAATTTTGCAAACTACCAGCTTGGACTAATTTATAAAGAGAAATTTAAGGAAAACCTTTTAGCAGCTGGAAAATTGGAAAGGGTATTGAAATCAGACCCGGAGGAAAGGTTGGTACTTCCATCCATGTATAATTTGTATAAGATATATGAGGAGTCCGGCAGTCCGCTTGCCGAAAGCATGAAACAAGATATTATACGGAGCTATCCCGATTCCAGATATGCCGAAATATTGGTAAATCCCCAGGCAATTTTGGCAGGCTCAGCAGATAGCCCTGATGCCAGATATGCCCAACTGTATAAACTATATGAAAATCAGGAGTATTTAAAGGTTATTACAGGGGCTGAAGCCAATATAAATTTGTACACCGGGGACCCTATTGTGCCCAAATTTGAAATGCTAAAGGCCAATGCCATAGGCAGGCTCCAGGGCTTCAACGACTTCAAGGAAGCACTTAATTATGTAGCCCTGAACTATCCGAATAATCCTGAAGGTAAAAAGGCCCAACAAATAATTGCCGAACAATTACCCAAATTAGAACCCAAGGACTTTTCATTAGAAATCGATTCAAAGGGAACAGCTAATTGGAAGGTTATCTTTCCGTTTAAAAGGCAGAACGACGAGAAGGCAATGGAACTAAAAAATTTATTGGAGAAATCCATTGCAGATTTGGAATATAAAAATCTGGTTTCAAAAGATATTTATGACCTGGAGACGGAATTTATAGTCGTTCATGGATTCAGATCTAAGGATTACGCATTAGGATATGTTGAACTACTAAATAAAAACAGGGATTACCGGATTGCTAATGAGAATTTCGTAATTTTATCTTCTAACTATAAAATCATACAAGTACATAAAAACTTACAAGATTATTTAAATCAAGTTTTAACCCCAAAACCATAAACAAGATGTTTTCTGATAACAAAAAACCTAAAACTATGAACGAAACAGGAGGACAACCCAACAGAATTGAAAAGAACACCAGAATTAAAGGTGATATTATATCTGAAGCTGATTTTAGGATAGACGGCAAATTAGATGGAAATTTAAAGACTTCCGGTAAGGTAGTAATTGGAAAAGACGGATACATTCACGGCAAAGTAGAATGTGTTAATGCTGATATTGAAGGAAGTTTTAACGGAGAGCTTCAGGTATCCAATTTATTGGCATTAAAAGCGTCTGCCGTTATTGAAGGTACAGTTACCGTTGCTAAACTGGCTGTTGAACCCGGAGCAACATTTAACGCATCTTGTACAATGAAAGGCAAGGGCGGTATTGGCTCTTCAGATACAAGTAAGACTACAGCAGCAAGTAGTTCTGGGAATAAGAGCTCAGAAATATATAAGTCTGGTGTTGCCAGCGAGTCGGGTAGCAAAAATGAACCCGCCAAAGTTTCCTGATCATTTAATACCATTTTGTTTGAATTAAACCCGGGCTGACTGCATTGGGGTTTATCTGGCTTATTCGATACTTCTTTAGGTCAGTAGTTTCATATAAATACTTCAATCTTATAGTCAGGGCAATTACATTTTCGGTATTTTTATACTTTAAAAAATATCTCAATAAAATGGCTAAAGGGAAAAAGCAAGCCAAATACTGGCTAAGTCTTACAGGAATTGCCGTTCAAATGGGAGTTATTATATATCTGGGAGCCAGATTAGGTCAATGGCTGGATATGAAGTATCTGGACGAAAAAAACACCTACACCATAATTCTTACTTTATTTGCTGTGGCCATTTCAATGTATTTGGTGATACAGCAAACGAAGAAATTAAATTCCTGATTTGAATAAACAAATAATCATTTTCACAAGCCAGTTGCTTGCTGCAATTTTATTTGCAGGAGTGCTTCACACATTATTTTTATTGGTCCGTAACCTGGAATTCGATTTCACGCTGCTACTTCTCGGTTATCTAATAAATTTTGCAATGGCTTTGGGGATATATTCCACGCTGCTTTATTTTGCGGAGAGGAAAAACAAGAATCTTGGTTTTTTATTTATGTTCGGGAGCACTTTAAAATTTGTTATCTACTTCCTGGTTTTTGATCCAATTTTTTTGTTGGACAGTAAACTCACAAAACTCGAATTTTTTATTTTTTTTATACCCTATTTTACTTGTCTCATCGTAGAGACTTTTTCACTTATAAAACTCTTGCGGGAAATAGATCAGCTATAGAATGGCTAACACTGATTTTCAGGGGAAAATAAAACTCTAAATGCTTTTTTCTTTTTAAGAGAATAGCTTACATTTGCACGGATTTTTAGAGACCCATTTTTATAAGTGATATGCGAAATCCTCTTTTGGTAAACTTCATACTGGTTTGTACTTTATTCTTCAACGCAACCATTTTCGCTAAGGAGTCGGAGATGAGTAGTGATGAAACCAAAACCGACCTGAAAACAGAAATAGACGAATACATACAGCATCACCTTAAGGATTCTCATGATTTTTCCTTGTTTTCCTATACCGATAGCGATGGCATTCTGCATCACGTTGGTTTTCCATTGCCTGTTATTCTATGGGATGATGGTTTAGTGGTATTTTCATCTTCCAGATTTCATCATGGTGAAGAGGTAGCAAAAGCAGATGAAAATCATTATAAATTATACCACGGAAAAATTTATAAAACTGATGCGACCGGAACGATAACTTATGATTCTGAACATCATGCGTCCAATATAAAGCCTTTAGATTTTTCGATTACTAAAAGCGTCATGATGATCCTGATCACTGGTCTTTTAATGTTCCTTTTATTCAGAGGCCTGGCAAAATCGTATTCCAAAAACAGAGGGATAGCAAAAGGGGTTGGACGATTCTTTGAACCAGTAATTATATACATAAGAGACGATATAGCCATAGCCACAATAGGAGAAAAAAAGTATCAGAAATACATGCCTTTTCTGCTTACCATATTCTTCTTTATATGGTTTCTTAATATGTTTGGATTAACTCCACTAGGCGTTAACGTAACCGGAAACATTGCCATTACAACGGCATTGGCAATTCTCACGTTTTTGATTACCAACTTTACCGGAACAAAAACCTATTGGAAGCATTTGTTTGATCCGCTGGGGAACTCAATGCCATGGTATGCTAAAATTCCCCTTTATGTAATATTAATTCCTATTGAAGTTTTAGGAATATTTATCAAGCCATTTTCATTATTGATTCGTTTGTATGCTAACATGCAGGCGGGACATATTGTTATTATGAGTTTAATTGGGCTTATGTTCCTGTTTAAAAACTGGATTGGAAGTTCGTTATCCTTTGGACTCGCGTTTGCTATTTCTTTAATAGAAATATTAGTGGCATTATTACAGGCTTATATTTTTACAATGTTGTCGGCCTTGTATTTTGGGTTTGCTTCTGAGGAGCATGAGCATGCAGAAGCACATTAATTTGAATGTTTAATTTTTAATTATATATACTATGACAATTCCAAGAATTGTAGGAGCAGGATTAATTGTAATCGGCGTAGGAGTGGGTATCGGCAGAATCGGTGGCCAGGCTATGGAAGCGATTGCACGTCAACCTGAAGCTTACGGAAAAATTCAAACGGCGATGCTTATTGTTGCGGCGCTTATTGAAGGTATTGGTTTTGCTGCATTGTTTGCAACTGCAGAAAACTAGAAAAATAACCAATGGTAGTAACGGTTGGTTACTACCATTGGTTTAATTCAAAAATTGAACAATTAAGATTTAATACTATAGTATGGAGAAATTAATAGAAGATTTTTCGTTGGGCTTGTTCTTTTGGCAAACTTTGTTGTTTCTGGCATTGGTTTTTTTATTGTGGAAGTATGCATGGAAACCAATCCTGAATGCAATAAGTGATAGAGAAGAAGGAATTAGAAATGCATTGGATGCAGCTGAAGAAGCCAAAAAAGAAATGCAGAATGTAACGGCAGATAACGAGAAATTATTAAAGGAAGCAAGGACAGAACGTGAAAACCTTTTAAAAGAAGCAAGAGAGATAAAGGAAAAAATTGTCACGGATGCAAAAGAATTGGCTCAGGCTGAAGGCGATAAATTAATTAAGCAGGCAAAAGCTACTATTGAAAGTGAGAAAAAAGCTGCTGTTGCAGATATTAAAAATCAGGTAGCTGAACTCTCTGTTGAAATTGCTGAGAAAGTAATCAAAGAACAACTGTCCAATAAAGAAAAACAGTTGAAATTGGTTGATGACATGCTAGGGGATATTAAATTGAATTAATTAAATGAACGAATCAAGAGCAGCCTTACGTTACGCAAAAGCAACATTAAATCTTGCAGTAGAACAAAAAGCTACAGATGCAATTGATCGTGATATGCGGTCGATAGTTCAAACTATTTCTGATAGCAATGAATTAAAGGAAATGCTTGCAAGCCCTATTCTTGAAGGTTCGTCAAAGAAGGAAGTTCTGCTAACACTCTTTAAGAATTTCAATGAGATCACTAAAGAAGTTTTTTCTTTACTGGTTTCTAAAAAAAGAATCGACCTCTTATATGAGGTTGCTTCTAAATACATTGCGCTTAATGACGATTTAAAGGGAGAAAATGTTGCTCTGGTTACCACAGCAGTTCCATTAACTCCATCTTTAGAAAAGAAGATTCTTTCTCAAATTGGAAAAATAACAAAGAATAAAATCACTTTGGAAAATCAAATTGATGAAAGCATAATAGGAGGCTTTATATTACGCATTGGGGATTTGCAATACAATGCAAGTATTTCCAATAAATTAAATAGTCTGAAAAGAGAATTTACAAATAGTATTTAAATAGAAATTACCAATATAAAAGGAGTGATTTCCTTTTAATCATCTTAGATCTGAAAAAAATGGCAGGAGTAAAAGCCGCAGAAGTATCTGCAATCTTAAAAAAACAATTATCTGGATTTGAAGCCAAAGCTTCATTAGATGAAATAGGAACTGTTTTACAAATTGGTGACGGAATTGCCAGAGTTTATGGCCTTTCCAATGCCGAATATGGTGAATTAGTTGAATTTGAAGGCGGTTTGGAAGGAATTGTTCTGAATCTTGAAGAAGATAATGTTGGAGTTGTATTGCTGGCACCATCAAGAGAAATTAAAGAAGGTGCTACTGTAAAACGTACGCAGCGTATTGCCTCGATTAAAGTAGGAGAAGGTATTGTAGGGCGTGTGGTAAACACACTTGGCATTCCTATAGATGGAAAAGGGGCCATTTCCGGAGACCTTTATGAAATGCCTTTAGAGCGCAAGGCACCAGGGGTAATATTCCGACAACCGGTATACGAACCATTGCAGACTGGTGTTAAAGCTATAGACGCTATGATACCTGTAGGAAGAGGTCAGCGGGAATTGGTTATTGGTGACCGTCAGACTGGTAAGACAACAGTTTGTATAGATACAATCATAAATCAGAAAGAATTTTATGATGCAGGAGAACCTGTCTACTGCATATATGTAGCCATTGGGCAAAAGGCCTCAACTGTTGCTGCAATTGCAAAAACACTGGAAGATAGGGGCGCTTTAGCATATACAACAATTGTTGCAGCCAATGCTTCTGAACCTGCCCCAATGCAGGTTTATGCACCTTTTGCTGGTGCAGCTATCGGAGAATATTTTAGAGATACAGGTCGCCCGGCATTGATTATTTATGATGACCTTTCCAAACAGGCTGTGGCATATCGTGAAGTATCACTTTTATTAAGAAGACCACCGGGACGTGAAGCTTACCCGGGGGATGTTTTCTATTTGCATTCAAGGTTATTGGAACGCGCAGCCAAAGTTATAGATGATGATTCCATCGCAAAGAATATGAACGATTTACCAGAGGTTTTGAAACCTATGGTAAAAGGTGGGGGATCATTAACGGCCCTGCCAATTATTGAAACTCAGGCGGGAGATGTATCCGCTTATATTCCTACCAACGTTATTTCGATTACAGATGGGCAAATATTTCTTGAACAGGATTTATTTAATCAAGGTGTGCGTCCGGCTATTAATGTTGGGATATCCGTATCTCGAGTTGGAGGGAATGCACAGATTAAGTCAATGAAGAAAGTAGCGGGGACATTAAAACTGGACCAGGCACAATACAGGGAGTTAGAGGCATTTTCCAAATTTGGATCTGACCTGGATGCGGCTACTTTAAACGTAATTGAAAAGGGGAGACGCAATGTGGAAATTTTAAAGCAGGCGCAGGCAGACCCATTCACAGTTGAAGATCAGATAGCTATTATTTATGCAGGATCCAAAAATTTATTAAAAAATGTTCCTGTAGACAAGGTAAAGGAGTTTGAAAAGGACTTTTTAGAATTTTTAAATGCTAAGCACAGAGACGTGCTGGACACATTGAAAGCCGGGAAATTAACGGATGAGGTGATGGATACCTTAACCTCTGTATGTCAAGATCTGGCTGGGAAATATCAAGGCTAATCTCTGAACTCACAATTTAAAAAATGGCAAATTTAAAGGAAATACGAAATAGAATAGTATCGGTATCCTCCACCATGCAGATTACAAGTGCCATGAAGATGGTATCTGCTGCCAAGCTTAAAAAAGCTCAGGATGCCATTACTGCAATGCGTCCTTATGCCAATAAGCTTTCAGAATTGTTACAAAATTTCAGTGGAAGTATAGATGGTGAAACAGGGAGTAAATATACCGACAAACGAGATGTCAAAAACGTCCTGATCGTGGCTATAACCTCTAACAGGGGACTATGTGGGGCATTTAACACCAATATAATTAAGCACTGCCTGTCAATGGAGAAAGATCATTATATGGGCCAGCAGGTAGATTTTATATCAATAGGGAAGAAAGCGCATGACCTTATTGGGAAAAGACATAATGTTATTTCTGACCATAGCGAAATCTATGATGAACTGAATTTTAATAATGCAGCAGAAATAGCGGAAGAATTAATGCAATTATATACTAAAGGAACCTACGATAAAATTGAAATAGTATATAATAAATTCAAAAATGCCGCTACACAAATAGTCACTACAGAACAATTTCTGCCAATTGTGCCTATGGAGCAGGACTCAAGCACATCTGCAGATTATATATTTGAGCCGGCAAAGGCGGCCATTGTTGAACAACTTATTCCTAAATCTCTGAAAACCCAGTTATTCAAGGCAATAAGAGACTCATTCGCCAGTGAACATGGCGCAAGAATGACTGCAATGCACAAGGCTACTGATAATGCCACAGAATTAAGGGATCAGCTAAAACTAACATATAATCAGGCCCGCCAGGCAGCGATTACCAATGAAATCCTTGAAATAGTAGGCGGAGCTGAGGCATTAAATAATTAATGATTTTCAAAAGAACTAATTGGAACTACAATACCGGTCCCGCTTCATGCGGGATTTTTTATTGGTAATAACTTCATAATAGCTTACCTGACTTTTTTGGCACCAGATTTGGTTTCATATCTTTACTAATGCATAAATAAATAAGAATTATGAAAATTGCATCAATATTAATAGTTACTATTTTCAGTCTTTATGGATGCTCTTCCCAGAAGAAATATACCATGGCACCTCCTTTCAGCATAAATAATCCATCATATCAGAAATATGTGGGAGGCAGGGAAGAAAGCGGAACAGGTTTTATTTTGCAATTCCCGGTTGATATAGAGGTGGGTAATGACATAGAATTTTTGGAAGTCTTTTTCAGGGGTCATGTATTGCCGGCAGCAATGGAAGAAGATGGGGAGAAACTATACATTATCTGCAATTACCAGGATATCCCCAAGGTTAAAAAACCGGATATTATAATGCATTCAGACCCTAAAAAAGAAGTGGGAAACCAACCGCCGGGATCTATAAGTAAAGAAAATCAGGATTTTCCATTTGAATTGAAAGAAGATGAAGCGGTTATCAGTTATAAAAATGCCGCTGCAGATCCTAAAAAAAGGAAAATTGTCTTTTTCAAAATTACAGGAATAAAGACGAAACCTTCTCTCATATACAAGTGAACATAAAATAACAGACTTTGTTCCATGGGTTTAAATACCTAAATTTAAGCGCAAATCTATAAGCCATTGAGTTTATTTAAAAAACTTTTTAAGCAAACATTCATTTATGGTTTGGCTACAGTATTACCTCGTATGCTGTCCTTTATTTTGGTTCCAATTTATACCAAGGTTATGCCACCGGGATCCTATGGAGAGGTGACTTTAATTTTTTCCTGGTTTGCAATTTTCAATGTGTTCCTCGCTTACGGCATGGAAACTGGTTTTTTTAGATTTTTCAACGGAGAAGATGACAAGAATAAAGTAGTTACCACCTCATTGGTTTCTTTATTAGTTAGTACAGTCTTATTTACACTCTTCGCATTACTGTTTCAATATCAACTGACAGAATTGTTGAATATTGAACAGCGCTATATTAAGTATGTAATTTTTATCCTTGCATTAGATGCTCTGGCAATCATTCCATTCGCCTGGTTGCGCGCAAATGAAAGACCCATGCGCTACGCTATGGTTAAAACCGTAAATGTAGCTGTAAATTTAGGGTTGAATATATTTTTCCTGCTTTTATTGCCCGGCCTTTCAGATGCGAATCCTGAAAGCTTGTTAAACGCCATATATATTCCCGATTTTGAAATATCATACATTTTTATTTCAAATTTGATCGCCAGCGGCCTTACACTTTTAATGATGGGTAGTCTATACCTTAACAGAACCTATTCTTTTGACAAGGCTTTATGGCTTAAGATGATAAAATATGGTATACCGGTCATGATTGCAGGAATAGCCTTTACAATAAATGAAGTTTTTGATAGAATATTACTTGCTGAATTATTACCTCAGGATATAGCCAAAAGTGAAATGGGTAAATATTCTGCATGCTACAAACTGGCACTTTTCATGACACTTTTTGCTACTGCCTTTCGCCTTGGGATAGAACCCTTTTTCTTTAGCCACTCCTCCTCAGAAAACCCCCAACGTGCCTATGCCCAGATTACCAACTATTTTGTTGTTTTGGGCAGCGTAATATTATTAGCCGTTGTAGTATTTGCAGATGTCTTAAAAGTCATTTTTATCAGAGACCAGGCATATTGGGAGGCAATGCCAATAGTGCCCGTAATAGTTTTAGCGAGTTTTTGTCTCGGAATCTACCACAATCTTTCAGTTTGGTATAAAGTTACGGACAGGACCAGATTTGGAGCTTATATTTCTATTGTAGGAGCATTAATTACAATCGGCATAAACTATTTCTTTATTCCTGAATGGGGATACTATGCTTCCGCCTATGCCACACTTGCAGCCTATGGAAGCATGATGATCATCTCTTATATGTTTGGCAGGAAATACTACCCTATACCCTATAACTTTAGAAAAATAATTTTTTATCTGGGATTATCAATCCTTTTGGCAATAGTTTCTTTTTACGTATTTAACAGAAATTTGATAATTGGCAGTGCTTTGCTTTTAGTATTTTTAATCATTCTTTATAAAATGGAAAGTGAAGTGCTTAAAAGAATATTTTTAGGTGGAATAAAAGGAAAAGATAAGAGTGTTTAAAATGAAAATAAAAATTATCAATAAATCAGATCATGCAATACCGGGATATGAAACTCCAGCTTCTGCCGGGATGGATCTTAGGGCTAATATATCAGAATCAATTACCTTACAACCATTAGAAAGAGCTGTGGTTAAAACAGGGCTATTTGTGGAAATTCCTGTTGGGTATGAAGCACAGGTTCGTCCGCGAAGCGGTTTGGCCGCTAAGAAAGGAATTACAGTGCTCAATGCCCCTGGAACAGTTGATGCGGATTACAGAGGAGAAATTGGCGTGATTCTTGTTAATTTATCCAATGAAGAATTTACCGTTGTCAATGGGGAGCGCATTGCTCAGTTAGTGATCTGTGCTCATGAACGAGCCGAATGGATTGAAACGGAAAGTTTAACTGAAACCACAAGGGGAGCAGGTGGTTTTGGAAGTACGGGAACAAAATAAGAATAATCTTCTTTTTGGGATTTATGTAGTCTGATCATATGAACATTAGGGTTAAATATATAATTTATATTTTGGGGATATTTATTTTCTCTCAGTTAAACTATGCCCAGGAGGAAGAGAGCGCGGAAGTTTTTTTGGAAGATTATACCGATGAATTTCAGGAAGCATTTTTTGAGGCTTTAAAGCAGAAGGGAATAGAAAACTATGATAGGGCTATTAACCTTTTTCTTGAATGTAAAAGGCTGGATAGTACAAGCAATGTAGTTGATTTTGAACTGGCTAATGCTTATTTAGCGAATAAACAACCCATAATTGCTCTGCAATATGGCATTGATGCATTAAATTCCATGCCCGAGAACTATTGGTATTTAAATGTTGTTGTGGAGATAATGGAGAAGCAGGGGAATTCAATTGAGTCAATCAAAGATCAAATTGCTTTTGATAATGAGAAATTGAGAGAAAACCTGGCTGTAATTTACTTTCAAAAAAGGAAATTTCAGGAGTCTTTACATATTCTAAACGAAATGAAAGACTCTTCCTTCAAAAATTCACTTTCACTTAAGATCGAAGATTCTTTAAATCGGATTAAAAATGTTGATGAAATAAAGCAACCGACTTTGGTTGAAACAACGGATCTTAGTCCCCTTTTACAGTATAAAAAGGAAATTGGCGAATTAATACGAAATAAGAATTATTCTTCGCTGGTTAGTAAAGCAGAAGAAGCTCTGGAAGAATTTCCTTCTCAGCCCTATTTTTATTTCGCAAAGGGAATGGGTCTGAATAGAAGTGGAAAGCAGAAAGAGGCAACAGGTGAATTGGAAACTGCGCTTGATTTTCTTATAGATGATAACGAATTGGGCAATGACATATACAAAGAGTTAGCCAATGCTTATACAACTTTGGGGAATTCATCAAAGGCAAATATGTATCTTAGTAAAATCAAATCCGGCTCCTGACTTAATGAAATGTAATACCTACAGATCGAAAAGATGGATCATAATTACCTTTTTGGCAATGCTTTCTTTTTCATGCAAAACAAGTAAGATAGTTTCAGCTGGCAAAGTAGATGAAAGGCTTACGACCAAGGCAATAATCAAAAATCATTATAAAAATCAATTAGAATTCAAAACCGTAAGCGGCAGAATGAAAGTTGCTTATAATGATGGTGGAGCCGTTCAAAGTTTTAATGTTAGCCTTAGAGTTGAAAAGGACAAGGCAATATGGATGAGCGCACCTTTGGGTGTTGTAAAGGCTTTAATCACCCCTAAAAGGGTGACTTTCTATAATAAACTTCAGAATGAGTACTTTGATGGAGACTTTGGCTATTTGAGCAAGTTGTTGGGAACGGAATTAGATTTTAACAAAGTACAGAATCTATTATTCGGGGAAGCATTATTTGATTTGCGGACGGAGAAGTATATTTCCCTTGCTGCAGAAGAATACTATGAGCTTAAGCCCAAAAATATGGGGGATCTGTTCAAAACACTTTTCCTGATTGAACCAAAGAATTTTAAAATTGCTACACAGCAATTATCTCAGCCATGGAATAACAGGCTAATGGAGATTTATTACAAATCGTATCAGGAAAAGAATAACCGGATCTTACCTGAAGAAATTCAGATTATAGCAATTGATAGTGATCATACCACCAATATTGACATAGAATTTAAGAATATTGAGTTTAATAGAACGTTGAATTTTCCCTATAAAATCCCTAAAGGATTCGAAGAAATAGTTTTGAAATAAAATGAGAATTGCAAAGCAATATTCTGCATATATACTATTTGTTTTTTTAGTACAGCTGGGTTCAATTGCATATGGGCAAACCAATGAACAAAAAGCATTGGAAACCAGGCGCGAACAGCTTTTAAAGGAAATTGAAGACATAAACAGGCTGTTATTTGCTGAAAAAAAGCAAAAAGGGACTGTTCTGGATCAAATGGAAGTTCTTGATCAGAAGATTAATGTAAGACAGCAATTGATCCGTGTTACAAACCAGCAAGCCAACCTTCTTAGCAGGCAAATAAATGCCAATATCAGAAATATATCAAAGCTTCGTGAAGACCTGGAAGCTTTGAAAGAAGAGTATGCCAAAATGATCCAAAAATCATATCAGAATAGATCCCAACAAAGCAGGCTGATGTTTCTCCTATCTTCAGAAAACTTTTATCAGGCGTTCAAAAGATTACAATACATGAAACAATACACTCAATTCAGGAAAGAGCAGGGAGAGGATATTGTCAGGAAAACGGAAGAACTAACTCAATTAAATAACGACTTAACTAACCAAAGGAAGGAAAAGGAGGTTTTGTTGGCCGATAATTTAAAAGCCAAAGGCGAATTGATGGGGGAGATAAAAGCACAGAAAGAACTTTTAAAGTCTATAAGGCAGAATGAGAGTAAATATGCCTCGGCGATTAAGAATAAAAGGCAGGAAGCACGAAAAATTGAGCAACAAATAGAACGACTGATCCGAAGTGCAATAGCAGCCTCAAACAAGAAGGCAGGAAAAAGCGGAACATCAAATAAGTTTGTTTTAACACCGGAAGCCACATTGGTAGCAAATAACTTTTCTGCAAATAAGGGAAAACTTATATGGCCGGTTGAAAAAGGAATTAAGCAGCAGGGTTTTGGCATCTATAAAGATGCAGTATATCCTGGGATTAAACATCAGAGTAATGGCGTAATCATTGCGACAGACGAAGGGGCCAGGGCACGGGCTGTTTTTGAAGGTGAAGTTATTGCTATCCTGGCTGTGCCAGGTGGAAATAAGGGAGTTCAGATTAAACATGGGAACTTTATAAGCACCTATTACAACCTTTCCAATTTATATGTGAAAAAAGGTGATAAAGTAAGCCTGAAAGAAGAGTTAGGAGAAATATATACTAATCGGTATAATGGGTTAACACAATTAAAATTTTACCTCTACAGGGATGCTACAAGATTAAATCCTGAGGAATGGATTTATCGACTTTAACATAAATAAAATATGAACTCGATTACAGATATTAAAGGCACTTTTAGATTGCATAACGGAGTTAGAATGCCCTATTTTGGTTTAGGTGTTTACCTTTCTGAAGATGGGCAAGAAGTTATAAACGCAGTTAAATGGTCATTAGAGACCGGATATCGTCATATAGATACCGCCTCCGTGTATGACAATGAAAAAGGGGTCGGAGCCGGGATCAGGGAAAGCGATGTGCCAAGGGAAGATATATTTGTAGTGAGTAAAGTATGGAACTCTGACCAGGGTTTTGAAAAAACCTTAAATGCTTTTGACCAAAGCCTTGACAGGCTGGGTCTGGATTACCTGGATCTTTATTTGGTGCACTGGCCGGTTTCTGGAAAATATAAAGATACCTGGAAAGCCATAGAATATCTTTACGAGCAAAAGCGAGTTAGAGCCATTGGCGTAAGTAACTTCATGCAGCATCACCTGGAGGATTTGCTAAATACGGCAAAGATAGTACCCATGGTAAATCAGATGGAATTTCACCCGTATTTGGTACAACAGGACCTATTGGACTTTTGTGTGGCCAGGAATATTCAATATGAAGCCTGGTCTCCAATGATGCAAGGCAGAATTTTTGGAATCGATACGTTCAATGAACTCGCGGCTAAATACAATAAAACCAGTGCTCAAATAGTGCTGCGATGGAACTTACAAAAAGGAGTCATAACCATACCTAAATCGTCAAAACGCGATAGAATCGTGGCAAATTCAGAAATTTTCGATTTTGAATTAAGTCCCGAAGATGTAGCTAATTTGGATAGCTTAGATAAAAGTCAGCGCTTTGGCCCGGATCCAAACAACTTCGATTTCTAACAAAAAATCAATTTAGTCTTTAACAAATAATGCACGGAGCTCCGTAGCCTCATTTGGCTTCATTTTGCCTGCAAGAACCAAACTAAGCTGCTTTCTCCTTAGGGCCCCCTCAAAGCGTTCGGACTCAAGAGCTGTTTCCGGGATTATTGGCGGGACTTCAGTTGGCTTGCCGGTTTCGTCTACCGCTACAAAGGTATAAATGGCTTCATTGGCTTTTGTTCTTTCCCCGCTAAACCTATCTTCCATCCAGACATCAATATATACTTCCATGGATGTTCTGAAGGTTCGGGATATTTTCGCTTCAACAGTTACTACACTTCCAAGGGGCACAGAACGATTAAAAGCAACATGATTGACAGATGCTGTTACCGTAATGCGGCGGCTGTGTCTTCTCGCTGCTATACTTGCCGCCCTGTCCATTCGCGCCAATAATTCACCGCCAAAAAGGTTATTTAGTGGATTAGTTTCGCTGGGCAAAACCATATCCGTCATAATAGTTCTTGAATCACTGGGTTTTTTTGGCTGCATCTTATTTTTTTTCCAAAGATACGCAGCAATTGTATTGAAGAAAAAGAAAGAAACTATTTTGTAGACAACATCCAGGCGTCCTGTGATTCTTTGCTCTTTATTCGCTTTAGAACAATTAGAGCTTCTTCAGGGTCTTCGTAACTTGCGAAGGTAACCTGGTGCAAGCCATAGCTATTAACACCAAGATATCTTGCTTCATAGCCCTTTTTGCGCAATTGTAGAACCTTTTTATCGGCATTTTCCTTTATTCTGAAGGCTCCTGCAATTATGTGGTGATTCCCTGTTATTGTCTTCTTGGTTACATTGAGCGTGAGTTCAGGCAATTCAAGGGGCTTTGAGTTAAAGAATGTCGCTTCCTGAATATTTTTGGAAACAAGGGTTTGCGCTTCCTCCAGAACAATTTGTTTTTTGTTAAGCATTTCACCGTAAAACCTGTAAGCAGTCATACCCGTTGAAAAGGCCAGTAAGAGTATCGCGGCATATTTCAAATAAGGCCTGAATGAACTTCTTTTCCTCTGTTCGGGCGTAATAATAAATGGAATCTTTTCTTCTAATTCCTCTACCTGTTCCTTAAGGACTTCACGCGTAACAACAGGTGAAACAAATGAGGAAAGGCCGAACGAGGAGGTAAGGTAATTTACTTCGTCTGAAGGTTGAAACTGTAATTTGCCTTCCCTGTTTAACCATAATTCGCCAATGGATGATATTTTCAGCCTTTCTCCTGAATGCAATTGTTTCTTCCAGGTCTTTGCAACATCAAGGGTATGTTTCAGCATCTCCTCATACGACTTGTTTTCAGCATTGGCCATGTATGAAACCAATAAACCGTCATTTGAGGATAACTGTTCATTAAAAGATATTCGTTTTGAAGGCGGGTAAAAGGTATTGGTACTCTTATAAATAGATGCAGATTTCATTTGAGTTAAAAACGCACCAAAATCAGGAACTACAACACAGTTGTAACGATATAAAAGTTGTTGAATGTAGTGCTCAATTCCCATAAATACAAAGATGAAAAAAAATTAGAGGGGTTCAAACCAGACAAGAGAATTTTTTATTAACATAATATTTTATGTAATTTGTGAATAACTAAAAATATTTTATAAATGACTAAGGATGAGTTGATTGCAGTTCTAAGGTTGCAAAATATCCCTAATATCGGTGATATAACGGCTAAAAAGCTGATCACTCATTGTGGTAGTCCAATTGCAGTTTTTACAGATAAAATGAAGCATCTGGAAAAAATTGAAGGAATTGGGCGTGTAATACTAAGAGGCCTCCAGAATAAAAAATACCTTCATGCTGCAGAAATGGAATATGAATTTATCCTTAAGAATAATATTTCCTGTTCATATTTCCTGGATGTGGATTACCCCAAATATCTAAAACACTGTGTTGATGCTCCAATATTACTATTCAAAAGGGGCAATATGCAACTTGAGAATAAAAAAATAATTAGCATAGTCGGCACACGAAATAGCACAAGTTATGGCAGGGCATTCTGTGAAGAATTCATAGAAAATATAGCACCATTAGATCCTGTAATAATAAGTGGATTTGCCTATGGAATTGATATTTGCGCTCAGCGGGCGGCTATCAAATACGGGCTTCAGACTATTGCGTGCGTGGCACATGGTTTAAATCAAATTTATCCAAAAACGCACCTTAAATATGTTGATGAAATTTGTAAGAATGGCGGGTTTTTGACTGAATTCTGGAGCACAAGCAACCCGGACCGGGAGAATTTTCTAAAAAGGAATAGAATTATTGCAGGTATTAGTGAGGCAACAATTGTCATTGAGTCTGCAGAAAAGGGAGGTAGCCTTGTAACAGCGGATATGGCGAATAATTATAATCGGGATGTATTTGCTGTGCCGGGTCGGGTCAGGGATAAATACAGTCTGGGATGCAATAATCTAATTAAAGGGCAAAGGGCACATATGCTTACTTCAGCAGCTGATCTTATTTACTTGATGAATTGGCAATTGGAAGAATCAGTATCAGCTCCGGTGCAAAAGCAACTTTTCGTGGAATTGGATGAAAATGAGAAAATAATTTACTCTTTTTTACGGAAAGATGGGCGTCAATTGGTAGATCAAATTGCCTTGGAATGTCATTTGCCTGTATTTAAAACAGTATCCAGTCTTTTGACCATGGAACTTAAAGGAATGATAAGGCCTTTGCCCGGAAAACAGTATGAAGCTATTTAATTTTAATCAGACCGGGTAGTTTGTTTATCTGAAATTTAGGATGCTGAAACCCAATAATTAGAGCGTTTATCGATAAAATGTACTTATAGGCCATAGGTTAAACGAATTGGCTTATGGACAAAAAGTTATATTACAAACCAGGTAGTCAGTAATAAGAAAATTAGTATCCTACCTTATTCCTGACTCTTTCAAGAACTGAATTGGCCACTTTTCCAGCTTTTTCTGCTCCAATTAACAGTGCTTCATCTACTTCATTAAGGTGGTTCATATAATAATCGAATTTCTCTCTGGGAGATTTAAACTTTTCAATAATTAATTCGTAAAGTGCCTGTTTGGCATGCCCATAACCATAATTTCCGTTTAAGTAGTTCGACCGCATTTCGGAGATCTGCGCATCAGAGGCTAAAATATTATATAAAGAAAAAGTAGTATCTGTCTCCGGGTCTTTGGGATCCTCCAGTGATGTACTGTCCGTAATTATACTCATCACTTGTTTGCGGAGTTTTTTATCGGGTTGAAATATATTAATTAGATTGCCTTTACTTTTGCTCATTTTTTCCCCATCGGTCCCCGGAATATACATAGTATCTTTTTGAACCTGTGCCTCCGGCATTACGAAAGTCTCACCCATTTGAGCCTCAAAACGCCCTGCAACATCACGCGTCATCTCTATATGTTGGAGCTGATCTTTGCCTACCGGCACAATATTGGCATCATATAATAAAATATCCGCAGCCATTAACATAGGATAGGCAAATAAACCTGCATTGACATCCCCCAGCCTGTCGGCTTTGTCTTTGAATGAATGGGCCAGCGTAAGTCGTTGATAAGGATAAAAGCAGCTTAAATACCATGCAAGCTCAGTTACCTGCGGAACATCGCTCTGTCTGTAAAATACAGTGCTTTCAACGTCGAGCCCGAAAGCTAACCATGTGGCGGCAGTTGCATAGGTGTTATGCCTTAACTCATCACCATTCTTAATTTGGGTAAGCGAATGCATATCGGCAATAAATAGAAAGGAATCATTTTCATGTTCTTTTGCCATATCGATTGCAGGGATAATCGCTCCAAGTATATTACCCAGGTGTGGTGTTCCTGTACTTTGTATGCCAGTTAAAATTCTTGCCATTTAGTTAATATTACGTAGGCAAAAGTAAAAGAAATACGATTACCCTGCTAAAATTGTTACTTTTGATTTATGCGCTTACTTCTGCAAAAATTGGGGCTGGTTCTTTATCGTATTTGGTTTTATATCCTGGTAAGCTTACCAATTTTTATTTTTTTTCCAATACTTCTGATAACTACCCTATCCGACAGAACCTATGCACAATTTTTTTGGCTGGCTCGAAACATATGGGCAAATACTATTATTTACGGGATGTTCTGTTTTCCAAGAATATCCTATGAACAAAAGCTGGAAAGGGGTCAAAGTTATATGTTGGTTGCAAATCATACCAGTATGCTGGATATAATGATGATGTTAAAAACAAGTAAGAACCCCTTTGTTTTTGTTGGTAAGAAGGAACTGGTTAATATTCCTGTTTTCGGATTTTTTTATAAACGTGTTTGTATTCTGGTTGACAGGGAAGACAGCAGAAGCAGGAGTGCGGTTTACAGAAGGGCACAAAAAAGATTAAATCAAGGTCTTAGTATTTGCATTTTTCCGGAAGGGGGAGTGCCTGAGGAGCATATAATACTGGATGAATTTAAGGATGGGGCCTTTAAAATGGCAATAGCCCATGATATTCCGGTAGTTCCCATTACTTTTTATGACAATAAAAAGCGATTTCCATTCACGGTTTTTGGTGGTGGTCCCGGGATTGTGAGAGTAAAGGTCCATTCTTTCCATTATACAAAAGGACTAATGGAAAACCAGAAATCAGAATTGCGGAAGCAGGTGAGAACAGTAATTTTAAAAGAACTCTCAAGAGAGGCCTGATATCAGCAAAGAGAGGTGTTCACAATAGCATATACCAAAAGGTATAAATAAAAATAACTTCATTATGCTCTTGCCAACTTGTATTATAGTCTTTGGGCCGTTTTCTTTTTAATCGGCATCAGGCCTAAAATTTAAAATTCAAACCCGTGTAGACTCCAATAGAGAATGGCTGAAAATCACCGGCTGTTTGAGTAAATGTATTTAATTGGTATTTGAACATGGGTTCCAGGTTCAATTGCAACATTGGTGAAAATTTATAATTTAACCCAAAACCGATGTTTGTACTTAAATTCAAATCATTAATATTATTAGCCTCACCCATCTCAACAGTATTTCCATTAGCCTCAAGTACTACGGAATTAGAAACCAGGAAGAGTGAGCTTAATCCGCCAATTACGTTTATGCCAAATTTTCTGTCCAGTAAGGCATAATTTATTTCTAGGGGCAATTCTATATAGCCGAAATCCTGAATCATTCTTCCATTACGCGCGGGACTTTGTGCCACAAACTCCAGACCAATTGTCTGCTCAGAAAGCTTGCTGTCTTCCATATTCCTGACAACTAAATTTCTTGAGGTAGTTGCATAATTTATGTTATCAATTTGATCATTAGTAGAAGCTGTTAGTGAAGCAGAAAAAGAGATTTCATTTGTATCATAGCCATAGTCAACCCTGTGGAGTCCGGAGCGAATACTCAACTTTTTACTGATATCATAAGAAATCCTCAGACCATAACTAAGATTTACGTTACCACTCTTGGAATTGGACACAAAATTTGAGTGTATTGGTGAACCATCCCCAAAAGAATTAAAATATACCGGCCCTAAACTTGGTCCAACAGACCATCTATTGCTATTACTTTGAGCTACTTGTGTTTCCTGAGATTTTTCAATTTCGTCAAAAATAGACTTTTTGCCCTTTTCTGATTTTACATCTTCTTTCTCTTTTTCCTCCTCTTTTTCCCCGATTACTTTAGCTGTGCCATTTGCAATAGTGGCTTCCCGGAGCCCGGATTTACTTTGGATATCAGAATTTTCGCTATCGACAGCCACAGGATCATTATCAGGAACCTTGATTTTGGCGGCAATACCGGAATTTTCATTTTTTAGAAGCTGTTGTTCCTTGATTTTTGCGCCGGTTTCATCCTTTCCGGCATTTCCGTCTGTTTTTTCGGAACGAACAGAAGCAATAGTTGCTACAGGGTCTGAAGGTTTAGATTTATCAGTTTTTTGCTCTGCTTGTAAAATATTTTTTTCAGTAGTCGCAATAACGGAAGTCTCACCAGTTGGCAGTACCTTTGAGGCCCTGCCATTCGGACTTGCAGAAACTGAATTTCCAATTTCATTCTTTTCATCAGATGAGGTTACAACACCAGCTTCATTTTCATTATTTTCTTCCGGTAAAATTTTTTCAATATCATTTGCCTTTGAATTATTTGTGGAAGGAGAACTTTCTACATCCGTAATTATTTGATCTGTCTTTTGAGCACTTTCAAAAGGGATAAAAACGTATAATAATATGGCTAAAATTGCCGCCGCTCCACCTAATTTCCACCAAACAGGCAGGATTAGACGAGACTTTTTCTTTTTGTCCAGGGAGGCAGCAATGGATTTCCAGACCTTTTCGTCCGGAACCTCACTGAAGTTTTTCAACTTCTCCTGGTACAATTTATCAATACTATCTTTTCTCATGGCTTAAGTATTTAAGCAATATTTATGTTTTCTTTCTTTATTTTATCTTTTAAAATCATTCTGGCTCTGGCCAGGTTTGATTTTGATGTTCCCTCTGATGTTCCTAATTGTTCACTTATCTCTTTATGTGTAAACCCATCAAGGACGTACATATTAAAGGTGATTCTATATTTATTAGGAAGTTCCTGTATATACCGCAGGAGCGTGGGGAGTTCAATATCCAGGTAGTCCGAATCACTCTCGGGTTCTTCAGTAATATTATCATTTACTACTTTCAGATACTCTTCCTTTCTATATTTCTGCAGTACCGTATTAACAGTAATCCTTTTTATCCAACCTTCAAAAGAGCCCTTAAATTTATATTGACCAATCTTATCGTAAATGACCATAAAGCTATCGTGAAGATTATCTTCGGCCTCTGTTTTATTGCGTGAGTATTTAAGGCAGATACCGAACAATATTTTTGCATAATTTCTATACAATTGTTCCTGCGCTATTCTATCTCCTCTTTTACAATTATGTATGAGTTCTTTAAGACTCAAAATATTGGTTAGATTAAACAGACCTAAAATAGTAGATTATTGGTTTACAGGAACTTCAATTTCCAAATATTCTTGTTCGCCATTTTCATTTTCCCCCGTCCAGAACCTAAAAAGATAGGTGTCTGTATATAGGCAGATAAAGTTAAAAGAACCTTCTAATTCAGCCCCTCCGTCCACACATTCCGGATCATCAAACTGAGATCCTATAGGGACTACATTCCTTGTTGTTTGTGCAATTGGAGTCACGTCAAAACCTTCAAAGGAGGCGCAACCATTTGGCAATAAGTAAGTTACATTAATTTTATATTTTTCATGCAATGTAAATGACTGGGGTAACTCTGCACTCACCACCTGGAGAGGAATAAAATAAAAATCCGGCTCATCATCGGTTACACTGCATGAGGACAACACAAATATGAATAATGCCAAAAACAGGGAAACTAATCTTTTCATAATCATCTATTAAAATCTTTAGTATAAGATGATAAGATTAGCTAATGGTTGCTTGGAAAGGCAATAATATAGGAAGGATATAATTCTAAATTATACTTTTACAGTACTGATAGCTTCTTTTATTTTACCTTCTAATTCTTCAAGCAGTTCAGGGTTATCTTGCAAAAGAGATTTAACTGCATCTCTTCCTTGCCCAAGTTTTGTGTCTCCGTAACTAAACCAGGACCCGCTTTTTTTAATGATTTCATATTGTACTCCAAGATCAAGGATTTCACCAACCTTTGATATTCCTTCACCGTACATTATGTCAAATTCTGCGGTTTTAAACGGGGAAGCCACTTTATTTTTAACAACCTTTACCCTGGTTTTATTCCCTAATACCGCACCTTCAGTATCTTTGATTTGTGTTGATCTGCGAATATCCAATCTCACTGAAGCATAAAACTTTAGGGCGTTCCCTCCGGTAGTAGTTTCGGGATTTCCAAACATAACCCCAATTTTTTCTCTTAATTGGTTAATGAAAATAACCGTACTATGTGTTTTGCTGATAGAACCGGTTAATTTTCGAAGTGCCTGTGACATCAATCTGGCGTGCAAACCCATTTTGGAGTCTCCCATCTCACCTTCAATTTCACTTTTTGGTGTTAATGCTGCTACCGAATCTATGATCACTATATCAATGGCACCAGATCGAATTAAATTATCGGCAATTTCCAATGCCTGTTCACCATGATCAGGCTGTGAAATGATAAGGTTGTCAATATCAACGCCTAATTTTTGGGCATAAAACCTGTCAAATGCATGCTCAGCATCAATAAATGCTGCAATACCGCCATTTTTTTGAGCTTCAGCTATGGCATGCAAAGTTAATGTGGTTTTACCGGAAGATTCTGGCCCGTATATTTCTATAACCCTGCCACGAGGATATCCACCAACTCCCAAAGCAATGTCCAAACCAAGTGAACCCGATGGGATAACTTCTACATCCTCAACAACATAGTCGCCCATTTTCATGACAGCACCCTTGCCATAGGTTTTATCCAGTTTATCTAATGTAAGTTTTAATGCTTTAAGTTTTGCGTCTTTATCGTTGCTCATTTGTGATTTTCTATAAAATTAGGAAAGCTAAATTACCATTTCTTTTTCCATATAACAATGTCAAAAGCAACCTTTTTCGTATTGCTGCATCTAACGTACAAGTGATAGTGATTAAACACAAAATATTCCATAGTTCCAATGAACTTTGGGCAATGGTGACCATATCCTTTCAGGTTAATCTATGAAAAAGAAAATTACCAGGGAATGGTCCTTAAAGAGTCTTGAAAATTCAAGGCTCTTTTTTATTTGAAACAAGTCGTCCTACGCCGGCAACTTGGAGTATCAGCCTCAAAATCAATTGGTTTTCTCTTGTTCTAAAGCGGAATATGTTTAATTTTGCATACTATTTTATATTTAAACTTAATCATTGGTATAGCATGCAACTGTACAATACATTAAGTGCTAAAGAAAGAGAATCCCTTATCGAGGAAGCGGGCAAGGAGCGCCTGACTATTTCTTTTTACAAGTACGCACATATTTATAATCCACAATTATTCAGGAATCATTTATTTATTCATTGGAATGAATTGGATGTTCTGGGTAGAATCTATGTGGCGAGAGAAGGGATTAATGCCCAATTATCTGTTCCTGCAGATAATTTTGAAAAGTTCAAATCTCATATAGACAGTATTTCGTTTCTTGAAAATGTTCGCCTGAATATTGCTATCGAACAGGATAATAAATCCTTTCTGAAACTAAAGATAAAGGTGCGAAAAAAAATTGTCGCTGATGGTTTGAATGATGCAACCTTCGATGTAACCAATAAGGGGGTGCATGTTGATGCCACACACTTTAACGAGTTAATAGACGATCCGGATACAATATTGGTTGATATGCGAAATCACTATGAAAGTGAAATAGGTCATTTTAAAAACGCAATTACGCCGGATGTTGACACCTTTAGAGATTCATTGGATATTATAGAAAAGGATTTATCGGACTATAAAGAAAACAAAAATCTGGTCATGTATTGCACCGGCGGCATACGATGTGAAAAGGCCAGTGCCTACTACAAGCATAAAGGGTTTAAAAAGGTATTTCAGCTCGAAGGAGGGATTATAGAATATACCCGCCAGGTAAGGGCTAAGAATCTTGAAAATAAATTTCTGGGTAAAAATTTTGTGTTTGATCATAGAAGAGGTGAGCGTATATCGGAGGATATTATTGCTAAATGTCACCAATGTGGTAAATCTTGTGACACGCATGTTAACTGTGCTAATGAAGCCTGTCATCTTCTATTTATTCAATGCGACGCATGCGCGGACAAAATGAACAGCTGTTGCTCTGACCACTGTAAAGAAATTCATGAACTACCGTTTGAAGAGCAAAAAAAACTTAGAAAAGGGAAAGTCGTCAGCAATAAAATTTTTAAGAAAGGAAGATCAGAGGTATTAAGGTTTAAAAAATAATTCTGCTGATTTTTAGGTGGCATAATTTCAGAAAAATCTACGCAAAATTTTAGGCCTTTTTTACGTTACTTAAATTGGAGAAGATATAATAATTCATTCAATATTTGCCACTTTCCATCACAGCAAAAAAGTACTATCTTTACCTTCAGTAATTATTTATGAACCTATTTTAGTAAATCCGAATTATGGTTTTGCTAAATCAAGATATAAAATATGGGTTGTAACAGTTGTTCAACCGGCAAGGATGGGCAGCCACGGGGATGCAAAAATAATGGGACGTGCGGCACGGATAGCTGCAATAAATTGACTGTATTTGACTGGCTTTCTAATATGTCTATGCCAAGTGGTTCCAAGCCATTTGATTGTGTTGAAATTCGATTTAAAAATAGTAGAAAAGAGTTTTTCAGGAACACGGAAAACCTGTCTTTGTCCATAGGTGATATTGTCGCTACCCAGGCCAAATCTGGCCATGACATTGGTCTTATCACATTAACCGGTGAACTGGTGAAGGTGCAGATGAAGCGAAAGAAAGTTTCCGATTCTCAGGACGAAATTCCAAAAATATATCGAAAGGCAACTCAAAAGGACATAGACAAATGGCAGAAATGTCGGGAAAAGGAAGAAGAGATAAAGAAACGCGCCCGGGAAATGGCTATTTTGCTAAAATTGCAGATGAAGATCTCAGATGTAGAATTTCAGGGAGATGGTTCCAAGGCAACTTTCTACTATACAGCAGAAGAACGTGTTGATTTCAGACAATTGATCAAGGATATGGCGAAAGCCTTTGGTATTCGCATAGAAATGAAGCAAATTGGCTACAGGCAGGAAGCACAGCGCTTAGGAGGTATTGGTTCTTGCGGGAGGGAACTATGTTGTTCAACCTGGTTATCAGATTTCCGCTCCGTGAGTACTTCGGCAGCACGTTATCAGCAACTTTCGCTTAATCCGCAAAAATTAGCCGGGCAATGTGGGAAACTGAAATGTTGTTTGAATTATGAGTTGGATCTTTATTTAGAGGCTCTGGAAGATTTCCCTTCTCAGGACAGTAGATTATTTACCGAAAAAGGAACGGCATTTTGTCAAAAAACAGACATTTTTAAGGGGATATTGTGGTACTCCTATAAGGATGACCCTTCTAAATGGCATACACTTACAAAAGAACAGGTTCAGGAGATACTGGATAAGAATAAAGCTAAAAAACCAGTGGCAAGTCTTGAAGAGTTTGCCGATGAAAACATTGAAGAAGAAAAGTTGATTTTTGAAAATGTTGTAGGACAAGACAGTCTTACCAGGTTTGACCGCCCGAAGCGAAAAAACAAGACAAGCAAGAGTAAAAAGAGAAGGAATAATAGAAAAAGACCTGCTAAAAATGCCTAAAAGAATATTCTACTCAATACTCATTTTATTTATTTGGGCATGTAATAAAAATCTGATTCATTCAGAATTTCAGCCCAACCCCGGCGGAATATGGTCCAAAAGTGACATAAAGGAATTTAGTTTCACTGAAAACGACACTATTAAAGCCAGAGACATATTTATTTCTGTAAGAAATGATGATACTTTCCCTTATAGTAATTTATTTTTAATAGCAGATTTGAAATACCCAAATGGCGATGTTCAAAGGGATACGTTAGAGTATGAAATGGCCATGCCGGATGGCAAATGGCTGGGGAAAGGATATGGTAGTTTAAAAGAAAATAAACTTTGGTATAAGGAAAACATCATTTTTCCCGTTAAGGGCGTATATACTTTACAAATTTCCCATGCTATGCGAAAAAATGGCAGTGCAGATGGGATTATGGAACTCGAAGGCATCACTGATGTTGGTTTCTTAATTGAAAAGCGTAATTAAGTTATGGCAAAAGCCCGGAAAAAAAATGATTCTTCCAATTTTTCTAAGTTTATTAAATGGTTTTGGATTCTGTTTGCTTCAGGATTTTTTATAATTTGTTTAGTGTTTCTATTGGCCTCATGGGGCTTTTTGGGAGAAATGCCAACTTTTGAGCGGCTGGAGAATCCGCAGACAAATCTTGCTACAGAGATAATTTCTTCAGATGGCAAGACTCTGGGAAAGTTTTATTTAGATGATAACAGAACTCCCGTTTCATATGATGAGTTACCCGCCAATTTGGTTAATGCACTGGTAGCAACTGAAGACGCAAGATATTTCGAACATTCAGGGATAGACGCAAGAGGTACTTTAAGAGCAATAGTGTTTCTGGGAGCAAAGGGTGGTGCCAGTACCATTTCTCAGCAATTATCTAAGTTACTGTTTACCAAAAGAATATCCGGCGGGGTGGCAGGAAGGATTGTTCAAAAAGTAAAAGAATGGGTAATCGCAATACGTCTGGAAAGACAATACACCAAAGAAGAGATTATTGCCTGGTACCTGAACACCTATGACTTTATCAATAACGCAGATGGAATACGTTCCGCGTCCAGAATTTATTTTGGAAAGGAACCTAAAGACCTGAGGACTGAGGAGTCTGCCGTTTTGGTTGGGATGTTAAAGAACTCTTCCTTATACAATCCTCTGAGAAGAGAAGAACTCGTATTAAACAGACGTAATACCGTACTTGGGCAAATGGCCAAATACGATTTTATTACGGAAAAAGAGAAGGATTCTCTGCAGGAATTAAAAATGGATATAAATTTCACTCCTGAATCTCACAGGGATGGACTGGCTACCTATTTCAGAATGTATTTGCAGGGGTTTCTTAATGACTGGATTGACAAAAACCCTAAACCGGCGGCTGAAGGGGAAAGAGACCGTTGGAATATATATTTAGACGGTCTTAAAGTTTATACCACTGTAGATTACCGAATGCAGAAAAATGCTGAGGAGGCTGTTAAGGAGCATATGATAAGACTTCAAAAAGAGTTTTTTCATCAAAATACACCAGAAAGAAATAGTACCGCCCCTTTCCTGGAACTGAATCCTGAAGAGACAAGCCGAATTATGGAGCGTGCCATGAAAAACTCAGAGCGTTGGCGTATCATGAAGGCCAATGGTAAATCTGATAAGGAGATCAGGGCGTCGTTTACTGAAAAAACTGAAATGACTGTATTCGACTGGAATAGTGAAACAGAAGAGAAGGATACGATTATGACGCCTTTGGATTCCATTAGGTACTATAAAACTTTCTTAAGGGCTGCAATGATGTCAATGGAACCCCAAACTGGTCATGTTAAAGCTTGGGTAGGCGGACTAAACTACAAACATTTTCAATACGACAATGTTATTCAGGGCGCAAGACAGGCCGGCTCAACCTTTAAGCCTTTTGTATATGCCGCGGCCATTGATCAATTGAGATTATCACCATGTGATTCACTTCCGGATAGTCAGTATTGTATTGAAGCAGGGAAACATGGAAACCCGGAGCCCTGGTGCCCCAAGAATGCTGACGGTAAATTTTCAGGAAGTATGTATACCTTAAAACGAGCCCTCGCAAACTCGGTGAACTCGGTTACAGCACAACTAATTGACAGGGTGGGCCCAAAACCCGTAGTGGCCATTGCCAAAGATCTTGGAATAAAAGGCGAAATTCTGGAGGTGCCTTCAATTGCCCTTGGAACCCCGGATCTAAATGTATATGAAATGGTAGGTGCCTATGGCACCTTTGTTAATCAGGGAGTTTTTGTAAAACCGGTAATGGTAACCAGAATAGAAGATAAGAATGGAACTGTACTTTATGAATACGTTCCCGAAACAAAAGATGTGCTTAGCAAGGAAGTGGCCTATGCAATGGTAAACTTAATGGAAGGCGTTACACAAGGAGGTTCAGGCACAAGGCTCCGGCATTCTTCTAATATAGACCAAACGGTATATAAAGAAATAATTACAGGTTATCCATATGAATTCACAAACCCGATTGCCGGTAAGACAGGAACAACGCAGAACCAGAGTGACGGTTGGTTTATGGGAATGGTTCCCAATCTGGTCACCGGTGTATGGGTTGGTGGCGAAGACAGGGCCACCCATTTTAAAACAATAACATATGGCCAGGGAGCATCAATGGCCTTGCCTATATGGGCTTTATATATGAAAAGTAATTATGCAGATGAGGAATTAGGAATTTCTATGGCGGAATTTCCGGAACCAGAAGAGCTTACAATTAGTGTTGATTGCTCAAAAGAAACAGAAGAATCAATTGAGAAAGATAAGCTTGATGATGATCTTGATGATGACCTTGATGATCTGGATTTTTGATTATTTTCAGAATTTTTCCTGTTAAACTAATCCCGCTTAAAAGCGGGTTTTTTTATTTAATAATGTATTTTAGTATCTATAGGGAACTAACAATTAATTTAGCTATGATACGTAAAACGGTGGCCAGTGTGCAGGATGCATTACTTGGAGTAGAAGACGGAATGACCTTAATGTTAGGAGGTTTTGGCCTTTGTGGGATACCTGAAAATGCAATTTCAGAGCTCGTTCGCCTGGGAGTAAAAGATATAACCTGCATAAGTAATAATGCAGGTGTAGATGATTTTGGCCTGGGTTTATTGTTACAAAAACATCAGATTAAAAAAATGATCTCCTCTTATGTTGGCGAAAATGAGGAATTTGAAAGGCAGATGTTGAGTGGGGAATTAGATGTTGAATTAACACCACAGGGAACCCTGGCCGAGAAATGCAGGGCTGCTCAAGCTGGCTTTCCGGCTTTTTATACGCCTGCAGGTTACGGGACAGAAGTTGCGGAAGGCAAGGAAACACGAGATTTTAATGGCAAAATGTACGTTCTTGAACATGCCTTCGAGGCCAGTTTTGCATTCGTTAAGGCCTGGAAAGGCGATGAAGCCGGGAATTTAATCTTTAAAGGGACAGCTAGAAATTTTAATCCCTGTATGTGTGGAGCAGCTAAGATTACCGTGGCGGAAGTAGAAGAACTGGTACCGGCCGGCGGTCTTGATCCAAATGAAATTCATATCCCTGGTATATTTGTACAACGAATCTTTCAGGGGGAACATTATGAAAAAAGAATAGAACAACGGACCGTTAGATCAAGAAACTAAGAACGAAGTAAGGACAATATTATGCTGGACAAAATTGGAATAGCAAAAAGAATAGCCAGAGAAGTAAAAGACGGGTATTATGTTAATCTCGGTATTGGGATTCCTACACTTGTGGCAAATTATGTCAGAGACGATATAAGCGTTGAATTCCAAAGTGAAAATGGTGTATTAGGCATGGGTCCATTTCCTTATGAAGGGGAAGAAGATGCCGATATTATAAATGCCGGGAAGCAAACCATTACAACATTACCCGGAGCTTCCTTTTTTGATTCGGCAACTAGTTTTGGAATGATTCGCGGAAAACATGTTGATCTTACTATTCTCGGGGCTATGGAAGTAGCAGAAAACGGGGATATTGCCAATTGGAAAATACCCGGAAAAATGGTTAAAGGCATGGGCGGAGCAATGGATCTTGTTGCATCAGCAGAGAATATTATTGTAGCCATGATGCACACCAATAAAAAAGGCGAATCAAAGCTCTTAAAAAAATGTTCACTGCCTCTTACCGGTGTTGGTTGTGTAAAAAAAATAGTAACTAATCTCGGAGTTCTGGAGGTTACCCCCAAAGGATTCCGATTACTTGAAAGGGCTCCCGGAGTAACTGTTGAAGCTATAAAACAAGCAACGGAGGGCACTTTAATTGTTGAAGGAGACATTTCGGAGATGACCATTTAACGATTAAAATATGCACTTTGTCGACATATTTAAATGAGTTACTTATTTCACAACAATTTGGAGATCATTCACAACAAAATTTAAGAGACCTGAATCATACACATTATCTTTATATCATTATTTTTCAACCCCAAATCTTATTTAATTTTAAAACCTATGGACGCACAAATTAACCACAGGCCTGCTGAAGAAGAAATCCAGGTTTACCGAAACGAGTTTTTTAGCGGAATAATAATGTTGACCAAAAAACTATTTATGTTTTAGTAGATAATCTTTAAAGAATTAAAAGGAGTAAAGCAATTTGTTTTACTCCTTTTTTTATTTTCGGGAATATTTAATAACAGTATGAATCTTCATTTATCAAAATGTACAAATTCCGATTTGGATAGACTTCTTTCGATCTCCAGAAAGACATTTATTGATGCCTTTGAAAACCATAATAACCCGGATGATTTTAAAGCCTACATGGAAACGGCTTTTTCCAGAGAACAAATTTTAAGGGAACTGACAAACCCTCAGATGTCTTTTTACCTGGTTTATTCAGAAGATGAGACAATAGCATATTTTAAATTAAATGAAGATGAGGCTCAAAGAGATATAAAGGATGAAAATGCTATGGAATTGGAAAGAATTTATGTAAAAAGTGAATTTCAGAGAAATAAAATAGGCCATTTTATGCTAAATAATATTAAACGTATTGCAGTTGGTAAAAATAAAAGTTACCTCTGGCTCGGAGTTTGGCAGAAAAACGGTAAAGCTATCAGATTCTATGAAAAAAATGGATTTATAAAGTTTGGAAAACATCCGTATTACATAGGCACGGATAAACAAATGGATTGGCTAATGAAACTGAATTTGATTAACTTGGAAAAATAAAGAAATAAACCATGTATGTAAAAACCCTTGCCTTCGCTTTTTTGTTATTATCAACAAATATTACGATCAGTCAGCAGACGAATTATTTTCCTGAAAGAAACGCTACCTGGCTAGAACGGCCTGCGTCTGTTTTTAATCTTGATGAAAAAAAACTTAATGAAGCAGTAAATTTTGCGGAAAACAATGAATATAAAGGGTCGAGAGATTTGCGCATAGCAATTTTAAAGGGTTTTGAGCGAGAACCATTTCATCAAATTTTGGGGCCTACTAAAAAACGAGGCGGTCCTGCAGGGATGATATTGAAAAATGGTTATATCGTTCAAAAATGGGGCGATATAAATCGTGTAGATATGACTTTCAGTGTTACAAAAAGTTTTTTATCCACTGTGGCAGGCCTTGCGGTAGACAATCACCTAATTGAAAGCACAGACGACAAAGTTTCCTCTTATATCTGGGATGGCACTTTTGCAGGAGAACATAATAGCAAAATTAGCTGGAAACATTTATTACAGCAAAACTCAGACTGGTCCGGACAGTTGTGGGGCGGCAAGGATTGGGCAGACAGGCCACCCAGGGATGGGGGGCTGGACGATTGGAAATATAGAGAGCTCAATGAACCAGGATCGGTAATGGAGTACAATGATGTACGTGTGAATGTGTTGGCCTATGCATTGACTCACGTTTGGCGCAAGCCTGTTCCTGTTGTGCTCAAGGAGCATATAATGGATAAAATAGGTGCTTCAACTACCTGGCGTTGGTATGGTTACGACAATGCCTGGACGGTAATAGACGGAATTAAAATGAAATCTGTTACGGGTGGTGGTCATTCCGGGGCAGGCATTTTCATAAATACCGCAGATATGGCGCGTTTTGGCTTGCTATTTCTTAATAATGGTAAATGGAATGCGAAACAGCTTCTTAGTGAGGCCTGGATAGATGAAGCAATAACACCTTCTGTGCCTAACGCTAACTATGGTTATATGTGGTGGCTTAACCAAAAGGGAGACCGTCATTGGGAGGAACTTTCAGAAGATGTTTATTATGCCGCTGGTTTTGGCGGAAATTTTATTGTCATTGACAGGGCCAATAACATGGTTGTTGTTACAAGATGGTTAGAGCCATCCAGGATTGGCGATTTGATGCGTCTTATTCAGGATGCAATAGATTAGAATAAGAATGAAGAATGACAAAATGAACAGCCAGGGATTATTGAAAAAATCAGCTAGATTGCAGATATAATTTCAGCCGATTCTAAGATCGTTTCAGGAGTCTTTGCAAAACAAATCCGAATCTGTTTATTATCTACCAGGTCTTTATTAAAAACCGAAATGGGGATAGTAGCAATACCGAATTCTTTGGTAAGTCTTTCTGTAAAAGCAATATCACTTTCATCGCTGATTTCTGAAAAATCCAAAAGTTGAAAATAAGTACCCCGGGTAGGTGTAAATTTGAATCTGGAATCTTGGATTGCGTTTAAGAATAAATCACGTTTTTGCTGGTAAAACGGACCCAAATCCAAATAGTGGGCAGGTTGCTTCAAATATTCGGCCAGTGCTCTCTGGAACGGATGATTAACGCAAAACACATTGAATTCATGAATTTTCTGAAATTCTTTCATAAGTTCTGCTGGTGCTGCGCAATAACCCATTTTCCATCCCGTTGCATGAAAAGTTTTTCCAAATGAGGCACAAACAAAGCTTCTTGATGCCAGATCCGGGTATTTTGAAGCACTCTCGTGAGTGTGCTTATCAAATACTATATGCTCATAAACTTCATCACTTAACAATATTATATCGGTGCCTTTTAGGCAACTTTGAAGCATTAACATATCAGAACTGGAAAATACCATCCCACTTGGGTTATGTGGTGTATTAATAATTACCATCCTGGTTTTTTTATTCAGATGTGCCTTAAACTCATCCCAATCTATTGTATAATCCTTTTCGTTTAACTGAATTAGCACCGGAATACCGCCATTTGCTTTAATAGCAGGTTCATAGCAATCATAGGCTGGTTTGAGAACTATTACTTCGTCATTTGGCCAAACCATTGCCGAAATAGCAGTAAAAATGGCTTGTGTTGCTCCTACTGTAACCGTTATTTCAGACTGTGGATGGTAATTGGCGCCATATAAAAGGGAAATCTTTTCGGCAATTACCTCTTTGAGAGTATATATGCCACCCAATGGGGCATATTGATTATGCCCGTCCCTCATTGCTTTTGCAACCAATTCTATAAGAACAGGATCCGGATCAAAATTGGGAAAACCCTGTGAAATGTTAATGGCGTTATACTCCTTTGCGAGCAGACTCATTGTAGTAAATATGGATTCGGGTAGCTTTGGCAACTTGGAATTAATGTTTTGTGCAGATGATTTCATAGCATTTTAGTTATAGTAAAAATAGCAAAAAAGACACAGGGAAATTCCAAATAAAAATCCCGGATAATGTTATCCGGGATTTCAGAAATATGAACATTTTTCTTTTAGCCCTTTAAGGAGGCGCTTAAATATTCTCTATTCATTCTCGCAATATTCTCCAAAGAAATACCCTTTGGACATTCTATCTCACAGGCACCTGTATTAGTACAATTTCCGAATCCTTCCAGATCCATCTGTCTTACCATATTTTGTACGCGCTCTGCTGCTTCGACACGTCCCTGCGGTAATAATGCAAACTGGGATACTTTGGCTGAAGTAAACAACATGGCGCTGGCATTTTTACACGCCGCTACGCATGCTCCGCAACCAATACATGCAGCCGCATTAAATGCCTTATCCGCATTCACTTTTGGTATAGGAATGTTATTTGCGTCAGCAGTGCGGCCTGAAGTGTTCACAGAAATAAAACCACCGGCCTGTTGAATGCGTTCAAAAGCATTTCTATCTACAATCAAATCTTTTATTACCGGGAAGGCTTTGGCCCTGAAAGGTTCAATTACAATGGTGTCACCATCTTTAAAGCTACGCATATGCAGTTGGCAGGCGGTAATAAGCCTGTCGGGACCGTGCGGGCGACCATTAATTTGAAGTGAACAAGTGCCGCAAATACCTTCGCGGCAATCATGATCAAATTCTACAGGAACCTCGCCCTTTGCAATTAGATCTTCGTTTAATATGTCCAGCATTTCAAGGAAGGACATATCACCTTCAATACCATCCAGAGTATAGTCTACCATTTTTCCTTTGGAGGAAGCATCTTTTTGACGCCATATTTTAAGATAAATCTTCATAGCTTATTATTTATAGGAACGCGTCTTTACTTCAATGTTTTCATAAATTAAATTCTCTTTATGCAATTTGGCGTCTTTTGGCTCTCCTTTATATTCCCATGCCGACACAAATTTGAAATTCTTGTCATCACGCAACGCCTCCCCTTCAGGGGTTTGATATTCTTCTCTGAAGTGACCTCCACAAGACTCATTACGTTCTAAGGCATCCATGGCAAAAAGTTCTCCAATCTCAAGGAAATCTGCTACACGACCTGCTTTTTCCAGTTCCTGATTTTTGTCATCTGCCGCTCCCGGGATTTTTACATTCTCCCAAAAATCTTTTCTCAAGGCTGCAATTTCTTTAATAGCTTCCTTTAATCCTTTTTCATTACGAGACATACCACAGTTATTCCACATGATTTTGCCCAATTTTTTGTGATAATAATCAACAGAATTGGTTCCGTTTGCAGACATTAACCTATTAATCCTATCCAAAACATCCTTCTCAGCCCTATCAAATTCTTCGGAATCGGTGGGGATAGGCCCGGTGCGGATATCATCGGCTAAGAAATCACCTATGGTGTACGGCAGCACAAAGTAACCATCTGCCAATCCTTGCATTAAAGCGGATGCTCCAAGCCTGTTTGCTCCATGGTCACTAAAATTAGCCTCGCCTGCTGCATAACATCCTGGAATTGTTGTCTGCAAATTGTAGTCGACCCAAAGCCCTCCCATGGTATAATGTACCGCAGGATATATCATCATTGGGGTTTTATATGGATTTTCATCCACAATTTTTTCATACATCTGGAACAGGTTGCCATATTTGGCTTCCACGACCTCTTCCCCAAGTTTTCTAATATGGGCATCATCGGCATTTTTTAGACCAGATGTGAGTGCTTTTTCATTCCCATATCGCATGATGGCCGCATCAAAATCGAGATATACAGCCTCTCCGGTTTTATTTACACCGTATCCGGCATCACAGCGTTCTTTAGCCGCCCTTGAGGCTACATCCCGCGGCACCAGATTTCCAAATGCGGGGTATCTGCGTTCTAAATAGTAATCCCTGTCTTCTTCTTTTAATTGTGTTGGCTTTAACTTTCCTTCACGTATGGCCTTGGCATCGTCTAAATTTTTAGGCACCCATATACGTCCGTCGTTCCTGAGAGACTCAGACATTAGAGTAAGTTTGGACTGATGATCTCCTGAAACCGGGATACAGGTAGGGTGTATTTGTGTATAACAAGGGTTTGCAAAAAAAGCTCCTCTTCGATGTGCCCGCCAGGCAGCCATGACATTGGCTCCCATACAATAGGTAGAAAGGAAAAATAAATTACCATATCCTCCTGAAGCTATAACAACCGCATGAGCAGAGTGACGCTCAATTTCTCCTGTAATGAGATTTCTTGCTATTATTCCTCTGGCTTTGCCATCAACTAGCACCAAATCAAGCATTTCATGCCTTGTATAGGACTTAATCTTTCCCCGATGTATTTGCCGGTTCATTGCTGCATAGGCACCCAATAAAAGTTGTTGCCCTGTTTGCCCTTTGGCATAAAAAGTCCTCGAAACAAGAACACCACCGAAAGAACGGTTATCTAAAAGACCGCCATAATCACGAGCGAATGGAACTCCCTGGGAAACACATTGATCAATAATATTTCCGGAAACTTCTGCCAGTCGATAAACGTTAGCCTCGCGAGATCTGTAATCCCCTCCCTTTATGGTGTCATAAAATAATCTGTAATCACTGTCACCATCACCCTGATAATTTTTAGAGGCATTTATTCCTCCCTGAGCAGCTATGGAATGTGCCCTTCTGGGTGAATCCTGATAACAAAAGGTTTTAACATTGTAGCCTAATTCTGCCAGGGAAGCGGCAGCAGAACCGCCGGCAAGCCCTGTGCCCACGACTATAATGTCAATATTCCTTTTATTGGCGGGGTTTACTAAATCTATTTCATTTTTATGTTTTGTCCATTTCTCAGCCAATGGCCCTGATGGAATTTTTGAATCAAGAATGCCCATAATTAATGAGTTATAGGGTTAAGATGATGATATATTGCAATAAAGACAAATACCAAAGGAATTACAATAGCATAGATTTTGGTAAATGATTTAATAGATGGGGTGTATTTATTGTTTAAACCCATACTTTGAAAAGATGAGGCAAAGCCATGCCATAAATGAAGGCTGAGCAATCCGAAGGAAATCACATAAAGGATAGTTCTCCAGACAGGCGCAAATTTCTCTACGGTTTCGGTATAATAACGCGCAGGGTCTTCAGGATTAACCTCGATATATTTGTAGGTCATTTCATGAATCCAAAAGTCATAGAAGTGCAAACCAAGAAAGGCAAGCACAACAAGGCCCGTTATTATCATATTTCTTGAAACCCACGGAGCGTTTGCAGCTCCCTTGTATTTAGTGTATTTAATTGTGCGCGCCTGCATATTTTGAAACTCAAGAACTATTCCCATAACAAAATGGACAATAACACCAATTATCAAAACAGGTTGCATAATGTATTGCACTAATCCATTATAGCCCATAAAATGGGACCATTGGTTAAAAGTGTCGGGAGAAATTACGGAGGTTAAATTAATGGTTACATGAAGTGCCAAAAACAATACCAAAAAAAGACCCGAAAGTGCCATCACCACCTTCCGGGCTATGGACGATTTAATCAGTGAACTCATTAGTTATAGTTTAGGGGACCAAATTTAAGTCAAGAGCTAATCATTAACAAATTTCAGGGCCTAATAGAATGGTATTTAGATCGATTTTAAGCAAATACTAAAAGGGATATAAACTTTTATAGATGAAACCCTGAAAGCAATTAAGCCAATACCAAAATAGAGGAAGATTCCTAACAGGGGAATTTGAATCTATCTGTTTTTAAGCAGCAGGGCTTTTTCAATTTTCGTACCAGTACAGATTGGCATCCAAAAAAACAGGAAAATAAAATTTGTAACAGATTTAATTTCATGGAAATGAAAACGGAGATTAGAGTCTGAAAATATTAATTTGAGATGTTGCAGACAAAAACATACTCATAGGCTTCGGTTTGTTTAATTGTTAAGCATTGAGTTATTCGAGTTTTACTGCTTTTTAAAATGAGTTCTTGTTTGAAGTGATAGGGCTTATGCTTATTTTTGAGGAAAGTACTTCCTTTTATGAAATATGAACAAATAAACAACGGGCTGTTTAAAAAAAATCGGGCAAAATTTACGGCACAAATGAAGCCGAAGAGCATTGCGATTTTTAATTCCAATGATATCTATCCAATTAGCGCAGACAGCACTATGCCATTTCAACAACACAGAGATATTTTGTACCTGAGTGGGGTAGACCAGGAGGAATCTATCCTTTTGCTATTCCCGGATGCCATTGATGAAAAAAACAGGGAGATATTGTTTGTAAGGGAAACAAACGAACACATTGCCATTTGGGAAGGAGCGAAGTTAGATAAGGAACAGGCAACTGCCGTTTCCGGAATAGAATCTGTGCATTGGCTAACAGATTTTGACAAGGTATTTTTTGGGCTGATGACCGAAGCCGAGTGTATTTATTTTAACACCAACGAACATTACAGGCAGTCCGTAGAGACCCAAACCAGAGAAGATCGTTTTATTATAAAATGCAAAAAAGATTTTCCAGCCCATAGTTGGGCGAAGAGCAATCCAATTTTGCAACAGATCAGAGGTGTAAAAGAAGCAGAGGAGATTAAGCTCATCCAACATGCCTGCGATATTACTGAAAAGGGATTTCGTCGGGTATTAAAATTCCTGAAACCCGGTATTTGGGAATATGAACTGGAAGCAGAATTCCTGCACGAATTTATTAGAAACCGTTCAAGAGGATTCGCTTATACCCCAATAATTGCATCCGGGAACAACGCTAACGTTTTACACTATATAGAAAATAACAATCAATGTAAAGATGGCGACTTAATCCTGATGGACGTAGGAGCGGAATATGCCAATTATTCAAGTGATATGACCCGGACTATTCCGGTAAACGGCAAATTTACTAAAAGGCAGCGTCAGGTATATGAAGCTGTTCTTCGCGTTAAAAATGAAGCTACAAATATGTTGGTGCCAGGCACCTTATGGGCAGATTATCATGTAGAGGTTGGGAAAGTAATGACTTCGGAACTACTCGGTTTAGGTTTACTTGATAAAGCGGATGTAAAGAATGAAGATAAGGACTGGCCCGCTTATAAAAAATATTTTATGCACGGCACGAGTCACCATATGGGATTAGACACACATGATTATGGAGAATTAAAAACACCAATGAAACCGAATATGGTGTATACAGTAGAGCCGGGAATTTATATTCCGGATGAGAAAATGGGTATTCGGCTTGAAGATGATGTGGTTATCATGGATAAGGGATCTCCATTCAATCTAATGCGTGATATCCCAATTGAAATTGATGAGATAGAAGACCTTATGAATAATTAATTGACATCCATTTCAGGATTGAACTTTAAGGCCCTGTTATTAACTGTACTAAAGTCCCGAAGCTGTAGGAATATCTCCTTTACCAATATTCGCTACAATAAAAACGACTAAAGCCGGTAATACCCAGCCCATACTTAAATTACTAAAGGGAATCCACCTTGTAATGGCCTCTATAGAACTGCTCAGGCCAATACTTCCTAAAAAATCAGGAATACTAAAAAGGATAGTAGTTAAAACAACGGTCCTGAAAACCCTTGAAGAACCAAATTTTTCCGGAATCACATTAAGTAGGATTAGTACTATGGTAATTGGATAAATAAACATAAGAATCGGCAAGGCAATAGCTATTATGTAATCTGCATTAAACTGCCCCATTAGTACTCCGAGGAAACAGCTCACTACAGCAGTAACCAAATAGGCTTTGTTTGATTTTGGAAAACGTGATTTCACAAAATCTGCAGTTCCCGCAACAATTCCCACGGCCGTTGTAAAACAAGCCAGGCTTACTAATATTCCCAGGAATAAGTTAGCCGTAGATCCTAAAGTAATTTTACTGATTCCGATGATAAGTGAGGTACGTGAAATAGCCAGGTCAAATTCCCCCTGCAAAAGAGCCCCCGTAAAAATTAATCCGGAATAAATCATTACTAAACCGAATCCTGCCAGCCATCCCGCCCTCCCAAGTAAAGCTTTTTTTTGTTCATATGAAGCTTCTTTATTCTTAAGGTTAATAGAAGTTATAATGACCCCGCCCACAACAATCGCTCCTATAGCATCAAAGGTTTGATAACCTTCCAGAATTCCTGCCGTCATTGGATTGATGAAAGAGTTTGTGCCAAAATCGATCGGGAAGGAAAACAAAGCGATACCCATAATTGCCAAAAGGATTAGTATAATGCCTGGCGTTAAATACTTGCCTACTATGTCCAAAATTTTTGTACGGTTCAATACAAAAATGAAAACTAAAACAAAATAAACGATGCTTGTGCTTAAAGTAGAATTATGAAGCAAAGGCGCTATGCCTATTTCGTGGGTAACAGAAGCTGTTCTCGGGGAAGGTAAAGAAATTGCAACCCCATAAATCGTGAAGCAATAAATTAAACTGAATAAAGGTGAAACTTTAGAAGCAAAATCAAACATTGTCCCCTGTAGTTTTGCATGACCTAGAATGCCAAATATTGGGATTAAAACTGCAGAAATAGCAAAACCAAGAGCGACCAACCACCAAAGTTCCCCTGCCTTAAATCCAAGTTGAGGTGGTAAAATAAGATTTCCTGCGCCAAAGAAAAGAGAGAAAAGAGCAAAAGCAGTTACAAGCGTTTCTTTTTTTCTTACCATAATATTAATTATGGAGTGAAAGATAAATGAAAAAAAGACTAATTCTTAAACAAAATACATCCTCTTAAACTAACATTTTGTCGTAAAAAGATACATTCATCGAAAAAAACATAAAATTTATAGGCCTTACTCAATAAAATGCAAGTTAGATGCGTTCTGAATTTAAGTTATTTGAAATTGTAGTCTCAATAACTTTTACTGAAAGATTATTAATGCATATTAAGGATACCCAAAACCCTACCAATGCAGACCTAAAACCTACATTATGAAAAAAATATTTTGCAATATTTTTGGCCACCATTATTCCGTATCCAAGAAAGTGACTTTGCACATAAAGGAGTATAAGTGTGTTCACTGTGGCAAGGAAGTCACAACAGACGTAAGCGGTAACCTTTCCGTTTTAACCCCTGAACTTCAGGAGATCAATGAAACATTAGAAGATTTGTACCAAAAAAGACATAGGACTACCCATACGCAACAGGTAGCTTAATTATGCTTTGGCAAATGAATTCCAACCCTGAGCGGTAAGAGGAATTTTAGAATTATTCCTGGAAATTAAGTGTGCGCCTTCATTCTTTTCTGTTATGTGCCCCACAACAGTAAAGTTAGGATTGCCCTTCAATTCCGGGAATTTTTTTTGATCAATTGTGAACAGTAATTCATAATCTTCACCCCCGCTCAAAGCAACTAAAGTGCTATCCAGTTTAAACTCTTCGCATGCTGAAATTACAGTTGGATCTAAAGGGATTTTATCTTCATAAAGATTACAACCAACTTCACTCTGCTTGCACAAATGAAGAATTTCAGAAGAAAGCCCATCACTAATATCAATCATGGAAGTAGGCTGAATCCCGAGCTTTTTTAATAATTCCACAATATCTTTTCTGGCCTCAGGTTTTAATTGGCGCTCAATGATATAACTGTAAGTGGAAAGATCCGGCTGATTGTTTGGGTTTACCTTGAATACCTCCTTTTCACGCTTTAATACCTGCAAACCCATATAGGCAGCTCCCAGGTCGCCACTAACCACCAGGAGATCATTTGGTTTTGCCTTACTCCTGTACACTATGTCTTCTTTCGGTGCCTGTCCCATGGCAGTGATGCTTATTATCATTCCTTTGGTAGATGAGCTGGTATCTCCTCCAACCAAATCTATTTTATAAAGCTCACAGGCCAGGGCAATACCTTTATAGAATTCTTCCAAAGCTTCCAGGGGAAAACGATTGGAGACTGCAACAGACACCGTAATCTGGGTAGCTGTCGCATTCATTGCGTAAATGTCAGACAGATTAGCCATTACAGCTTTGTAACCAAGATGTTTTAAAGGCATATAGCTAAGATCAAAATGTATCCCTTCAATCAATAAATCTGTTGAGACTATCGCCTTTTTCTTATTAAAGTCAATCACGGCCGCATCATCACCAATACCCTTAATAGTAGATTTATGATGCAATTTAAAGTCCTTGGTAAGGTGCTCTATTAAGCCGAATTCACCCAGCTGTTCCAAGGAAGTTTTCTCCTGGTTCTTATCTTCAAACATTGTACAAAAATAAGCGGATGAGATTAAAATATTATCTTTACAGGGAAAAAGAATTATTAATTTTTGCCCCATGAACAAAACACTCCTGCTGATTTTTGGCCTGTACTTTCTTTTTAGTTGCTCCGGCAGTGATGACTCTTCCGTTAATGATGACCCCGAAAACATTATTGAAAATCCACAAACAGGATTTTTTCCTTGTCAGGATGGAATGGCAGGAGTATATCCCTGCAATGGCTATGATCTTTTGGGACAAATGAGCCTGGCTTCATTTAGCGCTTCTTCAGGAAATGATATCTGGGGGTGGACAGACAGCACAACAGGTAATGAATATGCATTGGTTGGTTTGAATAATGGAACCGCCTTTGTAGACATAACCGATTCAGAAAAGATGATTTATCTGGGGAAATTGCCAACGGCAACGGAATCAAGTTCCTGGAGGGATATTAAAGTGTATCAGGACCATGCATTTATTGTATCGGAAGCCGGCGGCCATGGAATGCAGGTTTTTGATTTAACCAAATTGAGGAATGTATCCAACCCTCCCGTGACCTTTAGTGCAGATTCTCGCTATACAGGCTTTGGCAGTGCTCATAATATTGTTATCAATGAAGTTAGTGGATACGCTTACGCTGTTGGCACTGCAAGAAATGACTTATACAATGGAGGGGCTCATTTTATTAATATACAGGAGCCTAAAAACCCAATCGCTGCAGGTGGCTATGGCGCAAACGGTTATTCTCATGATGCCCAAGTGGTTACCTACAATGGTCCTGATGCGGATTATATTGGGCAGGAGATTTTTATAGGGGCAAATGAAAACCAGGTAGCTATTGTAAATGTTACGGATAAAACTAACCCCCTGCAGATCAGCAGTTTTCAATATGCCAATATTGGATACACCCATCAGGGATGGTTTTCAGAAGATCAACGCTATTTTATTTTAGGAGATGAAACCGATGAGCTGACCTTTGGTTTTGATTCACGCACCCTGGTCTTTGATCTTTCGGACCTTGACAACCCGGAGCTGTTCACAACTTATTCAGGTGAAACGGCAGCTATTGATCATAACGGCTATGTTAAAGGAGAGGATTTTTATCTCGCAAATTATACTGCAGGCGTTCGAATCCTCGATATTTCAGGAATTGATGGACAGACTATTGATGAAAAAGGTTTTTTTGATACATATCCCGCAAATAATACAGCTGCTTTTGAAGGGGTATGGAGTGTCTACCCATATTTTGAAAGTGAAAAAATCATTGTGAATGACATCAATTCTGGTCTTTTTGTAATCAAAAACTCAAATTAAAATAACTGTGAAAAGCTTTTATACCTCGGTTATTGCCTTATTGCTGTTTTCATGTTCAGATGATGATACGGCAATCCCCGGCAATGCCTATCAAGATGCCGTTTTTTTAGGTGAGATTGAATGGGTAAAGGGTTTTGGTGGTTCAGACGAGGAAACTGCGCAATCCGTTATACGCACAAGTGATGGGGGCTATGCGATTCTTGGATATTCAAAAAGTACGGACGGCGATCTCGCCGCAAAATCCACACCTGTAAATGATTATTGGGTTTTGAAGCTAGACGAGGACGGGAATCTCCTTTGGAATAAAACGTATGGCGGCACCAAAGATGACAGGGGGCAGTCCATTATCCAGACCTCAGATGGCGGCTATGCCGTTACGGGATACGCTATGAGTGATGATGGAGACGGCAGCAGCAATCAGGGATTTCATGATAACTGGATTTTGAAACTTGATGAATCCGGGGCTATTGAATGGGAAAAAAGTTTTGGTTTTTCCGGACACGATCATTCATATGATTTAGTACAAACAGCTGACGGAGGGTTTTTCTTCGCTGGATTTTTAGATATTACTGCCGCTCTTGACGATGGCACATATTACAAGGGCAATTTTCTTACCAGACATGGTGTGGGGGAATTTTGGGGCACCAAAATAGATGCCAATGGTAATTTGGAATGGAGGAGTTATTATGGAGGCACCAACAATGACAGGGCCCATGCGGTTATTGAAGCGGACGATGGAGGCTTTGTAATGGCCGGGTTTTCGGAAAGTGATGATTATGATATTTCGAATACTAAAGGCAGCTACGATTTTTGGGTAATTAAATTAACAGCTACAGGTGAGTTGTTTTGGGAGCGTTCCTTTGGTGGTTCAGGAATAGAAATCGCTTATGATATTGCCAAAACTGATGATGGAGCATATGTAGTTGCCGGAAACACTTTTAGCACAGATAAGGATATTTCACTAAATCATGGTGAATCTGATATATGGCTTGTAAAAATAGATGATAATGGCAATCTATTATGGGAGAAGACTTTTGGGGGCTCTCAATTCGATGCGGCCCAAGCAGTATGTACCGCAAAAGACGGAGGTTTTATCATAACCGGGAATACAAAAAGTACTGATGGGAATGCCGAAGAAAATAAAGGAGAAAACGATATTTGGTTAATAAAAACGGACTCCGAAGGAAATCTGCTATGGCAGGGATCTTATGGAGGATCAAATCTGGATTATGGTTTTGATGCGGTTGAGAATGAAGATAAAAGCATTCTTCTTGTTGGTGAAAGTACTAGTAATGACTTCCCGGACCTCATAAATAAAGGGCTTTCAGACGTATTGATCATAAAGATCAAATAATACTTATCAATTAATGACAAACTGTGAAAAGCCCTTATTTTGGGCCATCCAATTTTGCCCGCCCCTTCCTTATAGTTCTGATAAGTCCCAATAGATAACCTCTATTGTTTTATACGTTATAATAATGTTACTAATTGTGGTAAAACCCCAACTATACCCTATATTTGTAAACTATTTAGAATAAAACCAAATAAGGATATAAAATGATCAAAGTTTCTGAAACAGCAAAACAGCGGGTCACCTTGCTTATGACTGAGGAAGGTTTTGATGCCGAAAAGGATTTTGTTAGGGTTGGTGTAAAAAGCGGCGGTTGCAGCGGATTGTCATATGAATTAAAATTTGACAATAAAGTTGATGAGACTGATAAGGTTTTTGAAGATAACGCTGTGCGCATTATTGTAGACAAGAAGAGTTTTCTCTACCTGGTTGGCACAACTCTGGAGTATTCCGGGGGCCTGAATGGTAAGGGATTTGTTTTTAATAATCCTAACGCGCAGCGCACATGTGGCTGTGGTGAGAGTTTTTCATTATAAAATATAGGATACCCTTAAGGGTTTAAAAGCGTATGGCGTATACTGAAGAAGAATTAAAAAAAGAACTGGAAACCAAAGAATATGAATATGGTTTCTACACCGATATTGAGTCTGATACTTTTCCCAAAGGTTTAAACGAGGAAATTGTAATCGCTATTTCCAAAAAAAAGGAAGAACCGGAATGGATGACTTCATGGCGACTTGAAGCTTTTCGATCATGGAAGGAAATGATTGAACCCGAATGGGCCAATATAAACTACAAAAAACCAGATTTTCAGAATATTTCATACTATTCTGCTCCTAATAAAAAACCTAAATACGATAGTTTAGACGAGGTGGATCCAGAATTATTGGATACGTTTAAAAAATTGGGGATTTCTTTGGATGAACAAAAAAAGCTGGCAGGAGTAGCAGTTGATATTGTAATGGATTCAGTTTCCGTTGCAACTACATTCAAAAAAACACTTGCAGAAAAAGGGATAATTTTTTGTTCTATCTCTGAAGCTATCAAAGAACATCCCGAATTGGTTAAAAAACATCTTGGGACTGTTGTGCCTCAAAAGGATAATTTCTATGCGGCATTAAATTCTGCGGTATTCTCCGACGGATCGTTCTGTTATATCCCTAAAGGAGTCAGATGTCCAATGGAATTGTCAACTTATTTCCGTATAAATCAGGCTGGTACCGGACAATTTGAACGTACACTTGTAGTTGCAGATGAAGGCAGTTATGTAAGTTATCTGGAAGGCTGCACGGCTCCTTCGAGAGATGAAAACCAATTACATGCTGCTGTGGTAGAACTTATTGCTTTGGATAATGCTGAAATTAAATATTCCACGGTTCAAAACTGGTTCCCGGGCGATAAAGAAGGTAAAGGCGGAGTTTACAATTTTGTTACGAAAAGGGGGCTATGTGAAAAAAACGCTAAGATTTCGTGGACACAGGTTGAAACCGGTTCGGCTATTACATGGAAGTACCCGTCCTGCATTTTAAAAGGGGATAACTCTATTGGTGAATTTTACTCAATAGCCGTGACAAATAATTTTCAGCAGGCTGATACCGGGACGAAAATGATCCACCTGGGTAAAAACACAAAAAGCACAATTATTTCAAAAGGCATTTCTGCCGGGAAGTCACAAAATAGCTACAGAGGTTTGGTGCAAGTGAACAGCAGGGCCAAGAATGCCAGGAATTTTTCACAATGTGATTCCTTGTTGATGGGAAATGACTGCGGAGCACATACCTTTCCGTATATAGAAGTGAAGAATAAAACAGCGCAGATTGAGCATGAGGCTACAACAAGTAAAATTGGGGAAGATCAGATTTTTTATTGCAATCAGCGGGGCATAGAAACGGAAAAAGCCATTGCCCTTATCGTAAACGGTTTTAGCAAGGAAGTACTTAACAAACTTCCTATGGAATTTGCTGTTGAAGCACAAAAACTATTAGAAATAAGCCTTGAAGGATCAGTAGGTTAAGTACTATGAAAAAGTATATAACATTATTGGTAATTTTTTCACTCTTTGCCTGTAAAGAAGTAAAAAAGGAAGTTGTATCTGCATCAGAGATTAAAGAAATTAACTCCAGACCAGAAGTTAAACTCTATACTTTTGATGGTGGTAAAGTAGTGGTAAATACATTAGGACTGTTTGCTCAGGATGAGACTTATAAAGGACAAAGCAAAGAATTTGCCGACGCATTTTATGTGATTAAACATCCAAAAGGGAACATAATGTGGGATGCAGGACTTCCCGAATCACTGGTTGGACTTCCCGAACCATATACTTCACCTGACGGTGCATTTACTGTTTCCCGAAAGGATTCGGTATTAAATCAATTAAAACAAATTGGGATGACGCCGGATGATTTTCAATACATATCTCTTTCCCATACTCATTTTGATCATAGCGGACATGCCAACCTATTTAAGAATTCAACATGGCTTGTACAGAAGGAGGAGTATGATTTTGTAACCGGGAAAGAGTTGAAAGAATCGAATCCGGATATGTATAACGCAATTAAGGATTTAAAAAAGATTAAAAAAATTGATGGAGATTTTGATGTATTTAATGACGGGACGGTCATTTTAAAATATATGCCGGGACATACCCCGGGGCATCAGGTTTTATTTCTTGATTTAAAAGAACACGGGCCTTTGCTTTTATCCGGAGATCTTTATCATTTTTATGAAAACAGGGAGTATAAGAGAATCCCAATTTTTAATTATGATGTCTCCCAAACCAGGGAGAGCATGAAAAATTTTGAAGCTTTTGCAGATGAAAAAAAGGCAAAGGTATATTTGCAGCATCAAAAAGATGATTTTAACAAAATGCCAAAAGCACCTCAATATCTAAACTAAATCAGAGTATGTTAAAAGTAAATAATTTGTACGCCGGTGTAGAAGGAAATGAAATATTAAACGGAATAAACCTGGAAGTCAATGCAGGTGAAGTACATGCTATTATGGGCCCTAATGGTTCAGGAAAAAGCACGCTTGCCTCCGTTATAGCTGGAAAGGAAGAATTTGAAATTACCGAAGGTAGTATTGAATTCGATGGTGAAAACCTGGAAGAAACTTCCCCTGAGGAAAGAGCGCATAAGGGAATTTTTCTTTCGTTTCAGTACCCGGTTGAGATACCCGGGGTTTCAGTGACCAATTTTATGAAAACGGCAATAAATGAATCGAGGAAAGCCCGGGGTTTTGAGGACATGCCGGCTAATCAGATGCTGAAACTTATCCGCGAGAAATCCGAATTGCTCGAAATAGACAGAAAATTTCTGTCACGTTCCTTAAATGAAGGATTTTCAGGTGGTGAAAAAAAGCGAAATGAAATTTTTCAAATGGCCATGCTGGAACCAAAACTCGCAATTTTGGATGAAACAGATTCCGGCCTGGACATTGATGCTTTGCGAATAGTAGCCAATGGGGTTAATAAACTCAGAAGTAAAGACAACGCTATACTGGTTATTACGCATTATCAGCGCTTGCTGGAATATATTGTTCCGGATTTTGTACATGTCTTACACGAGGGTAAAATCGTAAAATCAGGAACTAAGGAATTAGCGCTTGAATTGGAAGAAAAAGGTTATGATTGGTTAAAAAATGAATCGGTTGTTTAGAGATACTGTTCAATTTTTAAATTATTAAATGCGGGTATTATTATTTTGACAATAAAAAGAAAACAAAATTATGGATTTAAAGGATAAACTGGTTTCTTCTTTCCTGGCATTTGAAAACAATGTAGACGTAGATCATCCGGTTCATGATATACGCTCGGAAGCAATTAAAAACTTTGAACTCAAAGGTTTTCCCGATAAAAAACAAGAAGCCTGGAAGTACACTTCCTTGAACGCATTAAAGAAAATAGATTTCAGCATCTTTCCAAAACATATAGATGCATTGGAATACAAAGATGTAAAGCGATATTTTCTGCATGAGATAGATACCTATAAAATTGTATTTATTGATGGGGTGTACAGTTCATTCCTGTCTGAAACTACACATGACGGTGTGGATATTTGCCTTATGAGCGCGGCTTTGAGCAAGCCAATGTATAAACAGATAATAGATGTTTATTTTAATAAAGTAGCCTCAAAGGAAGAATCGCTTACCACATTAAATACAGCATTTAGCAAAGAAGGCGCCTATATTTATATTCCTAAAAATAAAATACCCAAAAAGCCTATAGAAATATTACATTTTGCAACAGGTAATGAGGCTACGTTGTTACTGCAACCCCGCAACTTAATTATTGCGGAAGAAAATGCGGAACTTCAGATAATTGAGCGGCATCAAAGTCTTACTTCAAATGAGATATTGACAAATTCGGTTACCGAGATTTTTGCGGCAAAGAATGCTATTGTAGACTATTACAAAGTTCAAAATGATCTTAAAAATGCTTCCTTAATAGATAACACCTACATTTCTCAAAAGGGCAATAGCACGGTGAAGGTCCACACTTTTTCCTTTGGAGGAAAATTAACCAGGAATAATCTTAATTATTACCAAAATGGGGAATATATTGATTCTACCATGAAAGGGGTAACAATACTAGGTGAAAAACAACATGTAGACCATCATACTCTGGTACATCACAGGGAACCTAATTGTGAGAGTCACCAGGATTATAAAGGAATTTATGGGGAAAAGTCTGTTGGAGTATTCAATGGTAAAATCATAGTGGATAAGATTGCTCAAAAGACCAATGCTTTTCAACAGAATAATAATATTTTGATTAGCGACAAGGCAACAATAAATACCAAACCGCAATTGGAGATCTTTGCAGATGATGTTAAGTGTTCTCACGGTTGCACCATTGGACAATTGGATGAAGAGGCCTTATTTTATCTGCAAACCAGGGGAATACCAAAAAAAGAAGCTGCAGCCCTGTTAATGTATGCATTTGCAAATAATGTGTTGGAAAGTGTTCGGATTCCTGAATTGAAAATGAGAATTAATAAGCTTATTGCTAATAAACTGGGTGTTCAACTGGGATTTGATCTTTAATAATTTCTTGATCGGAAAGGGATACTGGTCTTATGATTACAACTAAATTGGATATAGAAACTATTCGTGAGGACTTTCCTATTCTTAAAAGGAAAGTTAACGGATATCCTTTGGTTTATCTGGATAATGCTGCTACCTCACAGACCCCAAAACAAGTCATAAATACAATTGTAGATTATTATTCCCGATATAATGCAAATATCCACAGGGGGGTTCATAGTTTATCTCAGGAGGCTACTGATTCTTACGAAAACGCCCGTATAAAAATTCAAAAACATATAAATGCTGTTCAACCATATGAAATAATCTTTACTTCAGGTACAACAGACAGTATTAACCTTGTGGCAAATGGCTTTACATCTTTTTTAAAAAAGGGCGATGAGTTATTGGTATCTGCTATGGAACATCACTCCAATATAGTTCCATGGCAAATGTTATGTGAACGAACAGGGGCAGTTTTAAAAGTAATTCCAATGAATCATGAGGGAGAACTCCTAACAGAGGATTATGCTAAATTGCTTTCGAAGAAAACTAAATTGGTAGTTTGTAATCATGTTTCAAATGCACTGGGCACAATAAATCCAATAGAACGGATCATTTCCTTGGCACATGAAGTTGATGCTGCTGTTTTAATTGACGGAGCTCAGGCTGCACCTCATATTAAAATTGATGTTCAGGAGCTGAATGTAGATTTTTATACAGTTTCTGCGCATAAGATTTGTGGGCCAACAGGTGTAGGGATTTTATATGGAAAGGAAGAATGGCTGACAAAATTACCACCCTATCAGGGAGGGGGAGAGATGATAGCAGAGGTTACGTTTGAAAAAACGACCTATGCCGATTTACCACACAAGTTTGAGGCAGGAACTCCAAATATATCTGGCGGGATTGCTTTCGGGGCAGCGATTGATTACATGAATTCTTTGGGTTATGATGCCATTGCAAGCTATGAAAAAGAGCTCCTTGAATATGCTACTGAAAAACTTATGGCAATCCAGGGGCTAAAAATATATGGAACTTCCCAACATAAAACATCGGTGATTTCTTTTAATGTCGAAGGGATTCACCCTTATGATATAGGGACGATCCTCGATAAATTAGGAATTGCGGTCAGGACCGGGCATCATTGTGCGCAACCGGTTATGGATTATTTCAATATACCGGGAACAATTAGGGCGAGTTTTAGCTTTTATAACACCAAAGATGAAGCAGACATTCTTGTAGAAGGCGTAAAAAAAGCCGTACAGATGTTGAGCTAAATACAGCTTGTTATCATTTTCCCAAACTATTGAAAAGCACTGATACTTATCGTATTTTCGCTGAAAATGTTTTTATGAGTATTGAAGAAATTCAAAATGAAATTGTAGAAGAGTTTTCCATGTTTGATGACTGGATGCAGCGGTATGAATATATGATTGAGCTGGGAAAATCACTTCCTTTAATAGAAGAGCAATATAAAACGGAAGATAATATAATTAAAGGTTGTCAGAGCAAGGTATGGGTGCATGCGGAGTTGGAGGGGGACAAGCTGGTTTTTACAGCCGATAGCGATGCCATTATTACTAAAGGAATTATTGCTATTTTAATTAGAGCTTTTAGCAATCAAAAACCAAAAGATATTATTGAAGCAAATACGGATTTCATTGATAAAATAGGACTTAAGGATCATTTATCTCCTACCAGGGCCAATGGCCTGGTTAGTATGATAAAGCAATTGAAATTGTATGCTATTGCGTACCAAACACAATTGAATTAAATAATTAATTTGTGAGACATGAGTGAAACAGCTATTAATACGCAGGAACTGGGAGAGAAAATAGTAACTGTTCTCAAGACGATTTATGACCCTGAGATTCCTGTAGATATTTACGAACTAGGCTTAATCTATGATGTTTTTGTTAATGAAGACAAGGATGTGAAAATATTGATGACGCTAACCTCACCAAATTGCCCGGTGGCTGAAACCCTGCCGGTTGAGGTTGAAGAAAAGGTAAAATCTCTTGACCTTGTTAAAGGTGCAGAAGTTGAAATTACCTTCGATCCACCGTGGACACAAGATCTAATGAGTGAAGAAGCCAAACTGGAATTGGGTCTTCTTTAATGTATTGCTTTAGAACACCTCTCAAATATGTCTGAAATAGTAAATCGCGTAGCCCAAAGTAAGCTGGTGACCCTGGATTTAGAAGAATTCTATCCTAAGGGGACCAGGCTACAAATTGACATAAAGGACTGGCTATTTCAGGGACTTATACTAAAAGAGAAGGATTTTAGAAACCAAATCTCAGAACATAATTGGGCACAGTATGAAGATGCGTATGTTGCTTTATATTGCTCCACAGAGGCTATAATTCCGGGATGGGCGTACATGCTAATCTCTACAAAACTGCAACCACATGCAAAGAAAGTAGTCCTGGGTTCTCTGGAAGATTTGGAGACCATCCTTTTTCAGGAGATAATTGAAAAAATGAATGTCTCCGATTTTAAAGACAAACCTGTAATAATAAAGGGATGTACTAATAAACCAATCCCTCCAAACGCCTATCTTTGGGCAACTATTAAACTTCAACCGGTGGCAAAAAGTATAATGTATGGGGAAGCCTGTTCTTCAGTTCCTTTGTTTAAGAGGAAATAAATGCATTTTGTTGATTTTTTAACAATCCTTACATTTGCCGCTCTTAACACAAAACACTAAGCATTATGAAAAGATTAGTTTTAATATTGGCTCTTATAGCTACGGGTTACAATTCTTTTGCTCAGACTGAAGAAGAATTAAAGGCCGCCATGGCAAATAAAAAGGATTCTATTGATGCCCTTCAGGGGCGGGTAGATGCTATCCAGGATCAGATTGATGCTTTGCCGGGTTGGAAAGTTGGGGCTTTCGGAACGATAGGCGGGAGTTTTTCCGGTTTTAATAATTGGTATGCGCAGGAGACCCCAAATAACTCAGCAGGTACAATTGGTTTTACGGTTAATGGTTTTGCCAATAGGGATGAAAGCAAATACTTTTGGAGGAATGCCTTAACTCTGAATCTTAACTGGGTAAAATTTGATGATAAAGACGATCCTGATGATCAAAATGGCTTTAGGCAGGCGACGGATGTCTTTAATATATCAACATTATATGGTCGAAAGCTAAGCGAAAAATTTGCTTTATCCGGCCTTGCGGAATACAGAACTACCATTTTAAGTAACTTTAATGATCCTGGTTATCTGGATCTTGGTGTTGGTGCAACCTGGACTCCGGTTAAAGACCTCTTTGTGGTGATCCATCCATTGAACTACAACTTTGTTTTTAGTAGTGGAGATACAATTTTCGAATCCTCTTTTGGTGCAAAAATCGTAGCCGATTACAGTAAGGAATTAGGACCCATTAACTTTAAAACAAACTTGTCTTTATTCGCAAGTTATGAGAGTTCTGATTTGTCTAACTGGACCTGGACTAACTCCTTTAGTTATACTTTATGGAAAAAAATAGGGATAGGGTTTGATTTTGGCCTGAGAGATAATAAACAAGAGGCCCTTAACTATGCAATTAATACCTTGGGAGACCCAAATGCAACTTTTGATAGTATTGATAACGATCTTCAGACGTATTATACCTTAGGGTTAAGCTATAAATTTTAATAGCCAGGAAGGTTTACAACTAAAAAACCCCGCACTGAAGTGCGGGGTTTTTTAGTTAAGCAGGCGGGTAAAATTTGATTTATTGATTTGTATTATGGTTAAGATACGATTTGGGGAATCGAATACTTAAAATTAAGTTCAGGGTTAGATTTGGGGTTGAACACTATCACTTAATTACGATGTAAAGATATGTCGGCAAGCAATTCGATCATAAAATATGTTGTGAATCCAGCGCTTAATGTTGTGAAAAATATGAGTGGTTTAATTATCGGGATGAAATACATAGTCCTATTTATAATTTTCCGTATAATTCCATTAATTAAATTCTCCGGACATGTCTTTTTTGAATTTATTGGTTATCCGGGGAACGGATCATATTGTAAATTTCAATAAAAAAGCCTCAACATTTTTGTTGAGGCTTTTTAAGAAAAGTAGGTTTGTAAAACTTGGTTTATTAATCTAATTCTTTGGTTAAGTGCCGATTTGGGATCTGTCGTCCCAATTAAAACTGGGATGAATAACACTTAAATTAAGTAATGCTTTGATTTGGGGTTAAACACTATCACTTAAATACAATGTAAATGTAGTACGGTTCCTTGTAACCTCTAAATTATTGTTGTGAAGTGGAGTTTTAATGTTGTGAAAAATATGAAGTGTACAAGTTGTCGGTTGAATGACCTTTCAACTTTGATTTATGCGGGAATAATTTACCCGAAGTTTCCAATATTCATTCAAAAAGGGCAATAAAATTTAATTAATATTCATCCAGATGTTCCGGATAAAGAAAATTGTTGTACGGGAATCTTGAAATATGGATTTCCCTGACTGCGTCATATACTTTTTTACGAAACTCATCCAGATTCTCTTTCTTCAGGGCGGAAATAAACAGGACATTATCACCTAACTTCTGCATCCAGGTCTGTTTCCATTCATCAATTGTAAAGTGCTTTGAAGTCCTTTCGGTCATTAGATCATCTTCTTCCAAAATTTCATGGGTATAGAGATCAATTTTATTAAAGACCATTATTGTTTTCTTATCAGCAGATCCAATCTCGTTCAATATTTGATTTACTGAACTAATATGATCCTCAAAATTCGGGTGTGAAATATCTACAATGTGGAGCAGTAAATCGGCTTCTCTGACTTCATCCAAGGTGCTTTTAAAACTCTCAACCAATTGCGTAGGCAATTTACGTATGAAGCCAACGGTATCTGTGAGTAAAAAAGGCAAATTACCCAGTACGACCTTTCTGACAGTCGTGTCTAAAGTCGCAAATAATTTGTCCTCAGCAAAAACCTGACTTTTGCTGATTACGTTCATAAGTGTAGATTTACCAACATTTGTGTATCCTACAAGGGCTACTCTTACCAGGGCTCCCCTATTTCCCCGTTGGGTACCCATTTGGCGATCTATCTTAGTCAATTTCTTTTTAAGCAGAGCTATTCTGTCCCGGACTATCCGGCGGTCCGTTTCAATTTCAGTCTCTCCCGGACCTCTCATCCCAATCCCTCCTCTTTGTCTTTCCAGGTGTGTCCATAAACCTGTCAGGCGCGGTAATAAATATTCATATTGTGCAAGCTCTACCTGTGTGCGGGCATAGCTGGTTTTGGCTCTTTGTGCAAAAATATCCAGGATCAACCCGGTTCTGTCCAGTATTTTGCAACGAAGTATCTTCTCAATATTACGTTGCTGAACGGCCGAAAGTTCATCGTCAAATATGACAGAACCTATTTCGTTTTCATCTACGTAAGACGCTATTTCCTGAATTTTGCCACTGCCAATATATGTTTTGGGGTTTGGCAAATCTACGCGTTGTACAAAACGCTTCATTACCTGTCCACCGGCGGTGTAGGTAAGAAATTCAAGTTCATCAAGATATTCCTTTACCTTCTCTTCATTCTGCGTTTTATTAATAACACCAACCAGAACTGCTTTCTCATATTCAATATTCTGCTTCTCTAACATCTGACTAATTAAAGTGCAAATCTAAGTAATTGAAGCCAAGTGATTTTCGTAATTTTGAAAACCTAAAGAAAAATTTATGAATTTTTCATTTCTGCAAAGAAAGAAACCTAAAAACGTTCATACCATTGTCTTCTATAATTTGGAAAATTTGTTTGATGTTGGCGATGATCAAAATACTCTTGATACAGATTTCACCCCTAATGGAAAAAAGAAATGGACCAAAAGGAGATATAAAAAGAAGCTTCTCAAACTAGCGAATACCATTTCCAGAATTGGAGTTCAAACCACCAAAAAGACACCTGTACTGGTAGGTGTGGCGGAAGTGGAAAATGAAGGGGTTATTAAGGATCTTCTTTCTGCAGGGGCTTTAAAAAACGAAGATTACGATTACGTTCACTACGATTCTCCCGATGAAAGAGGAATTGATACCGCTTTGTTGTATCTAAAATCTAATTTTAGTGTCTTGCATTCTAAACCTATCCCTTTGCTCATTTTCAATGAAGCAGGAGAAAGAGATACAACACGAGATATACTCTATATACACGGTGTTTTAAATGGGGAGGATATCCATGTTTTTGTGAATCACTGGCCATCACGAAGAGACGGAGATATTGAAACAGATTATAAAAGAATAAAAGCTGCCGAGACCATTAGGGATTATATGACGGAAATTGAAAAGAAATATTCAAATCCTAACTATATTATCATGGGGGATTTTAATGATAGTCCGGATGCGCTAAGCATCCGCACTTTGGTTGAAGCTAAAGATTTATACAATCCCATGGAAAAACTTTGGACTCCTGAAAGGGGTAGTGCCAACTACAGAAGAAGCTGGTCTCTTTTCGATCAGATTCTCGTATCACATAGTTTTTTTAATTATGAAAAAGGTACGCATAGTTTTGCGCATGCCAATATTTTTGACGACCACCAGCTCAGGGAATGGGATGGCAAATATGCAGGAAACCCTTTTAGAACTTACGTAGGTCAAAAATATAAAGGGGGGTATAGTGACCATTTCCCCGTATATATTCAATTAAAGTACAATTAAACTGGAGCCAGGTTGTAATAATAGCGCAATAAATATGTTTTATATGATCTGCGTGTAATAACTGTCCTGTATAATTGGCGTTTGCCAATGCCGGTAATACAGTATTGTGTGCTTCTTTCCATTTATAAGTTTGTTTCAATAAAATTTATCATTATCTCCCGGTATATACTTTCTTCATCGTAAGATAAGTTTCTCCAAAGTTCTCCATGCGATAAGTGATAAGAATAAACAACTTGCATATCTCTAAATTCAGTTGTTCGAACTCTTTCCTCAAAAATTCTTGAGTAGTTATATACATTATTGTCACTAATCAATAAGATGGGAACCGATAAGTTATGAAGATAGGTAATAGGTGATGCTTTTCTAAAGTCCTCCTTTTCATCGCCAAAAACAGCTTCTACATGAAGTTTGGCAAGTTCAGGTCTGTCACTGTTTAAAAGTACGTTATGATAGTCAATTATATCGTATGCCCCTGAAACTGGAATTATTCCTTTAAATAATTTATGAGAAAGTCCAACTTGTTTTAGATAGGTGCTATCCAAACTTATTAATGCGGATAGATGAGCTCCTGAAGAAAACCCACCGATAAAAAATCCATCCCTATCATATCCATATTTATCAGCATTTTCATACAACCATTTGACGGAAGCTGCCACATCTTCAATATGTTTTGGATGCTGGATCCCTGTATTTAAAGTTGAATCCCGCCATATAGCCGGACTTAAACGGTGGCCTATACTTGCCACAGCTATTCCATTTTTCGCAAACTTTTTTGCGAGGTCCATTTCTTGTTTTCTATCAACATACGACCATGCTCCTCCTCCTATCCATATCAGTATCGGATATTTATCCCCTTTTGTGGGCAAGACTAAGTTTAATCTTTGAAGACTATCATTTGAAATTGATTCCTTGCTTAAATAAGAGAGGTTATTGTGAATTGTATAATCTTCCAATTGACCAAATAACAAGTTACTGGCTAGCAATACAATTGATAATAAGGTTACTAATTTTTTCATTTGGTTACTTTTAGTTGCACACAAGGTTTTGGCCATGATTTCGTCACGCCATGGCGTGACGAATTATAGGCGTTACTAGCAAATGTTTTTTCAGTTTTCATTCTTTGCAGCTTCTTTTCCTTCCATTATTTTTTGATTTGCTAAGCTTTTCAAATTGCTATTTAATTCTTTATTAGTATCCACCTTACTATTAATGTGAAACATAAATTGAAGCGGTAAATGATCAGAACCTATTGAGGTTAATACTTTGATCTTATTTACCGTTACTGTGTTAGAATGAAAAAGAAGGTCGATTGGAAACCCGAATATCAGAAGGTTTGCAGGAAATGTTGAGTATATCCCCCTATTAATTCTTGCATCTTTTAGGTTAGATATTTTGCTAAATAATCTGGACGCCTTAGACCAGGAAACATTGTTGAAGTCTCCCGAAACAATCATTGGTGTCATACTCTTTCTGGCAAGCTTTGCAACTTTCATCAGTTCGGCATCTTTTTGTTTAGATGTAGGTTTTTCAGTGGGACTGGGGGGAGGTGGATGAATACCCCAAAAAATAAAATCATCCTTTTTGGAATCAGTTAATTTAACTTCAATAGATGGATGCTCTTTAGAGATAAGATAATGGATGTTAAAATCTTTCAAGTCCAATTTTGTATAAAGATGCATTCCATACCTATTGTCTTTTGGAACACGAATAATATTACTAAAGTCACCTTCTATTTCCTTAAGGTTTTGCTCCCATTTTTTATTAGTTTCTATGGTTAACAAAATGTCTGGCTGAACACTTTTAACGACCCTTATAAGTCTTTCGTAGTCCTGATTTTCCTGCTTCACATTTATACATATAGCTACTATGTTGTGTTTTGGTGTTATGCTTTTGTTTTTACTTTTTGGGAAGTAGGGCAGTATAATTGACAATTGATAAACAAAAGATATTGCAATTAAAAATATAGTAAGTAATCCAATAATTGAATTGCTAACTGATAGAAAAGGTCTCGCTAGTAGGAGAAATAAAAGAATTACACTAAGTTGAAGCCTAATAAAGTCGAATATTCTAAAAATCCAATGTGTTGAGTTTATTAAAGGAAAAAAACTAACAATTGAAAAGAACATTCCAAAAACTATCCAAATCTTGCCGAGCATAGGATGTCATTTAAATTCTGACTAACGGTTTAGTAAGTAGTTGAGATCCAGCATTTCTTCTGTCTTTTAAATTTATTCTTTTCCCTCAATTACATGTGATGACGCTACCTCTCGGTGAAGTCTCCAAATGCCATCTTCACCTTTTTTTAATATAGCCAAAAAGTTATCTTTCAATTCAACAGCAATTCCTTCAATATTCGTATAATATACAGGACTAATACCGAAGCTCCAATTGTCACTAACGGTAAATTGTATGGGTAGTGGTAGGTTGCGGGCTTCTTTCCTGTCAAACCGCTATGCAGTTTGAGCGGGTTACAAACCTTAAAATTTAACACTTACCCTGCCATTACTTATACATTTTGTTATGTGGTGTTTATTCGTTCAAAAAAAATAATTTAGTTGTACGTAGTTTGTAACGTTAGATATTTAATAGTTCCTGGAATCAATTCCCCACTTTACTATTGTTAGGCAACCTCTTATCACTCTCCCGACTTGGCTGCAAGAAATCCATTGACATCTAACCAGTGAATAAAAGCATCAAACCAACGATTGCTAGTTCGGTTGGGATTTCCCAGGCCAAAACCGTGACCACCATTTTGGTAAAGATGAAACTCTACAGGTATACCTGCCTTGTACCATGAATCAATGACACCAAACTGCCCCCTAAAGAGAAAATCGTCCGTGGCAATGACGGCAAACATGGGTGGAGCACCCTCAGGCACTTCCACAGGGCCCATACCTCCGTAAATAGGGCCTATGAAGGCCAGTTTCATGGTTTCAGAATTCATGGTTGAATGCATCGTCAGACCTGCACCGGCTGAAAAGCCGATCATGCCAATTCTGTCGGTATCCACACCCCATTCTTCCGCGCGGTCAAGGATCATCGCATAAGCTGCTTCAGCATCCTCCAACTGATTGGAAAGATCCCATCTTGGTCGTCGTGGAGGAGCGGCTGCTTCCTCACCCTCTTCGGAGGTCTCTGCAGGTGGTGGTGTGCGGGGACGATTCATCCACGCTGTGAAGTCCTCAAGTGATTCTGGTGTAGGATGGAGCCTGTACTTCAGTACAAACGCCGCTATACCTTGTGCTTTTAATGCTTCGGCGACTTCCCAGCCTTCATTCCCAAGTGAAAGCCACCGGAAACCACCACCCGGTGCTACGATCACTGCCGCACCATTTGCCTTTCCAGGTTCCGGGATGAAGGGTGTCAGGGTCGCGGTTATAATGTTCCTGGCCATGGGATCGCCCCACTGTCTGAACCAGGTTTCTGAAGCTGGTTGATTATCCACACCTCCTGTGCCAAGAAGAATGGCATTCGGTTCTTCTGGAGCTTCAAGCGAGTAGATGGTCCCATCTTGTGCCATTGCGGATTGAGCAAAGATCATAAAGAAAAGTAAAAAGGATACTTTTGTTAAATATTTAGGTTTACAAGACATAATTGAGAGGGTTTTAAAGTTCAACATTCTATTATAGTGTTTTTTAAACCTATTATAATTTTTTTCTTATCACATGCTGAATTGTAGTAATACAACATAACGGGCAGGCTATGGCAAGTGCGGGATTTTAAAACCAAATCTTTGTCCGCTAGACCTAATGTTATTTAATTGCAATATCTTAATTTTTAAGCAGTCAGCCCGCATTTGCTATAGCCGATGTTAGGCACTGGCAGTTTTATTCTCAATCTGAATTTTTATCAAGTTTTCTTTTTTTCTCAGTTCGTTGTTGATGCAGAAAGGGCAAAGATGTTCATTACTGGGGCTTGTTTGGCGATAAATATCGATAAAACGCAATTTTTGTCATGTGCTTAAATAATATTATTAGTATAAAAGTCCACATGCGGTTTAATTTATCGCCGGTAAAATAAATCGCTTCAAAATCTTGAAGTTGTGTACATTCGTATCATAATTAGCCCCCGTAAATGTAACTACCATATCCAACTCAGGTAAAATAAAGATTTTTTGACCGCCCCAACCAACTGCAAAAAACATATTGATATTTTCATTATTGTATGTAAAACTCTTTGTCCACCAGTTATATGCGTATCCCACTTTACCTAAATCCTCTCCCGGTATTTTTATACCCGTATTTCCTGAATACGGAATAATGCATTTTTCAACCCAGCTTTCTGATACAATTCTGTTTCCATCCCAAATCCCTTTGTTTAGCATCATTGCTCCAATTTTTACCATATCACGAGGTGTAAGTTTTAATCCACCGGCACCTTGAATTTCACCACCATTTGGAAATTTTAACCACCAATCAAAAGTGGTAATTTCTAATGGTTCAAACAGGTATTTTTTCGAAAATTCATCCAGTTTCATCCCTGTGGCATTTTTCAGTATTTCAACTAGAATTTGAATATCACCACCAGAATAGTTAAATCGTGTACCCGGTTCTGCAACAAATTGTCTACTCAGAACGTAGTCCATCGGGCCATCTTCCCAAAACCAAATCCCTATTTGGTCGTTCTCTATAGAACCCAGCGAAACACCCCATTCATCCCACCTTAAACCGGATGTCATGGTTAAAAGGTGTTCAATGGTAATATATTCTTTGTTGTTTATATTAAAATTTTGATAATCAGGTAGGTATTCGAATATGGATTGGTGAACATTTCCAATGAATCCTTTATCAATTGCAATTCCAATACATAGGGAAACGATACTTTTTGTATCGGAATGTATGCAATGTTGCATATCCCTGTTCCAGGTGACATATTCACCGAAATGCCCGGGAGCATCCCATTGATATTGATGTCCTTCGTAATAATCTTCAAAAACGAGATTATTGTTCTTGTAGATTAGCATGGAATGGATTTCACCGTATTTACCGTTATCAACTCTCCCGACTGCATTGCGAATCAGCTCTTCATCAATCCCCACACTTTTAATAGAATCAACCTGTAAGCCATCGTTTAAATCTGTAGGTGGTATATATGGATATTGACTGGAGTAATCTCTTTTACAACTAGTGTTTATTACAACTGATAACAGTAGAATTAATATTAGTTTCATAATTCTTGGATTTTTTTGATTAAGAATTTACAGTTGATTATTAACTTTAACTCCTTTTATAATAAGCCAAAAGCCAATAATTAACTCATAAATAAAGCTTGGTAAGGTGAATAGCATTGAAGCAAATTCCGGTTCAATCAAAGAGCAAATTGAGAATAGGAATATTAATATAAAGGAGATTATTCCAAATACGGCAATCCATCTGGGAATCATCCGTGATGAGTAGAACAGAAAATTAAAAATCACCATTTCAATTCCCAAAAACATCATTGGGATGGAATTTAAAGTTCCATGTTGATTAAATAATAATCCTGCCAAAGACTTATTGTCAACACCCGTTTGGCTATTGCTTACTAAAATTTGTAACGCCAGAAAAGACAATAAACTAACAACCGCCATAAGTGTTGCTTCTGTTGTTTTTAAGAGTAAGGCCAATTTTGAAAAGAAAGGATTTGTTTTTTTTAGAATAACATACAGGCTATACCCTAGAAGAATTAACCCTATGGATAGGATAAATTCTGAAAGCAATCCAAACCGAAATACTTGTTCGTTAGCAATTATTTGATTTGAAGTGAGCAATGGATTGCCTGCCACAGACAGTTTGGATTGCACAAATACATAGCCTAATGTGGGAATGAGAAGGTTAAATAGAAATAAGTATCCGCTAAACCTTGCTGTTTTCTGAACTGATTTAACTGAATTCATGATATTAGTTTTTATTGTTTATTTCATTTACTGCAATAACTACATTACCTTTTTTTCGCCTCGTATCAACGTAGGCATGGGCTTGTTGAATCTCTGTCAGCGTGTATGTTTTGTCAATTATTGGTTTGATAATACCCTTTGCTGCAAGTTTCCTAATCATATCCAAATACTCCTGTTTCTCTGCAACAGGAGAAGAATGGGTTGAAATATATCGCCCGTTTTCTTTCAATAGTTTTTTTGCTTTGGATTTTGGAAATTTTCCAACTGTATCGAAAATTGCATCGTATTTTTCATTTGTTTGCAATATGTCTTGTTTTGTATAATCTAAAACTGCATCTGCTCCCATTGACTTTACAAGCTCAATATTTGTCGAGCTGCAAACTCCCGTAACCTTTGCCCCAAAATATTTTGCTATTTGCACTGCATACGTGCCAATACTCCCAGAAGCACCATAAATTAATATTTTATCTCCAGATTGAATATTCACCTTCTTCAGAAAATGTAAGCTGCATATTCCACCAATCGGTAAAGCAGCAGCTTCTTCAAAACTTAAATTTTCGGGCTTTGAAGCCATAATACCATCTTCTGAAAGACAAATATATTCAGCATGGGCACCTCCCTTGAAACCAGTTGTACCAATTACAGCATCCCCATTTTTGAACTTTCTAACTTTGTCACCAACCGATACAACAATACCGGAAAACTCATGCCCGAGAATTTTCTTACGTTGATTCTTTATCCCAAAAAATAATCTTGCCAAAGGCCAAAACAACATAAATTGAAGAAAAGACTGTTTTCTTAACACAACATCGCCCGCTGTTACTGTGGTGCAGGCTATCTTAATCAAGATTTCGTCCATTTGTACTGACGGCTTTTTTACTTTCCTTATTCTGATACCATCAGGTTTTCCATGTCTTATGCATAGTGCCGCTTTCATTGTTCATTAGTAAGATTTATGTTTATCATTCAGTCCCGCTTGTGCCTAACAATTGGATATAGTTAATAACTATATCTCACTTATGGAAACTAAGATAACACAATACACCTAAAGACAATGAGCCTAATTTAGACAGAGTGACTTAAAAGTATTCTTTGTGAAAGAGAAATCACAAGCTGGCTGGAAGAATTATTCTAAATATGAATGATATCAGCCTCTTGCGACAACTGTTCATTTCTCAGCCTTTAAAAGACTTGTGCTAAAGTGATAACATCTAATTCGCAATAAGCCACTATGCGATCCAAATCATCTTCTTCGTAATAAGCATCTCTGACCATACTTCCGTCAATATCTTCTTTGGGTGAAGGAATACCCAGCCCATTGGCCATAAGTTTTAATGAGGTGTAATGCTTGAAATCTCCAAATTTCCAAAGGTTTAATATTTGACTTATAACTAAGAATTTACTCCTGGATATGAAGCCTTAGTTGGCAAAGCCCATTTATTCCATTGTGTTTTTATAGGAATAAGTTTCATATTAGTAGTTCGATAGCTAGAATGGGGTACAACGTCTAGAATAAACGATGGTTTTAATGCCGTTTATACAGTGTTAGCGTTCGGTTTATAATTCATGCATTTATTGTTTGACCTTAACCCCTTTCTTCCATATCCCTATTATTTCGCTAATGGTTGAAATATCCTCTGTGGGATCCCCGTCAATCAGTAATAAGTCAGCGGAACCTCCTTCTTTGACAAATCCTTTGCCGCCCAAGCCAAAAGCTTTGGAAACGTTCGATGTAGCTGTTTTAAGTACATCAAGGTTAGATATGCCACATTCAGAAAGATATTGCATTTCCTCGTGTAAAACCGCACCGAAGTTCATATCAAAACCCGGAGCATCAGTTCCAGCGAGTATGGGTATTCCTGCTTCATGGACCTTGCCAATTTCTTCCTTCATAGATTCTATGTCAAAAGCTCCCCATCGCTCTCCTATTTGTTTCCAAATACTTATAGTGGGGATAACAAAAACCTGATTATTGATCAATATGTCCAGTTCTTCTTTTGATATTTTTGAAGTATCTCCATACTTAAAGTTTTTGTACCAAAAATGGCAAAGGCCGTCAATGCCCATTCTGGAAGCTTCTATGGCATATGATCTTTCCGAAATATGCGCCACAGCCATAAGATCATGATCATTAGCCAATCTGATGGAAGTACCTATCATCTCATTAGTAATGATGGACAATTTTCCACCTTGCCTTTCTATTATGATTTTTATAAAGTCCGAGCCTTCGTTGACTCTTTTTTTAATAAATGAGGGCAATTCGTCAACCGTACTTACGGTTTTGTAGGGATGAAATTGAAGCCCATGGCCATTGGGTACTGTAACCGGATTTCCAGCTGAATAGAAATAGGGTAAATAATTTAATGAATCTCCCAATTTACGAAGTGCCTTAATAGATGGGATAATTGAATCAGAAAAATGGGCCATATCCAGTACCGTAAGGATTCCTGCTTTTACAGCTTCTTTACCTTGCTTAATGGTTTCGAGGTGAACATGTGCGTCTATTAGTCCGGGTATCACCATCAAACCTCTTCCATCAATCACATTTTCCCCTGAGAAAGAAGTATTTTGGCTCGTGTATATTTTTTGAATATTTCCATTGTGAATAATGATCGTTGAATTAGAATAAACATCATCGCCATCAAACATCTTGACATTCTGTATGATGTAATCTGCATTTCGGTGACCCAATTTTGAATTACATGAAACAAAGAAAATTGCAAGAACCAGAAAGGTGACAGTTTTTATCATACTATTTTTTTTATTCAATGAAATGAACGCTAACGGTCTTGGCTATGAGCAGTTGCGTGTCCCGATCGCTATCGGGATAGCACCTAACTTTGCAAGCCTGCCTGTCAGCAGGTACACACCAAACTGAAAATTCGCGAGTCCCGATAACTATCGGGATTCCTAAGTAGGCTTGCACTAGCAATTAATTTTATACAGTGTTGTACACAGTTTTAATTAATTATTTATATCAATTTTCAGACAAAAACTTTATTAGGATGTCATTTGTTATTTTTGAGTTATTGAAGATGTCATGGTCCGTGTTTGGTAAAATGCAAAGTTCACCATTTGGCAAATCATTGTATATTTCAATGCTGTGATTTAAGGGAATAAATTGGTCTCTATCCCCAAAAAGAACCAAAACCTTACTATCTAGTTTAGGTAAAATTTCTTTAGGAACCCAAATGTCTTGTAACCACATTTCTTTAGAATTGTAAACAAACTCTTCCCAGTGATCGGGATTTGGTGATTTCTTTTTATAAGAAGCGGCATATTCCTCTGGAAGTATTTCAGGACTAAAATTTTGAAGCATTTTTAGCCCTTCTGGTTTACTAGCATGTGGACTCAATGCACCTGCGCCAAATACTATTTTGTTTATTTTATTAGGGATTTTATCGGCTACTAACATTCCAACAATTGCACCATCGCTGTAACCAACAATAGCAATTTTTTCTAATTTTAAACTATCAACTATTTTAACAACGTAATCCGCTAGTATGTTATAACTTAAAGAATCAATACTGTAAGACCTGCCATGGCTTGGGCTATCAATTGCAATTAGTTTAAAGTGTTTAGATAAATTAGGGATTACTGTATTGAAATTTGATATGCTCCCCATGCCACCATGTAATAAAAGGATAGGCGAGCCTTCACCGTATTGTTCATAATATATTTTGGTGTTACCAACTTCTAAATATTGGCCATCATTAGATCCATATTCAACTTTTGATTGCCCTAAAAGTTGGAAGTTGATAAGAAGAAATAGTATCACTATTGTTAATTTCATATTCATTTTTCAAATTGTGCACAACAATTGGATATAGTTAATAACTATATCGGTCTCGGCTATGAGTAGTTGTGTGGGTTAGCACGAAACTTTGCAAGTACACACCTAGCTGAAAACTCCACAGGAATTTTCAGGGTAAGCGAGTAGTAGCAATTACTTATAGCCATCTTAAGTTTGTAATATCTTTATTTCATTAATTAATTAGAAAGAACAAAAGAGAGGATTAAGGTTAATATAGCCGTAGAGACTGAGATCTCGTCAACAATGATAATCCCCTCTCTTTTTCTACTTCAATTTCGTTCAGTTCTGTGAGACTTTTAGATCTCGATTTCAAGTTGTTGAAAGCAAAGTAGATTGTCCTTTCAAAAAACATTTTCTTATGTTTAAATATAATCAAATCTTTGGTGTTGATATCAGCAAAGATGTATTCGATGTTATGAGCTCCCAAGGGAAACATTTTAAGTTTAAAAACAGCTCAAAAGGTTTTAATCAGTTGACCAAACA
>NZ_KB907552.1:0-2617 GCF_000382125.1 Eudoraea adriatica DSM 19308
ATCCAGCCAATGAAATTCAGACGATTACGTCTACAGATGGATCCGTTGCCCTGGTGCAAACTGGGGATGACTACGATTTATCCGTAGCAGGGGGAGGAAATAATTTAGCTAACTCCAATTTAACCCAAACAGTGAGTAATAGAACATATGACCTTGCGGGTGGAGATTTGAGATTTATTGGAACAGGTAACATGCGTATTGGTCCTAGCAATGCTGTCATTAATAATAAATTACATGTGGAAGGCACCATACGAGCAGAAGGAATTAGAAATACGTTTGGCACACTACCTGGAAGTGTTGCCTATAGTTTCGATAACGATTCTGATACCGGTATCTATAGAGCTGCTATAAACCAACTTGGCTTAGTTACATCTGGTACAGAAGCAATAAGAATAGATGCGTCTCAAAACGTAGGGGTCGGAGAACTGAATCCTACTGAAAGACTTCATGTTGGAGGCACTATTTTAGCAACTGGTAATATTAATGGGACGGATATTACAGCTACTGGTGATATAAATGTAACAGGTAGTGTATTTAGAGCAGCAATTGACCTGCATCCAGACTATGTCTTTCAAAAATACTTTTTAGATTACTCTGAAATAAATGAAAATTATAATTTCTCCAGTCTGGAGGAAATTGAGGACTTTATTAAGAAAAACTACCATTTACCCGGAATAAAATCAGCCAAAGAAGTGCAGGAAGATGGGTTTTGGAATCTAAGTGAATCCAACCTGCAGAACCTTGAAAAAATTGAAGAGTTGTTTTTACATACCATCAACCAGGAGAAAAAAATCAATCAGCTCGAAACAAAAAATCAGGCCATTCTGGAGGAGCTTAATACCCTTAAAGCAGAAATGCAGGCCATTAAAAATTTACTTAAAGAGAACTAGTTGAAAAAATTCGTTTCCATAGTATTTTTAGCAAGTATGTTTTTTGGGTATGCCCAAACCGCACTCTACAACAGCGGGAACATTCGTATTCACCAGGAGGGGCAGCTGGGCTTTCATACCAACCTTATCAATAACGCCTCTTTTGATGAAAACCTGGGCCTGGCAGGGTTTTACGGCAGTTCTTTGATCTCCGTTGACGGGGCTTTTGCACCCGTATTTTTCGATACGGAAATAGCAAATGACCTGGGCGTGCAACTCAATACAGCCTTAAACGTAACCAACAATACCAATTTTGTTGTAGGCGACTTTATTACACCCCGAAATTCAGTAGATATCTATTATAACTTTCTGCAGGATGCCTTTTATGTGGGCCCAGCAGATGGTTCTAAAATTGATGGCTATGCTACAATCACCAATCAACAAAGTTTTACATTTCCGGTAGGAGATTCGCAACAGTTGAGACCATTGATTCTAAATTCTGACGATGCCAATATATTTGCCAGATGTGCTTACTTTTTTGAGGACCCCAATAGTCCGTCCACCTTTCCTGGCTTCGATACCGACTTAAAACCAAGGACCATTGAAGCCGTCAGTACCCGGGAGTTTTGGCGTTTGGAAGGGAATGTGCCTTCTGCCATCACCCTCAGCTGGAATGCCAGAAGCGACGTAGCAGCCTTAGCTACTGAAATTAATGCAGTTACTATTATGGGCTGGAATAAGCAGGCCGGCAGATGGCTTTCTCTTGGGAATGCCGCAATAGGTGGCGATCTTACCAACGGATTTGTGAGTTCCGAGACTTTTGTCCCCGATGATTTTGAAATCATAACCTTTGGCAGTCTGGCAGAACCGGAGGATATTTTAACCCTGGATAATTATTTTGTTTCCCCCAACGGAGATGGGGTAAATGATGTTTTGGTTATTGAGGAAATGGAATTGAGCCCAAATAATAGTATCCAGATTTTTGACCGCTACGGTTTAAAGGTTTTTGAAATGGTAAATTATACTAATGAATTTGCAGGGATATCAAATACAGATAATCTAATCATTAACCGGGAACAAGGCCTCCCTGAAGGGGTCTATTTCTATGTAATTTCTCTGGATGACCTTGGACTTAATTATCAGGGATTTTTGTTTTTAGATCGATAATTTCAGACGCGTTCAAAGTCGATAAAGTACCATATTTAACGGCAATTAGTGGTCATTCTTCTTTTCACCACACATTTTACTAACTACACAACATTTTCTATAGTGGTCCCTTTCTTAGGGGTATTTTTACGTTGAATTATTGATTTCGGCCCAAATCTTAAGATAATGAATTTAAAAAAATTGCTTTTTGCACTGTTAGTCGCGTCTTCTGCTATAGTGACAGCACAGGTCAAAATAGGCGAAAATCCCAATAGCATAGATGCTGCTTCTATTTTAGAATTGGAAAGCAGTAACAAGGCTTTTGTACTCACCCGGCTAACAACAGCTCAAATGCAGGGTATTACTCCCCTACGCGGAGCTTTAGCATATAATATAGAAGCCCAATGCGTCTACCTTTATGATGGGAGTCAATGGAAGGACCTTTGTAGCGGATCTGGTTCTAATCCGGGCACTTTTACATTTGTAGATAACGGAAATGGAACATTTACGATAAACTATTCAGACGGAACCTCTTTTACTTCTTCCGACCTCACCGGTCCTCAGGGACCAGCCGGAGCTGATGGTGCTGACGGCACACAAGG
>NZ_KB907552.1:4859-57210 GCF_000382125.1 Eudoraea adriatica DSM 19308
GATCCGGGGCCGCAAGGAATACAAGGACCAATAGGACCACTAGGACTTACCGGACCAGCAGGAGCCAATGGCGCTGATGGTGTACAAGGACCAATAGGTTTAACGGGACCTGCAGGACCACAGGGACCCGCTGGAGCTGATGGTTTAGACGGTACCGAAATTTCAGGAACTTCTGGCTCGATCTTTTTTGCCGGTTCCGATGGTAAAATAACCGAAAACAATAGTCAGGTATTCTGGGACAATTCCAACAATAGATTAGGAATCGCAACCAATAGTCCGACTGAAAAAATTGATATCAATGGTAGTGCAAGATTTAGAACATTGAGTAATGCAGATAACACCGATGATATTATGGCGGTAGATGCCTCAGGCGTAATTCAAAGATCAAAAGTGAACTATGGTGGTCGATGGACAAATTCAAATACTTCTACCAATTTAAATTCAAATAATACACAGGCTCCAATATTTGGAACTGAAGACTATAAGGACGACGGCAATAATTTGTACCAGGTTAGTGGCAACACTCTTATAGTCAAGGCCACGGGCAGATATGACATAAGAGCTAATTTATCATTAATAGGTATAGACTCTTCTGGAAGCTTAGAGCAAGGCACAAATGTAAATGCCAGAATTGCAATAAATGGCATAGCTGTTGGGGCCATTGGAGCATCAGGATATATAAGTTTTAAATCAAATCATGAGCATTCCAGCATTCATGTAAATGAAATATTGCAACTTAATGCAAATGATGTCATCACAATTCTTACATATCAGGAAGCTAATTCAGGAACTGTTCAATTTAGTGGTTCGGGAGAATCCAGTTTTGTAATAAACAAGCTAAGATAACCAGTGAGATTCCTTTTTTCCATATTAGTATTTTTTGCCTGGAGCTTTCAGCTTATGGGTCAGGAGGCCCTGCATAATTATGGTAACATTCAGATCCATGAAACCGCAATGGTTGGATTGCATTTGGATCTCATAAATGACGGTAGTTTTGACCAGAATATGGGCCTTGTTGGCTTTTACAGTGATATTGGAAATTTAACTGTTTCAGGGGCTTTTACACCTGTGTTTTTTGATACTGAAATTGCTGTTGAAGAAGGTTTGGTGCTTCAGACTTCTTTAGGCGTAAATAACAATGGAAATTTAATAACTGGTGATATCATAACCCCCAGAACGCAATCTGGGGTTTATTCAAATTTCTTTGACAAATCCTTTTATACAGGTGAAAGCAGCGTTTCTAAAGTATATGGTTATGCAGCGATGACCAATAAAGATAGTTTTGTTTTTCCTGTCGGAGACGATCAAAGGTTAAGACCATTAACTATAAGCTCAATGGCAACAAATGCCCTGGCAAAATGTGCCTATTTTTTTGAAGACCCCAATAATTCAAAAACCTTGAATGCCATTTATAATACAGATAAAAAATCATCTGAATATATGTCTGTCTCCGACAGAGAATTCTGGAGGCTTGAAGGTGATGTTCCCTCTTATGTAACCCTTACCTGGGATGGCTATAGCAATATTGCCGCTTTAGGTGAATTTATCAGTGATCTCAAGGTTGTAGGATGGAACAAAGCTGAAAACCAATGGGTTAATTTAGGGAATACCGGAGTTGAAGGTGGAATGGATTATGGTTCTGTTACATCAGATCTGTTTATTCCCAACGATTATGAGATAATTACCATAGGTGGCAATGATGACATGCTGGAAACCTTTGATACCATTGAATTGGATAACTATTATATGACCCCTAATGGCGATGGTCAGAATGATGTCCTGACGATTGAGGGTATTGAAAATTCCCCTAATAATTCGCTTCAGATTTTTAATCGATATGGTGTATTGGTGTATAGTATGGATAACTACGATGGACAGTTTAACGGCTATTCAAACATGGAAAATGCTATTCAAAGAAATTCCGGATTAGAGAGCGGAATCTACTTTTATATTATTACCCTCAATGACTTACGTCGAAAACACCAGGGTTATCTTTACATTTCCAACTAAACTGTTATCTCTTCCTAAACCTAACTGTTATTTGCCGGGCTTTTTGTACATCATTCTGCTTTAACACCAGATAATCATCTGGAGGGTACATTTTTTCTTAAAAATACTTCTTAAATTTGGTGTATCCACTACCATGCATATGCTTTAATAGATAGTAGTTGTTTGGAGGATTAATTATTTATAAGAATCGTAAATTAGATATTTGGTATCTTTTTTGATTTGGGGATGGAAATCATATTAACCCCCTTAATAAATCAATAATTATGGAAAGAAGACTGTTTATTAAAAGAAGTGGAGTTGGCGGTTTTGCCATTGCCATAGTCCCGGGCAACTTGTTTTCGCAAGAGATCAGATATTCCATGGAGGAACTAATGGGCAAAGCAGATATTGACCTTTATGGTGAGGATATAAATTTAAGAAAGGAAGCACATGATGCATTTGTTGAAATGAGAAAAGCTGCACTCGCTGATGGAATCGATATAAAGATAGTTTCAGGGTATCGCAGTTTTGACAGGCAAGCGGTCATTTTTGAACGTAAATATTTGAAATATACGGATGACGGGATGGAGCCTTTGGATGCAATTGAAAAGATAATTGAGTATTCTACTATTCCAGGCACAAGCAGACACCATTGGGGAACTGATGTAGATCTTATTGACGGGAATCCCAGTGTAGACGGAGATGTACTTGTGGCCAGTAAATTTGGAACAGACGGGCCATTTGAAAAATTCAAACTCTGGATGGACGAAAACTCCGAGAAGTTTGACTATTACCTGGTTTATACGAATAACCCAAAACGGAGAGGGTTTAAATATGAACCCTGGCACTACAGCTATGCCCCACTATCCAGGCCTATGCTTAAAACGTTCAGACTGAAAAATATTTTAAAACAATTGAAAGCGGAAGACTTTTTAGGAAGTGATGATTTGACAACAGAATTTGTAAAAATCTATATTGAAGACAATATACTGGATATAAATCCGGAGCTTTTGTAGTCTATTTTTCTACACTTTAAAATAACTGAAATAAACATTTTGCTATGAGAAGAGGAAGTTGGAAAATTCGAATAGTTATAGGCCTGGTTATTGTTGCAATTGCGCTTATCCAACGATGGAATAATCAAGAAGAAAACCCATATACCGGAAGGGTTCAAAATATCAATATGACCTCTGAACAAGAAATTGCCATTGGTCTGCAAAGTGCTCCGGAAGTGGCCCATCAATATGGAGGCTTATATCCCGATGAACGCCTCCAAACCCTGGTTGATGTCATTGGAGACCGTCTGGTTCAAAACAGCATTGCGCGGGAATCTCCTTATGAATACGAATTTCATTTGCTTGCAGATGACGAGACTATTAATGCTTTTGCCCTGCCGGGTGGCCAGATTTTTATCACCTATGCATTATTCAAACAACTCAATGAAGCACAACTGGCAGGTGTCCTTGGCCATGAGATTGGGCATGTAATTGGCAGGCATTCGGCTGAGCGTATTGCTGACAGCAACTTTTGGAAAACCGTTTCCATGGGTGCCAGTGTGGGTGCAGATGCAGGTAGCCTGGTAGGTAGTATTGGACAAAATACCCTTTTGACAAATGGTCGTGAAGACGAACTGGAGAGCGATGACCTTGGGGTTTTGTTTATGATGCAAAGTAATTATCAACCCGAAGAAATGATCGGTGTAATGAAGATTTTAAAAGCAGCAGCCGGGCCGGATAGGGTTCCGGAATTTCAAAGTACACATCCGGATCCTGATAATAGAATTGAAAGAATACAGGAATCTATAGAGAAATACAAAGATCAGACCGGATAAGATTTATTGGGTTGTTTCTGGGATGTGAATCTTTTTTTTGTATATTTGACGTTACCTCCCAATCTTTTTACGCCCCTAATTTAACCCTTATAGCTTAATTTTAATTTAAATGAAACTATATGGGAACGCTATTACATTTTAAAAGTCTTTATTTTGAGGCATTTGATGACTGTAAACCAGAATTTGTTGTAATACTACTGAAAATTTATTCCTTTTTCTGCGTTTTAATGTTATCTATGGCCATCTATGCTTTTTTATACAGGGCTTTTACAGGATTTGAATTTTAGTAATTGAATTTTCGTAAACTCTTTTACAAGGACACTTTTTGTTTTAAACCAATCAAAACTAAAAACCCTGACAAAAATGTCAGGGTTTTTTATGATTGATGAATAAACTTTTTTCTAAATATTGTGGCCTTCTAAAACCGCCAGGGCCTCCTTTGCCTTTGAAAGTTTTGCTAACTTCTTGGCAGTATATCCCTGATCATTTTTTGCTGATAGGTTGGCGCCGTTTTGAATAAGTAATTCTAAAATTTCAGCCTTGTTATACCTTGCCGCAAACATGGCAGGTGTCATACCCAAAGATTTTTCATTAACGTCTTCTCCAAGTTCAATTAATTTTTTTACGGTCTCAAAATCGCCTTTAAGAATGGCTTTGCAAAAGGAATTAATTTCAAGGTTTTTAACATTGATAGTTGTTCCGTCAAATTCACTGCTTGTGTTGTTCTCGGCATAAACGCCAGAAACAGCAAGTAAACATGCTGCTCCAAAAATCAGAATTGCTTTTTTCATGATGAATTGATTTTAATTGATGAATAGATTTTGATTATATTATAATAGACGCCACTTATGACAAATTGTTTCAGCATTAACATATAAATAACTTAATTTTAACAACTCAACTTTATCTGCAGTTGAATATTTAGGACTATACGACCTACCCAAAAATTTTAAAAAAGCCTGAAGGAATACTGGCAAACAACAGTAAATCAGTGTACTTTTGCTTATTCTTTAAATAAAAGACTATGAACAAAAAGGTAATCTTAATGATCTTGGATGGATGGGGTAAATCTCCGGACCCAAAAGTTTCGGCTATTGATAACGCCAATACACCTTTTATAGATTCGCTTTACAAAAATTATCCTAATGCCAATCTGCTCACCGACGGTATGAATGTTGGCCTCCCAAACGGTCAGATGGGTAATAGTGAAGTTGGTCATATGAATTTAGGAGCCGGACGAATTGTCTATCAGGATTTGGCAAAAATTAACCTTGCCGTTAAAGAAGATACACTCAAAGAAGAAAAAGAACTTAAAAATGCTTTTGAATATGCAAAAAATAATAATAAGGATGTTCATTTTTTAGGTTTAGTAAGCAATGGAGGTGTTCATAGCCATATTGACCACCTGAAAGGTCTTATTGAAGTTAGCGAGAATTATGGGGTAAAAAATGCATTTATTCATGCCTTTACAGATGGAAGAGACGTTGATCCAATGAGTGGAATTAAATTTTTAGAAGACCTTACAGATTTCTGCTCCGATAAAAATACCAGATTAGCCTCTGTTATTGGAAGATATTATGCTATGGACAGGGATAAAAGATGGGAACGCGTAAAAAAAGCATATGATTTATTGGTAAATGGGAAAGGCGAACTCTTTAAAAGCATATCTGAAGCGATGCAGAATAGCTATACCGAAGGCATAACAGACGAATTTATTAATCCAATAGCCTTGGTTGATGAAGCCGGGGAACCCCAGGCAAAAATTAAAGATGGTGATGTCGTAATTTTTTTCAACTTCAGGACAGACCGGGGCAGGGAACTTACACAAGTATTAAGTCAGAAAGATTTGCACGAACATAACATGCACAAATTGGATCTTTACTATGTAACACTTACAAACTACGATGATTCATTTACCGGAGTACATGTTGTTTATGACAAAGATAATATTGAGGAGACTTTAGGTGAAGTACTTGCAGAGAATGGTAAAAAACAGATACGAATTGCTGAAACAGAAAAATATCCTCACGTAACTTTTTTCTTTAACGGAGGAAGAGAAATACCTTTTGATGGGGAAGAACGAATATTATGTCCCTCACCCAAGGTTGCGACATATGACATGAAACCCGAAATGAGCGCATATGAAATTAGAGACGCTATAATTCCCGAGTTGAATAAAGGTGAGGTGAACTTTGTGTGCCTCAACTTTGCAAATCCGGATATGGTGGGGCATACAGGAGATATGAAGGCAGCGATAAAAGCCTGTGAAACCGTTGATAAATGCGCAGAAGACGTTATCAATGCAGGATTGCAAAATGGATATTCCACCATAGTAATTGCAGATCATGGAAATTGCGATACGATGATTAATCCGGATGGCACCCCAAACACTGCACATACCACAAATCCTGTACCTCTGATCCTTGTAGATAAGGATATAAAACAAATAAATGATGGTGTGCTTGGCGACATTGCTCCTACAATTCTCAAATTAATGGGAATTCCGAAGCCGGCATTAATGACCCAACACGCGTTGATATAGGTCTAATGTACTAAATTTGCATCATGGTAGTGATTAAGACAATAGAAGAGATTGAACTTCTTAGAGAAAGTGCTTTGGTGGTTTCTAAAACCCTGGGAATGCTTGCCTCTGAAATTAAGCCGGGGGTAGATGGGCTTTACCTTGACAGGTTAGCAGAAGAATTTATCCGCGATCATGGTGCCGAACCGGGTTTTCTTGGGATGTATGATTTTCCAAATACATTGAACCTGAGTCCGAATGCGCAGGTCGTGCATGGTATTCCAAATAAAGAACCATTGAAGGATGGCGATATCATTTCCGTAGATTGCGGTGCTTTAAAAAACGGATTTTATGGAGACCATGCATATACATTTGAGATTGGAAATGTAGAAGAAGAAACCAAAAATCTGCTCAGAGTTACCAAGGAATCCCTATATATAGGCATAAAGGAGTTTAAGGCCGGAAACCGCGTTGGCGATGTTGGTTATGCCATTCAAAATTACTGTGAAAGCCATGGATACGGTGTAGTGCGCGAACTTGTAGGGCATGGTCTTGGAAAAAAGCTGCATGAAGGACCTGAGATGCCAAATTATGGCAAACGGGGAAGAGGGAAGAAATTTGTTGACGGAATGGTTGTGGCCATTGAACCCATGATTAATATGGGCACCAAACGTATAAAACAGCTCCGTGATGGCTGGACTATCCTAACCGCCGATGGAAAACCGAGTGCTCATTTTGAACATAATGTAGCCCTTATAAATGGGAAACCGGAATTGCTATCTACCTTTCAATATATCTATGATGCCCTCGGCATAACCAGTAATGAAGAAGATGAATTTAGGGTGAAAAAATTACAACTCTAATCAGAATAAGGGTTTTGAAAAAACTATTCAAATTTGTCCTCAACAAAATCCCCAGGCCATTATTAATTCAACTGAGTTACCTGGCCAGACCAATACTCGCATTGACACTTAAAGGGGATAAATATACAGATCCGATTGATGGAAGGCAATTCAAAAGTTTCCTGCCGTATGGATATGAAAACCCCAGGGAAAATGTACTGTCACCCTCTACCCTTTCTCTGGAAAGACACCGGCTATTATGGTTATATCTGAAGGATGAGACCAATTTTTTTACTGCACCTCTCAAGGTTTTGCATTTTGCACCCGAACAGGCTTTCTATAAGAAATTTAAGAAGCTAAAAAATCTGGAGTATACCACTACAGATTTAAACTCTCCGCTTGCTGATGTGAAAGCAGATATTTGTGCGCTTCCATTTAAAGATGATTCATTTGATGTTATATTGTGTAACCATGTACTGGAGCATATTCCTGACGACCGTAAAGCACTAAGTGAGCTATATCGTATACTTAAACCTTCTGGTTGGGGTATTTTGCAAATACCACAGGATTTAAAAAGAGAAGTTACCTATGAGGATAATTCTATTACAGATAAAAAAGAAAGGGCTAAAATTTTTGGGCAATACGATCATGTCCGGATTTATGGGCGGGATTATTTTGATCGATTAAAGGAGGCCGGTTTTATTGTAAAAGCTGTTGATTATACGGCAATGATGACTGATGCTGAAATTGAAAAATACAGATTGGCAAAGGGAGAATTAATTCCTTTCGTAACTAAATAATTAACGCACTACTAATTTTTTAAATCCGGGAGTCATAAATTCTGCAACCTCCCCATCCTTTTCAAGATAAATAATATAGGCATCAAGCTCTTCCTGCTGGTTCAGCACTTTTTTAGATTCAGGTAATTCCATTGCCATCATTGCGGTGGCATAAGCATCTGCCTTTGCACAGCTATTTGCAATTACACTTACAGCCAAAATTTGGGAATCTCTCGTGTACCCGGTTTTAGGATCAATCGTATGCACATACTTCTGACCTGTTATTGAGTCTACCCTGAACTTTCTGTAATTCCCAGACGAAGCCATAGCCTTGTCTGCAAGTTGAAGCGTGAGTTTTAATCTTCTGCCCTCCTCTATCTGCGGATCATCAATACCAACTATCCAGGACTTATTTTTGATTTTGTTTTCTCCTTTTGAAATGATCTCGCCTCCCACTTCAATCAAATAATTCCCGATATCTTTTTGATCTAAAAGTATTGCCAGTCGGTCTATGGCATAGCCCTTGGCAATTGCATTGAAGTCCATAAATATCCTTGGGTCTTTCTTTGTAATAGTCCCGTCTGAATTTAATCGGACTTTATCTAAACCTACGAATTGCAGAATACTGTCCACTTTTGAGCTATCCATCTTTACGATATCTCCGGGTCCAAATCCCCATGCATTAACCAGAGCACCAACGGTTGGATCAAAATAACCATTGGTGTTAGCATGAACCTCCTGTGAAAGTTCAAATACTTCACGAAACATTTGGTCTACCCGGACTGTTGCGTCCCCGTTATTTATTTTAGATATATCCGAATCCGGAATATATGTAGACATTGAATGGTTTATAACTTCAAATACAGAATCTATTTCACTCTGAATATCAAGTTCCCTTTCCGTTAGGTATGTAATACTATACGACGTTCCCAAAGCACCTCCAAAGCTCATGTTCTTTACATAGGAATCGGGTCCCGGATTACAGCAAACAATAGTGGCTAGGAAGAATGTGAAAATCAAAAACCTGGAACTATACTTCAATAAGTCCATCATAATTGACAATATATGATTCATTTAAATAAACAGGCAGGTTTTGATCAATCGCATTAGACAAACCAACTCCTGCATAATACGTCTTTGCTTCAAATTTGGAGGCCTGCTGTTTTACTTTCAGCATCAGATTCTTGTCATACAATTTAATGTCATTGGGATAGACAACATTTCGTACAACAATAAAATGCAGTTGTTTTTCTTTAAGACAGACAAACTGAGGGTTTTTCTTTGGTTTGCTGTTTACACCCATAAATTCATACCCTTCAGATTCGAGCTGCCTACCTACAATGTTCATAGCAAGATTGTGTAATTCCTGTTCCGTTAGCGCTTTCATCTTAAAACTTACTTATCAAAAAAAACCGATATTGATCAATATCGGTTTTAAGTTGTATTCTTTAAAATATTTTAGCCTCCAAAGTCATCAAAACGTATATGTTCATCCGGAATACCAAAATCTTCGCCCATCTTTTGAACCGCTTTGTTCATTAGCGGTGGTCCGCAAAAATAAAGTTCAATATCTTCCGGGGATTCGTGATCGTTTAAGTAATTATCAATCACACAATTATGAATAAATCCAACAAATCCATCACCAGGACCATCGAGACTCTCCTTAACTTTCCAGTTGTCCTCCTCCAATGGTTCCGAGAGTGCCATATAGAATTTGAAATTCGGAAATTCTTTTTCCAATGCTTTAAAATGTTCAATGTAGAACAATTCCCTTTTTGAGCGACCGCCATACCAGTAAGTAACCTTACGATTGGTTTTTAAAGTTTTAAACAAATGATATAAATGAGATCTCATTGGGGCCATCCCGGCACCACCTCCAACATACAACATCTCCGAGTCTGATTCATTGATAAAAAACTCTCCGTAGGGTCCGGATATTGTTACTTTATCCCCTGGTTTTTGCGCAAATATGTAGGAGGATGCAACTCCAGGATTTACATCCATCCAACCGTTCTTTGACCTGTCCCATGGTGGAGTGGCAATCCTGACATTCAGCATTATTTCCCTGCCTTCTGCAGGATAAGAAGCCATAGAATATGCCCGCTCAACCACTTCTGTATTTTTCATTGTCAATGGCCAAAGGTTAAATTTATCCCACTCATTCTGAAACTTATCTGGTGTTTCATGCTCTTCAGGGTGTGCAGTTATATCTATATCGGAATACTTTATTTGGCAGGGCGGAATCTCTATTTGAATGTATCCTCCGGCTTTGTATCCCATATCCTCCGGTATTTCCACTACAAATTCCTTAATGAAAGAAGCTACATTATAATTCCGTACTACTGTCCCCTCCCACTTTTTAATGCCAAATACTTCTTCAGGGATAGTAATTTCCATATCCTGCTTTACTTTGACCTGGCAGGCCAGTCTTGCCCCTTCATTCAATTCCCTTTTTGAAAAATGAGGTGTTTCTGTAGGTAGTGCCTCGCCACCACCGGACAGCACATGGCACTCACATTGAATACAGGTCCCACCGCCACCGCAGGCCGAAGGAAGAAATACTTTTTGATTCCCCAAAGTAGCAAGCAAAGAACTTCCGGATGCTACTTCTATCTTTTTTTCTCCATTAATTGTTATTGTAACCGGACCTGATGGAGAAAGCTTTTCTTTTGTAAAAAGTAAAAGTGTCACCAGCAGTAACAACAATATCATAAAAGCAATAACCGTAATTGTAATGGTCCCAAAGGTGCTTGTAGCTAATATCATTCCTCTTCTATTATTAGGTCGTTATAAGAAATTTCTTTCTCATCCAATTCTTCTTCAACTTCAACTATTACTTTATTCTCCTCAATCTTTTCGGACGCCGTTTCTTCAATAGCTGCAGGAGCTTCATCCCCACCGGTCAGCATCCCTCCAAAACTTTGAAAGCCTATTCCCATTAATCCGGTAATGATAAAAGTAATTCCAAGGCCTCGCAATGGTGCAGGGACATTTGAATACCTTATCTTTTCACGAATAGCGGCGATTGCCAAAATGGCCAAAAACCAGCCTATTCCAGAACTAACTCCGTAATTAAACGCTAATCCCAATGTTTCGATCTCCCTTGATTGCATGAACAGAGATCCACCCAAAATAGCACAGTTAACCGCAATTAATGGTAAAAATATTCCAAGGGAATTGTATAAGGCTGGTGAAAATTTTTCAACTACAATTTCTACTAATTGTACCATCGTTGCTATGGTAGCTATAAAAAGAATAAATGACAAAAAACTTAAATTATAATCGGCGTATTCCGGGCCTAACCATACAAGGGCGCCATCTCTTAAGAGATACTGATCCAATAACCAGTTAAGCGGCACTGTAACTGCCAATACAAATATAACAGCTGCTCCCAATCCTACCGCAGTGGCTACTTTTTTAGATACAGCCAAATACGAGCACATCCCCAGAAACACGGCGAAGACCATGTTATCTATAAAAATGGATTTAAAAAATAATTCTATATGTTCTAACATATCCCTCTCTTAAAAAGTAAATTAGTTTTCCTCTATTAGTGCCCTGTTTCTCGAGCGTTGTACCCAGATAATTATCCCAACAACAATTAACGCGGCCGGTGGAATAATCATAAATCCGTTGTTCTCATAGCCTGTAGCGTATAATCCTGTTTTAGCTACCGGATCTCCAAAAACCTTAAATCCAAATAAGGTTCCAGATCCCAACAATTCTCTGAAAAAGCCTACTACTATGAGGATTATTCCATACCCCAAAGCATTTCCAATACCATCTAAAAAAGCTTTCCAGGGTCCGTTGCCCAAAGCAAAGGCTTCAAACCTACCCATAATGATACAGTTTGTAATAATTAAACCTACAAAAACGGATAGTGTTTTACTCAATTCATACGCAAAAGCCTTAAGAACCTGATCAACTATGATTACTAATGTCGCCACAACTATTAGCTGAACAATAATCCTGATCTTCGTAGGAATGATATTTCGTAACAGAGATATAACAACATTTCCTACTCCTAAAACAAAAAGAACAGAAATGGCCATAACTACAGAAGCCTGCAATTCTGCGGTAATAGCAAGTGCAGAACAAATACCAAGTACCTGGATTGTAATTGGATTGTTATCCGCAAGCGGATCTAAAATCAGGTTTGTGTCTTTCTTTGAAAGTAGTGCCATTGTTAATTAACTCTAATAGTTTCTAAATAGTCCTTATATAAATTCACGCTCTCCCTAATCATTGCCGAAACCCCATTACCGGTAATTGTAGCTCCAGCAAGAGCATCTACCTCATTGTCGTCCTTTATATTATTTTCCGGATCATTATTTCCCTTAGCCACAGCTATGCCTTTCAGTTGATTATTGCTCAATATCGACTCCCCGATAAAATCGTCTAAAAAATAACGCTGTTTGATATTCGCTCCAAGTCCTGGTGTTTCAGACTTATGATCAAAGTAAACTCCCTGGACTACCATATTCTCATTAAGTGCTATAAACCCCCATATGGCATCCCATAGCCCTTTTCCATACATGGGTATGATATAGTATTTATTTCCTCCTTTTTCTCCTATAAAAACGGGAAGCTCGGCAGTTTCGCCTTTCTTAATAGAAGCTATTTGTTTTTTAAGGTCAATAAGGTACGCCTCATCATTTTGTGTGATTTGATCACCATTTATTACGAGTTGTTCCGTGATATATTTTGAAAATTCAGCCTCCACCCTATCTGTAGGAACGAAATTTACACTGCCCCCACCTTCATTTTCATTGACTCCCATAGCGTAGAGAATATTCTGCTGCTTTTCAAATCTTTCATTCTCCGCAATTTTGCCACTTAAAGCCGAGGCAAGATAGGCCAGGACCGATCCAACAATTATGACCATTATTGCAGCGAAGGCTATGGTGTAACTATTATTTTCTTTATTAAATGCCATACTTAAATTGTTTCTACTTTAAGTTCTTCTTCTTTCCCGTCCGTACTTTTAGGGAAAATTGTTGCCTGCTTCAGTCGCTTCATCCTTCTTCTGATATTACCCTTAACGACGTAATGATCAATTGTTGGTGCAAAAACATTCATCAATAGAATAGCAAGGAACACGCCTTCAGGATAAGCAGGGTTAAATACCCGAATCATTACCGATATAAAACCTATCAGAAATCCATAAATCCATTTTCCTTTATTTGTTTGAGACCCGGTTACCGGATCTGTGGCCATGTAAACAATGCCAAAAGCAAGGCCACCTACAAGGAGGTGTTTCCAGAAATCAAAGCTCATCAATCCGTAAAAAGTGCTTCTTTCGCCAATCCAGCCCAAATCAACTATCCCATTAAAGATAAGTCCCATAACCAGAGAACCCGCTACCGCACTTACCATAATTCGCCAGCTGGCAATTTTACTGAAAATCAGGAAAAGACCACCAAGTAAAATCAAAAAAGCGGAAGTCTCCCCTACTGAACCGGGAATAAAACCAAAAAACATATCAGATACTGAATACGAAAATTCGCTGGTATTGTTCTGTGCGAGATATCCAAGGATAGTTTCACCAGAAATAGCATCTGCAGTACCTGCGCGTTCAACAGCACCGTGAACCCAGACTTTATCTCCGCTCATCCAGGTGGGATATGCAAAAAACAAAAAAGCCCTTATAGTCAGGGCAGGATTTAAAATATTCATTCCCGTACCTCCAAAAACTTCTTTCCCTATAATTACCCCAAACACAACGGCAACGGCTAACATCCATAATGGTGTATCTACAGGCACTATTAGCGGTACCAGCATACCAGTTACCAGATAACCTTCTTCTACTTCATGACCTTTTATTACCGCAAAAATGAATTCAATTAGTAAACCTACGCCGTAGGAGACAATAACCAGAGGAATAACCAACACAAATCCCAACCAGAAATTATCCCAGGTGAGAAAGTGCTCCATAACTGAAAAATTTTCCGGAAAACCGTTGATTGCCGAATAATGTTGATATCCCGTATTGAAAAATGAGAATAAAAGCACAGGAATCAGGGCCATAATTACCGTATTCATTGTGCGCTTTAGATCGTCGGCTGCTCTTATGTGCGAACCTGTATGTGTGGTTTCATCGGGTGAAAACAAAAATGTATGAAAGGCATTAAAAGCAGGAGCCATCTTTTTGCCTCTGTACCTGTGTTTTAAAATATGCAATCTTTTCTTAAAGGTCAATCGTTTATTGCTCATTTTTATCCTATTTCTTTTTGTAATAAATCTAGTCCTTCACGAATTATCTGTTGATGCGGCTGCTTGGAAATACATATAAATTCAGTTAATGAAAAGTCTTCAGGAATAACCTCATACAAACCAAGTTGTTCCATTTCATCCAAATCTTTAACCATACATGCCTTTAATAGCTGAAGCGGATAAATGTCTAAAGGAAACACCTCTTCATACATACCTGTGACTACAAATGCCCTGTGTTCTCCATTTGTATTTGTATTTAAATCATATTTCTTTTTGGGCTGCAACCATGAAAATGTAAGCGCTCTTGTTGTAGATATTTTATCAAAAACCGGTTTATTCCAACCGAAAAATTCGTAATCATCTCCCTCGGGAATAACACTTACTGTATTGTTATAGAAACCGAGAAATCCATCAGGACTCGTTTTTTTCCCTGTCAATACATCTCCATTAATCACACGAAATTTCCCATTATTCACACCACTGGCGTACAAAAATGTTGCTATCTCTGCGCCAATTTTCGTTGTAAAATACTTTGGAGTCTTCACAGATGAACCGGCAAGGGCAATAGTGCGCTGGGCATTGAATTTACCAGTTAAAAGCAACTCACCAATAATTACAAGATCCTGGGGAGTAACAGTCCAAACTACTTCACCTTTATTTATCGGATCCAGTTTATTAATTTGAGTACCCACCAATCCGGCCGGATGTGGTCCTGAAACTTTATGTAATTCTATATTTTCGAGCTCAGAAAAAGGAGAATTGGAACCCTTCCCTATGGATACATGGACCTTGCCAGGAGTAAGTTTCGACAATGCTGTCAATGCCGCCTGAAATTCTTCTTCCTTGCCATTTAGGGTATAGTTCAAATCTGCCGCCAAAGGCGCAGTTACATAGGCCGAAACAAAGATTGCTTTGGGAGTAGCTGCCGGATCTGCCACAAGATCATAAGGTCGTTGCTTAATAAATGGCCAGCAGCCCGATTTAAGAAGAATAGACTTAATTTCTTCCGAATCAGCACCTGGGCTTATTACGCTATGTTTAAGATGTTCCTGAGACTTGTCTGCAAGAATTTTAATCATAAGTATTCTCCTGCGGGCTCCTCTTTTAATTTCAATTAATTCTCCACTAACCGGAGAAACGAAAAGCATGTCCTGATTATCTTTGCTGTAAAACAAGGGTTCACCTGCCTTTACCTCTGCCCCTTCCTTGACCAGCATTTTGGGCATTATTCCATGAAAATCCAGGAGATTGATGGCATAAACATTACTTTGAACTGCTTTGGATGTATTTTGTTCTGCCACACCTACAAGGTTAATGTTCAAACCTTTCCTGATCCTAATGTCTTTAGACATAAATTGTAAACATTTGGTTTATCAAAATTTCGACCAAAAATAGTACTTATGGGACTGTTTTCATAATTATTAACTATAATTTTGGGCTTTACACCGATATGACTTTTTTCGGTATGCATTTTGTTTACCTTTACTGCAAAAACAAGCTGAAAATGCGTTTTTTTGTTAAACAAATATTTTTTCTTCTCCTTACAACCCATGTGTATTCACAAATACAGGAAGAGGTAAATCCACCCGAAAATATAAAGACCATTATTTTTAAGGGACCAACTGATGACCAGTTTCCTGTCGTTAAATTAGGAGATCCGATTTATCTTGAGTTCGATGATTTAACCGCAAGTGAGCAAGACTATTATTTCAAAATTGTGTATTGCAATTATGACTGGACGCCATCCGAGCTATTAAAGTCGCAATACCTAAGAGGCACAGACAACCAAAGGATTATTAATTACACCAATAGTTATAACACCCTGGAAGCGTACTCTAATTATCAATTAACGATTCCCAATAAAGTGGTGAGTTTAAAAGTAAGTGGTAATTATGTACTCGAAATTTATAATTCCATCAACGAACTTCAATTTTCAAGAAGATTTGTGGTTTACAAGGATTTAGCCAAAGTTGCAGCAACGACCAGAAATTCCAGAAATTTTGATTTTCTTAATCAGAAGCAATCTGTACAATTTACAATTGCACCATTCAATCTTCAACTTATCAATCCAGTAAAAGAAGTAAAAATTGCCATAATTCAAAATTATCAATGGTCTAATGTCATCACTGATGTACCCCCGCAATTTACGTTGGGTAATTCACTGGTGTATAAATATGATAAGGAAACCAGTTTCTTTGGAGGGAATGAATTCCTGAATTTTGACACCAGTGATTTGCGAGCTCCAACTTCTTCAATTTCCCGCATTGAATATGATGATCTTTACCATCATTACCTTTTTACGGACGACTATAGATTTGACAAAGCATATACCTACTTTCCGGATATTAATGGCGATTTTACCATTCGTACTTTGCAAGGTGAAGATCCGTCGCGGGAATCAGAATATTCAATGATTCATTTCAGCCTCCCCTACACAATGGATATTGGATTAAATGAGATTTATGTCTATGGTAAATACAACAACTATGCTCTTGAGGAAGCGAACAAAATGATTTATAATGCTGAAACAGGAAATATGGAGGCCACAATAAAAATTAAGCAGGGGTTTTACAATTATAAATATGTACTTAAAAATGAGGATGGCCGGGTAGACCTGAATAAAATATGTGGTAACTTTAATTTTACAGAGAATAATTATTTAATACTGGTTTACTACAGAAATTTTGGTGATTTATATGATAGCATAATCGGAATAGGTACTACAAACTCTGAAAACATTACCAACTAAAAACTTTTCATTAACCTTCGCAAACAGTATATTTTTTATTAACAGTGCGTCAGCAGCGCCAAAAAATAATATCTTTTGTTAAGTCCATTGCGTCATTACGACTTAATTTCTGAATCCAATCAACGCACCGGCTTGCACTTGTGTAAGGTATTGTATTTTAACCATTTAGTAAGTAATAAAATAATTTTTTAATGACAATTAAATCGGGTTATTACAATAATTTTCTTAACATTGGGTTTTAATCTATACACTTATAATTCTTAGGATTGGGATAAATGTTGCTTCGAAATAAAAATTCATATCCAAATATATGTTTTGAGATCATTGAGCAGTTAAAAGAAAAGCTTCCCAAGTATCTTTCATATCACTCTATAGATCATATTATAGATGTTGCCAACGTATGTAACGACTATATCGAATATTACGATCTTCCGGAAGAAATGGCTAAGCTTTTGCGTATTGCCGCAATCTGCCATGATTATGGATTTACAGAATCTCCACTAGATCATGAAGAGCGGGGTATTATGGCTATACATGACTTGTTAACCCCAATTCTCACTAAGGATGAAATAGAGATAATAAATGGAATGATAAGGGCCACGAAAGTCCCTCAGAAGCCAAAGACCTTTTATGAAGAAATTTTGGCGGATGCCGATTTAGACTACCTGGGGAGAAAAGACTATGATGAAATTAGTGCTAAACTATTTAAAGAATATTTGCATTTGGGGATCGTTTCCGATAATGTTCAATGGTTAGACCTGCAAATCAGGTTTTTAGAGAATCACAAATTTCACACCGATTTTGCTAAAAATAATCGTGAGAAATTAAAGTCCAAAAAGATAAAACAACTCAAATCTCTAAAATTGGCCGCAAATAACTAATGTTATTTGCAACAAACTCTTGTTACTTAAATCATTCTATTGTACCACACTTCGAATAATCCAGCGTAAGGTTATTCCGTCTTTTAAGATCATTTTAGAGCAAATCATTTTACCTTCCGCGGGTTTTGACTCCTTTTCCGGATTTTTAATAACCACAAAAATTCTTCAAATACGCGGTATTTAATAAGTTACAACGCATAAATTCATCAGAAAAAAACATACATACACCGATAATTCAATGTTAAGTTTTCAATATCACTTCCTATTATTTATCTTGCCCGCGTAAGTAGTTTTTTTACAAAGCTTTATTAAATGGGAGAATTGTCAGAAGTACTGTTTTTCTCCTGCCTGTATAAAGTTTGAAGAAAAAATTTCTTTAGACCAAAATTCCAAACTATTGTTAAATAGAGCAGGTATAATTCGTTTTTTTATATTTTAGCAATTCTAACGGCTATGCTACTCATTTAGAGATTTACCGTTATCTAATAGCATGAAAAAGATGATTACTCAAGTAACTAAAGGCATAAAAATTTCGGTAAATACAAGTTTTGAAGGTACTTTCTTCAAAAACTATAAAATGCATTTTGCTTTTGGTTATACCATTACAATTGAAAATCAAAGTAAGGATTCTGTTCAGTTAACATCAAGGCATTGGCAGATATACGATGCTTTAAATGATTTTGAAGTTTTGGATGGTGAAGGTGTCATCGGAAAAAAGCCGGTTATCAGGCCTGGTGAATCCCATACCTATAGTTCAGGATGCCTTCTTGCATCTCCTATAGGAGCTATGAAAGGCCACTACAATATGGTAAACTTCACAACGAACGAAAAATTCAGAGTATACATTCCCTCTTTTAAATTTAGTGCGCCCTTCGCCTTAAATTAAGGACTCCTTTTACCTTGTTTTTAATTTTATAAACCATAAGGGTTTTAGTACCTTTGACCTCTAAATTATAATTAATATAAAGTAATTATGGGTAAAGGTTTTTTTGAAGTTCCGATGGCTATTAATGAACCAATAAAAAGTTATGCTCCAGGTACTCCTGAAAGAGCTGAGGTTTTAAAACAATATAAAGAATACTTCGAAGGAAGTCTGGAAGTTCCCTTATATATTGGCAGCGATGAAATAACGACAGCCTCTACCCGCACAATGTCTCCTCCGCATGATCACAAACATATTTTAGGTAAGTATTACCTTGCCGAAAAAAGTCACGTAAGCCTGGCTATAGAAAATGTGCTCAAATCCAGAGAAGCATGGGCATCACTGGCATGGGAACAAAGAGCCAGTATTTTTTTAAAAGCAGCAGATCTTATTGCCGGACCTTACAGAGCCAAAATAAATGCAGCGACTATGCTGGCGCAGTCAAAAACAATACATCAGGCAGAAATTGATGCGGCCTGCGAGTTGATAGACTTCCTGAGGTTTAACGTCTCCTATATGTCCCAGATATATTCGGAACAACCTGAATCTTCTGATGGGATATGGAATCGTGTAGAATACAGGCCGCTTGAGGGGTTTATATATGCAATTACACCTTTTAACTTTACAGCAATAGCAGGTAATCTTCCTGCTAGTGCCGCTATGATGGGCAACGTGGTCGTATGGAAACCCAGTGACAGCCAAATTTTTTCCGCTAAAGTTATTGTAGACGTATTTAAGGAAGCTGGTCTCCCAGACGGAGTAATCAACGTCGTGTATGGTGATCCGGTAATGATAACAGACACGGTTTTATCCAGTGCCGACTTCTCAGGAATTCATTTTACGGGAAGCACACATGTTTTCAAATCCTTATGGAAACAGATAGGCAATAATATTGACCGCTATAAAACATATCCAAGAATTGTTGGTGAAACCGGCGGTAAAGATTTTATAATTGCGCATCCAACAGCCAAACCTCAACATGTGGCTACTGCAATCACCCGGGGTGCATTTGAATTTCAGGGGCAAAAATGCAGTGCGGCTTCAAGGGTATATTTGCCAAAATCTACTTCTGCCGAAATATTGGATTTCGTAAAGAGGGATGTAGAATCATTCAACCCTCCGGGATCTCCCGAAGATATGAGCAACTTTATAACTGCTGTAATACATGAAGGATCGTTTGATAAATTGGCCTCATATATTGAGCAGGCTAAAAAAGATAAGAATGCAAATATTGTTGTTGGGGGAAATTATGATAAATCCAAAGGTTATTTCATTGAACCCACAGTAATACTGACAACTGATCCTCATTACGCAACGATGGAAACTGAATTGTTTGGGCCGGTGGTTACAGTTTATGTTTATGAAGATAAGGATTGGTCGAAAACGCTGAAACTGGTTGATGAGACATCTGAATATGCCCTGACAGGTGCTGTTTTGGCAAAAGACCGGTATGCTATAGATGAAGCCACCAAAGCACTGCAGAATTGTGCGGGTAACTTCTATATAAACGACAAACCAACGGGGGCCGTCGTAGGGCAGCAACCTTTTGGTGGGGCCAGGGCTTCAGGGACAAATGACAAAGCCGGTTCCGCTCAAAATTTGCTCCGATGGGTTTCACCGAGGCTTATTAAAGAGACATTTGTGACTCCGGAGGATTATCGCTATCCGTTTCTGGGATAGCCCGGACGATCAATAATTCCTTCTTTTGCGGGGGTAAAAAACTATCCCCGCCAAAATGTTGAAGGGCTTAATCATATTACATTCAAAATAAAATTCCTCTCTAATTTTGTTTCTTTTTTTAACATAATTTCAGAGCTGGTTGCTTTATCTTATGGTCCTATTACCATTAATCGGGCACAGCTATGAAAAATTTCCTGTTAGTTTTACTAACTATTCCCTCTATCTTTTTGTACTCGCAGCAGCATATAAAACTGGCTTCAGATATATATCCCCCATTTACCGATGTGGACAGCGAGAAGGGCTTTGCACTCGAATTGGTAAAAGAGGCCCTGAAACGCGGGGATGTACAAACAGAGCAGACGATTACCGGATTTTCGAAAGTAATGGACGGAATAAATACAGGTATTTACGATGGAAGTGCTGCTTTGTGGAAGACAGAAGACCGGGAGAATTACCTGCTCTATTCGGAACCATATCTTGAAAACCGGTTGGTATTAGTAGGAAGAAAAGGAAGTGATGTCAGTGCTAAATCCCTAAGCGAATTAAAAGACAAAAGAATTGCAATTATTTCAGGATATGCCTATGGCACTTCAGTTTATACATCTTTAGATGTTATAATCATACCCGGCAAGAGTCATCAGGAAAACCTGGAAAAATTACTAACATTCAAGACAGATTATATGTTGGTAGATGAATTGCTCATATCCTATTTGCTAAACTATCAAATGAATGATATCAGCAGATTTCTTGAAATTGGCAAAGAGGCCTTTATGGTTCAACCACTTCACCTGGCCATTTTAAAGGACAAACCAGATACGCGTAAAATTATTGAAGATTTTAATTCCAACATAAAGAATATGATGGCCGATGGCACCTATAATAAAATACTGGAATTAAATTGGATACAATCTGATGTTGATGGCGATGGAGTTCATGAATTGGTTTTGCTTGGAGACAAAGCCGGAACAGAAGCCCCTGCCAACTACTATAGATTGATGACCAAAACCGCTATGACTGAAAATTCTGAACGATATTATATTAATGGGGAAGTCTATGAAGGATGGCAGGTAGTCCCTGCCAGGTATAAAACGGACATAATTAAGGCAGCAAATATGAATACTACATCCACCTCCGGACTTAAGTTAAAGTTTTAAACCTATAGCTTTATGATTACTACCTGTACTCTAAATCAAATCTTTGAAATGGAAAAAAATATTAGTGTTAAAACAATAAAAAGCACCTTGAAAAGATGCATTGAATACATTAAAACCTATGCTCAGAATTGTAGGTATTCTTTTAATATGATGTTAATGCTTTAACTTTTGCCCTTATACTTCATTGGCAAATAAACCACTTTCTTGGTTTTAAAAAATTCCTCCCCGAAGAATTCAGACATTTCAAATACCTGAACGTTTCTATAGCCTTTTAACTCTTCGGATAAGTCCCCTCCCTTTAAATAAAGAATACCATTTTTAAGTTCATGCACTGATTTTTTCCTGATACTACCCTGAACCCATCTTACAAAAGTGGGCATAGCAGCGACTGCTCTGCTGACAATGAAGTCGAACTGTTCATCAAGGTCTTCGACTCTTTTGTGATAAGTGGTGACGTTTTTTAGACCGAGGCCTGAAACGACTTCGTCTACTACTTTTATTTTCTTCCCAATTGCGTCTACTAGTGTAAAACTCGTATCCGGAAAAAGTATAGCCAGGGGAATACCCGGAAAACCACCACCAGTTCCAACATCCAGGATAGAGGCTCCTTTTTTAAAAGATATAATTTTAGCTATCCCCAAAGAATGAAGTACATGTCGCAAATAAAGTTCGTCTATATCTTTCCTGGAAACCACATTTATTTTTTTATTCCAGTCCTGATATAAATTTTCAAGGTGCAAAAACTGCTCTTTTTGTATTTCGGATAAATTGGGAAAATATTTAAATATTATATCAGCTTGCATATGTACCTTTGTATTTTGCCAAAAATAATACATTCACTCCTAACGCCATTTTTAATTATCGCACAAGAGAGGTATTAAAAAGCAAGATATTACGTTATATTTACACAAATGATTTCTCCATATGGATTCGACCACAATTAAATTTTCGAGAAAAGATTCGGCACAGTTCTTTAAAACCCTGAATAAAAGAGTTAATGACTATTTTAAGGAAAATGAGTTAAAGAAAACCGGCAATTGGCGTTTGTATTTTAAAACAGCCATTATGTTTGCTCTTTTTCTTGCACCCTACTTTATAATATTGACGCTGAATTTGCCTAACTGGGCAAATCTGCTATTGACCATTACCATGGGTGTTGGCATGGCAGGTGTAGGCATGAATGTAATGCATGATGGAAACCACGGCTCCTACTCCACCAAGAAATGGGTTAACAAGCTAATGGGGAGCAGTATTTATATTCTGGCCGGAAACGTCTATAACTGGCAGGTACAGCACAATGTACTGCATCACACCTATACCAACATACATACGCATGACGAAGATCTTGAGGCCGGAAGAATATTGCGCTTTTCCGAACATGCAAAATGGCACAGGTTCCATAAATTTCAGCACTACTATTCTTTGTTTCTTTATGGTTTGTTAACATTTAACTGGGCCATCACCACAGATTTTATGCAAATGTACCGCTATACCAAACGTAAGCTATCCTACGGGAAGTTTCCAAATCCTTTCCTTAACTGGAGTGTTTTGGTGGCTACTAAAATGATTTATATCACAATTTGGATTGTGCTGCCTATGCTGGTTTTAGACATCGCATGGTGGAAAATATTACTAGGCTTTTTTGTTATGCATTATGTGGCTGGTGTAATACTAAGTGTTGTCTTTCAATTGGCGCATGTTGTAGATGAAGCCGAAACGCCATTGCCGGAAAAAGACGGTACCATGAAAAATACATGGGCCATACATCAGTTGCTGACGACAGTAAATTTTGGAACAAAAAACAGGGTTGTGAATTGGTTTACAGGAGGCTTAAATCATCAGGTAGAGCATCATATATTTCCAAATATCAGCCATATTCATTACACAAAAATCTCCAAAATTGTTAAACAAACGGCAAAGGAGTTTAATTTACCTTACAACGAGTATAAAACTACAAGAAAAGCCATAATTTCGCATTTCAAACACTTAAAGGAATTAGGCAAAAAGCCTGCATTACAGTACCAGTAAATTAATCGCAAGAATGAGTAAACTTTTATCCGATAGAATAAAAAACATGTCTACTTCGGCCACCTTAGCTATGGCCGCAAAAGCCAGAGAATTAAGAACCCAGGGGAAAGATATCATTGGGTTGAGTTTAGGGGAGCCAGATTTCAATATTCCGGAGTTTATCAAAGAAGCAGCAAAAAAAGCCATTGATGAGAACTATAGCAGTTACTCACCGGTAGATGGATACGCAGATCTAAAGCAAGCCATATCAAATAAATTTAAAAGGGATAATGCTCTGGACTATGGGCTGAGCCAAATAGTTGTGTCAACGGGAGCAAAGCAATCTCTGGCAAATGTAGCAATGGTAATTCTAAATAAGGGCGATGAAGTAATTTTACCTGCCCCTTATTGGGTAAGCTATAGCGATATTGTAAAACTGGCAGAAGGGATACCGGTCGAAGTTCCAACCAGTATAGAATCAGATTTTAAAATGACTCCGGAACAATTGGAGGCGGCAATCACTCCGAAAACTAAAATGATTTGGTTTAGTTCTCCATGTAATCCGAGTGGTTCTGTGTATAGCAAAGAAGAATTGGAAGGTCTGGCTCTTGTATTGAAAAATTATCCAGATATCCTGGTCGTATCCGATGAGATTTATGAACATATAAATTTCAGGGGCAAGCATGAAAGTATTGCCAGTATTAATGGAATGTACGAGAGAACAATAACAGTTAATGGCGTATCTAAGGCTTTCGCTATGACCGGATGGAGAATTGGTTATATAGGAGCACCTGAATGGATTGCAAAGGCCTGTACTAAATTTCAGGGACAAATTACAAGTGGTGCGAATGCTATAGCGCAACGATCTACTATTGAGGCTTTAAATGCTCCTGTTAGCAAAATTCAATTCATGATTGATGAATTTCATAAAAGGCGAGATCTCTTGCTGGAGCTTTTGGGGGAAATAAATGGATTTAGTTTAAATGTTCCGGAAGGTGCTTTTTATGTTTTTCCTGATATTTCGAGTTACTTTGGTAAGACCCTGAAAGGAACTACTATAAAAAATGCATCCGATTTTGCTTTATATCTATTGGAAAACGCTAATGTAGCTACTGTTACTGGCGAAGCATTTGGCAATCCAAACTGCATAAGAATATCCTATGCTGCTTCGGAAGATGAATTAAGGGAAGCTGTAAAAAGAATTAAAGCTGTAGTCTAAGTATGGATTAGCCTTTGACCATATTTCTGATGGATCATATCTTTTTCCAGAAATAAGGGTTAAAAAGTATCAATACGGTAAATAATTCCAATCTGCCTGCAAGCATAAGAAAACCACACCACCATTTTCCCAGCAATGGCAGGCTATTGTAATTACTTACAGGGTTAAAGTCTCCAAAAGCGGGTCCAACATTTCCAAGGGATGATGCCGCACCGCCAACTGCGGAAATAAAATCCAGACCTAATAGACTCAGCACGAGGGCACCTATTATAAAAAGCAGCATATACAGGACAAAGAATGCAATTATGTTGTAGACAATATGCTCGCTCACCGTTTTATTATTGAATCTAACAGGAATAATGGCATTAGGATGTAAGGTTCTTTTAAATTCCAGCAAGCCGTTTTTGATAATTAGGATATGCCTCATTACTTTAATACCTCCGGCTGTGGAACCTGCAGACCCTCCCATAAACATCAACCCGAAGAAGAAAACGGTTAAAAAGGGAGTCCAGGCCGTAAAATCTGCGGTGACGAATCCGGTGGTTGTAATAACGGCAGTAATCTGAAACAATGCATGTCTGAAAGAACTTTCAACTTCTCCAAATAGCATTGGGTGGAAGTTTGAAACTTCAACATTGGCCATAAAGTAGACAACCAGTGCCGTAATTAAGGTAAAAATCAACATTAACACGCTGTAAAACTTAAATTCTTCATCCCTTAACACCCTCTGGATTTTGCCTTTAAAGGCAAAATAGCTCAATACAAAATTGCTCCCGGCGAGAAACATAAAGAATATAACTATATACTGTATGAGGGGACGGTTATTCCAATAGGCAAGACTCGCATTTTTGGTAGAAAATCCACCTGTAGATAGTGTTGCCATAGAATGGTTTATAGCATCAAAAAAAGACATTCCGGCTACACTTAATAAAAGGGTTTCAGCTGCAGTATATCCAAAATAAATCAGCCAAAGTCTTTTCGCAGTGTCCGTAATTCTGGGGTGGAGCTTATCCGCGTTTGGCCCGGGAGCTTCTGCAGAGAACAGTTGCATTCCTCCGATTCCAAGCAGAGGAAGTATGGCGATTGCCAGGACAATAATACCCATACCCCCTATCCAGTGGGTAAGACTCCTCCAAAAGAGGATACCTTTTGGAAGAGATTCAATATCGTTCAGAATTGAGGCACCGGTAGTAGTATATCCGGATATAGTCTCAAAAAAAGCATTCGTAATACCTGGGATAGCCCCGGAAAAAACATATGGCAATATCCCGGAGGCAGACATTACAATCCAGCCAAGTGTAACAATGATATATCCTTCTTTTCTTTTAACTTCTTTATCATGCCCTCTGGTATAAAACATGGACAGAATACCAAGCAATAAAGTTATTATGGCCGCCAGGGTAATATCAAGTGTAACTCCATCATCATAAATGCCGCTAACCAAAGCCGCAACTAACATGAAACCACCATTAAATAATAACAGTAATCCCATTAAATGGATAATTATTCTATAATTCAGACCTGTCATTATATAAAGAGCCTTTCAATTTTTGAAATGGAATCCGGCAAACAGCATACAACCACCCTATCTCCTTCCTGAATCCTAAAATCGCCCAGGGCAATATTTCCAACTCCATCTCTTACAATCCCGCCAATTATTGCAGATCTGGGAAATTCGATTTCGCGTATAAATTTTCCATTTACCCTGGAGGTTTCCTTTACTTCGAATTCCAGGATTTCGGCATTTAGGTTATTTAATCTTGTAAGAGCAACAACTTCACCCCTTCTGATATACCTGAAAATATTATTAGCTGCGAGTAATTTCTTATTAATTAAAGTATCAACACCAATGGATTGGGAGAGTTGGAAGTAATCCATATTTTCCACCAGAGCGATGGTTTTTTTGATATTCTTGGATCTTGCCATCAGACAAGACATAATATTGGTTTCTGAATTTCCGGTAACCGCAATGAATGCGTCCATAGATTCCAGACTTTCTTCTTCCAATAATTCCACATTCCTGCCATCCCCGTTTATTACAAGGGCATTAGGCAAACTGTCTGATATATCAAAAGCCCTCTCTTTGTTTTTCTCTATTAGCTTTACATTAAATTTTTTGGAACAGAGATCTCGGGCAGCATTATACCCAACTTTACTACCTCCTAAAATCATTACGTTTTTTATCTCTTCTTTCTTTTTACCCGTAAGTTTGTAAAGTTCATCTACTCCTTTTCTATCGGTAACAAAATATACCTGATCATTTTCCTTAAATACCGTATCACCTCTTGGCATCAATGTATACTGGGTTCCAATCCTTTGCATGGCAATAGGCATAAAATGCAATTCTGGAAATATATGAGCCGCATCTTTGACCGTTTTGCCAATGAAAGGTGCGCCTTTGGGCAAGACAACGCCAACCATTATCAAAGCCCCTTCCTCAAACTCATAAGTGTCAAAAAAAGCTGACTTATTAAGTAAAAGCTGTATTTCCGTGGCGGCCAACTCTTCAGGGGAGATCAATTCGTCAATTCCCATTTCTGAAAAATTAATCAGTTCCTTGTTATCGATAAATTCAATATTTGAAATTCTCGCAATGGTTTTTTTGCAGCCCATTTGCTTAGCCAATAAACAAAGAGTAATATTTGTGGTTTCTGAAGAAGTTACCCCAATTACAAGATCCGAACTTTCAACTTTTGCTTCGCGTAAAACAGAAATGGATGTAGCATCGCCTTTAAGAACTTTTATATCTAAATGACTGTCAGCGTAAGTTAAACTTTCCTTGTTAGAATCTATCAAAGTAATGTTCTGGGATTCATATGATAAAAGTTTTGCCAAATGAAAACCTACTTCGCCTGCCCCCGCAATAATAATCCTCATCTTTAGTATTTATTAATTATCAAGAGTCTGAATTTGGCGTAAAGGAGCTATTTTGAAATAATATAAGCCAATGAAGCTCATGTACGTTGTTTTTGCAAAGTTTGCAATGGCAAAATTACGTAAATTTATTTTGATTAATGTCTAACTTGGTTAGCAAAAATGGACTTTGAATGTATTTGGATTATCCCCGCAAATACTCATTTTCAAAGCGGGCTTTGTATTATCTTTGCCTCAAAATTTAGCTTATGTCAAAAAAAGTAAACCCTTATAAAACATCTGCACTTGGAAAAAAACAGCAGGTCACACAAATGTTTGACGCAATTTCGGGTAACTATGATGGTCTAAATAGGGTAATTTCTTTTGGTATTGATATAAAATGGAGAAACAGAGTGGTAGCTATTCTAAAGAAAAAAAATCCAAATAAAATACTTGACATCGCAACCGGAACCGGAGATTTGGCTATTAATTTAGTAAAAACAGGGGCAGAACAAATAATTGGCCTGGATATTTCCAGAGGCATGTTGGAAATAGGGGAAAAAAAAGTAGCCGATAAAGGTTTGGATTCAACTATTGAAATGATTCTTGGCGATAGTGAAAATCTGCAGTTCGATGATCATGCCTTCGATGCAGTGACTGTAGCCTTTGGAGTACGGAACTTTGAAAATCTCGAAAAAGGATTGGCGGAAATATACCGTGTTTTAAAACCCTCCGGCACCTTTGTAGTTTTAGAAACTTCTGTACCAACCAAATTCCCCTTTAAACAAGGGTATTGGTTTTATACTAAAAATATCCTTCCCTTAATTGGCAAACTGTTCTCCAAAGACCGCTCTGCTTACACTTATCTTGCAGAATCTGCCGCGGTTTTTCCGCACGGACAGGCTTTCAACAATATTTTAGGGAAAATTGGGTTTATAGCTATGGAGAACAAGCCACAGACATTTGGTGTGGCGTCTATATATGTAGCTACAAAATAGATAAATGAAATATATCTTGGTTTTTTTGATAGGTTTCTTAATGCTGGTCACGAGTCCATTGCATGCCCAATTTAAGGAAAAACCCATAATAAATCTTGAAAATGAAGATAAGGCCTTATTAAACTGGGGATATTATCTGGGATTTAATCAATATGGCTTTAAATTTGAATATAAGAATGACCTGGATGATATTCTGGTAGATAAATCTATTGGTTTCAATGTAGGCCTGATAGGGGAACTGAGAATTAACGAATTTTTGGACCTCCGGTTTGAACCCGGTTTGTTTTATACACAAAGGACTTTAGGTTATAAAGGATTTACCGATGCAAATGACGCTTTGAGAGATGTAAAATCTACTTATATAAATTTTCCCTTACTCCTTAAAGTAAGTGCCCGAAGATTTGGTAACTGGAAACCTTTTATCATTGGCGGCGCATCTGCTTCCCTGAATTTGGGCAGTAACGAAGACAGCCTCGACGATAACAGCAGTGGTACTTTTCGAATGACTAAAACCCTCTATAACTGGGAACTTGGATTTGGCATTGATTTCTATACGGAATATTTTAAATTTTCTCCTTCTATCCGGGGGGTTTTTGCGCTTAGCAATGAATTAGTGCCGGATAACGATCCAAACAGTCCCTGGACCGGAAATATAGATGCCATGAAAACCAGAGGGTTTTTTGTGAATTTTACTTTTGAATAGGCCAAAACCTCTTAAATATTTTTGAATATTTCTTTCTCCGGAGCAAGTGTTTAATTAGTTACTCTTGTGCCTCTTCTTATTTCACTTAGAAAAATCGCCGTTGCTGTTGCAACATTCAGGCTTTCAGTAGTTTTTTTCCCATATTGGGGAATACTCAGGCGGTTTTTAGCATTTAACTTAAGACCTACTTCCTCAGATATACCCTTTCCTTCATTCCCCAGTATTAATAGCCCTTTTTCGGGTAGATTTGCAGAATATACCGAATTTCCCTGCATGTAAGTGCCAAAGGCGACATTTTTGTTTTCTTCAAGCAAATCAACAATATCCTTATAGACAATATTAACCCGGGCAATAGAACCCATAGTGGATTGCAGGACTTTAGGATTATAACAATCAACGGTATCAGGTGAACATATCAAATGGGTTATTCCAAACCAATCGCACAGCCTTATTATGGTTCCCAAATTTCCGGGATCCTGAATAGCATCTAAAACAACTACCCAGTCTGAAAAATCAATATCTTCTGCCTCTGGAATCTCAAAAATTCCCAATACTTTGTTTGGACTTTTTTGAAAACTTAATCTTGAAAGATCTTTTTCTGAAATATAGTGAACTTTTACTTTACTTTTTGCCTTGAACAGGGGATCAGTACTGTAAATGCTATGTGCCGTAATTTTAGAATTCATTAGCTCTGAAACGACCTTCCTACCTTCTGCTACAAAAAGTCCGTTTTGAATTCGGTACTTTTTTTGATATAAGCTTTTTATAAATTTTAATTGACTTTTAACAACCATTCAAATAATGTATTTTTGGCTTCTATGAAGACCCTTCGGAGTTACGAGAAGAATATTGCAAAAATAGGTTTATTCTTGCTTATTTTTGCATTCACTTCCTGTAATACTCTACGAAGGGTAGAGGATGACGAGCTTTTGCTTACAAAAAACAATATCTACGTAAATACCGAAAAAGTCAAGAGCGAAGATATTCGAAGTCTTGTTTTACAAGAGCCTAACAGTTACTTATTAGGGTATCCCTTAAGGCTTAACCTTTATAATTTGGCTAAAAAAGATCCGGATTCTTCCTTCCAGGCCTGGCTTCATAGAAAAGAAAAAAGGGAAAAAAGACTTGTAAATACATTATCACAAAAGCAGGTTAACAGGTTAGGCGAATCCTTTTTGGTAAAAGGGTATAGCGATTGGCTTAAAAAGATCGGCGAGCCTCCTTCCATTATTGACACTACACAAACTAAGAAATCATTGGAACGTTTGAGCATCTATTACGGAAGCAAGGGATATTTTAATAATACCACTTCCTTCGAAATAGATAGTACGAAAAAAAAGAAACGGGCTGAAATAAATTATGCGATTGCACTGGGAAAACCATTTATTGTTGATTCCATTACCAGAAATATAAGCTCTAAGGCCATTGATTCTATCTATTCACTAAATGAGGACAAATCCTTTATTAAAAACAGCAAACAGTTTGATCTTGTTGATTTTAATAATGAAAGGAAGAGGCTTTCAGAACTCTTTAGAAATACCGGGGTATATAATTTCCAGGAGAGTTCTATAGCCTATGATATACTAAGGGATACCGCCAGGATTAACGACGATCAAAAAATGAATGTCAAACTAAATATTGGCAACCTTAGAAAGCGAGGTGATACCAGCATAACTACTGCGGAATACAAAGTCTATCGTTTCGACAAGATAAATATTTATCCCGATTATAGCTTCAATGAAGATATATCTGCTTTAAAATCTGTGGAATACGAGAATTATACGATTTATTATAAAGATAAACTCCACTATAAACCCAAGGCATTGACCGATGCCATTTTCCTGAAAAAAGACAGTCTGTACAGAGACATTGATAAAATTCGTACTTACAGACGAATTACCAATTTAAATACCTTTAAATATCCCAACATACTTTTTACAGAGGATAGTACCCAATCAAAACTTACAACAGACATTTTTTTAGCGACCAGGCCTAAATTTTCATGGGCCATTGATTTTGACATTACGCACTCCAATATTAGATCACTGGGCATTGGTTTTAGTACAGCCCTTATCTCGCGTAATATTTTTCGTGGTGCAGAAACACTTAGCTTGTCCCTGGGAGGTACTTTTGGCTTGTTAAGTGATGAAACTTCCACAGAGAATTTCTTTTCGGAAATCGGTGCAGATGTGGCTATAACATTCCCCAGAATCTGGTTCCCCTTTTTTAACTGGAAAAAAATAATTCCATCCTATAAACTTCCACAATCCAGAATTTCGGTGGGTACAAGTTTTCAAAAAAATATTGGCCTGGATAAACAAACCTTTAATACGATATTAGGTTACAACTGGGCCACGAACACTTTAAATAAAAACAATGTAGAATTATTAAACATTCAATTTGTAAATAATCTTAACCCTGATCGTTTTTATAATGTATATCAAAGCACCTATAATAGGTTAAATGATATTGCCGTGGATTATGCCGATGACCCAGATTTACAGGACTTTTACGTTATGCCCGAAGGTCCGGACGGACCGCAACTAATAATTCCTGAAGGAACCACCGGTTTTACGGATGCCATATTAAACGTCGAAGTGCCTTCTACTCCGGAAGATTTTGAAGATGTAGCCAGTATAGAAGAAAGGAGAATCAGATTAACAGAAAACAACCTGATTTTTGCAAGTAACTATACATTCAGTAAAAACAACAGGTCCGGTATAAATGATAATAGTTTTTATTCTTTCCGATTTAAAATAGAAAGTGCAGGAGGTTTGTTATCGGCTATTTCTAACGTCATAGAATTTGACAAAAATGATAATGGAGATCGAACTGTTTTTGGGGTGCCTTTTTCGCAATATATTAAAACTGAATTCGATTATATTAAGCATTGGGATCTATCCGGGTCGAACGTGCTTGCATTCAGAAGCTTTTTTGGGATAGCCATCCCATACGGAAACTCCAATAGTGTGCCCTTTGTTCGCAGTTATTTTGGCGGAGGTTCGAATGATAACAGAGCGTGGTTTCCTTATTCCCTCGGACCGGGTTCAACAGATAATATTAATGATTTTAATGAAGCCAACATGAAAATAGCACTTAACCTGGAGTATCGGTTTCCGATCTTTGGAAATTTTAAGGGTGCTGTTTTTGCAGATGCAGGTAATATTTGGAATGTCTGGGATAATGTTCAGGATCCTGCAGCCGTGTTTGAAGGGTTTGAATCCTTTTCAGAAATAGCTCTTGGTACCGGTATGGGGCTCAGATATGACTTTACCTATTTCGTATTCCGACTCGATATGGGCTTTAAAACCTATAACCCTGCTTTGTTGGTCGGTGAAAGATGGTTTAGTGAATATAATTTTAGTAACGCAGTATTCCAGATTGGGATAAACTATCCTTTTTAGTCCTTTAATTATTTTACTACATTTGCCACAACTCATAAAAACTAACAGACTATAAAATTATGTCGCATTCAATAAAACCAGGAGTTGCTACAGGTGACGAAGTTCAACACATATTTAATTATGCAAAGGAAAAGGGATTTGCCCTGCCCGCGGTTAATGTCATAGGATCGGATACCATTAATGGAGTCCTGGAAACAGCGGCTGTTTTAAATTCTCCGGTTATAATTCAATTTTCTAATGGCGGAGCACAGTTCAATGCGGGAAAAGGTTTGTCTAATGAGGGTCAGCTTGCCGCAATACAGGGAGCCGTTGCCGGAGCAAAACATATACACCAGTTAGCTGAGGCCTATGGCGCTACAGTTATTCTGCATACAGATCATTGTGCTAAAAAGTTGCTGCCATGGATAGATGGTCTTCTGGATGCTAGTGAAAAGCATTTTGCGGAAACAGGAAAATCACTTTTTAGTTCTCATATGATAGATCTTTCAGAAGAACCCATTGAGGAAAACATTGCTATTTGCAAAGATTATCTTGCAAGGATGAGCAAAATGGATATGACTCTGGAAATTGAATTAGGAATTACGGGAGGTGAGGAAGATGGCGTGGATAACACGGACGTAGATGATTCAAAACTATATACCCAGCCTGAAGAAGTGGCTTATGCATATGAGGAATTATCCAAAATAAGCCCGAGGTTCACTATAGCGGCTGCATTTGGAAATGTCCATGGTGTATACAAGCCGGGAAATGTTAAGTTAACCCCAAAAATTCTAAAGAATTCCCAGGAATACGTAACAAAGAAATACGGTGTTGAACATAATCATATAGATTTTGTGTTCCATGGCGGCTCAGGTTCAACTGTTGAGGAAATCCGTGAAGCTATTGGTTACGGTGTTATAAAGATGAATATTGATACAGATTTGCAATATGCTTTTACGGAAGGTGTTCGGGATTACATACAGGGCAAATCAGCTTATCTGCAATCACAGATCGGGAATCCCGATGGGGCTGATCAACCTAACAAAAAATATTACGATCCCAGAGTTTGGCTTCGGGAAGGAGAAAAGACCTTTGTTGAGAGGTTAAAAAAAGCTTTTGAAGATCTAAACAATATCAATACCTTGTAGAGGTAACTTTTAGAATTAAATATTATTCCAATGACGGCTTGGTTCAAAAGAACAGAAAAAGGTATACAAACTGCAACTGAGCAGAAAAAAGATACACCCAAAGGCTTATGGTATAAATCTCCCACAGGAAAAATTGTTGAGTCTGAAGAGTTAGCCAAAAATTTTTATGTTAGCCCGGAAGATGATTATCATGTAAGAATCGGAAGCAAAGAATATTTTGAAATTCTCTTTGACAATAACAAATTTCAGGAATTGGATGCGAAGCTAACTTCCAAAGATCCCTTAAAATTTGAGGATACCAAGAAATATTCTGACAGATTAAAGGCCGCACAAAAAAAGACTGGCTTAAAAGACGCAGTAAGAACAGCAGTCGGTAAATCTCTGGGAAAGGATGTGGTTGTGTGCTGTATGGATTTTAGTTTTATTGGGGGATCAATGGGTAGCGTAGTAGGTGAAAAAATTGCCCGTGGAATTGATTATTCCATTAAAAAGGGAATCCCCTTCGTTATGATATCCAAATCTGGTGGAGCCAGAATGATGGAAGCAGCTTTGTCATTAATGCAGCTGGCCAAAACATCTGCAAAGTTAGCGCAACTGGCTGAAGCCAAAATTCCATATATTTCTTTGTGCACTGATCCTACAACAGGTGGTACAACAGCTTCATATGCGATGCTGGGAGACATCAATATTTCTGAACCTGGCGCGTTGATTGGTTTTGCCGGGCCAAGGGTTGTTAAAGAGGCAACAGGCAAAGATCTTCCAAAAGGATTTCAAACTTCGGAATTCGTTATGGAAAATGGCTTTTTAGATTTTATTTCTCACAGGCGGGATCTTAAAAAAAATATTAATCTTTACATAGATCTTATTCAAAATCTGCCAATTAGAAAATAAAAACCCTGAAAATGAGAATTCAGGGTTCTAATAAATTGTTTGAAGGTTTTTAATTTTTAAACCTTCTTAAAAATATTTCCTTAGATTCTCCATCAGGATACGTAAGAATTCCTTTAGAATCACAACTTCCATCTCCAAAATCAAGACTCACGGTTGTATCATTTTTTGAAATTTCAAGCAGTCCACTTACGATAAATCTGCAAGATAGTTCTCTTCTTAGCGGGTTTATGGTTTCCTTAACCAAAACATTGCCAGATTTACCATTGTAAGTACCATTACCGGAGATAAGAAAAACGTTATCTCCCCAGAATCCGCTTCCAAAACCTTCAATCCATTCTCTGGTTCTATTCCCTGTAAAACTTGCAGCACTGCCATCGGGCCATTGTCCTGAAAAATCAGCAACAGCTTCTGATTGAGGATTACCATTATCATTATAACGCATGCGTTGCACAGTAGCACTACCCTCAACAGAAACCCCGTTAAACATGAAGTCCTCAAGGGAAAAGCTTAGCGTTTTCATAGCCACCTCCATGTCTTTAAGATAATTAAGAATAATTTTCCCGCTTAATAAATTCCCATTGGGTAATTCGCATCCCTCACCAAAATCAATAGTTTTTTCTTTACTGGTACTAGTCACCACAGTAGTAATTGTAACACAATCCGGTAAATAATCTGAAATGTAAGAACCCCTGGACGTAGCCTGGATTTCGTCTGTGGCGTACACATCCTCGCCGATGTGAATGATTTCCTCAGAAATTAATTCAGATTCATCGCTTGCCTGAAGTTGCGTTATTTCAAAATTTTCTGTTTCTACGCTTTCACTTATTCCCGAAGTTTCTTCTTTGTCACAGGAAATATTTAATACAATTGATAAAAGCAATAATCCCGATAAATTCAACTTTTTTAAACAATTTTTCATACTATAATTTTTTAATATTACAATCCTTGGACCCGGGTTATTCATAAAGGTTTAATCGGTGATCAAAAAAAGTGCATGACATCTGCTTTATTTAAATTTATTACTATCTTTGCGCTCGATTGAAAATCAATCAGATACATAAAAATCATTTAAAACAATATTGGAATGTATTTAACAAAAGAAGTTAAAGCGGAAATCTTTAAAAAACACGGAGGTTCAGAAGGTAATACCGGCTCCACGGAAGGTCAGATTGCGTTGTTTACGCATCGGATTAATCATTTAACAGGACACTTAAAAAACAACCAAAAGGATTACAATACGGAGAGATCCCTGGTAAGACTCGTTGGTAAAAGAAGAAGTTTGCTGGATTATTTGAAGAAAAAGGACATTGAAAAGTACCGTATACTAATAAAAGAATTGAACATTAGAAAATAATATCCGGGGAGGCATTGCTTCCCCTTTTTCTTAACAAAAGCCCTGAAATTTAGGGCAAACACAAAAAGCTTACACATAGTTTTTCATTGGTCGACAACACAACAACACAACTCGGACCGTCTATGTAAGACGGTTGACCATTGTTTAACAGCCTGATAAACAGTCAGGTTCTAATTAAAATTTATGATTCCAAAAACATTTAGAGAGGTCATTGACCTCGGTGACGGTAGAGAGATTTCTATCGAAACCGGAAAACTTGCAAAACAGGCCCATGGTTCTGTTGTTGTGCAATCCGGGAACTGTATGTTATTATGTACAGTAGTTTCCAATTACAAACAAAGTGATGTAGATTTTCTTCCTCTGACAGTAGATTACAGGGAAAAATTTGCAGCTTCCGGACGTTATCCGGGAGGTTTTTTCAAAAGAGAAGCCAGACCAAGTGACGGAGAAGTATTGACAATGCGACTGGTAGATCGCGTATTGAGACCATTGTTCCCAAAGGACTACCATTCTGAAACTCAGGTGATGATTCAGTTAATGTCTCATGATGAAAATGTTATGCCGGATGCCATGGCAGGCCTGGCTGCATCTGCTGCAATCCAACTTTCGGATTTCCCGTTTGAATGTGCAATTTCTGAAGTTCGCGTTGGCAGAGTAAATGGCGAATTTGTCATTAATCCAACCAGGACACAATTACTTGAATCTGATATTGATATGGTAATCGGGGCTTCTGAAGACTCGGTTATGATGGTAGAAGGTGAAATGGGTGAAATTTCTGAAGAAGAAATGGTTGAAGCGATCAAATTTGCACACGAAGCTGTAAAAGTACAGTGTGCTGCACAGATTAGATTAGCCAAGGCCTTTGGGCAAAAGGAAGTGCGCGAATACGAGACGGAAGCTGAGGACGAAGCACTTATGAAAAAGATTCATGACCTGGCCTATGACAAAGTTTATGAAGTAGCCAAGGCCGGTTCTTCGAAACACGAACGCAGTGCATCATTTGCAGAAATAAAAGAAGAGATTAAAGCTTCTCATTCCGATGAAGAACTCGAAGAGATAGGAGATTTAATCAGTAAGTATTATTATAAAGCCGAAAAAGCTGCTGTCAGAGATCTTACCTTAAATGAAGGTTTAAGGCTAGACGGCAGGAAGACAGATGAAATAAGGCCTATCTGGTGCGAGGTAAATTATTTGCCATCAACCCATGGTTCTGCAATTTTTACAAGAGGGGAAACGCAGGCATTGGCAACAGTTACACTAGGCACTTCTAGAGAGGCCAATCAAATTGACATGCCCTCGTTTGAAGGTGAAGAAACATTTTATTTACATTACAACTTCCCGCCTTTCTCCACAGGAGAAGCAAGACCTATTAGGGGAACTTCGCGCAGGGAAATTGGGCATGGAAATTTAGCCCAAAGAGCATTAAAAGGAATGATTCCTGAAGATTGCCCATATACTGTTCGGGTTGTTTCCGAAGTATTAGAGAGTAATGGTTCTTCATCCATGGCAACTGTGTGTTCGGGTACCATGGCACTTATGGATGCCGGGGTGCAACTTAAAAAACCTGTTTCAGGAATTGCAATGGGTTTGATTACAGATACCGAAACAGGCAAATATGCAGTATTATCTGATATTTTGGGTGATGAAGATCACCTTGGAGATATGGACTTTAAAGTTACAGGTACCGCAGATGGCATCACTGCCTGTCAGATGGACATCAAAGTTAAAGGCTTATCCTACGAAATTCTGGTTAAGGCATTAATGCAGGCAAGGGCTGGAAGGCTCCATATTCTTGAAAAATTGACCGATACTATTGGGGAGCCAAATGAGGAGGTTAAAGCGCATGCGCCAAAAATGGTAACGGCAACAATTCCCGGAGAATTTATAGGGGCATTAATCGGTCCTGGCGGAAAGGTAATTCAGGAGCTTCAAAAAACTACAGGAACTACTATTGTAATTAATGAAGATCCGGTTACTGAAGAAGGACTGGTAGAAATCCTGGGGACAAATCAGGAAGGAATAGATGCAGTGCTTGCTAAAATAGACTCCATTACGTTTAAACCGGAAGTGGGTAGCGTTTATGAAGTAAAAGTAATTAAGATTCTGGATTTCGGAGCTGTTGTAGAATATATTGACGCGCCAGGAAATGAAGTCCTTCTCCATGTTTCTGAACTCGCCTGGGAGCGAACAGAGAAAGTGACCGATGTAGTAAACATGGGTGATGTATTTGACGTTAAATATTTTGGAATAGATTCCCGAACCAGAAAGGAAAAAGTATCACGCAAAGCGTTATTGCCTAAACCTGAAGGTTTTAAGGAAAGACCTCCCAGAGAAAACAGGGATCGTGATCGTGGAAGAAATGACAGGAACAGGGATCGTAAACCCAGAAGAGACTAATTTTTTCTAACCTTACTATTATTAGAAAGCCCCTTTAAAACAGGGGTTTTTTAATGCGATTTAATCAAAAAGTCAAATTTTCATACCCTTCTTGTAACATTTGCCGCTTTTTTACGTATAAGTATATGCAGCCCATGCACTTTGAACTTAACATATAAAGGAAAACGTTAATGAGACAGCTAAAAATTACAAAACAGGTTACGAACAGGGAGACTGCGTCCTTAGATAAATACTTACAGGAAATAGGTAAGGTAGATCTAATCACCGCAGATGAGGAAGTTGAATTAGCACAGCGAATAAAAGCAGGTGACCAATTGGCATTGGAAAAGCTCACAAAAGCCAATCTTCGTTTTGTTGTTTCTGTAGCAAAACAATATCAAAACCAGGGACTTACACTACCGGATTTAATTAATGAAGGAAACCTTGGACTTATTAAGGCTGCACAACGTTTCGATGAGACAAGGGGCTTTAAATTCATATCCTATGCGGTATGGTGGATTAGACAGTCAATTTTGCAGGCACTGGCAGAACAATCTCGTATTGTCAGATTACCACTAAATAAAATTGGTTCAATAAATAAGATAAACAAGACCTTTGCATTTCTTGAGCAAGCTCATGAACGAATCCCATCAGCGGAGGAAATTGCCAAGGAATTGGATATGACGGTTGAAGATGTGAAACAATCTCTTAAAAATTCGGGGCGTCACGTATCTATGGATGCACCTTTAATTGACGGCGAAGATTCAAATCTTTATGATGTTCTTCGAAGTGGTGAATCTCCTAATCCGGATAAAGAATTATTACATGAATCCTTGCGTACAGAAATTGAAAGAGCATTAGAAACTCTTACACCAAGAGAAGCGGATGTTATCAGATTATATTTTGGTTTGGCCGGGCAACACTCTATGACCCTTGAGGAAATTGGTGAGACTTTCGACCTAACCAGGGAAAGAGTACGCCAGATTAAAGAAAAAGCAATAAGAAGATTAAAACATACTTCCAGAAGTAAAATTCTGAAAACATATCTCGGATAATTACGGGATATTAATTACAGGTTAAATTTTCCTAGTATTGGAATTTTGGCATAAAAATTGTAATTTGTGAAAGTAACAACAGTTTATCATGACTGTTCGTTTTTTGATTGATGAATAAACTCCGGCTGATTACCGGAGTTTTTCATTTTAGCATAATTCTGCCAAATTCCGCCTTGAGAATCAGACTATTTATCTATATTCATTACTAAAATATTCCCCTGAATCGGGCATGAGTTTACTTAAATCAGGATTATACTGCCAGTCTTATTCCTATTGTTTCTATTAACAACATTTTGTACCAATACATTTCTGTATATTTATAGAAGACAAAGTAATATTAATTCCAGATTATGAGTGACTTTCTTTCCGTATCCATGAAATTTCTTTTTATAGTATTTGGTTGTCTAATTATTTCCTGTAATCAGACTAAATTCACGGGAGAGGAAAAGGACACTTCTGAAGTACAATTTAATTTACCCGAAAATTTTGTACTTGAAGAATTATACCATATAAGTGCCAACAAACAAGGTTCATGGGTAGCCCTGGCCGAAGGCCCGGACAAAACAATCTATGCATGTGATCAACGCGGTAAGATTTATTATTTTAAAATGCCGGAAAAAGGTGATGCCGTTCAAAAAACAAAGGTAGATAGCCTGAATCTTGATATTGGCGAAGCCCACGGCCTCTTATGGGCATTCAATAGTCTTTATGTCGCAGTCAATAAAAATTGGGAGGACGATATTTCCGATGAAAGTCAAAAAGGGAGTGGCATTTATAGAATTACAGATTCAAATGGCGATGGCAACCTTGACAAAGTAAAAATGCTATTGAAATTAGAAGGAGCCGGTGAGCACGGGCCACACAGCTTTGTTTTAAGTCCGGATGGTGAATCTATCTATTTTATTGCCGGAAATCATGTACTTATCCCGGAAATCCTTAAACAAAATAGTCGCTTACCCATAAACTGGGGTGAAGATAATCTGTTTACGCCTTATCTGGACGCCCGGGGACATGCCAATGACATAAAAGCACCTGGCGGTTGGGTTGCGGAATTTGATGCTAAGGGTGAAAACTGGGAACTCATTTCCGCCGGCTATAGAAATCCATTCGATCTGGCATTTAATCAGGATGGTGAGTTATTTACCTATGATGCTGATATGGAATGGGATATTGGCATGCCCTGGTACAGGCCAACAAGAATATGTCATGTTACTCCGGGCAGTGAATATGGATGGCGGACAGGATCCGGCAAATGGCCGGATTACTATCCGGATAACCTCCCCGCGGTCCATAATCTGGAACAAGGTTCTCCTACAGCCATCTTGTCCGGAGCTAAGCTAAGTTTCCCATCAAGGTATAAAAGCGGGCTTTTTATAATGGATTGGAGCTTTGGAACTATTTATTATGCCAATCTTATGCCAAAAGGAAGCAGTTATACTGCAACTAGAGAGGAGTTTCTATCGGGTACCCCTTTGCCATTAACTGATATAATAGCAGGTTCAGATGGCAAGCTGTATTTCGCCACTGGCGGCAGGGGTCTGGATTCTCACTTATATAGATTGAGTTATGAGGGAGATGCTATTGAATCTTCTCTTATGCCCGATGAAAGTGGAAAAGAATTAAGGAAGATCAGGCACCAATTAGAAGATTATTCCGCCCTTGATCCCAAAGAAGCCCTATCCAATGCATGGAACTATCTTGATCATGAAGACAGATTTATAAGATATGCAGCTCGAAATACTTTGGAAAAAATTACTCCAGAGAAATGGCATGAAATGTTCTATTCGGAAGAATCAGCCATAAAAACCATTGAAGCCGGAATTGCTATGGCAAGACAGGGAGCTAAGAAAGATAAAGGAAAGATTCTGAATAAATTAAATCAAATCAACTGGGAAGGACTGGATGCACAACAACAAGTAGACCTTTTGAGAAATTATGCTCTTGTGTTTATCCGTATGGGGCAACCCGAAAGTCAATCACGTCTGGATGTAATCCATAAACTAAAACCGTATTTTCCTAATTCAAATAATGTCATAAATAGAGAACTGGCACAAATTATGCTCTATTTGAATGCTGAGGAAACGGTTAAAATTCTTATTGATTTACTGGAAAAACACACGGCTGAAAAAACCAATATCTCCAGTCAGATGCTGTCGGAAGAAACTACCTTGAGAAGTGAACAATACGGACCGTTAATCAGGGAAGTGATCGCTAAAATGCCACCCAGCGAAGCAATCTATTATGGAATGCTGTTAAGCCATGCCACTGAAGGCTGGAACAAAGCACTTAGGGAGAAATACTTCCTGTGGTTCTATGATGTCTTAAGTGCAAAAGGCGGAATGAGCTTTAAGGCCTATATGGAAAATGTAAGGCTTCAAGCCATGTCAAATGTCCCTGAAGAAGAAAAAGAATACTTTGAAGAACTTTCCGGTGTATATTCACCAAGCACTGTCGTAGAAAACCTCCCCCAGCCTATTGGTCCTGGAGCAAATTATTCCGGCAGCACTATCAACCAGTTTCTCTGGGGTGATAAGATGAATAATTATAATGGTACTTTGGCCGATGGTGAGCGGGCGTATCAGGCAGCATTATGCGTTTTATGTCACCGCATGAAAGGAGAAGGAGGCGCCACCGGGCCAGACTTAACACAGATAAGTACAAAATTTGGCAGGTATGATTTGTTATATGCCATTTATAGCCCAAATGATGAAATTTCCGATCAATATGCCTTTACCCTTTTTCATATGGATGATGGCAAAAAAATAGCAGGTAGAATTCTTTCAGAAACCTCAGATTCAATTAAGATTATGCCCAATCCGCTAAACACATCGTACACTGTTCAATTGGCCCAATCCTCTGTAGTAAAAAAAGAATTGTCTCCAATTTCACCAATGCCTTCCGGTTTACTCAACAGGTTAAACGAAGAGGAAATTAAAGATCTTTTTGTCTATTTGTTAAGCGGTGCTGATGAATCGCATGAACTATATAATAATGAGAATCTGGAATAATTTTGAAGTTATATTTAATGGCCCGGCATAAAACCGTCATGAATACTTATTTTTGTAGCAAAATATTTTCAGCCATCAACTAATGAACAAAATACGAATAGCACCCTCGCTGCTCGCGGCCGATTTCGGAAATCTTCAAAGAGATGTTGAAATGGTCAATTCAAGCCAGGCAGAGTGGCACCATATTGATGTAATGGACGGAGTTTTTGTTCCAAATATCTCCTATGGCATGCCTGTAATAAAGAACATAGCCGAACATGCAACCAAACCGCTCGATGTTCATCTTATGATTATTGAACCGGATAGGTATATTAAAACTTTCGCCTCTTTGGGCGCAAATATCCTCACTGTTCATTACGAAGCCTGTCCGCATCTAAACAGAACTATACAGGCAATCAAAGAGGAAGGCATGATGGCAGGAGTAGCTTTAAATCCACACACTAGTATAAATCTTCTGGCAGATAGTATAGCAAGCATAGACCTGGTTTGCGTAATGAGTGTCAATCCGGGCTATGGGGGTCAAAAGTTTATTGAGAATACTTTTTCAAAAGTCAGAGATTTAAAAGCCTTAATTCATGAGAAGAAATCCAAAACGTTAATAGAAATTGATGGTGGTGTAAATGCAGAAAATGCTAAAGCTCTGGTAGAGACTGGTGCAGATGTTTTGGTTGCGGGAAGCTTTGTTTTCAACTCTCAGGATCCATTGGCCACAATTTCACAAATTGCAAATATTGCAAATGTTTAGCAATGTTTTAGAAGGTATTTAATCAGATCCGTAGTAGTTACCATACCTTTTAGGGTGCCATTTTCCACAACCGGTAAAGAATGAAATTCTCTTTGCACCAGTAATTCTGCCACCTCTTTTATTGTTGTATCAGGAGTAACGGTTTCCAGGTTTCCTATCATTAATTGTCTTAAGGTGAACATATCGTAAATTGAAGAGGATATGTTTTCCTCCTCTCTGTATGCTCCATCAGCAAAACTAATACGGAGTAAGTCATTCATGCTTATCATACCAATAATCTTATCCTTTTCAATCACAGGGATATGTCGTATTTTATATTTTTTAAATAAATGTTCTGCTTTATCCAAGCCGTCATTTACATCGAGAGTTATAAGTTTCGTGGTCATTATATTTGAAATGGGGAGTTCAATTTGCACATTCATGACTTTCAATTTTAATATTATTTAATAAAGATCAGTCTTATCAAAAACAAAAAGAATGATAAAAGTCATGTTAGTTGTTGTTAAAAATTATTTCCCATTATGCATAAAATAATTTCTTTTATTCTTTAGAGAGTTGCTTGTTTGCGGCAAGTCATATAAGCTTTATAGGAGTTCTTCTATTAGTTTAAGAATAAATTACATAGCTTTGCGCCTACCTGAAATCCGACTTAATTTTACCTCTGAAATTAAAATATATGGAACGCTTTGATCTTTTAATTGTTGGTGGAGGACCTATTGGAATTGCATGCGGGTTGGAAGCTCAGAAAAACGGTTTGAATTACCTGATCATAGAGAAAGGCCCCATAGTTAATTCTCTTTTCAATTATCCGGTAAACATGCAGTTTTTTTCCTCTTCAGAGCGACTGGAAATAGATAATATTCCTTTTATAAGTAATGAGGCCAAACCGAAGCGCAATGAAGCTTTGGAATATTACAGAAGGATTGTCACATCGAATAGATTAAAGCTTCACCTTTTTGAAAAAGTTGAGGCAATCGAAAAAAAAACAGAAGATTTCAAAGTCGTAACAAGTAAAAACAGGTATTTAGCCAGTAATGTCATTATTGCTACAGGATTTTATGACCTTCCAAACCTCCTTGAGGTTCCCGGAGAAGAACTCCCTAAAGTTTCTCATTATTATAAGGATCCTCATTTCTATGCTAGTCAAAAATTAGCCGTTGTAGGAGCAAGTAATTCTGCTATTGACGCAGCTCTTGAATGCTGGCGAAAAGGTGCTGAAGTTTCACTTATTATACGAGGCCCCGAAGTAGGCAAGAGAGTTAAATATTGGGTTCGGCCTGATATTGTGAACAGGATTGAGGAGGGTAGCATTAAAGCTTATTTTAATACCGCCGTTAAAGAGATACATGAAAAAGAAATTGTGCTGGACACCCCTGATGGAACATTAGTTTTAGAAAATGATTTTGTCTTAGCTTTAACAGGATATACCCCTAATTTTGAATTTTTGGAACGCGTGGGAATCGAATTATCCGAGGATGAGAAAAGATTACCAAATTATAATCCGGAAACCATGGAAACCAATATAAATGGAGTTTACCTGGCCGGAGTTATTTGTGGCGGCATGGAAACTCATAAGTGGTTTATTGAAAATTCACGCATACATGCCAAGATAATTATCAAGGATATTTTAAAGAAAAAAGGGACTGAAAAGAAAAGTTAAAAGTTAGTAAAGGCATGAAAAAAATTGCTTTGGCCATTCATGGAGGTGCCGGAACCCTTATAAAGGGTATGATGACCCCAGAAAAAGAACGTTCCTATAAAGAGGTTTTAGAAAGTGCCCTGCATAAAGGGTATAAGCTTTTAGAATCCGGGTTATCTGCAGTGGATGCAGTTGAGGCAGCTGTAAAAGAACTTGAAGATTCACATCTGTTCAATGCAGGCAAGGGAAGTGTATTCACCTCTGAAGGGAAACACGAAATGGATGCATCCATTATGGATGGAAAAACACTTAATGCCGGAGCTGTTTCTTTAGTTAGTGGCATTAAAAACCCCATAAGTCTGGCAAGGGATGTTATGGAAAAAAGTGAACACGTATTCCTGGCCGCTAAAGGTGCCATGCAATTTGCAGAAAAACTGAAATACCATCTTGAAGATGAAGACTATTTCTATGATGAGTTTCGCTTTCAGCAATGGCAGGAAATCCGTGGTACCGGGAGCTTTAAATTAGACCATTCTGTAAAAAAGGATTCAAAATTTGGGACAGTTGGCGCTGTGGCCTGTGATAATTCCGGAAACCTGGCAGCTGCAACTTCTACAGGAGGTATGACCAACAAGCAATTTGGAAGAGTTGGCGATAGTCCGATGATCGGAGCCGGCAATTACGCCAATAATAAAACATGTGCTGTTTCCTGTACCGGCAGTGGTGAGTATTTTATCAGAGGGGTAGTTGCCTATGACTTATCATGTCTTATGGAATATAAGGAGCTATCGCTAAATGATGCAGCCAAAGAGGTCATCCAAAATCGTTTATTGCGCATTGGAGGTGATGGTGGTCTAATAGCCGTTGACGCACTTGGAAATATTGCAATGCCGTTTAATACAGAAGGCATGTATAGGGCATGTAAGGCATCTGACGGCGCTGAGCAGATAAGTATCTACACAAATTAGGAGGTTAGAAAAGGAGCGTCTAGTGGCAGTACTTTCACCTTGCCTTTTTTTAAATTAAATCGATCCCCGTTTGCCAAAACGTGCGTTTTAAGATTTATCAGGGACATTGGTGTGCCTTTCTCAAGAATCTTTTCATTATTGTGTTTAAGTTTTCTCGGATCAAACATGATAACCATCCCGGAACCTATTACCTCAAAAGTGCTGCTGTTTTTAATAACTAATCCTGTATCTTCGGCAAGACCTATGCCCATCATATCCGGATACTTGGCCACTGCTTCTGCAAGTCTTCCAAAACGGCCACGACGAATAAAGTGAGAGTCTATGATTAAATTGGAAATAAACCCCATTCCTGTATCCATTTTTACAGCTCCTTTTATAAACGATTCTGTACTGCTGCCACCTGCAATCATTTCGCTGGACATGCACATTGCGCCTGCACTGGTACCAGCAATCACTAATGCATCTTTTTTATACCTCTCTAAGAGCAATTCATGTAATTTAGTCCTGCCTATTTTACCTGTGATTTTTGATTGGTTACCCCCGGAGAACATCACGCATCGGGCATTTCCTATCAATTGAAGATTCTCGGGTCTTTCAGACTCCTTTCTGTTGCGAATGTCCATGACATGCACTTTGTTGCATCCCAATTTATTAAATGCCCTTATATAACTATTACTTACTTCCTTAGGAATACTTGAGGCCGTTGGAATAACAACAATTTGTGCTTCCTTACCCCCACTTTCACTTACTACTCTGGATAGTATACTTTCCTGGATAAATTCAAGATGGAACTGCTCGCCGGTCTCTATCCCTTTATCTTCATTTCCTCCTATCGGAATTAAAGTGCCCATTACAGCCATAATTATAACTTTAGTAGGGTGCAAAAATACAGCTATTGTTATAAAAAATGTCATATATTTATGAAATTACAGAGAACTTATCAAACTCATTTTAAGAGCCAGAATAGTATTTAAGAGCTAATTGCTAAAAATTAATTCCTGGATTAAGAACCATAAAACAAAAGGTCATGAAAATAAGAGAAATAAATGCGATGAGGGGACCAAATTTTTGGTCAATTCGCCGTCATAAATTGATTGTTATGGTTCTGGATTTGGAGGAAATGGAAGAATTACCTACCAATAAAATAGATGGTTTTGCAGAACGTATACGCAAAATGTTTCCAAGTATGTACTCCCACAGATGTTCAGAAGGATGCGAAGGAGGTTTTTTTATGCGGGTAGATGAAGGAACATGGATGGGTCATGTAATTGAGCATATTGCCCTGGAAATTCAAACTCTGGCCGATATGGATACCGGATTCGGGAGAACGAGAGGTTATGGGGAGAAAGGGGTATACAACGTTGTTTTTTCATATATAGAAGAATCTGTAGGCAGATACGCAGCTAAAGCCGCCGTTCGGATTTGTGAAGCGCTAATTGCCGCTGAGCCCTATGATCTGGAAGATGACATTCAACGCATGCGTGAACTTAGGGAATCCGAAAGGCTAGGTCCAAGTACAGGATCTATTGTTTCAGAAGCCCAAAGCAGGGGAATTCCATGGATACGACTAAATAAGTATTCCCTGGTACAGCTGGGGTATGGAGCAAATCAGAAAAGGATTCAGGCTACAGTAACCAGTGAAACGAGCAGTATTGGTGTTGAATTAGCGTGTGACAAAGAAGACACTAAATACCTTTTGGAACAGGCGGAGGTTGAGGTCCCGCGGGGTGATATTATCAGCAGGGAAAGCGGATTGGAAGATGCCTGCCGTTATGTAGGCTATCCACTGGTAATTAAACCTATTGATGGTAACCACGGCAGAGGAATTACGGTAGACATTAATAATTATGAGGATGCCCTCGAGGCTTTTAATATAGCGAAAGAAGTATCAAGAAGGGTAATAGTTGAAAAGTATATTACAGGCGAGGATTACCGCCTGTTAGTGATTAACCACAACTTTGTTGCTGCAGCTAAGCGTACTCCGGCTCATGTCGTAGGCGATGGTAAATCTTCCATAGCTCAATTGGTTGAGGAAGTGAATAAAGATCCCCGAAGGGGATATGGCCATGAGAAAGTGCTTACGGCAATAACAATAAATGATCTGACAAAAACGATTATTGCTGGTGCAGGATATACGGTAGACTCGGTCTTAAAAGAAGGAGAGCGGCTAATTTTAAAGGATACGGCTAATCTGAGTACGGGAGGTACCGCAGAAGATGTTACGGATATTGTTCATCCTGCCAATGTGTCCATGGCAGAAAGGATTTCCAAGATCATAGATCTGGATATATGTGGAATTGATGTGATGACAAGCGATATTAGTCAGCCACTTTCCGATACAGGCGGAGCCGTTTTAGAAGTAAACGCAGGGCCTGGTTTCAGGATGCACCTTGCGCCTACAACCGGCTTGCCCAGAAACGTTGCTGCCCCTGTGGTTGACAAATTATTTCCACAAAAAGGCGATACCGGAAGAATCCCCATTGTAGCCATTACCGGAACAAACGGCAAGACTACAACCAGCAGGCTTATTGCCCATATTGCCAAAATGAATGGGCAGAGGGTAGGTTATACCACAAGCGATGGTGTTTATATTCAAAACAGGATGTTGATGAAAGGAGACTGCACAGGCCCGGCCAGTGCTGAATTTGTCCTGAAAGACCCCACTGTGAATTTTGCCGTACTTGAATGTGCCCGTGGTGGGCTTTTAAGGGCCGGATTAGGTTTTAAAAAATGTGATGTTGCCATTGTTACCAATGTTTCAGCAGATCATTTAGGCTTAAAGGGAATCCATACATTAGAACAACTTGCAAGGGTCAAGGCGGTCATTCCGGAAACGGTTTTGCCGGACGGTTATGCCATTTTAAATGCAGACGATGATTTGGTTTATGAAATGCGCAGAAACATCAATTGCAATCTTGCGTTATTCTCAATGGACGAAAATAATCCAAGGATTAAGGCCTTGCAAAGAATAGGCGGAATTACTGCCATTTATGAAAATGGTTATGTAACCCTATGCCGGGGTGAGTGGAAAATGCGGTTGATGAAGGCAGAAAGTATTCCATTGACTTATGGCGGGAAAGCCCGTTTCATGATACAAAATATTCTGCCCGCTGTAATAGCCGCCAACGTTCAGGGCATTAGTATTGAAGATACTAAAGCGGCCTTAGAAACATTTATTCCATCTGCTTCAAGCACTCCGGGACGACTTAATTTATTTAAGTTTAACAATTTTGATATTTTATTGGACTATGCACATAATCCTGCAGGCATGCGAGCCCTTCAAAAGTTTACGGATAATCTTGATGCCACTGTTAAAGTTGGTATAATAGCGGGCATTGGGGACCGAAGGGAGGAGGACAATAATGAGATGGGCAGCATAGCTGCGGAAATGTTTGACGAGATTATAATAAGGCAGGACAAAAATTTAAGAGGTAAATCTGAGGCTGATCTAATCAATATGCTGGATGCCGGGATTAAAAAGCAGGATCCCAACAAAAAGACTACCATAATTCCTTCAGAAAAAGAAGCTATTATCCATGCGGTGTCCAATGCCGAAAAAGGATCGCTGATAGTGCTCTGTAGTGATGTGGTACCGGATGCGCTGGATCTGGTAAAACAATTAAAAGACCAGGAGGCGAATGGCGAATTGGCATAATTATAATCCTGCATTTCAGAAGTAAACTTAGAAATATTAGACTCTAAAATGGTCGTAAAAGTATATATCCATTCCTAAAGTAGCAGACCAATGAAAAATATTTTTAGCAATCTTTTTAAAAAGAAAAAGGCAGATGTATTTGATGAAATTCCCACAGGGGTTTGTCCTAATTGCTGGGGAGATCAGGAATATGGCAACATTATCCGTGAAAAATTTAAAGATGCCCAGATAGACGTTAATAACAGAGAAAGCAAGTATGCTTTTATACAAGACTTTGTGGTAACCCATTTAGACGGAATAAAACTAAAAAGTGCAGTACATGGTACAGAATGCCCGACTTGTAAAGTAAAATATAAAGAAGAAGAATCTAAATCCTAAACAAGCCAACATGTCGAATCAACTCACAAAAATTACCGAACAACACTATTCCAACCCTACATAAGATCTAAAAATTTATTTCTCAGACTATACGCTAAACGGAACACCGGTCCTCTCGCATACTGAAGGGCTGATTGGTGTAGCTCAGCGCATTTTTGAAGCAAATGGGGTAGCTACAAAAGTAATCCGTCCTATTGATTATACAATTCCTGTCAGACCCGGTCTGGATATTTTAAAACCAAGCAACAGACAAAGATCACCGGATGGATTCGTTTATTATAACCTGATTGAAGGTTCTTTGTAAAATCAATCCAGCCTTTTAAATCATAACTGACAAATATCATATTTTAGGACTGTTTTAGTTCAGATTTTTGTAATGGCAAATTATGTTCAATTTTGATTCACGTTTGTCATAAATTAAATCTTACAATGACAAATGTCCATTCGTTTCATATTCCCGTCATGGGAATAGGCTTCACCATTGACACCCCCTTAAAAGTTTCCCGGTTTGGAATAGATTCCGTTATTTCTTTAGTTGATGATATCCTTATCGAAAAACTAAGGAAGATGTATTGTGCTAAATTTGAAATTCCCTATTCAGAAATTACAGAAAATACAGACGATTTTAGGGCAAAAAGAATAACTGCCTATCTTGATCTAATTTATGAAGAGAGTCTAAGAAAATTCGAGGAACTTAAAAATGTCACTATTGACTCGGCTGCTGAACTCAAGAATTATTTTTCATTGCTACCCGATACTTCAGGTTTAAAAAAGGAATTCAGAAAATTGACCAGGGATTCATTTAATTTGGAGGAAATCAAAACCTGGGCGCAGGATAATCTGACTATGGGCAGTATTGATGTGAACATAATGACCAAAGTTGATAAAGAAAATTATCGCAAAAAAGAAAAATTACCTACGGAATATAATGATGCCCATGCCGCATTGAGGGGCTATGCAAACAGTTTTCTTAATTCTTCTCTGGTGCTTTCGGCAGGAATGAATCCCAGATTATATACCTATTTAGAGCAGTTCGAAGATTTTTATCCTGATGAAAATGGAACCATAAAAAAGAAAATCGTACTAAAAGTAAGTGATTACCGTTCCGCTCTGATTCAGGGTAAATTCCTGGCCAAAAAAGGATTATGGGTATCAGAGTACAGAATTGAATCCGGGTTAAATTGTGGCGGACATGCATTTGCAACCGATGGCTTTCTTATGGGCCCAATCCTAAATCAATTTAAAGAAGAAAAAGAAAACCTGATGCAATCGGTTTATGAGATTTTGGTAAAAGCTCTGGATCAAAAAAATAGAGTTGTTCCGAATTCAATCCTGCCATTAAAAATAACAGCCCAAGGTGGTGTAGGCACTGCAGAGGAACACAACTTTCTTTTAAATCATTATAAAGTGGATTCCGTTGGGTGGGGAACACCTTTTCTTCTAGTGCCCGGGGCAACAACTGTTGACAGGTCGACCATTGAAAAATTGGCAAAAGCCAAAGAAGACGATTTATATCTGAGTAATATTTCTCCCCTGGGTATTCCCTTTCACAGTTTAAAGGGAAATACAAAAGATTTGGAAAAAGTTAAATTAATTGAAAAGGGGAGACCAGGGAGTTCCTGCCCGAAAAAGTTCGTTGCCATGAATAAAGATTTTTTAGATACCGGAATTTGCACTGCATCAAGGCAATACCAGCATCTGAAAATAAAGGAGTTAGACAGGCAAGGTCTTACAGCTGAAGACTTTGAGCACCAATACAACCAAATAACTGAAAAATCCTGTACCTGTGTGGGCCTTGGAACTTCTGCCCTTCTCACATATGGACTCGACACAAAGACTGAAGGTGAAGGTGTTTCGGTATGCCCTGGTCCAAATATGGCTTACTTTGCCAGGACCATGGAACTCAATGAAATGATAGACCATATTTATGGAAAGACCAATGTGATATCAAGGAATGATCGACCACATATGTTCATTAAAGAACTTCATATTTATTTGGATTATCTTCAGGCACGTATTTCAGAATGCCAATTTGAAATAACCGATAAACAAAAGAAGTACTTACATACATTTGCCGCCAACTTAAATGATGGAATAGCCTATTATCAGCAATTATTCAACAACCTAAAAGAAGAATTTCTGGATTCAAAAGAGCAAATATTGTGCCTTTTGGGCGAGGGAAGAAAATCTCTAAGCAACTTAGCGCGGGAAATTGAAAACCTGGAAAATAATTTGGCTATCCGGTAAACCTCTATTTGTATATTGTAATTTATTTTACACCAAAAAGACGCATCAATTCCTGCAAAAGTCTTTAAACCAACATGGTTTTAACTACCATATCCCATAAAGCTCTGCCTTAAAAACTAACGGGATTAGCTGCGCTCTTCCCTAAAAGGCTCCGCCTTGAAAA
>NZ_KB907552.1:57455-209097 GCF_000382125.1 Eudoraea adriatica DSM 19308
CGGGATTAGCTGCGCTCTTCCCTAAAAGGCTCCGCCTTGAAAGTAAAAACCCCAAACTTACAAATTCAAGCAAGCTTGATTTGCCGTTTGGGATTTTTACTTATTCGTGACCCCGGAGGGATTCAAACCCCCAACCCTCAGAGCCGAAATCTGATGCGCTATTCAGTTGCGCCACGGGGCCTTTTGCTAATATAATTACTGACTCTTTTGTATAGCAACTACCGGTATTGGTTTAGCGAGCGCAATTTACGCAAAAAGAGCTACTCGGCGCTAATAAAATTCGTTCAATTGGTATTTTCTTTTTACAATTTGGACAGATTCCAAAATCGCTGGCGCCCAATTTCTCCAGGTTTTGCTTTAATCCGGACAGTCTTTCTCTGGCTTTTACCAAAGCTGCATCCATAACCCCTTTGTTGTTGATAGCATCCATCCTCGATACTCTGCCAATAGCATTATCAGGAGAAATTGGTTGAGACAACTCTTCGTATTGCCGGATCTTTTTCTCAGTCCTGGCTATATCTGATTCGAAGCGTTCACGAATTTTTTGAACATTCATTCCAAAGCTAGGTAAGTTTGGCACGAACAATACCGGAAATTGTTTTCCCATCTGCCTGGCCGGCTAATTGCTTAGATACCATCCCCATTACTTTACCCATATCTTTCATGCCACTGGCGCCAGTACTTTCAATAATCTGTACAACAACTTTTTCTATCTCATCCTCACTTAATTGAGCCGGTAAAAATTTTTCAATTACTGCTACCTGCGCCAATTCGGGTTCTGCAAGATCCTCTCTTCCCTGTTCCTTAAAAATAACCGCACTGTCTTTACGCTGTTTTACAAGCTTTTGTATTAATTTAATTTCTTCAGCATCGGACATTTCACTACCGGCTCCCTTTTCTGTTTGCGCAAGTAATAAAGCAGATTTTATTGCCCTTAAGGACTCCAGAGCTACTGTATCTTTAGCCTTCATTGCGGCTTTAATTTCTTCCATCACTTGATTCTGTAAGCTCATATTTCTTAGGATTTTAGAAACGACAAGATAAAAAAATAAACCCGAAAAAGTAATGACTTTTCGGGCCTATTCTATGTTTGGGCACATTAGCGCATAATCTGACTAATCCACATTATCATGTAAAAAGGAGTTGTTAGAACGCAATTGAATTTCATCATTGCTATCTTCACTTAAAGTAGTTCTGGAGACTTTACCTTCTTTGGGGTTTTCATTTAAATCTATCCCCTGGCGTTTATAAGCAGGTTCCTTTTCAATTTCATCAATATTATTTACGCTATTCTTGAACTTGTAGTTAAAATCCTTTAGTTTTCTCCTTCGCTCATCAGCCCTTTCTCTCAGTATTTCTTCTATTGGAGTATTCATTGGATCTCTGTCCTTGGTATCAACTTCATCTTTCGCGGCAACGGTCTTTCTCTCAAAAACCAATTCATCCTCTACCAATTTAGGTTCAAATTCCTCTGCTTTGGACTTTGCACCCGTTAATTTATTTTCCAGTTCCATATAGTCATCAAGACTATAGCGTGTTTCCCCTTCTTTGTTGTATTCCAAAACAGGAATTACCTCTATATGTTCATTAACATCCAGATCATTTATGTTTTCATCCAGGCTGAAGGTAATTACATTTTCATTTTCTTCTTCCGCAGAATCGGTCAATGGCATATCAAATCGCAGTGCTATCTGCTCCTTGTCATCAACTTTTCCGGATAACTCTTCAGGGTCTATTACTTCAATGTCCTCCAGGGTTTTTTTAGAATCAATGATTATAAAATCTTCCTCCGAAACTTCTTCTGCTATTACCTCTTCGTAAAACACGTTAAAGTTTCTGATATAGTTGGTTGTCGGAATAAGATCTATGGTATCTTCTGTCTCCAAAGAGTGTTTTATTACGGGCTCAAGTATTTCCTCTTCCTCTTCTTCTTCCAATTTGTACACAACATTTTCATCACTCAAATCCCGCTCTGCTTTTTGCTCATCTTCAAGAGTATGTATTATTTTCTTGGTTTCAGTATTGACAATTTCATCTTGTTGGTCAATATTAAAACCGGTGGCAATTACGGTAACAGCTATTGCCTCACCCAGGTTTTCATCTTCACCCACACCCATAATAATATTGGCGCCATGACCTGCCTCAATTTGAATATGATCATTAATTTCCCCTATTTCATCAATGGTAATCTCCTGGGATCCAGAAACAATAAGCAATAAAACATTTTTAGCTCCTGTAATCTTATTATCATTCAATAAGGGAGAATCCAGTGCCTTCATTATAGCTTCCTGTGCTCTGGCTGAACCCGATGACATGGAAGAACCCATAATAGCGGTACCACTATTTGAAAGAACTGTTTTGGCGTCACGTAAGTCAATATTCTGAGTATAATGGTGGGTAATTACCTCAGCAATTCCCCTTGCCGCCGTTGCAAGCACTTCATCTGCTTTTGAAAAACCAGCTTTAAAACCCAAATTCCCATAAACCTCCCTTAATTTATTATTATTGATTACAATCAAAGAGTCTACATTAGAGCGAAGTTTTTCAATACCAATTTGAGCCTGCTGGCATCTCATTTTACCTTCAAACTGAAATGGCATAGTAACAATCCCCACAGTTAGGACATCCATTTCTTTAGCTTGTTTAGCGATAACCGGAGCTGCCCCGGTACCAGTTCCACCACCCATACCGGCTGTGATGAAAATCATTTTAGTGGTATTATCAAGCATTCGCTTAATTTCCTCCATGCTTTCAAGGGCTGCTTGCTCCCCTACTTCAGGATTGGCACCTGCTCCGAGTCCTTCTGTAAGAGAAACACCTAATTGTATTTTATTGGGGACAGGGCTATTTTGCAAAGCCTGCGAATCCGTATTGCAAATCACAAAATCTACTCCATTTATTCCTGCCTGGAACATGTGATTTATAGCATTACTTCCGCCTCCTCCAACGCCAATTACTTTAATTACATTACTTTGATTTTTTGGTAAATCAAAGGCTATATTTTCAAATTCGGTATTCTTGCTCATGTTTTCTGTGTTACTTGTTATTAGGTGCTACTATTTAGGTTTACTCTGCGTTATCTAAAAAATCTTTAAGTTTCTCTGACCAAACGTCAAATACAGATTTTCTTTCCCCCTTTGACTTTTCGGTTTTTCTTCCCTCGGGATGGCCCTCTAAAACTAATTCTTCCTCTTTCTTATCTTCTTCCTGATAAATAAGGTTTTTTTCTTTATTCTCTATGGCATTCATCAACAATCCTACAGCGGTTGCATACAGGGGGCTGGCAATTTCCTGATCGGAATCCCCGGCTAAATGCTCATTAGGATATCCAATTCTGGTATCCATACCAGTGATATATTCTACCAGCTGCTTTAAGTGTTTTAACTGGCTCCCTCCCCCGGTTAAAACAATACCGGCGATCAATTTTTTCTTTTGCTCCTCGTGACCGTAATTTTTGATTTCCACATAAACCTGCTCAACAATCTCTACTACCCTCGCATGTATGATTTTGGAAAGATTTTTAAGGGTGATTTCTTTGGGTTCTCTTCCTCGCAATCCAGGTATTGAGACAATTTCGTTGTCTTTATTTTCCCCCGGCCATGCAGAACCAAATTTCATTTTAAGAAGTTCTGCCTGTTTCTCAATTATGGAACAGCCTTCTTTAATGTCTTCGGTTATAACGTTACCGCCAAAAGGAATTACTGCCGTATGTCTGATAATCCCGTCTTTAAAAATAGCAAGGTCTGTTGTCCCGCCTCCAATATCAATTAAGGCAACTCCTGCTTCTTTTTCTTCCTGGCTAAGAACTGCATCTGAAGATGCCAGGGGTTCTAAAGTAATATTACCCAGGTCCAGTCCTGCACTTTTAATACACCTGCCAATATTTTTAATAGATGAAACCTGACCAACAACCACATGGAAATTAGCTTCTAGCCTGCCGCCGTACATCCCTATTGGCAGCTTTATTTCTGCCTGACCATCTACCTTATATTCCTGAGGCAATACATGTATGATCTCCTCTCCTGGCAACATGACCAGTTTATATACCTGGTTACATAGTTTATCCAGATCGTCTTCATTGATTACTTCTTCAGAATTAGCCCTCGTTATGTAATCGCTATGCTGAAGGCTCCTGATATGCTGTCCGGCAATTCCAACAACCACGGAACCAATTTTTAATCCGGAATCGGCCTCCGCCTGCTCAACAGCCTGCTGAATAGACTTTATGGTTTGTGTTATGTTATTCACCACACCCCGATGTACACCTAGGCTTTTAGATCTGCCTATGCCTAACACCTCAATCTTGCCATACTCGTTTTCCTTTCCAATTATGGCAACAATTTTTGTAGTACCTATGTCTAACCCAACTGAATAATTGCTATTTTCCATACTAATTTAAATTTTGGTGCACACTACTTGATTATTAAATTCTAAACTTACTATATTATAGTTTTCCAATGTTTTGTCTTTGGCAGCTTTAGTGTAAAAAGCTTTGAAATTATTGAACTTCTGCTCCAATTTATCCACATCACCTAAATTCACAACAAAGTTTTCCATGCGGAATTTTAACTGATAATTATCCTCATGTTCAATATGAATTCCGATAACATTTTTTCTTAAAAAGTCGTCCTTGTTTATGTACTCCAATATCACATAAACGTCTTCCAAACTTTTTCCAGTGATATTGCCCGTAATGATCGGCACCCTTGCAGAGTGATTTCTGGATAATGGCATATTTTTACCCTCCTCATCCAGGTAAAATTTTGTCTTTCCCTCTACACGTCCGATTGGCTGCCTTTGTAAAATTTTTGATGTAAGCTCACCATCTATAGTAAGATAAACTTGGGCACTTTTTACCATTTCATTGGTCTCAATGACCTTTTCTATAGTATCCAAATCTAATTTTTCTTTGGGCACGTTTTTAATGATTCCATAATTTTGTATTAACAATTTATTAACCATTGATTTTGTGAGGTAGAGATTGTTCTCACCAATGAATTTTACTGAAATCTCCTGTACACCTCTCGAATCGCTTCTATGACCTGAAAATGCATAAAGACCTGTGATACAAATTATTAAACAAATAAATTTGATGTAATTCCAATTAATTTTCATATTCAAGTTCTTGTTGTATTTTTGATATATCCAATCCAATATCTCCAGCACCCATAGTAACCAAAACCTCCGGTTTTTGCCTTTTAATCTCGGCTATCAGATCAGCTTTTTGCATTAATTTTTTATTCGGATTCTTTATTTTAGCCATTAACCATTCAGAATTCACTCCTTCAATAGGTTTTTCTCTCGCCGGATAGATATCCAATAATAAAACGCTATCAAATTGTGAAAGACTCAGAGCGAAATCTTCAGCGAAATCCCTTGTTCTTGAAAATAGATGCGGCTGGAAAACTACCAGTGTTTTCTTATTAGTGTGCATCTCTGAGACGGCATCATATACGGCATTTATTTCTGTTGGATGGTGTGCATAGTCATCTATAAAAACAAAGTCTGCATTTTTAATCCTGTATGAAAATCTCCGCTGCACTCCCTTAAAGGTTTCTAAAGCTTTGACAAGCAGATTAGGTGGGGGTCCAATCTGTATTGCCATTGCAAAGGCAACTAAACCGTTAAGCAAGTTGTGCTTTCCGGGTTTGTTAAACTTAACACCTTTAAGGGTAGTGTCCGGAGTTTCCAAATCAAATATGTAGGCGCCATGTATTATTCTTAAATTTCTAATGCAATAATCCGAATCATCATCTATACCATAGGTTATTCCCTCCAAAGGCAAGCCCTTTCTAATAAATAGCTTCCCACCGGGTTTTAGTTTGTCAACAAATTCCCTGAAAGATTTTCTTAGTTCATTGCTGTCACCATAAATATCCAAATGATCAGCATCCATAGAAGTAATACAGGCAATGTCCGGAGATAACCGTAAGAATGAGCGATCGTATTCATCGGCTTCCACAACAGAATATTCACTGCCCCCAAACCAAAAATTACTATTAAAGTCTTCAGAAATACCTCCCAGAAACGCTGTAACCGGGGTGCCTGTTTCTCTTAATAAATGTGCCAGAATACTGCTTGTGGTTGTTTTACCGTGTGTTCCGGCTACTGCAAAACAAAAAGTATCTCGTGTAATAATGCCCAATACTTCTGATCGTTTTTTTATTTGAAAACCCCTGGAAGCAAAATAATTGTATTCTATCAGGTCGTCAGGAATTGCCGGTGTATAGACAATGAGCGTACTTTCTTTATTTTTGTATACCGTGGGAATTTCAGATATATCATCTTTATAATGAATCGGAATACCTAAAACAGTAAGCTCTCGGGTTAATGGAGTCTCCGTTTTGTCATATCCTGCCACATTCTTTTCTAGCAGTTTAAAGTATCTCGCAAGAGCAGACATACCAATACCTCCAATACCGATAAAATAAATGTTATGTATGTCTTTTAGCGTCATATTAACTTTTCAGTAAATGTTCTATTTCATCTACTATATTCTTTGTGGCGTCAGGCAGTGCCAGCGCCTTTATATTTTCACTTAATAATTTCTTATGCTCCTCCGATTCATTCAGATTTGAAAAAACTTCTTCAAATTTGTCCGCCAGGTCTTTTTCTTCTACCATCAGTGCCGCTTGTTTTAAAACCAGACTCTTGGCATTTTTGGTTTGATGGTCTTCTGCAACATTTGGCGACGGGATAAATAGTACCGGTTTACCTACAATACATAATTCAGAAACCGAACTCGCCCCGGCTCTTGAAATTATGACGTCTGCTGCTGAATAGGCAAAATTCATTTTGTATAAAAAATCATAGACTTTTACATCAGCTGAGTGATATTTTTTATATTCCTCATAGTATACACTGCCGCATTGCCAAATAAGCTGAATTCCTAACTTTGAAAAGAAACCCAGTTCCTTTTCTATCAGTTCATTTATTCTTCTTGCACCCAAACTACCCCCTAGGACAAGCAACGTAATTTTTTCTGGATTCAAACCAAAAAACTCATAAGCCTCATTGGCATGCTTTATGGGATCTATCAGATCTGCTCTTACAGGATTCCCTGTTTTCACTATTTTATCTTCCGGAAAAAACCTTCCCATATCGTCATATGCAACACAAATTTTAGCTGCTTTTTTAGCCAATAGTTTATTGGTTATACCGGCATATGAATTCTGCTCCTGCAGTACGCAGGGAATTCCTTTTCTTGAGGCCATTTTTAATACAGGGCCACTTGCAAATCCTCCTGTGCCTATTACCACGCTGGGTTTAAACTTCGCTACTATTTTTCCTGCACTTATCAAACTACTTATTAGTTTAAATGGGAACATTAAATTTTTTAATGTCAATTTTCTTTGTATGCCACTAATCCATAAACCTTTTATCTTATATCCTGCCCTGGGCACTTTTTCCATTTCCATTCTGTCCTTTGCTCCTACAAATAAAAATGCCGCATCCGGATATCTTAATTTTAACTCATCTGCAATTGCTATTGCGGGATAAATATGACCTCCTGTTCCACCACCGGATAATATAAACCTATAGTTGTCCACTTAGTATTTCCAATGGGTTAGCATCATCTATATCAGATTTTTTAATATCAACAGCTTTAAATTTTCTACTCGCACTCAACACAATTCCAATTGCCAGACAAGTCATCCAAATAGATGTTCCTCCGCTACTTATAAGCGGTAAAGTCTGTCCTGTTACAGGAAATAATTCTACCGCAACTGCCATGTTAATAAGTGCCTGAAATACAATGGGTAAACCAACACCAACCACCAATAATTTGCCAAATACCGTCTCGTTTGAATTTGCCACCACCACAATTCTGAATAGCAAAAGCATATAAAAGAACATTAGCACAAACCCTCCAACCAGGCCGTACTCTTCAATAATAATTGCATAGATAAAATCTGAGGAACTCTGAGGCAGGAAATTTTTCATAACACTTTTACCTGCTCCGTTTCCTATAATCCCACCGCTGGCAATTGCAATTTTTGCTTTTTCTATCTGATAATCAGCCTCCGTATCGGCAGGATCCCAAAAGCTTACAACTCTATTTGTCCAGGTATCGACCCTGTTTGGAAAAAGATCCGGATAAGCTTTTGCCGTAAGAATAAAAATGCTAAGCACTAGCAGACCTGTGCCTACTATTCCCGAAAGATACTTTAGCGGATACCCCCCTAAAAAACAGAGTGTGAGTACCATAAAAAACAAAATGGCAGCAGTAGAGAAGTTGGCTGGTAAAATTAAAATTGTAACAATAAAAACAGGAAGCCACAAGGGGACCAGACTTTCACTGAAAGTGATTATTTTATCTTTGATTTTGGTAAGGTATCTCGCCACATAGATCATAAGTACCACCGCTGCAAGATTTGAGGTCTGAAAAGTAATTCCGACCAATGGAAGGCGTATCCATCTACTCGCATTTGCCCCATCTATTGTAGTACCCTGGGCCAACGTATATATCAATAAGACCAAAACAACGGGCAAGGCAATAAGAGATAGGCCCTTAAAAAAATGCGTAGGGATTCTATGGACACCATAGATTATACCAAATCCTAAAAATAATAGCATTCCATGTTTAACCAAATGGCCGATTGTTGTACCATTTCCTACTACATAAACCAAATTACTACTGGCGCTGTAAACAGGTAAAAATGAAAAAAGAGCCAGTAGGGCAACTACACCCCAAATGGCTTTATCTCCTTTTATATTTCCAAAAAACCTGGACATTTTTATAAGTTTTTTATCGCTTCTTTAAATTGATTTCCCCTGTCTTCATAATTTTTAAAAAGATCAAAACTGGCACAGGCAGGTGATAGCAAAACAGTATCTCCCCTTTCTGCGATTTTATAGGCCACTTTCACAGCTTCGCTCATTGCATATGTTTCTACAATCAGATCTACTACATTGCCAAAAGCGTATTTAATTTTGGAATTATCCATTCCCAGACAAATTATGGCCTTTACTTTTTCCCTTACTAAGGGCATGAGCGCTTTATAATCATTCCCTTTATCTATCCCGCCAGCAATCCATACAACAGGAGTGCTCATACTTTCCAAGGCATAGTAGGTTGCATTTACATTGGTAGCTTTAGAATCGTTAATGTATTGGACATGATGAATTTTTAAGACCTTTTCCAGGCGGTGCGCAGCTCCTTGAAAATTCTGAATACTTTCGCGGATAGTATCCTTTCTAATACCAACCAACTTTGCAACTGTTGATGCCGCCATTGTATTTTTAAGGTTATGTAAACCTTCTAATGCCAAAGAATCTGCTTCCATTTCAAGTGTATTATTATCTGTTCTAATTAATATTTTGTCATTCTCTAACCATGCCCCTTCACCAAGTTTATTAATTATACTAAAGGGCAATAATTTTGATTTAATCGGGTTATTCTCCAGCCAGCTTTTGATTACCTTATCATCGTAATCATAAATCAATCTGTCCTGGGCACTATGGTTTTGCACAATCCTGAATTTCGAAGACACATAGTTTTCAAAAGAATGCTCATACCTGTCTAAATGGTCCGGGGTAATGTTTGTTATTACCGCTATCCCCGGTTTAAAATCAACTATTCCATCTAACTGAAAACTGCTTATTTCCAGCACATAGTAATCGTAGTCTTTTTCCGCTACCATTTTGGCAAAACTATCTCCAATATTACCTGCCATTCCCACGTTTAAGCCTCCCTCTTTTAATATGTGATACGTAAGCATTGTGGTAGTGGTCTTTCCATTACTGCCTGTAATTCCTATTATTTTTGCATTCGTGTATTTAGCTGCAAACTCAATCTCGGAAATAACCGGAATACCTTTGGCAATAAGCTTTTTAACGAGTGTTGCTGTATCCGGAATACCAGGACTTTTCATAACCACATCCGCATTGAGAATTTTGTCTTCTGAATGTCGTTGTTCCTCCCAATCAATCTCAAAATGTTCAAGAACGTTCTTATATTTTTTTTTAATCTTACCCCTATCCGAGACAAATACCCGGTAATTCTTTTTTTTTGCCAGAATAGCTGTTCCTACCCCGCTTTCACCAGCTCCGAGCACAACCATTAATTTCATTATCTCACTTTGAGTGTCACAATTGTAATTATGGCCAATAGTATTCCTATAATCCAAAACCTCGTGACTATTTTACTTTCGTGATACCCCTTTTTTTGATAATGGTGGTGCAAGGGTGCCATTAAAAAAATACGTTTTCCTTCTCCTGATCTATTTTTCGTGTATTTGAAATAACCTACTTGCAACATCACTGATATGGATTCGGCAAAGAAAATTCCGCAAAGAATAGGGATCAATAATTCTTTTCTTACAATTAATGCAATTACTGCGATGACACCACCTATTGTAAGGCTTCCGGTATCGCCCATAAATACCTGAGCAGGAAATGCATTGTACCATAAAAACCCTACCAGGGAACCCACAAAAGCCGCTATGAACACCAATAGCTCACCAGCCCTGGGTATGTACATGATATCCAGATATTCGGAAAAAATGATATTACCCGATACCCATGCGAAAATTCCAAGGGTAAGTACTATTATGGCAGACGAACCGGCCGCCAGACCATCAATACCATCCGTAAGGTTTGCTCCATTCGAAACCGCAGTAACAATTAAGATTACAATTGGTATAAAAATCAGCCATGCATACGATACTGCATTCTCGCCTAACCAGGAGATCAGATTACTATAATCCAATTCATTATTCTTAAAAAACGGAACAGTGGTCATTGTAGATTTAATATCCTCTCCTGTAATCTTTTCTACCATATATTGTTCCGTGATTATAGTATTGGTCCTTTCCCGCATAGTGACTTCCGGATGGAAGTATAGGGTTGCACCAACTATTAAACCAAGCACAACCTGACCGATCACTTTAAACCTTCCTTTAAGTCCCTTTTTATTCTTTTTAAATATTTTGATATAGTCATCTACAAATCCAATAATACCCATCCATATAATCGTGACTATCAATAAAATGACATAAATATTCATTATATCGGCAAATAATAAGACGGGGATCAGGGTGGACATTATAATTATTAAACCACCCATTGTTGGCGTACCGGTTTTCTGCTTTTGCCCCTCGAGTCCCAGATCCCGGATAGTTTCCCCTATTTGCTTTTGTTTTAGAAAAAGAATAATTCGCTTGCCATATACTGTTGCCAATAGTAAAGAAAGAAGAACTGCCATTGCTGCCCTGAACGTCTGAAACTGGAACAGACCTGCCCCGGGAAGCTGGTATTGTTTTTCTAGATATTCAAACAGATAATAGAGCATATTACGTTATCTATTTCTTGTTACTTATTTAAACCGGTTAGCACTTCTTTTACAATTTTAAAATCATCAAAATCGGTTCGTTCACCATTTGTTTCCTGATAGGTTTCGTGACCCTTACCGGCGACCAGAATAATATCATTAGGAACCGCAAGCTGACAAGCAGTTTTTATAGCCTGATTTCGATTTTCAATTGATAATACTTTGTTGACATTCTGCGGTTCAACCCCAGATTCCATCTCTTCAATTATAATTAGTGGCGGTTCAGATCGTGGGTTATCAGAAGTAAAAATTACCTTATTGCTCATTGCTGAAGCGATATGACCCATTACCGGACGCTTAGACCTGTCACGATCACCACCACACCCCACTACGGTGATGACGTTTTCATTTCCAGTCCTCAATGCATTGATTGTCTCAAGTACATTTTTTAACGCGTCCGGCGTATGGGCATAATCAACAATAGCCGTTATTCTTTCTTTAGATATAAAATACTGAAACCTTCCGTCTACATTTTCCAATTCACTTAACAACCTGAGGGTTTCAAGTTTTTCCAATCCCAACAAGTCTGCGGTGGCATATATTGCCAGGATATTGTATGCATTAAAATGACCTATTAACCGTGTCCATAGCTCATTATCATCAATTTTTAACAACTGACCATTAAACTGATTTTCCAAAATCTGGGCCCTGTAATCAGCATAACTTTTCAAGGCATAAGTGTATTTTTTTGCTTTGGTGTTTTGCAGCATCACAAGCCCGTTTTTATCATCGATATTTGTTAAGGCAAATGCTCTTTTAGGTAAATCGTCAAATAATTTCTTTTTTGTATCCCTGTATTCGGCAAATGTTTTGTGATAATCCAGGTGGTCATGTGATAAATTGGTAAATATTGCTCCCTCAAACACCAGGCCTTCTGTCCTTTTTTGATGAATACCATGGGAACTTACTTCCATAAAACAAAATTCAACGCCTGCCTCATTCATCAAAGCGAGATAATGATTAATAGTCATAGCATCCGGAGTGGTATGGGTGGCGGGAAATTCTTTATTATCGACCATTATTCTGATGGTCGACAACAGGCCCACTTTATATCCTGCCTTTTTAAACAACTGATACAACAAACTGCTAACCGTAGTCTTGCCGTTTGTTCCGGTAACACCTACAAGCTTCAGGTTTTTGGATGGATTATCATAGAAATTCGATGCCATAATAGCAAGGGCCTGGTTGGCATCAGGAACTTCCACATAAGTTATATCATTGACCAAATCTCCGGGAAGATCTTCACATACAATGGAATTAGCTCCGGCTTCTATGGCTTTATCAATATATTTATGCCCATCGGTTAAAGTACCCTTGATGGCTACAAAAACATTACCCTCAGCCACGTTTCTGGAATCAAAACAAATAGTATTTACTAATACCCCGGTTGATCCGCTCACAGCAGTAAGACTAACACCATACAATATGTCCTTCAGGGGCTTCATGAAAGTTCCAATATTATTTTCTTTACTTTTTTTAGATCTGTTCCCTTGGAAATTGATTGTTTTTTTACCTTTCCATTTCCTTTTACTTCTACCTCCAGGCCCATGTTTTCAAGGATAGAAATTGCATCCATTCCGCTCATGCCTTTCACATCGGGCATTTGATTGTAATTTTTTTGCGCGACTGTATAGTAGCTTTGAAAACTTGCCTCTAAATCATCGTTTGAAGGTTCCAGATTTTCTATTTCGTCAATCAATGGGTTGTTGGCATAAATCTTTCTGGCGATGGATTTAAATACAGGCCCGGAGACATCAGCCCCATAGTAGCCCACGCTTTTATCTGGTTCATGGATCACTACTATGCAGGAGTACTTTGGTTCATCTGCAGGGAAATAACCTGCAAATGTTGATATATATCTCAATTTATCAGGGTCGCGTGCGACATAGTTTTTTTGAGCTGTACCTGTCTTGCCGGCCATTGAAAAGTTTGGGGAATATAGACGATGTCCGGTTCCATGTTCTTTTTCCACCACATTCTTCAATAAGTCTTTTACCTGTTTTGCTGTCTCCTTTGAGCAAATAGCCCCATTAATGACTTCTTTATCAAACGTATAAATGGTTTTGTTCCATTCCTTAACCTCTTTTATTAATCTGGGGCGAACTAATTGGCCATCATTTGCTATGGCATTGTAAAAGGCAAGGGTCTGCAGCGGTGTTAAGGAAACTTCATAGCCGTGAGACATCCAGGCGAGGGAAATACCAGACCATCCCTTGTCGCCGGGATATCTGATTACGGGCTTTCCTTCTCCTTTTATGGGCATCCCAAGTTCCTGATGAAGCCCCATAGACATAAGTCGATCTACATAAACAGATGGTTCTTCTTTATAACTGTTATGAATCATTTTTGCGAAAGCTGTATTTGAAGAAACTTCAAATGCCTTTGCCATAGATATTTTTCCGTAACCTCCATGTTTTGAATCTCTGACAGTTCTATCGTAAATTCTCCAACGTCCTTTTTCAGTATCAATAACAGTGCTTGTGTCTATCTTTTGATCTTCCAGGGCGGCGACCAGGGACATTAATTTAAAGGTAGATCCAGGTTCATGAGATTCGCCAATTGCATAATTCAATCTTTCGTAATATTTACCATCTTCCGTCCTTCCAAGATTAGAAATTGCTTTTACTTCCCCTGTTTTAGTTTCCATAACGATCACACATCCATGATCTGCTTTATACTTTTCCAATTGAGTCAGTAGTCCATGATGTGCAATATCCTGAATATTGATATCGATGGTCGAAACCACATCATACCCGTCTTTAGGTTCTACAATATTGTCCAGGCCAATTGGCTTCCATTGCCCTTTTGCAATCTTCTGCTTTAGTCTCTTCCCTTCTATTCCTCTTAAATAATTACCAAAGGCACCCTCAAGACCTACCCTGGTCACATAGCCATTTTCATCAAATTTTTCATATCCCACACTTCTTTCCGCTATTTTTCCCAAAGGATGTTCTCTCACGGTTTTTTGTTCTGCAATAAAACCACCCCTGTTTGGTCCTTTATTAAAAAGTGGAAATTCCTTTACCTGCATATAATCTGAATAGTCAAGATTCCTGGCCACTAAAGCGTATCTGTTTTTATTGCCTTTTGCTTTTCTTAGTATTTGCTCATAATGGGCGGAAGGTTTCCCAAACAGGTTTGACAAGGCATCACACAAAGGCTGTATTTCCTCCTCAAAATCTGAATTTTTTACGGTAACCGCATCAAAACGTATTGTATATCTGGAGACTGATGTGGCTAACAAACTACCGTCATCTGAATAGAGATTTCCCCTGTTTGGCGCAATTGTAAAAAGCCTTTCTGTACGTTGAAGGGCCATCTCCTTGTACTTATTACCATGCACCATTTGAATACTGACGAGTTTTACTGCCACTGCAAGTGCAAAAACAAACAGACACGCTGAAACTATATAAAGTCTGGTAAGTATTTTTTTTTCTGTGATCGCCACTTATTATTTATTAGTTTTTACCTTAATTTTTTTTGGTGGTGCTTCAGAAGGAAAAAGACCTTCGTCCTTCACATAGTCCGTAACTGTTGATTCTAATTTCAATCGTTGCACATCTGAACGCATATCAACGAATTCGTTCTTTAATTCTTTAACCTCTTCATTTAATGCAGCAACCTGATGTACTTTTTTGTCTGCACTGTGAGAACTTGCAATCATTATAGTAGCCAAACCGGAAGCAAAAATTATAAAAAGCCAATTTTTCGGAGCATCACCACTCACCAGGAACTTGCCTTTTAAAATATCTATGATTCCCTTTCTCATGTGTTTTGTATTGTTTTTAATCTAAATCCAAAATTTATATTCGTTCTGCTATTCGCAATCTTGCACTGCGTGCTCTGCTATTCCTGGCTATTTCGTCGGCTGAAGGAACTATTAATTTGCCTACCTTCTTAAAGGGCACATTAATATTTCCGTAAAAATCCTTTTCTGCTTCACCTGAAAAACTACCTGCCCGAATGAATCTTTTAACAAGTCTGTCCTCCAAAGAGTGATAGCTGATTAAACTTAACCTTCCGCCTTTATCCATTATCTCCGGAGTTTGTAACAAAAATTCTTCTATTGCCACTAATTCCTGATTTACTTCAATGCGTATTGCCTGATATATCTGTGCCAAAATCTTGTTTTCCCTGAACTTCGGCAGAAAATCCTTAAGTACCATTTTTAAGTCGGTCGTTGTTTTTACAGGTGATTTTTCCCGTTGCGCAACAATTGTTTTAGCCATTGCATCTGCTCGTCGTAAATCGCCATATCGGAACAATACATTCCTTAGATCATCATAGGTATATGAATTAACCACTTCATAGGCGCTCTTTTTATTTCTGGAGCTCATCCTCATATCCAGGTCAGCATCAAAACGGGTTGAAAAACCTCGTTCAGCCTTATCGAACTGATGCGAAGAAACCCCGAAGTCTGCCAAGATTCCATTTACTTTCCTAATGCCATAGAACTTCAAAAACTGCTTTATATATCTAAAATTTTCATTGATCAGGGTAAACCTGTCATCAGCTATCGTATTTTTTAAAGCTTCCTCATCCTGATCAAATGCAAACAAAGCGCCTTCATTACCCAATCTTCTTAAAATCTCCCTGGAATGCCCACCCCCACCAAAGGTTACATCTACATAAATTCCATTCTCCAATATGTTGAGCCCGTCAACAGATTCTTTTAATAAAACAGGGTTATGATAGTTCGTCTCCATCATCTCCCATTACCTCTTCCGCTAATTCCGCAAAATTTTCTGCGGTTTCATCAATTACTTTTTCATAACTCTTCTTATCCCAAATTTCAATAATGTTTATAGCCGAACTCAAAACCACTTCTTTGCTAATTCCTGCAATGGAAACGAGGTTTTTGGGTATAAGCAATCTACCTGTCCCATCTATTTCCAAGGGTTTCACCCCGGCTGAAAACCGCCTGATAAAATCATTGTTCTTCTTCTTGAACCTGTTCTTTTTATTCATTTTTTCCATTAACAGATTCCATTCATCCATAGGGTACAATTCAAGACAAGGTTGAAATACGGAGCGTTTAATGACAAAGCCCTTGTTTAGAACAGGGGCCATCTGATTTTTTAGAGTAACGGGTATCATTATCCGTCCTTTGGCATCAGCTTTACAATCATATGTTCCTATAAAACTTATCACTTAAATCGGCTGGTTTTCTAATATAAACTCAAATATATAGAAATTATTACCACAATTTACCACAATTTACCACTTTGTTGATAAAAAATTCTGAAAAAAATGAGAAGTGTACTGCAAAGTCCGGCCATTTTAAAAAGTTTCAAAAATTGCGGAAGGACTTTATTTCTAAATAAAACATTGGTATTGTAAAGGTATCCTCTTTTTTCGAAAAGCATAGGTATTATGCGGAAATGCCTATATTTGCCCACTGAAGACAGAAGCAGCATTTAATGGAAGAGCACATTAAAAAAGAAGGTAAATATAAGTTTATTGAGATAGGAGAAGGAACTCCTATGATTATTCTTCACGGTCTTATGGGAGGGCTCAGTAATTTTCATGGTGTAACGGATTATTTTCCCAAGAAGGGCTACAAAGTCTTAATTCCTGAATTACCAATCTACTCTTTGCCATTATTAAAAACCAATGTAAAAAACTTTGCAAGATTCCTTGAAAAATTTATTGAGCACAAAGGTTTAAAAGATGTAATATTATTAGGAAATTCACTTGGAGGTCATGTAGGTTTATTACATACAAAGCTTTATCCAAAAATGGTTAAAGCTCTTGTTATTACCGGTAGTTCCGGACTCTACGAAAGTGCCATGGGCGATGGTTATCCCAAGCGAGGCGATTATGAATTCATTAAAAAGAAGGCGCAGGATGTATTTTATGATCCTGAAGTTGCTACCGATGAAATTGTTGACGAAGTCTTTGCTACGGTAAATGACAGAAGCAAATTAGTAAAGACACTGGCTATAGCCAAAAGTGCAATAAGGCATAATATGTCGAAGGATTTACCAAAAATGAAGACCCCAACTTGTATTATTTGGGGTGAAAATGATTCGGTAACACCACCGAATGTTGCCCGGGAATTTCACGAATTACTACCGGATTCAGATCTCTTCTGGATAAAAAAGTGCGGTCATGCCCCTATGATGGAACATCCAGACGAATTCAATGTCATTCTGGATCAATGGTTGCAAAAACGCAAATTCTAATACACTTTATATCATGAAGATAAAGTCTGCCGACTTTTTAATGAGCAACTCAAGTGTAGAGAAGTGCCCCAACCAGCCTTTGCCGGAATATGCCTTTATAGGGAGGTCTAATGTTGGAAAATCTTCCCTTATAAATATGCTAACCGCTCGCAAAAGCCTTGCGAAAACATCAGGAAGACCGGGTAAAACCCAACTTATCAATCATTTTAAAATAAATGACCAATGGTTCCTGGTAGACCTTCCCGGATATGGATATGCCCGTGTATCTAAAAGGGATAAAAAAACATTTCAGAAATATATCACCGATTACTTCCTTAAAAGAGAACAATTGGTTTGTGCGTTTTTATTAATTGATATAAGACACGAAGCCCAGAAAATAGATCTTGAATTTATGCAATGGATGGGTGAAAATGGTGTTCCGTTTTCTATAATATTTACCAAAGCAGATAAACTGAAGCCCGGAGCGATCGAAAGAAATGTCAAAAACTACCTGGATCAACTCCTTTCAGGAGTCTGGGAAGAAGTCCCAAAACATTTTATTACTTCTTCGTCAAATGGCATGGGCAGGGAAGAGGTTTTAGACTATATCGGGGAAATAAATGAAAGTTTCTTTGAGAGAATATAAAGCAGCTACCCTAGACTTCAATTTCCTTACCCCTCTTATTGATCAAATCAATTAAGGCTTCCATATTTTCCAGTTCATTGAGTTCTGTAGCAGAAACAAATACCTGTAGTTGGTCATTTATCGCTATCAGAACAATTGGAAACTCGAATTTATGTCCAAATTTAGAAGCGTACTGTTTTTTAAATTCATCCTTATATAAAAACTCCATGCCCCATTTTTTTTCTTCCCGGAATTTCCTCCATGCTTTTCTCTCTTTAAACACTCCAAAGGTCAAATCACAGAGATTACACTGATACGTATTCGGGCTCAATGCTTTATGAGCAGCATCTAAAAGAGCATTTCTCAATCCTGAATTGGCATTATAAATAAAAATTAGCCGGGCCTCCTGATGGTTTTCCATAAATAAATTTATACATTTAATAAGTACTGAAAATGCTCTTTACAACTTATTTCTCAGACAGTTAAAATACTCAATCCTTACAAATTATATCTTAAATCAACTCTTCTATGTGTAAACTTATAAAATGTTGTCTGCTATTGTTTATCCTGCAATTCCATTCAGGCTATGCTCAGGCTCAAGCGACTCCACTTTCCTCCCCATTTAAAAATATAGATACTCTAGCTACCAATGACTGGTGGAACAGAGCTCCTAATGAAATTATCAATCTTAAAGTAAACAGAGATAGTGTTGTAGCTTTCGGACTTTATACCGTGCATGCCAATGTCCTTAAATTAACTGCTCAACTTTATCCCCTTTATCCCAATGAGACCAGGACAATTAGTTTGGCTTTATACAAAGATGGAAAATGGAACACGGTTCAAAAACAAAATGTAAATGAATTAGGCTGGTCTGCACTTTTCAGGATAGAAAACTGGGACTATTCAGAAGATACCAAATACAGAATAAATCACGGCGAGGGAGCCTATTTTGAAGGAACAATCCGTAAAAATCCAGATTATAAGAATGAAATAGTAATGGCCGCGCTTTCATGTAATTCAAACAAGGACCGGGGGTTGAGGGAAAATTATGTAAGGAATATAAATTACCAGGATCCGGATATCCTGTTTTTTGCCGGCGACCAGTCCTATGATCATACGGAGCATACGGCCGCCTGGCTAAAATTCGGACTTCAATTCAGGGAAACTTTCAGAAACAGGCCCTGTATTACCATTCCTGATGACCACGATATTGGGCAGGGCAACCTTTGGGGAGAAAATGGTAAATTATCTACAGCCGAAGGAAGCAGCGATGGTGGGTATAGGTATCACCCCGAATATGTAAAAATGGTGGAGAGGTGCCAAACCGGTCATCTTCCCGATCCTTATGACCCAACCCCTATTGAACAAGGTATTGGTGTATACTACACGAATCTTATTTTGGGCGGTATCGATTTTGCCATACTTGAAGACCGAAAATTCAAATCGGGACCAGAAGGGAAGATTCCTCAGCAAGGTCCGCGACCAGATCACATCAGGAATCCCGACTACAATCCGAAGTCCATCGATTTGCAGGGTCTGACTTTACTGGGCGAAAGACAACTTAACTTTTTAAAAGACTGGGGGGCTACAAAATCTGAGGCCATGAAAGTGGTTTTATCACAAACCGGATTTTGTGGAGGTGCCCATATCCATGGATCCATGGATAACAGATTACATGCAGATCTGGATTCCAATGGCTGGCCACAAAGTGGCAGAAACAAAGCATTAGCGCTGATAAAAAATGCAAATGCGGTTCATATAGCAGGAGACCAACACCTTGCTACTGTTATTCAACATGGAATACAGGACTATGGAGATGGACCATGGGCGTTTGTAGTTCCTGCAATAGTAAATGACTATTACAGCAGGTGGTGGTGGCCGGAAGATGAAAAAGCGGGGGCAAATCCGAATAAGAATACTGCACTACCCTGGACTGGTGATTATTTAGATGGTTTTGGAAATAAGATAAGTATGATGGCCTATGTAAATCCTGAAAGTCCATCGAGTGGAGCAGGCTACGGCCTTATCAGATTTAACAAAAAAGAGAAGAATATAACCTTTGAATGCTGGCCAAGAAATACTGATGTTACCAAAGCTGAGGCAGCGCAATTTGAAGGATGGCCAATTACCATAACCGTGGATTAATCCTTTTTTAATTCGAGCTTCTCTGCGAAATAATCGCAAAAATCCTTCATCGTTGAGGTCATTTTTTCGTCCTGGGTAGCTTTCATAAAAGTATCGGACATTGCCATCAGGGTTTGATGAAAGAAAACTTTCATTTCATCCACAGGCATATCTTTGGTCCACAAGTCTATTTTTAAGGACTCCTGCTTCTTACTGTCCCACACCGACAATAACATAGCTTTAGCCTCTTCGTTTACAATCCCGCCGTCTTCTGCGGACCAGGTAAGTTCTTCAGGAACGCGATTTTCATCCAGGCCAACTTTAAGTGTTATTTGTGAAGTATGTAATTTTCCCATGATCTATTTTTTCGGTTTGTAATTTGACTTTTTAAAAATCTCTTCGGCAGATAATTCGAATAATTGATTCAGTTCCACTTCATTGTTATTCATAAAAGCCCTTACTATTTGCCATCCCATATAGCGACCCAGCCTACCCGGAGATTCATTATCCAGTTCCAGCCTGAATTTTGAAAACGGGGCAGGATCCAAAAACCTGGGAACCAACATATTGTCGGTACTGTAGAGTATTTCCTGTTCTATGAAATAACGCCAAATCTGTTCTTCATTGGCCTGTGCCCATTCCAATTCCTCGGTTGTATATACGATTTTCTGAGCATCTGTGGCCAGAGGCATCAACATATCTTTCAGATATAATTCTTTCCCATAATATATCATCTGTGCTAAAAATGTGCGGTCAGAAGGAAAACGGAGCCTGGTTTTATTAAAAGCACTTGCAACATCACTTATCAAATAATCTTTATCAAGTCCGGCTGCAATATATTGTTCTATTCCACCATAGAACCTGTGATCTTTACCAAGATAATTATCCAGGCCAATTAGTAATAGTGTATCCGCCAAAATTACCCGGTTGGAATAATCTACATCAGAAATAACCGTAATTACCTTTGGCACTTTATAATTGGGGAAATAATACAGAATATGCTTAAACAAAAGTTCCAGATCTGCCGTTTCCCTGGCAAAATCTGGAAATTCCTCATTAACTTCACTTAATAATTCCTTCTGTAACGTATCATTCAGTTTGGCAATCCAGACACTATCGGAATACTTTTTGGGAAAAAGATAAGGAAATTCATTCTTTAGTAAAGGTATGTCTCCAGGTTTTGCTTCAGCAAATTGTTTGTCAAATCGGATCACAGCAAGATTTATCCGGATCTTTGAAACATCTTCAGATACTCCTGTCTCATTTTTACAGGAATAGAACCCGAAAAGAATAAATAAAACAACAAAAAATCTTGTTTTCATATAAAGTAATGGCACTTCAGTTTTATTATTAAGCCTGCAGGCTTTATTTTTATCGCAACAAAGTTAATATTTCCACATAATAATGTACCCTATGCAAACAGAAAAGGTAATAGATCATATTGTAAACTGGTTAAGAACATATGCCACCCAGGCAAAAATCAATGGTTTCGTTATAGGTGTATCGGGTGGAATAGACTCTGCTGTTACTTCAACCTTATGCGCAAAAACCGGTTTTGACTTATTATGCATCGAAATGCCAATTCATCAAGGGGCAAATCAGGTGACACGAGCATCTAACCATATTGCCTGGTTACAGCAGAATTTTGATAATGTATCCAGACAACCTGTAAATCTCACTCCGGTATTTGATAACCTGGTTGCGGCACTGCCGGCAGTTGATAATGAAGAAGACAGATTTATGTCTTTGGCTAATACCCGTGCAAGACTGCGAATGACAACACTCTATTATTTTGCCGCATTGAAGAATTATCTGGTTGCAGGGACAGGTAATAAGGTAGAGGATTTTGGAATTGGTTTCTACACCAAATATGGTGATGGTGGGGTTGACCTCAGTCCTATTGCCGATTTGCTTAAAACTGAGGTCTATGAAGTAGCTGAATATTTGGGTATTAATGAAGAAATTATTATTGCTCCTCCTACAGATGGTTTGTGGGGAGACTCAAGAACAGATGAGGATCAGATTGGGGCCTCTTATCCTGAGTTGGAATGGGCTATGGAAATGAATAATAAAGGAAAGCAAGCCGATGATTTCAGTGGAAGAGAAAAAGAAGTCTTTCTTATCTTTAAAAGATACAACACCATGAATCAACATAAGATGCTTCCCATACCTGTTTGTGAAATTCCTGACAACCTAAAATAACATCTTGACTAAGAATCAGTTAATTAAGACGAATATTAACTGCATTTTTCCCAATTATTGATAAAAAAAGTACACTTTTGTTTAAGTAATTAGATTATTTAACCTTACATTGCATGTCAGTATTTTTAGACATGCAATAGTTTTAAAATCTACAAAAACCAATCAAAATGATAAAAGTTTTAATTGCAGATAGTCATCCAATAGTCAGAATGGGAATAAAGAATGTTTTAAATTCTGCATCCGGTTTTGAAGTTATTGGTGATGTTGCCACTACTACTGAACTTTTTACAAAATTAGAGACCTTAGATCCGGAAGTAATTATACTGGAAATGGACATTCCGGAAATAAATGGAATAGCAACTTTGAGAAAACTTAAACAAGAATATCCGGAGTTAAGGGTATTAATTTATAGTGGTCAGTCTGAAGACGTATATGCACTTAGCACTATTAGGGCAGGGGCGTTCGGCTATCTTTCAAAAACTGCGGACCTGGATTACATAATTACTGCCGTTAGAAAAGTAAGTGAAGGCAATATGTTTATTACTAATGAATTAGCACAAAGGCTGGCGTTCGATGAAGGCACTCAAAAACCGCGTAGGTTTTTTAGAAAATTGTCTACCAGAGAAGTCGAGGTTCTAAAGCTTCTGGCCAGTGGAAAGCGAAATAAAGAAGTTGCCTTAGGTTTAAATTTAAATGAAAAAACCGTTAGTACCTATAAAGCACGTTTAATGAAGAAATTAAATGTTGATAATCTTGTAGATTTGCTTCAACAAGCGAAGGCGCTGGAATTGTATTAAGCTCAGATCAAGAAATAGTACTAACCCTGACCAATGTGTCGGGGTTTTTTATACTCCTTAGGTGTAAATTGAAATAAGTTGCCTGCAGATTTCAGGAAAGAACCCTATTCAACTTCTTGTTTAAGAGTTTATTTAATTGAAGGTAATTCATTATCTCTTCCAAAGTCTCCTGGTGATCATCATTACTATCCTCCGTATTCTCCTGCAGGGAGGTGATCCGTTTTTTAATCAGAAAGCATCTTAAAGTTAAAATTGTTTCACTTACTAACTGAGAAATACTTTTTTCTTTGTCTTTTGGGTAGATGTCCTTTCTCTCCCAGTGATGCAGCTCATATTTTTCTTCCTCCATTAGTATGGACGAGATTTGAGATACCATTTCCTGATCTAGCTCAGTCATAAAGGCAGATATGGAAAAATCTTCTTTTTCATTCAAGCCTTCTATTAATTTGTAATAGATGTTTCTGAATTTGTCATGGGTAAGTTCTATCTCATCTTCCTGAAGGTCCAAATACACCTTTTCATATACCTTTGCTTCCATATTTTCCGGCTCCAGCACAAGATCCCCTGACTCATTTTCTTTTAAAATCAGGTCTTCAAATTCCTGAAGTTCATTCCCGTATAGCAGAAGCATTTCTATTATCTTCTTTTCCAACTCATATTGCACATCCAGTTTCTCCTCTCTCTGGCTATGCTTAACCACCTCAAATGCTTTTTGTTGCTGTCTGGCAATTGTAGCCGCATCTGTTTGTTCTTTCCTTCCAATCTGTGCAAGGGTATTAAACAAAACATCTTCTGAGATATTCATTATATGAGCACATTCCTGAATATAGATTTCACGTTTTATCCTATCGGGAATTTTAGAGATGCTGTTTACGATTTCACGTATAGTATCGGCCTTTTTTATTGGGTCATTCGCAGCATCCTCAGCCAGTAATGATGTTTTAAACTGTATAAAATCCTTGGCATTCTCTTTAAGGTAAAGCGTAATCTCCTCCAGTTCATTTTTCCTGGCAAAACTATCGGGGTCTTCTCCTTCGGGAAAGGTGCACACTTTTACATTCATTCCCTGCTCGAGAATAAGATCAATCCCTCTCAATGACGCTCTCAATCCTGCTGCATCGCCGTCGAATAAAACTGTAATGTTTTTAGTTAACCTATTTATTAATCGGATTTGCTCTGATGTAAGGGCCGTACCACTGGAAGAAACCACATTATGTATTCCTCTTTGATAAAGTTGGATTACATCTGTATAGCCTTCTACCAAATAACAATTATCTTCCCTGGCAATCGCCTGCTTTGCATAATAGATACCATATAGCACTTTGCTTTTATGATATATTTCGCTTTCGGGGGAATTTAAATATTTAGCAGCTTTTTTTTCATTGGAAAGTATCCTGCCTCCAAAACCCAAAACACGGCCACTCATAGAATGGATAGGAAACATCACTCTACCCTTAAATCTGTCAAATTTTTTAGAGACTCCGGGGTTGTTATTGTCTTCCTTAACAATTGTAAGTCCTGTCTTCTGCAAAAATTCCAGTTGATACCCTTCTTCAAGAGCAGAATTGGTAAATGCATCCCATTGGTCCAGGCTATAGCCCAGCCCAAATTTTTTGATGATCTCATCTGTAAACCCCCTTTCCCTGAAATAAGTAAGGCCAATAGCCTTACCCATTTCCTTCTCCCAAAGGGTATTTTTAAAATACTCCTTTGCATATTCAGATACCAGGTACATGCTTTCACGTTCGTCCGCCTGGGCTTTTTGTTCATCTGTACGCTCCGTTTCTTCAATTTCTATATTGTATTTCCTGGCCAGGTATTTAATAGCTTCGGGGTAGGTAAAATGTTCATGCTCCATAAGGAATGCCACAACATTGCCCCCTTTGCCACTGCTAAAGTCCTTCCATATTTGTTTTACAGGCGATACCATAAAACTTGGGGTTCGTTCATCAGTAAAAGGACTCAAACCCTTAAAATTAGAGCCAGATTTCTTTAGTTGCACAAAATCCCCAATTACCTCCTCCAGGCGCGCGGTTTCATAAACTTGATCTATTGTGAATTTTGAAATCAATGTGTTAAATATTTACCTTGTAAAAATAAGAAAATTGAATACTTTAAATTACAGTATTTTTAGAATTCAAACCGTTTGGAAATGATTAATTTTCTTTGGAAAAATAACAAATTTTATGATGATATTATTCTTTGGAATCAGGCCCGGAAAAACAATAAGCATAGACTTGAAACAGCTAAAGTGTCCTCATTGTAATCAGAATGATACACTTACCGGCGAAAGTACCCCTAATTTTTTTCATTTATTCTGGATTCCGATTTTTCGTGTAACAACAACTCAGGCAGTACATTGCAGTCATTGCAAAAAAGTGTATTACAAAGAGGAATTTACAAAAGAAATGAAAGCTGCTTTTTAGCGATAAATTACAAAGCAATGCCAAATAACAGCTTTCAAACATAAAATTTAACCTGAACTAACCCAAAAAAAAATGGGATTTCTAGTTTTTAAATCCTTCAAATAGCGAAGCGAAGACCAAAAGATATATTGCGTTGTTCGTCAGAAGGACTCTTAAAAATAGGATTAAGATCGTATTTAACATAGACGGAGAAGCAATTGACTCCCATATAACCACTAAGGCCATATATAAAAGGACTACTGTTTAACCCCCCCTTTATTTTTGTCTTTCTGTTAGATCCGTCCTGATCGTATTTTAGCTTTTGCCGGGTTCCCATATTAAGACCTCCATATGCCCCTACCCCTATTCTAAATTGATCTTTTAATGAATACCTAATCCTATTCTCAGATCTGGTAGTTTTAAAGGGTCCGAATTCAAAATGAATTGGAAATACCAGATTATCCATTCTTAACTTCGACTTACTTAAAGGGTATTCAAATGGAGCCTGTACAGTTTTTCCTTCGTCATCCACTACATAGTACAGGTTATCCTGTGATTTTAAGCCATTAAATTGAAAGGAAAATCCATAATGGAACCGCATAAAATTAGTATTATTAAAAACTCTTGTTCGCCAGGTCCAGCCTATTTCAAAAAATCTGCTACCCCAAACCTTATAGGGCGTATCATTAAGAGACTGGCCCTTAATAATAGCATTATTCAATCCAAAAGCAAAAACCAGGTCTGAATAGGTTCTGCGATCATATTTTGCCTTATCCGTAAAAATATCCCATTCTTCATCATCTATTTTTATCCAAACATCGTCATCTATTTTTATGGACACCCCAGTCTCCTCCTCCCTGTCAATGGTACTGTCATCTTCTCCTAAATCATCGTCCTTATTTCGTTCTAACAGGGCAATCTTATTATCAATTATAGCAAGTCTGTTCTCAATATTCAATGCGCGCCTCCTGGCCGCATCTTCCTTTAGTTCAGTTGCCTCTTCGGCATTAATGCTTCCTCTCTCCAATCGTTTATCAATGACTTCTACTTCATCTTTTAATGCTTCTTTTTCCTCTTGTGTGATTTTTTCTTTCTGTTCTTTCAGATCTTGTATCTTGTCTTTGTAATTGTCCTGTGCCACCACGGAATTGGTTATAATAGCAATTAAAACAAATACTAAATAGGTACTGATTGTTTTCATTTTGATTTATTTTTAATGATTGATGAATAAACTCCATACAGATTCCTGAAAATCCGATAAAGATATTTTAGAATCGCTGGTTTATAAGATTAATTATTACGATCCGCAACTGCTGTTCTGACTTTGTTGTATCCTGACTTAAGTTTCTGGAGAATCTTATCCCGGAATGACTGATCTAATTCATCTTCCACCTGTGCAAGCAGCGCTTCCGGATTAACAGAATTATCAGAATTATTGCGTTTTTCTGTTAAAATATCTTCCTCCGCCATTTCTAAAAGGAAATCTACTTCTTTATCTGTAAGTTCTTCGTTGTTCTCTTCATGGACAGAAACAATAGTTATTACCTCTTCTGTTTTTATATCAACTAATGCATTCGGATCTTCTGGTACCTCATTTCGGTTACCACCGGCATTTACCAATAGAGTTTCTTCAACTATTACCATTTTCTTTTTGGGTTCTTTTTTAGCAACTTCAGATGATTCTGCATCATCTGCTTTAAAGGAATCTTTAACTTCTATCATTGAGCTTTCTTCTTCGGCAAGAGGCACTTTAGTAAGTTGTTCTTTTTCAATATCAGCAACAGAGGTTGAAGGTTGAGGAACAATTTGCATCTCCTGATTTAAATCTGCATCATCAGCTGTATAGTAAAGTACGGATAGCAGCAATACTCCTATAAAACCAGCCGCAATCGCAAACCTGAAATATCCGTTATTCTTTGGTTTGGTATCCTGACCAATCTGTCCTTTAATTTTATGCCAGGCAGCTTCTGAAGGTTTAATTTCAGTTTCCTTTAAGGTCTTCTTAATATGATCTTCAAATTTAGTGGGTTCCATAGCCGAGTATACTTTGTTCTTTTAACTTATCCTGCAATAATCTCCTGGCTTTAAACAGTTGGGATTTTGATGTCCCTTCCGTAATGTCAAGCATTTCTGCAATTTCTGAGTGCTTATATCCCTCTACCACATAAAGCACAAATACCATTTTATAACCCTCGGGCAATTCGTCTATGAGCTTCTGAATATATTCAATATCCATAGGAGAAGAAATGGTAATCTGGTTTGGCGAGTTGTACTCATAAACCTCATCATCGAAGACTACAAATTGTTTTTTTCTAAGATAGGTGATGGCTTCTCTAACCATAATTTGTCTGATCCAACCTTCAAAACTTCCTTCATGTTTAAATGAATTTAGATTTTTAAAGACTTTTACAAATCCATTGATCATCACATCTTCTGCATATTGAAGATCCCTGATATAGCGCCTGCACACTCCAAGCATCTTAGGTGAAAACTTCTCATATATAGCTCTTTGTGCATTCGGATGGCCTGAAATTGCTTTCCTTATCAGCACTTTTTCATTATTGTAAAAAGAAATAATTTTCAAGCGTTTCATTTTAGTCTTCTATAGATATAGACGATTTGGGAATAAAAAACGTTGCCCGAAACCCGAAATTATGGAGAATTAATTCATAACAATTTGTAAATGCGGTGATTAGAAATTATATTTTTCTTTCCACCACATAATTTACCATAAGTCTAAGAGCATCTTTATATTCAGAATCCGGGTAGGTACTTAAAAGTTTCAGAGCTTTATCCTTAAATTCATTCATTTTGGTTTCTGCATAAGAAAGGCCACCCTTTGCCTTTACCAGGGCAATTACTTCTTTGACACGGGACTTGTCCTTATTGTAATTTTTTACAGAATTAATAAGCCACTTTTTCTCTTTGGGGGAACTGTTGTTAAGTACATATATTAAAGGCAGGGTCATTTTTTGCTCCTTAATATCAATTCCTGTAGGTTTACCAATTTTTTCCGCACCATAATCGAAAAGGTCATCTTTTATCTGAAATGCCATCCCGCAAAACTCTCCAAACTTGCGGAAAGTTTCAACATCCTGGCTATCCGGCTTCACAGAACACGCCCCAAGACTGCAACATGCTGCTATCAGGGTTGCTGTTTTCTGTCTGATTATTTCATAATATACTTCTTCAGTAATATCTAATCTTCTGGCTTTATCTATTTGAAGTAATTCTCCTTCACTAATTTCCCTTATCGCTACCGAAATAATTTTAAGTAAATCAAAATCTTCATACTCTACAGACAGTAACATGCCTTTGGAAAGCAAATAATCTCCAACCAGGACTGCGATTTTATTTTTCCACAGTGCATTTATGGAGAAAAATCCCCTGCGCTTGTAACTATCATCAACCACATCATCATGCACCAGAGAAGCCGTATGTATTAATTCTATCACAGATGCTCCACGATAAGTCCTTTCATTAACTTGCCCGTTATTAACCAGTTTAGCGGTCAGAAAAACAAACATTGGTCTCATTTGTTTTCCCTTCCGGTTTACTATATAATACGTGATCCTGTTAAGAAGAGCCACTTTAGTGGACATGGAGTCACGGAACTTTTTTTCGAAAAGTTCCATTTCTTCATTGATCGGTTCTGTTATTTGCGCGACAATTTTCAAAAGAATTCATTTTACCAATGATGAACGATAAATTTAGGGAAAATAAGTAGGGGAATGAAGTGAGTATAAAGAAATAAGAAATTCATTCTGATCCTTTATTCAATTAAGTTTTTCCTACACGACAAACTCTTTAGAATTAAAAGAAATTGTGATTTTAACTATAAAGATTTGTTGGCTAATTGTCCGCAAGCTGCATCGATATCTTTGCCTCTTGACCTTCGAACTGTAACTATTATTCGATTTTTTTCAAGTGCCTCTACATATTTATCTATGGCTTCATTAGATGCCTGTTTAAAGCTGGAATCATCTATCGGATTATACTCTATCAGATTTACCTTTGAAGGTGCAAATCTACAAAACGCCAAGAGTGCTTTAATGTCCTTATCCCTATCATTAATACCTTCCCATACAACGTACTCGTAGGTAATCCTGCTTTTTGTTTTTGAATACCAGTATATCAAAGAATCTCTCAACTCTTTTAAATTAAAGGTAGCATTGAAAGGCATAATAGATGTGCGTACTTCCTCGATGGCAGAATGAAGAGAAACAGCAAGTTTAAATTTAACTTCGTCATCCGCAAGCTTCCTTATCATCTTTGGAACGCCCGAAGTAGAAACAGTAATTCTTTTTGGAGACATCCCAAGTCCTTCGGGAGAAGTTATCTTTTCTATTGCCTTTAAAACATTATTGTAATTCATTAGTGGCTCACCCATACCCATAAAAACAATATTACTCAAAGGCCTGTTAAAATAGAGTTCACTTTCATTATTGATTGCCACCACCTGATCATAAATCTCATCCGGATTAAGATTGCGCATTCTTTTTAATCTTGCCGTAGCACAAAATTTGCAATCCAAACTGCAGCCTACCTGGCTGGAGACACATGCGGTGGTTCTTTCTTTTGACGGGATAAGAACTGACTCTACAACCAATCCATCATGTAAACGAACGGCATTCTTTATTGTGCCATCAGAACTTTTCTGTAATTGATCAACTTTTATATGATTGATCACAAATTGTTCTTCCAGTTTTTTACGTGTTTCCTTGGAGATATTGGTCATATCATCAAATGAATGCGCGGATTTCTGCCACAGCCATTCATAAACCTGGGACCCCCGGAAAGCCTCCTCGCCACGACTTTTAAAAAACTCCCGAAGTTGCTCTTTGGTAAGGGCTCTGATATCTTTTTTCTTTGAAACCATTTTTTAATTAAAAAAAATCCTGCCAGTCCTATTATAAAACAGGTAATGGCAGGATTCTTTATTTAAATAATACATTATTTATATGATGAGCATAGCGTCACCGTATGAGTAAAATTTATACCCTTCAAGTATTGCTTCTTTGTATGCCCTTTTCATTAGGTCATGACCCATAAATGCCGAAACCATCATTAAGAGGGTAGACTTTGGCAGATGAAAATTGGTTACCATAGCATTGGCTATACTAAAATCATAAGGCGGGAATACAAATTTATTTGTCCAGCCATCATACGTATTCAGAGTATGTTCAGAGGAAACAGCACTTTCCAGACCTCTCATTGCGGTTGTTCCAACAGCACAAATTCTTTTCTTCTTAAGTTTAGCTGAATTAACAATCTCTGTAGCTTTCTCATCAATCACCAATTCTTCACTATCCATTTTATGCTTGGAAAGATCTTCCACTTCTACAGGGTTAAAAGTGCCCAGACCTACATGAAGTGTAAGTTCGGCAAACTGAACTCCCTTTATTTCCAGACGTTTTAGTAAATGTTTGGAAAAATGCAGTCCGGCCGTAGGTGCTGCAACAGCTCCTTCGTGTTTTGCATATATGGTTTGGTAGCGAGACTCATCTTCTGGCTCAACTTCTCTTTTAATATATTTTGGCAGAGGCGTCTCACCTAATTCTCTTAATTTTCTTCTAAAGTCGGTATAAGATCCGTCATAAAGAAATCGTAGTGTCCTTCCTCGTGAAGTGGTATTGTCAATGACTTCAGCTACCAAATTTTCATCGTCTCCAAAGTAAAGTTTATTACCTATTCTGATCTTTCTGGCAGGATCTACCAGAACATCCCATAACCTTTGTTCTTCATTTAGCTCACGAAGTAAAAATACTTCTATCCTTGCTCCGGTTTTTTCTTTATTACCATATAATCTTGCCGGGAATACTTTGGTATTGTTAAGAACCATTACATCACCTTCATCAAAATAATCAATAAGATCCTTGAACATTTTATGTTCAATTTTACCAGTATCTTTATGAACTACCATTAATTTGGATTCGTCCCTGTGTTCTGCCGGATATTCGGCCATCAGTTCTTTTGGCAATTCAAAACTAAAGTGTGATAATTTCATATGTGAATTTTAATTCGCCTTTTTAGCGGCTGCAAATATACAATCCTGAAGTAGGGCTTGTCAAGTAAAAACGCTATTAAATAGCCTTAGAGAGCTTTAATCTTAAATCCAAGTTGCTCCAGATCTTCCCAAAAATCCGGATATGATTTGGTAACTACCTCCGCATCGTTTATTACTATTGCTATTTTTAAAGCCATTGGTGCGAATGCCATAGCCATTCTATGATCATTGTAAGTATCAATTGCAGCGCCGGAAGTTATAGTATTGGAAGATTCCAAAGTTAATGTGTTATTAGTAACGACAATCTTAGCCCCCAGTTTGGAAAGCTCATTTTTTAATGCAACCAGTCTATCCGTTTCCTTTATTTTTAAGGTGTGTAATCCAGTTAAGAGGCATCCAATTCCTAATCCAAAACATGTTACTGCGATGGTCTGTGCCAGATCAGGAGCATTGGCAAGGTCGCATTCAATAGCATCCTGCTCTTGGGGACCAGCCTTAAACAGAACAATGCTATCTTCCTTAAATTCAGTATCAACGCCAAAAAGTTTATAAATTTCTATCAGGATGCTATCGCCTTGCAAGCTATCCCGCCTATAGGAAGACAAACTAATTTTAGTACCTATTTCACTTAAAGCCGCAATACTGTAAAAATAGGAAGCAGAACTCCAATCAGATTCAACAGTTAAGGTTAATTCACCTATAGATTTTTTTGGAAGCACCCTTACTACATTACCCTCAAAAGAACTATTTACTCCTATTTGCTTTAGGAGGCCCAGCGTCATTTTAATATAAGGAATCGAGGTAATTTTCCCCAATAGTTCTAATTCAAGTCCCTTTTCTAAACCCGGGGCAACTAACAATAGAGCAGAGATATATTGACTACTGACATCGGCGGGAAGGCTTACTTTAGATTCAGTGAGATTTTGTCCCCTTATTCTCAATGGCGGAAAGCCTTCATTTTCCAAATAATCAATTTCCGCGCCTAGATTTTTCAATGCATTCACCAGTATTTTAATAGGTCGTTCCTGCATTCGGCTTGAACCGGTAAGAATAACATTTGCTCCTTCCCGGGAAGCAAAAAATGCAGTTAAAAAACGCATTGCTGTGCCTGCGTGGTGAATATCAACCTTTCCTTCTTGTAGACTAATTCCCCGCTTCATTACAGCAGCATCGTCAGAATTAGACAGGTTTTTAATTGTAATTCCAGGGTAGAGTGCCTTTAACAATAATAGCCTGTTGGATTCACTCTTGGAACCTGTAATCTTAATATGTGCGTTCAGGAGTTTATCAGATGGACCTAAGAGACGTAATTTCAAATTAGTGCTGTTTTAAAACCGAATGCAAAGATACTATTATTTCAGTTTTTTGTTGTTCTGATGCCTGTCATGGTCTCGTTTAGCCTTAATATCGAGTTTTCGGTCAAAGGCTTTCTGAAGATCAATACCCGTCTGGTTTGCCAGACATAGAACAACGAAAAGAACATCGGCCAATTCCTCTCCAAGATCCTTTTCCTTATCAGATTCCTTTTCACTTTGTTCCCCGTACCTACGGGCAATAATACGAGCCACTTCCCCTACTTCTTCTGTGAGCTGGGCCATATTTGTTAATTCATTAAAATAGCGGACGCCATGATCTTTTATCCAATTGTCAACTGCTAATTGTGCATCTTCAATTTTCATAAGTCTTTATTTTTTGTATCAATAATTATCGTAACCGGACCATCATTTACCATGGCTACTTTCATATCGGCGCCAAAAATACCGGTGCCTATCTTTTTACCCAAATCGATTTCCATCTGACGAACAAAAGTTTCATAAAGTGGAATGGCGATATCTTGTTTTGCCGCTCTAATATAGGAGGGCCTGTTTCCTTTTTTAGTTGCGGCATGCAATGTAAACTGACTTACCACAATTGCATCTCCGCTGGTTTCCGCTAAAGATAGATTCATAACCCCATTTGGGTCATTAAAAATTCTAAGGTTAACTATTTTCTTTGAGAGCCATTCAATATCATCCATGGAATCAGAATCCTCAATACCTAAAAGTACCATTACACCAAATCCAATTTTGGAGATGGTTTTGTCATTTACGACAACGCTCGCAGATGATACTCTTTGAATTACTGCCCTCATAATTCTTCGTAATTATCCATTCTATAAGTGTCTTCAACCCCTGTTACAATCTGCACATAACTCCGATAGCGACTCAAGGAAATTTCATCATTTTCCAATGCAGCTTTTACCGCACATTTAGGCTCATCTAAATGGAGGCAGTTGTTAAATTTACAATCACCCTTCAATTTAAAAATTTCCGGAAAATAATCTCCGATTTCATCCTTGTCCATATCAACTATTCCAAAGCCCTTAATCCCCGGAGTATCAATAATTCTTGCTCCGAAATTTAAGTCATACATCTCAGCAAAAGTGGTAGTATGTTGACCCTGCAGGTGTTGGTCAGAAATTTCCGTAGTCTTTAAATTTAACTCGGGTGCTATGAAATTAATAAGCGTGGATTTACCCACACCAGAATGCCCTGCAAACATACTCGTATGATCTTTCATTAAGTCCCTTACCTTTTCCACATTCTTTCCTGTTTTTGCTGAAATCTCAATACATGTATAGCCTATTTTACTGTATAAAGCGGCCAAATACCTTACTTCGGCCAGCTCTTTATCATCGTACATATCTATTTTATTGAAAAGAAGTACCGTTTTTATATCATAGGCTTCAGAAGTTACCAGAAAACGATCAATAAAAATAGAATAGGTTTTTGGATTCTTTAGCGTAACCAATAGAAAAACCTGATCAATATTAGCCGCTATGATATGCGTTTGCTTGGAGAGTTTAACTGATTTTCTGATTATATAATTCTTCCTGTCTTCGATTTGGGAAATAACCCCGTTAATCTCGTCACCAATCTTCTCCACTTCAAATACCACAACATCGCCAACGGCAATTGGATTGGTGCTTTTAATTCCTTTAATACGGAACTTTCCCTTTATACGGCATTCATAACTATCTCCCTCTTCCGTTTTTACGGTATACCAACTGCCGGTAGACTTGTAAACAATTCCAAGCATAATTGTTTGTATTTCAATACAAAGAAACGATAATACTTTAATTTGGAACGGTATATTTGGTCAGGAAAGTCCTAAAAAAAGCAATCAAAACGACAAAGTATGAAAAAAAGTAATTTTTATTGCTTTCCTAATTCTAACTGCAACTGTAGAAGTAAATGCATAACAATTTAAAGTAACATCCGGTGTTGAATCTATTATACCTAATGGTGTAGCAAGCTTGCGGATTGTATATACCATGGAAGAAAAAGCCTTTAAAGATATATCTCCACCCAAACGGATGAAGTCAATACAAGAAAAAGATCAGACCATGGTGAGATTCGTGTTAAAAATTATGAGGAAGTTAAACTCCTTAATTTTATAATATTGGCGGGAAATAGTTTGAAACTAATCAATAACAACAAAAAAACCCGGCGTTTGCCGGGTTTTTAAATTACCTAAGAAATTAGTTCTTAAAAACTATTCTTCCACCTGCTAAAGTTGTTTTATTTACTTCTTTTGGGTTCCCATAAACATAGACATCACCTCCTGCTTTAACGTTGATTTCCAACTTATCTGAAGCGTATAGCTCTGCTTCTCCTCCAGCCGATATTTTCACACTTGCTACTTCTGTCAACAATTCCCTGCCTTCAAAAACTCCGCCGGTATTCAAAACAATTATTTGATTTTTTGCCAATCCGGATGCCTCAATTATACCTCCTGTGACCGCTTTCATCTCCACATCTTTTACATCCATTCCAATTTTGATATGTGCTCCTTCCTGGGCCCTTATCTCTATATTTTCCTTTTCTACAAGTTCATTACAAACAATTTTAGCTCCTTCATTTCCATCAATAATCCGAAGATCTGTATAATAAACTTCAACAAATGTGTCTTCACCCTGAAACTTTTCATCCAGTTCCATGCGTAATTTTAAAACTCCATTTTTATTTACGAATTTGATATCGTAAACGTTATGGCCCTTAATGACTATCCGATTCATATCAGACTTAATAAGGTTTACTTCTATTAAGTCATAAACTTTTATCTCCTGAAAGTCGCCTACCTCTTTCTCAAGCATGCTTTGAGAAAAGGAATTAAGAGTAACCAGCATTATGCAAAGTGTTATCAGTGTTTTCATATTTATTTGTGTTACACGTTTTTTTAAAGATTATGGTGTTACCATTTTGTTACACTTTCAGGCAGTTATATTTTAAGATTTCCCCTAGAAAAAACATTTATTTCTTTAAGGCTTCTGCATTAATAATTTTCTCCTGATGATTTATTGACTCCTGGTGAATAGCTTTAAACATTCGCAACACAAATTCTTCACTCAATCCTTTAGATTCGCCTTCCAGGATCATTTTACCCAATATTTCGTTCCAACGGTTGGTCTGAAGGACGGCTACATTGCGCTGTCTTTTTAATTCACCAATCCCATCAGAAACTTTCATTCTTTTACCAAGGGTGTCTATAAGCTGATTGTCAATAATATCAATTTGGGTACGGAGATTGCTAATTTTTTGGCTGTATTCAGCCTCCTCATCCGTTTCCTTTCTAATCTTTAAGTCTTCCATAATTTGCACTAATCTTTTCGGAGTTACCTGTTGCGCGGCATCGCTCCAGGCGTTATCCGGATCATGATGTGTTTCAATCATTAATCCATCAAAATTCAGATCCAGGGCAGTTTGTGATATATCGAAGATCATTTCCCTGTTCCCACTAATATGTGAGGGATCATTAATCAAAGGCAGGTCTGGAAATTTAGTTTGCAATTCAATTGCCATTTGCCATTCCGGTATATTCCGATATTTGGTTTTCTCATAGGTCGAAAACCCACGATGTATAACACCCAGCTTTGTAATATTAGCCTTTGACAATCGTTCAACTGCCCCCAGCCATAAAGAAAGATCAGGGTTTACGGGGTTTTTAATAAGGATAATTTTGTCCGTTCCTTCCAAAGCATCGGCAATTTCCTGAACGATAAAAGGGCTTACGGTAGATCGGGCACCTATCCAAAGCAAATCCACGTCGTGTTCCAATGCCAGATCTACATGATTTTTGTTTGCGACTTCGGTGGCCGTCTTAAGGCCAGTTTCTTCTTTTACCTTTTTTAACCAATTAAGGCCTATTGCTCCGACTCCTTCGAAGTTACCCGGTCTGGTCCTCGGTTTCCAAATGCCGGCCCGATAGTAGTTTACATCTGTATCTTTAAGCTCATGAGCTATACCTAACACCTGACCTTCAGTTTCTGCGCTGCATGGCCCTGCAATTACCAAAGGATGTGATAATTTCATATCATCTAGCCATGATCTTAACTTTTTTGAATTCTCCATTATTATCTGTCTTTATTTTGTGGTATTCCTTTTAATATTAATTTTATCTTGTTGGTATTGTCCATTTCATTATATATGCCTTCAAAATTATTGGCGATTAGCTTTTGTTTAAAAGCTTCCAGATTTTGAATATATTCATCCAAAGTTTCCACCACATTTTCTTTATTTTGCTGGAAAATAGGGGTCCACATAGCCGGTGAGCTTTTTGCTAATCTCACTGTACTTTCAAAACCACTTCCTGCCATATCAAAAATGTCGCGCTCATTTTTTTCTTTTTCAATTACCGTTTTACCTAGCATAAAAGAACTTATATGTGACAGGTGGGAAACGTAGGCAATATGCCGGTCATGCGCTTCGGGATTCATATATCTTATTCTCATGCCCAGTCTACTAAAAATACTCAATGCCCTTTCCTGGAGCTTAAATGCTGTTTTCTCTACTTCACAGATTATATTTGTTTTACCTGCAAACAATTCCGTGACAGCAGCAGAAGGACCGGAAAATTCGGTTCCGGCAATAGGATGACAAGCCAGAAAATTTCTTCTTTTGGGATGATCTGCAATTATACTGCAAATTTCTGACTTTGTTGACCCGGCATCTATCACCAATGAATCATCACCAATGCGGTCTAACAATTTTGGAAGTTCCTTTACAATGGCATCGACCGGGATACTAACTATAACAATATCAGCTTCTGAAAATTCCTTGGAGCCGGCAATACCGTCAATAATACCAAGGCTAATAGCCTCTTCAAGATGAGCTTCACTTGCATCCATCCCAAAGATCGATGCTTCCGGATACTTGCATCTCAGGTCCTTTGCCATTGAGCCCCCGATTAATCCTGTACCTACTATTATTGCGTTCATCTTTCCAACTTAAAATCTGTCTATCGCTTCCTTTATCTTTGCTTCTGTTACGCAAAGTGAAAATCTGATGTATCCCTCCCCATTGCTCCCAAAAATAGTCCCTGGTGCAACGAAAATATTTTTATCCTGTAATATTCTATCAATAAAATCTTCTGAGTGCAGTGATCCTTTTGGCAATTTAGCCCAAACGAACATACCAACGGTATTAGAATCATAGGTACATTGCAATTTATCTGCCAACTGAAACATTAACTTTCTCCTGGCTTTATATGTACTATCTAATTGATCAAACCAGTCCTTCCCACTTTTTAGTGCTTCGATTGCCCCTTTCTGAATTCCATAGAACATTCCGGAATCCATATTGCTTTTTACTTTTAAAATTGCAGTTAAATTCTCCTCACTTCCCAAAACCATTCCAACTCTCCACCCTGCCATATTGAAGGTTTTACTGAGAGAATTAAGTTCTATAGCTATATCCTTGGCTCCTTTTACGCTTAAAATACTTAACGGATTATTACTTAAAACAAAGCTGTAAGGGTTGTCATTTATTAATAAGATATTTTGCTCTTTTGCAAAAGCCACCAATGCCTGAAATTGAGAAGAACTGGCCTTAGCCCCTGTGGGCATATGCGGGTAACTAACCCACATTAGTTTTACACCGGACAAATCTTGCTGCCTCAGGCTTTCTAAATCTGGAAACCAACCATTATCAGCTGCCAAATCATATTGCTTTGGCACAGCTCCTACCAGTTTTGTGACTGATGTATAGGTGGGATAGCCGGGATTTGGAATTAATACCTCATCTCCTTCGTTCAAAAAAGCCATACTAATATGCATAATACCTTCTTTGGAACCCATAAGTGGTAATACCTCATTCGAGGGATCTACATCCACATCAAATTTTTCTTTATAAAACTTAGCTATTGTTTCCCTTAGCTCAGGGAGTCCCTGATAACTTTGGTATTGATGCGCTCCGGCATGTCCTACCGATTCCCGGAAGGAATTAATTACGGCTTCAGATGGCGGGAGATCGGGGCTGCCTATGCCAATATTAATTATTGGTTTTCCGGCAGCAGCCATGGCTCTGACTTCCCGCAATTTTTTCGAGAAATAATACTCCTCTATAGATCTTAAGCGATCAGCAGTTTGTATCATATTCGGCCATTTTTATATTCCCCCAAAACCTTAAAATCTTCGGACATTATATTCAATAATGATTTCGCTTTGGCAAAATGATTATACTCCTCAAAAGTTATGTCCACAAAAAATGCATATTTCCAAGGTGTTTCAATAATTGGCAACGATTGAATTTTTGTCAAATTCAAGTTGCAATCACTCATAACATTTAATACAGTGGCAAGACTCCCTCTCTTATGATCTGTAATAAAGCGAATGGAAGCCTTGTTAATCTCTTCTTTTGAAATTTCTTTATTCTTTGTCTTTACGATTATAAATCTTGTTGAATTATTCTTTATAGTTTGAATTTCGGGCTCAATAATTTTTAAATCGTACAGATCTGCAGCTACAGCAGGAGCAATTGCGGCTATTCCTTTTAATTGGTTTTCCTGAATTTGTTTTGCTGTTTCTGCCGTATCAAAATCTTCAACCATTTTTATATGGGGCTGGGATTTCAAATACTCCCTGCATTGTAACAAAGCCATGGGATGCGAACGCACTTCCCTGATATCTGACAATTCCTGTCCATTCAGAACCATTAGATTGTGATGGATATTCAAATAATATTCACCTATAATGTGCAAATTATTCTGATATACCAGAGCGTAATTGGGAATTATAGATCCGGCTATTGAATTTTCAATGGCCATTACACCTTTATCCGCGGAATTATTAAGCAACTTGTCTACCAAAGCATGAAATGTCAGGCATTCCACTAAATCTATATCATCACCAAAGTAATCCAAAGCTACCTGATGGTGATTAGACCCTTTAATTCCTTGTATCGCTATTTTCAAACCCATATGGTTAAGTTACCCTCAAAAAAAAATCCCGTATTTCACGGGACCTTATTTGATATATTGTTCACAATATTCTAAAACAGTCCCGTACTTCTTTTAAAAAAGAAATAAAAATAGGTTCCGTTCCAAAAATAATTGCGAGTCATTTTTCTATAATTCTGTGGCTAAGGTAAATATTAAATTTAAATATCGATGTTTATAAATATATTTTTTTGAATATTTATAGTAAGCCCTATTTCTTTGCGGATATTTTTTGGAATGTAAATTTTTTTTGAGAATTTATCATTCCTTTAAATTGCATAGTACTGTGCATCGCTATATTTTTCGTTGTATCATTTAAAATTATGCGAGCGAAATTCCAGCTTAATCCTTCAATTGTTACTTTTGTTTAAATTTTTACCACATGTCTTTAAAGGTCATAAATATCTCTAAGAGTTTTGGGTCACAAAAAGCACTGAATAATGTGTCTTTTGAGATAAAGAAAGGGGAGATTGTGGGTTTCTTGGGGCCAAATGGTGCAGGGAAGTCCACTATGATGAAGATTCTTACTACCTACAGCAAAGCAGACACTGGCGAAGCTTTTGTTAATGGGTTTAACGTGCTCGCGAAGCCAAAAGAAGTACAAAAATGCATAGGATATCTACCGGAGCATAACCCGCTCTACAAAGACATGTATGTAAAGGAATATCTGGCTTTTAATGCCGAGGTTTACAAAATATCCAAAAATAGAATTGACCAGGTAATTGTACAAACCGGATTAAGCGCTGAAGCCCATAAAAAAATTGGCGCTTTATCGAAAGGATATCAGCAGCGCGTAGGTCTTGCTGCAGCTCTGTTGCATGACCCCGAAGTACTTATTTTAGACGAACCCACAACAGGCCTGGATCCTAATCAGCTTATTGAAATAAGAAAGCTTATAAAGCAAATTGGCAAAAAAAAGACTATCCTGCTATCAACTCATATAATGAAAGAAGTTGAAGCTGTTTGCGATAGGGTACTGATTATTAATAACGGAACTTTAGTGGCAGATAAAAAGCTTGCCGATCTAAGGGAGGAGAATGATCAGATAATAGAAGTTGAATTTGATTATCGTGTGGAAGAGGCATTCCTGGAAAGGCTACCCAATGTTACCAAGGTGGTCAACACCGGAGGATTCCTATATGAAATTACTTTTGGCACTACTAAAGATATGCGGCCGGTTGTTTTTGATTTTGCCCATGACAATAAACTCAAAACGCTGCAGCTCAGCAGAAAGAATAAAAATCTGGAAGTATTGTTCACAGAATTAACCGGCAACTCAACAAGCTAATCGTTAAAAATTAATTTTCCTTTATATAGTTCTTCAACTTCCACTATCTCCGGACGATTATAACTCTGCACATCGCCGGTTCCTCTTATAGTACCCGTCAATGACTCCCGGGGATTAATGAGTACATCATTGCTGCCTCTGTGATTAAGCGTTATATTTTGTACTATTAACGAAGCGGCCTCAACTCTGGAATCTCCCGCTGCAACTACCACGCTGAAATTTTCTGAACTACCGTTTAACTTAAAATAGGCAATTCCATTAACAACAATATTTACATCCTGCGATGCCAGCTGAAGGTCGAACTCACCATCTGTTGTAAGATTTTCGGGATCATTAAAACTCTCAGAAACAAGCGTAATCCGGGGGTAGGTTAAAACCCCGTCACTGACGGTCGAAAAGCCGGTATTACTTCTGATTTCTGTAATATTCGGTGCGGTAACATAAAATGTAGTAAGACCATAGGGTCTGAAAAAGTTACAATTATTGGTATCGGTCAGTAAAAGTCTTCCGTCCCTGACTTCCGCATTTACTTCGTTGCGCAAAAATTCCCCGGTTTCAACCTCCACCGATATTGTGCTCCCTTCTTTTAGGACCAATTTAGTATTTTCATTCACTGTTATTTTTGTAAAATTCTCTACCGGGATCACATCTCTAATAATAGTACCCGTATTTTGAAAACAGTCGGGTGCAGCATCGCCATTACAGCTAATCAAAAGAATGAGTCCGACAGAACTTAATACTAACCTAAAATTAATGATCAAATACTTCATGCCTTTAACTAATTTATTGTCCGGAACAATTATAAACGAATTCCAAGTCCAAACTCTACAGCCTCGGCGGCAGCCCCATGTGATTTTAAAGTAACTGCCCCAAATAACTTTTTACCAAAATAATATTTTAAGCCAATTCTATTATACAATCTTCCTTCAAAATCAAAAGGATAGTAAAGATAATAACCCAGTTGAGCGATAGCGCTTAATTTAGAAATATAGAGTTCATATCCCAGAAACATTCCTACACGTTTATAATCTGTATCCGGATCCACATTCAACTCCGGGAAAGAAATAGATTGAAAACGTATCAATTCTTTCAAAAAATTTGAAAAAAACACTTCTGCTCCGAGCTGTATTCCACTTTTCCTGGATAATCGCTTGTCTGCATAGGCAGAGAAAATATAAAACGGAAACTGGCCCGAGTTAATTACATCACTTTCATTTATTCCGGATCTGAAAACCAGATTAGCCTTTAGCGGTTGTGTAATCTTTTTCTTTTCAAACTTCTTCAAATAGACAACTTCTTCATTTCCGTTTAAATCGTAAACAAGTCCTGCATTAAAAGCAAATGTATTGGTAGAAGTATTCGGGGCTTTTACATTTGCATTGGAATAATGAATGATAGATATTCCAGCTTTAATGCCCAAACCCTTAAATAATTGTTCCTTATGATAATTGAGCATCATAAAAGTAGAACTCATAATATGCGATCCATAGGCATTACCTCTGAAATTTTCATTCTTATCATATGGGTTGGTGTTATAGGCTAAGCCCTGACCAATTCGGAACTGCATGTTTCGCTTAAAGAAATAAAAATTATAATGTGCGTATAAACTATAATTCTTCCCCAGGACAGCATCATTCATGTCCTGATAAACAAAGGAGATTCCGGTATCCGGATAGTTATATTCCTGATGCCATTCTTTGGATCCAAAATTCTTTTTATTAAACCCCAGAATAACTCCGGCAGGATGCGCATTGATTAAATGCGAAATATCGGTATTATGAAGCATAATGGAACCATAAAAAGGATTGGCGTCTATGGTAAAACTTTTCGGTGTTTCCTCTTTTTGTGAAAAACACGATAGACAGCTAAGTAGGCATACATAAAAAAATCTGGTGTCCATTGGGTGTAAAAATAGGAAATATTACCAGTTAATAACTCTGAATTTTGAGGGTTGTATTCAGCTAAGCAGGGGAAAGCAATTTTTTGCAAATATTAAAATTCAATCTAATGATCTTTTAATGAAGTTATATCGAATCACAGATTTCACATTATAAAATTCAATGCTTAATTAAAATATTGCCTCTGCTATGGCCTTAATATTATCCGATTTGCCCATGGAATAGTAATGCAAGACCGGGACTCCGGCTGCTTTTAATTCTTTTGACTGCAGTATCGCCCATTCAATCCCGATTTGTCTTACTTCTTTATTGTTCTTGCAGGACTCTACAGCATCAATCAAATCCTGAGGGAGGTCGATTCTGAATACCTGAGGCAACAATTGCAAATGCCTTTTGACCGCAATGGGTTTTATTCCGGGAATTATGGGAACCGTAATACCCATATCCCTGGCCGCTTTTACAAAATCAAAATACTTTTTATTGTCAAAAAACATTTGGGTTACCACGTAATGAGCCCCAAGTTCAATTTTTTTCTTAAGCCATTTTAAGTCTGTTTGTAAAGAAGGTGCCTCCATGTGCTTTTCGGGATAACCGGCTATGCCAATACAAAAATCTGCACAATAGTCCGTTTCCACGACTTCATGTAAATACTGCCCGCAATTTAGGTTATGTATCTGCTCTACAAGTTCTGATGCGTATACGTGTCCCCCTTTGGAAGGTTCAAAATACTTTTCCTCTTTCATGGCATCTCCACGCAGGGCCATGATATTATCTATCCCCAGATAATGACAGTCAACCAGTAAATATTCTGTTTCTTCTTTGGTAAACCCTCCACAAAGCACATGTGGAATAGTGTCTACATTATACTTATGCTTTATTGAAGCACAAATCCCGACAGTACCTGGCCTCATGCGCGTAAGTTTTTTATCTAAAAGTCCGTTTTTATCTATATAAATATACTCCTCTCTGGAAGTAGTAACATCTATAAAGGGTGGTTTGAATTCCATTAAAGGATCTATATTATCATATAATTCCTTTATGTGTCTGCCTTTAACAGGTGGAATGATTTCAAAAGAGAAAAGTGTATTCCCCATAGCCTTTTCTATATGTTCGGTAACTTTCATTTATACTTACTACTTGTCAATATTTTTATTCTTCGAATTTTTTGAGACTGCCAGACAATTATGCCAATTCAAATCCATCAGGGTTTTTCATTTATTCCTCAGCCATATTTGGGGCAAGCCATTTCCTGGCGCTAATCAATTCGGTATCTTTCCTTCGGGCATAATCAATAATCTGGTCCTCTGTTATCTTTCCCAATCCAAAATACCTTGCTTGTGGATGTGCAAAATAATAACCACTCACACTGGCCGCAGGAAACATGGCCAGGCTTTCCGTCAATTTAACTCCTATCCTCTTTTGTACGTCTAGTAATTCCCAGATGGTCAATTTTTCGGTATGATCCGGACAAGCCGGGTAGCCCGGTGCCGGTCTAATTCCTCTGTACTTTTCTTCTATCAAATTCTCATTGGTGAGTTGTTCCTTATTTGCATATCCCCAATATGTAGTTCGCACCTCTTTATGTAAATACTCCGCAAAAGCTTCCGCGAGTCTGTCGGATAACGCCTTGATCATTATGGCATTGTAATCATCAAGGTTTTTTTCATAAGCTGCTGCCAATTCACTGGTACCAAAACCAGCTGTTACGCAAAAACAGCCAATATAATCCTGAATTCCCGTTCCCTTTGGAGCAATGAAATCTGCAAGGGCAATATTTGGAACACCTTGTCTTTTTTTGGATTGCTGACGCAGGGTCCTAAAAATATATTTTTCATTATCCTGTTTCTCAACAAGGGTATCTGTATTCTCAAGATGTGTTACCACCTCTATATCGTCATCATTGATAGTATTGGCCTGAAAGAGTCCGAAAACCGCTTTTGCCGTCAATAATTTCTGCTCGAATATCTTTTTCAGCATTGCCTGTGCATCCTTATATAACTCGGAAGCCTGCTCCCCCACGATTTCATCCTTTAAAATATTCGGGTATTTTCCATGCAAGTCCCAACTTCGGAAAAAAGGTGTCCAATCTATAAATTCCTCTAAAAGCTGAAGATCCATATCATCAATTACCTCTATCCCCAATCTTTCAGGCTTCTTAATATCAGAAACACTCCAGTCTATAGGAAACTTATTCTTTCTTGCATCTTTAAGGCTTAGGTATTCTTTCTGTTTCCCTCGATTTATGAATTTCTCCCTGAAAGAAGAATAGTCGGTTTTGACCAAAGCCTTATAATCATCCGAAGTATCTTTCTGCAATAGATCACCCAGGACTGTAACAGCCCTGGAGGCATCATTTACATGAACAACAGAGGCACTATACTGAGGATCGATCTTTACCGCAGTATGCGCTTTACTGGTCGTTGCCCCGCCTATTAACAAAGGTATTTTAAACCCCAGACGTTCCATTTCTTTGGCCAGATGAACCATTTCATCCAAAGACGGGGTGATTAGTCCGCTCAACCCTATTATATCTACCTGTTCTTCTGTGGCTTTTTGAATTATTTTTTCAGGGGGTACCATTACTCCCAAATCTATGATTTCATAATTATTACAAGCCAGTACCACACTTACAATATTCTTACCTATATCATGCACATCCCCTTTAACTGTAGCCATTAAGACTTTTCCTGCAGACTGCGGCACATTGTCTTTATCTTCCTCAATAAATGGCAATAAATGGGCAACCGCTTTTTTCATAACCCTTGCAGACTTAACTACCTGCGGAAGAAACATTTTTCCACTACCGAAAAGATCCCCTACTACATTCATGCCTTTCATTAAATGACCTTCAATGACCTCAATTGGCTTAGTAACTGCCAATCTTGCTTCTTCCACATCGGATACAATATATTGATCTATTCCTTTTACCAAAGCCCGCGTAATTCTTTCCTGTAGTGGTTCTTTACGCCAGGAATCATCTGCTTTCTTATCCTTGGTCTTACCGACAACTGTTTCAGCAAACTCAAGAAGCCTTTCCGTAGCATCATCCCTTCTGTTTAAAATGACATCTTCCACCCTTTCCAGCAAATCTTTTGGAATATCATCATAGACTTCAAGGATAGCGGGATTTACGATTCCCATATTCATCCCGGCCTGTATGGCATGATACAAGAAAACCGAATGCATGGCCTCACGAACCGGTGTATTCCCCCTAAACGAAAAAGAAACATTGCTCACTCCCCCACTCACACTGCTATGTGGAAGGTTTTTACGAACCCAGGCGGTAGCTTCAATAAAATCTACAGAATTCCTTTCATGTTCCTCCATTCCCGTTGCAACAGGAAAAATATTAAGATCAAAAATGATATCCTCCGGAGGGAAATTTACACGATTTACCAATATATCATAGGACCGTTTGGCTATTTCAATGCGCCTCTCATAATTATCTGCCTGCCCTTTTTCGTCAAAAGCCATTATAATTACAGCTGCTCCATAAAGACGAATTAATTTGGCCTGACGGATAAATTCTTCTTCTCCTTCCTTTAAACTGATTGAATTAACTACGCACTTACCTTGAATTAGCTGTAATCCGGCCTCAATAATCTCCCATTTAGAGCTATCTATCATAATGGGAACACGGGCTATGTCTGGCTCTGCCATCACTAAATTCAAAAACCTGATCATGGCTTGTTTTCCATCAATCAGGCCATCGTCCATATTTATATCAATAATCTGGGCGCCACCTTCTACCTGATGCCTGGCTATTTCGAGGGCTTCCTCATATTGCTCTTCTTTAATTAGTCTTAGAAACCTTCTTGATCCGGCAACATTTGTTCTTTCCCCTACATTTATGAAATTACTTTCAGGAGTGATAACAAGTGGCTCAAGACCTGCGAGTTTGAGGAATCTTGGTTTTGCAATGGCATCAATATCATCCTCCTGCCCTTTTACAGAATTCATTTGTATGTTGGTTGCATTTTTCATTTATTAAAATTGAACCCCTTTTAATTCAGAAAATGTAAATTTTCTGGGTTTATATCCCTTTGTCAATTCAGCAATAGCTTTTATATGTTCAGGTGTTGATCCGCAGCATCCACCAATTATATTCACCAGACTTTTGTCAAGATATTCTTTTATCTGAATTGCCATCTGTTCCGGTGTCTGATCATAGTCCCCAAAAGCGTTAGGCAGGCCTGCATTGGGATGTGCCGAAATCGCAGCTTCTGTTCGATCTGAAATAGCGTCTAAATGAGGCACCAGTTGCTTTGCTCCCAGGGCACAATTAAAACCTACAGACAATAGAGGAATATGACCAATTGATATTAAAAAAGCTTCAGCGGTCTGTCCTGATAATGTGCGCCCCGAGGCATCAGTAATGGTTCCGCTGACCATAACCGGTGTTTGAATATTTCGTAACTGTTTTACCTCTTCAATTGCGAATAGTGCAGCTTTAGCATTAAGAGTGTCAAAAACAGTTTCTACCATGAGAATATCCACACCTCCATCTATAAGTGCCTCTACCTGCTGTTTGTAAGCTAATCGCAATGTCTCAAATGAAACCGCCCTGAAACCCGGATCATTTACATCGGGTGACATACTTGCCGTTTTATTTGTTGGCCCAATACTTCCCACCACAAACCTTGGTTTATTTGGTTCCTTTTCCGTAAATTCTCTGGCTACCCGCTTTGCTATTCTGGCAGACTCATAATTAAGTTCATATACCAAATCTTCCATATGATAATCCGCCATGGCAATAGAAGTGCTGGAAAATGTATTCGTCTCCACTATATCGGCTCCTGCCTCAAAATATTTGGCATGAACTTCGGCTATAGCTGCAGGCTGGGTTAGTGTCAGTAAGTCATTATTACCCTGCAATGGATAAGGCCAATCTTTAAAACGATTCCCCCTAAAGTCTGACTCAGTAAATTTATAGCGTTGAAGCATTGTACCCATTGCGCCATCCAGTATCATAATCCGTTCCTTCAGTATATTCTTTATCTTCTTCATATGTTTCCGTTCTATAAGAATTCCATTTTTAAACTTCAAGATATGAACTACCTAACCATTATAACCTAATAACAGTATGATCAATATCTGCTTGTTGGATATAGCTATCGGGCTATACTACAATATTATCAAGAAAAATATGTAAAGACAAATAACCTTTACTCTGTGTTATCTAGCCCTAGTTGCACTATAAAAGAAGCCTAGTGGTAGAATGTAGCACCTTCTTTAAAGTTAAAGGGTTGCTAAGGTTTCAACGGGTCTAGTCCCTCCTCCTTTCTTGATAACATTGTCAATGTTGTAATGAACAGATACAAAGAAACGCCACATGCCATTTAAAAACAAGTAAAATGTGCTTTTTTTGGCTTGCCTACAATTATAAGCAAGCTCATCTTTAGGAGTCAAGTCTTATTTGATAATTAGAATTTTACAGAAACAAAATTAATCTTCCGTATTGGTAATCAGTGTTTCTGTTACTTCGTTCATTGCACTAACCTTCTGTTCAAAATCTCCTTTTATTGTTTTTCGATATGCATTCAGATTCTGGACCATCCTGCTGATATCTTCGGGTATAACATCTTCAAAAAATTGCCTCAGTCTCTTGGCAGTTGTAGGGGACTTGCCATCGGTAGATATGGCTATTTTTACATTACCCTTGGTGACAATTCCTCCCATATAAAAATCACAGTAAGGAGGGTTATCTGCAACATTCACCAGTTTGTTTATACTTCTGCAGTCATAATATACCTTCATATTTACTTCGGGTTGGTCAGTTGTAGCAATAACCAGGTGTTTCCCCGACAGAAAATCGGCATTATAAACCGATTTAATAAGCGCAACATTAAAACTCCTGGCCAGATCAAGCGTATTTTTCCTAAACAAGGGGGATACCATGGTAATTTTGGCATCCGGACTGGATTTAGTTAAAAAGGACAATTTTTCTTCCGCTACATTGCCCCCTCCAACTATCAATATATGAAGTGAATTTGTCTTAAGAAAAACAGGATATAAATTATTCCTTTCCATTATTCTGTGATTTGTAATTCATACTGGCGGCCAATCTGAATAATCTGGTTTCGCTGTTTTACCACTTCTCCTATAATAATAATAGCCGGGTTAGCTAATTTTTGTTTATTAACTATGCTTTGGATCGTATTAATGGTTCCAACGCCAACCCGCTCGTCTTCTTTTGTGCCATTTTGAATAATTGCAACGGGAGTATTTGACTTGTTCTCCTTAATAAATAGTTCTACTATGGCTGAGAGTTTTGACATGCCCATTAAAATGACTACTGTGGCATTTGATTTAGCAGCGAGTTGAATATCTGAAGAGAGCTTATGTTCTTTAGTTGTTCCTGTAATTACCCAGAAACTTTCTGCGGCGCCTCGCTTGGTAACCGGGATATTCTGAGATGCCGGAACCGAAATGCATGATGATATACCAGGTACTATTGCTACTTCAAGCCCATATTCCGCTGCATAGGCCATTTCCTCTGCGCCACGGCCAAAAACGAAAGGGTCACCTCCCTTTAATCGTACCACATGACCTTTAAGTTGTGCTCTTTGCACAATTAATTCATTGATTTGATCCTGATGAAAGGCATAACAGCCTTTTCGTTTGCCAACAAAAATATGCTCTGCTTTATCAGCATAATCCAATAATGCTATATCTACAAGGGCATCATAAAGAACCACATCTGCCTCCTGCAAAGCTTTAATTGCTTTTAGTGTAATGAGTTCCAAATCTCCGGGACCTGCACCGACAACTGTTAACTTTGGGCTTCTAGGCATGTATCAGCTCATTTTTTCTATAGGCTTCCACCTTTTCTAAAAATTCCTCAGCCTTAGCAAGGTAGTTTTTAGCAAAGGTCCCATCAGGTTCATTCTTGTTCAATTGTAAAACCAAATCTTCGAAGGAACAGTTTAGTACTATTCTGCTGTTTGCAACAAAATAGGTGTCGAAGTCCTTTATTATGCTGTTATGCGTATTTGTCTTGGTTTTTTCGGAAGTTAAAAGTGCCTTGGCCGTATTTACCATAGAAGAATAAGAATAATAAATACTTGCAGCCCATTTTTGTTTCACAATAGCCTCTTTGGCGTTATGTATCTTTTCATCACTTTCATATAACAATGTAGCAACTAAATCTATTACCACGCCGGCGCACTCTCCTATTCCTATTGCCTTCTGATAGCGCTGATTACTTCCCCAATCCAAATAATCCTCAGGAGCTAAATTATCAATATCTGCAAGTGGCTTAAGAAGTTCGTAAAAATAATACTCCCCTTTCCCGGCATAATAAGATTCATAGGAGGCCCCTTTGCCATTGGCCTCAAAATCATCTAATATCTGTCTAAGGGCTTCTGGCCCTCTTTTACTCGGAATCTTAATTACCTTATCGGCAAATAAGCCCCGCCCATCTCCTAAATTACCACCTCCAAGCAACACCTGCAATGCAGGTGCAACCAACTTTTCCTTAGTTCTTACAGACATGCCCTGAAAACCAATATTGGCCATGGAATGCTGACCACAAGCATTCATACAACCACTAATTTTAATGACTACATCTGCATTATTTGCATATTGCGGATATTCTTCCTTTATAACACGCTCTAATTCTGAAGCTATTCCCGTACTGCTTGCAATTCCAAGGTTACAGGTATCCGTCCCCGGACATGCGGTAATGTCTATTGCCTTATTATATCCTGCATCTGCAAATCCAAGTTTTTTAAGTTCGGCGTAGAAATAAGGAATCAAGGATTCCTTTACATAGGGAACGAGTATATTCTGTCTCAATGTTAAACGAATTTCACCTGCAGCATACCTTTCCACCAAGTCTGCGAGCAATCGGGCCTTGTCTGTATAAAAATCTCCTAACATTACTTTTATTCCAATAGCTACATAACCGGATTGTTTTTGTGCAACCAGATTGGTGGTTTTCCACTGTTCAAAGGCTTCAGTATCTTCAATAGCAACCTGATGAACCTGCCCATCTGAAACAACAACTTTGGGATAAGAACTTACATCAATGGGGTACTGCTTAAAAGGAACCGCTTTCTTTTCTGCAATTAATAATTCTCTAAAGGCTTCCAGTCCTAAATCTTTTAATAAAAACTTCAGTCTGGCTTTGGCCCGGCTCTTTCTTTCACCATATCTGTCGAAAACACGAACAACAGTTTCCATCATAGGAATTATTTCATGGGTTGGAAGAAAAGAAAACAGTTCATCTGCATGACGAGGTTGCGATCCAAGACCTCCTCCCAGCATTACTTTAAAACCTTTAATCCCGTCTTGTATTTTAGCTATAAAACCAAGGTCGTGCATATAGGATAGTCCTGTATCTGCATCACTACAGGAAAAGGAAACCTTGAACTTACGGCCCATCTCCTGGCCTATGGGATTTCTTAAGAAATACTCGAAAACAGCCTGAGCATAAGGTGATACATCGAATGGTTCATCCTCATCTATTCCGGCGGTTTCGCTAGCCGTTACATTCCTTACGGTATTGCCACAAGCTTCTCTAAGTGTAACTTTATCTTTTTCGAGTTGTGCCCAAAGTTCAGGAGTGCGTTCAAGGTCTACATAATGAATCTGGATGTCCTGTCGTGTAGTAATATGCAATCTTCCTGTTGAATACTCATCGGCAACATCTGAAATCCTGCGAAGTTGCCCTGAGCTTACTTTTCCATACGGTAATTTTATGCGAATCATTTGAACGCCGGGCTGCCGTTGGCCATAAACACCTCGCGCCAGGCGAAGACTCCGGAATTTTTCTTCATTCATAGAACCACCTCTGAACTCCCTGATTTTTTTCTCCAGTTCAATGATGTCTTTTTCTACTATCGGGTTTTCTATTTCGGTCCTAAAACTTTGCATGATATTTAATATCCATCTTTCCTATATATTTAATAGATTTTATTTCAATAAATGACACTGAATTTAGTTTAAAATACTTCTTATACCGGTAAATTAATTTTTTACCCTAAGTGTGTAAACCGCACTCCCGGTTTTCCAAAACTTTAGTCGGGTCAAAATAATTGTGTTCATTAGGAAGTCCCCGCTCATTTAAATAGGCGTCCAGGCGTGTATCATTCCAATGATAAAAAGGACTTACTTTCAATACCCCTGCTTCACTTAAACTTAAGATGTTTAATGTATCTCTCAAAGCAGTCTGTCCTTTTCTTAGGTTTGTAAACCAGACATCGGGCTTGTATTCAGCCATTGCTCTTCTGAAAGGCTCCAATTTTACTTGTTCTGTAAATTCTTTGTGCCTGGGGTCATCAATATCCGGTATTCCCATTACAGCATCTCTATGGGCGGTGGTCTGCCTGGGAACGAACAGTTTTATATTTAACTTTAAGCCAGAAATTAATTCTTCTGCATGTTTATACGTATTGGGCGTATTGTATCCGGTATCACACCATATAACGGGAATATCCGATTTAACCTCTGTAACAGCATTTAATATGGCTACTTCATATGGTCTGAAATTCGTAGTAACTACAGATTTAGAACCATATAGAATAGCCCACGAAATTATCTCTTCGGGAGGTATCCCTCTAAAGTGATTATTCAGGTGTTCTATATCCTGCGCAGACAAACTCATATCTTATTTGTTTTAAGTTAAAATTATCTCCCACATTTAATACTGTTCCACATTCGCTCATGTAAAAAATACAATACCATCTTAGTTACAAGTTCTACCATTCCAATGGAAAAGGCCAGCGTAAGTGCTCCTGTAATAATCCATGATATTACTATTGTATCCAATGTTCCGATGACACGCCAGCTCAAGGACTTGACAACGCTCCTCTTAGGTTGTTCAGAAACTCTATCTGTCTTATAAGTGCTATTCGTTGTTGCCTTTTGTAGCAATAACTGATCTGCAATCATTGTGTTTATTTTTATCCTATCGGTTTTATAGAGTAATCAAAAATAAAATAATAATTCATAGTGAGACGTTAAAATTATATAAATATTATGTTTAGCCTATAGTTTTAGTAGATTAATTAAAAATCCACACAATCATTACGAATGATTCATTAGTATGAAGCGGATATTGAAGATATTTTATTCGGATATCAGATCGGCAAGTGTATTATTCCTGTAAACTTCCAGAACGCTGTCACGCACCTGAAGCATTAATTTGTGCACAGCGCATTTATTTTCATCCGGACAGTCATCGCACTTTTCATAAAAGTTAAGGCTTACACAGGGTACCATAGCAATTGGACCTTCCAGTACTCGAATAACGGTTGTCATGGGAATTTCACCAGGGTCTTTCAGCAAATAATAGCCTCCCCCTTTTCCTTTTTTGGATCCTAAAAATCCTGTATTGCGCAAAGTGAGTAAAATACTTTCCAAAAATTTTTGAGATATATTCTCGTGACTGGCAATTTCAGAAATCTGTACCGGCTCTCCTTTACTTTGAGATGCCAGATAAGTCAAGGCTTTTAATCCGTATTTCGTCTTTTTAGAAAGCATTATGCGAAGATAGTCAAAATAGGAATATTCCTATTTCTCATATCCTGTCCAGGGCCTGGCTAATGTCATTAATAATATCTTCTGCATGCTCCAAACCAACTGATATCCTAACCATTCCATCCGTAATACCACATTCCAATCTTTCTTCTTCTGACAACTTACTGTGTGTTGTGGATGCAGGATGGGTAACAATGCTTCGGGTATCTCCCAAATTAGCGGACAGGGATAACATACTAATAGAATCAAAAAATTTCTTCCCTGCTCTGCGTCCGCCTTTTACCTCGAATGCGACTACACAACCGCCGGCCTTCATTTGTTTCTTAGCAAGCTTGTATTGAGGGTGTGATCTAAGAAATGGATATTTTACCCAATTAACACTTTTATTGCCTTCCAAAAATCGGGCTACTTTAAGCGCATTTTCACAATGCCTGTCTACTCTTACACCCAGAGTTTCAAGACTTTTGGATAGAACCCACGCATTAAATGGAGAAAGCGCAGGGCCCGTAATTCTGGAATACCGATAAATCTGATCTATTAAAGCCGCTTTACCTACCGTAATGCCGGCCAACACCCTACCCTGCCCGTCCATGAGTTTTGTGCCTGAATGAATTACCAGGTCTGCACCAAATTTTATGGGTTGTTGAAGATAAGGAGACGCAAAACAATTATCTACGATCATTATAAGCTTATGCTTTTTTGAAAACCTCCCAAGTGCCCCGAGGTCCAGGATATCTACCCCCGGATTTGTAGGTGATTCAGCGAAGATTATTTTCGTTTTTGGTGTGATTAATTTTTCCAAATTATCTAAATCCCCAATCTTAAAATAGCTATGGCTAATATTCCATTTTGGAAAAACCTGAGTGAAAAGGCTATGGGTTGAACCAAAAATACTGCGTGCTGAAACAATATGATCGCCGCTATTCAACAAAGCGGCAAAAGTAGAAAAAACGGCCGACATTCCTGAGGAGAATGCAAACCCATCCTCTGCGCCTTCCATTTTACATACCTTTTCTATAAATTCTGATGAATTAGGATTGGAATATCTCGAATAAATATTTCGGTCCTTTTCTTCCGCAAAGGAAGCCCTCATATCTTCGCTATCTTCAAAAATAAAACTAGAAGTCAGGTATATAGGGCTGGAATGCTCCAAAAACTTTGATCGTTCTAATTGCGTGCGAATCGCCTCAGTTTCAAATTTTTTTTTCTTCATCTTTATATTTAACCGGGGTTATTCCTTTATTACTATATTTTTTCAGCAATACGTAAAATATCCCCAAAAACACCCCGTGCTGTTACAGCGGCACCAGCACCGGCTCCCTGAATTACCAAAGGATGTTCACCATACGATTCCGTATAAATCTCAATAATGGAATCTGAACCTTTAACCTGACCCAAGGCACTCTCCTTAGGGACAGATACCAATTTCACTTCCAGATTGCCCTTTTCCTTTTGCAAATCACCATATAAATCGCCAACATAACGGAGTACATGATCTGGTTCCTGCTTGTTCTTAATTTTACTAAAAAAATCATCCAGCACTTCAAGTTCATTTAAAAATTCCTTTACACTCCCCTTTCGAAGGGGTGCCGGTATAAGATTTTGAATCAAGATATCCTCAAATTCATTTTCAAGTTCCAGTTCACGGGCCAATATCAGCAACTTTCTACCTACATCATTCCCGGATAAATCTTCTCTTGGATCGGGTTCAGTATAACCATTTGAAATGGCCTTTATCAAAATTTCCGAAAAGGAAGTATCCTTTTCAGAAAAAGTATTGAAAATATAGCTCAAAGAACCTGAAAAAACACCTTTAATGCGGGTAATATTTTCACCTGAGAGATGCAAAAGCTTAATTGTATCTATTAAAGGTAAGCCGGCACCAACATTGGTTTCATATAGATATTGTTTTTGTTTTTTTGCCAACTCCTCCCTTATCAATCTGTAAAAATCAAATCCCAGGGTATTCGCAATTTTATTTGAAGAGACCAGATCAAATCCATTATCGATAAAATCAAAGTAATTGACCACAAAATCCCGGCTTGCCGTATTGTCTATAGCTATTAAATTTTCAAGATGATGTATTCTGGCATACTTAAAAATATCATCAATCGTATAGGGTATGCCATTATCATTAATTTCCTCCTCCCATTTTTTAGAAATCCCTTTTTTGTTTAAAAGCAAATTTTTAGAATTCGCGAGAGCAAACACATTAAGATTGATCCCTTTTCTTTCCTCAATACCCTTCCTGGAATCTAAAATCTGATTTACTAACGTACCTCCCACATTCCCATGCCCAAAAATGGCCAGGTTAATTTTTTTGCTAATGCCAAAAATTTGACCGTGCATTACATTAAGTGCTTTATGCAGGTCAGATTTCTTAACCACCAGGCTCACATTTTTCCCTGATATGGTATTATTAAATAAAAGGGGTACTATTTGATTCTTGATAAGGGCATTGTATGGTTTGTGAAAAGAACTAAGATCCTGACCCACTATAGAAATGACTGAAACGTCGTCTACAATAGTTATTGTATTGATATCACGCGATTGAAAATCGCTTTCAAATTCCGTTTCCAGGGCTCTTTTTGCCAAATGGGCCTTTTTTGAGTTCACAACTAATCCAATTCCTCTTTCAGAAGAACCCTGGGAGATGATGCTTACGCTTATGTTATTAAGGCTAAGAGTCCTGAAAATACGAGCATCAATTCCTACCTTCCCTAATAAGCCTCTCCCTTCAAGATTAATCAAGGCTTCATCTTCAATAGCGGATAATGATTTTATTCCTGCTTTGCTGGATTTAGCACTAATAAGTGTGCCATCATTGTCATTGTTAAAAGTATTGAGTATCCTCAGCGGAATATTCTTTTCAATTAAGGGTATAATAGTCTTTGCATGCAAAATGGTTGCGCCAAAATTGGCAAGTTCATTTGCCTCACTATATGACAATTGTTCTATTCTTTGGGCTTCAGGCACAAATTCCGGGTTTGCCGTGAATATACCATCTACATGTGTATAATTTTGCAATTCTTCGGCGTCCAGAAAATTTGCAATGAGCGAAGCCGTATAATTGCTGCCATTACGCCCTAAGGTTGTAGTTTCATCTGCTTCAGTAGAGGCTATAAAACCGGTTATCAATGGCACCACATCCGATTTTAATTTTGAAAATTCATGGATTACATTTTCCCGTGAAACATCTTCCAGCAATTTTGCGTCTCCATAAGAATCGTCCGTTTTTATCAGTCGGCGAGTATCAAGTAGTTTTGCATTGATACCTTTCCCAATTAGTAATTTTGTAATTAACTTACCCGATATCAGCTCGCCATAAGCCAGGACCTGGTCTTTTATTTTAGGGCTATAATCCCCAAGCAAAGTAACTCCTTCAAATAATTTAACCAATTCCAGGAATTCTTCTGAAAGACTGATATTTTTAAAAGTGTGTTTTTGATATCTTTCAAAATCTTCAAAATCTTTCCTGTAATCCAGACCCTTTGCAGCTTTATCCAATATTGACTCCAATTGATCCGTAGCCTTTTCCCGTGCGGATAAAACCACGGCAATATTTTCTCCATTTTTGACTTTGTCAGATACAATATCCAACACCCTTTCCAATCCTTCTCCGTTAGAAAGGGACTTACCCCCAAATTTTAAAATTTTTATTCTCTGAGATTTGCCGTTGGTATCAAAAACGCCTTTGAGCAGTTGTTGCATTTGTTCAAATTCAATCAAAAATGCATCATGCCCGTGCAATGACTGTATTTCACCATAGGTAACATTACTTTTGGCCTGAGCCAACTGTTTAAAGGTATCCTTATTCTCATTCGCTGTAAAAAAAAGGTCAGAATCCACACCTATAATGTGAATATTGGTTTTACTGTTTTGAAGGTTATTAAATGCCGTTTCTCCATCTCTGGTAATATCAATGGTTTTTAATAACTGGTTGGCTAATTTATACGCTGAAAGTTGAAACCTTTCATTCAATTTTTTTCCATGATGCGTTAGCCAGCTTTCAACATTAAATACCTGTAATTCTTCATTCGTGCTTCTTTGAAACCTTGCTTTAAAAGACTGTGGCGTTCTGTAACACAGCATTGCATGCATCCTTGCATCGTGAACCGGTTGCTTTGAATTTACCAGAAATTGTTCCTGAATCTGACAATTGGCAATAAGCCAATCTGTTGACTTCCAATCCGCAGCCACAGGGATCAAGTGTTCTGTAAGCCCGGGATTTATTGCAGCCATTTCCCAAGCTATACCACCTCCCAAAGATCCTCCGATAAGGGCATATAAACGATCTATACTAAGTTCTTTCAATCCCAGCAGAAATATCCTTGCGATATCACCTGCCACAAAATCTTTATAATTGTCCACCACAAAACCGTCATATCCGTTTCCGGGTATATTGAAGGCCAAAACCGTATATTTTGCAGTGTCTATGCATTTGCCATCTCCAATCAATGAGGCCCACCAGCCATCTTCTCCGGCTACATTTGAATTTCCCGTAAGGGCATGATTTACCACAACAATAGGTGCTGAATGTAAATCTTTGCCAAAAAGCTGATAGGACAACTCAATATCCTGAACAACACCCCCAATGGCTTTATACTGCAGAATTTCTATTTTTTGAAGAGTTGTATTCAATTTTTTCATCCAGGTAATGTCATTAAAACTGAGCGGATGCGATTCTAATACTTATTGAATGCTCTCTACTCAGCTTATATCAGTATTGTGTTATGGCTATGCCAGAACAGATTTATCAATTGTGGCAAAAGCTTGTTCCAAATCGGCTTTAAGGTCATCCAGATTTTCCAATCCAACAGATAAACGTATCAGGTCTTTTGTTACTCCAGTAGATTCCTGCGCTTCATCATCCAATTGCTGATGCGTGGTACTTGCCGGATGAATTATTAAAGATTTGGTGTCACCAATATTGGCCAATAAGGAAAAGATTTGGGTTCCGTCGGCTATTTTCTTTGCAGAATCATATCCCCCTTTAACACCAAACGTTATTAAGCCGCTTTGGCCTTTTGGCAAGTAAGCCTCGGCCTCGGCAAAATATTTACTACTTTTTAAACCCGGATAATTTACCCAGGTAACTTCATCCCTGCTATCCAGCCATTCTGCCAGATCAAGCGCGTTTTCACTATGTTTTTTCATACGCACTTCCAGAGTTTCCAGGCCCTGGATTATTTGAAATGCATTAAAAGGGCTCAAACATGCGCCATGATCCCTTAAGCCTTCAATACGCACTTTAGCAATAAAGGCAGCGGGGCCCAGTGCATCATGATAAACCAAACCATGATATCCTGCTGAAGGTTCCGTAAATTCGGGAAATTTCCCGTTTGCCCAATCAAAGGTTCCGGCATCTATTACAGCCCCTCCCAATGCGGTGCCATTGCCATTGATATATTTGGTAAGAGAATGTATTACGATATTGGCCCCATGCTCAATAGGGTTTAACAAGGCGGGTGTTGCTACTGTATTATCCACAATAAATGGAATTTTAGCAGCCTTTGCTTCTGCCGAGATAGCTTTTAGGTCAAGAACATCCAGCTTTGGGTTCCCCAACGACTCCACAAAAATAGCCCTTGTATTCTCCTTTACAGCCTTCCCAAAATTAGAAGGGTCTGAGGGGTCTACAAATGTTGTTGTAATCCCAAATCGGGGAAGGGTAACACTCAACAAATTATAAGTACCCCCATAAAGGCTATTGGAAGCTACAATATGATCTCCGGATTTCAACAGAACCAATAAGGCTGTATTAATAGCTCCGGTTCCGGACGAAGTAACTACGGAGGCAATACCTCCTTCCAGGGCAGCAAGTCTTTGCTCCAAAATATCATTCGTGGGATTATTAATCCTGCTGTAAATATTTCCAAACTCAGCTAAAGAAAATAAATTAGCCGCATGTTCAGAATCATTAAAAACATAGGCGGTACTTTGATAAATAGGTACTGCCCGTGTCCCGGCATTTAAAGTTGTGTCGTGGCCGGCGTGTAGGGCATTAGTTGAAAATTTGTGTTCACTCATGATGTTTGTTTCTTTGTATTCAAAAAGAATACTGGTTCCTAATAGAAATTGTTTTCAAAACGATTTTTAAATCATTTTTGTTCATATAAATCAGCACAATCCAACCCTAAGTGCTACACTGAGCGGTTCGGAAATATTAAAATGTTATAAAGAAAGACGAATTACCAGGTGTAATTCTTGATTGTTATCTGTCACATTTTTACTGTGATAGAATTTAGCACCTTCTTTGCGTTTGAAACAAAGGGTTGCTAAGGTTTCAAAGGGTCTATTCCCTCCACCTTTCTTGATAACTTTTCAACAAGTGATTGAACTTACTAAAAGCAAATATAAGTACGGATTAACTGATATTCCTAGTATTTGTGCAAAAATTTACAAATTGAATGCTGATTTTACCTTATCCACCATATTCAATTTCTCCCATGTAAATAACTCCACTGTTTTTTCAACTCTCCCATTATAAGGCGATTCAAATACTTTTGACACTATTCTTGGTTCCTTCCCAAAATGTCCGTAAGCCGCTGTTTCCAGATAAATAGGATTTCTTAACTTAAGTCGGTCTTCAATATCATAAGGCCTCATTTTAAATAGTTCCGCTACTTTCCTGGCTATTTCACCATCACTTAAAGCCACTTTTGAAGTTCCATAAGTATCTACAAAAATAGAAGTAGGCTCTGCCAATCCAATTGCATAACTTACCTGTACTAATATTTCATCAGCAACTCCTGCTGCAACCAGATTTTTTGCCGCATGTCTTGCTGCATAAGCGGCGCTCCGGTCTACTTTGCTAGGATCCTTTCCACTGAAAGCGCCTCCACCGTGGGCACCTTTTCCTCCATAGGTATCCACAATAATTTTTCTTCCGGTTAAACCCGTATCTCCATGAGGTCCACCAATAACAAATTTACCGGTAGGATTAATATGGTAAGTAATCTTATCATTAAACAAGGCCTGGGTACTCGGTGGCAATTTTGCTATAACTCTCGGCAATAAAATGGTAATGAGGTCTTCTTTGATTTTTGACAGCATTTTATCATCATCCTTGTCAAACTCATCATGTTGGGTAGATATTACTATGGTATCAATCCGAACAGGTTTATTATCATCCGAATACATAATTGTAACCTGTGCTTTAGCGTCAGGTCTTAAATAAATTATATCTTTATTTTCTCTTCTTAACAGCGATAGCTCCTCCAGTATTCGATGCGAAATATCCAATGCCATTGGCATATAATTTTCACTTTCGTTAGTTGCATAGCCGAACATCATGCCCTGATCGCCTGCACCTTGATCTTCCTTTTTTTCGCGTTCAACTCCCTGATTTATATCCTTAGACTGCTCGTGTATCAATGATATGACTCCACATGAATCACCACTGAACTGATATTCGCCTTTGGTATAACCAATTTTATTAATAACATCTCGTGATATTTGTTGAAGATCTACATAGGTATGGCTTTTTACTTCACCTGCCAAAATTACCTGACCCGTCGTTACCAGGGTTTCACAGGCTACCTTACTTTCTGAATCAAAGGCTAAAAAATTATCTAATAATGCATCACTAATCTGATCGGCAATCTTATCCGGATGTCCTTCACTAACAGATTCTGAAGTAAACAAATAGGCCATAGAAATTTCTTTTTAGCATTAAAATTGATTTGACGTATGCTGGAAAAGTAGTTTACAACTCAGATTGATCTGTAGAAACTGCTTTAGCATTTTTTCTTGTGCAGGATCTTAAGGATTGTAACCGATCCACTAAAATATAATCTGCATAAGAGGTTGCAATCAGTCAAATCCCTCCTCTTAATTTAATGTTAACAAAAATACATAATTGCCAATGAAATAAAAAATTTTTAAAATATAATTAACTAAAGTATTTCAACAACTATTTTTTCTCTTCCAGCAGATACTTTGTATATTGTGTTCCTCTTATATTTAAGATACCAACCTTAAATTAAAACACTTTATGCATATTGCTGTAGCTGGAAATATAGGAGCCGGAAAAACTACCCTCACCCGGCTTTTAGCGAAACATTACAGATGGGAGGCTCATTTTGAAGATGTAGTAGACAATCCTTATTTAGATGATTTTTACAATCAGATGGAACGTTGGAGTTTTAATCTTCAGATCTATTTCCTCAATAGCAGATACAGGCAAATATTAAAGATCCGCGAATCAGGAAAAAATATAATTCAGGACAGGACCATTTACGAAGATGCCCACATCTTTGCCCCTAATTTGCACGCGATGGGCCTTATGACTAACAGGGATTTTGGCAACTACACCAGTCTTTTTGAATTAATGGAAAGCCTAGTACAACCGCCAGATCTGCTGATCTACCTTAGAAGTTCTATCCCCAATTTGGTAAATCAAATTCACAAGCGAGGCCGCGATTATGAAAATTCTATTTCCATAGACTATTTAAGTCGGCTGAACGAACGATATGAAGCCTGGGCCCATGGTTATGAAAAAGGCAACTTATTGGTTATTGATGTGGATCAATTGGATTTTGTTGACAATCCGGAACATCTCGGTGAAGTTATAAATAAGATAGACGCCGAAATACATGGACTCTTTTAGAGGTTACCAGCAAAAAATCCCCGTGGTTCGCCCGGGGATTTTTTTTTGAAGCTTGGAAATAACAATTACTATTCCTCCGTAACTTCTTTTACCTGCTTTTCTATGCGGATTTTTGAATTAGAATCGACTTCATCTAATGCTTCTATCTGCTTTTTTACTTCTTCTTCACTGCCTTCAAAAATAAGTTCACGACTATTCTCCGCGCCATTTTCCATAGTGGTTATCGTTACAACGGCTTTTACAAGATCCTTATCGTTCTTTTTCATCTCCACCTGTATCTCTTTCTTGACTTCCACCTTACTATTTGTAGCATTATACGCAGTTAAGGTATCTGAAGAAATGGCGATACTTGGCGCTATCACCAAGGCTACAACAGACATAAGCTTTAAAAGTATGTTCAATGAAGGCCCAGAGGTATCCTTAAAAGGATCTCCAACGGTATCTCCTACCACAGCTGCTTTATGTGCGTCCGTGCCTTTACCGCCGTCTGCTTCAATCATTTTTTTGGCATTATCCCATGCGCCACCCGCATTCGATTGAAATATTGCCATAAGCACGCCACAGGTAGTAACCCCGGCTAAAAGTCCTCCGAGCATTTCTGCACCTCCTATAAAGCCAACTGCAACAGGTACAGCAATTGCCAATAATCCCGGCAATACCATTTCTTTAATGGAAGCTTTTGTAGATATATCTACACATTTGTCATATTCCGCAACTCCGTCTGCAGCATCAAATATTTTTCTGTCCTCTGGCGTTGCTTTGGACATATCAGAATCATACTTTCTCATGACTTCCAATGCAGCATGCAATTCCGGAATATCCCTGAACTGTCTGCGAACTTCTTCGATCATAGCCATAGCGGCCCGGCCCACTGCATTCATAGATAAGGCAGAGAACACAAATGGAAGCATACCTCCTACTAATAAACCAGCCATAATATCAGGTCTTGACACGTCTATCGCAGTAACATTAGCTACTTTCATAAAGGCTGCAAACAATGCTAAAGCTGTCAATGCAGCAGAGGCAATGGCAAATCCTTTTCCTATTGCTGCTGTAGTATTACCTACGGCATCTAATTTATCTGTACGCTCACGAACCTCTTTGGGCAATTCAGCCATTTCTGCAATTCCCCCGGCATTATCGGAAATAGGACCGTAAGCATCCACTGCCAATTGAATCCCGGTATTTGCAAGCATTCCAACGGCAGCTATTGCAATCCCGTATAAACCTGCAAAATGGTGTGAAACCAAAATAGCCCCTGCTATTAAAATAATAGGAACTGCAGTAGACATCATTCCAACACCTAAACCTGCAATAATATTTGTAGCAGCCCCTGTACTGGATTGCCGCACTATTGAACTAACTGGTTTAGTTCCTGTACCTGTATAGTACTCCGTTATTTTACCAACCCCAAAACCAGCTATTAAACCGGCTAAGGTAGCCCAGAAAACACCAATTGCCCCAAAAGGCAATCCGTCAATAGTTTCAGGCAACATAGACGTAATTATAAAATAGGATGCAATTATCATTAAAAACCCAGATCCGAATTCGCCTAAGTTTAAGGCCTTATGAGGGCTTCCCCCATCCTTTACCTTAACGAAGAAAGTGCCAATAATTGACATTACAATACCTACAGCAGCTAATACCAATGGTAAATATACTGCTCCCAGACCACCGAATTCCGGCGTAAAGATAAATGCACCTAAGACCATGGTACCTATAATGGAACCAACAAAAGATTCAAATAAATCGGCTCCCATACCTGCAACATCCCCTACATTATCTCCTACATTATCTGCAATAGTTGCGGGATTCAACGGGTGATCTTCAGGAATACCTGCTTCAACTTTACCTACTAGATCTGCACCAACATCTGCTGCCTTGGTATATATACCTCCACCAACACGAGCAAACAAGGCTATGGATGATGCTCCCAGGGAAAATCCGGAAAGCACATTTAGTACCATAGGAATATTTTCACTACCCGGCCAAATCATTTGGTAAATCATAAATAGCCCGCTTAATCCAAGAACACCAAGTCCGACAACACCTAATCCCATTACAGAACCACCTGCAAAAGCTACTTCCAGGGCCTTGCCCAAAGATTGTCTGGCTGCCTGTGTTGTTCTAACGTTTGCCTTTGTTGCAACACGCATTCCTATAAAGCCGGCTAATGCAGAACAAATGGCACCTACTACAAAGGAAAGTGCAACCATTCCATTGGATCCTTCTTCAGAAGCTCCCTTGAAATACAACAAGATAGCTACAGCCACTACAAAAATTGAAAGGATTTTATACTCCGCCTTTAAAAAAGACATTGCCCCATCTGCAATATTTTTGGCGATTCGTGCCATCTTTGCATCCCCCACCTCTTGCTTGGAAACCCAAATATTTTTTATTAAGACAAAAAGCAGTGCTAAAACACCAAAAGCAGGTAAAATGTTTACGATTAATTCCATATTAGTTAGTTATTTGCTATTTAAAACGGGTGCAAAAGTAGTAAAATGGATTAGAATAAAAAAGCTTAAATAGTTTCTATGGAGAATTTAAAAACTAAAACCAAATGTTCCTTTAATACTAAAGGGGCGGGCATCCGGGTTCTCCAAATAATTACCTCTGAAATTAAAGTCGATTCTGAAAATCTTGAAGATATTCCCAATACCAAAAGAGTACTCCCAATAAATCTTGTCGGAAGGAGCTATCAGTGGGATATTCGTTGGGCTGCTCAGTGCAATATTTTCATCCGTTAAGGTGCCCCATGCTCCCCGTAAACCAACTATCTCCCTTAAATTCCAATTTCGGATGATTGGTATCCTTGAAAAAATCCGGCCATTGAAATTATGTTCTAAATGAACAGTGGCATAGGTATCCGTAACAAACTCGTAAAAATTTAAATTTGGAAATGTATTATATATGGTCCATAAGGTCTGGTTTCCGGGTATTACACTCAATAGGCCCAGGGGCACAGATCCAAATGTTTTACCAACCTCAACAGTACTTAACAATCTTCCGAAACCTCCAATCTGCCATGGTTGTGTATACGAAAATTGAATTTTATCAAATTCAAAATCGCTTTGAAAAAACCCTTTTAAGCCCCTTGTATAGTTTAATAATAGAGTGCTGTAATTGTCATTTACGTTTCTTCTTTCCACCCCGTTACCAATAGTTTTTTTACCAGGTGTAAACAAGAGTATTGTATTTAGTTCAAACTGTTTAATCTCAGAAGATATACCTGTAGGAGAAGCAGGATCAATATAATCCAGACTAAATGCATCGGGCAATGCCGAGCTTAAAGTGCGATAGGAACTCCCGAAACGAATCCTGAAATTGGTTATAGGCTCAATATCTGTGTTGAATGTCGTAAGGTTAATATTGGTAAGCCTGTCATTAGCTCCAACCGTAAAAATTGCTGAAGAGGCCACGCTTCTGCCTAGCACATCAGTAGTTTGAGTGAGGTTAATACCCAATTGCTCTATATCTCTTCGGTTACCTCCGGATAGTATCAGTCTCGTTTTTTTATCCAAAAGCCATTTGCCTGAAATACCGTGCTTAAATTTTTCATCTTTAAACCCATATGCCAAATACCCCTCGATTCGCCAGGGATCATTTTGCCCAAAATACGTTCGGGCCCCTCCTCTTAATCTAATTCCTTCGGCTTCATTATACCCAAAACCACTGTAGATACTTCCCAAGTCTATATTCCATCTATCAATTTCTATATAACCAGATGCCAAAATGCTTGCAATATCATAGGCCGTATTAAAACGTGGTACCGTCTTGAGTGTATCCAAAAGATCATATATTCCCTGTTCATCCTTATTAAGGGATTCCAATCTGTTATTTTTCCAAAATATGCTGTCGCGTTGAAACGTAATAGGGTTAAAAGGATCCGTTTTATTTTTATAGAACTGCCCGGGTTTTTCTATATTAAAACTATAGTTATCGTAAACAGTTGTCCTTTTTCCATAGACTCCCTTGGATTCTTCTTTTTTAAAGAGGCTAAAATCACTCAGCATATAGTCTCTTTTTAATAAAAAAACAGAATCGTTGAGTACTTCGTATTCCTGTTCTATATAAATTTCCTTAACCCAATTTATATTGGCACTTTTTGTAACCTCCAGATTAATTTTTTTAATGGCAAAAGTTGAATCGTTAACCCAAAAATCTCCTTTAAATGTCAGTTCATTTTTTCTCCTGGGATAATATATAATATGGTAGCACCATTTGCTGTCTATATATGCACTGTCTGAAAGCACATAATTATAAGCATCAATACCAGCTTCAGAAACCGGACTGGGAAAACTCTTATCGAAAAACTTTAAATACCTATCATAAATATCATATTCCGAATAAAGATCCTTAACAAAGCCAATAATTGCCTGATTATTACTAAAGCCTGAATTTTTATTCCCTAAAACATCCTCTTTGGTCTGGCCTAAATTGTTATCTCCATATACTTTACTTGAGGTTTCATTTAGAAATATTGGCAAATAAGTTTTTCCTGTAATTCTGGACGTATCAAGATCCTGAAATACAAATTCCATTCCTTTAAAAAGCTTACTCTTCATCATGGAACTATCTATTGAATTTAGGTCAAATTCTACCTTTTCATATTTATCATATTGATACTGCTCAAACATATAAAGGCCATTGATTTTCTTTTTTGCCCATATTTTTTTCAGGATTTCTATTGCCGGATTATTCTTTTTAGATTGTTTCCCCATATACACAATAACCTCATCTAACTGTTCCCCTTCCTGCAAAACAACCTTGAGATTGTAGTTTACCCGTTGTGCTAACTTTAATTCTTCTGTTTTATAGCCAATGAATGATATGAGCAGAGCGTCGTATTTTATTGAAGATTCCAAATAGAATAACCCATCTTCATTGGTAATAGCACCCTCTGTAGAACCTTTAAAAACAACGTTGGCAAATGCTACAGGATCTCCTTCCCCGTCTACTACAATCCCGCCGGCTTTAGTCTGAGAAAAGACAAATACGGGCGTTAACAAAAGAAAGAATAACAGGAATCTTTTCATCAGAATTGAATATTGCAATTCTCGATCCAAAGTAATCGAATACACAAAATTTGCAGCTATGGTTTAGGGTAAATTGACTTCGAATAGAGTTCCTTTAATAAAAAAGCTTCGCCAAACCTTGGTCGACGAAGCTAAGATACCTTTACAAAATCATTTAACTTATTTATATAACACTTTCTTAACAGCCTTGATTACATCTTTATAATTCGGTATCCATTCTTCGAGCAATACCGGCGAATATGGTGCAGGTGTATCTGCGGTGTTTATCTTTACAACAGGAGCGTCCAAATAATCAAAAGCTTCTGATTGAACCAAATAAGTTATCTCGGTTGCAACGTTTCCAAAGGGCCATGCCTCCTCAAGTATAACCAACCTGTTTGTTTTCTTAACCGATTTTAATATCTCTTCACGATCCATGGGCTTTACTGTTCGAAGGTCAATTATTTCGCAACTTATACCTTCTTTTTCCAATTCATCAGCCGCTTTGTATGCCTCTTTTATAATTTTTCCGAAAGAAACAATAGTGACATCTTTACCTTCCCTTTTAATTTCCGCTACTCCCAGGGGTATAGTATATTCTCCCTCGGGTACTTCACCTTTATCCCCGTACATTTGTTCAGACTCCATAAAAATTACCGGGTCATCATCCCGGATTGCAGATTTTAAAAGCCCTTTGGCATCATTAGGATTCGAGGGCACTACCACTTTTAAACCCGGACAATTGGCGAACCAGCTTTCAAATGCCTGTGAGTGTGTTGCGGCTAACTGCCCTGCTGAACCTGTAGGTCCGCGAAAGACAATTGGACAATTAAACTGCCCCCCGGACATCTGTCTGATTTTTGCCGCGTTATTTATAATCTGGTCTATCCCTACAAGTGCAAAATTGAAGGTCATAAATTCTATTATAGGCCTGTTTCCGTTCATTGCAGACCCTACACCTATTCCTGAAAAACCCAATTCAGAAATTGGCGTGTCCAGAACACGCTCCGGACCAAATTCATCTAACATTCCTTTTGATGCCTTATAGGCCCCATTATATTCTGCGACTTCTTCACCCATTAAATAAATAGATTCATCTCTCCGCATTTCTTCTGTCATTGCCTCAGCAATAGCTTGCCTAAATTGTATAGTCTTCATCTAATTGTGGTCCCCTTTTTAAATAATTCACTTTAAAATGCCAACAAAAATAGGAAAATATCTACCAATTAGCGCTTCCGGCGAATTAAAAAAAGATACAAAATTTACTATGCATGCATAGTAAATTTGAAAATTAATAGCTATCTTTGCTGCTACTTTTTGAATGCACAAAACGCAAGATAGGCATGAAAATATTAGTTTGTATCAGTAACGTACCGGACACTACTTCGAAAATCAATTTTACTGAAGGAGATACAAAATTTGACACCAATGGTGTGCAATTTGTAATTAACCCCAATGATGAATTTGGTCTGACCCGTGCCATGTGGTTTAAGGAAAAACAGGGGGCAACTATTCATGTGGCGACTGTTGGGGGCCCTGGCGTTGAACCAACAATGAGAAAAGCCCTTGCCATTGGCGCAGATGAGGCTATTCGAATAAATGCAGAACCAACAGATGGACTTTTTGTTGCTCAGCAACTTACCGAAATTATTAAGACTGGTGGCTATGACCTTATCATAGCCGGCAGAGAATCAATAGACTATAATGGAGGTATGGTTCCCGGCATGATGTCCGCCATGTTAAATTATAATTTTATAAATACATGTATTGGACTGGAAATTGAAGGCAATTCTGCTACAGCCGTACGTGAAATTGATGGTGGGAAGGAAAAACTCTCCGCGGAGCTCCCCCTAATTATAGGCGGTCAAAAAGGCCTGGTAGAAGAAAGTGATCTCCGTATTCCGAATATGAGAGGCATTATGATGGCCAGGCAGAAAAAACTAAATGTACTGGAACCCATTGATGCCAGTTTTGGAACCGAAGACATTAAATTTGAAAAACCAGCGACCAAAGGCGCTGTAAAATTGGTAGAATCAGATAATATTTCAGAATTAATAGACCTGTTGCATAATGAAGCCAAGGTCATCTAATTATTAAATCAGGTTTCAAAATTTCTTGAAATTTTGAAATTAATCTTTAAAAGCACAATATGTCAGTTCTTGTTTATACAGAGTCCGATAACGGTAAATTTAAAAAAAATGCCCTGGAGGCTGCCTCCTACGCGCATAAGTTAGCTGAACAATTAGGCACTTCAGTAACTGCAATAACAATTAATATGGCAGATTCCGAAGTAATCGGAACTTACGGAGTTTCAAAAATTTTGAAAGTTACCAATGATAAACTTTCCATTTTTAATGCGAAGGCTTACGCAACAACTATAGCACAGGCCGCACAAAATGAAGGAGCCAGCACCATTGTCGTTAGTTCCAGCACAGACACAAAGTATATGGCTGCTATCCTCGCCGGAATACTAAATGCAGGATATTGCACGAATGTTGTTGCTCCACCTCTAAGCACCAATCCTTTGGTTGTAAAAAGAACGGCTTTTAGCAATAAGGGATTTGCACATACAAAGTATAAAACTGCTACCAATATTATAGGAGTATCGAATAATGCCTACGGAATATTCGAAAACAAGCTTAGCCCACAGTTAGAAGACTTTGAACCCAGCTTAACTGATGCCGATTTCTCTGTTCAATCATTGAATATTGACAAAGTGGTTGGAAAGGCAACCATAGCGGATGCAGATATAGTCGTATCTGGCGGAAGAGGATTGAAGGGTCCCGAAAATTGGGGTATGATTGAAGAATTGGCAGAAGTTCTCGGAGCAGCCACAGCCTGCTCTAAACCGGTTTCAGACATGGGATGGAGGTCTCATAGTGAACATGTTGGACAAACAGGTAAACCTGTTGCAAGCAATCTTTATATTGCAATTGGTATTTCCGGAGCAATTCAACATCTTGCAGGTATTAATGCCTCCAAAGTAAAAGTAGTGATCAATACAGATCCCGAAGCGCCATTTTTTAAGGCTGCGGATTATGGCATAATTGGGGATGCCTTCGAAGTCGTACCCAAACTCACCGAAAAATTAAAAGAATTTAAGGCCCAAAACGCTTAATTTTTGTTAATTTGTGCCTCTAAAGCACTATTTAAATATCTGGAGAACCCTTATTTAAATAGCGCTGATTGGTATACTTATAAATATGAGTTTAGTAAGGTTAAAAATAAAAGGTATTTCCTATAGTCAGACCCAAAATGGGGCTTATGCCCTTATTTTAAATGAAGTAGATGGCGACAGAAAACTACCTATAGTAATTGGAGCATTCGAAGCCCAGTCTATTGCCATTGCTCTGGAAAAAGAAATAAAGCCTCCAAGACCTCTTACTCACGATCTTTTCAAGAATTTTGCAGACCGGTTCGACATAGTAGTTAAACAGGTTATAATACATAAATTGGTGGATGGCGTCTTTTATTCGAGTATTATTTGTGAACGCGATAAAATTGAAGAAATAATAGATGCCAGAACGAGTGATGCCATTGCCCTTGCACTTCGGTTTAATGCGCCAATTTTTACTTATAAAACCATTTTAGACAAAGCTGGTATCTTCCTGAAGTTTTCCTCGAAAGACAAAGAAAAAGCAGAGGGGGACGATAGCATTGTAGTTGATGAAATTTTGCAGGAGGGCGAAACGGTAGAAATAGATCCCGGCACAGCAACTCCTTACAAGGAATTAAGTCTCGAGGAATTGAACAAGGAATTGGCCAAAGCCGTGGCCAATGAAGACTATGAGAAAGCTGCGAAACTAAGAGATGAAATATCTAAACGCAATTGATAATATACCATCTCGTCTATGAACCTCAGGTTTTGGATTCTTTTATTTTTATTGATTCTTTCATTTCCTTTAGTAGCTCAGCTAAATCAGATTCCGGATTCTCTGCCCGTTTCAATAGATACCACTACATTAAATGACATTTCCACACAAACCATTGATATTATAACTCCTAATCAGGGTTTTTCATTTAACTCCCTGTGGAGAGGAGCTTTAGGAATGTTTGTGTTAATATTGATATCCTATCTCTTTAGCGCCAACCGTAATGGAATTAATTGGAGAACGGTCGGAATTGGGGTTGGGGGTCAACTAATTCTGGCCATAGGGATATTAAAGGTTCCCTTTATTCAGACTATTTTCAGAGCCGCAGGACAGTTTTTTGTAAATATTCTTGATTATACGCTTGCAGGAAGTGAATTTTTACTGGGTAACCTTTTAAATGTGGACAATCCAAACATTGGATATGTCTTTGCATTCCAGATCTTACCCACCATCATTTTCTTTTCGGCACTCACCTCCGTTCTGTTTTATTTGGGAATTATACAAAAAATTGTCAAAGCCCTGGCCTGGTTACTCACAAAAACGTTGGGTATTTCAGGTGCAGAGGGCCTTTCTGTTGCCGGCAATATCTTTTTGGGACAAACAGAGGCTCCTTTATTAATCAAGGCATATTTGGAAAAAATGAACCGTTCGGAAATTCTTTTAGTAATGATTGGCGGAATGGCTACTGTTGCGGGAGGGGTTTTGGCTGCATATATTGGTTTTCTGGGAGGTACCGATGAGCTACTTCGATTAGAATTTGCACGCCATTTATTGGCAGCTTCAGTCATGGCGGCTCCCGGGGCAATTGTAATATCTAAAATACTCTATCCGCAAACTGAAGCAGTTAATAAGGAGATACAGATATCTAATGAAAAAATTGGATCAAATTTGCTGGATGCCATTGCCAATGGAACTAGCGAAGGTTTAAAACTGGCAGTAAATGTAGGCGCTATGTTACTGGTTTTTATTGCCTTTATAGCCATGATTAACGGCATCTTAGGTTGGTTTGGCGACTTTACTTCCCTAAATGAATGGATTTCTTCCAACACTGTTTACGATTCCTTTTCGCTGGAAGCAATTCTGGGGGCTCTTTTTGCACCTTTAATGTGGCTGATTGGCGTAAATACTTCAGATATTATGCTAATGGGACAGTTATTGGGAATCAAACTAGCTGCCAGTGAGTTTGTTGGCTATATTCAATTGGCAGAATTAAAAAATGTCCTGAACCCTACCCACTTTGCCTTTAATAAATCCATTATTATGGGCACCTATATGTTATGTGGATTTGCCAATTTTGCTTCAATTGGAATTCAAATCGGCGGAATAGGTTCGTTGGCTCCCGGTCAGCGAAAAACACTATCAGAATTTGGCATGCGAGCGGTCCTGGGAGGTACGCTGGCTTCCTTGTTGTCAGCCACAATTGCCGGGTTGATTTTGGGTTAAACTTTTTTTAAAGTCTTTGCTAAAATCTGTTCTGGTTAATAAGTTTTTAAAACTCAAAAACCAATCCAATCTATCTTTCATTAAATTCGTCTTCGAAAGTTTAATTCCTATGAAACAATACCACGATCTATTAAAGCATGTTCTTAAAACCGGTGCTCAAAAATCGGACAGGACCGGAACTGGTACCTATAGCGTCTTTGGCTACCAAATGCGATTTGACCTCAGTGAAGGATTTCCGATGGTAACAACCAAAAAATTGCATTTAAAATCTATCATTTATGAATTACTTTGGTTTTTAAAAGGAGATACGAACATTGGCTATCTGCAGGAAAATGGCGTTAGAATCTGGAACGAATGGGCTGATGAAAAAGGCGAATTAGGGCCGGTATATGGGCATCAGTGGCGCAATTGGAATGGTGAGCATATAGACCAGATATCTGATGTTATTAAAACATTGAAGGAAAATCCGGATAGCCGAAGAATGCTAGTATCTGCATGGAACCCCAGTGTTTTGCCGGATACTACTAAATCTTTTTCGGCAAATGTTGCAGATGGAAAAGCGGCATTACCTCCCTGCCATGCTTTTTTTCAGTTTTATGTTTCAGATGGAAAATTATCATGCCAGTTATACCAACGCAGTGCGGATATCTTTTTAGGTGTACCATTTAATATTGCTTCCTATGCCTTATTTACAATGATGATGGCTCAGGTTTGTGGCTATGCCCCGGGAGATTTTATCCATACTTTTGGTGATGCTCATATATACAACAATCACCTGGAGCAAATTGAGCTGCAACTCAGCCGCGAGCCCAGACCACTGCCAAAAATGGTACTCAATCCCGAAGTCAAGAATATCTTTAATTTTAAATTTGAGGATTTTAAACTGTTGTATTATGATCCGTATCCGCACATCAAAGGCACTGTAGCAGTGTAGTAAGGAGCTCTTTTATCTCCGCCCATAAATTCCTATATTTAAAGGAAATATTATGCTATGCTTCTTACTGAAACACTTTTAGATACGTTCTTAATTACCAGAAAAGAAAGTGAAACAATTTGCGCTCCTCTTGAAATCGAAGACTATGTAGTTCAGCCTGTAGAATACGTTTCGCCACCTAAATGGCATCTTGGACATACAACCTGGTTCTTTGAAGAATTTTTACTAAAACCATACTTAAAAGGCTATAAGGTTTTCGACAGGGAATTTTCCTATGTCTTTAACAGCTATTATGAAACTGTGGGAAAAAGAGTGGTCCGTGCAGACCGCGGCAATCTTTCAAGACCATCGGTCCAAAAAGTATATGCCTACAGACAATACGTCACCAACGCTATTAAACTCCTTTTAGACAAAGTAAAGGATGAAAAGATGCATCAACTTTTGGAAATTGGTATACACCATGAAAAGCAGCATCAGGAACTTTTAGTAACAGATATCAAATATATTTTAGGAAATAACCCCTTATTACCCGCCTATACTGATTCAATTAAGGAACACAGAGAAGAGAGCCATCGGCAAGACTGGATTTCAATGGATCCCGGCATTTATGAAATTGGCCACGACCAGGATTCATTTTGTTTTGACAATGAGCAGGCAAGGCATAGGGTTTACCTGCAGGCTTATGAAATTTCAAACAAACTTGTTACGAATAGAGAATATTTGGAATTTATTAATGGCGGGGGCTATAGTTCATTTGAATTATGGCATGCGGAAGGTTGGGATTGGGTCTGCAAAAATGAAATTTCCTCTCCACTTTACTGGCATACTATTGATGGAGAATGGTTTAACTATACCCTTGAAGGACTGCAAGAAATTAGTGGGGATACCCCAATTACACATCTTTCCTATTTTGAAGCCTTTGCATTTGCACAATGGAAAGGGTATAGGCTGCCAACCGAATTTGAATGGGAGGCCGCACAGGAATATTTCCCATGGGGATACAGATGGGAATGGACAGAAAGTGCCTACCTGCCTTATCCGGGCTATAGGAAAGAGGAAGGCGCCTTAGGGGAGTACAATGGCAAATTTATGATAAATCAGAAAGTCCTTCGTGGAGGCTCTTTCGCCACTCCCGACAATCATACACGCTTTACATACCGCAATTTTTTTCACCCGCATTTAAGATGGCAGTATACTGGTTTAAGGTTAGCCAAATAATTCCGACAAAAGCAGTATGCAAGAAAAAGCAACAATATTATCAACGTCTCAATTCCACAAAGACGTCTATACCGGGCTAACTGATTTCCCTAAACACTTATCTTCAAAATATTTCTATGATGCAAAAGGAGATAAGCTCTTTCAGGAAATCATGGATATGCCGGAATATTACCTGACGAATAGTGAATATAAAATTCTTGACAAGTTCAAAGATGAAATTTGCCATGTGTTTTTTAAAGATTCGGAGGAATTCGACCTTGTTGAACTTGGAGCAGGAGATGGAAAGAAAACAAAGATTCTGTTACGACATCTTTCTTTAAAAGGGATCCCTTTTCAGTATATCCCCATTGATATTAGTGAGAATGCCCTGAATGAACTTGAGGTGTCTATAAACAATGAACTTCCGTCAGTGAAAATTAAATCATTGCAGGGAACCTATTTTGAAACCCTGGAACAGTTGTGCAAAATGCAGCACAGGAAAAAAGTTATTATGTTTCTGGGATCAAATATTGGCAACTTACTTCATCCTCAGGCAATAGAATTTTTGAGGAATATACAAGAGCTAATGAATAAAGACGATATTTTCTTTATTGGCTTTGATCAAAAAAAAGATCCACAAACCATTCTTAATGCCTATAATGACAGCGCAGGTATTACCGAGAGATTCAACAAAAATTTGTTAGCCAGAATAAACGTGGAATTAGATGCTGATTTTGATCTGAATAAATTCTCGCATTGGGAAGTATACGATCCGGAATCAGGTACTGCCAAAAGTTATTTGGTTGCCAGGGAAAATCAGACCGTTCGTATTAATGGTCTTGATCTTACAGTAGCTTTCGATGCTTGGGAAACTATACATACTGAAATTTCCCAAAAATATGATGACAAGGTAGTCTTATGGTTAGCTGATAAAGCCGGCATGAGAATAAGCAGTGTTTTTAGTGATGAAAATAAATTTTACAAAAACTATATTTTAAAAAAACGGATATGAAAGCCTTATGGAATAACGCAATTATTGCTGAGAGTGACGACACAATTGTAGTTGAACAATCATTACTTTCCGGCTGAAAGTATTAAAAAAGAGTATTTCAAAGCCAGTACTACCCACAGTAGTTGCCCATGGAAAGGTGTGGCTTCCTATTATACACTGGACGTCAACGGAAAGGAAAACAAAGATGCTGCCTGGTACTATCCCGAGATCAGCGAGCTTGCAAAACAAATAAAAGGTTTTGTTGCCTTTTGGAAAGGAGTAGAAATTGTGGAATAAAAAAGCCGGGAGTTTTCCTGAACATCCCGGCCTGTAAAATCCTGATTGTTAATTACAATTCTAAAACAGCATTTTCTGAACCAGCGAAATCGTTCCACTGATAGCGGTCTGCCTCTGTTTCATTAATGAAGTCCCCATCTACGATATACTTAAACTCGAACGTTTTCTCTTTTGGTAAATCGAACGTTCCTTTAAAAGTTCCGTTTTTTAGTTTTTTCAACATGCTTCCTTTTGGATTCCAATTGTTGAAATCTCCTACTACAGCAACTTTTTCTGCATCTTTAGCAGGTACCGTAAAAGTTACCTTACAAATTGGTTTTGTTTTTAAATATTGTTTTGCGATTGACATGATTTTTAATTTTTATGATTAAGGTGCAAAAATAATACATTAAATAGCTCATTTCCAATGACTAAAATCATAATTATTAATTTCTTAAAATATTAATGCCTTTTAGTTCACTTTGGCAAAAAGGGGTAGTTTCTTTTTGCAACTAAGTAATTCCTATATCTTTTTTCTAATGATCTCCAATATGAAATCAATATCTTCCACCGTATTATAATAGTGAAAACTAAGCCGGATGCCATTCCCGCGCCTGGAGCATACTACATTTGCTTCAATTAAATGATTGAATAACCGATCATCACCTTTAATATTAAAAATAGTGCTGTGTCGGGGTCTATGGAGAACATCGCTATTTAATAAGCCTAATTCCCTAAAACCTTTAAGAGCCCTGGTACTTAAATGCTCGTTATAAACTGTAATTTCTTTCATTCCAATATCATTGAGCAGTTCCATAGCAAGTTTCAGGCTTCCAAAATTTAGACTATCCAGATGACCGGGCTCAAAATGCTTATTAAATGGTATTGTTTCCTTCGCAAGGATAACTGCATTTGCAGAATTGAAGCCCGTGGCTTTTATACTGAACCTTCCTTTGGCCGAATCCCTGAATAGCATAAATCCATTACCGGTTCCTGCCAAAAGCCATTTATAACCACTTGCCCCGAGTACATCTATCCCTGAATTTTCAAAATCAATATCAAAAGCTCCACAAAACTGTGTGCCGTCTGCAATGATTAAAAGTTGCGGAAATTCTTCTTTTAATGATTTCAGGAAATCCAGGTCTACCCGAATACCGTTTATCCATTGAACCAAGCTAAGAGCAAGCACTGTCACAGAATTGGTCTTAACTTGCTCTTTAATATTCTCCTCTAACTTATCATCAATTTTAGCATAAGAAATTTGAAATCCTCTACTTTCAAAAGGCCAGTTGACGGAAGGATAGTCATTTTCAAGTAACAGTATATGTTCTTTGCTATTTAATCCTTCAAGCAACAGATTCAGCCCTAAAGAAAAATTTGGAATTAGAGCAACCAGATCCTTTTTACAATTAAAAAAATCGCCAATCAATACCCTTGCTTCACTTATGAGCCCCATACTATCAATCTTCATGGTGCTACCACCTACAAGATAATCCAAATCGTGATTTTGGCGCCACTCTAAAAGCTCCTCGCCCAAAAGACCAAATGCAGCTGTATTTGCATAAATAGCATGATTAAGAACAGGATATAACTTTCTATATTTTAGCATCCGGGATATTTATTGAAATTTTTGATTTACTGTATCTTTGTGTCTAAAGATAAGTATAAGAATGTCTTCCAAAAATAAAAGTACATCCGGTATAGACAGAGAGCAGCATGAACAGCTGGAGTATGCGCATAAGCGGATCCGGCAGAAAAAAAATCTTTATGTCCATTTTGTGCTATTTCTGATCGGGAGCATATTTCTTATTTTGATCAATAAAATTCTCAAATATGGCGAAGAATATAATTGGTTCCTATGGGCCATCACATTTTGGGCATTCTTGTTTGTAGTGCATTTGGTAAATGTCTTTATAACCCAAAAATTTATGGGAATTGATTGGGAAAGGAAACAACGGGAAAAATTAGTTGCAAAACAAAGGCAACGGATCAGGGAACTCCAAAAGGAAATTGAAACAGATTTTCCCATGACCAATTATAAAAAAAAAGAGTAGTGGGTAAAATTATTATGATTGCTGCCATTGGAAAAAATAATGCCCTGGGAAAGGATAATGACCTCCTATGGCACCTTCCGGATGATTTTAAACGTTTTAAGCAATTAACAACTGGTCACAAAATTATTATGGGCAGGAAAACATTTGAAAGTTTTCCAAAACCTTTGCCAAACAGAACGCATATAATTATTACACGAGACCCAAATTACAATCCGGATTTGCCTTCCTGTATTGTAGTTCATTCCATAGAAGAAGCAATACAATTGGTATATGATGATGACATTTCCTTTATAATTGGTGGAGGGGAAATCTATGAATTGGGGATGCCATATGCGGATGTTTTGGAAATAACCAGAATCCATGAATCTTTTGAGGCTGATACCTACTTTCCGGAAATAGATGAAAAGGTATGGAAGCAGACCAAAGAGGAATTTCACCCGGCTGATGAAAGACATAAATTCGATTTTACCTATCTCACTTACCTAAGATATACCTCTTAGGAATTACTGAAATTACCATTTTTGACCTTCAGCAGAAAGTCACATTTCACAAGATTACACTTATTTTATTAGTGGCTTTTATTAAAAGTCCAGATATGAGATTTGTTTTAAATTATCGTCATCTTCCAGAAAAGAAGTGAATATCTCAATATCGTTATTGGTGAAGAACTGTATATTTCCAGGTGATTTTTTTGGATTTTGGAGATTAGATTTCTTAAGGACTGCCTGGGTTTGTCTGGCTACGGCGGCACCACAATCAATAATGTTCACATGAGGCGGCAGTATTTCTCTTAAGACAGGGATTAAATAGGGATAGTGCGTACACCCCAATACAATATGATCCATATTTGCTTCGAGCATAGGCTTAATATAGCCAATCAATAATTGTCTGGTCTCTGAGGAATTTAATTTTCCGGCTTCAATTAATGGAACAAGACCAGCACCCTCACGTTCAACAATGTTTATTTCTCCGGCATGGTCTTTTGAGGTTTTCAGAAATAGACTACTACTCAGGGTTCCTCTGGTTGCAAGCACTCCTACGGTTCCTGTTCCAGAATTTAGAGCTGCAGGTTTAATAGCCGGCTCAATACCTATAAAAGGAACATCATACTTTTGTCGTAAATGAGATATGGCATTGGTTGTAGCTGTATTACAGGCAACTACAATAAGTTTACAACCCTTTTTCAGCAAAAGTTCAGTGTTCTTAACACTTAATTTAATTATTTCTTCTCTACTTCGTTGACCATAGGGTGCATTTTTACTATCTGCCAAATAAATAGTATCCTCATGGGGCATAAGCGCGTGTATTTCTCTCCATATTGAAGTACCTCCTACCCCTGAATCAAAAATACCTATGGGTTTTACATTCATGCAAAATGTGGTTTACCAGAAATGATTTTCAAAAACAAATTTATACATTCCTAAAACAAGCTTCCAGTTCTTAAACCATTATTATGCTCCCGCATATTTATCTGCCACCAAGTCATTGGCTGTCATATATGAAATGCGCACTGGTTCTCACTAAGAAATAAAAAAACTGTCCTTGTGGGACAGTTCTAGTATTATTTGATGAAAAAACAAAAATTAGAATCCTAATTCCTGTTTTACTTCGGCCAATAGGTCTTTGCCTTTTGCAACAATTAAGCCTCCACCCTGAGTGGCATCGATTACGTAATCATAGCCTTGTGCTGCAGCCACTTTCTCTATAGCTGCTTTGGCTTTTATTGAAATTGGTTCAAACAATTCTGCTTGTTTCTTGGCCAATTCCTGCTGCGCAGCTTGCTGAGCATCTCCTATGTTCTTTTCAAAACCCTGAAGCTCCTGAGCTCTTTTTTGGTTCTCCTCTTCAGATTTTGTAGTAGCTTCATTGGAGTACTGCGTATACTTGTTCTTTAGCTCCGTCATTGAACTTTCAATATCTGCCCGGTAAGTTTCCTGAAGTTTTTTTAGTTCTGCCTGAGCGGCTTTCATTTCCGGCATCTCACCCAATAATTCCGTTACATTAATATGGGCGATTTTGCTTTGTGCATGTACAAAACTAGTAGCTGCTACAAATAAAGCTATGGCTATTGCTACATTTTTAAACTGTTTCATGATTTTGATGTTTACTATTTGAGTGTTAATTAAATTATTTTTCAAGTTTTAGTTATTAGTTTCTTCTTTATTTTCAATTATTTGATTTCGTTCTTCTGCTTTTTCTTTCTTCTTTGCTTCCCTCTCTTCCAGTAATTTCTTTCTTCTCTCTTCATAAGCTTTCTTACGCTCTTCTCTTATTCTCAGTTGCTCTGCCCTTCGCTCCTCAGCCGTTTTGATTCTTGTTTCTTCTGCCTGCTTGGCCATTGCCTGTCTTTCGAGAAGTGCATCACTTATTTCCTCTTCTTCAGGGTCTCCTTCAAAGTTTTCCAGCTGGCTTTTGGTATTCTCCTTCTTTTTTGGTGCACTTACCTTCCTGGTCCTTGCTATCCCCCTTAACACCAATTCACTTATGTCATGTCTTTTTTGGGAGTACAACATTACAACATCCGCCGATTTATCAAAAATAAAATCGTATTTTTTATTTGATCCGATTTTTTGTACTTCATTAAAAACCTGATCCTGTATTGGCTGAATTAATCTTTTCCTTTGCAATACCAAATCCCCGTTAGGACCGAACCGATTTTGCTGATATTCAATCATTTCCTTTTCCAGAATCTGTATTTCTTCTTCTCGTTCAAGGATGAGTTCATTTGTCAACAAGACTTTTTCTGCCATTAAATCTTTCTTCATCTGATCCACTTCGCTCTGCTTCTGCTCCACTTCTATTTTCCACCGCTGAACTTTATTTTCCAATTGCTCACTGGCATCGCGGTATTCTTCCACATTTTCAAGGATATACTCCATGTCCACATAACCAATTCTTACACCACGTTGCGAAAATGTGTTAGACCAAAGCAATAAACCAACAAATACTAAAAGAACTTTTGTCTTCATAATTCAATTCGTTTTATTACATAGAAAATATCGTGCCAAAATTACTATTTATTTTAAAATGAGTGGATTAACCTAAAATATTATTGGAAAAATTGCTTAGTTAGAACTGTTGCCCTATAATAAAGTGCGTTTGCCAGCCGCTTGGACCGCCACCCGCAGACTGTGGACGGCTATCTTCATCGAAACCATAACCAAAGTCAATCCCCAATAAACCAAATGCCGGCATAAATATCCGGACACCCACTCCGGCCGATCGTTTTAAAAGAAACGGATTATATTCCTGAAAATTGTTGAAATTATTTCCTGCCTCTAAAAAAGATAGGGCGTAAATAGATGCAGATGGCTTTAACGTTAATGGATATCGAAGTTCCAGCGAATATTTATTAAATACAATTCCACCTTCCTGTTGCCCGGTAAGAGGATCAAGTGGCGTAATGGAGTTATTCTCATATCCTCTTAATTGTATGGTCTCTCTTCCATCCAATGTAAAATTACCTGCCAGACCATCTCCACCCATGAAGAAACGTTCAAAAGGCACCTTACCCAAATCACTGTTATAACTACCAAGAAAACCAAATTCAACATTAGTACGCAAAACCAGTTTACCTACTATACGTGTATACCAATCTCCTTTAAATTTTATTTTAAAATACTCTAACCATTCAAACCTCTCTTGCTGAATTGTCTCCAGTTCACTGATTTCGTCTTGCGTCAAAGGACGTTGCTGACTAATTTCACCAAGCTCAGTAGTTCTTTCCTGCAATGCTGCATAGTCCGTATTGCTAAAGAGAGAATAAGGAGGGGTTAACTTGGCAGTAACCTCAAAAATAGAACCTGACAAAGGGAAAATTCTTCCTGGGCCTGCAGAACTCCGGGATAGTCCCAAAGTATAGGTTAGGGAATTAGATGACCCATTACCAAACTGAAAAAGACCGGAATTGTAATTCTGAAAATCATATAATTGATATCCCAATGCATGAGATATAGTAAAAAAGTCATCCGGCCATTGTAATCTTTTGGCAAGTCCAATAGAAATCCCTGTTATGGAAAACTGCTGATCTTTATTGACTTCAATTCTTCCTGAAGTGCTGAAAGATGCGAGGAATTGCTGTGTCCTGGAAAACGACATGTTAAACCTTACCGGTTTCTTACCACCAAGCCAGGGTTCCGAAAAATTAAGACTATAAACCCTAAAAGTTCTACTGGCTTGTAAGCGCAATGCAAAAGTCTGGCCATCTCCCATAGGTACCGGTTTATAGGCCTTACCATTAAATATGTTTTTTATAGAAAAGTTATTAAACGACAAACCGAGGGTTCCTATAAATCCCCCACCGCCATAACCTCCCTGCAGTTCTATCTGACTCGCTCCTGATTCCACAAGGCTATACTTCAAATCAACCGTACCGGCATTGGGGTCCGGGTTTAAAATATCTGGTTTAATTTGTTCGGCATCAAAAAAGCCAAGTTGCCCTAATTCCCTTACACTACGGACTATGTTGTCTTTGCTGTATTTCTGACCGGGTCGAGTTCTTAACTCTCTGAAAATTACATGATCATTGGTTTTGTCATTCCCCTCAACATAGACATGATTTAAAAAAGTCTCCTTCCCTTCAATTATCCTGATTTCAAAATTTATAGTATCATTTTGGGCTGAAACTTCAACCGGGTTTATTTGGGAAAACAAATAACCATTATTTTGATAAAGGTTGGTGATGTCTTCCGCATCGGGTTTACTATCATCGGCTATTCGTTCTCTTAGAAGAACCCCATTATAGGTATCTCCCTTATTGATGCCCAAAACCTGATTTAGCTGACGATCTGTATAAACCGAATTACCTACAAATTCTATATTCCCGAAATAGTACTTATTCCCCTCCTCTACCTTAATATCAATATTTATTTTCTTGTCATTTAGAACAGTAATGGAATCTGAGAGTACCCTGGCGTCCCTATACCCTTTCTCTGCATATTTATCGACCATTCTTGCGAGATCTTCCTGATAGTCTGCCTCAATATATTTAGATTTTTTCCAAACCCTCCCAAATTGTTGTTTCTTCGTATTCTTCAATGCTTTGCGAAGTTGCTTGTCCGAAAGCATTTTATTTCCATCAATGGTAATTTTTTTAATCTTTACCTTATCTCCGGTCTTAATATTAACCACCATGCTTTCCGCATTTGTGTCCGAAGTGTCTACAGCAGTGGCAATCGTAACCTTGGCATTTAAATAACCATCTTTCTTATATTTATTTTCAATATAGTTTCTGGTATTTGAAATAAAACTCTCCGTAACCTTTTTGCCTTTTTTAAGATCGGTTTCTTTAATTATTTCATCTATCTTTTTCTTTTTAATCCCATAAACCGTAACCTTAGATAAGGTTGGCCTTTCCACTATGTCAAGTTCCAGGAAAACCTTATCTCCTTCGATATTTGAGATATAAAAATTAATATCACTAAACAATTCCAGGTCCCAAAGTTTTTTAATTACTGCACTAATTTGATCACCGGGAACGGTTATAGGCTGTCCTTCCCTTAGGCCGGTAAATGTTTTGACTGTCTGCTCGTTATAACTTTGCAAGCCTTTAACTTCAATTCCCCCGAGTATATATTTTTTACCATTCCCATAGGGAGTTTCCTGAGCAGAACTGAATGTAGTAAAAAGGAGTAGTAAAAATAAAATCAGAAGTTCAAGTGATATGAACTTGTTCATATCGCTAGTTGAGTTGTTCGCTAGTTTTTCCAAATCTTCGTTCTCTGTGCTGATAATTCTTTAAAGCCTCTAACAGATGATGCTCTTTAAAATCGGGCCAAAATACATCAATAAAATATAATTCAGCATACGCTATCTGCCAAAGTAAAAAATTGCTAATCCTGTGTTCACCACTGGTGCGGATTAGCAAGTCTACGTCTGGTAAATTTCGCGTGTAAAGATGGTTATTAATAATGGTTTCATCAATATTTTCGGGAGAAATTATATTATTTTTAACTTTGGTACTAATGCTTTGAATTGCTTTTTTGATCTCCTCTCTGGAACCGTAACTTAAAGCAAGGGTCAGCGTCATTGTTGTATTGCTGCTTGTCTTGGCCATTACTTCTTTTAGTTCTGCGAGAGCCCTCGAAGGAAGAGATTCAATATTACCAATGGCATTTAACTTTATATTATTCTCGTTAAGTGTGTGAAGTTCTTTTTTTAAGGAAGACACCAGTAATTTCATTAAGGTATCCACTTCTAATTTAGGTCGCTTCCAGTTTTCGGTAGAAAAGGCATATAGGGTAAGATACTTTATGCCAAGCTTAGAACAATTTACGGCTACATCCCGCACTGCTTTTACACCATGCTCATGACCAAAAACACGCAATCTTCCTTTTTGCTTAGCCCACCGGCCATTACCATCCATTATAATAGCCAGATGCTTTGGAAGTTTCCCGTTTTTTAAATCATCAATAGAATCCATCATATGTCTTACTCAAAACAATCGGAACATGGTTTTCTGCCAAAGGTATAAGTTAGTGTAATTCCTGAGAAAACGTACCAATCATCACTAAAAATATTTCCGAATCTGAATTGTTCAAAATTAGATCCTTCAGGATTACTGCCATCCAAATTGTCAGTAAAAGTCAATCGGGCTCCTATTTCCGCACCAATAATTAAAAACTGCGTTAACCTCGCTTTTGCTCCAATGGTCATCGGAATAGCAAAAGAACCGTCTTTTTGACCCAAATCCTGCACTTGTCCGGCATCAAAATATTTATACTCATATCTGAAATATGTAATTCCAGTATATAAATAAGGTGTAAATGCGGGTCCTAATTTATGCAAATTATATTCAACAAAATTAAATTCCAGTCCTGCGGATGCTTCCAGCAGAGAATTATCCATATTGTATGCCCTTTGCCTTCTTGAAGAAATACTCGATTTTGCATCATCTGCAGTAAACTCTCCATATATCAAACTAGCTCGCCAGGCATAGCGCTTACTTTTATTCCATTTAAAAATTCCACCAAATGCCGGACCTGAAGGAGCTATATAGTTCATTCTTCCAACATCTCCAATATTATTGACCCCTCCTGCATAAATCCCAACTTCATAAGTTTGGGCATTTATTAAACCATAGCCAAGTAAAAGAAAAACAATAATATAAGCTCTCATTAAACTCAAAAGTTTGCAAATATAATTAATATGGTATTTTAGACCTATTGTCTTGATACCTCTGTTTACTTTTGATAAACAGTATTTGCAGTTATTTATTGTTTTCGGGAAGTATCTAATTCCGCTTATCCTGTCCCCAAAGCAATTTGTTTCTAATGGTTTCTAAAAAGCTCTCGGAAGTATAGGCAATCATTTTTATTTTAAAAGGAGCCTTTTTAATCGTAATTTCTTTACCATTTTCGATCGTGGCAATCCGTGAATCCAAGGAAACAAGGTGATTTTCCTCTCGTCCCGAAACTTTTAGCCGTATTATTGTATCGTCCGAAATAACCAGGGGTCTTGCGCTTAAATTATGGGGGGCAATCGGGGTTATTACCAAAGATTGCACTCCTGGTAAAATTACCGGACCTCCGCAACTCAGTGAATATCCCGTAGATCCTGTTGGCGTTGAAACAATAAGGCCATCTGCCCAATAGGAGGTTAGATATTCATTATTGAGATGTGTTTCCACAGTTATCATAGAAGTAGTATCCTTTCTGCTTACGGATACTTCATTTAAGGCGTAATTCATATCCTTGAATTCAGGGATATCAAAATCTGCATTTACTTCTACCAAGCTGCGTTCATCTATGGAATAGCCTCCTGAAAGAAATTCAGTTACAACTCTTCTGACTTCTTCCTTTTTTAAAGTAGAAAGAAATCCGAGTCTGCCCGTATTTACCCCTACTATAGGAATTCCCAGATCACGGACATAAGTTATAGCTCTAAGAATTGTTCCATCCCCTCCAAAGCTCACAAACATTTCAAAAGACGAATCCAATCCAACTTCCCGATCGAAGGTAGTGTAATTTTCTATTTGCCTTGCTGCAGATAACTGTTCGTAAAAATCAGATTCAATAGATACTTCTGCGTCAACATTCTTGCATTCATCCAATAATTCAACAACATAATCGATAGCTTCAGTCTGGTAAATCTGAGCATATATCGCAATTTTCATAGTACACAGGTTTATGAAATCATTCTTTTTTTAAGGAGGATGATGCAACTGAAATTACTTTTTTCAGAATATTTAACCGCATAAAATTTAAACATTAAGGTATTTATCCAGATAATCCGATCTTTCTTTTAAATTCTCAATAAACTGATCATCCTTGTTACCAAAGAGTATGTTGTAGTTGTATCGTCTGAAAGTATGGACTACCTCACTAAAATTACCGGTGCTTATTTTTATTGTAATTTGTAAAATATCATTTCGAATATCTGTAATAAATGCGCCAAGCAACCTGGTATTATTGCTTTCAACAATCTGAGATATTTCGCTAAAAGAATAGTCCTTTATGTTTTTTTCCAATACCAGTATTCCACCTGGTTCGGTAAAAAAAGGGGTGTCTATGAATACTCCTACTATATCATTAAGATCATAATACCCCAAAACCTTATTTTCTTCATCCAAAACCGGCAATAAATTGCATTCATTTCTGGCAAATTTTTCAAGGACATCCAGCCATGACGTGCTTTTAAGGACAAAAAAGGACTCAAGATTATATTTGTAGTCCTCTATTTTTTTTTCGCTCTCAAAGGTTTCAAGATCATTCTCCGATAAGACCCCCAAAAAATAATTATTCTCAACGATAGCTACATGCGAATAGGTCGTATGCTTAAAAAAGTGAATGACCTTTTTGAGTGTTTCTTCCAAATTGAAAACCGGAATCGTATTGATTATGTGAGATTGAATCTGCATGTCATTAAAATCTTACGCAAAATACTAATTTTAAATATCAAAAGGTATGCCTAATTTGTATTTTTGAGCCCTGGAAAATATAAATATCGCAAAATGACAAAGCTTAGTGTTAATGTTAACAAAATAGCCACCCTAAGAAATTCAAGAGGAGGGAATGTCCCTGATCTCTTAAAAGTAGTAGCTGATATAGAAGATTTTGGTGCACAAGGTATAACTATTCATCCCAGGCCGGACGAAAGGCATATTAGATATGAGGATGCCCGGAAATTAAGAGATGTTGTAACCACAGAATTGAATATCGAAGGGAATCCTATTGATAAATTTATTGATTTGGTTTTAGAGGTTCAGCCAGCTCAGGTAACTCTGGTACCGGACTCCCCGGACGCTATAACATCCAATGCTGGCTGGAACACCATAACTCATAAGGACTTCCTAAAAGAAGTCATTGGGGTATTTAAAGAAAAAAATATTCGGACGTCCATATTTGTAGACCCTGAAACCAGCATGGTAGCAGGAGCAGCAAAAACCGGTGCAGACAGAATTGAGCTCTATACAGAGCAATATGCCAGGGATTATGAGGCAGGCAACATGCATGGGATTCAGCCCTTTATTGAGGCTGCAAACATTGCGTATGAATTGGGCCTTGGTATAAATGCAGGGCATGATTTAAGCCTCAGGAACATAAAGTATTTCAAGGATCATGTTTCAAATCTGCTGGAAGTATCCATCGGGCATGCACTGATTTGCGAATCTCTTTATCTGGGGCTGGAGAATGTAATTAATATGTATCTACACCGATTGAAATAATGAACTTACTTCATTCAAATATTTTAGGCCAGGGTAAACCACTTATAATTCTACACGGTTTTTTGGGAATGTCGGATAATTGGAAAACGTTGGGTACCCAATATGCCCAGCACGGTTATGAAGTTCATCTTTTGGATCAGCGAAATCATGGCAGGAGCTTTTGGTCTGAAGAGTTTAATTATACCATTCTTGCCGATGATTTGAAGTACTATCTGGACTATCACGACTTATCAAAGGCCTGTATCCTGGGCCATTCCATGGGAGGCAAAACCGCAATGACCTTTGCTTGCAAGCATCCGGATTCTGTAGATAAATTATTAGTTGCCGACATTGCTCCAAAATTTTATCCACCCCATCATCAGTATATCATTGATGCCTTAAAAACTTTACCCACAAACGAACTTACCTCCCGAAGTCAGGCCGATTTTCTTCTGGCGGAACACCTTCATGACTGGGGAATCAGGCAGTTTTTGTTAAAAAACCTCCATCGTACAGAAAAAGGAAAATTGGCATTTCGTTTTAACCTCAGCGTCCTGGCAGAAAAAATGGAAGAAATTGGCGAAGCACTGGGTCATACCGAATATTTTACCGGCCCTGCCTTATTTCTGCGGGGCAGCAGATCAGAGTACATTACCCCTGAGGACCTGTCTCAGATTAAGCATCATTTTCCAAATGCCACGCTAGAAACTATTGATGACGCAGGGCATTGGTTACATGCAGAAAATCCGCAACAGTTTATTGAAAAATCCATGGTTTTTCTGAATAGTTAAAAAAAGGCAGACCTGCCAGATAATGATCCTCCGGATCTAAGAACTTGTTTACATGTGAAATAACAAAAAATATAACTATTTTTAATGGCGTCAATGCATACTGACGCTATTTTTATTTAACCTAAAGACCAAAACAAATGAAACTTATTGTTCGAATTTTATTGAGTGCCCTTGCAGTTGTAATATTGTCAAATGTGCTGCCCGGCGTTGGAGTCGACTCCTATACTACGGCGATTATCGTGGCCATTGTATTGGGCCTTCTAAATTTTGTCGTAAAGCCTATTCTTATAATTCTTACCTTGCCCATAACCATACTAACACTGGGATTGTTCTTACTGATTATTAACGCCCTGATTATTCTGCTCGCAGACAAATTTGTGTCCGGGTTTACTGTCGATACTATCTGGTGGGCGCTACTGTTTAGCCTGCTTTTGACCTTCCTGGAATCTATCTTTTTCTCATTTTTAAAAGAGGATTAAATTTCCTTATATAAGAATTGATAATCAGCTATTTAAAAACTTGTCCCGGTTTATAAAATATCCTATTTTTGCATCCCATTTTAGAAAGCAAATAGAGATATAAATGAATATTCAGAAAGAGCAGATAGACGAGTTAAATGCTATTGTTAAGGTAGCAATAACTAAAGATGACTATAGTGACAAGGTAGATAAAATTCTTAAGGATTATAAAAAACAGGCCAATATTCCAGGATTCAGGAAAGGCCAGGTTCCTATGGGATTAATCAAAAAACAATATGGCAAAGCCGTCCTGGTTGACGAAGTAAATAAGCTTTTGCAGGATAACCTTAACAAATATCTTACCGAAGAAAAATTAGATGTCCTTGGAAATCCACTTCCAAAACAACAAGATAATTTCAATTGGGAGGCAGAAGATTTTTCTTTTGAATTTGAATTAGGCCTCGCCCCTAATTTTGAGGTATCCTTAAAGACAAAAAAGCCGGTTACGCACTATAAAATTGTAGCCGATAAGAAGATGATAGATGAACAGGTTGAGCGTATCAGAAAACAGTACGGAAAACTTATCAGCAAATCTGAAGCAGGAAAGAACGATGAGCTTACAGGTACTTTTCGCAATGAAGGAGAGGAAATAGACAATAAGTCCACTCTTGAAATGTCTAAACTGAAAAGCAAAAAAGCCATTAACAGTCTTATCGGGAAAAAAGCGGGAGATACCGTTGTTTTGAAAACAAAAGGCCTTTTTGAAGAAGACTACTTATTATCAGGAGCTTTAGGAATTCAGAGAGACCAGGCAGCAAAACTCAATATAGAAGTTAGTTTTACGATAGAGGAAATAAATGAGAGGGAGTCTGCAAATTTAGATCAGGACTTATTTGACAAGTTATTTGGTAAAGATGTCATCAAATCGGAAAAAGATCTGAGAGATAGAATTAAAGAAGATTCGGAGAAACAATTTGAACAACAGTCAGATCAAAAATTATTAAATGATATTACCGAAAGACTAATAGAAACCATAAAATTTGATCTTCCAACCGGGTTTCTTAAAAAATGGATTCAGACTACAGGAGAAAAGTCCCTTACGGAAGAAGAGGCCAATGATGAGTATGAAAAATCTGAAAAAGGATTGCGCTATCAATTAATTGAAGGCAAAATCATTAAGGATAATGGAATTGAAATTCAATTTGACGAATTGAAAGAATTTGCCAAAGGTTTTATTAAGTCGCAAATGGCACAATACGGCCAGTTAAATCCGCAGGAAGAAGAACTTGACAATATTGCTGCCAGAGTTATGAGCAACCAGGAGGAAGTGAAAAGGTTATCCGAACAGCTGATGAGTCAAAAGTTACTTACACTTTATAAGGAAAAGGCAAATTTGAAGAAGAAGGAAGTTACCTATGACAATTTTGTGAAAGAGGTTTACGGTTAGAATTCAAAAATAAATTAAGTATCTTTACGGTGCCGAAAGCAGTAATTTCGGCACCTTTTTTTTTAAAAAAAACATCATTATTTATATGGATTTCGGAAAAGAATTTCAAAATTATGCCATTAAAGACCAGGGCATTAACAGCATGTACTATGAGCGTATTATTAGTAGTATGTATCCGGTTAACATGACACCAAACATTATTGAGGAAAGGCAGCTGAATGCAATTGCAATGGATGTTTTCTCCAGACTTATGATGGATCGTATTATTTTTTTGGGAACAGGAATTAATGACCAGGTCGCAAATATTGTGCAGGCACAATTACTTTTTCTGGCGAGTGCAGATTCATCAAAAGATATTCAGATTTACATAAACTCTCCCGGAGGTAGTGTCTATGCAGGTCTTGGTATTTACGATACCATGCAGTTTATTAAACCCGATGTGGCTACAATCTGCACAGGAATGGCAGCTTCCATGGCTGCAGTTCTGTTGTGTGCAGGGGAAAAAGGCAAACGCAGTGGTTTAACCCATTCCAGGGTTATGATTCACCAACCGATGTCCGGAGCACAGGGGCAGGCAAGTGACATAGAGATTGCCGCCAATGAAGTACTTAAAATTAAGGATGAATTATACCAAATTATATCTAAACACTCAGGTCAAAAATTTGAGAAGGTCTATGAAGATAGCGATCGGGATTATTGGATGAAGGCTCAGGAAGCGAAGGATTATGGTATGATAGATGAAATATTGGAAAGGGATAAGGATTAATTTCGACGAAATACCAACATTTATAGTGTTATAGGTATATTTTAATGAACCAAAATAGCTTTTGTTTCGTTATTGTTTAGAAATCTAGTATAAGTTATGGCAAAGGAAAATCTGGAATGTTCTTTTTGTGGAAGAAAAAAACCCGAGACAAATCTCTTGATAGCAGGTTTGGATGCGCATATTTGTGACAGATGTATAGAGCAGGCCCATGGGATAGTTGCGGAAGAATCAAAGCAATCAAAGAATGATGACCTCTCTTCTGAACTTATCCTAAAAAAACCGGTTGAAATAAAAGATTTTCTGGACACCTATATCATTGGTCAGAAACGCACAAAGAAGGTGCTTTCCGTAGCAGTGTATAATCATTATAAAAGACTCCTGCAACCGCGTTCCAAAGAGGATGAAATAGAGATTCAAAAAAGCAATATTGTAATGGTTGGTCAAACCGGCACCGGCAAAACACTAATGGCCAAAACCATTGCAAAAATGCTTAATGTACCACTGGCTATTGTTGATGCAACTGTATTAACCGAGGCGGGTTATGTAGGTGAAGATGTGGAAAGTATCCTGACACGACTTTTACAGGCTGCAGATTACAGCCTGGAAAAAGCGGAGAGAGGCATTGTTTTTATTGACGAGCTTGACAAAATTGCCCGAAAAAGCGATAATCCTTCAATTACCCGTGATGTTTCCGGTGAAGGTGTGCAACAGGGATTACTTAAATTATTGGAGGGAACCGTGGTAAATGTGCCGCCCAAAGGCGGAAGAAAACATCCCGATCAAAAATTCATAGAAGTAAATACAGAAAATATCCTGTTTATCGCGGGAGGTGCTTTTGATGGGATAGAGCGAATTATAACCAAACGATTAAATATGCAGGCTATTGGCTATAGTGCAGCTAAAAAAGAAGATAGTCTGGATAATTCGAATGTACTGCAATATATCATACCAAAAGATCTAAAAGAATTTGGGCTAATTCCGGAAATAATTGGAAGATTGCCAGTCCTTACACATATGAATCCTCTGGACCAAAAAGCACTAAGAGCTATTTTAACTGAGCCTAAAAACGCTATTATAAAACAGTATGAAAAATTATTTGCCATGGATGGCATTAATTTTAAGATTACAGATCAGGCATTGGACTACATTGTGGAAAAAGCAGTGGAATATAAGCTAGGGGCCAGGGGTCTAAGATCTTTATGCGAAGCAGTTTTTACCGATGCAATGTTTGAGCTACCCAGCACTGATGAAACAGAATTCAAGGTTACTAAACCTTATGCAGAGAATAAGTTGTCCTTTGAAACCATCAAGAAACTAAAGGCAGTTTCTTGAAACTAAGTGTGTTTTTTAACAGGCCTTGCAGCAAATTCAGACTTACCTTTTGAATTATTTTGTCGTCACTATATAATTCCCTGCCGAAGTTCGGGACAATTTCCATGTTTACATCCAATTCAGAAGCCCATTTAGCAGTCGGCTTGTCCCTGTGATATTCGCCAAAAAGTAAATTTACCTTACATTCTGGTTTTTCGTTTTGCATATGGAGGCTTAAAGGGGATATTGCGGTTAGTGACTTCATTGGCAGACCTCGTAATGCGGCATTCCAGGCTATAGTGCCACCTGCACAAAAAGTGAGGTAATGACTTTCTTCTCTCTCTTTGGATAAAAGTTGAGCCAATGCTATATTCATGCCTCCTTTGGAAAACGCTTCACAGACATTTTCAGGGGTATAGTCAGAAAGTTTTATATCGGAAAGTTGAAGACTATCGTAAAAAACAATATCAAAATATTGTTGCAAATAGCCTAAATAAGACGTAATCCATAATCCCTTTTTTGCGCCCCACATGTCGGATAAAACAACCAGTCGTTCAGCCATAAATGTGATATTTATTAATAATCAGGTTAAGTTAGGGGATGCAAATTGACCATTAATAATCTATTTCCGGAATTTTTTGGATTAATTGGTGTATTTCATCGATATAGTAGCATAATAAGTAGTATCCTGAGGAAATTAAAGGTAATCAATCAGGTTTTTAGCTATTCATTTCCAATAACTCATCCACATAGATCCTCTCATTGGACAGTCTTGGAATTTTATGCTGTCCGCCAAGTTTTCCTTTAGACTTTAACCAGTCATAGAAAAGGTTTCTTCTGGCTATATGAACTTTGGGCATTTTTAATGTCATATTATTGTATCGCTTTGCCTCATAATCAGAATTTAAAGATTTAAGAGCATTGTCCAATACTTCTGTAAAATATTGAATTTCTTCCGGAGTTTTTCGGAATTCAATGATCCATTCATGCGCCCCTTTTTCATTTTGTGACATAAAAATGGGTGCTGCGGTATAATCCATTATTTCCGCACCGGTCTTCTGACAACTATTTTTGAGTGCCTCTTCAGCATTTTCAATGATAAGTTCCTCACCGAAAGCATTAATATGGTGTTTTGTTCTTCCTGTAACCTTTATCCTATAGGGATTGGTAGAAGTAAAACGAATAGTATCTCCTATTGAATAGCGCCATAGTCCGGAATTTGTCGTAATTATAATGGCATAATTCTGATTCTTTTCTACCTCCCATAGCGGAATTACTTTCTGATCCGGATTTCCATAGGATTCCATTGGAATAAATTCGTAAAAAATCCCATAATCGAGCATTAACAATAAGTCATCTGCATTATTCCGGTCCTGAATGGCAAAAAATCCTTCAGAGGCATTATAAATCTCATAATAGTTGAAATTCCCCTTTGGAAGCAGATTATGGTATTGCTCCAGATAGGGGTTAAAACTTACACCTCCATGAAAGTAGACTTCAAGATTTTCCCATACCTCAAACAAATTATCCTTCCCTGTTTCTTCCAGTACCTTATTTAAGAGAACCAACATCCAGGAAGGAACACCAGCTAAACTGGTAACGTTTTCCTGTATGCTTTCCTGTATAATGGCATTCATTTTAGTTTCCCATTCGCTCATAAGAGAAACCCTGCTGCTGGGGGTACTGCTCAGCTCTGCCCAAAAGGGCATGTTATCAATCAAAATAGCCGAAAGATCGCCAAAAAATGTACCGTTATCTTCATATAGCTCCTTGCTGCCTCCCAAGCGAAGACTTTTACCCGTAAACAACTGAGAATTCTCATTATTATTTAAATAGAGACATAATAAGTCCTTGCCCGATTTATAATGGCAATCTTCTAACGCCTCTGCACTTACAGGGATAAATTTGCTTTTGGCATTGGTAGTTCCACTACTCTTTGCAAACCACTTAATTGCTGTAGGCCAAAAAATGTTTTGCTCACCTCTTCTGGTACGCTCTATTAAAGGTTCTAATTCCTCATAGGTAACAATAGGAATGCGTTCAGCAAAAGCCTTATAGCTTGTAATTGAATCAAATTTGTGTTCTCTACCAATCTTTGTGTCTTCAGCAATTCCCAACAATTGAAATAAAACCTCCTCCTGTACTTCTGCAGGGTACTTAAGAAATAGTTCTATCTGGTGATAGCGCTTTTTCAAAAGCCATGAAGCAATAGAATTAAATAAAGGTATTGGCATTTTTGGGTATCTTTAGTGACTTAATCCTAACGGCTAAAGTTAGTATTTTCAATTGAATTTTTAACAAAAATCACGTTTCATGCTTTACGAAGGTGTATTGCGCAAGATGCAATCTGAAATGGGCAACCCTATTCAGTATTATCTGATATTTAAGGAAGATTTTTTAAATGTCAATCAGGTGCTGGACAAAGAATTACAATTGCGTTTTATAAAATACCAGTGCCTGAATTGTGGTGAAGACAAGCCTGTTTTCAGGCAGGGTTTTTGTCAAACGTGTTTTTTTGAAACTCCTGCCGCCGGCGATTGGATAATGCGACCAGAACTGAGTACGGCCCATTTGGATAAGGAGGACCGGGATTTGGAATATGAAAAAAAAGTGCAGTTGCAACCTCATATAGTCTATCTGGCAAATTCCAGTAATGTAAAGGTAGGCGTTACAAGGAAATCACAGATCCCTACCAGATGGATTGATCAGGGAGCACATGAGGCCATCGAAATTGTTGAGGTCCCCAACCGCTATTTGGCCGGCATAACGGAACTCGCCTTAAAAGAACATGTCAGCGACAAAACTAATTGGCGTAAAATGCTAACAAATACTTTGGAAGACGTAGATTTGATTGAATGGCGAAACAAGTTAAGGCAATACATCCCCGATGAAGCTGTTGCTTATTATATAGAAAATAATCAGGAAACCCATATGAAGTTTCCGGTTCTTCAATATCCGGTAAAAGTAAAAAGCCTTAATCTCCAAAAAACAAAGGTATATAAAGGCATTCTCAAAGGAATAAAGGGACAATACTTATTATTTGAAGATAATACTGTGCTTAATGTTCGGGGCAATGAGGGTTTGTATGTAAGTCTCGGAATCAGTTAATTGTATCTTCCACAGCCTTAGATTCATTTGTATTTTTTTTCTTTCCACCCAAAATACCTCCCAGAATTCCTTTTGCTGCTTTTGTTACAGGGTCTTCCTTTGCTATAGAGTCGCTCTTTAAATTGGATGTGTCATTTTTTTCTGTCTGCCCTGCCACTATACCTCCAAGGACTTCGTTTATTTTTGCATTCTCTTTGCTCCCTTTGCCGGCAGAGTCGGTTTTATTGCCGTTTCCGGATAAAATACCTCCCAGTAGTTCTCCTGCTTTCTCCGTGCCTTTATTTATCATTTTTTGTTTTTGAACGACAAGCAGTCTTGAAGTTAAATCTTTCATTCCTGCACTAAGGTCCGTATTAATTTCTGGTGCATCATAAAAACCACTAACATTGGCCTTCACAGGAAGAGTCAGGTTCTCCAGTTCTTTTTCATCAATCTGGGCGATTAGCGAATTAATCTCCTTACCCAAATATTTTCGCGGAACTTCTATGTTCAGGTTATAATTCAACTTTTTATCAAAGGAATGGCTGCCTCCTACGGCTATGGCAATATCGTCGTAGTTAATTGTAAATGGTTTAACACTGACGATGCCGTCTTTGAAGGAAAGTGCAGTTTTCAAGGCCTTTAAATCAAATTTGTCTGCTTCAATGAAATTCAGACGTGAATTCAGCGCATTTATAATTTTGCTGTTTTCGGGATTCAATTTCATGGCCAGCATTTCTGCATTTACCGTTCCGGTAATTGTATTGAGGTCCGGCGTAAAATCATCATTCAATTGGCCGGAAATACTTATTGCCGAATTTAATTTTCCTTCCAGGGATGCTGCCATAGGGGCAAGAATGCGGAATAGCTCCAGAGATTTAAAGGTGTTTCCTAAATTTAAATTTGTCATGCCAAGTTGCATCTGAAAATCAGGTGTTTCCCCTTTGGTACTTGTAAAGCCGTTTAAGTTCAGGCTCCCATCAAATAATGATGACTCAAAGTTGGAAAGCTGTGCTTTTTGATCAACAATTCTTAATCGCCCTTTTACATTTCGCAGAATAAGATTATCATAAACAACTGAACCAGCCCTGGCATCAATAGTACAATCGAGGAATGCCGGGATTTGAATTTTTTCCGTTTTAAGTTCTGATCCTTCCTTGCTTTTTGCTGTATCCGTTTTTTTGGAATCTGCAATTTCTTCCTTCGACATAAAATCGCCCAGATCAAAAGTGTCTGAACTCATTGTAAAACTGCCTGTTATATTTTCATCATTAAATAAAAACCCAAGCAGATTTTGAATGGTTCCATCTATATTAAAATCCGTTTTACCAAGTTGTCCATTCATATCCTCGAGCATTACCCCTGAAGGGGCAAATTCCATTCTGGCAGTACGAATTGAGAGAGGTTCGGATAAAATATCAGAATTGTATCTCAAACCATTTACTTTTAAATGCCCATTTAGCACTGTATTTTTATATCTCTTTTTTTCTATGGATTCCATATCAAAAGAGGTATTTATATCTGCATCGAGCAGACCTTTCAAATCCAGTACCCCGGGCAAGGGGTAAGCGCCTGAAATATTTGCAAGATTCATGTTGCATATCACATGCGACTGCACTTTGGTATTACCCAATAATTCCGTAAGCCTTGCGCTTAATACGAAACGGTCATTTTCGATTGCAAAGGAGGCATTGTCAATTTCTATAAAAGTATCCTCCGCCAGACCCGAAGTATTTTTAATACTCATGTCCATATTGATGTTCTTAATGGCCTTTGGCAAATCCGGATACTTTATAGAAGCATCCCTGGCATCTATCCGGACATCAAATTCCGGAATATGTTCATCATCTAGAATACCGGCAACCACACCTTCAACATTGAAAATTCCTGTGGTTTTAACATCTTCAATATTCCGGGCATAGGCTTCAGGAATAACTGCCAAAAAATTGTCAAACCCGGATGACGGCGTTTTGAATTTTATATCCACTTCCTGCTTTTCTTCAAAATTTCTGACATATCCTTCAAATACTAAAGGAAGCTTGTTAACAAACCCCTCGTTCTTTAAAAAGGAATAAGTGTTTGTTTTAAGGTCAATCCCAATTACGGCATCCAGCAAAACCAGTGTATTATCCAAATATCTGGTACTATCTCGTTCAAACGAAACAAGAGCCTTGGTTTGCGTTACCAGTTCACTTAGCTCCAGGGAAAGGTCTCCTTTGCCAATGTGTTCCAGGTCTTTTAATTCAAGTAGTATTCCGGAACTCAGATCTTCATAGGTTATTTCAGCATCTGTTAATTGAAAAGATTCCAGACCTAAAGTAAAACCACCTGAATCCAATTCATTCTTAGTATTCGGTTCCTCCTTATTAGCTATCTGGTAATTTGCATTTTGTAGTTTATCTGTTTTGAGTTTCAAAACTGCTCCGTCCACGATCAGGCTATTTATTACTATTGGCTCCTCAGCATTCTTTAAGAGTTCCTTAATGCCCATTTCTAAGGAAATAGATTCTGACCTAAAGAGGGTATCACCTTCAAACGAACCCTTTGTAAGCAGGACCAGGTCCTCAATTCGAAGCTCGGCCTTAGGAAAGCTTCTCAGGAGACTTAGGTTTACTTTAGAGAAATCTAACGTTGCGTTGATGTTCTTATTTACATTGTTCTTTATCAGATCACCAATCTTAGCCTCCAGGAAGAAAGGGACGGCGATTAGCACCCCCAAAACAACCAACAGCAGTATTCCGGTAATTCTTAATATTTTCTTTTTCATAATGTATGAAGCTCAGTCCGTTTAGAACTTAAAATAAATAGTATTAGTATACCTTTTATCGAAAACTTAAAAAATAAAAAAAGGTTCTCTAGTTAACAATGAATAGACTCTATACTGCCAATCAATTTCCGGCATCAAGGTCAATTTCCTCACCCATGGCCAGTTTAAATCGCTTTCTGAAGATATATACGAACAAATAGAGAAAAGGGGTATCCAGAAAAGCGATGAATATTTTAAAAATAACGCCACTTATAACTAAACCCTTGAACATATTCCATGGAATTACCCCAAAAATGCAGAGTAGCCCCACTACGGTAGTGGTATCAATAATCTGCGAAGAAAAAGTGGAGAAATTATTACGAAGCCATAATAATTTTCCTTTGGTCAGGCGCTTCCAGAAATGATAGATTGCAATGTCCACGTATTGCGCGCTAAGGTAGGCCAGCATTGAGGCGAGAACAGCTAAAGGAGATAGCGCAAAAACGCTCCTGAAAACAGAATCGTCTACAGGAGAGGAAGGAATTGACGGGGCAATATCTGCCAGCAGGATAATACCCATGGAAAAAAAGGAAGCAAAAATCCCCGTGGTTACAACCTGATTGGCTTTTTTCCTTCCAAATATTTCGGAAATAAGGTCCGTAATTAAAAAGGTAATGGGGTAAGGCAATACCCCGACGGAAATCTCAAATAAGGGCGCTCCAAAAACAGTAACATCGCCAAAAGGATACCAAAAAAAGAATTTTTGGAATATTAAATTGGAAACAACCAGGGATGTTATAAAAAGTGCACCCAGGTATATGTATATACGATATGCCTGTTTTCTTTTATCGGGAGTCATTAAGCTATTTAATGGTTAAGGTAAAAGGCAAGCGCGCCTGAAATCCTTTTTGTTCCATTACAGATTTGACTTCCTTATACAGACCATAGATCTCAGTGCCAATCTCTCTGCGGATTATTTCTTCCTTGTTTAGAATACTTGTCCCTCCAAAATCTTCCATAAAACGTTCAAAACTGCTTTTATATTTCGGATATTTCCTTACCGAGTAAGAATCCACATTAGCTAATAATGCAGCTGCTTCAATGGCATCTTCAAGACCTCCCAATTCATCTACAAGTCCAAGTTCTCTGGCCTGGGCCCCACTCCAAACACGGCCCTGGGCCAGACTATCTGCCCGGGCAATGGTAATATTCCTGCCCTCAGATACTTTACCCAGAAAAGTCTGGTAAGTAGACTCTATGCCTTCTTTTACAAATGCTCTAAATTCATCACTCATTGGTTCAAACAAAGAATAATCAACAGAGTTTTTATTGGTCCCCACCTGCTCCGCATTGATTCCAATGTTAGTTGCCAGTTCATTAATATTCGGAATAGCTCCAAAGACCCCAATAGATCCTGTAATTGTTGTAGGTTCCGCATAAATCTTATCAGCACCGGCAGAAATATAGTAACCTCCGGATGCAGCAACATCTCCCATAGACACAACAAGTGGTTTTTCCTTTTTTGCAATTTCCAGTTCACGCCATATAATGTCTGAGGTAAGTGCGCTGCCACCAGGAGAGTTCACCCTTAATACAATTGCCTTAACAGACTTGTCATCCCTTGCTTTAATAATAGCCTTGTTAATTATGCCCTGCCCAATATAATTGGGCCCTCCTTCTCCATAAAATATCTCACCCTGTGCATAAATGATTGCTATTTTATCTTTTCCTGAAAGCAATTTCTTTTTGCGTGAAACCCTCGTATAATCTTCAAGTGAAATAATGTTGAGTTTATCATCCTCACCAATACCAACAGCCTGTTTTAATCGTTTTGCATATTCGTCATAGTAAATAACATCATCAAGCAGTCCTGAAGCTTTTGCGTATTCCGGCTTTCTGCCCCCCAGGGTGTCAGCTATTACATTTATATCCTCCTCAGAAATTGACCTGTCCATGGCAATTTCAGCGACAATGGTATTCCAAATTGAACCTATAAGCTCACTGATTTGGGTTCTGTTTTCCTCACTCATTTCATTGGAAAGAAACGGCTCTACAGCGCTCTTGTATTTGCCGTGCCTTACAACTTCCATTTTTACCCCTGTCTTATCCTGCAAATCTTTAAAAAATAATACTTCCGCAGCGAGCCCCTTAAAATCCATTGCGCCAACCGGATTTAGAAAAATACTATCTGCGACGCTCGCCAGATAGTAGTCCTTTTGCATATAGAAATCCCCAAAGGCGTATATGAATTTTCCACTTTCCTTAAAATCGGCTAAGGCATTTCTTATAGCCTGCGTTGATGAAATTCCGGCAGAAATATAATTGTTATTAATACTGATACCCTTAATATCGTTATCCTCTTTTGCCACCTTTATCGCATGGAGAATTTCGTCCAGACCCTGTGCCTTCTCAAAAAGAACATCAAAAGGGTCTCCTTCTTTATTCCCGGTATAGTCAGTAATAGCGTATTTCATTTGTAATTCCAAAACGGAATTCTTCTTAACCGTTACCGCTTCTTCCGTGTTTACAAGACTTATAAAAAACACAAACATGAAGAATATTATGCCGAAGGCTATCAAAGTACCCAGTATGGCAGCCAGGAGATTTCTTAAAAAATTCATACAATACTAATCTTAATAGATGTCAAAGATAACCAAACTTAAGATGATGCAATCAAGTTATTTTTTACTTTATCCTATTTCAAACCAATCAAATAAAGTATCAGGTGCTTAATAAATTGAGTTTCATTATTGTAATTAACTCATCATCTGGCGTACCTTTGTTTACACACTATGAAGGAAGCCAAAACAATATATCTTTCGCTTGGAAGCAACCTTGGAAACAAACTTTTCAATCTGCAGCGTGCCGTCCTGCTCTTACAAAAGGAGCTTGGAACCATTCTTAAAATTTCCGGTGTTTACAAGAGTCCTTCATGGGGGTTTGAAGGAGAAGACTTCCTGAATGCGTGCTTGTCCGTCGAGACCAAACACACACCGGCCGAGGTACTGCATATTATCTTAAGAATTGAGCAGGATATGGGCCGACTGAGATCTGAAGGAGAAGGATTTCAGTCCAGAATTATTGATATTGATTTGTTGTATTATAATTCCGAAATAATTCAAACAGATGAACTAACAGTACCACACCCCCAAATGCATTTAAGAAGATTTGTCCTAAAACCCCTGGCAGATATTGCTCCACAATTCTATCACCCTGTGCGGGGCAAGGATACCAGAAATTTGTTGCAGGAATGCAAAGACAAGACTGGTTTGCAGCAAACCCCTCATAAATTATACCCCAGCAGGGAGTTACTCTTTTCGCAATTGCATTTGGTAGCTATTGAAGGTAATATTGGTGCAGGCAAAACTACCCTGGCCAGGAAAATAGCCAGTGAGCACAATGCCAAACTTGTATTGGAACGTTTTGCGGACAACCCTTTTTTGCCGAAATTCTACAAGGATCAAAGCAGATATGCCTTTCCATTGGAAATGTCTTTTTTGGCCGACAGGTACCAGCAGTTTACAGATGATACCTCCCAATTTGATCTTTTTAAGAACTTCATGGTAAGTGATTACGATATCTGCAAATCCCTGATTTTTGCGCAAATAACTCTGCAAAAAGAGGAATTTAAGCTATATCGTAAAATGTTTAATTTTATGTATAATGAAGTAAAAAAACCCGATATCTACATCTTCCTCTACCAGAGTACCGAACGTTTATTAGAAAATATTAAAAAAAGAGGACGTTCTTATGAACAGGGAATAGACAAGGAATACCTGGAGCTGATAAATCGCGGGTATTTTGATTATTTAAAGGGTTTTCCTCCCAGCAAAAGCCTGGTCATTGATATTGCGGATCTCGATTTTGTTGAAAATACCTCGCATTACGAATTAATAATTGACAAAATTCTTGAACAGGCACTTACCCAATAAAGCCATTTTTTACCCCCGATTTTAAAGAAAAAGCACTTGCCTTTTTAACACTTATTTAGCATTTTTCTTGCATAGTTGAAAAGGAATTACTTTATTGCACCTCCAATTTAGAGAAACTAACTAACTCAAACTATATACCCGAAAACCCTGGCTTTTTTGTCAGGGTTTTTATTTTCAGGCAGTTACGGCCTAAAATCCACCACTAAATTTATTTCATTTTTAAGGCAGGCTGAAGCTTAGACCATAGGTCCCAAATGACTACTCCGGCACTTACAGCTATATTTAAGGAATGCTTGGTTCCATACTGGGGTATTTCCAAAACACCCATACAACTATCAACCACTTCCTGTGAAACCCCTTTTACTTCATTACCAAATACCAGCGCATACTTTGTTGAACTTTCAGGAATAAATTGATTTAGTGGAATGGCATTTTCCGTTTGTTCCACCGCCAAACACAAATAGTCTTTCTTTAGGTCCTTAATTAAATCTACGGTATTCTTTTTATACTCCCAGGCTACACTCTCGGTTGCCCCCAGCGCCGTTTTGTGAATATCCTTATGCGGGGGTGAAGCGGTTATTCCACATAAATAAATCTTTTCGATCAGGAACGCATCCGCGGTTCTGAAAACAGAACCTATATTGTTTAAACTCCGGATATTGTCTAAAACAATAACCAGGGGGGTCTTTTGTGCGTTCCTGAACTGATCAGTATCCAGGCGGTCCAGCTCACTGTTTTTAAGTTTTCGCATATTTAGACTAAGATTTCAAAATCCAGGGAATAAGCCTTCCCATAAATGAACTTGTACTAAGTTATCCGAAAATATCAACAAGGGGTCACAAACCCTGGGAAAAATAGTATTTTCGTTTACTCCCTGAATGACAAAAATAGGGTAATAAACTGCTTTGGCCAATTCCGGTAAAATAAAGAAAGTGACGCCTCTTATGAGGCAGTACAACACCATCAAGACGAAATATCCTGATGCACTGTTGCTATTCAGGGTTGGCGACTTTTATGAAACTTTTGGAGAAGATGCCGTAAAAGCGGCAGGAATTCTTGGAATTGTGCTAACTCATAGAAACAATGGTGGCGACAGGACAGAGCTGGCAGGTTTTCCACATCATTCATTAAACACTTACCTCCCCAAGCTAGTAAAGGCTGGGCAACGGGTTGCTATCTGTGATCAATTGGAAGACCCTAAATTAACAAAGACAATAGTAAAAAGGGGAGTTACAGAGTTGGTAACCCCCGGGGTGGCATTAAATGATGATATCTTAAGTGCCAAATCGAATAATTTTCTCTGTGCCGTTCATTTCGGAGCTAAGCTGCATGGGGTCTCTTTTCTGGATATCTCAACCGGTGAATTCTTAACGGCCGAGGGCAACCTGGAACAAATAGATAAATTGCTTCAAAATTTCGCGCCTAATGAAGTTCTGGTTTCCAAAGCACATAAGACTGATTTCAAGGAAGCTTTTGGCGCTGGTTTGCACACTTTCTTTCTGGAAGACTGGATCTTTCAGGAGGACTATGCCCGGGAGACCCTTACCAACCATTTTAAGACGGCAACTTTAAAAGGTTTTGGTATTGCTCAGCTAAAGTATGGCATAATTGCTTCAGGGGCGGTGATGCATTATCTTTCCGATACAAGGCATAATCAATTACAGCATATTCAAAAGATACAAAGAATAGCAGAGGAGGAATATATCTGGATGGACAGGTTTACCATAAAAAACCTGGAATTGTATCATTCACAAAATGAGAATGCTGTTACGCTTATAGACGTTATCGACAAGACTATTTCCGCCATGGGCGGGCGCCTGTTAAAACGCTGGCTGGCACTTCCTCTTAAGAATATTGAAAGAATAAGGAACAGGCATGAGGTAATTTCTTATCTCATTGAAAATGAAGACTCACTGCATAAACTACAGTATGGTATTAAACATATTGCAGATCTTGAACGACTTATTTCCAAAGTTGCCACCGGCAAAGTGAATCCCAGGGAAACCGTGCAATTAAAAAATTCACTGGAAGCCATTGTACCCATAAAACAATTAATTGTCCAAAGTGAAAACAAATCCTTGCGGTTATTAGGAGATCAGTTAGATACATGCGATAAGGTTCGCGAAAAAATAAAAAAGCTGTTGCAGGAAGATGCCCCAATTAATGTTCTCAAAGGCAATGTTATTGCAAAAGGATATTCTGCAGAGCTGGATGAACTCAAGGAGCTAGCCTTTACCGGAAAGGACCATCTGGACCAGATGCTGAAAAGGGAAACAGAACGAACCGGCATTACATCCCTGAAAATTGCATCCAATAATGTTTTTGGATACTATATTGAAGTGCGCAATACGCATAAGGAGAAGGTTCCTGAAGATTGGATTCGCAAGCAAACCCTGGTGAGTGCAGAACGTTATATCACGGAGGAATTAAAGGAATACGAAGCTAAGATCCTGGGAGCTGAGGAGCGTATCCTAAGTCTTGAGCAGCAGTTGTTCTCGCAATTAGTGGTATGGTTGCAGGAATATATTTCTCCGGTGCAACAAAATGCCCATCAGATTGCCAGGCTTGATTGCCTGTGCGGTTTTACACAACTGGCAAAAGAAAACAATTATGTGGCTCCCTCCTTAAACGACAGTACTGAAATTTCCATAAAAAATGGCCGGCATCCTGTTATTGAAAAGCAACTGCCCTTAGGCGAAGCATATATTCCCAACGATCTGGTCTTAAACAGGGAATCTCAACAAATTATAATGATTACAGGACCCAATATGAGTGGTAAATCAGCCATATTAAGACAAACCGCGCTCATTGTTTTGCTGGCGCAGATGGGAAGTTATGTTCCGGCAGAAGCCGCCCAGATAGGTTATGTTGACAAGATTTTTACGCGAGTTGGTGCCAGTGATAATATTTCCCTTGGAGAATCTACTTTTATGGTGGAAATGAATGAAACGGCATCTATCCTCAACAATCTTTCGGAGAGAAGCTTAATCCTGCTTGATGAAATTGGAAGGGGTACCAGCACGTATGATGGTATTTCCATTGCCTGGGCTATTTCTGAATATTTGCATGAACATCCGGCAAGGGCAAAAACCCTTTTTGCCACCCATTATCATGAACTCAATGAAATGGCAACCACTTTTGAGCGGATAAAGAATTACAATGTTGCTGTAAAAGAGTTAAAGGATACGGTTTTGTTTTTAAGGAAGCTTGTGCCCGGGGGAAGTGAGCACAGTTTTGGGATCTATGTGGCTAAAATGGCGGGTATGCCCCAGCAGGTTATCCATAAGGCCGGGAAGATCTTAAAAAAACTGGAAAAATCGCATTCCAGCGAAGAACTCACAGATAATCTGCAGGCGGCACAAAATGAAATGCAACTCAGTTTTTTTAACCTGGATGACCCTCTGCTTGAGCGGATAAAGGAGGAACTGATGCATTTAGATATCAATACTCTAACCCCTGTTGAAGCATTGATGAAACTTAACGAAATTAAACGAATGCTCACCAAGAATAAAAAAGCTACTTCCTGATTTAAGTGGACTAATTACTTCTGATCCGGGGCACCATAATCCGGGATAATTTTTTTTACATTTAATAGGCATCTTCCTGTTCTTTTTGGTTAAAAGTTCTTTGCTTTCTATAGAATTGTATTAAATTTGCGTCCGCAACCATTTTTGAGGTGCCACGTTCTTTAGAATACGCGAAAATAGCTTCCCGATAGTTATCGGGAGTTGAGCGCCACATTGCCACAGCAATAAGGGTTCAAAAACTGAAGGGCTATTTTCTAAATACGCGAAAATAGCTTCCCGATAGTTATCGGGAGTTGAGCGCCACATTGCCACAGCAATAAGGGTTCAAAAACTGAAGGGCTATTTTCTAAATACGCGAAAATAGCTCAGTTGGTAGAGCGCCACCTTGCCAAGGTGGAGGTCGCGGGTTCGAATCCCGTTTTTCGCTCAAATTAAGAACCACGTGCTGCCCGTGTTCAGGCAGCCGCTACCAAGGTAGTTAGGCTCGAGTGGTGGAATTGGTAGACACGTTGGACTTAAAATCCAATGGCCATTATGGCCGTGCGGGTTCAAGTCCCGCCTCGAGTACAGATGAGAAGAAAAGTCAGAGCAAAGCTCTGGCTTTTTTTGTTTCTAAAACAGACCCGAGTTTGCTCGAGCGAGAGTTTAAGAAACGAAAGAAGTTAGCCTGTAAGGCTTACTTTTCTTTTTTAAAGATGTTCGGGCGCGACAAACCGATCCCGATAGTTATCGGGAGAGGTAATTCTCCGCCTCTAGTGCAGATACACGCAAAAACCGGATGTAATGTGTGCTTTTGCCTGTTCAAAATGTTTGAGCTGGGATGATCATTTGTTCCGGCAATATCCGCCAAAGAAGACCAAAAGAAATATATCTAAATGAAGGTTTTGCTTCGTAAATTAGTGTTAGATATTTTTAGGCGACAATTATCGATTTAAAATGTGGTCAGGTTTGAGAATTTGGTGTTTATTTATTGCAATTTTCCTTTACTCAACAGAATATTCTTTCTCTCAGAATACAAGTGACTCACTTAATTCAGTGAAGCTGGTTGGACTGAAATTTCACCTAGGTTCGGTACTTATCCACAGCCGGGAGCTCAGACCAATTGAGGATTCCTACCCTACTGGCATTGAATTGGATTTGGCCTGGCACAAAATATCTCAAAAAGCATGGGAGTCATGTATGTGTTATCCAAAACTTGGTATTGCGCTCACCTATTGGGGATTTGACAATAAGGAAGTGCTTGGACAAGGGATAACGGGACTCTTTTATATAGAACCTGTATTTAATACCAAGGGCAGAGTAAATTATTCCGTGCGGGCAGGTCTTGGTTTATCGTATCAGAACTCCCCATATGATCCGATTTCAAATCCGGATAATCAGAGCTACAGTACCTATATAGGTTTTCCCTTGCAACTGGGAGGAACGGTACACTTTAGAATCAAATCCCGTTGGTTACTGAATGGGACACTGGTATATAACCACATTTCAAACGGTGGCGTCAGCCAACCTAATAAGGGTATTAACTGGCCCTCTATAGGTATTGGTATGGCCTATTATCTAAAAGAGTTTGAATTTAAGAAAAGAGCTGTCAACAACTGGAGAGATCTTGGCCCGCCTCAAAAAAGGCTGGATTTTACTTTTTTTATGGCCTATGAAGAACCGAGAGATAATCTATTTCTGCTTTCCCCTGGTCTGGAAATAAAATGGAGCAAGCAGTTTGCCCGGGTAATTGCATACACCTTGGGAGGGGAAGTCATGTATGATAATGGTACCGGATATGTACTTGAACAGAACGGAGATGAAGCTAGTCCTGTGAACGCCGGAATAGCAGTTGGTCTTGAATTCTTATTAGGAAAGTTTCTTTTCAGTCAGCAATTTGGAGTCTATCTTAACAACCCTAATCCTTTGCACTCGGATGTGTATCAGAGATACGGGCTGGTATACAGGATTAACAAGCATTTTAACATTGGAATCAATCTGAAAGCACATGGTCATGTGGCGAACTTCCTTGATATTAGAATGGGTTTTTCCTTATGAGTTTAGAAATGATACAGATTTTTTTTGGACATAGAATTAAGAACCGTATTGAATACATTAGAACCTTCTTAATCGATTGATTTTAATGGTTTACTGATAATATAAATCGTTTCTTTCCTACATTCTTATTTACGACATGAATAAAGACTTTATTATTCAAATCTTCTTAGGAACATTGCTATATAAACCCGGGCTATCTCCTTCTTTAAATGTTCCTTTGCCTATTATCTCATCCTTTTCATTATCCCAAATAACCTCAACAAAGAACAGATCTATGGCGTAAAGGACATATTTTTAGTGCCTTCAATAACAATATCCAAAAACTTTCCTTTAGAAAATACAGTATCGTACTGCTCATCTTCTGATAGCATTTTGTATTCGTAAAGAGTCATTGTAGCAATTTAATTATGTTGAGTGCAGTTATAATGCAGAATTAGATTGTTTTAATTATAGTCTTTGTTGTGCTTTCGTTATTGTTCTAATTCCTGATCTATTGACAATATGACCTGTTCAGCCCTTTTCCTGCTATTAACAAGTGTTTCACAAGTCAAAGAAACCTTATCTAATAAGGTATGTAACCTGATTATAATAAGTTTGTTTTCTCTAATAAGTCTAATTGGATCTTCTACATCACTCATCCTTCTAAGATCAATCTGATGTTGATTCTCTAATAAATCTTTAGTTTTCATTGTTATTTCTAGATTATTATCCCACAATGCCCCGGAAAACCACATTTCTGCATTAAGATAGTATTCGTTAATTATCGATTTTAATTCTGGGTTATTCAAAGCAGAAAACAGACCCGAATTGCCAAATTCTATAATGGCTTTATCATTTATAAACGACCCTACTGTGCTCAAATCGATCGCTGAAAAACATGCCTCAAAATATGCTCGATCCCAACCCTCAGGAATAGGTTTGTTCCACAAAACCCGAGGTTGGTTAGGAAATTCATCATATTGGTAATCATATAGTCTAACGGTTTCACCGGCCATTTCTAATATATACTTTATGGCATGAAATCTAAACCCTTCCATCCCAAGAACCCTGTCATGTGATTCAATATCAGATTGAATTGCAGTTTTCAAATTTTTTAATTGCAGATTAACCTGATTTTGAATCTGGCGGTTTTCATTCCAATTATTGATCTGCAAGGCAATTAATATCCCAACAACCACTAATACAACCTCACCAATAGCATATCTGGCGTATTTAAAAAACTGGTTGTCATCAGCGAGTTTTTTACGGATTTTTCTAAAGAAGTTAATCATGGAAAGGAAGCAGTTGGTTGTTCTTCCTAAGGTAAGGAATTATTATAAGGAACTTAAAATCAAGACCACCACATTATGCAATATCATGGATGTTTTGGTGGTTGGGGAAGATTGCCAGCCTTTCCTTATCTTTCTTCACCCGCCTTAGTTATTTTTTCCATATAGAAATAGTCAATCATACGTATTTAATTTTCCAAGTTCCCTATTTATATGTGCAAGAACCAATTCTATTCGATCAATCCCCGCAAAATTCAAACCAATTTTCCGCCTTCTAATCTGAAATGTTTCCTGGAGATCAATTTGTAATTCATTATCATTTCTAATCTCAGAGATAGATTTTATTTTGAATTTATATTCAGGATATCGGGAATAATTTAATTGATTCCCTACTATTTGATCTGTTAAAATGAAATGTTTTTTATAATAAGGATGAAGTGCCATGCTGATATCCCATCTAGGATTCGATTCATCCCATTCTTTTATCCTTGGGAAAGTGAGTTCGTATAGTTCCGTAATCTCTAATCTAAGTGAGTCATTTGAAATTATATTCATATCAGAGGATTTAAAAGATTCATAACCTGATGAATTTGGGAAAAAATGTCGGTCTTGACTCAAAGAACTAAAGTGCAGAAATATTGAATCCTCTAACATATTCTCACCTAATAAGAAGCGTTTGAACTTATTGCCATTTTTTTGACTTTCTAGATGACTCTCATAGTCGTTTTTGAGATCGATTAAGGTTCTATCCAAATCTGTTCTTATAGTTTTGAGCAACTCAATTTCGACAACTTTACTTTTACGATCCTCATTCCAATTATTGACCTGCAAGGCTATTAGTATCCCAATAACTACCAATAAGATCTCACCTATAGCATACTTCATGTATTTCAAAGGCTTGTTATCGTCTGCGAGTTTTTTGCGAATACGTCTAAAGAAATTTATCATAGTCTTAGTCTTAATGCCCTCCCGCCGGCTGGCCCATTCACTAAAAACATTCGCTGAATGTTTTTTTAACGCTCTGTCCTCTAAAGAAGTTGATCATATTTTAAAAATATTTACTCGTTTAATTCAATTAGCAAGGAGTGAAATTCTGTATAGCCTGTATTTTCAATTGAATGTACGACATCTTTTATCTTAAATTTTTGTCCTTTTTTGAATGAACGTTCCATAACGGTATCATTAACGATATTTATCCTTAATTCGGCATCCTCAAGAAAATACGCGTACATAGGTGGATGATGATGTATGGGTTCTTTTTCTCCAGGTTTAAGAACATGGTCTACAATCCGAACATTTTCATTCTCATATAAAATTGTGTAGTAAGGCTCAGGAAGAGGTGTAAAGGCGGAATCTTTAAATGAATTTTGTAGCAAGTATAAAAGCGCTATTCCTATTACAATTCCCATAGCCAGGAAAGTAATTTTAGTTTTCATAGTTGGTGAAGTTATCTATTTCCTAAGGTAAGGAATTATTATCTATGGCATAAAGGACATACTTGGTGTTACTATCAATATAAATATCCAGGAACTTGGCTTTGGCAATTGAAAGGTCAGAATATCAAATTGAACGTAATTTGATGGATTATCCATAGTGAGATGATCAACAAATATGGTTTATAATTCCTGCCATTTTTTCTATCGAGAAATATTAACCCGATCAGGATAAGATATATCACCATGCAAAAAACATTCTGATTTACTTTATCTGACAGCCCTAACCAGAAAATTCCAATTCTGCCTAATGTAGGGTCTAGAAAAACCAGTGCTGCACCGATCATATACCTCATATGTTTTGGAGTGTTGAGCTTATAATAAATTGCCAGTGAATAAAACAACACTAACATAATAACATCCGATAAAGGAAAAAATAAAATGGCCGGGGCATCTGAATTGGCTATCCTTACCATTCCCGGAATAAAAGATAAAATAAGCAGGGGGAAAACCCAGTATGAAATTTTCCCCACCAGACGGTGCAGTTTATATTTCTTTTTTCTTATTAACAGGGGTTGGGCTATAAGCATCAAAATCCATATAGAAGCAATTGCGGCATGAATATGAATATAGGTATTAGTCTCTTCAAATGTTGGAAACTGATTAAAATAGGTTTTGTAAAAACCGAAAAACGTAAACGGAATCAATAAAAGCAAAACGTAACCTAAATTTTTATATGCTTTTTCCATTATTTTAAGTTTTGTATCATAATAACCGCTAACAGTCTCTTATATAGATCCTTTTAATGGTTTATATATATTGTTAGCCTTTCGTTATTTTTAAATTTCTTATTTATCTCTTTTATACAATCAATCAGATTTTTTTAATTCTTGCCTCACCATGTGCAAAATTCGCTGGTTTTCTTCTCTGTGATCGGTAATCAGGTCTAAAAAGTACATACGTTGACCTTCAGTTTTATTAATAAGGGCAATAAAATAATAGTTTTGCAGTATTTTGTCTGGTTCAAAAGGAATATAAAACACATCCTCATCGTTCTTATAAATCTTCTGAACAAAATGTTCGTCAATAAACTTCTCCCTATCTGCTTTGTCTACATCACCCCATTCCAATTCTACATGAAAACGTGGTTGTGTTTCTTCAAAAAATAACATCAATTCTTTTTTCAGACTGTCATTTTGAACAATTTCAAAACCTGTATTTTTAATGGATTCATATCCCATATCGGCGAGTTTAAATCCGGAGGTATTCATTAGGGCACTATGGAAAATCACGGAAAGGGAATCGTGGTATGGCATTTTTTGATCAAGGACATTAATTATATGCTGCCCTGCGCCACGGAAATAGTTGATAAAGTGAAACCGATTTTCCATCAAAGCCTCATTCTGCTCTAAATTATCGACTAAATTCTCTAGCAGTTTTTTCTCCAATACCTTGTCTTTTCTCACTTCATTCCAATTATTAATCTGCAAGGCAATCAAAATCCCAATAACCACCAATAAAATCTCCCCAATAGCATACCTCATGTATTTTAAGGGCTTGTTATCGTCTGCGAGTTTTCTGCGTATTCCCCTAAAAAAATTAATCATAGTTTCTAATAATATTTTCAAGACGTCCGCAAGCGGCTATCTCAACCATCCCGATAACTATCGGGAGTCCACTGGACATTTGATTTTGCATTTGCAAAATTCTGTTTCGATAATGGAAGAAGTTGATCATTGGTTATTGTTAGCCTTTCGTTATTTTTAATCTGCTCCATTTAATTGATCATCAATGCTGGCGATCAGGTTTTCAGCGTCAGCTATTTTGCGAGACATATCACCAATGTATGCTCTGCGATACCTGAATGATTTTTCCAATGCATTTCTGACCCCTCTTTTATTAAAGATTTCGTTAAAGTCGAAATCAACCTTATTGGCTTTTGGATTTATTTCATTGTAATCGACATTTGGATGAATGTGAAGTATTTCAAGTTCTTGCAATGTTTCCCCCAGTTTTGTAATAGCAGCATTAATAGATTGGGTTTCTTGAAGGTAGGTTAAGAATTTGCGATTCAATTCTTTATCAATTCTATCAATCGTACCCTGCGCAATTACTAAATCATTTCGATTGATGTTTTTATTAATCGGAGTAAGTATTTGAAAATCAGTCAGAGCCGAAACGATTTCCTGATGTTCATCAGGAGTAAGACTTTGAACACCACCATCAAACAACTTTATGGTGTTTTTTATGTTATCATTAATTCTCTGATAATGAGATTTTCTTTCCCTAAGTGATGATATATCTACTGACAATTCAACTTTCAAATTGTTCAGAAACTCAATATCCTGGATGTGAATTTTTCTAAGTTCATTCCAATTATTAATCTGCAATGCAATCAAAATTCCAATGACTACCAACACAATTTCACCAATAGCGTATTTAAGATACTTTCCAGTTTTACCTTCTGAAAGTAGATGTTGACGGATTTTTTTAAAGAATTTTATCATTGGTTATAGTTTCTATTCCGAAGCCTTTCGGCCTTCGGAGCCAGGTTACTTGCGCCTCCGATAATGCTTCAGCCGCACGCGGACGGCCAAGCAGGCCGGCGCAGGATTATTGAAGCACAACGGATAACTTTGGTCTTCATAGTTTTTGCTGGTGTTTCAATTTTACTGCAACGCATCCTTAATAAGTTGGAGGACTCTTTCGGTTTCCTTCTTACACAACATCATCACCTTAAAAACTCTATTTCTTCCACCCTCTATCTCCCGGACAATAGTCATAAATTTTTTATCTTCTATCAGAGAACCATAGTCCAGAGGAATTAAGCCTGGATCAGAGGGTCCAATGTAAAAATAATCTTGCATCCACATGGGATTACTCCCCCAGGTGGCATTGACCACTTCTGTCTCCTGGACATAGCTTGGATAACTTGTTTCAAATAGCGATAAGATTTCATTCTTAAGCACTTTTGAAGTAAGAATTTCAAAACCAATATTTTTAAGAGATTCGTACCCATTTGTGTTTAAATTTAACAGGTAAGAACCTGACCTGTTAAATTGGCTAAAATGATACTTCAATGTATCTGTGTACGGCTTTCTTTCCGCAATAATCTCTATCATAGTCCCGGTGCTCTTGTTTATTTCATTCATCTCAGCGGCAGCGATATCAATAAGAGCAAGGTTTCTTTCTAAATTGTTCTCTAACTCCAGTAAAATGCTTTTTTCGATAATTCTCTCCTTCCTCCACTCATTCCAATTATTAATCTGCAACGCAATCAATATCCCAATCACAACCAATATAATCTCGCCAATTGCATATCTGGCATATTTGAAGAACTGGTTATCGTCGGCCAGTTTTCTACGGATTTTTCTAAATAAACCAATCATCAGAAGTAAATGTTAGTTGTTCTTCCTAGGGTAAGGAATTATTAAATATAGCATAAAGGATATAATTGGTGTTGCCATCAATATGAATATCTAGGAACTTGCCTTTTGAAAATACAGTATCCTAATGGTCATCTTCAAAAAGTATTTTGTATTCGTACAGAGTCATTGTCCTAAGTTAATTATTTAATTGATTCAACTCGGTCTTAATGTCTTCCAATACCTGCAAGGCCATTTGGCTACTGTTCAAAAATGTCTGGCAGCTCCAAGATATGTTATCTAGCAAAATGTGGAGCTTTGAAGTTATTACAGTATCATTTTTAAATAATTCTATCATGCCTTTCACATCTCTTACCCTTCTGCTATCTATTTGGTGTTGATCGAGCAAGAAATCCCTTATTTGCAGAGATATATCAAGTTTGTATTCCCAGGCCCGACCAACATACCTAGTATCAGTATAGATGTAATATTCATTGATTTTCTTTTTGAGTTCTACATTTTTCAATGAAGAGAACAATCCAGTAGAATTAAACTCACTAATAGCTGATTTATTTATAATTGATCCAGTTGGGCCATTATCTAAGATAGATAAACAAGTTGTAATATATTCCTCATCATATTCTTCGGGAATTGGTTTGTCCCACATAAAAGACCATTGATTCTTTGGAAATTTATGGTAGTCATAACTGTAAATGAGAATTTCTTCTTCAGCCAGTCCTAATAAGTATTTTACAGCATGAAATCGAAATCCTTCTTGGGACAAAAGATTTTCATAGCTTTTTACATCACTTTCGATCGCATCAATAAGGTTAATCAATTGAGCTTGTACATTCTCTTGGGTCTTGATTTTTTCATTCCAATTATTGATCTGCAAGGCAATCAATATCCCAACAACCACTAATACAATCTCACCAATAGCATATCTGGCGTATTTAAAAAACTGGTTATCATCTGCGAGTTTCTTGCGGATTTTACGGAAGAAGCCAATCATGAGAAGTAAAAGTTAGTTGTTCTTCATAAGGTAAGGAATTATAGCCATTATTGTGGAGCATATTTTCATTCAACATCTTCAATGATAGTCAGCAATTTTTGCCTGGCCTTTTCGAAATGAGCGGTAATATTAGGTGCCGGATTATCTCCATATGCCTGTTTCGTCATATTTTCGGACACTTTTAATATTTCCAGAAGTTTATTGGCTGCTACTACTTTGGCAGCAGAAGACGTACTTCCTATTACATTGAACCAAATTGGTGAACTCTCTGCATATATATAACTATCCATCACAGGCCACTCACTCTTGCTCCCTGTAACCCGACCGGTAACCCACCCACCTTCCGGAACTTTAACAGAACCTTTATAACTTAAACTATTGCCATCTTTACTTTTCGTTGACCATACCACTTCGCCATTGATGAATATTTCAACTTTGTCGTACGGTACCGGCGAATAGGTGTTAAGCGTCCAATTAACATTCTTTTTCTTGGTTGTTACCACTTCGCCTACCTCTTTGCCATTTACACTGAATACCAGTTGCGGGCCATTGCTCACAAAGCTTCTTCCTTTTATAAGACCTTTTAAAAAGCTTTGTTCAGTCAAAGGGCCTTCCGGTTTTACGTATACCCTGGTAGCCCCTATTGCCATGGTTCTGTAAAAGTTGTTCATCACATCACTACCGGCAGACATGGCCATTGGAATGCCCAGATTTAAAAACTCATGCCATAGGGAAGCCGTTCCGATTTCATCAGTCCATAAACAACCAATTTCGAGGATACCAACCTCTCCCAAAATACCATCCGCGACTAAAGCCTTTGGTATAGATTGATGCGATTTTTCCTGAAATGGATCCTGTACTGAGACAGGGTGTACATATCCGGCTAAAGCTCCTTTATTTCTGGCAAACCTTAAGGGCTCCGCATTTAACCTGTCATCTTTTCCATAGATATCATAAGATGGCCCCCATACCCATGGCCAATACAATTCCCTGGTTCCGATTATGTTGAGATGTCCAAAGTAATGGGAACGAACTTCCTGTCCGAATTTTAATATCGGGCTTCCCTCATTTTGATAGTTCATCAGGTGTTTTTCCAAAAACCGATTACCTAAATTGGCCACAAGCGGGTAGCCAATATCGATACCTTCTGCCGCAAGATCAACTAAGATATCCTCAGGGTCTAGTTGATTCGTACCTCCATAATTAAGATGGAAATGATTGTCAGCAGCATACCATCCTTCTGCACTGGCATCCCATATTCTTTCCAAATTCAATGTCACTTTGTTATTTCCTTCTGCTATTTTGACCTTTTGCACTTGCTTTTCGGTTTCAAAACCATGAGTTGCTGTAATCGTTACTTCACCGATAGGGGCCCGGACTTCAACCTCCCCGGAAGAGTAAAAAAAGACCATTCCATTTTGGCCTTCACTGTGTATAACGCCACGGCCCGGGATAACAGGATGCCCATTGCTATCAGAAATGCTTAGCCGAACTGCTTCTTTCTGTCCATCAACATTGCTTGCAATGTGCAAGGTGCCGGTTGGTGCTTGCCAATCCCACACTTCTACGTTCAGGGTTTCTGGTTCCCCGCCAAATACACTTATTCTTTTCAATTCAGATATTTCCTGCTTATTATACTCCGCATAGTAAACCCAGTCACCTTCATGGTTGAATTTAGGAACAAGGGGCAAACCGGATCCTTTGGTTAGGAGCATTCTGCTTTCAGGAACATTAATATTCAGGAGATTTAGTTCATAATTATCTCCATTTGGCCAGGTATACACCAGGGTTTCATTATTGGGGGACAGCGAAAAGGCTGCTTGGGATGCGAAGTTTTCCTGTACCAGATGGGAAGAAGTGTTTTCAGATAGATCATGAAGCATAATGGCATCATAAGAGAATCCTTTCTTTTCCAGAAAAATCACTTTGGCTTCATCGATCAAAGGAACAGGCAACCTTTCAAGGTTTTTTGATGTGGTAAGTAAAGTTTCTTTTGATGTGGATAATTCTAGCTTCCATAAATCGAATGATCCGTTTTTTGCTGAAGAATAATAGATAAACTTACCGGAAGCAGAGAATATAGGGTCTAATTCTAATCTATCCGAATCTACAAGAACAGTTTCTTTTTTTGAGGGAAGATCTAATAACACAATCTGCGTATCTGACCCGGTATCTCTTACAAAAACGATTTGCTTCCCATCAGGAGACCAGTTAGGCCTGGCATCCATGCCGGAGGAATGGGTAACTCTTGTTGCTTTTGATGTATTGGGTTCGTAGAGCCATAACCATCCTTTTGCTGAAAACACAAGCTGGTCGTTTGTGGGTGATGGAGCAGGATCCATCGGGCCCGAATTGAGAACAGGCAGTTCATAGCCTTCAAGATAAACATGATGCCCATAGCCATCTACTTTTGGGTATCTATTTGTCCATTGTGCATGGGTGTATGTTATGCTCAACAGCAAAAAGATTGTAATTGGTAAAAAATTCTTCATTTTCAATAAAATTATGATTTAGTTTCGTTATGCTCTACTAGTTATTTCCAACGGTCTTGATAAAAAGTTTTTTAATGTAATTTATCTTTTGTTAGTAGTCGTTAATGGATTGTTGAAATTATTACTGATGAAAATTAATGCATCATCCAAGGCAGTGCGGAAGTAAATTCTATTATGCTTACCATCCCTTACCCTATACTCATGGGCAATTTCCAAATCACGTAGTTTGATATGAAATAAGGAATTCCCTTTATACAAGTGGTCATCGTCACCAATATCAATATAGTACTTGACTTGACTGATTCTTTTAATTGGCAAATTGCTAATGAGATAAAGGATACTATTTGAATTCCAAAAGTCATTTATCCTTACTGTGTTCCTATTAATTTCTCCAAAGGCACTTTTATAATTTTTCAAAAAATCCTCATATGGCATCTCTTCAATCTGTTCGTCAGTTCTAATGGCAGCTGCCAGGACAGCACAGGCATTAAATAATTCCGGATGGTGCAGACTATATAGCAAGGCGCCAAAGCCACCCATTGATTGTCCGGCTATTCCTCTAAAAGCTTTTTCCCCTCCACATTTAAATCTTTTTTCAACAGCAGGCACAAGTTCTTCAATAAAGTAATCTTCAAACTGATAATCACCATTTATGTTATTCAGGTAAAATGTCATTTCTGCATCGGGAATAACAACTACCATCGGGTTAACCTTACCACTCGCGATTAAACTATCCATTTTACCCTGAAAACCTGCATCCACCAACCTTTGATGTAAGTCAGGTCGCGTTCCGCTTCCATGTAAAAGATAAAGGACCGGATAAACTTCCTGAGAGGAATCATAGTCTGGTGGAAGATAAATATTGAACAGTTTGTCCCTGGAGAGAATTTCACTCTTAATTGATACGTTTGTCAAGATTTTGCTAGCCTGGGCAAACGAATGAATGCCAGTAATACACCCTAATAAGAGAAACAGAAATGTTTTTAGGATCATCATCTTACTTTAATTGATAAGACTACTAACGACCTTAATAAATGATCGTTCTTATGCCGTTTATTTATTGTTAGTATTCGTTTTATAATCTACCTCAGTAAATAATATTTTTCTAATTGTTTCAAATCCCAATGAATCTCGTAAAATTCCATGTCCGGCACCTTCAACAATTTGCATGTGGACATACGGAGACCCTACAGACGCCAGTTTTTCATAATAAGTAAGCCCTTGATTTAAAGCACCTACCTGATCATTGCCCCCATAAATAAGGTAAACACTGGTATTTGGATAATAGTACCTCCCTCCATGAGAAATACTGCTATTTTTATAAACCTCATAATAGGTAGTATCACGCAGTTCACAAGGCCCTTTTGCATCTAAATTAAAACCTAAACTTTGATCGATTACTGTTCTGGCTCTCTTAGAATAATGGAGCTGACTATTTAGAGGATCGCTATCAAAACATCCAATATCTAACCTCCCCATCCAAAAACCAGCAAAAATAATAGCCTTGTCTGTGATACTATCGATTCCATAAAAACTAAGCATGTAGGCTATCTGTGCAGCTCCTCCTGAACTGCCAAAAAGAATAAACGGCTTATCCCTTTCTACTAAATTATCAAAGATATACTGAGTAATTGAAGCAGGATGAACAGCCAATTTACGAAAGCCTTCTCTTTTCTCCTTACTACCTTTGAACCATCCTTCGTTCCATTTTATTTGAATTACACGATATCCTTTTTCTAATGATTCTTCTATTATGGTATTACCTGATTTTTTTGCACCATAGAAGAAATTACCGTTTCCACCTGAGTACATTACAACAGTTCCAATTATATCTCCTTCAGGCTCATCTATCCTTAAAACTCCGGTTTTGGTTTCGAATACTTGAGAGGAAGATGAAGTAAATTTATAGCACTTACTTGTCTCACATGTATGTGATTTAGGATTAAAATTGACCACACCCAGATCCAATGTTCCAGACGCGTCACCATTTTTGTCGGTTTTACATGACGCTAAAAAGGATATTGCAATAAGAATTCCCGAAGCATAAATCAGATATTTACCGAATTTGTTTTCTGGCAATAATTGTTGTCTAATATGTCTGAAAAACTTGATCATTTATTTTAATTTTCTGGCCTGTGCACCGACACCGCCATGGCCCAGCCACTATGGCAGAGTAAGGTGGCTCCTCACTACCTAAGGCCTGCAAGACCTTTCCTTTCTATTCGGACCACTAAAGAATTTTATCATTGTTACAGACTGGTCAAAGTTGTTGCCAAGTTGTACTATAAGGACTAATATAACTTAAAATCCCGCAATATTTCGGGTTATGTGGACCTCTTTGGCTTTTTATCCTCCATTTATTGGTTTTGATGTCAATTGCCTGCTATTTTAGAAGAAAAGATTTTTTAAACGCTTATATTAAGACATAAACGCCTTTAAAAAGGGAGCTTATTCTGTAACTTGGCAATAACTTAAATCACTACAAATGAAAAGACTTAATCCTATAATTTTAATGATATTTTGCGCAACGATATCATTTGGCCAGAACACATTAGAAACCGACAAATCATATATAAAAAATTTGATTATTGGGTCTTTTGACGAAATTTGGTCTGAATTGAACTCTAAAAACATTGATAAGTACTACACAAAAGATTTTCTGCTTTTGGAAAATGGAGAGGTGTGGAATAACGACTCCATTTCAGATTATCTGGACAAAGCCGTACTTAAAAACCCAATTTCCAATCGACTGAACACCATTGAATTTATTGAAGTTAAAGTCTCAGAAGGAATGGCCTGGGTTGCATACAAAAACCAGGCTACTTTTTCTCTGGACAACGAAATAATCAGAAAAATTCATTGGCTGGAAAGTGCGACCGCAATTTTAACGGAAAATGGATGGCGACTGGAAATGCTCCATTCAACCCGGACGGAAATCAAATAATTACCACTCCCGGAACTGAATAAAAATAATTACCTAAATTTAGACGTGCCTAAAAGTAGTTACAAGTTTACCGCGTCTGATTTTCCTATGAAAAAAACCTCCCACCTGGACCCGGAACTATTCTTATTCAAGACCCTTGTGTAGATATTAAAACGAACTAATGAAACGAAATAATCCTTTATTCTTACTCTTTATGTCTTGCATTAGTCTTACGATATCCGCTCAGGAAAATATGGAGGATACAAATATTTTTCTTAGGATATATAATCCACAGGGCATAAAATTTAGCAAAGGAAAGCTCGTTTCTATCCAGGATAATGCAATTTTATTAATGAGACACAAAAAAAACATTTCAATTGAGGTATCTGAAATTGGAAGGATAAAAACAAAGCGCGCTCTGGGGCATAATATTGGAATTGGTGCACTGGCTGGCACTTCGGCAGGAATTATCTATGGTTTTGCGCAAGGGGCAGATGGAGGTGCTTTTGGCACAAACTCAGGCGGAGATAACGCATTGGTATTTGGAACACTTGGATTACTGGCGGGCTCCTTTGCCGGTGGAATTAGTGGAATAGGAAAGAAATCGAGATCCTTTGAAATTAATAAAGATCCTGAGCAACTGCGCAAATTCAGGGAAATAGTGCATGAATAATTCTGCCAGGCATTATTCCCCTTTCCAAATGTCATATATTTAATCGGTCTTATTTCGCTGGTTAAAATATCTATGACCACCAAACCCAATGCCGAAACAGGTAGTCAAACCGAAATCAAAACCTGGTCGTGCTTGCTTAATATGAAAATGACAAGAATGTGCACATTAATTTGCAAACGCTATTCTATATTGAAAATTAGTACCTTCAAACGAATAATTGATGTTCATACGAGACCGTTGTACATTATTTAAACCAAACAATTACCAATAGATGCTATATAGACTTATTGGCATATTTTACTTTCTAACAGCTTTTCTGGTGTTAGGCTGTAAAAGCCATGAAAAAAAAGAGGTAGGAAAAGAACCAAAAAATCCAGATACCTACGTTTTGGTAGAAAACTGGCTAAAAATGCCAGAAGACCATGTTTTAGGAAACCCTACCGGACTTGGAACGGACTCTGAAAATAATATTGTGGTCTTTCACAGAGCAAGCAGAGTCTGGCAAGAACCAATGCCAGAAGATAAAATTCAGGAGAACACTATTCTGGTTATTGATAAACAAACAGGTGAAATATTAAAAAGTTGGGGGGCCGATTTATTTATAATGCCACATGGCCTGGAAGTTGACAAAGACAATAATGTCTGGATTACCGATGTTGCCCTGCATCAGGTTTTTAAGTTTAGTGCAGATGGCAAGCTACTTTTAAAGTTAGGTGAAGCCCAAATTGCCGGAAATGATGCGGAACATTTCAATCTTCCCACGGATGTCGCCGTTTCAGACGATGGTTCTTTTTACGTAAGTGATGGCTACGGCAACAGCAGAGTAGTTAAATACTCTAAAGACGGAACATACTTATTTGAATGGGGCAAATTCGGAAATAAGCAGGGGGAATTTAACATTCCACACGGAATTGATTTAGATAGAGATGATAATGTTTATGTTGCAGATCGTGAGAACAACAGAATTCAAAAATTTGATAGTAAAGGAAATTTCATTGCCGTTTGGCAAAATAAAATAACCGAACAACTATATTCTGTTGCTATTGACAATCAAAACGACAACCTGTTTGGAATAGATTATATGACTGTAAACGATACTATTGTTAAAGGTTCTGATATTTTTCGATTTGATTTGGATTTAAACCTGCAAATACAATTTGGCAGAACCGCTTTTTATGATGGCCCGATAGCAAGGTATCACGACATTGCAATCGATGATGAAGGGAGTATTTACGTCGTTGATATTTTAGAAAATAAAGTTCAAAAATTTCAAATGAAAAAAGCTTATTGAAATAAAAAAACGAACAAACAAGAACGTATATTAGTCATAAGTTAATACCATTTGTCCAAATACCGGACCATTGGTTGAGATAGCCGCTTGCGGTCGTAACCAAACTACCACTTAGATAATGATCAATTTTTTTAGGCGAATTCGGAAGAAACTACTAGCCGAAAATAGGTTTACCAAATACTTACTATATGGAATTGGAGAAATCGTTTTGGTTGTCATTGGAATCTTAATAGCCCTGCAAATAAACAATTGGAATGAAGATAAAAAAACGGCTAAGCAAGAAATCAAAATTTTAAACGAACTAAAGAATGACCTGGAAACCAATTTAAACGAAATTATAGAAACCTATAACACAACCAGACACAGAGAATTATCCGCTGTCCTTATTCTAGATTATTTTGATAAGGCAAAACCAGTGGATGATAGCTTAAAACAAGCATTCGAAAATATTAATATGGATGGTCTGTTCAACATTTCAAACACGTCCTATAAATTTATTGAAAGCCAGGGTATTAATAGCTTGAGCAATGATAGCTTACGCATTAGAGTCACAGAAATGTATGAACGTCATTTAAAAAATATCCTCACTCGTGAAAATATAAATCTGGAAATTATTAATGAAGAATTAATCCCACTTATGAATGATCGCTTTTTATCATCTCCAACAATTGATAAAACAGTTTCATTTGCTGTAGAAGCTATAAATACACCTAAAAATATAGAATCCTTAAGGGAGGACGCCATATTTAAAAATGTAATTGTTAGATTACAGAACTGGTTATTAGTGCGTTTAAAATGGCAACAAGTTGCTCGTACAAATTTAGAGCAACTTATTGCAGACGTGGAAAAAGAGATTGATAGATTAAAATTGAAATAATTTATGAAAAATAGCATATTACTTACCGTCTTCCTGGCTATAGCCATAAGTTTGATTAACTGCGGTAAACCAGCTGAACCTGGATATCAGACGCTGAAAGGAGCAACTATTTTCGACGGTAATGGAAATAGCATACCAAATGGAATTATTGTAATTAAAGACGGGAAAATTGAGGCAGTTGGTGATGAATCCACACCCATACCCGGCAATTCTGCCACCATTGATTTGTCCGGAAAGTTTATCACTCCCGGCCTGATTGATGCTCACGTCCATTTTTTTCAGACCGGCTTTTTTGATTCCCGGCCAGATGCCCTTGATATCCGGGATTCCATTAATTATGAAGAGTTACAGGATTTTGTTAGCACAAATCCCGAGCCCTATTTTGAATCCTATCTTCGATCCGGAGTGACGGCCGTCTATGATGTTGGCGGATTTCCCTGGAGTCTCGAGTTGCCTAAGCTGGCAGAAAATAATTTGAACGCCCCGCATGTAGCAGCATCAGGACCTTTATTAACTCCTGTGCCTGCTGAGCGTATCGTAACCTTCAACACCTCTAAGGACACAGTCATGTATTCTATTATATCATCTGAACAAGGTAAAAAAGTGGTCAATAATAATCATGCCTTAGGTGCCACGGGCATCAAGATCTGGAGCCTGAATCTCAAAGATTCAACTTTCATGACAAACCTTCAATCCGTAAAAACAGAGATTGACCGTCTTGGCAATAAAATGATCGTACATGCCACCAATCTGGACCAGGCTACAGAAGCCCTTAGGTTGGGGGCTAAAGTGTTAGTGCATAGTATAGATGATACTATCGTTACAAATGAATTCATAGCGTTGGCAAAAGGCCAAAATGTCATTTACTGCCCAACACTTATTGTAAGCCGGGGATATTACAATGCATATAGAGCTTTGAAATATGGATTTCAATTTGAAGACCCCAATGATGTTGTGGATGAAAGGACGAAAGGCCTTCTAAATGCATCAACCCGTTTTATGAAATATTGGTCCTCAGAGCAATATGATATTGATGAATACCTGAAGCGAACCGATAGCTACCTGAAAGAAAGAGAACAGATTAGAGCCACAAATCTTAAATTACTTTACGATGCGGGTATTACCATTGCAGTTGCCACAGATGCAGGCAATCCGGGCACTCTCCATGGGATTTCCATCTATCCTGAGATGAACGCCATGGAGGAGGCGGGTGTTACTCCTCTGGATATTTTAACCATGGCAACTAAAAATGGTGCCTTGGCCATGGACAGATTGGATGATCTCGGGACTTTGGAGAAAGGGAAAATCGCCGATCTGATTGTATTGGAAAAAGATCCGTCTCAAACAATAGAAAACATGCGCTCCATTTCTCATGTTATGCGAAGCGGGTTAATGCGGCCTGTGATGGAAGAATTTGCAGATTAAGTTTAAGGAAAGATATCACCGGAGTTTGTCAAAAATTAGTTCTTGAATACATAGAAAAAGCAGAAGCATTAGACACTTGATGAATCCTTCTTAGATAATCAAAAAACCCTTTCCGGGTTAACAATTACTGACCTGGAGATCAAGGGTAAAATTATATCCTATTTGCTAACCTATGATCATGGGCATCTAATTCTTAAGAAACCCAATGCACAAATAATTCACAGGACCGACCATTTTACAGTAAAGAGAAAAATTTGAGGTAGAATTATTTTAAGCATAATCTTTTACATTTACTTACTGTACTTTTGAAAAGGAAAAACTGCAATGGTTGCACCTAAAATTGTGTGTTTATCCTAACAATAAATTAATATAATCTATTCAGATTTGGATCCCAAAAGAAAATACAACATCATCTTTAGGACTTGTGATATTGTCAATGCCGTTAACAAGAATCCCAGACCTTTTAATTTGGAGAAAGGGCAGCTTATCAAGCTATGCTTTCTTAGTTTGGTTGAATCACTAAAAGACCTGGATTTTAAGATCATCGTTGTAGGGGATAGGCTTTCTGAAGAAATGATTGCTTTTTTTAACCACTTCGAAGTTGAATTGCATCTTGGCAACTTTGGAAATGATGCGTCCTTCAGAGAAACGCTAAAAATAGTAGCTACAATACCAAATGATGAATGGATCTACTTCTGTGAAGATGATTACCTGCATGTGCCTCATGCCTTTGAATTTATAGATCATTTTCTGGATGAACGAGAAACTCTTTTTAAACAAAAAAAGAAGTTCTTTAGCCTATTCCGAGAAGTAATTTTAAAAGATAAAGACCTTTTTATTTTTCCCCCGGATTATCCGGATCGTTATGACGCGGGGAACTGCAAATCCTCCTTAATCCTATTTTCAAATGATTGCCACTGGAGGCAGGTGAACAATATTACCTTAACATTCCTTACAAAATCTTCCACTATTAAAAAACATAGGGCACTATTCAAAAAAGCTTCAGTGAAAGCAAGAGCAGGCAGTTCAGGTAATGCCGATCGAGTGATTAGCAGAAGGCTCTTTGGAAGGCATGGTTTTGGTTTCCTGAGCAGTTCGGTTTGCTTCTCCCCTATTCCAGGATTATCAACCCACATGCATCGAGACACCATGACACCTGTGGTGGACTGGGAGAAGTTAGTTCTTAGATACACAGCAAAAGTAGAAGCATTAGATATTTGATCCTTCCCCCTGGAATAATAAAAAAGCTCCCCGGCTAACTATTGCCGTTCTGGAAATCCAGAGCGGCATCCAGGCCTGTTTCCACACCTCTTATAGTGTTCACATAGCGAATAGCTAGTAAAGCGCCATTAACGAACGATTCATAAGACGCGCTACTATGATGTACGGAGAAAGTTTCACCCGCATTACTAAAGGCTACTTCCTGATCCGATAGCAACCCCTTCATACGCAAGGAATGAACACGCACCCCTGAAACCAAACCTCCCCTAGCACCTTTAACTACTTCGGTCTTATCTTCCTGCACTTCGTAATCCCTGTATTTTCCCATTCGCATGGCCGTAGCCAAGGCAGTGCCAGATGGGGCATCTGGTTTCATCACCTCATGCCGTTCAATGATTTCCGCTGAATCAAAATGAGGGGAAGCCATCTCCGCAAAACGCATCATCAGTGCTGCACCTATGGAAAAGTTAGGTACTATCAGACATCCCGGATCATCTTTTTTCCAAAAAGATTTAAGTTCATTTATTCTTTCCTCCGTAAAACCAGAAGTTCCCACAACAACACGCATTCCCCGGGCATGCCACTTTTTGAGGTTTTCCATCACCACCGCAGGATGTGCGCATTCCACCAGTATCTCAGCATTTATATTTTCTATGGCGTCTTCTGCCCCTATTCCTGCCACATTTTTCCCCTTATAACCAGGTGCATAGGCCCCCGAAAGCTGCATATCATTTGCTCTGGAAATACCATTTGCAATGACGCTGCCTAATCTGCCCATTGCCCCTGAAACTGCTACTTTCATACTTCTTTATTTTTATAATATTCTTCCAATACCATATCTATTTGTTCCACCGTTTTAAAGGCATCTTCTTTGGAAAACCGCAAAGGAGGCTTTGTTTTCAAAACACTGTCATACGGACCATCTGTACTAATAAGTATGTGTCTGTTTCGCAGTTCATTCTTTATATATTGAGCCAGGCCGGTATCCTGATCCATGCTATTATCCTTAATAATTTCAACCCCAAGATATAAGCCGGAACCCCTCACATCCCCAATACATGGATACTTTTTTTGCAACTCCTTCAATAATGATTTGTAATAATCCCCCACAAGTTTGGCATTTTCCTGTAAATTTTCTTCTTCAATAACTTCCATAACCGACAAAGCAATGGCACAGGACACCGGATTGCCTCCAAATGAACTGAAGAACTCTACCCCTTTTTCAAAAGATGCTGAAATTTCAGAAGTGCAGACAACAGCTCCCATAGGATGCCCGTTAGCCATGGGTTTTCCAAGTACAACAACATCCGGGACAACTTCCTGTGCTTCATACCCCCAATAATGATTCCCTAGACGACCAAATCCTAACTGAACCTCATCATCTATGCAAATACCACCCTGATTCCGTATTGCAGGATATAGGTGCTTTAAATAACCTTTAGCCAATGGCACCTGGCCCCCGCAACCTATAATTGGTTCGCAAATAAATGCGCCTATCGGCGTTTCGGAATTTTCAATAAGTCTAATGGCTTCTTCCCCATAACTTTTTCCTGCACTGCCATTATCATTGGTATATTTTCCTCTGTAAGTATCTGGAATAGGAGCCACCAATATATGTTCTTTTTTTCCGCTCCCTTTTGGATTGTTAAATTTATAATAGCTCACATCAATCGCTGCCCTGGTGTTTCCGTGATAACCGTGCTCCAGAACCATTATTTTTTCATTCCCGGCATGAATAGCAGCCATCCGCAGGGCCAGGTCTGTTGCTGCGCTACCGGAGTTCACAAAATATACTTTGTTCAATGAGTCGGGAAATTTCGATAAAAGTTTTTCCGCATATTCATTTAAAGAATCGTAAAGATACCTTGTGTTCGTATTCAGTTTAGCCATTTGCCGCTGACCGGCATCCACTACTTTAGGGTGGCAGTGCCCTACATGCGGAATATTATTGTAAGCATCCAAATAGGTATTGCCATAGGCGTCATACATATATTGAAATGCTGCCTTTTTCATATAAATAGGGGTATCATAACTAACCGAGAGAATGGAACTCATATGTTCATATCTCTTCTTAAGTATATTCTCCACAGGCTGCGAATTTTTTGCAGGAAATCCGGCTGCCTTACGAAAGCAATTTTCCGCTGCTATTGGATTGATAGCCAACCAACGATTTAACATCTGCCATGCATATTTTTCACTCACAAAAGCGTACTCATTATCCCCATTTATTTCTCTTGCATTGGCAGAAAAACAGACGCTTATGCAGAGCCTGGCAGCAATCAGGTAATAAATCACTTCTAATTCTTTCTCCTGAAGGGGCAGTATTTCATGATAGGATTCTATTAGTATGGCAGCCCAATCCAATGGGTTATCTTTATCATAGCATGCATAGGTAATTGCTATAGCCAGCTCATTAATGAGAAAGGTTTGCGCCATATCGCCAAAGTCTATGATTCCAGTAATCTCTTCCCTGTCAACCAGCACATTCAATTCATTGGCATCATTGTGGATTACAGAAGTTCTTAACTCGGTAAGGAACGGTGTTACATTTTCTTCATATTGCTTAATATAGTAGTGAACAAGACTTCTATCTTTTTTATTCGGAATATTTTTAAGGTATTTTTTAATTAAATGCAGCTGCTGAATATCCCATTTCAATTTTCTGGCGGCGACTCTGAAATCAGTAAATTGCTGAAGTTTAAGATCTAGTTGGGCAAGAAATTTGCCAAAAGTCTGGAATAATTTTTTTGTATGCGGTACATCTGCCAGAAACTTGCCCTCCAGATAAGACAACATTCTGCAAATATATTCCTGCCCATCGATGGTTATTATAGCCGTATAGCTTTGGTTCCTTGATGGAATAGGGGTCTGTATATTTCTTTGACCTTCGTTTTGCAAAAACAGAAGTGCGTTGTTTTCTGCTTCTACCAATGAATGGGTATTCTCAGTCGCCGGGTAGGTTTTGAAAATATATTTTTCTCTTGGGGTTTCAACAAGGTAGTTGGCATTGTCTAATCCGCTTAGTCTTTCAACCCTGATGGCATTTATTCCAAATTGTTCCTTTAAGATTCCCTTCATTGAAGTTTTAGAAATATTTATTTTGTACCAAACTTAGTAACCTGCTGCCTGCCCGTCCTTTCTGGATTCCGAGGCTCCTGTATAGACCTTGTTTTCCAAATCAACGCCAATAGCCTGATAGCCCCCATAAATTCCCACACCAAAGGTGATGTTATGATTTTTTTTGCGCAGTTCCCTTATGGTTTTATAATCAAACCCACTTTCAAGGTTTAGCCTGCCCCCATTGGTCATTACTGAACCCGTAGGCTGGGAACTTCCCTGATGCCGCATTCGGGGAGCATCTCCAGCTTCCTGAAGATTCATACCAAAGTCTACCAGGTTTATTACAATCTGTACATGCCCCTGGGGTTGTACAGCGCCACCCATAAGTCCAAAACTTACAAGAGGTTTTCCATCCCGGGTAATAAAGGCCGGGATTATGGTATGGAAAGGTCGTTTACCAGGTTCAAGGGCATTAGCATGGTTTTCATCCTGCACATTAAACATCTGTCCACGGTTTTGCAAAACAAAGCCAAGGCCATCCGGCACCATCCCGGAAGCAAACTCAGAATAGATACTTTGTATAAGCGACACCATATTACCATCCTTATCGGCAACGGTCAAATAGGTAGTATTTCCACTCTCAATCTCCAGGTCACCGGCCGGGTATATATCCGCCGCTTTATCAGGATTGATAAGTGCCCGTCGCTGTGCCGCGTATTCCTTTGACAAGAGTTGGGTTAAGGGAATATTAACAAAATCGGGGTCTGCATAGAATTTAGCCCGGTCTTCATAAGCCAGTTTTTTGGCCTCTGTAAGAATATGCAGGTAATCAACACTTCCAAAGCCCATGGAAGCTATGTCATAGCCCTCTAAAATATTCAACATTTGGAGTGCCGCAGTACCTTGTCCGTTTGGTGGTAATTCCCAGACCTCATAACCACGATAATTTGTGGATATGGGCTCCACCCAGTTGGATGTATGGCTTGCCAGGTCCTCATAGGAAAGAAAACCATTGTACTCTTTCATAAAGGCATCTATAGTGCGCGCAATGTCGCCCTTATAGAATGCATCCCGCCCGCCATTGGCGATCTTTTCATACGTATTGGAAAGGTCCGGGTTCTTAAAGACTTCCCCTTTTTTAGGGGGCCGGCCATTTGGCAAATAAGTGGCGGCAAAACCTGGCAGGTCTTCTATTCCTTCTGAACCGTAGTCCATTTCATAAGCAATAACCTCGGATATCGGGAAACCTTCCCGTCCATAATTAATAGCCGGTTGTAATACTTCTTTAATAGTCAGTTTTCCAAATTTCTCATGCAAATTAAACCAGCCGTCTACACAGCCGGGAACTGAGACCGGAAGAGGCCCATGCAAGGGAACATACTTCATTCCCCGATCCATAAAATATTCTATGTTAAGGGATTCTGGTGCGCGTCCACTACCGTTAAAACCATAGAGTTTTTCTTCCTTTGCATCCCATACAATTGCAAATATGTCACCCCCAATTCCACAGCTGGCAGGCTCAACAAGCCCGAGCATAGCGTTGGCTGCTATGGCAGCATCCATGGCGCTTCCCCCCTTTTTAAGAATGTCCAGGGCCACCTGCGTAGCAAGGGGCTGACTTGTAGCGGCCATTCCGTTCCGGGCCAGGATTTCAGAACGGGTTGTAAATGTTTCCCCGGTTAGACGGTCTTGTGCCTTAATATTGACTGCAAAGAATACCAATAATAAAGCTAAGAATAGGTTTTTCATGGAATTTTCATTTAAGTGCTCTAAAACTAGCAAATAAGGTAATTGCTGCAAAGAGAATACAGCTAAATATTGGTGAGTTTAGTTTTTAGATACTCAAAGCAACTTGATACAAAAAATTCCCGGAAATTGCTGCTGGATTTCAACTCATTCTATAAAAGCCAATTGGTGATGTAGCGCTTTTTGTCAGGATTCAATTATATACTATATTGCAACATGACAAGAAAAATCAACCTTCTAAGCCTAGTGTTATCACTAGCCGTCCTCTATGGATGCCAGAAATCAACACCGTCCCTAACTGTAAAATCTCCATCAGGCATTAATGAAGTACAAATATCCCTGGATGACCAGGGCAGCATGTATTATCTGGTGAAGCATAATGGTGAGGTAGTAATTGATACATCATATGCAGGCTTTGAATTAAAGGACCAGCCCGCATTGGCCAAAGGCTTAAGTGTTGTAGGTTCAGAAAGTACTTCAGAAAATGAAACCTGGGAAATGCCCTGGGGCGAACAACGCAATGTTGTGAACAACTATAACCAGATGACCATAAACCTGGAAGAAATTAAGGAGCCAAAAAGAAAGTTTGATGTAATTTTCAAGGTCTATGATGATGGCATTGGCTTCCGCTATCATTTCCCTGAACAAGAAGCACTTTCTGAAGTAATCATTACAGATGAAAATACGCAGTTTAAGCTTACCAATAACCCAATGGTTTGGTGGATACCGGGAGATTGGGATATTTATGAACACATGTACAATACAACGCCCTTCAATAAGATCAATGCGATCAGCAAAAGGAACCACCCTAACCTGGCGGCCACCTACATCCCCGAAAATGCGGTTAATACGCCTGTGACCATGAAAACAGAAGATGGGATCTACTTAAGTTTTCACGAAGCCAACCTTACGGATTATGCCGGGATGACCTTAAAAGTTGATACACTTAATCTCTCGATGCAAAGTGAGCTGGTAGGATCGGACATTACAGGGTATAAAGTGAAAAGAGAAACTCCTTTTAATACGCCCTGGAGAACTATTCAAATAGCCGATAGAGCGGGTGATCTCATTGAGTCAAAATTGATCGTTAATTTAAATGAACCAAATGTATTGGGAGATGTTTCCTGGATAAAACCAATGAAGTATGTTGGTATCTGGTGGGAGATGCACCTTGGGAGGAGTACTTGGGATTACGCCGGGACGCAGGACATGAACAGCTGGGAGAATCTTGCCAATGCGAAACCAACCGGAAATCATGGTGCAACCACGGAAAATGCCAAAAGGTATATAGATTTTGCTGCCGCCAACGGTTTAAAGGGCCTCCTGGTAGAAGGCTGGAATACCGGCTGGGAACATTGGATAGGATTTGAAGACCGGGAAGGGGTGTTTGATTTTGTTACGCAATACCCGGACTACGATTTAAAAGAGGTTGTTCGTTATGGCAAAGAAAAGGGAGTAGATCTGATCATGCACCACGAAACCTCAGCAGCCCCAAGGACGTATATTCAGCAAATGGATTCGGCCTATAGTTTAATGGAGTCATTGGATATCCATGCTGTAAAGACAGGTTATGTGGGTAAACTAATCCCGAAAGGGGAATACCACCATGGGCAATGGATGGTAAACAATTACAGAGAGTCCCTGGTAAAAGGGGCAGAACACAAGGTAGCAATCAATGCCCATGAACCTATTAAGGCTACCGGGATACGGAGGACCTACCCTAATGCCATTTCACGCGAAGGCTTGCGCGGCCAGGAGTTCAATGCCTGGGCAACAGATGGTGGTAATCCGCCTGAACATTTGCCAATTGTGGCTTTTACCCGTATGCTCTCCGGACCCATTGACTTTACCCCCGGGATATTTAAAATAAAACTGGCGCCGGATAAACCTGAAAATCAAATAAATACTACCCTGGCACAACAGCTGGCTTTATATGTGGTAATCTACAGCCCCGTACAGATGGCTGCAGACCTGCCCGAGAATTATGAAGGGCAATCCGCATTTCAATTTATTCGTGATGTAGGGGTTGACTGGGAACAAAGCAAGGTACTTGATGGTGAAGTGGGCGACTTTGTGACCATAGCCAGGCAGGAACGGGGAACAGAAAAATGGTTTATTGGGTCTATTACGGACGAAAATGCACGTGAAGTAATCATCAATCTGGATTTTTTATCTCCAAATAAGAAATATAAAGCCATTCTTTATACCGACGGGGAAAATGCCCACTGGGATGACAATCCGCTTGATATATCTATTGAGGAAATGGAGGTGGATAGTACAACTGCACTAACACTTCAACTGGCAGCCGGCGGTGGAGCCGCAGTAAGTTTGGTGCCTGTAAAATAATCACATGAAGCAAATCTAAAGTCGCTTTATATAGTAACTTTTCACTAGCTCATATTTGCCATAGCCCCATAATAAGCCGCTCCCAGGAGTGGTGTTTTAGCATTTAAAATTACTTTTACCGGCATTTGCCGGAGCAGCGGATTCATACGGCCTGCCGAAACGAAGTTTTCAGTAAATACTTCCCGGTTAATCATCTGCAATATTTTTGGGACAATCCCGCCTCCTAAATAAACGCCTCCTGTGGCCTTGGTCTTTAAAGCAAACTGGGCCGCTTCTATGGCCAGATATCTAATAAATAAATCCAGGGTCTCTTCACAAATTGGGTCACTTTTCTTATGGGCAACAGCGGTAATAACGGCTGGCGCATCTCCCTGCTTTATTTTATCTTTTAACCATTCAGGTTCCGGAATTCCCCTGTAATCCCTTAAAAATTTGTAGCTGGTTACTATTCCGAGGCCGGAGACCACTCTTTCCCAACTTACATGTCCATACCTTTTATGCAAAGATTTCCAAAGTTTCCAATCCAGGTCTGTGCGCGGACAAAAATCGCAATGCCCGCCTTCGGTGGCATAGGGATGGTACTTACTGCCATCCCAATATAAGCCTGCCTCTCCAAGACCCGTGCCCGGTGAAATGATTACGGCATTCCCCGGTATGTCTGACCCTTCTTTTAGTAGTTCAAAATCCTCCTCCCCAAGCGCCGCCAATCCGTATGCATTGGCCTCCATATCATTAATAAGGGCAACCGATTCAACACCAAGTTCAGTGCTGATTTTTTCACTGTCTATTTCCCACGGAAAATTTGTGCCTTTGACCTTGCCCCTGGTAACCGGGCCGGCTACGCCCAGGCATATCCCATCTATATCAGGCAATTTATCCTCATGGAAAGTATGCACCATCTCTATAAAAGCATTGAAATCTTTTGTGCGGTATGATTGCTCTTTCCTTAAGGAAAGACGTTCTTTATTAAATTCAAAAAGTGCGAGGTTTGTTTTCGTTGCCCCAATGTCTCCGGCTAAAATAGTTTTACCTGCTACGGTGGTCTTTTTGCTAGCCGGAAAAGCCAAGGGTATTAGAGAATTCTGCAGATGTGGCAGAGAATAACTTTCCGGTGTTTTCATATCATAAATTTTCTAAGCAATGAGAATAACCTCTTACATTTAAATATCCCATATCCCCATATTGTTTGATCCTTCGTTTTGTGCTAAATGGCTTGAAATATCCCCAATACAAATATCTCACAGATGTTAAGCGTTTAAAATGACTTAGGTCATTGAGTATAATTAAGTAATTGTAATGATTATGGTAAATGACCGTAAGTATTTTGAAACAACCCCTACATCATTTCAATCCAAGCCTGGTATTAAAAGTTTAAGTAGTTCGTGGTTTCTCTTCCAGTTTTGCAGTAGCAATTAGTTTACCAATAAAAAAACCAACAAAAAAAACAACTGCGGCTATGGATACAATAAGAAGCATTGCCTTCCATACATCCGTCAGGGGTATACTATTTTCAGGTAGCCTTTCAAGGATCCTGAAACTGCTAAACACTTTAAAAGGAAAACTAAAGTAATTTATTAGCGCTTCCTTGTATTCGCTAAATGTCAGGAACATATAAATGTTGCTGGAAAGGCCATAAGCTATAATGCTCAGGCCAAACCCAAACATTCTGCTATAGGTTTTAATGTATCCAATTCTGTCTGATTTTAGTACTTCCTCCTTAGAATGAAGCCTGTTTCCCGATATTGTTTCTGCTAAAGCATCTTTATTCCTGTATTTTTTGACATAATCCTGAGAATAGTAAATCCAGCAAAATAGTAAAAGAAGAGGGGTAACAACAACAATCAGCGTAACACAAAAAAGCAAAAGAACTGTAACCAATTCACTTAGCCCTTCCAGGGTAAAATAGCGATCAACAGGAGCCTGATTGTCTTGCAAACCATATAAGGCATTTATTAAAGCAGCTGCATATTTAAGACCTAAATAACCCATTTGATGCTCATCCGGAATAAAATTAAATTATAGTTTTTTGTACAGTAATTATAAAAGGTCCAACCTTTAAATAAATGGTAATTCTATCAGAATCAATAAAATCTCTGGTTGGATTTACGATTCTAACTATTATTTGAGTTACATCCAAACTCAAAATGACGAAACTATAGATTTGATGTCCCAATGGGGGCATTTATTTATCTAATATTCTGATAAGTTTAACTTTTCGATAATAAAGTCCGATCTGATTGCTGAGTAGCCCAGGTTCTCATGAAGCCCTGGGTAATTTTAATTTCATTATTAAAAATAATTACTTCTCTAAAACAATTATACCTAACTTTATAAGGAATAGAAAATTTTATCATGTCAAAAGGTAGGGACGCTAAGAAAGCTGTCAAAAAAGAACCGCTCTTAACTGCAAAAGAAAAAAAAGAAGCCAAAAGAATTAAGAAAGCCAAAAAGGGCTAAGTTTTAATTCAGCGGATCTCAGAGGAATTAAAAAAGGGATTTACGTTACGGACTTACAGGAAGCATCTATCTTACCTACAATTGTTATAAACAGACAGTAAGTAATGTAAAATGGTAAAGATCATAGCCAGATGAATCTGCTATACACTTTCCAGTATTAACATGCGCTGCACGGCAGTTGGAAAAAAAATCAATAAAATAGCAGCTATTGCTTCTCTATATCCTTAATTACTTCTTCTGCTTCAAAAACTTTGTCATCGTTTTGCATAGGCTTTGATGTTGGCAACTGATGTGCCTCTTCCATCAATTTCGCATATTTAACCTGAAGTGATTCCTTTTGTGTTTTATTTTTTAGATTCCGAACACAGGTTGAGTTTTAAAACAAGACGTAGTGGTTTGATACTGATTCATTCGTATTACAAAAACGATAAATGTTTAATTTTTAAATATACATTTTAGACATTCAAACTTACCTGATCAATAAATCATTTCTTATTATTATATTATTAACGAGGTTCACACCTGGAAGATTTATTTTTTTGTTTATTCTTTAACATATTTTATTGAACATTATTTTATCTTTATCCCGCCAAAGTAAACAAGTTTAAAAAAATTAGTTCCCCATTCAGAACTTGTAATTTACTCTATAAACAAAATGAAACGAATTATTCATACCGCGAAATGAAAAACCAGGATATGCTATTGAATACACTTATTGAATCAGAAGAATTATTAAATGGGTACTCTCATGAGGAAATTGGTGATGACCACCTTTACACCGGCTTGGAAACCCCTATGAAACCCAATGCTTTTGTTGCCAGTGACAAAGAGAAAAAGGAAAGCATTGCGCGATTATTCGCACAGATTATGGATGTTATGGGCCTGGATCTCAATGATGATTCACTCAAAGGAACGCCGGAACGTGTGGCTAAAATGTACATAGATGAAATCTTTTCGGGTTTAGATCCAAAAAACAAACCAAAAATTGCTTTGTTTGACAATAAGTATCAATACAACCAAATGCTGGTAGAAAAAGATATTACCTTTTACTCTAATTGCGAACATCATTTTGTTCCTATAATCGGCAAGGCGCACGTGGCCTATATCTCCTCAGGAAAGGTAATCGGCCTTTCGAAGTTAAACCGGATAGTCCAGTATTTTGCCAAAAGACCTCAGGTTCAGGAGCGACTAACAAACCAGATAGCAATTGAATTGCAATCGGCACTAAACACTCCCGACGTAGCCGTTATTATTGACGCAAAACACCTGTGCGTTTCTTCAAGAGGCATTAAAGACAATACTTCAGCTACTGTGACTTCCTTCTATGGAGGTGCATTTAATTCTTTTGAAAAAATCGCAGAACTTCAAAATTATATAAAGCAATAATTCCTTGTATCTATAATGTTAAGGATCAATTAACTAAAGCATCATAAACCACTACTTGAACAGATATTTTAAATGTTAATATTTTCTGGTTTTTCCTTTTTAAATTGGCCTTTTTCACTTAATTTTAACACTAATTAAAGTAGATTTTAAACTAAACCATATATCAATGAAAAAGCTAAAAAATTTATTCGTAATGCTAATATTATGTTTAGCATTTAGTACTACAATGTTTAGTCAAGCCAATATTGAAGCAGGTGTTCGTTTTGGCGATAATACCGGTATAGATGCTACCATACCACTTGGAATTTCACCAAGGCTTCACCCTACGGTATATTTGGATAATTTTGGTATTGGCACCTATTTTGACTGGATGTTTGCACTTTCTGACGGGCCTTCCGGACTAAAATTTTACCCTGGAGTGGGACCTGAATTTTTCTTTGAAAATGACTTTGATTTTAATATTGCCGGTAATTTCGGAGTAGAATATTCTTTTAAATTTCCCCTTACTATAGGATTCGACTGGAGGCCAGGATTTGCAGTAACCAATGATTTTGACTTTTATACAAGCAATTGGGGAATCATGGCAAGATTTCGTTTTAAAGAAGGAGGGTTTAAAAGGGTAGATTAGTCTATACCCAAATTATTAGTATTAAAATCCACTGATTTCGACTTATTATCAATCTTAGGTCCGGAATTATGGGTTAATGGCCGGCTTTTTGCTTCCAATAAAGATTTATTTTTTTATATCTCTAAAATAATTCCTTTTGATAAAAAAAACAGCTCTTTGTTTAATACTCCTAATAAGTGCATGTACGGCAAGTTATGCACAAATAGACACACTGCATTTAGATACGAATACTTTAATATACGGTGAGGTTAAATCTATGAATAGAGGAGTCTTAACGATAGAAACCAACTACAGTGATTCTGATTTTACAATAGAATGGCTGGAGATTAAAAAAATCTATACCCAAACTGTTTTTTTGACAAGCCTAACCGATGGAAGGCGTATTATTGGCAGCTTAAGTACCAATGAGGATAACTCAATTACTATTACGAACAGGGAAGGTGCCGATGAAGCTGAAGTACAGATTGCTGAAATAGTATTCCTTCAACCTCTTAATGAGGGTTTTTGGAGCCGGCTTGATGCCGCTGTTGATTTTGGTATAAGCTTTACCAAGGCTAACAATTTAAGACAGTTCACCTTTGGTACTAACCTAAAATACACTGAAGACAAATGGTCGGCATTGATTAATGCCAATATGCTTCGTTCTACCCAGGATAATGCTGAAGATATCAGAAGGGAAGACGCCGCTTTTGTTTTTAATTATTTTCTTCCAAAAGACTGGTACCTGTCACCTCAGATTTCATTGTTGTCTAATACCGAACAACTTTTAGATTTAAGGACGATTGTTTCTATGGGAGTTGGAAAATACCTGGTGAACACCAACAAAATATATTGGGGGGTTTTAACCGGTTTATCCTATAACAGCGAACAATTTTCCAGTGATGCGGAAGACAGGTCAACTATTGAAGGAATATTGGGTACTGAACTCAATATTTTTGATGCGGAAGATATAAGCCTGATTACACGTTTGATAACATATCCCAGTTTAAGCGAAAGCGGTCGTTGGCGTGCAGACTGGAATTTTGACTTAAAGTATGATCTGCCACTTGACTTCTATGTAAAAACAGGTATTACTTTGAATTATGATAACCAACCTACGACCGGGGCAAGTGATTCTGATTACTACTGGAAACTGGCCTTTGGATGGGAATGGTAAATGATTTAGCCAGCAAAATAAAGGAAGGATTTCTTCTAATTAAAGGTAAAAAATTATCCAATTAAGATTACAATAGTTTTTGGCTGACCTCCTCCCAGCTATCAACCCGCTCAAACCCATTTGTATGTATGTTATGAGGTGAGCTGTACATAATGGATCTACCCTCAAAATTTTCCAGGTTGTATTTACGATCATCAATGAGTATATCCCCCTTAAGAATGTGCTTATCCCCGCACAGGATTCGCCGTTTCCAATCTATAAAAGGAAAATGCTCATCTAACCAATAATGTTTCTCAATCAATGAATTTGGAAACTGCATGGCAGCCGATGCAATAAAAACATCGTATTTATTGGTCAACTCCTTTATTACCTCTTTACTTCCTTCTATAGGAGGCAGAGCCCGGAAAAATCCAACTTCATGGCAGTGCCTGTGAATCCTGTCCCTTCGACTCTCAGGCACACTTTGCCATACTTCTCCGCCCATGCATTCCTCCACGGTAAGGTTTTCATCAAATTCTTTATTATAAAGTGAAATATGCGCCCTATAAGTGTCTGCAATCACTTCATCCATGTCAATAAATAATGTCATTTCTTGAATTTTTTACGAAGTACGCAAAAATATCAAACTTCTGAAATTCATTCACATATTGTTAACCTATTGGTAAAGATCACATCTTAAAAAAAATTATCCGGTGATAATTTAGTCGCAATAATTTTTTGTTTTGATTTTATCCATATGCCCAAAAAGATAAAGACTGTTTCCTTACCTTTAAAATTGCAATGAAAATATCCATAAAAAGGAAATATCGTTTTTTTGTAGCCGTAGCAATACTCTTATCAATTTTAGTAGTAGTAATTTCCAATTTTGTCATCGAAATTTCAGCAAAAGGAAAAACCTTTACTGATCCGGCCCTTACACCAAAAAACAAAGTCGGCCTTGTATTGGGCACATCAAGAATGCTGGTGGAAGGAGGCATAAACCCTTATTATAAACATCGCATCGACGCAACTATAACTTTATATAATGCCGGGAAAATAGAGTTCGTTTTGGTTAGTGGTGATAATGGAAGCATCTACTATAATGAACCCACTACAATTAAAAAAGACCTGGTAAAAGGGGGTATCCCGGAGGAAAAAATTTTTTTGGATTATGCCGGGTTCCGCACCCTTGACTCCATGGTACGGGCAAAATATATATTTGGCCTTGATAGTGTTACGGTAATTTCCCAACAATTTCACAATGAAAGGGCCGTATATCTGGCAAGAAAAAAAGGCCTGAAGGCAATTGGTTTTAATGCCAGGGGAATTTCCGGAAAGCACGGTATTAAAGTTCAATTCAGGGAATATTTTGCACGGGTAAAAGTATTTATAGACCTTCTTTTAAATACACAACCCCGCTTTTACGGTGAAAAAATTGAGATAAAATAACCTATTTTAGTTCCTGAAAATTAACCCAACCGTATATGTCCAAATTCAAAACGTTGCTTAAAAACCTTGGTCCCGGGCTATTGTTTGCCAGTATGGCCATAGGAACATCACATTTGGTCTTATCTACCAAGGCCGGTGCACAATATGGATGGGTTATGGTGGTTCCTATCATCCTGGCCAATATTTTAAAATACCCCTTTTTCGAATTTGGAATACGTTATACCAATGTCACCAATAAAACCTTAATAGAAGGGTATCTCAATAGAGGCCGAGCTTACTTATGGCTATATGCCTTTATTACCCTGGTAACCACATTTACGATCCTCGCTGCTCTTTATGTAGTAACTGCCGGGTTGTTTATTAACCTTTTTAATGTTGAACATATTTCTGTTGCCACCGTTGCACTTGGTTTATTCGTATTTATTAGCACCCTGCTAATCATAGGTCGCTACCGTTTTCTGGAAATTTCCTTAAAATTTGTGATATCCATTTTATTTGTGGCATTGCTTGTGACCACATTATTGGTAATTTACAAAGGGCAGGTGGAACCGGTGTCTGATTTTGTAAGACCACCAATATTTAATGAGGTGGGTATTTTGTTCTTAATTGGGTTAATAGGATGGATGCCTACAGCTGTTGAAGCTTCCAGCTGGATTAGCTTATGGAGCCTGGAAAAATATAAATTGAATAAGGCTAAACCCTCATTAAAAGAAGCGTTGCATGAATTCAATTCCGGGTATTTGATGACTGCTGTCCTCGCCATTTTCTTTTTAATCATCGGGTGGATGACCCTATATGGTACAAATACGGAATTAAGCAGTAATGCTACCACTTTTGCAGATCAGGTTGTGCAATTGTTTACAACACATATTGGTAACTGGGCTTATATCTTTATTGCCGTATCTGCCTTTGCTACCATGTTTAGCACCTGTATGACTGCTCATGATGCGATATCAAGGGTAAGTATCGACATAGTGGGTTTGCTTACGCCTAAAAGCAAAGATTTTTCAGGGAGAAAGTATTACGCTTCGGGGGTTATTCTTTTGGCAATGGTCAACTTTATTGTAATTAAGGCATTTGGAGCAAATATGGGAACCCTGGTAGCCCTGGCAACTTTTGTCTCTTTTGTATTGGCTCCGATAGTGGGTTATATGAATCTAAAAAATGTCATGAGCCATGATCTGCCTAACCATTTTCATCCAGGCAAAGGTTTGCAGGTCCTTACTTTTGCCGGCATAATATTCCTTTCGCTATTTGCAATTTATTATTGCTGGATGTTGCTTTTTTAATATGATCGCTAAATATTACAAAGCGTTATCCATAACTTCTTTTACTACCTCAGGATTAAGGAGCGTACTAATATCCCCCAGGTTTTCTGTATCTCCGGAGGCTATTTTTCGTAAAATACGTCTCATGATCTTGCCACTTCGAGTTTTAGGCAAACCGGGTACAAACTGTATCTTGTCTAATTTAGCAATAGGACCAATATGTTCGGTGATTTGCTGGTTTATTTCTTTCTTTAGGTTTTCTCTATCCCTGGCTTCACCAATTTCCTTAAGAATCACAAAACCATAAAGTGCATTGCCTTTTATATCATGTGGAAAACCTACAATGGCAGATTCAGCTACTGCGGGATGTTCGTTTATGGCATCTTCAATTGGTGCAGTCCCCAAATTATGGCCTGAAACAATGATCACATCATCTACCCGCCCCGTAATCCTGTAATATCCTACCTCATCTCTCATAGCACCATCCCCGGTAAAATATTTATTCTTATATGCCGTGAAATAAGTATCCCTATACCTCTCATGATCACCCCATATGGTTCTTGCCATTGAAGGCCATGGAAACTTAATACACAGTCGGCCGTCTACCTGAATTCCCATAATTTCATGACCTTCTTCGTCCATGAGGGCAGGTTGAATTCCTATAAAGGGCAATGTGGCATAAGTGGGGGTTGTTGGAGTGACATATGGGATAGGCGAGATCATTATTCCACCGGTCTCTGTTTGCCACCAGGTATCTACAATAGGGCTTTTACCATGTCCAACATTGTTATTATACCAATGCCAGGCTTCTTCATTTATTGGTTCCCCGACAGATCCTAAAACTTTAAGGGAAGAAAGATCATATTTTTCTACAAATTCAAGATTTTCCTTGGCTAAAGCCCTTATTGCAGTAGGTGCAGTATAAAACTGATTTACCTTGTGCTTTTCAACTACTTCCCAAAACCTTCCATAATCCGGATAAGAAGGAACGCCTTCAAACATTACCGTAGTTGCCCCATTGGCCAATGGGCCATAAATTATATAGGAATGACCTGTAATCCAGCCGATATCCGCGGTACACCAATATACATCACCATCCCTGTACTGAAATATATTCTTAAAGGTATAGGCCGTATAAACCATATAACCGGCGCAGGTATGCACCATACCTTTGGGTTTCCCCGTTGATCCGGATGTATAGAGTATAAAAAGAGGGTCTTCAGATTTCATACGTTCAGCATCATTATCTGCATAGGCCTCGTCCAGCAATGGTTTCAGCCAAAAATCCCGGTTTTTCTTCATCTTAACCTTTCCCCCGGTGCGCTTAGTAACCAAAACCTTTTCCACTCCCGGGCAGTCTTCAAGGGCAACATCTACAATACCTTTAAGGTCTATAATTTTATTTCCCCTGTAAGAACCGTCAGAAGTAATTACCATTTTACAATCACAATCATTAATCCTTGTAGCCAATGCATTTGAAGAAAATCCTGCAAAAACAACGGAATGTATAGCACCGACCCTGGCACAGGCCAGCACAGTATAGGCTAATTCCGGAATCATTGGCAGGTACACGCAAATACGATCACCTTTTTTTATGCCGTTTTCCTTGAGTACATTGGCCATCCTGCATACACTTTCATGTAATTGTCCATAAGTAATATGCTGTGCTTCTTCTTTAGGGTCATTGGGTTCAAATATGATTGCAGTATTATTGCGTTTAGTAGGCAAATGTCTGTCCAGGCAGTTCTCCGTTATGTTGAGTTCGGCACCTTCAAACCACTTAATTTCAGGCTTCGTAAAATCCCAACTTAGTACCCTATCCCATTTTGAGCGCCATACAAAATGCTCTTCGGCTATTTCTTCCCAAAAAGCTTCCGGATTCTGAACGGACTTGCGATATACCTGAAAATATTCTTCTAAATGCTTAATATGATAATTACTCATGCCAATTTTATTTTAATGAAAACTTGCCTCCTTAACCCCACTGGGTATTCGAATATCCTCCACAATTTCCTGTACCTCTTTTGGAGGATCCGGTGTGAAAATGGAGATAATTATGGATACCATAAAGTTAAGTAACATAGCCACAGTACCAAAGCCTTCGGGGGAAATTCCAAACCACCAATCCTTTGATGTACCTCCTCCAAACATATCAAACTTAAACTTCAGCATATAAAATAACATGGCAGCCATCCCAACAACCATTCCTGCTACAGCGCCTTCCTTATTCATCTTTTTATAAAAAATACCCAACACTATTGCAGGAAAAAAGGAGGCGGCTGCTAAGCCAAAAGCCAGAGCTACTGTAGCGGCTACGAAATCTGGTGGATTAATCCCAAAATAACCTGCAATACACACCGCTACCACAGCAGACATTCTGGCAATAATCAATTCATTTTTATCTGAAATATTCGGGCTAAATTGTTTTTTGATTAAATCATGTGAGATGGAAGTAGATATAACGAGTAACAAACCTGCTGCCGTTGAAAGTGCAGCTGCAAGGCCTCCTGCCGCTACCAATGCTATTACCCAATTGGGTAAATTAGCGATCTCAGGATTGGCTAGTACAATAATATCTTTATCTACTTGCAGTTCATTAATTTCAGGATCAGCAACATATTGAATAATTCCATCGGAATTTTTATCATTAAATTTTAAGAGGCCGGTAGCTTCCCATTTAGAGAACCAAGCGGGCATTCCGGCATAATCTTTATTACTAACGGTCTCTATTAAATTGGTTCTCGCGAAAACAGCGATTGCAGGCGCCGTGGTATACAAGATGGCTATAAAAAACAATGCATACCCAGCAGATTTTCTGGCATCTTTGACTTTAGGGACCGTAAAAAACCTTACAATTACATGAGGCAGGCCTGCAGTTCCTACCATTAATGCCGCAGTGATAAAAAATATATCTATCATAGGCTTGGAGCCATTGGTATATTCGTCAAATCCAAGCGCTGTGGATAATCCGTCTAACTTATCCAATAAGGAAACACTTTCTCCAATAACATCGCTTCCCATCCCCAATTGAGGAATAGAACTACCTGTCATTTGAATTGAAATAAAAATAGCCGGTACCATAAAAGCAAAAATCAACACACAGTACTGAGCTACCTGGGTATAGGTGATTCCTTTCATGCCCCCTAAAACGGCATAAAACAAAACTATAATCATTCCAATAATAACCCCTGTATTAATTGGGACTTCCAGAAATCTGGAAAATACGAGTCCTACCCCTCGCATCTGACCGGCTACATAGGTAAATGAAACCAGCAGTGCACAAATAACGGCAACCGAGCGGGCTATATTGGAATAGTAACGGTCTCCAATAAAATCAGGCACAGTAAATTGTCCAAATTTTCTGAGATAGGGAGCTAAGAGAAGAGCAAGAAGTACATATCCTCCGGTCCAACCCATTAAATACACCGATCCGTCGTATCCGCTAAATGATATTAACCCGGCCATTCCGAGGAAGGATGCGGCAGACATCCAATCTGCTGCGGTAGCCAAGCCGTTTGCCCAGGCAGGAACATGGCCTCCGGCCACATAAAAATCTTTAGTGGAGCTGGCCCTGGACCATATTGCAATTCCTATATAAAGTAAAAAAGTTAAGACAACAATGGTCAGTGTCCATGTCTGTACATCCATACGGTTGGTATGTTTGGTTGATCTGGTTTATTCGTCGAACCCGTGTTTCTTATCCAGTCGGTTCATTAATCTTACATATATGAAAATTAGGATGACAAAGACATAAATAGACCCCTGTTGGGCAAACCAAAAACCCAGTTTAAATCCGCCTAATTGAATAGTATCCAGCTCATCCTTTAACAGTATTCCAAACCCATAGGATACCAAAAACCAAATACCCAACAAAATAGCGAGATACTGCAGGTTTTTTTTCCAATATTCTTTGGCTTTAGAATTGTGACCCATGAAAATTTATTTTTCTAAATATAAGTATTCCCAATAATTAACGGGCATGTAAGGTAAATTTTTTGATGTGCCCTTTAAGAACTATGATAAAAGAAGTATTGGATGTATTCACCCATCCGTAATGGACAGAATGCTCACAACAATTATAATAAATAGAGAACCTTAATATATGAGATCGTAATTTAAGACGACTATTAATTGCCGTTCATTCTGATTATGCAATTGTTCCGGGCAGAATCCCCCACTTTTGCAGGTATTGACTAACTTATCCTCACCATAACCAATGGTATACAAAATATTTGAAGATGAGACACCATTTTGCTCCAGGTAGTCTTTAATGGCATCAGCGCGATTTTGTGATAACCTGAAATTTGTAGCACTTCCACCACGGCTATCGGTATGAGATTCTATTCGTAGTTGCAATTGAGGAAAACTTTTTACCGCAACGACGGCTTTGTCAAGTTCGGCCGCTATTTCCGGAGTTATAGCGTACCTGCCCTTTTGAAAATAGAACTTATTCATTTTAATTACAGTCTGATCTTCCTTCTCCTCTACCAGGTCATCCAGAAACAAGAGTTCTAAATCAACTAAACTATTATCCTCAAGACTCTGAATTGCTGCTTCATCAAAAGAGCGGATTGTTTCAGAGTATCGTTCTTTGGATGCCTCAAGCATAAGAGTTTCTCTCCATGGAATTTCAAGCCTGTATGTTCCATCCTCATTTGTATAAACTTCCTTAATAAGATTTAAGTCAGTATCGTACGCCCTCACCGCTGCCTTTGAGACCCCCTCTTTTGAGGTTGTATTATTTACCTGTCCCCTAAGGACCAATGTTTTCAGACCCGGTTTATCAGCAACTTGAAATCCATAAATATCATCTTTTCCTTTACCTTCTTTTCTATTTGACGAAAAATAGCCTATTAGACCCTCTGTTTCATTGTTCTTGATAATAAAACCAAAATCATCTTCCCCGGAATTAAGACCCATTCCTAAATTTACAGGAATACTAAAAGACTCATCATTCTGCAATTCGGACTTGTAAATATCCATGCCACCAAGTCCATAAAAAATATCCGATGCAAAAAATAGGCTATTCTCAAAAACAAATGGCGAGATCTCGTTTCCCGGTGTATTGATCCTCGAGCCTAAATTTATGGGAGCAGACATAATTTTACCTTCGTTAGTATCTACATAATAAAGATCTGTACCTCCATAACCATTAGGGAAATTAGCCGCAAAATAAAGTCTGCTGGTCTTCGCATCATAAAAGGGGTAGTAAAAAGATGTGCTTGGATCCCTCAATAAATATTGGGCGGTACCATCTTTTGAAGTCATCATTACTGCCAGACTATTTTTACCATTACTATCAAAAGTCAGCACCCCATCTGCTGCATTAGAGCTTACATAAAATACAGCATCCATGGTTTCTGAATAAAAAGGTGTTGCCTGATGGAAATTTGATTCCGGAATATCTAAAAATGGGTTAGGGTTGAGTATCTGATCATCCGATCCTACTTTGGCTACATATATTTCCAGGTATTCGCTTTCGCGGTAGCCTTTTTTCTTATTTTCACTAAGACTTCTGGTACTGGTAAACAGCATTCTATCATCCTTGTAAAAGGAAGGTGAAAAATCAGAGGCAGGACCATTGGCATTTATGTTGAAAATTTCATACACCAGGTCATCTGCCTTTTCCGATTCCTGGAGTTCATAATTAAATTCGGCGTTTTCCAGCAATTCATTGGACAAGACATCAGTTTTTGTAGCCAGGAAGGCTTTTACTCTATCCTGACCGGAAGTTTTGGCCATTGCCTGCAACATATTATTAAAATGGTATGTGCTTATTTCAGTATCCTCTTTATATACCTCAAGATAAGTGTCGGTAGCATTTTTGTAGTTCTTTGTATGTAAATAGGAATCTGCTAAATTCAGTAATTGCCTTTTGCTTAAAGGATGTTCATTTTTCTCCTTTTTATATTCAAAAATGGCCTGGGTGTATTTGTATTCAAAAAAGAAATCATCTCCTTTTGATTTTTTATCCTGGGCAAAGGAAAAGCTGTCGACAAACAGAAAAGCAATCAGAATTAAGAATTTATATTTCATTGCCTGTACTTTTAGAAAAACCTTGGTGAATCTATTTGTTTTGGTTTGCCCTTAAGGTTCTCGTTTTTTTCCTTTTTGGTATTGGCTCCTCTTCCAATATAAAACTTAAGAATAATTTCGTGCGAACCACTACTATATTCACCTATTGGATTGGTATTATAATCGTAAGAATATCCGGCAAACATGCCGTTAGATATCTGAAACCCTACCAAAGCGCTTATCGCATTATCAAACCTGTAAGACGCACCTGCAGTTAACACATCATTAATTAGAAAGTTAGCCGACAAATTTGTCGTTACCGGTGCTCCCGATATAAGATTAAATAAAAATGCAGGTTTAAATTTAAGCTTTTCAGATAAATCAAAAACATAACCTCCTATAAAATTGAACTGCAACTTATCATCTATAACCTGAGCTACATCATCATCATAAAGCCCGTTGGGCAAAAAGTTAGGTGCTGATGCGCCAAGGTACCATTTGTCCTGATATAAAAATAAACCCGCTCCTAGCGTGGGGTAAAAATTACTGATTTGCTCCCGCCCTAAAATAGGCTCTCCGGGGTTTTCAAAATCTCCCTTAGAAAAATCAACATTTAAAAATGACCCTCCGGCATCAATACCAAAAGACAACTTAGTGTTGGCAGAGAGCATTAGCTGGTACGAGTATGAAATATCTACAAAAGTATTTGTCGTAGGACCCAACTGATCACTTTGGATATTAAAACCTAGCCCCATCTTTTCATTTTCCAGAGGATAATTAACCCCAAACCTGATAGTCCTCGGCGCTCCGTCAATGTCTATCCATTGTGCCCTGTATAGGCCTGTAATATCCATATTTTCCACAGTACCCACATATGCCGGGTTAAAACTACCAATATTGTACATATATTGGGTATACTGCGGTTCTTGCTGTGAATAACTCTCATTTACCACGACCAGGAAAAAGCCTAGTAATAAGAAGACATTACGAGTTAAAAATCTGCTTGTTGTACAAGTCATAAATTTAATCATCTTATGAGCTGAATCCAGCCTTTTCTAATTTCTGAACCATCTCCTAAGTCCAATATATAAAAATAGGTGCCTTGAGGGACCTGTTCTCCATTTCTTGTTCCATCCCAGGTATTCCCGTCTGTCATACCCTGGATGTCATATATCTTATTCCCATACCTGTCAAATATCTGAAGGTAATTATCAGGATAATCCTCCAGGTCATTAATCTTGAGCAAATCATTTGTCCCATCGCCATTAGGTGAAAACTGATTGAAAAGGAAACCCGGTTCCGTATTGGTTGGTTCGTTTACATTCACCCGTACAAATGCTTCCGGATTTGCTCCTGCCACCAACGGAGGACTTATAATAGTTGCAGTATTGCCCCAAATACCAGATATAGGCACATTTACGGTGATCTGTAGTGTTGCCTGTTGGTTTTGCGCCAGACTGGGTATTTGCCATATGCCGGTTGCTCGTTCATAAACACCCAGATCCTGCGTATGGGACAAATAAACGAACTCGGTATCAGGTCCATCCGGTATTATATCTTCAACCACAATTTGTGATACCGTACCCTCCAATGACAGGTTAGTAACAATAATTGTAAATACAACATCTTCTCCAACTAATGGGTTTGCGCTTTCTGCAGTTTTTTCAATCAGCAGGTCTGCAGCCTGAGGAGCACCAATAATTATTGTAACGGTATCCTCATTATTTGCATCATTAATATCCTGGGGTACTGAGCCCAAAAGTGTTGCAGTATTGGAATAAACCCCTCCATCTAAAACTATTGCCGTGATATCCAGGGTTGCACTTGCCAAAGGCTGTAATTCATCAATAAACCATTCTCCTGTTGTATTGTCATATGCCCCCAGTGAAGCAGTCTCAGATACATATTCAAAGCCGCTTTGCAATACATCACTTATAAGTACATCCGATACATTGATATTTGCCAGATTGTTTACAGTAACCGTAAAAATTACTTCCTGCCCAACCTCGACAATTTGAGCGTCTACACTTTTGGTTATTTCCAGATCAATACCTGTACCTATACCATCATCATTACTTATTGTTCCCAGTGAGGTTGCTGTAGCAAGGGTTGCTCCGCCGCTGGGATTGCTTAAAGTAACGGTAAAAGTTTCATCAGGCTCTACAGTCAGATCACCATTTACATTTATATTTAGAGTACCCACAGGTGAACCTGCAATAAAATTTGCCGTGCCAACGGGTAATGTACCACCAACAAAGTCCTCTGCATCGGCAGGATTTTCACCGCTACCCGTAACAGTATAGTCAACCGTGGCAGGCACAGATATATCACCCGTACGGCTCAGGCTAAAACTAAAGACCGTAGTACCACTATTGCCCTCCAGAAGAGTCACGCCAGGTCCAATAGAAATATCATTAATACAATCCGTTACCGTTATGGTTACCGTGACCGTCTGGTCCACACATGGCGGAACCGCCGTATTAGTGGTATAAGTAAACTCATAATTCCCGACTGAAAGTCCCATGAAATCTACGATATTATCACCGTCAATGACAACACTTCCTCCTGATGGATCTGTAATAATTGCCCAGGCACCGGGATCTGCACCAATAAGGAGGTCATCGAGATCTACTGTTGTAATACCATTGGCCGCAATACTGCATGCAGAACCGTTTACAGGAGTCCCGGGAGAGGGTTCTATATTTACGGTAACTATTACCTCTTGTCTTGCCGAAGTACAACCATTGGCGGTAGCCTCCACCCAATAGGAAGTCGTTTCCGTTAAAACAGGTGTGGTATACGAATCTGAATTAGATAAAACCTCTTCATCTTCATCTGTACTGGTTTCTGTGGCATACCAGTTAAAATTTGGATTAGTTGTGCCGGGAGGGATTACGCCTTCAACCGTAAGTAAGGCCTGCCCGGACCCACAGAGGGTGTCGCTTGTCGTCGCCGTTATGACAGGGGTATTATTAACTACAAGAGTAACATCTGAAGAAAGACTCCAGCATAAGTCGTCCGTGGCATAAAAAAAAGCATAATACGTTCCAACGGTGGGATTGTCTTTCTCAGCCTGATTTAAATGATCGGTAGCAGGATCTGTTGGATTAGGATTCCTGCTCCAAACTAAAATAGTGCCCGGTGGTTCGCTCCCATCCGTATAATCATCCAAACTAAGGGCAGGGTCTATTTCATCACAATATGTAGTAGGTACGGTTGGAATTATTATTGGTGGTGCAACATCACAATCGAATTCACATGCGGTTACCGATATTGTAACAGTGCTTGTGGCCTCTGAGCAAGCCCCCTGGGCTGTATTGGTAGTATAGGTATATACATATACGCCCAGGTCCTCATCATCAACATCATCAAACTGAACCCTATTGAAAAAATCCGGAGTTACCTCCGTAGGGCCGCTGGTCCAGGCCCAACTACCATTATCTTCACCTGTAATGAAATCGTCTAAATCTACTCTTGTTACACTATTGTTCCCTCTATTACATGCCGCTGTATCTGTGGTAGTTCCTGCCGAAGGTGTTGTATTAAATTGAAGATCTATCTGCAGTACCGGGCTGGCACAATCATTAAGTGCATCATAGAAAAACCCATAATAGCTATCAGAACCGGTTACAACGCTACTTGATAAATGTGCTCCTGTATTTAAAGGATCGGAATTGGTACTCCATGTAAGTACCGAATTAGGAGGTGCCGGGGTATTTGTATAAGCATCCAGATCCTGCCCGCTACTATCGCATAATTCCGTGACCCCCCCATTAAAAGCAGGGGCTGAAGTTCCTGCAGCACAACTGTCATCGTTAGTTATCGTTCCCAGTCCTGTTCCATCTGTAATGATAGCATTCACCGGCACACTTAGGTTTACATTAAAGGTCTCATTAGCCTCAATTGCTATATCCCCATTTACAGTTACTGTTATGGTTGTGCTTGGATTTCCCGAAGTAATTATTCCACTACCCCCTGAAATAGGAACATAATCAGAACCCGCTGTTGCGCTACCATTAACAGTATTAATTGTAAATGTAATATTATTATTAGCATTGCCTCCACCATCTACGCTTACCACAAAAATAAAGGCCTTGGTTCCTGCATTACCCTCAGTAAGGGTAACGTTGTTGATGCTAATTTCATCCAGGGCTACATCTTCACTGGTGATTGTAACTGTTGCATTGTTAGGAGTACCTACCGTATAACCTGCATCATTTGACAAAGTGACTATCACCGTCTCAGGTCCCTCTACTGCCGCATCATTGATTGGTGTTACCGTTATCGTGCCACTAGATGCATTGTTCGCTATATTTACCGTTCCTGTTAAAGGCGTATAATCTGAGCCACTTGTAGCACTTCCGGTAACCGCATAGCTAATTGCAAGATTACCGCCAGATGTATTTGGTGTATCCAAAGTGACTGTAAAAGTGCCGGTATTCAAAGGACTTTCT
>NZ_KB907553.1 GCF_000382125.1 Eudoraea adriatica DSM 19308
CAACGGTCTGCATATGAGCAGTAGCGGATTTAGGCCACTAAACTGCCAGATAGCAAGATACTTAAATAGATACAAAAAGCGGTTCAAGTTCGCACCTAAACCGCTATTGCTTTTATACAATGTTGTATGCCGTGCTTTCTTTTCATTTACAATAATTTGATATAAACAGAATTGATTGTGCCGTTAAACTTAAATGGTGCCTTTTCAAAATAATCGAAGGAAACAGGCGAGCCTAAATCTGTACCAATATCCAAAGTTTCACTAGCTGAAAATGCCGCTGGCACTGTACCCAAAGTGGTCATGGCACCAACTTCTTTACCATCTACTTTCAAAGTGATCGTTGCTGGTGCTCCAGGCTTATTGTCTTTTATCTTTGTGGTAATCTCAAATTCATGCTTACCCATACCAATTTTATTTTTACTGCTCACTTTAAATTGGTGGATAATCATCATGTTGTATTCGTATTTTAAATAGCCATTATCCATGTAGCAAGTTAATCCACCAGCGCTTCCACCGAGCGCATATAATACACCACTTTGGTTTTCTTTTACCTCCAGATCTATCACCACGGTATTACTTTTTTTACCAAGACCTGGTGCAGCAAATTCCGGCATCCTTGTTGTGGTTTGGTTAAATGTCCATTCGGTATAGGGTGAGGTAATCACATCTTCCGGATGCAGCCTTAACCAAATACCCGCACCAATGGGGAAATCTTTATTTTCCTTGGCTTCATTTAAAAACAGTTCTTTTAGTTCAGCTAGTTTTTCTGGATATTCGGCTGAAAGATCATGCGCTTGTGAGAAATCATTTTTCAAATCATAAAGCTGCCAAACGTCTTCATTTGAGTTCCAGTCTTCTAATCCTTTTTGTGCAGAAACCCAAGGGCGCAGTGGGCCAAATGTACTTGCAAACCAACCCTCATGATAAACTCCACGACTACCGTTATTATCAAAAAATTGGGTCTTTTTTAAATTCTCTGCATTGGGGTTGGTAAATGTTTGTGCAAAACTTTTTCCATCCATCTGGTCTTGCTCAAAGCCATTAACAATTTCAGGATGTTGTATACCTATAATATCATACAGCGTGGGAACAATGTCATTTACATGAAGAAATTGGCTGCGAATTTCCTTGTCAGGTTTTATTCTTTTGGGCCAGGAAATCACCATCGGGTTTCGTGTTCCTCCAAAATGCGCTGCAACCAATTTTGTGCTTCTAAACGGAGTACTTCCTGCCCATGCCCAACCAGAATGATACATGTTTTCTACCTTGTTGGTTCCTAGCGCATCTAAGCCACCAATTTTGTCCAATGCAGCCATTTGTTGACTAATGGTGTTAGGTATCTGGTTTTGAGCTAGCAACTCACTTATACTGCCGTTTTGTCCTTCTGCACTAGAACCGTTATCGCCAAAAATGTAAATCACGATGGTGTTGTCTTTGTAGCCCATAGCATCCATACCGTCGATTAGCTTACCTACTTGCACATCCGTATGTTCTACAAAACCTGCAAACACTTCCATTAAGCGCAATTGAAACTCTTTTTCATCTTCAGGAATATCATCCCATGCGACCATTGTGGAGTCTCTTTCCGTTAATTCAGTCCCCTCAGGAATTATTCCCATAGCTAACTGACGTTGAAAGACTCTTGCTCTGTATTCATCCCAACCTCCATCAAACTTGTCTTTGTATTTCTCTGACCATTCTTTAAAAATATGATGTGGACCATGAGCGGCTCCCGGAGCCCAGTACATGAAAAAAGGCTTGTCTGGCGAATAGGCTTTGTGCTCTCCCAACCACTTAAGACCTTGCTCTGCCATATCTTCTGTCAAATGATAATTAGGGTCGTGGGGAGGTTCAATGGCATTATAATTTTCAAATAATCGTGGTTCATATTGGGAGGTTTCTCCCGCTAAAAATCCATAGAAATATTCAAATCCATAGCCATTTGGCCAAAAGTCTTTTGGTCCCATTGACGTAGTTTGGTTGGCAGGTGAATTATGCCATTTTCCAAAGGCAGCAGTATGGTAACCATAGTTTTTAAGCACTTCGGCTACGGTAGCTGAAGTTTTGGGGATGACGCCTGTATATCCATCAAAATTAACAGCTCGTTCTGCAATGGTGCCAGATGACACTCTTGTGTGGTTTCTTCCAGTTAGCAAAGAAGCCCGAGTAGGAGAACAGATTGAAGTGGTATGGAATCGGTTATACATAATTCCTTCGTTTGCTAGTTTTGTAAGCGTAGGTGTGGCTACTTCCCCTCCAAATGTTTCTGAAACCCCGAAACCAACATCATCTATCAAAACAATAAGTACATTAGGAGCATCATCAGCCAGGTGTTTGTTGTTTGGCCATGGTGCTAATTTACTTTCGGCCAAGGTTTGGCCTGTCTGGCTTTCAGAAGCAATTCTTGGAAATGGGAGAACCCTCCCGTCCTGCTTTTGCAGGTTTTCTGAATGATCAGGATTTTTTTGAGGATTACACCCTGTTATCAGTATTCCTAAGCCAAGGATGGCTATTAAGTGTTTTTTAAATTTCATAATACTCCTTCTTATTAATGTAATTCTAACGTTGGCAATAAAACAGCTCTTTTGTTCTTTCAGCATGGCATACAACGGTTAGTATATAAAAAGTAGGCGATTGCGAAGCACAAAACTTTCAGGTAAGCAAAAAGTTTGATACGAGCCAAAAGCCTTGATTTTACGAAATATTTCGCCTATTTATTATATACATTGTTAGCGGTAGTTAGTTTTTCATTCAACAGTTTTATTTCCTCTAAACTATCTTGATATCCCTTGATTTGTTGACTCAATAAAACTTCAAAACCAAAAACAATATTTTCAAATAATGGCTCTTTAATAAAGTCAGAGTGGATAGAACTAAAGTCACTGAAACGAATATTCTCAAAGGAAAAAGGAGTTACGTATTTGTTAACATAATCTAACAATAAGGCTTCTAATTTTAATGTTACATGATACGAGTTATAGGTGTTAATTATTTGTTTTCTGAGTTCGATATCTTTTATTAATTTAAATTCTCCCGATGCTGTAATGTTTTCCATTGTCGTAATAGAAGGATTATAATTAGCCAATCCCATCATACTTGCTGTAAGCGTTTTGATTCTTTTATCATCATATTTTTTTGATAGAAGAATTTGTTTTAAAGTGTCAATATCTTTTCTGTTTGATTCTGAAAATTCCAAAGCAGAACTTAGATTAGTCTCATTAGTAATATTTTCTTCATAAAAACTTTCTATGTAATCTTTCGCCTCTAAATTTGTTGTTATGGATTCGTTCCAAGTATTTAATTTAAATGCAATTGTGATACCGATAATTACAATTAAAAGGTCAACAATTTTTGATTTCCAGTCAATATTCAAATTCAGTTTGATTTTCTTCATAATCAATAATTCATTCTGATATATTTATTTTTTTGTCTTATTACCGCTAACGGTAAGTACATGCGGCGTAGCTGGCTTTTGCCAGCTATGATCGACATGTACATTGTTATGCCTCGATATTGGTTACATCACTCATATACAAAAACTACGGGTCTAACTATCATTCCATCACCATTTTCAATGTTCAACGGTTGACCAACAAAAAGCATCTTTTCCTTATTCAATAGTTTATCTACGTTGAAAAGTTGTTCAAATACAGGAATCCTCTTGCTTAAAAATTCATAATGAATAGGAGCAATTCGTTGCAATGCAGTTTCGGAATTTACTTCGGTCGGATTATCATCACTTTCAACATTGAACGAGTCTGTTCCAAAAGCTTTTACTGGAATATTTGTTAGATACTTGGCTGCCTCTTGAGTGAGAGCTATTCGATTAGGTAATTCCTCCTCTTTGGGTAAAATGTAATTGGTATATATTAATACAATATCACCTGGTTGAATGTCATGTTTCTTTATTTCTGATAGTGAAACAGTTCGCCCGAATGGTAAATCGCTGACATCAATGACTTTCAATGGACCTATAAAATCATCTACCGAATAACTATCGATTCCCCCTTTCAAATTCGTATGACTTGGTGCATCTACATGAGGCCCTCCATGATTGAATATCGTCAGGTATGAATTATTTACTGATAAAAATCCGTCAGGAAATTCAAATTCCTGGTTAATTACCCTAAAGGAGTTAGATTCGTCAAAGCCATAATGTTTCATAAGGCCGCCCCATACCTGTTCGGGCAAGTCCTCAGTTATTAATGCCCCTAAATCAATAATTTCCTTTGGGATAGGTAATCTTTGATTAGTTACGTTTGACTTTGATGTGCAACTGAAAACGAAAAAAATTATCAATGAGGTGAATAGAATTTTCATCATTTTGTTTTTTTATTGAGGCATAACAATTGAATATAGTGCATTATGCACTATATATCACTTATAACTAAGATAGTAAATCATCTATATCCCTGAAGGAATTTTCTGCAACATGTGTGTAAATCTCCGTTGTTTTACTTGAATTATGACCTAAAAGAACCTGAATCTTTCGCAAATCTGTTCCTTTATCTAACAAATGGGTTGCAAAGCTATGACGTAACATATGAGGAGTCACTCTTCTTTTAATTCCCGCCCTTAATGCCGCACGACTTACAATGTTGACCACACTGGTAGGAGAATACGCCTTTCCATTAGGGCTTTCAAACAGAAAAGTTCGAGGTTGATATCTTTTAAAATAATTACGTAATTCTTTTAGTAATGTAGCACTTAAAATGGTGTACCGATCTTTTTTACCCTTTCCCTGGTTGACCCTAATTAACATGCGCTTACTATCTATATCCACCGGTCTTAAAGCCAAAACTTCTGATCTACGTAAACCCGAACTATATAGTAAACCAACGATACATCGATGTTTTATATTGTTGATTTCAGCCAGTAGGCTTTGAACTTCTATAATGGAAAGTACCACAGGTAGTTTTTTGGTTTTTCTTGGGCGTTCAATAGAATAAAACCGATTGGGCATTCCACGAACAATCTCATAGTAAAATTTAATACTGTTTATGGCTTGATTGACATAGGAATCTGAGCAATCTTTTCGAACTAGAAAAAGCAGGTATTTACGAATATCGTTTTCGTCTATTTTATCCAATGTGGCATCTGGATAAAAGCGCATGAATGCCTCAAAACATGAGATATAAATTCTTGCTGTATTAGGGGCATATTTCTTTAGCTCTAGCTTTTCCAGATAATCTTCAGGACAAAGTCTGGCTTTGCTGCTATGTTTGGAATGGTCTTCTCGTTTAAAATTGGCGTTACCTTTTTTGTTTACAAGTGGTTTATTATGAAAAAAGTAGTTTCCATTGACCCAAGCTATACCTTTGAACACTTTATATATCAATTGGATGTTTTCTTTTGTGTTAGGAAGAAAATACATTTGATAATTCTCAGACCATTCAACGTTTGGTAGTAGATTGACTTTTTCTTGCAAATCACGATGCGCTTGAAATTGAAGGCCAATACAAGGCTGATTATCAATGGATAAGTTTTTGAGCGTAATACTCTTTCCTAACATTTTTGTGCAGAATTTCAGAAAGATAAGTTTCAAACCTGCAACTTCCTTGCAGTGAAAATGACTTATTGAGTTTTCCGTTGCCTTTAATAAGGTAAATTCTCAAAACTAAGGGAGGAATAGCAAGAGGGCAACACGCTTGCGCGATGTTACACTATGAAATTAGATCCTAAGTCATTGCTTGACAGCGTTTTAAATCAAAAAAACAAGTCATTGTAAATCAACTAGTTTTGTGTTAATTTCATTTCCTTTAAACTTGAAAAAGTAGCCTCACCAGGATTAGCTGCGCTGTTCCTGAGAACGACTCGCACTGAAAATACAGAAGCCCAGCTGCCATGCAGCTGGTATTATTTTTGGCCCGGAACAAAATTAACCAGGACTAGCTTCGCTGTTCCTGAGAAACGCTCGTTCTGAAAATACAAAAGGCCAACTGCTAAGCAGCTGGTTTTATTTTTGGACCTCACCTCAATGAAACAAGTTTCTCTCGGTCGATCAAAAATAAAGGCCTAATGTACTTATCCGTAGCCTCACCAGGAATCGAACCTGGATCTAAAGTTTAGGAAACTTCTATTCTATCCGTTGAACTATGAGGCCAAATATTTCCGCTGAATAAGTATCAGGGGGCACAAAAATAAGAATTTTTAATGCGAACTCAGAAGCTACTTTTTATTTTTTGATGTTTTGTTCTTCCCTCCTTTTTATTGATGTCTGAGCAGATTCTAAAACATGCTTTGAAAATCTCCTCAGAAGGAATTGCAATTTGGGATCTATGTAGGTTTTACAAAAAGGTTTATCCCGATTTTTGCGATAATAATTCTGATAAGTTTCAGGAGACAATTTAAAGTCTTTGAACCCATATACCCTGGTGATTAATTTATCCTCAAATTCCTTTTGAAGCAGTCCTAAAATTTGCTCTGATTCCATTTGCTGCTTCAAACTAAAGGAATAAACAGCAGAACGGTATTTTGTGCGCATAGAATGATTGGAAGTACATTTGTGGGTGTGAAGATGAACTTCTATAAGATCTTTCGCAGTAATCTTTTCCCGGTCGAAATGCAGTAGTACCGCTTCACTGAATTCCAACGCACCTAAAGCAGAAATCCAACCCTGCTCTACACGTACAACCCCATTCAGGTTTTGAAATACCGCTTCTGTGCACCAATGGCAGCCTCCCCCCAGACCAATCCTATTAATTTTCATTTAACTTTTTAGCGTTTAAAATTCCTATACATCCCATTAACTAATTCCTCATTACGCCCTTTGCGTTTATGAAGTAATTAAAATATACCCGCTAATTTAAGTAACTTTAGGCCCCTTCAAAAGGGCAGATTATCCCAATTTGTATAATGGAATGGAATAGCCGGACTAAATTTAATAGTTCCCTAAACAGGAATGTAGCACATTTCAACTATAGCTGTAAGGTGGCGGTTGGCTCTTTTACCAAAGGGCGACTTTTATTACTGTTTTTTTTGTTTATAGGGTTGCTTTGCAGGTCTCAGGATATACGGCAAACGGATTCACTTAAAACTATTAGCAGGCTTGATTCCTTACTGATTGATCGTGATATGAACAACTGGTCTGTCAGACTTTTTGGAAATATTAAAGCACAGGGTTTCAGGTTGTCGAATGATAATGTTCGTCTTTCCTATATCCCAAATGACCTTTATGGAATTGGCGTCGGAGTTGCAACCAGCAAGTTGATTCTCGATTTTACTTATAATCTGAGAAACAAGGAAACGGAAAATACAGACCGATTTGATCTTAGAGGTGGATTGATATTAGAACATAATTTAATTGACTTCTATTTCCAGGTCTACAGGGGATTTAATATTAAAAATTCCATAAATAGTACGAGTATTTTCAGAGATGATATCAAATCTATAGCCGGGGGTGTTGATTACTTATATCTTTTCAATGCCGGTGAATACTCGCAGACCTCATTAAATGCAGGCATTACAAAACAGAAACGAAACATATTTTCATTTGGGCTTGGAGGTTTTATTCTTTATAACCAAATCTCTGCAGACCAGTCAATTGTTCCTCCGGAATTTTTCCCGGATTTTAACCAACAGGCAAGGATTACCAGCTTCACTAATTATGGAATTGGTATAATGGGTGGTTTGGTAAGTCTGGTCAGGTTGCCGGCAAATTTCTATGTGGCGTTAGGAGCTAAAGCAGGCCTTGGTGTAACAATAAAAAATGCAGAGGCTGAAGACGTCTCCTATAATCCAAAAAATCCTCTGGTTTATAAACTAAATGGATCGGCATTATTTGGCTACAGATGGAAGCGCTTTTATACTTCTATTAGCCTCATAACTTCAACCAATATGTCCTACATTGGTTATGGCAATAATGGTGCTTTTACACTTTTAAGTGGAAAGCTTGCTCTGGGTTATAGAATCAAGGCAATTAAAAAGCCTGTTAATTAGCAGAGAGGGAAACCACGTTATTGAAATCGGTTAATTTCTGCTTTACATTTTTCACAGCTAAACGAAATACGGAAACATCCATTTTTTGAGAGGGGGTATTATAGTTTGTGAATTTGGTTAATTTCATATAAACCGGAGATAATTTTTTATTCCCTTTATACTTAACATTTATCTGCCATTTTCCGGGCAGAGACGCATCAACAAAGAATTCTTCAGAGGAATACCCCAAAGTTTTTTCATCTTTAATTCGTTCGGCCGCATTCTCCAGAGAATGTTCCCAGATAAAATTATTTTTTTGAGGGTTAACAAATTCCAAATCAAATTCTGCTTCGCTGTCATTCCATTCAAAAAGCAACCTCGTTTCGCCCTTGTTTTTAGTGTAATTCTTGAATCCGACTATATTGGACTCTTCCATGAAGCTGGTGCCATGTAGTACAAACAGGTTATTCATTTCTCCGTCTATTGCTTTTTGGATAGCTGAACTATCATTGGCGAAAATCCCCTCCTTCACTAAATATTGATAGCGGATATAGAGGTTGGCTGCATTTTTGTAATTGCCCAGAGCTAAATAACTATTTGCCATATCCCTGTAGGATTGCAAATATTCAGGTCTTAAAACAAAAATCTTTTTGTACATTTCTTTAGACTTAGAGTACTCTTTAGCGTAGTCCAAAGCAAAGGCCATGGCTTTGGCATAAACAGGATTACTTTCCACAACTTCAATATTGTCCTCCAAAATTTGATTTGCAAAAATTTTGTCACCGGTATCATGAAAAAACAGATAGGTGTCTATTATAAAATATGGGTCTTTCGCATATCTCGTTACATATTTTTGATATACTTCGCGTGCAGCAGGTTTTTCTTTGCAGGAATATAGATCCCTCAAATAACTGGTTGCATTACTACGATCTTCAGCAATCGCATCATCATTATAGATGTTATTACGAAGGCGTGCCCTGTCATAACTTTTATTAGTATCAGAATCTGCCCTAAAAGGAGCGCCAATAGTGTTTATTACCACAACCCCACCTCTGGCAATACTACCGTATCTGACCCTCCCGGCTAAGCCGGATATTATTGCCACCCGGTCAATATTCTCTACTGTTATAAATGGAAGTTTCTTTAAGACCATCCCATCCAGATCATAAATTGCCGGAATTGCTCTACCTTGTAGCTGAGGTCCCCCTCCGCGGATATATATTTCTCCTCCCAGGCTGTATACCCCTGCAGCTCTTCCCTTTAATGCCGTAACAACATCTATTGCTCCTGCGCTTAAATCTTTGCCATCTACTAATTTTATAGAATAGCCAACTCTCCTGGCATCCAGATAACCAAAGGCAGTATTCAGGATCCTCTTATCAATCCCATATTGCAATTTCAGGTAATCCTGATTCCTGGCATTATTTTCTGCCACTACAACTTCCTTCAAAGCTTCTACATTCATCTTCATTTCAATGTTCAATCTGGCAGTAACATCTTCCACTACTATTTCTACCTTTTGCATCCCGGCATAATCAAAAGCTAAGACATCAGATGGTCTGGCAGTGATAAAATATTTTCCATTTTCGTCTGTAAAAGTTTCTTTGGAGCTGTTTAAAACCCGGACAGACACGTTTTGTATTGGGGAGTTGCCAATAGTTACAATTCCGGAAATTTCATTCAAATTATTATTCGAATGCAGCTGCAACGAAAAAAGCGTAGCGATTAGAATAAAAACCCTCTTCATAATACCTTCATTAATTGATTTCAGATGCTATTTCTAAATATAACGAAAAATCAGCTGTTATACCAGAATCACCAAAATTCCGGGGCGCTCACTTTAGTTTATAAATATTATATTTCCTGGTCCATTCCGTTGATTGACCTGGTTTTAGATTTATTTTATAAAACAACTCCGGACAAATAACATGTTTCCATCCCCAAAGATTCACTTTATTTGTTTGAAAACTTCCGGATTCACTAATCGCAATTTTACTTTCAAGGTTTATTAATTGCCAGCTGGCATCTACATTTTTATCGCCTGAGAGGTTGCTAAAAAAGAATTGCTGTTCGGGCGTGCCTTTAAACTTAAATTCATTTTGCCCAATAGCTACTTTCAATTCAGGATTAACCGTTTCCGCAAATAACTCAGGATTAAGTTGAAATGGAAATTTTAATACATATTTGCTGCCTATTAAATCCTTATTTATAGCTGTAAAATTGTGCACATATTCATCTGTACTAAACTCTTTTTCACCCGTGTTTTGCAGATAATACTTAAGTGTAAAACCACTTTCAGCCAATTGAATCTCTTTTAGCAATAAATACGCATAGCCATTGGTGTCTTGTGATTTGCATCTGATCAAAATCCGGTCGGATTCTGCACTAATATGGAATTCGGCAGGTCTAAGCTCATAGTTTTTACTAAACAGGTATTGACTATCCTCTTTCTTTAATAATCCTACTCCTATTTTGTGAAACCAACTGCCTATTTCAGTGTCGTCAAAACCTAATGCCGTATCAATTCCAAATTCATTGTAAAATCCTTTCCCTAAAGAATTCTCGTTCTGACCATCGGTCCTTTCAACTGTGGCCAATTGAATATTTTTAAATTTTACATCTGCAATTTTTCCAGTCCAGTCAAACCTTGAAAAATTATAGTTTTCCAAAGGAAGGTCAATCTTAATTTCCAGGTTTTTGTTTTTAAGAATATGTGTCATAGCTATGAAGCGAAATAGATCATCTAAATAAACTTATTTTAAGCGTTAAATCCAATTCCGCTATAGAGCTTAATGTAATTATATTGTTGAAATACACGTCCCTGATTTTTGCAAAACATTTTTTATACTATCACAAGACGATCCTGGCTCTGAGACTATATAAAAAAAGAGATGACTGCGCCGGATTAAGTGCCGGGTTTATTAAAAACTGTACATCCGGGGTAAGCGCAATTTTAGAGGAAAGCTGAATCCTGTAAAATACTTCCCAGGTATACTGGTCGTCCAGGCCTTCACCGAAGGTGGTTTCATTTACCTGACCCCAGTTAAAAGCAATAGCCGCCAAATGACTCCCGGGTACCGGCTGATACCCAAGGCCCAGTGACAAAGAGTTCTGCAATAAACTGCCGGCGTCCTTTGTATAGGCATATCTGACAAATGGGAGGTAGGTTTCCTTTATATATTTGGTAGCCGATAAGACCAACCCCCAGCCATTTGGATCTCCCGTAGCTGAAGTCGCATCGCGCTGCCACAGACTGAGATGTACATTATCAAGAAGCATATAATCTTTTGAGGAAGTAAGGCCAATCTCTACATGTTTAAAATATTCCTTGGTATTAAAAAAAGTATCAAAACCATTAAAAATATCTGAAGGGTCCGAATTAATATCTCCCATCCCTGCAATCATGTAAACCTTATTGCTTAGCCATCCCGCTAAGGCAAACCCAAGATAGCCGTCGTTAGGAACATTGATAGCAGCCGCGCCGGTAGAAAAGGTGAAATTAGAAAAGTGCATCCAGGGGCTGGCCAGGGCATAAACATCAAAAAAGTCTGTGACATCAAGGAATCCTGCCACCAGCGCAATCCTTCCTTTTGCAAACCGCTGTCGCCAGTACAGGTTCGTTGCCCGCCATCCGTCATTGCTAAATGGTGGAGATATAAAACCAACGTAGCCAGTGCTGAAACCCAGACCCTGTGGAGGTATGTTTCCATATTTATGGCGATGTTCTACTTTGAATATCAAAGCCCCGCTATTCCCGGATTCTTTGCCTACCAGATTCCAGGATCCATAAAACTTCCACATACCACTACTTGCATTATCCTGTCCTATATTGGAGTTCGATCCTACAAATAAACTGCTGTATTCCGTGGCAAAATCCAGGCCGGTATTTTCCTTCACCCTCTCCTTAAACCCAAAATAGGGATTCAGGAAAGGAAATTCAAAAAACGGACTCTTAACGGTCCTATCAAGTTCCAGCCGATTGTCTACCTGATCTGGGCCTCCAAGCTTCGGCAGGGAATCCTGTTCCCCTGTTTGAGCTATGGAACATTGGGAATGAAGGCCAAAAATTACCAGACACAGCAAGAAAGGTTTCCAGTTTTGTGATTGGCAATGATCCCTTTTCCCTTTTTTCATGTTATTGAGCTTTGGCTTATTGCTATGATAACTTTATCACCCCATGATCATAGGCAGCTTCGGATAATACGGGATGAAGTAATTTTTCTAAATAAGATTATTTTTAGAAACATGTATTTAAATTTCTAAATTTTGCTCATTAAAACCTTACTTAATAATTTTCTCAAATTTACTTAGTTCCTTGTCAATATTCTGCTTAAAAGTTGCATCTGCATTATCTGCATCCTTAAGTACTTCCCGAAATTCTGCTTGCATTTGTGCTGTAACAGGTCCCTCCGAATGATCAAGGATTCCACTCATAAAGGATAATTTGAATAGAATGGTAGCAGGCAAATTGATGACCTCGGCCAGGGTACGACCGGTAGATACATAAGCTCCCTCATAGCTATCTATGAGTTTAGCAATAACCTCTGCTTGTTTCTTCGCCTTATTATTGCCAGATGACTCTGCCATTTCGGTCACTTCTTTTTTCTTAGCAAGTGCCGCTATAACCTTCTGTGTTCTGGCTTCTGCCTGGTTATACATTTCCATCCAGAAAGCAAACTTATCATCTGCCTGTCTTTGGGTATAGGACTCTTTAGGATTCATGTAGATATTAAACTCCTGAGTTTCTGAAACCCCGTCAACGGTAAGTTTAACAGCATATTTTCCCGGAGGCACAATTGGAATTACGGTTGTTGTCGGCCTGCCAGGTACACTGCTAACCCCATTGATACGCATATCCCATACAAATTTATTTAACCCGGCATTAAAGTCACTTTCAGAACCAAAGTTCAACATCATTTGTTCTTTGCTATAATTTCTGATCTCGTTACCGTCTTTATCCAAAATAGCAATGGCTATATCTTTAGGTTCCTTCTCTAGTTTAAAATAGAAGGCAGGCCCTAATGGCTTGGGGTCACCGGCATCAATAAACTTACGTTTGCGCTCACCATTCACTTGTTTAAATGTTAACTCATAATAGGTTAGACCGGGGCGCATATTCTGAACAAAATAGTTCTTTTTCATGCCTGGGTCTCCACCCGGCACATAATCCAACCACCAGTTATAGCCAAAACGGGTATGGTCTGAAACAGGGTAAAGATGTACAGCTTTTGAATCAAGCTCTCTGCTCTTTTCACGCAATGGAGTAATATCATCCATGATCCAAAAACCGCGGCCATTGGTTGCTATTACAAGATCTGCATCCTTTATTTTTATATCAACCACTGGAACTGCCGGCAGGTTTGCTTTGAGTTTTTCCCAGGACTGGCCATCGTTCAATGAATAATATACTCCAGATTCTGTTCCTACAAATAATAATCCCTTTCTTACCTTATCTTCTCGGATGGTACGTGTAATTTGATCCTGAGGAAAGTTAGCTGATAAATTTACCCACGTCTTACCATAATCAGTTGTTTTGAACATGTATGGATTGTAATCATCATAAGTATTGAAGTTTGAAAAAACAACGTATGCTGCAGCCGCATCATGTGGAGAGGGCTCTATCTCGTAAACTTGTGAATACTGCGGTAACGTGCTATCGGTGATGGAGATATCTTCCCAGTTAGTACCGCCGTTCCTGGTAATGTAGATTTTACCATCGTCTGAGCCTGTCCAGATTACTCCTTTTTTTACAGGAGATTCATCCAATCGCTTTATTGTACTGTAAATCTCTTGCCCGAAATATTCAGACAGCCATGGTGTTCCGGTGATTTTTTGGCGCTCCTTAAGATTGTTTGTAAGATTAGGACTAATTACCTCCCAATTAAGACCTTCGTCAGTAGATTTAAATACTACATTACCTCCGAGGTATAGCGTTTTGTTATCATGTGGTGATAAGAAATATGCAAGATCCCAATTAAAACGATATTTAAGATCATAACCATTGAGACCAAATAAAGGAGACGGCCATACCGATCGTACTTCATTTTGTCCGGTGGCTAAATTATTGATGGTAAAGGGAGCTCCACTTCCCATAGGCGCACCCCCTGAAATATTATAGACTATATTCGGGTCATTGGGATTGGGAATTACACTGCTTATTTCACCATTGCCAATGATTGTGGTTTCATAACCAGAAATCCCTCCCCAACGTGAAGCACTGGGTACCTTATAAGCAAGTATGTCCTGACCACTTCCATAAACATTATATGGAAAGTCATTGTCAACATTAACCCTATAAAATTGGCTATTCTTTTGCGTGTACTGGCTGCTCCAGGTAATTCCTCCGGTCATACTAACCTGACAGCCACCATCGTTGGTGCCAATCATCCGCTTTGGATCCCTGGGGCAAATCCAGATATCATGAAAATCATCTTTGATACCAGGATTTAAAATCCAGTTCTTCCCACCATCTTTAGTCATGAACATACGGTTATTCGGGCTCCATAATTCATTAGCGTCATGTGGGCTGGCATAGATGTGACTGTAGTAAAATGGCCGACCTATAATTTGAAAAAAATCAGAAACAAACTCCCAATTTTCTCCCAAATCCTCAGAAACATAAAGGCCCGGCTTGGTTTCAGAATCAATCAAAGCATAAACTTTTCGTGCATCGGCTGCTGACATGGTAATCCCTGCACGGCCACGACCGCCTTCGGGTAATCCCTCGTTATAGGTAATCTCCTTCCAGGTATCACCCCCGTCGGTGGATTTCCAAAGACCTGAATCCGGTCCTCCGGTTTTTGACCCCCATGCTTTGCGTTCAAATTCCCACATAACAGCAAAGAGTTCATCCGGGTTGGAAGGATTCATTACCAGGTCTATAACCCCGGCTTTATCACTTTTATAGAGTACCTTTTCCCATGATTTGCCACCATCTTGAGTGCGGTATACTCCGCGTTCCTGATTAGGCCCGAATGCATGCCCAAAGGCACCGACAAAAACAATATCCGGATTTGTAGGATGCACCCGTACCTGGGAGATATGGTGGGTTTCTTCAAGACCCAAATGAATCCAGGTTTTGCCATTGTCTTCTGTTTTATAAACCCCATCGCCCCAACTAACGTTATTCCTCATTTGGGGTTCTCCCATTCCCACATAAGCGATATTGGGATTGGATTCTGAGAATTCCATGGCCCCGATGTTTCCGGATTTGAAGTAGGCATCGCCCACTGGTTCCCAGTAAGTACCTGCATCTTCTGTTTTCCATAGGCCATTGCTGGCGCCAAAGTAGAATGTATAAGGTTCTGTTGGATGTCCAAGAACTACAGAACCACGATTACCCACAATAGGACCTATAAATCGCCAATTCAAACCATTAGAAATTTCTACTTCCGCACGATCATCTATTGGTTTATTCTGAGCCAATAAAGTTGAAAAACTTAATAGTAAACTCAATGTGTATAAGAATAATCTTTTCATAACGGTGTGCGTTTTTAAAGAATCAAAAATATAAAAAAACTCCTAGAAAAAGTGGTCATGATTTAATCGTCTAAAATGGTGAATTGCCGTTATTCAAATCAAATAAAAAGCCGCTATTAAGGCTAAACAAGTATTATTGTATTATTCAGTTCCTATCAAGAGCTTACGGCTTCTTCGTAAGGCATTTGTTCTTTCTATTTGATAGTATGTTGGTTAGCATCTCGCTCAACTATTCCCATGTAAAAACCATTCATTTGATGGACTTGCCTGTCTTTTGTCCATACCTCTTTAAAGACCGAAATGACGCGTAATATTTGTAGATGTTGCTTACATACTGAACAGGTTCCCTGCCCACTTCCCTGGCCACTATTAGTTCTACCTGGCCAAACCATTCATTCGGATTGATTCCCTGCTCAGAAGCTTTTCTTCGGATTTGGTTCATCCGGCCAGGCCCCATGTTGTAGGCAGCCAGGCTCAATAACATGGCATTGAATGGATCTATCTCAGGGTTGTCAAAATACCTATTGCGAAGAAAATCCAGATATTTGACAGCCGCGTGAATGTTATTCTCCATGTCATAGACATTATCGATTCCTACATTGGGGTCGGCAGCAGTACTGGGCTTGATCTGCATGATGCCCACAGCCCCTGCAGAGCTAGTCTTTGTGTTATCCAACTGGGATTCCTGATAACCCTGAGCAGCCAGCAGCAGCCAGTCCCAATTGAATTGCTCGCCATATTTTTGAAATAACCCCCGAAGTTTCTTAAATCTTTCCAGGTTTTCATCAGAATTTACTTTCTTGAGATAATTGGTGTTTTTCAGGTATTTCTTCAGGAGGATATTGCTCATCAGGGAACCCTGTTTGTTTTCTCGCAGGAAGGCATCCACAGCGGCCTTCAGGTTGGGGCTATTTTTGCGCATCGCCCATGCAACTTCGCCACCGGTCTTTATCGCAAGATCCGGATACGCGCGTATATCCGTTAATAAAGGCTCCCAAAGTGTCACAGTAAATGCGTTCGAAATGGTAAACGGGATGAGCCCTGCGTTAACCATTTCCAGAATGTCATCGTCTTCCAGGTGCTCGTCCATAGGCTTCATATGGATAATTGATTTTCCCACTTTAAGGAGGGAGTCATTAAAAATCTGCAAATGTTCAAAGTAGCTGCTTGAACCACGGATATAAACGGTATCCCCCAGGAGGTCATCAAAATTAGTTATAGCCCGGCCTGCTGGGCCGGTAACAATTAGTTCCCTCCAGTTGCTTAATGCCGGAACCGAAAAGTCGAATTCCTCCAGGCCTTTAGGTGTGATCACAAGGTTTGCGGCCGCGAGATCCCCATGCCCTTCCTTCAGGGCGGGTAGTATGCGGTCCCGGGTCATGGGTATGAAAATGACCTGTACATAACCCGGGCTGCCTGGTTTTTTACCAAGGCTTGCGTTGAGGTATTGCTCAAACATGGTAAGCGCCTCATAGGTAATCCCCTCCCGCTTGGTGCCGTTTATAAAGTAACTGGAGCGGTTATAGGGAACCAGGGCGCGGATACGTCCGCGTTCGATCATCCCGTCCAGGTTGCCTGTCCATTGTTCGCTGAGACCCAATATTTCATCGGCTGGATCGAAGGCGGGTTCCAAAACTATTTCAGTGGATTCCATATTTCCAGTTTCAAGGGCCTGTTTTTCCCTGCAGGAAGTTATCACCATAATCAAAATCAGTAAAATTTGAACCGGAATACGAACAGTGTTTTTCATAGGTCTGAAGTTGCGAAGAATATGGTCAAAAATAAGCAATATTTAAACCCCTCTTACTGATTAAGATCAGTTATAGGGACAACAGTCGAATGTGTTTTTATAAAGCAGATTTGTGTTTAGTCCTTAATTTCACCTAAAAAACTGCCTGCCAGGCAATCCCCAGGGTGTTATAATCATTCCCGATTGTGGCAGAAACTCCGGTAGTGGCAATCAGCTTTAGGTAATACCTCGGTCTAATAGGGATGGAAAGAGAAACGCCCACGCGGTTGTTGCTTTCGGGAACGAACCTGTATCCGTCGTCAATCGCAACCGCCCCACCGAGGCTCTGTCGGGAGGAGACTGCAATCCAGATGCCACCCTGAAACTCATAGGAGACATGCAGCTGAAAGGTAAAGAGGGGATCCTGAGTGCGAACCTGAGATCCCAGAAACTCTTTGTTGTCGGTAAAAAGCCATATTCCGGTATAAGCTTCAAAAGTAAAATTGCCAACCACATGCCATATCCCTATCTGGGGACTGAACACCCATCGGTTGGATCCGAGGTTTATAAGCTTGTTGGGATCGTATTCACCCAAGGGTATCTGCATGCGAATTGTAACCCCCACGATTGTCTTAGGCTGGAATCCAGCGAATTCTTCCCTGGAAAGGGCAGGGGCTCCTGAAATAAAATAGGCGTACCGCAGAACGGGGTCCCCTATGCCAAAACGGGAAGTGGTTTGTATTTCTCCCAGCAACTCACCCTCCCAATTACCTGTCACCAGGGGCACGGCAACGTCAAAACGGCCAGCTTTTCCGAACAGGGCGGTGGAGCGGGAATAGGCAGCACTGAAACCGTGGATATTGGCGTATGCGTTATCTATTTGGATGGTTTTGTCGAACAAAACGGCTCCTTCAGAATAGCCATACCCCAGCGTAATGAGATTCAGCCCGGTGGGTGCCGGGGCATATACCCGCGGCTGTATATCCTGAGCCACAAGGAGTGCAGAAGCCAAGAACACCAGCCCCGACAGTGCAGTCTTGTATGTGAAGAGAGAGTTCATATTATCTGCTCTTAGTATTGCCATTCAACCTTAAAATCAGTAAAATTTGAACCGGAATATGAACAGTGTTTTACATAGGTCTGTAGTCACTAAGAGTATGGTCAAAAATAAGTAATAATTAAACCCCTCTAACTGATATAGATCATTGACCGAGACAGCCTCTCAAAATACTTTTGTGATCTGAGTAGGACTGAACCCGGGTTATAAAAAATGGGGGAAGTTCCTATACAGACATAACAATCCTTAAATAAAATCTTTGTGATGAGAAATCTCCAACCCTTCCTTCTATTGCTTCTGGTAAGCCTCCTGACTGTAACCTGCAAACAAGACCAAACAAAAGCTACGATCCCCGTGGATGACAATAGCTACGCAATGCTTAGTCCTGAACAAATGGAAGATCTGGTAAAAAGGTCTTTCCAGAATGTAGCCCTATACAATGTCACTAATAAGTTTGCCCTGGCACAGGGCGGATGGAATACCTTGCAATCCGACACCCAACTAAAAGATCATACGCTAACCGATATTGCCCGGCCCAACAACGATACTTTCTACACCTCTGCCCTATTGGACCTCAGGGACGATGCAATGATCCTAAAATACCCCGGGTTTGATTCCAAATATGTTTCTCTGATGATCACCGCGTATGACCATTATGTTAATATTCCGCTCTCTACCGGGAACGGGAACTTTGGGGAAGACGGCGCTATACTGATTTATTCAGATCACACAAGAAATTACGATGGTGAAAAAATAGAAGGAATTGATCATTACTTCAAAGCCACCGGAGATTTTGTTTCTGCAGTTTTCAGGGTGATGCCGCATGCGAGCGAGCCAGAACGATTTGAAAAGGTTGTATCTCAAATCCAGTCTATTGAACTGCACAGTTTAAATACATATCAAGGGAATGATGTCATCCCGTTAAGCCCCGTTGAGTTCCCTGACGTGGGAATGACCGACTCTGATATATTTAAAAACAACCTTCTGGAAGTGATGCAGTTTGTTTTCAACCATGTTTCATGGGATCGCGAAAACCCGCTGGACAAGGCCATACTTGAGATTTACAGGCCCCTGGGAATCGTTCCCGGAGGAACCTATGAGCCAGAAAAAGGGATTAAGGTCAATGGAGCGGAGCTCAGGGCGATAGCCGAGAGGATCAGGGAGGAAGAAATGAAAAAATCAGTGGATGAAGACTTTCGTAAGAAAGTGCAGTCCAAAATGTTCCAGCCAAAAGGCAAAACAGATTTAGAAACCTTGTTAAATGTCTCGATTCTAGGACCGATCGGAATGCCCGAGGCAGAAGCTATTTATCCACAGATCAAAACAGCAGATGGCGATCCCATGAATGCGATGAATGATTATGTCATTCGTATGAGCAAGGATGAACTGCCCCCGGCCAGGGCCTTCTGGTCCATCACCCTATATGACCTTGAAAATGGATTTTTTATCCCAAATGATCGAAAAAAATATAGTGTGGGAGAAAATGCGGGTATGAGACTTAATGAAGCGGGCGGTATTGAAATTTATATCGCCAGCGAAAAACCGGAAGGAGTTCCGGAAGAAAACTGGCTGCCTATCGAACGTAAAGATCTGAATCTGAGTCCCACCTTGCGAATTTATCAGGCTGACCTCGATGCCATGAAATCCTGGATCGTTCCAGTTGCCCAAAAACTATGAAAACAGAAAGATAAAAGAACACTATGTTCCTCAAAAGAATTTTATTTAAAAAAGATAAAAAGTCAATTCCGGCACGAACCGCAACACTAAGCGCACAATGGATGGGCATTATCACACATGGTTTTTGCCAGGGCTTTTACTGGCGGCTAATGATTGGGTTATTGTTGCTGTCTTATGAAGGATCTGGACAGGTTGTTTCTCCTATTCAGGGAGGGCACTATTCCCCCGTAGTGAAAAACGTCCGGGATATGGCAGCACCTCCATCCGGCCTGTTCGTGTTATGGTATAATGGCTTTTTTAATAGCGATACCTATGTTGATCGAAACGGAAATAAATTCAACAGTGTTGATCTTAGTAGCATAGATCCTTTGCTGCCTGATATTTCGGTTGGTATTGATTTGGGAGGGTACACTTCAGTGCCGGCCTTATTCTGGGCTTCCAACTTCAAGTTGCTTGGTGGAGCCAAATACATGGCAGGTATATCACCCAATTATATTTCTGCAGATGTTTCAATTATCACAGAGCGTGGAGGCATTGTGATCGACACTACTTATACCAATTTGATCAAGGGTAAAAACTCTGGGTTCAGTGATCTTTATGTTGCACCTTTAGGGCTCTCCTGGGAGATGAAACATGCGGATCTCACCTTCTTGTATGGGTTCTACGCTCCTACCGGCAAATACGAAACGGGATCGAGCGAAGTGGTTGGACTTGGATTCTGGACACACGCTTTTCAGGGATACGGATACTATTACCCTATGACCGACCGGTCGACTGCCATTATGATAGGTCTTACCTATGAAGCAAATGGCAAGATAAAGGATGCGGATGTGAGACCTGGCAATCGCTTTTCATTGGAATGGGGTTTAAGCCAATTCTTAAGCCCAAGGCTTGAACTGGCGGTACAAGGCGGTCACAACTGGCAGGTAAGCGACGATAAGGGCAGCGAAGTATACTGGCCGGTCAACTACCGGGACAGGAAAAGCACCATTGGGATAAGTGCCTCCTATTGGGTTTGGAAAGACAGATTGATGATCTCACCAAAATACGCTTTCGATTTCGGAGCCCGCCAGCGATTCCTGAACAATACCTGGCTGGTTAATATAGTCTTTGTGACAGGCGTATTAAATTGAGTATAATATATGTCACATAAATCACTAAAGTCAGGGAACTAAAATGCAGGATCAGAATGATATAGAATTACTATAGAACCTCTAAGATTCCTTGTTAATTTTTTTTACAGGAAAGCTCCCTCTTTACTTGAGTTGGTAGAATTTGAAAATCATGGTTGATTTATTAGTTTTCTTATTGGATCAAATTCGGATTTTCTAAAACCGGGTATCAAAAAACTACAAACATCAAATTCTGGTCTATTGCGCCTGAACCAAAATCACCGAGTGTGCCGGAACTTCAATCTCTAAGATTTCATTCTTTATTTTTCCAATCTTAAAATCGGAAATAAAAACTTTTTCTGTTTTGCCAAAGTCATTATAATCTGTAATTTCTTTACCGGTGATTATTTTGCCGGCGGCGGCTTTAAAATCCTTTCCGAGCTGAAGGTTTACAGCAATTGCCTTTTTAGGGTTTGCATTGGTCAGGGTAATACTGGTTATACCGTTTTTCTCTGAAGCCGAGGCCGTCAGCGCCGGAATATAATCCCCATTGTATTCGTAATTTTCGGTTTCAAAATCTATTGGTATAAGATTGGCATCCTGGTGTACATTGTACATATTAAAAACATGGTAGGTAGGGGTTTTAACCATTTCAGGGCCATTGGTCAGAATAACCGATTGCAATACGTTTACAATCTGTGCAATATTCGCCATGCTGATACGGTCGGCGTTATTGTTGAAAATATTCAGGTTGATGCCCGCAACCAATGCATCACGCATTGTGTTTTGCTGTTGCAGAAACCCGTCCTTAGTGCCAGGCAATTTATCATACCACGTACCCCATTCATCAACGATCAGCTTTATTTTTCCTTCGGGGTCGTATTTGTCCATTACTGCCAGATGTTGTTCAATGTAATTTTTAATTTTCATGGTATTACGAATGGTTGCAAACCACATATCTTCCCCAAAATCTGTTGAGGAGCCTTTCTTATCCCATTCCCCTGTCGGCAGCGTATAGTAATGCAATGAAACCCCTTGCGCGAGGTGATTTTTGCCCTTCAATCCTTCGAGAATTGTTTCGGTCCAATTTGTATCGCCCCCGGAAGGGCCACAAATTACTTTTTGAAAATCCTCGCCCCGAATATAAGATGCGTAATTTCTATAAATATTGGCGTAATAGTCCGGCGCCATATCACCACCACAGCCCCAATTTTCGTTGCCGACACCCCAGTATTTGACATCCCAGGGTTCTTCACGGCCGTTTTCCTTGCGGAGATCAGTCATCGGGCTTTTATTGCTTGACGTAACATATTCTACCCAATCAACAGCTTCCTGGACTGTTCCCGTGCCCACATTGATACTCAAATAAGGTTCTGTGCCTATTAACTCACAAAAATTCAAAAATTCATGGGTGCCAAAACTGTTATCCTCAGTTACACCTCCCCAGAACACATTAACTATAGCGGGGCGGTCTTCCTTGGGGCCTATACCATCTTTCCAGTGGTAGGTATCTGCAAAACAACCTCCCGGCCACCTCAGCACAGGGACTTTTAATTCTTTGAAAGCTTCCACCACATCCTTTCTAAAACCATCGATATTCGGAATATCCGAATCTTCGCCCACATAAATGCCTTCATATATGCAAGTCCCCAGATGCTCGGAAAAATGACCGTAGATTTCTTTGTTGATCTTTATGTTGGTGTTGCCCGGTTTCAGTTCGAGTCTGTTTTGGGCGAAAAGGTTGGTTATCAAAAAGAGGCTGGCAAGTAAAATTCCTTTTTTCATTTTTATGGTTTTAGATATGTTTAGTCGGTTTTTTAAGTATCAATATTCCAAATATCACAAATGGAATTTCGTCAATGGGGTATTTACAGGTACAATGTAAATAATATTTCAAACTTTGCTTGCAGGAAGCAAGGTAAATGTGCTTTTGAAATAGGATTTGGCATTGCTATTAATAGAGTCCCGCTCTTTTAGTCCTTTACCCTCTTGGGTTTCCTCCTTCTTCCACCAAAGCGGACTGCGGCGGATAAACTTCTCGTCAACTTTTTAGGTCCCCGATGTGTATACTATATTTGTTATTATTTCTAATTTTCTCTAATGCTTTTTTTGTTGATTCCCAATATTTCAATTCACGCTTATTAGGATCAATATGTTCGTATTCCCAAATTAGTTCATCACAAAAATGTAAGGCACCATTCATGGAATCATCCAAGAAATGAAACTGACCCATTAACTATTCCGCAGCATCCTTGTATGATGTTATATTATTAGTAAAACCAAATATTGGTTGATATAAGTCATTTTGCCTAACCTTAAGTATAAGGTGAGTCTTAATGCGCTTTATAAATTGTTGGGCGGTCGTGCTCAACCTGTTTGTAATTTATTTTCATTCAAGGTGAAAGATTACTTTACCGGCCCAAGATATTGATCAAACCATAGCAATGTTTCTTTTACAAAATCTGTACGGGGTACCAGATGACCTGATTCGTATACAATTCGTTTCTTATCCCTGGCAGGTGTACCCAACAGATCGTACATAGGTTTTTGAGACGTTTCCAAGGGGAAAAACATATCATGTTTACCGTTTAACATGAGGATGGGCTGTGTAACTCTTGGCAAGTAATTAAGCTGATCCACCTCAGGCAGTGCCCTGTTCATTTGTATACCTCCAACATTTAATACAATAGCTTTTATTCGTTTTTCTATTGCAGGAATTATGCCTCCCATAAACCCTCCCCAGCTAAAGCCGAGATAGCCAATCTTATCAGCCTGTATGTCGGAACGGCTTTCCAGAAAATCGATGGTTCTGCCAAATTCCTTCCCCCACATTACTACATGGTCCTTATAAAAAACTGTTTCATTCTGCAGATCAGAATTCAGATCATCATGTCTTTCATGCGTTCCTTTATAAATAGGTATAACCAGCGCCCGACCACTTTTTAAAATAAAATCAATAAAATCCATAACTCTAGTTTGGATAAATTGTTTTGAATGAATGGCACCTGAACCTGGAAAAAAAATGACAGCCTGATAAGGCGGTTTGGTATCTTTAGGTAAATATACCCATACCTGCATTCTTTCATTATTATAACCGGCATCAAAAGTAATTTTTTCTGCTTTCCAGGAATCACTATCAATATTTTCTTCCTCTTTTGGCTCAAGCGGTTTCTTATCATAAACAAACTGGTTAAGATATGATCCAAAAGTTTTGTCATCTACCGGTCTTTCCTTACGATAATCTCGAAATAATGGTGATACTGATACTGTGAGTTGAGTTATAGTGGTATCACCCGGGAGTGCTTTTATACATCGAAAACCATTGGTAGTACTTCTGTCCATGGCGGACTGTGTATAACTGTCATTGAAAGCATAAGTTGGATCATTCCAACCGCCTCCCAATATGTACCGTAACCCTTTTTGATTGCTTTCGTTGAAACACCATTCTCTGGCATTGCCGGCTAAATCATAAACGCCAAAAAAACTGTACCCCTTCATGCTACCTACCGGTACAGTGGACTTGCCATTGTAATTACTCAACGGAACAATAAATTCAGTCCTTGCTGTTTGGGCTACAATGCTCCAGTGAAAAACGGTAGGGAGTTGTTTGTTTGCATAAGCTGCATAAGCAGCTGCTTCATACCATGAAATACCAGTCACTGGATGATTTTCCATCCCATCAGGATAAGTCCCTGCCTCCCAGTTTGCCGGGCCCCGTCTTCCCGTTTTATCAACAAATTTTTCAATGGCATTTGCCGAGGATATTTCTCGGCCGTCAGAGTAGAATGGATACTGCCATAGTGAGTCATTTGTATAACCACCGGCATCTATAAATTCTTTGAAATGTTGATTGGTTACTTCGTGCCGGTCGATTAAAAATTCAGCAACTCTCTTTCCTCCCTCCTGTTCCAGGCCCACTATATGCATTCTAGCTGTTTTTGCAGGAATTCTGATCATGTTTTCTGGCAGACTGCCCAAGGCATCCAGTTTAAGTGTGTCAAGAACCTGTCCTCCGAATCCCGCATATTCAATAGTCTGGTAGCCTTCTTTCCTTATTTCCATCCTCAGATAGCCTCGAGGAAATCTGACGTCTTTTATTGGCGTAGTGCCTGCTGATCTCCATGTTGCATCCGGTGTATGATAATCCTTCCAAAAAACTTCAGCACCTTCAGGATCAGTTTCCATTGAAACATTAAAGGCAATGGCTGGCCATAATTTAATTAATACGGAATCATTCGGAACATATTTTTCTGCTTCTAGTCCCAGGTCATATGCTTCTGTTGGTGGCCTGAAATTTTCGTCAACCAACTTTTGAATGGCCGGCAACAACTTATTTCGAGCATTTTGCCTTTTAATTATTGGAGGGATAACCAGATAACCAAGTATGCTGATTATAGCCGCGATTATAATAAACCTACTCACCAATGTTCTTTTTTTGAACGATATCTTATCGCTAACATACTTAATGCCTTTACCTTCCAGTTTTTTGTTGATGGGCACCTCGAGTCCGGGATTGCTAATGGAAAATATTTCCATTGGTTCACTGACATTCTTTAATAAATATTTCCCCAGAGAAACGGATTGAATATCCTTTTGATTTTTAATGTCGTCATAAACTTTTGCCGAGATAAAAATACTTCCTGGGATGGCCAATGATTCAAGCCTGGAAGCGATGTTGACACCGTCACCATATACATCCCCATCTTCAAAAACGACATCCGCCTGATGTACGCCGATTCGTAAAGGAACTATTGGGTCTTGTTGCATATGCAATTGAACTGCAGTCGCCACCCTGATTGACTCTATTGCACTGCTAAAGCTGCAAAGGGCGCCGTCACCACTAAATTTTACAATTTTTCCTCCATGAAGCGCTAACTCTGATTCTAATTTACTTTTGAGTTTGTTCCGCAGAATCAATGCCAATTTTTCATCATTCTGCATCATAGCAGTATACCCAACTATGTCGGCGAACATGATAGCAGCTAACTGGCGGGATTGACTCATTCGACTTTCTGAATTATGAATTTAGGTTACTATGAATAACCCAAAATGGCAATAATATTTGTCAGTTAAATTAAAAGGTTGGTTGTTCTTACTAAGGTAAGGAATTATCTGTTAAAGTGTTAGTGCGGTTGACTTAACCAATAAACATTCAAATCACGTTAGTATGCTTAAAAATTGTTTTGGTAGATTTCATAACAATGGGTAACACAGGTCTAGAAAATTGAAATCACGTTAAATGTTCATTTTACGTAAATATGCATCAAAAAGAGGAAAAAATAGGTGTGGTTGTAAACGTGGTCGTAAACATAAGGCGCAAAAAAAGGAGCTACATTTTTGTAACTTCATAATAATCAACACTCCCCCTAATATTGTGATATTATTGTTTATAATTTCCAGCAATGGCAATTTGCTCCTCAACATAACCTACGAAATCTGGGTTAAATTCCTTTTGTGCCTTTTTCCAATATTCTGGAAACCATTCAGTATTAGAAAACATTCGAACAATAAGACCATAGGATATAGCCATATTTTCTTCTAATAATCCTTCTTTGTTCAAAATGTGTTGAAGCTCGTATAATCTAAAAAAAGATTGGTAAAAAGCGTATCTTTTAGCCATATCTTGACTTTCAAATTTTCTCATTTCAGTCCAGATTTCAGCCAAATTATCATTGGAAGCAAATTCCATAATTACTTGACGAGAGGCCAAATACAAATCTTTAGTTATTTCTGCTTTTGCTACTTTATTACTCTGATTAATTTGTATAGACAAATATATTAGCGATGCGATAACACCAACTGCACCAATAATTTCAACAATAAGACTAATTGTACTTTTTTTCATAATACCAGTTATTAAAATTTTATAAAAAGATACAAATTATATAGCCGACCTTTCTCACATAAAAAAACCACCTAATTTCTTAGATGGTTTTTACTAGGTTGCACCCCCTATTGGGCTTCCTCCTTCTTTCGCCAAAGCGAACTACGGCGGATAAACTTCTCGCCTAACTTTTCTAATGAAAAAAGCCACTCACTTGCGTGAATGGCTTCGGTGTAGCGTTGAAGTGAGCTCCGCTCTACTTCTATGCTCCCCCTCTTGGGCTCGAACCAAGGACCCTCTGATTAACAGTCAAAATGTCTTATATATCGCATCCAGATTATTTCTCTGCCAAATCTGCCATACTGTCTTATTTTATTATGTTTATAGCGTATGTTGATATTCTTTTTCTATTATTTAACTAAGATAATATCCTAATTATTATCTTTACGTTACACACACTGTTACACACAATTAAATAACATGACAATTCGCCTGACGCTTGACCCAAGACTTAGAAAAGACAATACCAACACAATTCTAATTAAGATCGGAGATGGTAGAAATTACCGTAAAAAACTTTCCACCCCATTAAAAATAGAAAAGCGGTTTTGGGATGATAAAAAGGAACGAGTAAAAAACACCTATAAAAATAGCCGAATTTTAAACAAGGAGTTAGATGAGTTGAATGCAAAGATTCGTATTGCCCTGGACAAATATTCTGCAAAGCAATTTACACGACAACAGGTTGTTTCCTATGTATCGGGCAAGACAGATTTTGATACCGTAGATGGCTACATAGAAACTGTAATAAAGAATAGCAGAGAAAAACCGACCTACATTGATTACCGCACCACTATAAATTCCCTGAAAAAACATACAGGTTATTCAAAAGACAGACCACTCCTTTTCCATGAAGTCAATTTCAACTTGCTAAGTAATTTTAAACTAAAATCTAAGGAAAATGGCATGAGTGCCACTGCATACAATTCGTACCTAACAAAAATTCGTACGGTAATGAATGATGCTTACGATAAAGGATATATTTTTGATAAATTCACCTTTGATCGTCGCTTAAAAAGAGCTGTCAAGCCAAAAATTATAAAAACGGCATCCCCTGACCAGATTTTCAAAGGTATTGAGAAGGTAAAAAGCATTTACGACTTTCAAGCAATCGGATTTTGGATATTGATGTTTGGCTTGCGTGGTATGTACCCAGCAGACGTGGTAGACATATCTATATCACATCTATTTCCAAAAGAGAATCAAGATATTATGGATGAAGAGAATCAAGATATTATGGATGACGTAACATATATCCTTCATACACGATCCAAAACATCAGAGTCTGCCAATGTAGATTTGGTCATACGAGTTGATGAAATTTTGTGGTACTTAATTAATACTCTAAAAAAATCTATTGTCTATACTCACCTCCCAAAAAAACCACAGATTATACCCCATATTGAGGATATTCTTAAAATCTTTGACTACAACCCTAGTAAAGAGTACACACTTCACCAAAATACTTGGGATGTTTACAAAAAAAAGGTGAAGCGTCTTACTGGATTATCTTATAACAAAGCAAGGAAAACATTTGACACCATTGCAATGGAATTATCCGTTCCAGAGACGGTTCGTAGAGTACTACTTGGACACGCTGACCCCTCTATGCTCGCACACTATGGCAATACGCAGTCAGAACGATTTCAAGAACAAGTTGAAGAAGCTCATAAGAGCGTTTTAAAGGACTTTAAAGTAAAAGAAATGGTAGAGAAGTTATTATTCAAATTAGATGGCTTAGATATGCCTTATTGGATACTAGAAGAATGGAAACAAAAAGATGATGAAATAATACTTAGCGATGAAGAATTAAAAAAATGGTATCGTGAGGAAGCTGGAACACCACAACTAAAAGATTTACTTAAAAAAGAAGAAAAAAAAGGTATCTACAAATTCGTTGAAAACACACTATCCGATATGGATACGAAGACTAGAAAGATGGTAAAATTGGATAAATGGAAGGATACTCCATGGAAATACAAAGGATAGCATTTTAATGCTTTGCTATTGTAATATAGACGATTTAAGCGATTATTTAGCTTAAACAAGGTTCAACTTTATAAAAGAGATCGCAGCTTAGAACACTTTAAAACACCCATGTGTTAACGCTTAAACGAGGTATTAGATCTATGGACATTCTATTCTATAAAAGTAGCTGATAGTATTTGACTTGCTCACAAATACCCTATCCACTTCATCTTGACACACTACCTTTTCTGTTCCTGAATCTCCTAAATTTATTGTTACAGTACGAGTAATACCATTGGCGTCTACAATGACGTCTGTTCGCTCTGAAAAACTAATCTTGTTACAAGTACAAGCCTCTGCTAAAGGTAGCCATTCACTCTGGTTAACACCCTCTGCATTACAACTTACAAGCAATAGGAATACTAATAGGATTCTCATAATGATTGGTTTTAGTTGTTTGTGGAGAACTAGAACGAAAGTAAGTAATCCGCTATAGGAATAAGCTGACTTATCTCATATTTTTAAAAACCGCTTTGCTAGATTTCTAGAGAATGGCTTACACAGGTGTAGAAAGTCCATATAGCGTTCACATTACAACACCTATAAATAATCAAAACATGATACTTATCATAGTACTATAAACTCTTCCTGCGTACTATTGTTTGCGGATTACTGAAAGTTCCCCAAGTAAATCATGGCATTAAGTTTTTTGGGGATTCCAGTTAATGTTTTTTCTCCATATCTATTATATTTTATGAGCGATGGTTTTAGTTTGACCTCAATTATTCGAGATGAAAAAAACAAGAAAACTCGATATGAGCATCCTTGATGGCGTGATTAAAATTGTTATTGACGGCCAAGGGGAGGTTACTACATATAGCAGGATTTCAGAGGATTTATGGGAGTGTGAATACTGTCGTAAACCTGGTAAATGCGAAGAATGGGATAGTATTAACAGTGAAGGTTTAAAGAGGGAATTGGAGATAGGGATGGCAATGTATAGTAGGAATCTGGAAATAAATGGAATGCATGGAGAAAAGGTAATTTCAATTCATGAGTGATTGGCCAAGATAAATCCAAACTTCACAAACTGCAGGAAATAATTTCACTCAAACCCCTACATCCAAGAACAACAAACCCCTGTAATTAGGGGTTTATATATCGAGGTTAGGTGTTTTTAATTTTGGTTATACCCAAATTCTCTTGTTTGTAGTACTACTTTCCACCAACTTTCTCTTTCAAGTATAACTTTATCATCAATGGTTGATTTAAATATATCCAAAATTGAATATTTGAAATTTCTTTTGATGTAATAAGAACTCAACTTTTTAAGCTCCACATTACCTCCATTTCCAGTTTTTATGTACGACTTCCAACGCCCTAGTATCATATTTTCTCCGTAAGCTGAACCAACGTACATTTTACCATTAGAGATGTCTGTTATTAGGTAAACACCTTTTTGATTTTGTAAAGCTGTTTTCCAGCTTTCCTTATTGATCACTCTTGATAATTCATTCCATGAAAGATTAACCTTGTCATAACCAGGAAATAGCTCGTTATCAAAAGTGTCGGGTAGGATTTGTAATATTTCACATTTATCAATGACTGAGTGAGCCTTTCTGAGCATGTTCTGGTGTTTGTTTTTATATCTTATAATTAATCTGCCAAAAAACCTTTCATACTCATCTAATATTTCATATTCATAACCAACACCGCTCAGTTTATTTAAATCTTTAGTGACTCTGCCAATATGAAATAATAACCAATGGTCTGGATCACTTAGCCTGATAAATCCTAAAGTGATTTGGCCTTCTTTATATGATTTATTTCGCTGATAATTCCAGTATTGCCCCTCAAGAAGGGCTTCGAAGTCAGCATCCTTGAAAAAATCAACTGGGTTCCAATTGCCTCTGAACATCAAATTAAACCTAATCTTTACATTATCAAGATTATCTAATTTCAATAATTCATTCAGCATTATTTTATTACTCGACTCTATCATTAATTTATTATTGCACCTAAAGGTCTCGTATAAGATTAGTTGCATGGTGAAGCAACGAATTTAGCAAATACAAACTAAATAGAAAATCCGTAAAGATTTTCGTAAATAGGCTGGCACTAGCAATTAATTATACACGGTGTTGTAAGGCGTTATTTGTTTTCGATTGTTAAATCTTTAATTGTAGGATAGATTTGTTTTGGTAGAAAACGTGAGACTAGGCCAATAACAGTTTGGTTTAACAGACATTTAAATGCTGGTTAAGTTTTGTTGGATACTTTTTTATAATTATCGTTTAAATATTTTGTTAGAATAACAACAGTGTTAATTCCTTTCACAATTAGGATTTTGACTATATCCTTTCCACTTAGAAAAATAATTGGATGACCATCAATTCTAACTTCTTCATAAGCCTGTTTGCTAACAGCTGATGTTGTTACCAAAATGCCGAATTGTCTATTTCGGATTCTTGAAATCAATCTTGAGACTTCTTTAACTCCAACCGTATTTATTTTTTTATTCAAAATACCTGGATTATAGCACTTTGCTTCTATTGCAAACTCAGCAAATATTGGGTCATCATTCAAGCCTAATTTTATTCGACCAATGGCATCTCTTCCGCCATCAATTGTTCCTCTCGTTACTTCATCAATAATTATTTTTGAATCAGTCATCCTATAAATTTCTGCAGCTAGGTATTCAAAAATGGTTGGTTCACTTGAAAAATATTCAAATAAGTATTCTAATAATTTCCACTCGGTTGGATTTTCTGGTAATTGTTGTTCAATGGTTCGTATACTTATTGTTCTCTGAGAAATTAAAGCATCATATTTTCCATTTTTTTTCCATTTTACAAATGCTATAGGTGCGTCTTTTGACGATGTTATTCCAGAGTTTAGATCATTCAACCAACTCCTAGAAACTTTTGAAATATTTAAAATTGTAAAAAAGGCGGAATAATTTTGAAACCTAAGATCATTAGAAGTTTTCCAAATAGCTACTAAATCTTCAAGTTGGTTTTTATTTGTAGTACCTGGAACACATAATCCTTTGAATTGAACTGAGCGAGTACTGCTTTTTGTTGGATATTTTTTAAATATGAAAATAGGAGGAATATTTTCCCTTGGTTTATCATGAGAGTGAAGAGATTCAAATAGATTTTTGAGAATTATATTTCCATTCTTTGCCGTATCATGTAATTCGTGACCAGGCGTTTTATTATCTCCATAATACTGGAACACACCAGTTTCATTATCTATTTTATCTGGCCAATCGATATTTTCACCTGAAGTGTAAAGGATAATATATTTTATCTTCTGTAGACTTCCTGCATATCTAAAACCTCCTTGATTTCCCACAGGTAATATTTTATTGATTGGATCATCTGTAACATTTCCACGGTTGCCACCTTCATAAATTGCGTCTATTATTAAATCACAATTACCTAGTTCATTATGTTGGTATATTTTCATTTTTAGAATTGTTCCTAATTTAATATCTAAACACTAATATACCCTAATTTTACAATAGCTCTTAAGGTTGAAGACGCTTATGCTTTTCTTTATCCTATTAGGCTATTTGTGCCTACGATGGATATCGTAGATTTCGCAAGACCTGTTGCCTAAGCCAATAAACATTCAAATCACTTTAGAAGGCTTAAAGTCATTTTTTAGATTTCTACAGAATGGCTTACATGGGTATAGCAAATTCATATCACGTCCACATTCCTAACCATAAAATACTCAAAACATGATACTTATCATAGTACGATAAACTCTTCCTGCGTACTATTGTTAGCGGATTATTAAGAGTTCCCCAAGTAAATCATTGCAATTAGTTTTTATGGGGATTCCCGTAAATATTTTTTCTCCATATCTATTATACTTAATAAGCGATGGTTGTTGTTTAACTTCAATTATTCGAGATGAAAAAAATATTACCTGTAGTATTCTTATCACTATTATTTTTCCTAATTGATGCTTGCTCTAAAACGGAGATTAAAGTATATGAATTAACAACTTCTGCTAGTCCATCTGAAGGAGGAAGTGTAAGTCCATCTAGTGGCTCTTATACTTCAGGAGAAGAGGTGACGATAACTGCTACCGCATCAAAAGGATATGAATTTAAGAATTGGAGCGGTAGTATCAGCGGAACTACCAATCCAGCAAAAATGAATATGAACTCTGACAAAGAGGTCATTGCTGTATTTGAAATGCCTGATGCCGATAATGATGGAGTTACTGATAGTTTAGACCAATGCCCCAATACACCTTCAGGAGAGGATGTAGATGACAGTGGCTGTTCCAGTAGTGATAAAGATGCAGATGGCGATGGCGTGGAAGATACTACAGACATTTGTCCCGATACACCAGAAGGAGAAACAGCCGATGAGGAAGGCTGTTCCGATAGTCAGAAGGATTCCGATGGCGATGGTATAAGTGATGATCTTGACCAATGCGTTGAAACTCCAGAAGGAGAAGAGGTAGATGAGTTTGGTTGTTCAGCTTCTCAAAGCGATTCAGATGAAGATACCATTCCTGATAATATAGACCAATGCCCTGATACGCCTGCAGGAGAAACAGCTGATGAGTTTGGTTGTTCTCCAAGTCAAAAGGATACCGATGCAGATGGCGTTACAGATGATTTGGATGAATGTCAGAATACTCCCGAAGGAGAAACAGTAGATGAATCAGGTTGTTCAGATACACAAGTAGACAGCGATGGGGACACCCTAACCGATGATCTGGATCAATGCCCGGATACACCTGAAGGAGAAACTATAGATGAACAAGGATGCTCAGAGAGTCAAAAGGATGATGATGGCGATGGCGTTAATAACCTTTTGGATCAATGTCCTGATACACCAGACGGTCAAGGTGTAAACTCCATAGGCTGTTCTTCTTCACAGGAAGATACAGATGGGGATGGTGTAGCAAACGCTATAGACCAATGTCCAGGAACCCCAGATGGTGAAACAGCAGATGCAGAAGGTTGTTCAGACAGTCAGAAGGATAGTGATGCGGATGGGGTAAGTGATGACCTTGACGAGTGTCCTAATACGCCTAGTGGAGAAACGGTCAATTCGCAAGGATGTTCCACATCACAAACAGATTCAGACGAAGATGGTGTTTCAGATGATGCAGACCTTTGCCCTGATACTTTACAAGGAGAAACTGTAGATGCCAATGGGTGTTCTACTAGCCAAATTGACACCGATGAAGATGGAGTTACAGATGACCTGGATCTTTGCCCAAATACCCCTTCAGGAGAATCTGTTGATTCCAATGGATGCGGGGAGAGTCAGAAAGACACAGATGAAGATGGCATTATGAACGATATGGATCAATGTCCCAATACTCCTTCAGGAGAGTCCCCCGATCAGAATGGTTGTAGTGACTCGCAAAAGGATACGGACGGTGATGGAGTTACGGATGACCTTGATTTATGTCCTGAAACTCCTTCAGGTGCAACTGTGGATGCTGATGGTTGTCCCCTTTCGCCTATTTATTTAGATGATAATGGAGTAACCATTAAATGTTATGATTCGGCTAATGTGGGCGATACAGGAAATGTAAATGGGATTACTTATACCATAGTAGACAGAACCATGTTAGAGGATATGATTAATAATAGCGAAGATGTTACAAAAGTTTGTACCTGTAAAATAACGGATATGAGCCTTATGTTTTACTTTTCTGGTCTCAATCAAGACATTAGTTCATGGGACGTGAGTAATGTTACGAATATGGGTAGTATGTTTAGCTATTCTGCTTTCAATCAAGATGTCAGTAATTGGGATGTGAGTAATGTTACGAATATGGGTGGTATGTTTGGGTATTCACAATTCAATCAAGATATTGGTTCTTGGGATGTGAGCAATGTTGTTACTATGAGTCAAATGTTTTACAATTCTGCTTTCAATCAAGACATTAGTTCATGGGATGTGAGTAATGTTACGAATATGAGTAATATGTTTGGGAATTCAGCGTCTGGGAATTCACCTTTCAATCAAGACATTAGTTCATGGGATGTGAGTAATGTTACGAATATGGGTAGTATGTTCTTGAGATCATCTTTCAATCAAGACATCAGTTCTTGGGACGTGAGTAATGTTACAAATATGAGTGGTATGTTTTACTATTCTGCTTTCAATCAAGATGTCAGTAATTGGGATGTGAGTAATGTTACGGATATGTATAGTATGTTTAATGGGGCACAATTCAACCAGGATATCAGTTCTTGGGACGTGAGTAATGTTACAAATATGAGTGGTATGTTTCGATTATCACCATTCAACCAGGATATCAGTTCTTGGGATGTAAGTAGTGTGACAGATATGAATCGTATGTTTAATGGGGCACAATTCAACCAGGATATCAGTTCTTGGGACGTGAGTAATGTTTATAATATGACAGAAATGTTTCAGGCTTCACCATTCAATCAAAATCTTAGTGGATGGAATGTGAACAATGTAACAAATTGTTATCATTTTAGTTATAGTTCGCCACAATGGATACTTCCAAAACCAAACTTTACTAATTGTACTCCTTAATTTAGAAATAGCCAAACATGAAAAACTACTTTCGGTTGTCACTTATACTCTTTCTCCTTATAACTTGTTCTAAGGATGAAGTAAAAGAAGAATGTATTAATAATCCATCTTTTTCAAGTTCAGAAATTTCGGAAATATCTTATACTTCATTTTTAATTTCAGGAACTATTACTCCACCTACTTGCGATCCAAGTGTGATAAGTCAAGGTGTGGTATATTCAGAAGAAGCATTACCTACAGCTGACGATAATCAATTAAAATTTTCTGGAACTACTTATCAAATAAATGTAACTGGTTTAAAGACTGGCACAACATATTACATAAGGCCTTTCTATACTAATGTTTCTGGGGAATATTACGGTTCACAAAAACAAGTCTCAACTTTAAATTCGGAGATTGAATTTTATGATGGATCAGTATCAAAATCAATAAGCACAGCCGAATTTGAAACCCGATATAGGTTTTCAGATGGTCCAGGGTTTGTTGTAACCTCTAAAGGTTTTGAAATCAACGGTAGTGATGAAATAAGCGATTCAACAGAAGATAATTATATTTCAATAATCAAAGAAAATCTTGAACCAAACTCTACAATCAATTATAGACCATTTGTAGTAACTGAATATGGAAAAATTTATGGCAATCTCAACAATTTTAATACAGATGACCCCTCTTCGTCTATAGATTCATTTATAATTGAAAATATATCTTTTACAGAGGCTAACGCCAGCGTAGAATACAGTAATAATTATGAGGGGGAGGACATTACACAAAGTGTTGGGATTATTCTTTCTGAAGATGCTGCTTTTACTTCTCCAATAGAATATTTAGGAACAAGAAATGGTCTTACATTTACCGCAAATCTTGATAATTTAACTCCTGGCACAACATATTATGTCAAGGCTTTCGTGACAAATGAGTTTCTTACGACCAACTCCTTAGTTCAAGAATTTAATACATTAATAGCTGGTTATAATTTCAATACTCTTGAATACACGGGTTTAAGTTATGATGGCGTTGAATTAAATTCAACATACAATCAAATTCAGGGAAGTGCAATAGCTGTTCAGGAAAAAGGGTTTTACCTGTCTCAATCAGAATCCACATTGGAAAATTTCAAGTACACGAGCAATAGTGGGGATGATTTAATAAATAGAACTATAAACGATTTATCTGCTGGAACAAAGTATTACTTCCAAGCCTTTATCACCAATGAGTATGGCACTTTTAAAAGTAATATATCCTCGTTTACCACAAACGATGCAAGCCCCGTTATTTCCTCAACAGCCGATGCTCAATTAGATTTTGCTGATCTTTCCTTTAATTTTTCTTTTAAACCTAACACAACAAATTCATCAATTATACTGGAATATGTAGACATCGATAATAATTTAGAAAACTCCGAGCAATTAGATAATTCACAAGAAGTACAAAATATTACATTGATAAATCTATTGCCAAATACTAATTACCAATACAGAGTAATTCTAACCAATCAGTATGGAACTTTTACTGGTGATTATAGTTCCTTTAAAACTTTGGACGATACACCTACAATTTCTATATCTGCTACTAAATCAGGGGACAACGAAGTGTTAATAAATGCTGAGGTTATTCCTTCTCCAAGCGACACAAATATTACTCGTGTTTATCTAGAATATTTTAATCCAGAAACAAGTGTAACATCAATAGAACTTGATCCAAATACGCTTACTTATAATTTCAATATTAATGATCTCACTCAAGGACCTGGATATACATTTAGACTGGTCGTAATTAATACCTATAACACATTCAATAAGGAAGTTTATTTTACACTTCCTGTTACATATTCAATAGGCGATATTATGTTTGGTGGAATTATAGTTGATATTGATCAAACGGGTTATCATGGATTAGTGGCAACTCAAAATAATAGCTACACGAACTTAGCTTGGAGTACAGATTATACTCCTATTGATTTACGTTCCAACATATTTAAGGATGGAGCATTTAATACAAATCAGATTATTTCTTTATACGCAGGTAGCCCTGAAAGCGCACCAGCTGCGGAATATTGTAATAACCTAGTGCTTGGTGTTTACAACGATTGGTTCCTTCCATCGTATGATGAATTAGAAATTGTATCTAAATTCTTATGGGACAATTACAGCACTCCAGGTTCAATTGGATACATTCGTGATCGTGGTTACATTTGGAGTTCAAGTACCGATTTTAATGACACAACTAAAGCTATGTCTCATTACGAGGCAGGTAGCACAAGATATTATGATAGGTCTACATTATTAAGTGTTATTCCAGTACGTAGATTTTAGATATAGCAATATTTATTTATAATATGACACAATAGTTTACAACTTCTATAGTCAGTAGTATGGTGTTGTATCAATCTTATTTTTTTAGATTTCATCAAAGTGGCTTACACAGGTATAGAAAATTCAAATCACGTTAAATGTTCATTTTGAACCTATACGATATAATCCTACACTTTTATGAGCATATTTACTAAACTTTAACACCGTATATTGATACAATGTCCAAAATATACACTATCTTTATGTGATAAAATAATTTAATGATGAAACAAACAGTTCAATACATTAGAGTGAGTTCTGTTGGTCAAAAAACGGACAGACAAATAGAAGAAGGTATTAAGGCTTATGAAGATAAGATTAGTGGCTCGGTTGCATTTAAAGATAGACCTGAAGCACAAAAGCTATGGAAGGACATAGAATCTGGTAAGGTAGATGAGGTGATTGTACACTCTATAGATAGGCTAGGACGTAATACTCTTGATATAATGCAAACCATACAGGCCATGACTGCTAAAGGAGTAAATGTTATTAGCAGAAAAGAAGGACTGCATACCTTAGTTGATGGTAAAGAGAATCCAGTTGCCAAGATGATAATCGGCATCATGGCTACATTAGCTGAGTTTGAGTCAGCAAGGATTAGAGAACGTAGGCAGGAAGGTATCGCAAAGGCTAAAGAGCGTGGTGCGTATAAAGAAAATGGAGGTCGTTTACCCGAAACAATAGAAGAGTTCTTTAATAAAAAAGAGATAGATATTTGTCGTAAAGAACTAATGGCAGGAGAATCACTTAGAAGAGCGGCTAAGTTAGCTGAAGTATCTTTAGGTACGGCTCAGAAGGTGGCAAGGCTCATGCAAGATGCTGTTTAAGCCTAGCCATTTCGTGAGGTTTAGTATAGCAACATTGTCATTTTATATTGAGTTCCTTAACTGCAAGTAGTACCTTAAGGCTATCTATATGAGCATTCAGGTTAATGATGATATGATCCTCTTCATTGGAAGATTTAAGTAAACGAACTTTCTCTCTTTCTAGGTCAGCTATCCTAATCTCTAATATATCTCTTCTATCTATAGTTATTACTGTTGTCTTAATTTCCTCCCTACAGCTTACCAGGAGCATAAGGAAGGATAATATTGCTGTTACTTTCATATTTATCCGTTTTTAGATAGTTAAGGAACGAAAGGAAGATATTACATATTCCACTACGTTTAAATATATGAAAGTTTATTATTATTTAGGCTCAAAAAGTTACTTGTATTCTTCTTCGTCTGATACCGTTTGAATGTAGTCAAACTCAATTTCAAGAAAATCATATACTTCAAATACGTGCAATGGATAATCACCTTGCGTTTGTAGTATCATATATAGCTTTACTTCAGGCTCATTATTAATCGACCTGGCTTTATTCACATCATCTAACAGGCTACAATAGGCTTGTATCTGTGAACTTGGCGGTATCTCCTTTTTAACCATCTTCTGAAAGTAAGATGTAGCATCGTATTTAACCTCTATAAACTTGCTTATCATTGGTTTATTTGTTGTGTCGTAAGTGTATTGCATATAAAATTCATTCTCAGTACTATTGAAAACTATACCATCTACATCTGTTAAATAACAATTCTTTAGATTTAAATGTTCCTGCGCAAATTTCGTTTGCTTTTCCAGTTCCTGCCATTTTATTTCCTGATCTTTTGCGAATTTTAATACGTCTAATATTCTATCATTGCCAGCTGTCATTCGTACGTAATCAATTTTGTTGTTTTTATCCATTATTTATGTATTTTATTTATATTAAGATGTTATCTTTCTAGTCTATGCTATCATCTATGAACTACTCTGATAATGTGATAGATACGAGAAAATGTTAATTGTTTTACTCATGCTTTTCTCATGTTTTTATCTTGCATCTTGTTGCGATTTGGTTAAATCGCCCCACACTAATAAAAGGCTAAAAACGTGGGGCATAATAATGAAGATGTCGCTACGTCTTTGTGGACTTCGCTTCATCTTCTACAGCTTGTCTGAATAAATAATTCAATAAAGATGTTTTAATTAATACTTAATAGACCGCTCTTTAGTGAGTGGATTAGCATCCGAGTTCGCAGCATTTGTTTTTAAACAAATCAAGAACCAAGATGCTATAACGAACGGGAAGTACTAAACAAATTTATTAGCGCAGACGCCCACAAAGGCGTCCAGCGGAATAGCTATAGTTTTCCCCTAAGCGCACCAATTTCTTACTGCCTTGGAGACTCACTTCGTTACTTACTTATAGAGTCCTATTTAAACCATAAACTTCCAGTGTGCCGTACGTCAAGTCTTTACGACTCTACACCTACAAAAAACCTCCATATACTACCTGGGTAGTCCCCTTGGTTTTTCCCACAACTTTTATATTATGGCAATTTTTCGAGAATGTAGGGGACAATTTCACCGTTATGTCTGGATATTATTTCAATCCCACGGCTATCAACCCTACGTCTATGCCTATAACTATCTTCCGACCCTCTAGGCAGGTGCACAGTAACCTGTGACTTCTTCTCTTCGTTGATACTTTAATTGCTTTATATATATAACCTGAAAACACTAAATCCGTTGTAAATGTTATAACAGGTAATTGTATTTCTGTAAAATATCATCCATCCTATCTATCCCCAAAAGCATACCAAAACGATAAATAATACAATGGAGTTATAGACATAGATGATGAAACCTATGTAGAAGTGTTGTAAACCCCCGTGTAATGGCGGTTTCAGAATAATAATGTAAAAATATTGAAGATGTACAAATATGAGATTGGTCGCACCACAAGTCGCACACAAAAGGACATAAAAAAAGGAAGTTACTTTCGTAACTTCCTTTTTTATTAGCTCCCCCTCTTGGGCTCGAACCAAGGACCCTCTGATTAACAGTCAGATGCTCTAACCAACTGAGCTAAGGAGGAATATTTCACTGTTTTTTGGGCTTTGTCCGCCATAGCCACATTTTAATGTCGCAAAGGCGGGTGCAAATATAATAGTTTCTTTCAAATACCCCAACAAAAAAAAACGGTTTTCTACTTAGTTAGCCATTTATAAATATCGTTGCCGTTTGCAAATAACAACAGGGCAATTAAAAGGAAGAATCCGATCATCTGGGCGTATTCCAAAAACTTATCACTTGGCTTTCTGCCCGTTACCATCTCATACAACAAAAAAGTAACATGGCCCCCGTCTAAAGCAGGGATTGGCAATATATTCATAAAAGCCAAAATAATCGAAATCAATGCCGTAGTTGACCAAAATGCAGGCCAGTTCCAGGTGTCAGGAAACATACCCCCTATAGCGGCAAAACCACCTACACCCTTATAAGCCCCGGTTTCGGGATTAAATATTTTCTTAAGCTGTTTCATGTAGCTTACAAGCGTGGTAACCCCTTTATCGATTCCGGCAGGGATGGATTCCGAGAAAGTATATTTCCTCGTCTCCAGCCTCAGAAAACCCATTTCTTCCATCTCATCAAAACTAAGGGCGCCCATCCTGATGCCAATGGTAGCTGAATCACTAATTACAACAGGAATTTGTTCTTCGCGCCCATCCCTGCGGACCCTGAGATCTACCTCCCGGCTGGTGTACTTCTCAATAACGGATTTGGCTTCATCAAAATAGGTAATGCTCTGATCGCCAATTGCAATGATCTGATCCTTTACCTGCAAACCGGAATCTTTGTTTGCAGATTCTTCGGGTATCTTCCCTACAATAAAAGGAAGCCTGGGGCTTATAAATCGAATTTTATCTTCGTCCTCCAGTAAGGTGGCTATAAAATCTACAGGGATCTCCTTTTCAATGGTATTCCCATCCCTTAAAATGGTAATGGTATTGCCATTTATTATTTCTCCCAATAAACTATCAAAATTTTCAACTTCTTCCCCATCAATGGCCACAATCTGATCTCCGGTTTGTACCCCCAATTCATCACCAATATTTTTTTCCGTAACCCAAATGCCATCTCTTAGGCTATCCATGGGGATATACTGGTCACCATATGAATAGGCCATCCCTATGTAAATAATAACCGCAAGAATAAAGTTTACGGTAACCCCACCCAACATAATAATCAATCTCTGCCAGGCCGGTTTTGACCTGAACTCCCAGGGCTTGGGTTCTTCGGCCATTTGGGCCGTATCCATGCTCTCGTCAATCATGCCGGCTATTTTTACATAACCTCCAAGTGGTAACCACCCTATTCCGTATACGGTTTCGCCTATCTTTTTCTTAAAAAGGGAAAATTTAATATCAAAAAAAAGATAAAACTTCTCCACCCTTGTCTTAAATAATTTGGCCGGGATAAAATGTCCCAGTTCATGCAGGACAATTAAAAGTGAAAGACTCAGGAAAAACTGTATGGTCTTTATTAGTATAGGACTCATCTAAAGAATTTATAAGTAAAGCGCACAAAAGTACACTTTTACGAGGTCTTATAAAAAGAAAGTATGTTCGCGGGCAGATATTTAAGAAAGTTTTAGCAGCAAACCCACATCAAAGTTTTTGAATGCTATGATTTGCTGCTGTACCTTTACAAAAAACGGTGAATGCTTTCTTTCTTTAGTAAATTTAAATTTTTTGGAATTGTACTCCTTTTGCTTTCCATGGTAATCATTTATTTGTTTTACAATGCACTGCAACCCAAAAAGGTACTTCCTGTTTATCAACCGGCTGATTTTAATTCAGAATTGGTAGATAGCACACTGGTCCATGTAAAAAAATACCATACTATTGCCGATTTTTCACTGACCAACCAAAATGGTGAGACTATTACCCAGGATTTCTACAGGGATAAAATTTATGTTGCCGATTTTTTCTTTACTACCTGCCCAACCATATGCCCTGTAATGACAGAAAATATGGCCTTCCTTCAATCCCGGATATTAAATGATGAGGATGTATTGTTGTTATCGCATTCCGTTACACCAGATATAGATTCCGTTGCACAGCTCAAAAAATACGCTTTGGAAAAAGGGGTGATAGATAAAAAGTGGAATTTAGTTACCGGAAATAAAAAACATATTTACGAACTGGCCAGAAAATCCTATCTGGCAGTAAAAGATGATGGAGACGGCGGGCCCTTTGATATGATTCATACCGAGAACTTTATTTTAATTGATAAAGAACGCAGGATAAGGGGCACTTACGACGGGACCAGCAAAGAGGATATGGATAAATTACTGCAGGACCTGGAGGTATTAAAATTATCCTACGTCAATTGAGGAATCATTTTCTTCTAATACCAATCTTCTTATTATAAGAACATTCCTATTTTTCTTTTTTCAAAATTTGCCCGGATACCTCATCTTTTTCTATTATTTTTGTCCTTACTTAAAATCAATCTAAATAAAAATTGGTTACAACCGTTGCACATTTAAAGCGAGGTGAAAGGGGAATTATCAAAGAATTCACCAAAGGGATGCTGCCTATAAAATTATTGGAATTAGGATGCCTCCCCGGCAACGAATTAGAATTGATTCAAATAGCCCCTTTAAAGGATCCGCTATACATAAATGTCAATGGTTCTCATATTGCTATCAGAAGATCCGTCGCACTTCAAATAGAGTTGGATCTTATTGAAGATAAAGCCACATTATGAGTAAAAATATTAATGTAGCACTTATTGGCAACCCAAATACAGGAAAGACTTCTGTTTTCAATCAGTTAACCGGTCTGAAGCAAAAGGTCGGGAATTACCCCGGAATAACTGTTGAAAAGAAGGAAGGTATCTGTAAGTTACCCAGAGGTGTTAAAGCTCATATTCTGGACCTCCCGGGCACGTATAGCCTAAATACAACATCACTGGATGAAAGTGTGGTCGTAGAACTGCTACTTAACAAGAACGATAAGGATTTCCCGGACGTGGCTGTTGTAATCAGTGATGTTGAAAATTTAAAGAGAAATCTCTTCGTTTTTACCCAAATAAAAGACTTAAAAATCCCGACAATTCTGGTCATCAATATGTCGGACAGGATGCCTAAAAAGGGAATTACTCTGGATATATCCCTCTTGGAAGAAAAATTAAATACCAAAATAGCTTTAGTCAGCACAAGAAAGGGTACCGGGATAGAGCGAATACGTGAATTAATTGCGGACTATAAAAATTTATCTGTAAGACCAAATGTAGACACCACTGTAATAGCACCGGAATACTTTGAGAGGTTGCGGCAGACATTCCCCAATGAAGATCTTTACAAATTGTGGCTCGTAATTACGCAGGATGTAAATTTTATGCCTATTGAGAAAAAAGAAGTAAAAGATACCTCCTCATTTGCCACAAAGACCAAGGCAGAACTTAAAAGGTTGCAGCAGAAGGAAACCATCCTGCGCTATCAATTTATAAACGGGGTTTTAAAAGAAACGTATAAAGTAGACAGGAATGCTGCAAAAGGATTCCGAGCTACCGTAGATAAGGTTCTAACGCATAAGGTATTCGGTTACCTGATTTTCCTGGTTATTTTGTTAACCATTTTTCAGGCTATCTACGACTGGAGCAGCTATCCAATGGATTTTATTGACGAGCAGTTTGCCGCGGCAAGCAATTGGATAAAGGCTACACTGCCGCCCGGAGTATTTACCAATCTTATAGCCGAAGGCATCCTGGCAGGAATCGGTGGGATTGTCATATTCATTCCTCAGATTGCCTTCTTGTTTTTATTTATTGCACTCCTTGAGGAGTCCGGATATATGAGCAGGGTGGTCTTTTTAATGGATCGTATTATGAGACCGTTCGGACTCAGTGGTAAAAGTGTGGTTCCCTTAATTTCAGGAACCGCCTGTGCCATACCGGCGGTAATGGCAACCCGTAATATTGAAAACTGGAAAGAACGATTAATCACTATTTTAGTAACTCCTTTTGTCACCTGTTCTGCACGACTTCCGGTTTACCTCATCATCATAGCCCTTGTTATTCCGGAGGGAAGAATTATAGGGCTGAGTTACCAGGCACTTACACTTACCTTATTGTATTTAATTGGCTTTGGGGCTGCAATTGGATCTGCAATGATTTTGAACAAAGTCCTGAAAATAAAAAGCAGGTCATTTTTTATGGTGGAAATGCCAAGCTATAAGTTCCCCCTTCTCAAAAATGTTGCTTATACGGTTGTTGAGAAAACTAAAAGCTTTGTTTATGGTGCCGGTAAAATTATCCTCGCAATTTCCATTGTTTTGTGGTTTTTAGGTTCCAATGGCTACTCCTCCAACTTTAAAAATGCCGACAAAATAATTAGTGAAAGAATTGAAACTGAAGGTTTAACCGGGTACAATACTACAAGTATTAAAAATGAATTGAATGAATATGAAACCTATTTAAAGGATAGTTTAGACCAATTAAATACTGCCACTCTAAAGGATTCTTTAAAACAAAGAGAACTCACTCTTTTTGAGAAAGCCCGTAAGCAGGAAATTGCCGGTTTTAAACTTGAAAATTCATATATTGGGTATCTTGGCAAAGCGATTGAACCGGCGGTAGCGCCCTTAGGGTACGACTGGAAGATCGGGATTGCCGTACTGACTTCCTTTGCGGCACGTGAGGTTTTTGTCGGAACTTTGGCAACTATCTACAGTGTTGGAAATGATGAGGAAGATACCATTAAACACAGGATGGCCTCTGAAATAAATCCAGTTTCCAAAAAGCCATTATTTAATCTGGCCTCAGGTATTTCGCTACTCCTTTTTTATGCCTTTGCCATGCAGTGCATGAGTACGCTTGCAATTGTAAAACGTGAGACCAATAGCTGGCGATGGCCCATGGCACAATTGGTAATAATGAGTGTTTTTGCTTATATTGTAGCTTTAATTGCATATCAGGTTTTGAAATAAAATGAGCATACTACAACCCATACTGGTTTATCTGACTTTAGCTATAGCCATCTTCTACTTAGCCAAAAAGTATGTGCTTCCCAAGGGTCTGTTTCCTTCCAAAAAAGTTAATAAAAGTGGATGTGAAGAGGGCAATTGCGGATGCCATTGAGTTTATACCATATTGGCAATAAAAGAATAGAACAGCAGCCCCCATCCTATTATCAAAAGCAAGCCCCCTATAGGAGTAATCGGCCCCAGAAATTTTAAGGATTTTCCTTTGGGAGACCCAATGGAAAGGCCATAAATGCTAAAAGAAAACAGAAAAGTACCCAATATAATACAGTAGGCAATACTTTTCTCCATAGCCGTCGTAAAACCCAGGTTAAATCCCAATATCAACAATAAAATAGCGTGGTACATCTGATACTTTACACCCGTATCAAAGCTTTTTAGCTGCGCCTCCGACAACGAATTCTTTAACCTATGGGCACCAAATGCACCAAATAAGACGGCAAGCAACCCATATAATGCGCCAAGTAATTGAACAAGCAGTATAGTCTCCATAATATTTTTAAATATACGGATAGCGAGCGAATACCTCAACTTATAACAAAAAAACCCATCAGAATAATTCTGATGGGTTAGTTTTTTAAGTATGAACGCTAGATCTGGCTCATACCTCCATCAACTGCCAACTCTATTCCATTTACATAGCTGGCATCATTGGAAGCCAGGAATAATGCAGCATTGGCTATTTCCTGAGATTCGCCAAAACGCTTTAAAGGATTTGAAGCGGCAAACCCCTGTCCCATCCGGGAAACAGCTTCCTCGGGCATACCCATTTTATTATAAATTGGCGTAGCAATGGGTCCGGGAGCTATAGAGTTTACCCGTATATGACGAGGCGCTAATTCTGTAGTTAATACCCTTGCGTATGCCCTCAGTGCTCCTTTGGTTGCACTATAGACCGCTGCGCCTTCAAAACCTTTTAAGTGAACTATGGAGGTATTAAAGATTATAGCGCCTCCATCATTCAAATTAGGAATGGCATTTTTTACAAGAAATGCCGGACCTTTAATGTTAATATCAAATTGTGAATCAAAATGTGATTCATCAATTGAATCGGCCGGTGTAAAATAAGCCACCCCTGCATTTACAAAAAGCACATCAATATTTCCATAAGCATTGACCGCTTCCTCGATCAGCCTTTTATTGTCTTCCAATTTAGATTGATCGGCTAAAACCGCCTTGAAGTCACCCGTTAAAGATTCCGAAACCTCATTTAAGGCTTCCTGTCTTCTTCCCGAAAATACTACTTTGGCACCTTCCTCCAAAAAACGTTTTACTGTTTCCAAACCTATTCCGGAATTTCCACCGGATATTACTACTACTTTGTCTTTAAATTTATTCATGATTTAATGTTTATTCTGGAATGTTCATTCCAATTATGATTAAAAAAATTTATGAAATTACTTTAAGTGTATTATTAATTATTCTTTGTAAAACTGTTCTGTCTTTTATCAAAATACCTGTCATTCTAAACCCCTGAAAGGCATTGAAAATATAATACGCATATGTTTTGCTATCTTCCTTAGTATTGATGATGCCTTGCTCCTGCCCTTCTTTAATTAGCCCGCTAAAAACATTCAGTGTGTTTTCCTGGTTAGCCAAAAGCCATTTCCTTATATCCCCTTCCCGGTTTCCCAGTTCAGATTTACAGTTCATGGCATAACACCCCCTGTCGCCTCCTTCACTTAGTATTTCAGGTAAAAAAGATTCAAATACCAGGCGGATAGCCCCTAGAGGATTCTTTGCATTTAATAGGGCTTTATGAAATAAACCTCCACTCTCTTTTTGATAAAACTCCAAGGTAGTCTTGTACAATTCATGTTTGGAGCCAAAGGAATTATAAATGCTGGACCTGTTAAGACCTGTTGCGTCTACCAGATCCTGCATTGAGGTTCCATTATAGCCCTTTTCCCAAAACACATTCATGGCCTGTCGTACTGCATGCTCCCTGTTAAATTCTTCCGAACGCGGCATTTCCCTTTAATTTTTAACAAATATATCTGAAACATTCGTTTCAAAAAAGAAATTAACATAATTTTAAATTTACTTGTAGTAAAACTGAGCTGATTTTTGAATTCCTCTTGCGGGTCCAGTCACTTTAGACCTAGGGGTTTGTACATCGGAATTTAATTGTAGTAAAATGGAATGATAGGTGCTGAGCTGCAATTCTGTTTAAAGGGAAACCCGGATTTCCTTGTCCCCTTCAACTTTAAAAGCGCATTCATGATATTTGGGTGGGCCAAATGTTTTCATCTTACCAATGGAAAAACAAATGGGTTCTTTTGGAATTCCTATCCAGTTGGTATCTAATTCATCATCCCCGTTTTCATCATGAAAAATTGCAAGTGCATACTCCCCGTCAGGTAAATCATCAATTATTACCCATGTGCTGCCTAATTGCGCTTTACTGCTGCCTCCGGAAAACATTTTATCCGAATCCAGGAAACTATCAGAACTGTCGTAAACTGCAACAAGCACACTCCCCTTATCGCTTTTGACACCTGTAACGTCTACAGAAAGTTTATTTTGGGAAAACACCATTAAAGGCAGAAGCAGAAGATTCAGGAATAGAAATTTCATTTGTATAAACTATAGGTTTTGAAGTAGGTAACTCCTTTTTACTGATTTAATTGTGTTTGTTGTGTAGCTATTTTTTCTTCGAGGTAAAGATATAACTCTTTTGTTTTAAGAGAATCAGATAAATTGATAAAAAGTAAAAGCGAATCATTGTAGGTTAATCTGATCTTCTGATCTTCCAGGTTGTCTACATAAATATAAACCGGTTTTTCTTCGTTCAGGGAATCTTTAAAAATCCCTTTTTCTTTCTCCCAGGCCGAAAATCCATTTTTGCGATCCAAAGAAGGAATTTTAGGTACCATAGATATTTCATTCAGTGCATTGAATGGCAACTCCTTAAAATAGATCCCGGATAAAATCTGTATCCTATCGGTCTTTTTCCAAATCCAATTTTTATAATGTGCCAAAAAACTCAGAAGACTCACAATCACTGTCATTATAATGAGTACGTTCCAAAACCAATGTCTTTTCTTCCCTTTCATTGCTCAGTCATTTTCACTCTATTTACGATATTTCTCAAACCAGGCCAGGGTATGGGCAATTTTTGTAATTAAATTACTTGGTCTGTTTGCAATGCCATGACTTGCCCCTGGGATTTCGACCAGTACTGTTTCAATTTTCCTCAATTTTAAGGCATGATAAAGCTGTTTAGCCTCACTCGGAGGTGTTCTTAAATCTTCCATCCCTACCATAACCATTGTTGGGGTTTCTATATTACCAACGAGAGACAAAGGAGAAAATTTCCAATAGCCTTCAAAATTTTCCCAGGGCTGACCCGGATATCGGGAATTGGCATAGCCAAAGTAATTATCTGCTACAAGCGTTTTGCTTATCCAGTTCATCACCGGTTTTGCAACTACAGCAGCTTTAAATCTGTTGTTTTTACCAATTATCCATGCTGTCATAATACCCCCGGCACTTCCTCCTGTAACATAAAGTTCATCTTCATGGGCAATTCCTGTTTTTATACAATGATCAACGCCGTCCATAACATCATTATAATCGTCACCGGGATAATTGTTATATAAAAGGTTCCCAAACTCTTCCCCATAACTTGTACTCCCTCTTGCGTTGGGATAAAAAACTACATACCCTGCTGCTGCATATAGTTGCATTTCAGCAGAAAACCTGTCGCCATAGTTAAGAACCGGCCCTCCGTGATTTTCTACCAAAAATGGATACTTTTTATTCTTGTCATAATCTGGCGGGTAAACTACCCAGCCCTGAAGGTCCCTTTGGTCTACGGACGATTTGTACCAGATTTCCTGTACCTTACCCAAAGTCCTGTAATCAAATAATGCCTTGTTAAGAGCGGTAATCTTAGTTGTTTTTTCAGTCTTAGAGCTCATTACAGCAAGTTCTGCCGGGTAATCCGGCCTGCTTTGTGTATAAGCGACTATCCCATTCCGGGAAACACTAAAGGATCCCCCGGCATAGGGCCGCCCAACAGAAGTACCTCCCAGGTCATCGGCCAGCTTCGAAATTTTCCCGTCCAGGGAAATATATCCAACTTTGGAGTTTCCTTTATCATCATATGAAATATAGAGTCCGGCATTATTTACGTCCCAAATCATTCGGGAAATACTCCGGTCAAGGTCCTTAGACAAAATCCTGGCCCCTGTTCCGTCTGAATTCATTATATGTAGTTGATCTATCTGATACGTTTGTACTTTATCCTGATATCCCAAATAAGCGATATACCTGCCATTTGGTGAAACTGCAGGATTGGTATCTGGGCCCTTTACTGAAGTCAGAGCTTCTATGCGCCCTGTTGCCACTTCTACCTGGTAGATTTCACTATTACGAAAATCATATTCCCAGTTCTCCGTTCTGTTTCCCGAGAAAATAATTCTCTCCCCGTTTGCTGACCATGAAAGTTGTCCCCTGTGGTGGTAATCGCCCGAAGTGATTTGCCGTATTGCCCCTCCCTCTGACGGGATTACAAATATGTGATTGAAGCCCGGCTTAATATAACCACGACCATCCGCTTCATGATATAGACGATCTGTAATCCTGGGTTTCTCCGCCCATTTTGCCCCTTCAGGTTTTTTCGGGATTTCAGCAATTACAGGCGGTTCTTTTTTAACATTCATAGAAAATGCCAATTGGTCTCCTTTGGGTGACCAGGTTAAGGAACCGGGACTAAATGGAAGCTGGCTGATTTTTGCCAGTTTGCCGCTGCCCAGCCAATACATATAAATCTCAGAACCTTCTGTTGTTGTGCTTATAAATGCAATTCTATCTCCGACTGGAGACCATTGGGGACTCTGTTCACTCGCCTCCCTGGACGTAAGCTTTTGGTGCCCCGTGCCATCAGAATTAATTATCCAAAGATTTCCATCGGCTTTGTCCTTCATAATGTCAAAACCCATTCGCCTATAAACTATCCGGGAACCATCTGGTGCTATTTGTGGTTCCGAGACATATTCCAGATTAAATACATCCAAATAACTAAACTTTTGTTTTTGTGAATAGCCCTGATATCCTATTAAGAATAAAATAAGTGCGTAAAATAATTTTCTGTGAATCATTATGGATAATTTGTAATTGACTTAAAAATCAAATGTTACTAATACGCGGAGCAAAATAAATGCCTCGCGCTGTTTTAGAATTCAACTGCAGGAAAAACACAGCCGGGTGTCATAAAAATGTAGGTCAAAATTAGTATCTTTATAGTTACGACCAAATTTTAGGAACAATCAATAATTCATATTTTTATATTGATCCTATTACCTATATACAAAAGCTAAATGTTTTTACCTGAAGATCTTCTAAAAGCTAAAAAGAGAAAAGACCTGATTGCCATTGCCAATGAAAAGGAAATGGACATTTCCAGGGTACTTAACAGACTCCGATATGAAGAAGAACTTAAACTTTTGCAGATAGAACTGGTAAACTTGCAGCGTTGGGTAATTAAAAAAAAACTGAGGGTAGCTATAATTTTTGAAGGCAGGGATGCGGCAGGCAAAGGTGGAGCTATAAAACGTTTTACGGAACACCTGAACCCAAGATCAATGCGGGTTGTTGCACTTTCTAAACCTACTGACGTGGAAACAGGTCAATGGTATTTCAGGAGATATATAAAAGAACTGCCAAATCCGGGAGAAATTGTTTTTTTTGACAGAAGCTGGTACAACCGGGCTGTGGTTGAACCTGTGATGGGCTTTTGTAATAAAAATGATTATAAACAATTTATGGTTCAGGTTCCGGGGTTTGAACATATGCTCTACGAAGATGGGGTTCAACTTATAAAGTTTTGGTTTTCCATTTCTAAAAAAGAACAAAAAAAGCGAATAGAAAGCCGGTTATTAAATCCGTTGAAAAAATGGAAATTCAGCCCGGTAGATAAAAAGGGGCAGGCCTTATGGGATAAATACAGCTTTTATAAAGAACAGATGTTTTCCAAAACGCACACCACCTTTAGCCCCTGGATAATTGTTAAGGCCAATAGTAAAAAAACTGCCCGCCTGGAGAGTATTCGCTATGTGCTTTCCAGGTTTGATTATACGAAAAAAACAAAGCATAAAACAAGCATATTACCTGATCCCAATATCGTTCTGAGATATTACAGGCATATTGAACAAATTGATATATAAAAGATGACTACCGGGGATACAAAACAGATGCAGCTCAGTGAAGAGGATATTTCTTTGCTAAACACTCCATTAGGATTAAAAAGTCTGTTGTCTGATAAAAAGACTAACATTGAGAAGGCCTTGCGCTCATCAAGGCATGAATTGAAAATAAAAGAGCTTCAAACAGAGCTGATAAAACTGCAAAATTGGGTCATAGCTAAGAACAAGAAAATAGTTGTGATTTTTGAAGGGCGCGATGCAGCAGGAAAAGGAGGGGCTATACGAAGAATCACTGCCTATATAAATCCCAGACAGTACAGGATTGTTGCCCTGCCGAAACCAACGATTGAAGAAAGCGGGCAATGGTATTTTCAACGTTATGTTAATAAGCTTCCAAAACCGGGTGAAATGGTCTTTTTCGACCGAAGTTGGTATAACCGGGCTGTTGTTGAACCCGTTAACGGCTTTTGTACAAAACAACAATATCAGAATTTTATGAAACAGGTAAATGGTTTTGAGCGAATGATCATGGATTCTGACACCTATTTAATAAAATTCTATTTTTCAATTACCAAAGAAGAACAGGCAAACAGGTTTAAGGAAATTAAATCCAATCCCTTAAAAAAGTGGAAAATGACCGCTGTTGACCGCAAAGCACAGGAACTGTGGGACGAATATACCGCCTTTAAGCTAAAAATGTTTGAGCACACAGATTTGAAAAATTCTCCATGGGTAATTATTGATGCCGACAAAAAAACGGATGCACGAATCGAAGCATTGAGTTATTTAATTGATACTATCCCCTATGAAATTGTTGAAGAGGAAGAAGTTTAATTAGAATTTTCCAGATTATCGTATATTTACTAAGGATTATGATGGTAAAATTTGTTTCTATAGCAGCTTCTTTCCTGATTCTGATACAAAGCTTTAACATTTGTATCAGCGACCTTGTTGATCTTAGTGAATTTATAGAACACGCAAAATTTCATTCTGAGAAATACGGCGATAACCTGTTTGTCTTTATCTCGAAGCACTATGGAGAGCTTCAGGCCGATCACAATAAAAAGCATCAGGAAGAAAAACAAGATCATGAAGAATTGCCATTTCAACACCAATCCCATATGACGGTGCTTTCTGCTTTTGTAATAAGGGATCTGCAGGCATATCAACTCAGACCCGCTGACGATTTGCTAACTCCAACAGCAAATTTCTTTTATCAGGATTCCTATTCTAATTGCGAGAAAGAAGGCCTTTTCCAACCTCCCCGCACATTATAAATTATCTTGGCTTATTTTTTACAAAGGCATAATATCCCTTTTTTATTATGCATGATTATCAATCATTATTCTATGGATTATGTTATCTCGTATTATAGAATTCAGTATTAACAAGAAGTTTGTTATTCTATTTTTCACACTGTTTATAGTTGGTTTTGGCCTCTATTCCCTCCTTCGGTTATCTATCGGGGCCGTGCCTGATGTTACAAATAATCAGGTACAGGTCATCACTACCTCAAGGAGTCTGTCTACCCAGGATATGGAGCAGTTTATAACTTATCCGGTTGAGCTTGAAATGGCCAATTTACCGGGTGTTCAGGAAATAAGGTCCATTTCTAAATTTGGCCTTTCAGTAGTTACTATTGTCTTTAATGATGATATGGGCACTTACCTGCCGCGGCAATTGATCGCTGAAAAGATTAAGTCGGCCTCGGAAAAAATTCCTGAAGGTTTTGGTTCGCCCGAAATGGGCCCCATCACTACAGGATTAGGCGAAATCTATCAATACATCCTGGATGTGAAACCCGGTTATGAGGGCAAATACTCAACAACAGACCTGAGAACAATACAAGACTGGCTCGTTAAAAGACAGCTCTCAGGGATTCCAGGGGTTGTTGAAGTCAACACCTGGGGAGGCTTTTTAAAACAGTATGAAGTTGCAATTAGTACAGAAAAACTAAATGCAATGAAAGTCACGGCTAAGGAGGTGATAAATGCCCTGGAATTAAATAATAGTGTTACCGGCGGGGGGTATATTGAAAAAGTAAATCAGGCCTACTTTATTCGTGGCGAAGGCCTGGTTTCTTCTTTGGAGGACATCAAAAACATTGTCGTTAAAAAAGAGAATTCAATCCCAGTTTATATAAAGGACGTGGCTCAAGTTGGGTTTGGCAGCGCAACACGTTTTGGAGCCATCACCGCTAATGGTGAAGGTGAAAAGGTGCTGGGACAGGTTATGATGCTGAAAAATGCCAATTCCAAAGAGGTGATTGATGCCGTAAAAGACCGGGTGTCTTCAATCTCAAATAATTTGCCGGAGGGTGTAGTGATTAATGCCTTTCTGGATAGGAGTGAACTAATAGGAAAAACAACATTTACAGTTACAGAAAATCTGATTTTTGGATGCCTGATTGTGATCTTTGTCGTTGTCCTGCTCCTCGGGAATTTAAGGTCCGGGCTGGTCGTTGCTTCTGTTATTCCCCTTAGTTTGCTTTTTGCCCTCTCATTGATGTATTTGTTTAAAGTGGATGCCAATTTGATGAGCCTGGGTGCAATCGATTTTGGAATCATAATAGATGGCGCAGTAATTATTGTAGAGTTCATTGCATTTCAAATTACGGGTAAAAGAGATGAAATAAATACCTTGTCTAAGGCCGATCAGGTAAAATTCAAAGACAAAATAACCTATCAGGGCGCATCAAAAATGATGAATTCGGCGATTTTTGGCCAATTGATCATCCTGATTGTCTTCATCCCTATTTTATCCCTCAGTGGCGTTGAAGGTAAAATGTTTCGGCCCATGGCCCTAACTTTTAGTTTTGCGCTGATAGGTGCCATGATCTTGTGTTTTACCTATGTTCCGGTTATGGCATCTTTATTCCTGAAGCCATCTAATGCTTCAAAAAGGAATATTTCAGTTCAACTGATGCGATGGATCAATAAATCTTTTGATCCCGCAATTCAATGGGGCTTTAAACGAAAACGATTGGTGTTAAGCCTTGCAGGGCTTGTCCTGGCTTTAACCATACCGCTCTTTATATCCCTTGGTGGTGAATTTGTCCCCACTTTGGATGAAGGGGACTTTGTAATCCAGCCTGTTTTAAAAACCGGGACATCATTGACCAAAACGGTAGAAACAACGACCAGGATAGAGCAAATTCTAATGGATAATTTTCCGGAAGTAAAGCAGGTAGTAACCAGGATTGGAGCGGCAGAAGTACCTACGGACCCTATGTCTATGGAAGAAAGTGATGTTATAATAATTTTAAAGTCGAAAAAAGATTGGGTATCCGCCAAAACCAAGGATGAATTGGCCAATAAATTCAAAGAGGCACTCTCAATTCTTCCTGGAATAGAAGTAGAATTTACCCAGCCTATTGAAATGAGGTTTAATGAATTGATAACAGGTGTAAAGGCGGATATTGCGATCAAAATATTTGGTGAGGATTTAGAAGTCCTGAGCAAAAAGGGTAATGAAATAAAATCATTAATTGAAAATGTCGAAGGGGCTGCAGACATAACCGTTGAGAAAATAGTTGGCCTGCCTCAAATGAATGTCAATTACAAACGTGAAAAAATTGCCCGCTATAACCTGAATATCAAAGAACTTAATGATATGGTTGCCATGGGTTTTGCCGGAAAAAAGGTAGGGAGCATTTACGAAGGTGAGAAGCGCTTTGATTTGGTGGTCCGCCTTACAAATGAAAACAGACAAGATATTGACAACCTTAAAAATCTTTATGTCGATATTCCCGACAATGGCAAAATACCCTTGAGTGAACTGGCTGATATTTCCTACCAAAAAGGAGCTGCTAAAATATCAAGAGATGACACTAAAAGAAGGATAGTGGTTGGGATAAACGTTCGTAACCGCGATTTGCAATCTGTAGTTGATGATATCCAAAAAATAATAAATGATAATGTAACACTGCCTGTAGGATATAGTATAAGCTATGGCGGACAATTTGAAAATCTCCAAAGTGCACGATCCAGATTATTGGTCGCAGTCCCAATTGCTTTAGTATTAATTTTTGTAATGCTATTTCTCGCTTTTAAATCATTTAAAGAAACACTGTTGATTTTCACTGCAATTCCACTGGCTTCCGTTGGAGGAGTTTTATTATTATGGTTAAGAGATTTACCCTTTAGTATTTCCGCAGGAGTAGGGTTTATTGCCCTTTTTGGTATTGCTGTTCTAAACGGTATAGTTTTAATTGAACATTTTAAAGAACTTAAAATAGAAAAATTCGGAAGTATGGAAGCACTAATTATTCAGGGCACAAAAGATAGGCTCAGGGCGGTATTACTGACTGCATCTGCAGCCGCATTAGGATTTTTACCAATGGCCATATCTACAAATGTTGGAGCGGAAGTTCAGCGTCCTCTGGCAACAGTTGTAATAGGTGGCCTGGTAAGTGCAACCCTTTTGACACTTATTGTGCTGCCCGTTTTATACAGTATCTTCAATAAACCGGGAAAACCGGTATTTAAAAGTCTTCTAAAAAAGAATAAGGCCTTTTCTCTTCTTATCATAATAACCCTTTTTACACCGGTGTTAAATGCCCAGGAAAGTGGTTTAACCTTAGATGGGTTAGTAGAAATTGCCCTGGAGAACAATGCAGGCTTAAGAGCAGATTCCTTAAAAGTTAACAAGTCTGATGCGATGATATCTAATGCCTTTAGCTTTGACAAGACGAGAATCTACTACGAGTATGACCAAAATAACATTGCAGTCAATGGGGAACCCATAAGCGTATTCGGAGTAGAGCAGGACTTCCTTTTTCCAACTGTATATTTCTCGAAAAAAAAGGTAAACAGGGCTGGTTACGATCTGGAATCCAGCGCCTATGAAATTCAAAAGAAAATTTTAATAAAAGAGGTGACATCAAAATTTTATGAATATCAATATGCGAAAGAGAAAGAGTTTATTTACAAACAAATTGATAGTCTGTTTCGGAATTTTGCATCCATAGCGCAGCGCCGATTTGAACTTGGGGAAACCAATTATCTGGAAAAAATAACCACGCAGTCAAGACAAAAACAAATACAAATTAAATTGGAGGAGGCTGCGCAGGATGTTGCATTGGCCTATGGCAATTTGATTAAAGTAGTTCAGGCAGAAGACCATATAAATATTGGATTGGCTTCTCAAAAGAAAGTTGAATTGAGTTTTAAGGGTTTGGAAAATAGCATAGAACTGGAATATTATTCAAAAAGAGTAAATCTCTTTGATAATCAACGTAACTATGAAAAGCAACTTCTGTTGCCCGATCTGAGTTTGAGTTATTTTCAGGGATCAAACAGCACTTTAAATGAAAATTTATCCGGATACTATCTGGGGCTTAAAATTCCATTGTTGTTTTTTGGTCAATCTTCCAAAATCAAGGCTTCTTCCATTGCCCGTGAAATTGCTATAGAGGAATCCAAGGAGTATGAAGTACAATTGAAATTTCAATATTTATCCCTTAATGCTGAATTAATTAAGCAGGAAAAAGCGCTAAAATATTATGAAGAAGAAGGAACATCCCTATCGGATGAAATTTTGAAAACGGCTACCGTTAGTTTTAAAAACGGAGAAATAAACTATTTCCAGTATATCCTCAGTCTTGAAAATGCCTATCAAATTAAACTGGATTATTTAAATAGCCTTAATGAATACAATCAGACCATTATTGCCATAAACTATTTAACTTATTAAAATCTAAATCATGAATCGTATTTTATACTATTTCATTCCATTAATACTTCTAATCGGCATTACAAGTTGTAAAAATGCTGAAACCAATGCTATATCAGAATCCCAGAAAAATGCAGAGCCCGGGGATACTATTATTGAACTTTCAAAAGAGCAATTTGAACAAAATGGGATGTCTGTGAGTAGCCTCGAAGAAAAAGTTTTTCCCGAAATGGTTCAGGCCAATGGATTGATTGATGTGCCTCCCGCAAACCGAGCTGTAGTTAGTGCGCCTTTGGGTGGTTATATTAAAAACACCCATTTATTAATTGGAGATCGTGTACGAAAAGGACAAACATTGGGGACCATTGAAAATCCCGATTTTGTTTCTTTGCAACAAGAATACCTCGAGATAAAGGAACAATTAACCTATCTGAAATCTGAATATGAGCGTCAACAAATATTGATTAAGGAAAACATTTCATCACAAAAGAGCTTTCTAAGAGCGGAGAGCGATTATAAAAAAGCGGAAGCCACTTACAATGGGCTTCGAAAGCAACTGGATTTGCTTAATATTTCACCGAAAGATGTTGAAAAGGGCATTATAAGTACAACATCCGCCCTGATTGCTCCAATAAGTGGTAGTATTACCCAGGTTAATGTATCTCTGGGAACCTATGTTTCGCCTGCAACACCTATTATCGAAATTGTAGATAATGAGCATATTCATCTTGAAATATCCGTTTTTGAAAAGGACATAATGAAGATTCAAAAAGGCCAGGAAATACTATTCAAAATACCCGAAGCTTCTGAAGAGACATATAGGGCAGAAGTATATTTAATTGGCAATGCCATAGAAGAAAACAGAACCATAAGAGTGCATGGGCATCTCAAAGATATTTCCAAGCACAATTTTCTAACCGGTATGTTTGTCAGCGCCTCTATTATTACATCAGATAAGGGCGCCATGAGTATTCCTACGGAGGCCCTTGTATCGCTGAATGATTCTTCATACCTCTTGTTACTGGAAACAGAAAACGATACTATGTATCGTTTTAAACTTGTAAAAGTTGAAACAGGCGATGCATATAATGGCTACACTGCCATAAAAAGTACAGATCAATTACCGGAAAACGCCCGTATTTTAACCAAAGGTGCATTTAGTCTTGTGGGCGAATGATGGAAGTTTAATTGTTAGAACCTTAATAAATTAGCTCAATCCTACATCCAGGGCCATCATAATAATAAAGCCTCCGATAAAGCCCATTGTGGCTATGTCCGTGTATTTGTCCTGCTGCGTCTCCGGTATAACCTCTTCAACAACCACAAAGATCATTGCTCCGGCAGCAAATGACAAGGCATAGGGGAGAATAGGCTGGAACGTAAGTACTGCCCAGGCCCCTAAAACTGCTGCAATTGGCTCCACCATAGCGGATGCTTGTCCGTATGTAAAACTTTTAAGCCGGCTTAAGCCCTGCCTCCTTAAAGGCATAGCAACCGCGAACCCTTCAGGAAAGTTTTGCAGGCCAATCCCCAGGGCCAGCGCCACCGCCCCGCCAATATTAGCGCCTTCAAACCCGGCAGCGACCCCACCAAACAAAACCCCTACGGCAAGTCCTTCAGGAATATTGTGCAAAGTTATGGCCAGTGTAAGCAGCGTTGTTCTGTGCCAGGGTGTTTTTATTCCTTCACTCTCCTTAAAGTTAATATGTATATGTGGTAATACCTTATCCAGTCCATAAATGAAAACAGCGCCAAGTAAAAACCCTACCGCCGCCGGCAGGACCTTTACAAACCCTTCTCCCGGGCTCATTTCTATTCCCGGGGCAAGGAGGCTCCAAAAACTTGCAGCTACCATTACCCCGCCTGTAAATCCGAGCATTCCATCTAAAACAGCCCTGTTCATAGTTTTAAAAAAAAAGACCAGGCCTGCACCCAATGCCGTGAGGCCCCAGGTAAAAAGTGTTGCATAAAAGGCTGCCAAAATAGGATTTATGGTTTCGAAATAACTAATAACATTCTCTATCATAACTCAATTTTTTTAACGTATAAATTAGAGGCTATTTGCTGAGAAATATGCAATTCTCTTTCATCTATAAGAATTCGCAATGAATTATCAAACTCCTCTTTTTCCAAAATCTTCATTTTATTTCCAAGGGCTATACTATTTCTATCCAGGAACCTCAGGAATACTGCAGAAGAATCTTTAACACCCACACATAGTGCCACAGACCCTATTGGTAATTGGCCCAATACCTGGCTATCGTGCTCCATTAACTCTCCATTCTTACCCGGTATTGGATCCCCGTGGGGGTCAAATTTTGGGAAACTCAATAATTCATCAAGCTTATCAATTAACTTTTCACTTTTGATATGCTCTAATTGCTCGGCCACTTCGTGTACTTCATCCCAGGCAAACCCTAATTTTTCCACTAAAAAAACCTCCCACAAACGATGCTTTCTTATGATCGATAAGGCGGTCTTTGTACCGAGGGGCGTGAGTGATACTCCCTGATACTTTTTGTAATGAACCAACCCCTTTTCAGATAACCTTTTCATCATATCAGTTACTGAGGATGGTTTGGTTTCCATCTTTTCGGCCACGGCATTGGTTGAAATAACATCAATACCACTACTAGCCAGATGGAATATTGCCTTTATGTAATTCTCTTCAGAATGAGTCATAAAAAACCTTTTTACAAAAATACATTTTTATTTGTAGAAACAAATTTTTAGCTTTGTCTAAATTATTTATTGGTCGAATGAAATATATTGTCAATCCCATAATTTTTAGGGTAGTACTATTTGTGTTGATCTCTCTTTTGGGAATTTCCAATTTGTATTCTCAACAAAATACCATTGCGGGGGTGATTCTTGATGGAGCAAAGCCGGTACCCTTTGCAAACGTATACCTGCAGGGAACGGAAATTGGTTCATCTTCGGATAGAAACGGGGAGTTTACCATTGAGAACATTCCCGATGGCACCTATAAAATCAACGTGTCTTCCATCGGATACAACACATTCTACAAAAAGGTTACCCTGGATAATAATAAAGTCCTGACCCTCAAAATATCCCTTAAAACTTCATCCGAACAACTGGAAGAAATGGTGGTTACGGGTACCTTAAAACCGGTAAAACGGCTGGAAAGCCCTGTGCCGGTAGAGGTATATAGCCCTGCATTCTTTGAAAAAAATCCCACCCCAAGTATTTTTGAATCCCTGCAAAATGTCAATGGCGTACGCCCCCAAATTAATTGCAATGTCTGCAATACCGGGGATATTCATATCAATGGGCTGGAAGGGCCATATACGCTGGTCTTAATAGATGGTATGCCTATCGTAAGTGGTTTAGGTACTGTATATGGGCTGTCGGGTATTCCAAATTCTTTGATAGAACAAATAGAAATTGTCAAGGGACCTGCTTCTACATTATATGGAAGTGAAGCCGTGGGCGGACTCATCAATATAATAACAAAGAAAACCCTTGAGGCTTCTGCTTTTTCAGCTGATAGTTTCATGAGTGGCTGGGGCGAATACAACCTTGATATCGGATCTAAAATTGCAACAGGAAGTAATTCCAATTTGCTACTTGGCCTTAATTATTTTAAATACGACAACCCAATTGATGACAATGGAGATAATTTCACAGATTTAACCCTTCAGGATCGCATATCTTTTTTCCAAAAATGGAGTTTGCAGCGAGAGAATAATCGCATTTTTTCTGTGGCGGGTCGTTTTTTCTATGAAGACAGGTGGGGTGGCGAAATGCAATGGACCCCAGAATTCAGGGGTGGAGATGAAATATATGGTGAGAGCATCTTCACAAGGCGTTGGGAGGTACTGGGAAAATATCAATTGCCCTTTAAAGAAAACATCCTGCTCTCCGTTTCTTACAATGACCACAATCAAAATTCTGTATATGGCACCACACGCTATCTTGCCGATCAGCGTATTGGCTTTGGCCAATTAACCTGGGATAAAGTCTGGGCAAAGCATGATCTTCTTTTTGGAGGTGCTGTAAAATACAATTATTATGATGACAATACACCGGCAACTTCCGGCCTGGCGGGTAATAAAGAAGACATCGTTTGGATACCCAGCCTCTTTGTTCAGGATGAGATAAATTTTTCCAAAAAACATTCCTTGCTAACCGGTATTCGTTATGACTATGACAAACGACACGGTTCCATATTTACTCCAAGAATAGCCTACAAATGGAAATTTACGGACAATGACATTTTACGTTTAAATGCGGGCACAGGGTTTAGGGTTGTTAACCTTTTTACTGAGGAACACGCCGCTTTAACAGGAGCAAGAGAAGTAGTCATCGCCGAAGATCTGAAACCCGAACGCTCCATTAACGTGAATCTCAATTACCTTAAAAAAATATACAGCAATAATGGAACCTTTATAGGTTTGGATGCCTCGGCTTTCTATACTTATTTCAATAATGTTATTCTTCCGGATTATGATACTAATCCCAATTTAATAATCTATAAAAATCTGGATGGCAAATCCGTTTCCAAAGGCATTAGTGCCAACCTGGATATGGCATTCCCTGCAGGGCTCAAAATATTATTGGGCGCAACTTTAATGGATGTAAGCAATACTACAAACGGTGTTACCCAACGGCAAATCCTGACAGAAAGTTTTAGCGGAACCTGGAGCATCTCTTATGCTTTCAGAGCTCTGGATCTTACTTTCGATTATACAGGGAACCTCTATGGCCCAATGCGCCTTCCCCTTTTGGGTGAGCTCGATCCCAGGCAGGAATATTCTCCAACCTGGAGTATACAAAATATCCAATTTACATATTCTGGCGTGAAAGATTTTGAGTTCTATGTTGGAATAAAAAACTTGCTGGACTGGACTCCCAACAAGGGGAACCCGTTTATCATTGCCAGGGCCAATGACCCCTTCGATAAAAATGTTCAATTTGACAATTCAGGGAATGCCATACCCACAGCAGACAACCCATACGGCCTTACCTTTGATCCCTCATATGTCTATGCTCCAAATCAGGGAATAAGAGGCTTTTTAGGCATGCGCTTCCGTTTGAATTAAAGGAAGAGTACTACTTGGACTGTAATTTGTACTTTTGGTATTTTTCATATTTGTGCAGAAACACTACGACTATATTATAATAGGTGCAGGAGCCTCCGGCCTGATGCTTGCCAATGCCCTTGGCAATGATCCTTATTTTAGGGGGAAAACCGTATTATTGATCGACAAGGATGCTAAAAAGACCAACGACCGTACCTGGTGCTTTTGGGAGAAGAATGAGGGCGATTTCGATACTATCATTACAAAAAGCTGGAGTCAAATTCAATTTTATGGCGAGAATTATGGCGCAGCTCAGGAGATAGCACCATATAAATATAAAATGTTACGGGGACTTGATTTTTATAACAGCTATCTCAATAGCATTCGATCCTATGATAATGTTACCTTTTTGCAGGCTTTGGTAACGGCGGTTGAAGATCACAAAAATTATGTGGAAGTAACCACACAAAATACAGTCTTTAGGGGAACTAAAGTCTTTAATAGTATTTTTAATTATAAGTTGCTGCATCAACAAACAAAATATCCCGTTTTACAGCAGCATTTCATAGGATGGTTTATTAAATCTGATAAGCCCATTTTCAATGCGGAAAAGGCCACTTTTATGGATTTTTCGATCCCTCAAAAAGGTAATACGCGTTTCATGTACGTTTTGCCGTTTTCGGAAACGGAGGGATTGGTGGAGTATACTTTGTTCTCTGCGGACACATTAGCTGAACAAGAGTATGAAAATGCCATTAAAAAATATATTGAAGAAACTCTCAGGTGCACTGAATACGAGATAGTAGAGAAAGAAAAAGGAAACATTCCCATGAGCTGCTATGATTTTTCTGCAAAGAACGGCAATAGCCTTTTACATATTGGAATAGCAGGAGGATGGGCAAAGGCCAGCACGGGATATACTTTTATGAGCACATACAGAAAGACCAAAGAATTGGTGGCTTTTCTCAAAAAGAATAAACCCCTTTCATCATTCACTCATAAAGATCGATATTGGTACTATGATTTACTTTTATTAGATATTCTGTACGAAGATAACAGCAAAGGCAGACGTATTTTTGAATCGTTATTCAGAGGTAGCAGCCCCCAACTTATTTTTAAATTTCTGGACGAAGAAACCAATATCAGAGAAGATCTTAAGATTATTTCAAGTTGTCCAAAGAGTTATTTTATCAAGGCGCTATTTAACAGGCTGCTTTAGACTTCTCTGTTCATTAGTTTGTTGCCAAATCGCTGAAGTATCCCTTTCTTTTTTTCCGGTGCATCCAAAGATTCCAATATTTGGAATGCCTGTTTTGTATACTTTTCAATTTCTTTCCGAGTTAGTTCGGCCGCACCACTTTTTATGAATATCTGCTTTACAGTTTGAATTTTTTCATGAGGGTTCTGAGGTTTTATTGAAAAAAGATTTTTCAATTCACGCTTCTCTTCTTCAGTAGCTAATTCCATTGCCCTTATATACAAAAAGGTTTTTTTATTTTCTATAATGTCCCCCCCTACCTGTTTTCCAAAATTCTCCGGATCACCGAACGCATCCAAATAGTCATCCTGAAGCTGAAAGGCTATGCCAAGATTTATGCCGTAATCATAAATTGCACTCTGTAATTCTTCTGAGGACCTGGCAATAATTGCACCCATTTTCATGGCTGCAGCAACTAAAACGGCTGTCTTATAGGTTATCATTTTGAGGTAATCCGGAACCGTAACATCGTCCCTTATTTCAAAGTCCATGTCGTACTGCTGTCCCTCACACACCTCAATTGCGGTTTTGCTAAATACTTCTATGAGCGATTTAAATAAATCTGCCGGATAGCTTTCAAAATACTGATAAGAATTAATAAGCATGACGTCTCCAGACAAAATACCAGTATTGACATCCCATTTTTTGTGTACGGTTATTTCACCTCTTCTTAGTGGTGCTGCATCCATAATGTCATCATGCACAAGGGAAAAATTATGAAAAATTTCAATTGCAAGGGCTGCATCGAGGGCATCTTCATATTTACCCCCAAACACATCCGTACTAATAAGCGTTAATATTGGTCTGAGTCTCTTACCACCCAAATCCATTATATATACTATGGGATCGTACAAATTCTGAGGTTCTTTGGTTCTGATTTTTTTTTCCAGATAGGAATTAAAACATCCCCGGTAAAACTCAACGTTTGGCATTTTGAATTTTTTTCAAAAATACATTAAAAGCCGGCACTTAAGAACATTTATGTAAATTTCCTGTAAACAAAACAGGGCCTGAATCAAGTGGTTTGTTAAAAAAATGTAAAACTTTGGAAACTTTTTATGTTTTTATAGTTTCCTGGTTATATTTGGCCACTGATTATGAAAGAAAAAATACTGATTAAAGCCACAGACCTGTTTTTAAATCTGGGATTTAAAAGCGTTACTATGGACGACCTTGCTCAGGCAATGGGTATTTCCAAGAAAACCATCTATTCCCATTTTGAAAACAAAACCAAGCTGGTGGAAGCATGTACAATGCATGTATTTGATTCTGTTTCCTGCGGGATTGATGAAATATGTTTACTAAAAAAGAACCCCATTGAAGAACTCTATGAGATTAAAAGGCTCGTAATGGAACATTTAAATGAGGAGAAAACCTCTCCTCAGTATCAACTTCAAAAATACTACCCCAGAATTTTTAATACGCTTCGAAATAAACAATTTGAAATGATGCATGGCTGTGTCATCAATAATGTAAAGAAAGGCATAGATCAGGGCATATACAGGGGTAATTTAAATATAGAGTTCGTGGCCCGAATCTACTTTTCAGGAGTAACAAGTATAAAGGATAGCCGACTATTCCCGGTTGCTAAATTTCCGGTGGCTGATCTCATGGATAACTATCTGGAATATCATCTCAGGGGAATTGTTACGCCAAAAGGAAGAAAAATTCTAAACAATATAATCAACTCTAATCAAAATTAAATGAAAGTTCAATTTTTAAGCTTTATAGCATTCCTGTTTGTAGGTTGGTCTTTTTCACAGGAACAACCCAACAGCTTTTCATTGGAAGAGGCCATTGCTTATGCCCTTGAATATAACTATAGCGTTATTAATGCTGATAGAGAAATATTAGATGCCCAAAAGCAAAAATGGGAAGTTATTGCTACAGGATTACCTCAAATTGACGGTAGCCTTAGCTACCAAAATCAGTTAAAACAGCCTGTTACTCTACTCCCCGGAGAAATTGTCGGAGGCGAACCGGGATCTTTTCTTCCTGTTGTATTTGGACAACAAAATCAGGTTAATGCAACTGCTACACTTAAACAGCAAATTTTTGATGGTTCCTACATAGTAGGAGTGCAAGCCACTGAAGCCTTTCTTAGATACAGTCAAAACAACAAGGAAAAAACAGATCAGGAAATCAGGAAAGCGGTCATAGAGGCGTATGGCAATGTTCTGCTGGCAAAGGAAACCGTTGCTATCCTGGAAAACAATAAGTCTACCTTAGAGAAGAATCTCTTTGAAACTGAAAAACTTTTTGAAAATGGCCTAGGTGATGAAGAGAGTGTGGAACAACTTCAAATTACATTATCCTCCATTGAAAGTGCATTAAAAAACTCAATCCGGTTTCAAGACATTACGATGCAAATGCTGAATTTAATTATGGGGCTTCCCATTGAAAGCCAGACATTGTTAACCGAGAATCTGGATGACCTGGTATTGAAACAAATTGATTTTGATCTTTTGGAATCGGAATTCTTTATGGAAAACAATGTGGATTACAAGTTGGTGCTAAACCTGAATGAACAACGATATTACGAATTAAAGCTTGCCAAAAGCAAAGCCTTGCCAACACTTAATGCATTTGTAAATTATGGAACCTCCGCCTTTAGCAATACATTCACTTTTTTTGAGAATGAACAACAATGGTATGGATCATCTGTTTTAGGCTTCGACTTAAAAATTCCTATTTTCAGTTCACTCAACAGAAGCGCAACCACACAAAGAGCGAAAATTGCCTACGACCAGGCAAAAACGCAATTGACAGAAACTGAAGAACAGATCAGGCTTCAGCTTGAGCGGGCTAAAAGCGATTACATATTTGCCATTGAAGAATACCAGACTACAAAAAACAATCTCAACCTGGCTGAGCGGATCGAAAAGAAAAATCAAACAAAATATTTTGAAGGTCTGGCTACCAGCTTTGAACTAAGGCAGGCACAAATTCAACTATATACCGCACAGCAGGATTACCTTGAAGCTATGGTAGAAGTAATCAATAGAAAAACAGAATTGGAAACTGTTCTTAACAACTAAATCGCAACGCACAAAACCGAATAAGATGAAAAATACCTTTATAATAATACTAATTTCATTACTGATCACATCCTGCGGAAATGGATCAGTTGATTCCGTTGAAACTTTAATTGCAGAAGGTAATTTGGAAGCTATAAAATTAAAAAAACAGGAAATTACTGAAAAACAAAAGCTATTAACCGCAGAACTCAGACAGCTTGATTCCTTTATCAAAATAAAGGATAGCAATTCTAAATTAGCCCTGGTAACCACCATTAAAACAGAAGAAAGGGAGTTTAGGCACTATCTGGATCTTCAGGGGAATGTAATGACCAAACAAAATGTGTTGATTTATCCGGAAATGGCCGGAACTTTAATTAAGGTATATGTTAAGGAAGGTCAAAATGTCAAAAAAGGTCAGCTTTTAGCAACGATAGATGATGGCGGAATGAGCAGCCAACTTGAACAGCTCAAAACTCAGGCCGCACTTGCAAAAACTACCTTTGAACGTCAAAAAAGGCTATGGGAACAAAAAATCGGATCTGAAATTCAATATCTCCAGGCTGAAACCAACTATCAGGCCGTAATGAATTCTGTTAAACAAGCGGAAAGCCAGTTGGCAAAATCAAGCATCAGAGCTCCTTTCTCAGGAATAATAGATAATGTTATCCAGGAACAGGGAACTGTTGTGTCACCCGCCAGCGGACAAGCTATATTCCGCATTATTAACCTCTCTGATATGTATATAGAAGTAGACGTGCCTGAGAGTTATATAAATGGGGTAACCGTTGGGAAGGAAGTAAACATTTATTTTCCGGTTCTGGGCGACAGCATTACCTCTACCATCCGGCAAACAGGGAATTTTATTAACCCAACCAACCGATCTTTTCGAGTGGAAATAGCGGTGCCAAACACAAAGAATACCATAAAACCAAATCTGACGGCTCGTGTCCAGATTAACGATTATTCGAATACAAACGCCATTTTAATTCCACAGAGTTTGATATCTGAAAATGCAGAAGGAGAACAATATGTTTATGTAGCAACAGAGGTAGATTCTGATAACATGGCTGTAGCCAAAAAACAAATAATTCGTACAGGGCTTACACAGGGAGACTATGTAGAAGTATTAGCAGGAATTACACCAGAGGTTCAGGTAGTAATGGAAGGTGCCCGAAATGTCCGGGAAAATCAGAAAGTAAAAATAATTCAATAGTCTTATGAGCAAGCAAAAGAGAAACGCAAATAAGGAATTCCGATTATCTTCCTGGGCTATTGATAACCCTTCGGTCATTTATGTAATGATTGGAATCTTCTTTTTCATTGGTTTATCTTCCTATTTTTCCATGCCCAGAGAAGACTTCCCTGAAGTTAAGGAAACCAAGATTTACATTAGTACAATTTATCCCGGAAATACGGCAGAAGATATTGAACGCTTGCTTACAGATCCACTGGAGGACAGATTAAAGGACGTGAGTAATCTGGTGGAAATTACCTCTACCTCGCAGGAAGATTATTCTATGATTGTTGTGGAATTTGATGAGGATATAACCGTTGAAAATGCGAAACAAAAGGTCAAGGATGAAGTAGACAGTGAAAAGGCGAGTGAAGACTGGCCTATTTTTAATGGTGCTAAAGTAGAACCGGATGTCTTTGACCTGAATTTGTCTGAATCTTTTCCCATAATGAATGTTAACCTTACGGGGGATTATCCTGTTGACAAATTAAAGGAATTTGGGGAATACCTGGAAGATGAAATTGAAGATTTACCGGAGATTAAAGCTGTAGATATAAGGGGAGCCCAGGATAAGGAAGTAGAGGTGGCTGTAGATATTTATAAAATGATGGCGGCCAAGGTAAGCTTTGACGATGTAATACAGGCTATAAGCAATGGGAATATGACTATGTCTGCCGGAAATTTAAAGACTAGCGGTCAGCGTCGTACAATTCGGGTTTTAGGCGAAATTGAAGACCCGGCAGAACTTGAAGACTTTGTGGTAAAATGGGAAAATAATGATGCCGTATACCTTAAGGATATTGCCGAGGTTTCTTTCAGGGAAGAAGAAAAAATCACATATGCCAGGGAACGGGGAAAAAGTGTGGTTATGCTCGATATTAAAAAACGAGCAGGTAAAAATGCAATTACCGCCGCAGATCGAATAAAGGAAATTGTAAAGGAATCAAAAGAGAACTATTTTCCGGCAGACTTGCAGGTAACTATCGCCAATGATTCCTCAAACCGAACATTGAATCAGGTTGACGACCTGGTGAACAATATTATTTTCGGGATCATCCTGGTGGTAACCGTTTTAATGTTCTTTCTAGGTTTCCGCAACGCTCTTTTTGTAGGGTTTGCAATTCCTATGTCTATGTTCATGTCCTTTATGATATTATCTGCCATGGGATATACTTTAAATACCATGATCTTGTTCGGTCTAATTATGGGTCTGGGTATGCTGGTAGACAATGGAATTGTAGTTGTTGAAAATGTCTACAGGCTTATTGAAGAAGAAGGAATGCCTCGTATTGAAGCGGCTAAAAAAGGTATTGGAGAAATTGCTTTTCCAATAATTATATCTACTGCCACCACGGTGGCCGCCTTTGTACCGCTAGGGCTTTGGCCCGGTCTTTTTGGGGAATTTATGATCTATTTCCCAATAACCTTATCGGTTGTGCTTGGCTCTTCATTATTTGTGGCCATCTTTATGAACTCCATGTTAGTATCGAGCTTTATGGAGGTAGGAGATAAAGAACTGACGAGAAAACAGCTAATTCGCCTTAGTATTGTCCTTGGTGGGTTTGGTCTGTTTATCCTCATATTTGGTGGAGCTGTTCGCGGTTTGGGTTCCCTGATGATCGTAGTGGCAATCTTATTCTGGATTTATAAATACGGACTTAAAAAAGCGGCTTTAAAATTTCAGAAAAAATACCTGTCACGATTTGAAAATTGGTATGAAAATCTATTGAGAACTGCTTTGAGGGGAAGAAATGTGTATGCTTTCTTTGGTTTTACAGTACTTTTATTAATAGTAGCCTTTATTGCTTTTGGCATATCACTTGGGAGTGGCCGAACCAAAGTGGAGTTTTTTCCTGATAATGTACCTAATGAGATTTATGTGTATATAGAATATCCACAGGGTACGTCGATAGAAAAAACCAATGAAATAACTAAAAATATTGAAAAAAGGGTCTACGCCATTGCAGACGATCCTAAATATATGGATGGTGAAAATAATTTACTTGTCGCATCAAGTGTTTCACAAGTAGGTAAAGGCGCAGAAAATCCGTTTACCGAAGGAGGGTCAGCAGCAGAAATGCCTCATAGGGGTAAAATAACTATTTCTATGGAGGAGTATAAATTTAGAAATGGCAGAGATACCGAAGCGCTTCGCAAAGAAATTCAGGATGGATTAAAGGGCATTTATCCGGGAATTGCTATTTCTGTTGAAAAAGATCAGGTTGCTCCTCCTTCAGGGTATCCAATAAATATTGAAATTGAAGGTAAGGATTACAACGTTTTAATAAATACGGCAGAGCAAATGCGTAATTTCCTTAATTCGAAAAATATAGAGGGTATTGAAGAATTAAAGATTGATGTTAATACAGGGAAACCCAGTATGCAGGTTACTGTAGATCGGCAAAAAGCCGGTGAACTTGGGGTGTCTGTAGGACAGGTGGGCTTGCAGTTAAGACGTTCCCTTTTTGGAGACAAAGCCGGCATTTATAAAGCAGGTGGCGAAGACTATGACATTAATGTTCGTTTTAATAAAGATCTCAGGTATAATACCAGTGCTTTATTTAATCAGAATATAATTTTCAGGGACCAGTCAACAGGTCGTATAAAAGAAGTTCCTGTTTCTGCGGTAGCATCACAGAGAAACACCTCAAGTTTCAGCGCCATAAAACACAAGGACACAAAACGTGTTGTTACACTTTATTCCGGACTTAGGCCTGGATTTACAGATGCCGGCGCTATTGTAGCTGAGATAAAAAAGGAAATGGAAGAATTTACCGGTGTTCCGGCCGATGTAAAAATTGACTATACCGGTCAAATTGAAGAGCAAAACAAACAAATGAATTTTTTGGTTGGTGCATTCTTTTCCGGACTTGGATTAATAATGCTAATCCTTATCTTCCAATTTGGTGGTATTTCGAAGCCCGCTATTATAATGACGGCCATCTTCCTGAGTTTTATAGGGGTTTTTGGCGGATTAATGATAACCGGATGGCCTTTTGTTATTATGATGTCTATGATGGGAATAATATCCTTAGCCGGTATTGTAGTTAATAATGGCGTTGTTCTTCTGGATTATACCCAAATTCTTATAGATCGCAAAAAATTAGCACTAGGAATGGAAGATAAAGCACTTCTATCCCTGGAACAGGTCACAGAATTAATTGTCAAAGGTGGAAAAGCCCGGATGAGACCTGTATTGCTAACCGCAATAACTACAGTCCTCGGTCTTATTCCTTTAGCTATTGGTCTGAATCTGGATTTCTTTTCGCTTTTTACGGAGTTTGACCCGAAAATTTATATAGGTGGAGACAATGTCATTTTCTGGGGGCCTCTGGCCTGGACAGTCATTTTTGGATTGATTGTAGCTACCTTCCTAACGCTTATAATAGTCCCCGTACTATTTAATATCGTTTATAGAATAAAGATTAAACTCAGAGGAGGAGTTAAAAAAACCCCTTCAAAAAGCAAAGATCTGGAAATAGCTGCGTAAATCTAATGGTATTATTCAATACAAAACCCCGCAAATTGCGGGGTTTTGGTTTTATTTAATCTGAAAGCACGCCTATTCATTTTCAGAAAGCGGAACAGGCAAAACATTGTAAATCTGGTCTCCGTCCCTGTCAATTGGCAAGGTGCTGGACAATCCATAGCGCCTTAGGTCAAACATTCTATGGTTTTCAGACCACAAAGAATACCTCCTTTGATTCAATAATTCTGTAGTAAGTGCATCGGCTGTTTGTGCTCCTGCGTAATCCGTGAGAGATGCAGAATTACGAATCGTATTTAAAGCGTCTTCGGCATCCTGAAGATTATTTGCCAAAATACTTGCTTCTGCATATAGCAGTATCAACTCCTCGTTCCGAAGGATTTCAACATCTGATACATTAGTAGCATATAAACGCGTTTCATGGGTTCCTGTAAGGCCATCCTGGGAGCTGGGATCCGGCCTTGGTGCAGCCTTGGTTGCTACACGTGTATCGCCTGCCTCAGCCTCATTAATCCAGCTATCATGCACAATAATCTGATCCCCGTTGTTTACATTTTCCGGGGTAGATGGAACCCTGAAAACCGGATTTGCCTGGTCTCCTCCTCCCAGCCCAAAAATATGGTTGGGACCCAGATCCAAAGCACCGGCAAGATCAAAATAAGACCCGGTAAGTGCGGTTAATGCAGATGTGCCATCACCCGCATATACAGCTGCCAGAGCGGCTACAGCCCTGTTAAATTCAGTAAAAGTGGCCGGAGTGTCAAATCCGCTAAACCCGCTACTCAAAGGAAAGGCAAAACTATTCCCTGCACTTGACAGATTTCCCTCAGCTTCGTCTAACAAAGCACGGATTTGTGCTATTGCCTCGTTAAAATCTAATATTGGGCCCAGATTATCAGGGTCGGCTACATCCAATCTGGCACTGCCATAGGATTTTAAAACCTGGATTAATTCATAAGCCTGCATTGTTTTTGCAAACCCAATATATCCATTAGATTCAGCATCTGTAACAAATTCCGTATTAGATGCAGCTTCTATCAACAAATTGGCATTCTTTGTAGCACGGTAACTACCGTTCCATTGTTGCGTACTGTAAAACGAATTATTGTCTAAACCAATTCCTTCTTTTCCCAGAAGATCTCCGGTATTACGAGGATCTGCATCAAATAAATAAAGTTCCCTAGCCATAGTACCACTGGCCGTAACTTCAACACCCAAACCATCTCTGATGGTAGATTCTATTCCTACTACCAGTTCGTTTAATTGTCCTTTTGAAGCATTTTGTTGCACTCCACTGACACTGGGTCCGTCAGGATCTTGTACTTTATCAATTGAGCATGAGTACACTATTACTATAATAGAAAAGGTCCATGCTAACGTAGTTATCTTTTTGATAATATTTTTCATCGTCAATTTTTTAAAAGTTAACATTCAAGTGAAAGTAGAATTGCCTTGAACTGGGAAATGGAGTTACCTCTATTCCACTGGAAAGTCCGGCACCACCATTAACGGATACTTCAGGATCATAACTGCTATAATCCGTTATGGTAAAAATATTTCTGCCTGAAAATCCAAATTTAACACCCTCCACGGTTTCACCAAAAATATTGTTCACGATTTGGGTTGGCAATCTATAATAGACTGCGGCTTCCCTCAAGCGCACATAACCAGCCGGTTCTACAAATCGCAATGCATTGGCAGGTGTCGCCAATCTTGCCTGACCTTCAGCAGTTTCCAGATCCGGGGTTACACCTCCCAAATCCGTCAGGAAAGTAGAAAGGTTGAGATTCTCACCACCTTGTTTCCATTGAAGAAGAAACAATACATCAAATTGTTTAAACAATGTCAGGTTGTTACTGAATGCCATCTGAAAATCCGGCTCAACATTTCCAACTTGTGTTTGAGCACCGTCTATGTTTCCAACCAATTGGGTTACCGGTTTTCCTTCCTCTATAAAGAAGGTTCCTAAACCAAGTCCAAAACCTGCCCCGGGCTGTGGAAAGGCCGGTACATCTAAACGGGTAATTTCAGATCGGTTCAGATAAAATAGAACCCCTGTATTCCATCTAACGTTCTGATTGCTCAGAACATCTGCTCTTAAGCCCAATTCTAACCCTTTGTTCCTCAGGTCTGCAAGATTTGTGGTTTCCTGAGTAAACCCTGTTGAGGCAGGGAGTGCTCTGGTAAGAATTAAATCCTTAACTTGTTTATTATAATAAGTGGCTTCAAAAGTAATGCGGTTTTGGAACAGTCCAAGATCAAATCCCATTTCGATTTCCTTGGCCGTTTCCGGCTCAACATCCGGGTCACCCTTGGCCGCTAAAACCGATTGTCCTATATTACCGCCAATATTATCTGCTCCAAAACTGGTAAAAGTGGCTCCAAAACCGGCCGGATTTCCTGTTTCACCATAAGCAATTCTAAGCTTTAACTGGCTTATATCCTCAATACTCCAAAAATCGAAATTATTAAGGTTTACTGCTAAAGAGGCTTTTGGAAAACCATAGAATTTATTTGGATCTCCATTCCTGCTGGATTTATCCATACGATACCCTAAAGTGGCAATAAACTGATCCCTGTAGTTTCCTTCCACCTGCGCAAAGAATCCAAAATCCTCCTCTTCTGTCCTGTTCTGATCTACAACCTGGTTTACCGATTGATCCACACTTGTTTGACCTGCTGCAAGAAGTGACCCACGGCTATTGACCAAATTCGACTCCTGGCTCAGATACGTTACACCTGCCTGTGTAGTTAAGCCCAGGTCTCCTCCCATTGCATCATGATCCCATACAGCAATGGCTTGTGCATTATACTGTGTAAAGTTATTCTTTCCTACAGCAACAAAACCACCCTGACCACCTATCTGAGCCTGATGTGTTTCGGGAACATAAACATTAGTCTCATTGGCCAAATAATCCAGTCCGCCGCTTAAAACTAATTTTACACGGTTTACATCGGTCGTTAAGATATTGGTATTTAAGGCCAGTCCCTGAACTATACGATTGTTAGTATCATCATTTCTGGCATTGTCTCTTACAAAAATTGGATTCCCCGGATAATTGGGATTATTCGGATAGTTGCCATTAGCATCAGGAAACAAATTATTCCATGGCCTGGTGAACGCCAAAGTATAACCATAACTAAGTCCGCCTTCGTTCTCGTTACCGGTAAAACTCCGACTGGAATTACTTCTGGTGTAATTCGTAGTAGAGGTAAAATCAAAAACATCAGAAATTTTGTGTTCTATATTTGTACGCAGTGAAAGACGGTCAAACCCGGTATTTTTGATAATACCATCCTCGTCTCTGTAGGCACCTCCAACATAGAATTTGGTTTTTTCATTTCCTCCGGTCGCATTCAACCTTGTTTCTGTAATAAGACCTGTTTCCCCATAAATAATGTCTTCAAAATTATAAAGGCTGCCCCGTTCGGCAATTGTTGCATCGTATTTGGCTCTCTCGCCGGCGTCAAATGTCGCCTCCACGGAATCTCCGGTCCAGGGTCTTATCCCCAGAGGGTTCGCAATTTTATTACTGCCTAAATCCTGGCTAAAACTGATTTTGGTTTTCCCGATTTTACCTCGTTTTGTAGTAATTATGATTACCCCTGCATTTCCTCTCTGTCCATAAATTGCCGCTGCAGAAGATCCTTTTAAAACTTCGACATTCTGAATATCATTTGGATCCAGATCCGCCAAACGGTTGCTGGAGTTTTCTTCATTTTCCCTGTTTGCCCCTGAGGCAAACCTTAAACCGGAGGGCACCTCCACATTGTTATAGTAAACGCCGTCTACTATTATCAGAGGCTGGTTGTTTCCATTGATGGAAGAAACACCTCTGAGTCTTAAGGCAAAACCACCACCGGGAGCTCCCGAAGATGCAGTTATATTAACGCCCGGCACTTTTCCATATAGAGCCCCATCTACCGTAGACTGGCTTGTTGTGCCCACCAATTCCTGTGATGAAACTGTGGAAACCGCATTCGCCAAATTTTCTCGTTTTACGGATGTTGCCAAACCGGTAATAACAACCTCGTCCAGCCCGGTTGCAGATTCAGCTAAAACGACATCCAATGTTGTTGCATCCGTAACCCTAATTTCCCTGGTTTCAAATCCCAGAGAGGAAAAAACCAGGATTGCCGGGAAACTGCTGACGGTAATTTCATATTTTCCATCAAAGTCGCTCGTAGTCCCCGTATTGGTCCCTTTTATTACAACATTTACCCCGGGTAAGGGTGATCCATCCAGTTCATCCTGGATATATCCACTGACAGTTGCCTGCGAAAATGCCAGGAATGGCAGCGCAAGAAAAAGCCACAGGAATACCTTGTTAAGTACAGTTTTTTTCATGTTTGGTAGTATTTAGTTAGCTAATATTCTTTCCAAGGTAATGAAGAAAAGGTGTAATCAAAATTAATTTTAAGTTTTTTTTAACATAATTGCCCTTGCAATAATGAAGAATATGAGAGAAAACATGTTCAAGGAGTATGGCTTACAAGCATATCTTCTTACATTTGCGGCGATAAAAACAAGGCACTTAAAATGTACAGGAATCATACTTGTGGTGAATTAAGGTCATCACACATCAATAAAGAAGTTACGCTGTCTGGTTGGGTACAGAAAACAAGGGACAAAGGGTTTGTGGTCTGGGTAGACCTCAGAGATCGGTATGGCATTACCCAATTGGTTTTTGATGAAGAAAGGAGTGATCCTGAAATATTTGAAAAAGCCAGGGCTTTAGGTCGTGAATTTGTTTTACAGGTACGGGGAACTGTTATTGAAAGAACTTCTAAAAACCCGAATCTCCCAACCGGCGATATCGAAATATTAGTTACAGAACTCAATGTCCTGAACGAATCATTGGTACCTCCGTTTACTATTGAAGATAAAACGGATGGTGGTGAGGATCTAAGAATGAAATATCGCTATCTGGATATTCGAAGAAATCCGGTTAAGGAAAATCTTATTTTTCGAAGTAAAGTAACCCTGGAGGTCAGGAATTATCTTACCCATCAAGGCTTTATAGAAGTAGAAACCCCATATTTAATAAAATCTACCCCGGAAGGGGCCCGGGATTTTGTTGTGCCGAGCAGGATGAATGAGGGCCAGTTTTATGCATTGCCCCAATCTCCCCAAACTTTTAAACAGCTGCTCATGGTTGGCGGGCTGGATAAGTATTTTCAGATTGTAAAATGTTTCAGGGACGAGGATTTGCGTGCAGACAGGCAACCTGAATTTACGCAGATAGATTGTGAAATGGCTTTTGTGGAACAGGATGATATTTTAAATGCTTTTGAAGGACTTACGCGGCATTTGCTTCGTGAAATAAATGGCGTTGACACCGGAGAATTCCCCAGGCTGACTTATGATGAGGCCATGCAAAAATATGGCAACGACAAACCGGATATCCGGTTCGGAATGGAATTTGGCGAATTAAATGATATCGCGCAAAACAGAGATTTCAATGTTTTTAATTCTGCTGAATTGGTTGTCGGGTTAGCGGTACCAGGTGCTGCATCCTATACCAGAAAGGAAATAGATCTTTTGATAGAATGGATGCGCCGTCCGCAGATAGGAGCAAAAGGCATGGTGTATGTTAAATGCAATGAAGACGGAAGTTATAAATCTTCTGTCGACAAATTCTACGAACAGGAAGACCTTTCCAATTGGGCGCAACGTACCGGTGCAAAACCGGGAGATCTTATATTTATCCTGTCGGGAAATGCAAATGAAACAAGAACTCAGTTAAGTGCATTGCGCATGGAAATGGCAGGACGCCTGGGACTTAGAAATCCGAAAGAATTTGCTCCATTGTGGGTTGTAGATTTTCCATTACTGGAGTTGGATGAAGAAACTGGCAATTACCATGCCATGCATCACCCATTTACTTCCCCCAAGCCGGGGCAGCTGGAATTGCTTGAAACCGATCCGGCTGCAGTAAGAGCTAATGCCTATGATTTGGTTTTAAATGGAAATGAAATTGGTGGTGGATCCATACGAATTCATGATAAAGAAACACAGGCCACCATGTTCAGACATCTGGGTTTTAGCCCGGAAGAAGCCAAAGAACAATTCGGCTTTTTAATGGATGCTTTCCAGTACGGCGCACCACCACATGGTGGTATTGCATTTGGCCTGGACCGGCTGGTGGCTATTCTTGGAGGACAGGAGACTATCCGGGATTTTATTGCATTTCCAAAAAACAATAGCGGAAGGGATGTCATGATAGATGCTCCTGCTTTTATTGCTGAGGAGCAATTGAAGGAGCTAAATTTAAAATTAGATATTCAATCTTAGCATAAAGCCCCCTTAAAAGTGGCATTTTTTAATACCTTTAAACGTATAATCTAATAATGCCCAACCTAATTACACGCTTGTTTACAAGGTTTCTTAAATGGAGGTATAAACATATTTCCAATAAAACCTTTACGCAGCTGATGAGTGTGGTTGTTGGATTTTTGGCCGGCCTTGCAGCGGTTACCCTAAAAAACATTACCTACTTTATAGAATCCCTTCTGGAAAAGGGAATCGTTTTTTCAAACAATCAACTCTATTTTATCACGCCAATTATTGGCCTTACCCTTGTTTATCTCTATGTAAAGTTTGTGCATAAAGAAAAATTGGAGCACGCCATTTCCTCTATACTTTTTGCCTTGTCTAAAAAGAAAGGAATTATTGGGGTAAAGAAAATATATTTACCCCTGGTTACAGCCCCGTTGACCGTCGGTTTTGGGGGTTCAGTGGGTCTTTTAGGCCCTGCGGTTGCATCCGGAGCGGCCATAAGTTCAAATGTTGCAAGGTTATTACATATTAATGCCAAAACAAGGTCCCTTCTTATAGCCTGTGCTTCTGCCGGAGCCATTTCCTCTATATTCCAATCTCCCATAGCAGCCATAATTTTTGCCGTAGAAGTTTTTAGCCTTGATCTGACCATGATCTCAATGCTCCCATTATTACTGGCTTCCATTTCTGGTGTTCTGACCTCTTATTTTTTTCTTGGTGATGAATCGCTATTTAGTTATTCAATAACTGAAAAGTTTGAAATAAAAGATACCTTTTTCTATATCGTTTTAGGTGTAGGCACGGCTTTCGCATCTATTTATTTTACAAAGATGTATTTTGGAATACTGGCTTTCTTTGAAAGATTCAAAAGTCCAAAATACAAACTCCTGGTCGGGGGGTTAGCCATTGGAATTATGCTCTATTTCATTCCCCCGCTCTATGGGGAAGGTTTTGGTTTTATAAATAATTTGCTGCATGGTGAACATGCTATTGCTTTGGGTAAAACACCTTTCGATAGCTATACAAATAACATATGGGTAGTGATAGCCCTTCTGTTTGGCATTACAATTTTTAAAGCTGTGGCAATGACTACTACTTTTGCGGCAGGTGGTTCCGGAGGTATATTTATCCCTACGATGGTTATGGGAAGTGCTTTGGGCAATGTTGTTGCCAAAGTAATAAATAACCTGGGGCTGGGGCTTTCTGTAAATGAAAGTAATTTTACCCTGATTGGAATGGCAGGTCTTATTGCGGGCGTGCTTCAGGCTCCTTTAACCGCCATCTTTTTAATTGCTGAAATAACCGGGGGCTATGAGCTTTTTGTTCCCCTGATGATTACATCGGCAATATCTTTTCTTCTGACAAAAAATGCAATTGATTATACCATATACACCCGGGAATTAGCGGAACAGGACGCACTTATTACACATGACAAAGATCAGGCTGTTCTTACTTTAATGCAACTCGATGAGATCATTGAACGGAATTTTAAAACCATCCGGCAGGATATGACATTGGGTGAGCTTGTCCATAAAACAGTTGCAAAATCTACAAGGAATATTTTTCCGGTAATAGACGCAAAGGATGCGCTTGTTGGGATCGTATCCTTAGATGACATTCGTGAATTTATGTTCGACACATCAATGTATAACAAAATAACGGTCGAATCCTTTATGCACAACGCGCCAGAGCTTATATTCTATGAAACGGACTCCATGAAGAAGGTAATGCAGAAATTCCAGGATAGCAACGCGTGGAACCTTCCTGTCATAAAAAATGGAAAATATTCAGGATTTATTTCAAAATCCAAGTTGCTGACCGCATATAGAAGGAAGTTGATTAACTTTACTCAGGAAGATGCGAATTAGACTCAAACATATTGTACTTATAATTGTTTTGGCTTCGCTGGGAGCAATCATTTATGGCTTCACACTTGGGGAAGAGCAATCCCAAATTGCCAATAAATTTATAGGTTTTGGCACCGTTGGATTATTTTTAATAGCTATGCCCCTATTTCTTATAAAGGAGAGCAAAAGCAGGAAAGTAAAGGACTATATGCTCACCGAAGAAAATATTCGCAAAATGCAAGGTAAAGCTCCCAAAAAGACTGAAAATCAATAAATTTGGTCAAATTTTACCTTTTCTTTAAAGAGGTCTGCCCAAAAAATCATACTTTCGTATGGTAATTTTTTTATTTTAATACTTATTTTAATGACAGGAACTGTAAAATTTTTCAATGAATCCAAAGGATACGGGTTTATTACCAACGACGACACCGGGAAAGACATCTTTGTTCATGCAACAGCATTGAACGGAGTGGAACTAAACGAAGGCGACAAAGTAGAATACCAAGAAGAAGAAGGTAGAAAGGGCATGGTTGCGGCACAAGTGCAAGTAATCGGATAACAATATTTTATTTTGAATTGAACCATCCCCGATATAGTATCGGGGATTTTTTTTTGCCTTTAATTTAAACTTCGTTTCTGAATAAAAAATCGTTTTAAAAGTTCTGAACACTCCTCTTCCAAAACACCTCCGCTTATAGTTGCTTTAGGATGCAATTGCCCTCCCATAGCAGAAAACCCTCTTTGCGGGTCATAGGCACCAAAAACAATTTTTGAAATTTGACTCCAAAAAAGTGCTCCAGCGCACATTTGGCATGGTTCCAGAGTAACATATAAGGTACAGTTACGCAGGTATTTCCCTCCCAGAAAATTAGCTGCCGCGGTTATTGCCTGCATTTCTGCATGCGCAGTCACATCGTGAAGTTGCTCGGTTAAATTATGTGCCCTTGCAATTATTCTATCCTTTACTACAATTATAGCCCCAATGGGTACCTCTCCTTTCTCAAAAGCAGTCTCTGCTTCCTGTAATGCCTTTTTCATAAAATAGGCGTCGTCGTATGTAAGATCAAAAGACATAATAGTACAATAATAGGTATAGATCTGGTTATAACAAAAAAATGAATTAATGTACATTTGCTACTTCTTATGAAACTATTAAATTCCATCAATTATCCTGCGGACATTCGCAAATTAAAAGCGAAAGAATTACCACTTCTTGCCAAAGAATTAAGGGAATTTATAATTGGCATAGTGGCCGTTAAGGAAGGACATCTTGGCGCAAGCCTTGGTGTGGTAGAATTAACCCTGGCAATTCATTATGTATTCAATACCCCCTTCGACAAATTAATCTGGGATGTGGGGCATCAGGCTTATGGCCATAAAATCATTACAGGTCGCAAAGATGTCTTTAACACCAACAGGCAAATGGGCGGAATTAGCGGTTTTCCAAAAATAGATGAAAGCGAGTATGATTCGTTTGGAACAGGACACAGCTCTACTTCAATATCCGCAATTCTGGGGATGGCCATTGCATCAAAATTAAAAGGAGATAACAAAAGACAACATATTGCGGTTATTGGTGACGCGTCTATTGCCAGTGGGATGGCTTTTGAAGGATTGAACCATGCCGGTGTTTCCAATACGAATGTTCTCATTATCCTTAATGATAATGCCATTGGCATTGATCCAAGTGTGGGGGCACTAAAAAAATACCTTACCAATGTCAAAAAAGGTACCGCAAAAGATGAAAATATTTTTGAATGCCTGAATTTTGATTATACAGGTCCTGTTGACGGACATGACATTGGTTTACTGATAAAAGAATTGGAGCGGCTTAAGGGGGTGAATGGCCCTAAATTACTCCATATCATAACTACCAAGGGGAAAGGACTAAAAAAAGCAGAGGAAAATCAGGTAATTTACCACGCCCCCGGGAAATTTAACAGTAAGACTGGCGATTTGCTGGCTGCAAATAGTGGAGATAAGCCTCCTAAATACCAGGATGTGTTTGGACAGACACTGGTGGAACTGGCCTTAAAAAATGATAAAATTATTGGTATTACCCCTGCTATGCCTACCGGAAGTTCTTTGAAGTTTATGATGGACCAGATTCCGGAAAGAGCTTTTGACGTAGGTATTGCGGAACAACACGCGGTTACAATGGCCGCAGGGATGGCGGTGGAAGGCTTATTGCCATTTTGTGCAATATATTCTACCTTCTTACAAAGGGCTTATGACCAGGTAATTCATGATGTAGCTTTACAGAATCTTCAGGTAGCCTTCTTTCTGGACAGATCCGGACTGGTAGGACAGGATGGCGCTACGCATCATGGAGTTTATGACATAGCTTATTTAAGGTGTATCCCAAATCTCATTATTTTTTCACCCATGAATGAGGTGGAACTCCGCAATATGATGTATACTGTTCAAAAAGGCATGTCCGGACCTATAGCTATTCGCTATCCAAGAGGCCATGGCACGATGACCAATTGGAAACAAGCTTTCCAAAAAATGGAAATCGGGGTTGCAGAAGAATTGATAAAAGGAAATAAAGTTGCCATACTTTCTATTGGGCACATCGGAAATGTTGTTAGTAAAGTTGTCGAAGATTTGAATTTGCAGGGAAAAATAGGCCATTATAATATGCGTTTTGTAAAACCTCTGGATGAAAAAATGCTACGGTATATTTTTAATACTTATGAGCAGGTAGTTACAGTTGAAAATGGCTGCAAAATAGGGGGCTTTGGAAGTGCTATAATAGAATTTGCTAATTCCATAAACAATCGTATCCCAATATCAGTATTAGGAATTGAAGATGTTTTCATTGAACACGGTACAGTAGAACAATTGCATAAGAAGGCGCATATAGATTCGCTTGCTATCAAAAAGCGTATCATAGAATTATTAAAATTATAATATGTCTTTTAGATTAATATTATTGGGCTTGTTGTTATTGTCCTCTACCCGGGCATATTTTCAGGATAGTATTCCTCCTGTTACTGCCATCGACACCACAAAAATTGATACCATTGTAATCCGGGCAACCCAATACAAAGTCAAAGCAGTGCCCAGGGGAATACGTTTTATTAACCCTGATATTTCGTTTAATGATACCAAGGTGCTAAGCGAACCATATGAACCCTTTGTAATTCCATCTTTTTGGACCAGAGAAAATAAATTGGGCTTAAACGTTAGTCAGGTTGCTTTTGTTAATTGGAATGCAGGTGGTGAAAATGCCGTTTCCGGCCTTGGAAACCTGAAATTTATAAGAAATTATAAATTCAGGTACCTAAAATGGAATAACGAGCTAATCCTCAAATATGGGATAAATGTGCAGGAAGGCAGGGAGTTAAGAAAGACAGAGGACGTTATCAGGTTTACCTCTACTTTTGGCTATCGCCGGGATACCCTGAGTAAATGGTATCATTCAGTAAACGTAAAATTTAATACACAAATAACAGATGGTTACAAGTATCCGGACACGGAGAATCGCATCTCCAGATTTATGGCCCCGGGCTATCTGTTTTTTGGTGGCGGCCCTTCCTATGCCCCTGAAGGTGAAAAATTCAACCTCTATCTGTCGCCTACAACGGTAAAAGCAACTTTTGTTCTGGATCAAACACTTGCTAACCAGGGTGCATTTGGAGTGAAAAGGGCGATATATGATGAGGAGGGTAACCTGGTGACCAGGGGAGAAAAAAAGTTTATTGAATTCGGGATATTAGTAACGAATACCTGGGAGAAAGAAATCTCTAAGAATATTATTATGCAGCATCGTCTTAGTCTTTTTACAGATTATGTGAGGAGCTTTGGAAATATTGATATAGACTGGGAATTGAATTTTACATTTAAGGTGAACGACTTATTTGAGGCCAATTTTGGAACCCAGGTTATATATGATGACGATATACGCTTTGATCAGGTAATCGCTGACACCGGAAATGTAATTGATCCGGGGGTGCCCAGAATACAGTTCAGACAGGCCCTGGCCATTGGCCTGGCTTATAATTTTTAAAGTTGTTTCCCGCTTATTTTATTATGTATATGAACTGCCGCACTGTCTGAAAGACTGGCAACAAAACAACTGGCATTCAACAAAACAGAATAGATAGAGCCTTGGGTATTTCTGTATTCAGGGGGCAGGGTTTGTATTAGCAATTTATCATAATTGGTGGGTTTACCTTCCATTTGTCTCACCAGCGCCCTGGTAAATACCTCCAGAATATCCGAAATAATCTTATAGCCGGCAATTTCTTTTTCTATTACTCCGGGAGAACAATAGATTTCATTCACGCTTAGCTGAATAATGTCCGCAACCTGAGCTTTATAATTGCTGCGATCCAAAAGTGACACGCCAAAGGTGCCATCTAGAATTACCTCCTCGTTCTCAATAAAAATTGATACCGCATCACTGATTAAGGTATTAATAGCCAAAGCCCTTAAATAGCTAAGCCTGTCGGCCATAATGGTCAGGGAATTATATTTTTTTGTATTAATGGTGTCTTTGACCAGTTTAATCAAATACTCCAGGGCGTACTCTTCAGAAATTAGTCCCAGGTTTATTCCATCCTCAAAATCAATTATGGTGTAACAGATGTCATCGGCAGCTTCAACCAAATAAGTCAGGGGATGCCGGGAATATGCAATGTCTTTCCCACGGCCTGTAGAGATAAGCCCCAATTCCCCGGCAACTTCTGTAAAGAATTCCTTTTGAGACTGGAAAAATCCAAATTTTTTATCTGCTATATGGGCTGAAGGCTTTTTTGGAAGAGATTCCTTGGGATATTTCATAAAGGCCCCCAGGGTTGCATAGCTCAATCGAAGTCCTCCGGATACACCCTCGCGTGATTCGGTAAGCAACTTAAACCCGTTTGCATTTCCTTCAAAATCAATAAGATCCTGATACTCCTTTGCGGACAAAAGAGATTGATATCTTTTGCCTTCCCCATGTGCAAAGAATTCCCCGATTGCCTTTTCACCACTATGTCCAAATGGCGGATTTCCAATATCATGCGCCAGAGCGGCGGCGGCCACAATAGCTCCAAAATCTCCAAATTTATACCCATGGGTTTCTTTTAAAAAGGGATGCTTTTGCAGCAGCTTTTCACCGGCAATCCTTCCAAGGCTACGCCCCACAACAGAAACTTCCAGGCTATGGGTTAAACGGGTATGAACAAAATCTGTTTTTGAGAGCGGTATTACCTGCGTTTTATCCTGTAGACTCCGGAAAGCTGCAGAAAATATTACCCGGTCATAGTCTACCTCAAAGCCCAGACGCGTCTCATTTTGTTCCCTGCGCAGTCTTTTACTCTGGTCCCCGTGACGCTTTAATGAAAGTAATTTCTCCCACACCATTTTTAAACTTTTGGGGTACAAGTTACTTTTTTTAATTCAGGTAGTTAGTTCATATTCTTCTTTGTTTTCTATAGGGTTTAGGGTCCCTTAACCTTTAGTTAACTTCTTAACACAAATCTAACAATAAGAATATAAATGTTTAACCTGAGGGTAACACAGCTTTTACAACTGCTCACGTTATTTGCGGCGGTATTAAACATAGTAAATGAAACAATTATTATTAAGTCTGCTATTTATAGCGACGATGGCATTCACGAGTAATGCACAAGAAACGGGAAGTATTTTAGGAAAACTTACCGATACAGAAGCCAACAATGAACCGCTGGCTTTTGCAAACGTAATAATCAAGGGTACTACAAAAGGAACTACATCAGATTTTGATGGTTTATATGAATTAAGCGATATAGAACCTGGCACGTATACCGTTGTTTTCAGTTTTTTAGGATACGAAACCGTAGAAATTCCAGATGTAACCGTCGTGGCCGGAAATGTAACCACCTTAGATATTCCAATGTCTGCCTCACAAGGGGTGTCTTTAGACGAGGTTGTTATAACAGTTCAGGCCAGAAAAGATTCTGAAGTGGCATTGTTATTAGATCAGAAACAAGCTGTGGAGATTAAAGAAAGTATTGGAGCCCAACAATTATCAAAAATTGGTGTAACGGACGTAGCCGTGGCTACTACAAAAATATCAGGTGTAACCAGTAGTGAGGCCTCTGGTGACATCTTTATTAGAGGTCTAGGAGATCGTTATCTTTCTACTACTCTTAACGGTTTGGCCGTACCCTCAGATGATGTAGAACGCAAAAACATCGACTTAGGCCTTTTTAACACAAGAGTTATTCAAAATGTAAGTGTTAGTAAAACCTATGATGTTAGCTCTTCAGCAGATCAATCCTCTGGTAATGTAAATATTACTTCTAGAGAATTAGCAGGAAATAGTGAATTGAATATTGGCTTACAATCTGGTTTCAACACAAATATATTAAGTAATGGTGTTTATGGGAACTTCAAAGTTTCTCCTAACTCCAACAATACAGATTTTGGGTTTTACAATCAAAATTTAAATACCCAAGAACTTATAACACAACAAGGTTGGAATACGGTAAAACGAGATAATCCAATAAACTACAGATTTAATGTAGCGGGAGGAAAACGAATTGCCGAAAAACTAGCTATATTTTTCTCTGGTTCGCATTCTAGAAAATTTGAATATGGGGAAGGTATTTTTAGGCAATTCAGATCCAATTTTGTAGACGATACTATAACAGATGCTAGCAATTGGAGAGAAGAGGTTGTTACCTCTGGACTATTAGATCTAACCTATTATATTAATGATAAGAACAAACTTAAATCAAGTACCTTTTTTATAAATACTTTAAATGAGGAGATTTATGAAGGAGGGAGAAATGGTGAAGGCTTTATTTTTGAAGAAACCGATCCTGCAGAAGGACTAGGTCAGTTTATCCGAGACCAAAATACAAAACAGACCCGATTAATCGTGACCCATTTAATTGGTACACATCAGATAGGGGATAAGAATACCCTGCATTGGGCTGGAGGTTACAATCTTGTCAATGCCGATGAACCAAATAGGATACGTAACGAGGTAAACTTTGACCCCAATAGTGATTTTGTTCAATTGGGTAGAACTGGTGGGTTTCAACAAAGAAAGTCAAGTCAGACTATAGAGGATGTTGAATATAATGGATTTATCAAAGATGAATTCCGTATTAAGGAGGACGGTCCTAACCCAATGAAATTAGAATTTGGGGTAAACTTTAGAAAGAAAGAAAGAGATTTTAGATCAGAATTTGTAGGTGTTGAAGAAAGAACCACCAATACGATAAACCCACCATCCATAGATAATTTAGGAGCCATTTTTCAGCAATCAAACTTTGATTCAGGAGACTTACAATTAAATCTACTTCAGCCAGATTTATATGTCGGAAATTTAGATTCACAGGCAGCTTTTGTCGATTTTAATATCGGATTTAACAAGTTTAATGCAGATTTTGGTTTAAGGTATCAAAGAGATCAAATAGACGTAGCTTTTGATGTAGGAAACTTTCCAGGTAGGGTTGGTGAAAGTGTTAAAGAATATGATAACTTCTATCCTAGTGTAAATCTAAAGTATGATTTTAACGAGAAACAAGCCTTGCGCTTTGCATTTAGTAGAACCATTACACTTCCAGAATTTAAAGAAATAGCCCCGTTTGAATATGTTTCTCAAGTTGGACAAGTTACTCGTGGTAATCCAGATTTAGAAGCCTCTCGTGATCTAAATTTTGATCTTAAGTGGGAATTTTTTCCTTCCAACGACCAGCTAATCTCTGTTGCTGCATTTTATAAGAATATCAGTGATCCTATAAACAGAGCCCAAGATCGAGGTTCTGCAGGAGTTTTTTCTTATTTCAATACCGGAAATAAGGCAGAAGTCATTGGCATAGAAGCCGAAACAAAACTTAATCTCATAAATGCCGAAATAAATGGGGAAACCAATGTTCCCAGTACTAGTGGGCTAAACCTGGTATTTAATGTGAGCAGAATGTGGCATAGCCAAGATTTAAAAGAAGTATTTGATGAAGAGGGAAATTTCATCAGAACTTTTAGATATAAAGGCCTAACAGAAGAGGGCCTAGAAGGAGCTTCGGACTGGATATTAAATGCAAGTCTCAATTTTACCTCACCAGGTGAAAATCCATTTAATGCTTCCTTAACAGCAAATTATGCCTCAGATAAAATATTCGCGATTGGTGCTCCTGAAATACAAAGTGAAAGTGAAACATTTTATAATGACGCAATCGTAGAAAAAGGTTTTGTGGTGTTAGATGCCGTAATAAGCAAAGAATTTAGCGAGCACTGGCGCCTGCGATTTATTGGCCGGAACTTATTAAACCCTAGTATAGAAAGAACACAATTGGTTAAACCAAGTACTACAGGAATAGAAACCGAAGAATTGGTCCGATCCTATACCAGAGGTGCTCAGATAAATCTGGGACTGAGTTATACATTTTAAATTAATTATACATTTTAAATTACTTATTAATATTAACACTTTAATTATGAAGACGAAAACAACAAAATTCTTAATGATGATTATGGCCATCACAACCCTAACAATAATAGGCTGTAGTAGTGATGATAACAACCCTGATCCTCCCGGGGAAGGAGGAGGTGAAGCTACTTGTACAGACGGAATCCAAAATGGAGATGAAGAAGGTATAGACTGTGGAGGCTCTTGTCCTAACGCCTGCGAGTCAGAAGAAGGAACTGATCTTACAGGGTCAATAACCGAAGACCGCACACTAGACGCAAGTGTTTCCTATGTCTTAACAGGTACGCTTAGTGTTGAAAGTGGCGTTACTTTAACAATTCCTGCAGGAACAACTATTACTTCAGAAACTGGAACCGACAAATATATCGTAGTCCAAAAAGGTGGCTCTATAGATATTCAAGGTACCGCTGCCCAACCAGTTTTAATGACTTCGGCCGGTCAGAATCCTGGAGATTGGGGTGGCTTAGTTATTGCCGGCGATGCGACGACTACAGAAGGTATAGATGCTATTGCTGAAGTGGGTGGTATTATTTATGGTGGGACTACAGATACAGACAGCTCAGGATCCATCAACTATTTAATAATTGATTACGCAGGAGCACAGATTAACTCTGAATCACAATATAATGGTCTATCTCTTTATGCCGTTGGATCTGGAACATCTATAGAGAATGTTGCCATCTTAAACGGAACAGATGATGGTGTTGAATTCTTTGGAGGTACCGTAAGTGTTACCAACTTATATCTTGAAAATAATGAGGACGATGCTGTAGATTGGACAGAGGGATGGAATGGTACTGTAGTTAACACCTATGTTCTTCATACTATTGAAGGTTTTTCTACAGCGGTAGAAGCAGATGGTATAAACGGGAATCCAACGCTTACTAATTTCACTGCCGTTTCTACAGAAAATGGTACAGCACTCCAATTCAAAAAAGAATCTGGAGCAACTATTACTGGGCTATCTTTAACAGGTTATGTTGTTTCTGTAGATATGAGAGATAACGGTGCCCTCGCAAATGTTCAAATTGACGGAGCAACGGCAGATCCAAACTTAACTTATTTAGCTCCACCAACTGTTGATATTGATTTATTCTCATGGGTAGAAAATGCTTCAGAAGTGGAAACAATTGCTTTGTCGGGAACAATCACAACCGACACTTCTCTTGATGCCAATACAATCTATTTGTTAGATGGGAACCTTAGTGTTGAAGCACCCGCCAAATTAACTATCCCGGCTGGAACACTAATAATTGCAGATGCTGCTGGTACTGAAGCTACGGAGACTTATATTGTGGTTAAAAAAGGAGCTCAGATCGATATTCTTGGTACAGAGTCCGACCCAGTTACAATGACTTCCACCGGACAGAACCCAGGTGACTGGGGTGGATTAGTAATCCTAGGAGATGCTACTACCACGGAAGGTGTTGATGCGATTGCTGAAATTGGTGGATTCGTTTATGGAGGAACTAATGACGCAGATAATTCCGGAACTATTAACTACTTAATTATCAACTATGCCGGAGCTCAAATAAATTCAGAATCCCAGTTTAATGGATTATCTCTTTATGCAGTTGGTTCTGGAACTACAATTGAAAATGTAGGTATACTAAACGGTACGGATGACGGTGTTGAGTTCTTTGGTGGAACGGTAAATGCTTCAAATATTTACTTAGAAAATAACGAAGACGACGCAGTAGACTGGACGGAAGGATGGAACGGTACATTAGTGGATACTTATGTATCTCATACTCTTGCAGGCTTTTCAACCGCTGTTGAAGCGGATGGAATTACCGCAGGGCCAACGATAACTAATTTTACTGCCATATCCACTGCTGATCCTGGAGGAACTGCTTTACAGTTCAAAAAGGAAACTGGGGCTACAATGACAAATGTTCTTTTAACAGGATATGTAGTAAATGTGGACATGAGAGACGCAGGTGACGTTGCAAATGTAGTCGTAGATGGTACTCCATTGACTAGCGTTGATGACGATGTCTTTAATGGCACTCCCGTAGACATTACTATGTTTAGTTGGATAACTGGCGATTAGCCATTAAACCGATTAAATACCAATGGAGGCCTTGCAATGCAAGGCCTCCTTATTTTTATTAAGCGTTTATCTTAAATAGCATAGAAAAAAATTTATAATATCATTTTTGACCTAATCGAAATTTTATGACTGAGGATATTTATTTGTTTATGATTATCTCTCTAGCTGCCTTAGCCATTACCGCCGTGGTTGTTGGGTTAAGTAATGATGCGGTAAATTAGTAACGACGCCGGATATTTCTCTTCTCCAAATGTTACCAATTTAACTGTTGCCGGAGCTGATGATACAAGTGAGACAATCAGGCTTAGGGACGTTACCCAGGGTATATTCACCAATGTAGTTCTTAATGACTTTGATGAAGGGTTTGACCTAGACGGAGATACAGGAGATAACCCTACCGGGCAAGGTGTCCTGGACGGAGCTCTTGGTGTAATTGATGTAACTTTTAACAATGTAATTACAAAACTAAAAAATGATACAGGTTTTAATTTCACAGAAGCCTATTTTATTTCAGGTGATGGTAATGGAACAGGTACAGATGTTTCTGCCTGGGGTACAGGCTGGACCGTAGGTATTAACTAATAAAAAATTAAAATACGGATTATAAAGCCCGGTAATACCGGGCTTTGTTTTGAAGTAAGGGTACTTTGACTCTAAAGTTCGGGCGTAATTAGTTAGTTGGATGTTCAAGCAATGAAGTTCTTTACCTTTTGCTTTACTTTTGTCCCGCTTTTTAATAACCTTTTTGTTACACAATAGTAATATTTGGTTAACCTTAATTTTACATTGAGGTCTTTCTTTTGCAATAAAATTTAAGTGAGCGATGAAAGAATTGGTATTGGTATTTTCTCTTCTATTTACAGGGCTTCTGTTTTCACAGCACGAGGGTTCTGTTGCCGGAACAATACTGGACAAAGAAATGAATAATGAACCTATGCTTTTTGCTAACGTTCAACTTAAAAATACCTCCAAAAGTATACAGACCAATTTCCATGGAAATTTTGAAATACATGACATTAAAGCCGGGGATCACATTCTGGTAGTTACTTACTTGGGATATGAGACTTTAGAAATCCCAATTAGTATTGAGGAAGATAAGACTACAAGAGTGATTGATGAACTCGTAGCCAAAAAAATAAGTCTCGATGAAATTGCGGGTTTGTATAAAAAATCAGAAGAAACTGCATACAGTACTACTATTTCTGAACAAAGTTCAGGTAAATAAGAATTACTTTAGGCATTAAACTAAAACATCCCGCTATGAGCGGGATGTTTTTATTATGATTAGCTTTTTGTTGCTTACTTATTGCTATCAGCAAGTCTGGTAGCATTCTTAACACCATTTATACTCGCTATTTCATTATTGCTGTATACAACCTCCTTCATGGTATTATTGGACCAGAAAAGCCACTTGCCGGTTTTATCTCCATTTTTATAGCTGCCCTGGGAAATCTTATTGCCCGAAGCATCATAATTAATCCACTCTCCGTGTAATTGACCTTTTAGATTAAAAGTCCCTTCCTGGCTTACTATTCCATTGTCATGATAATCCGTAACTTCTATTAAGTTGGTTTTATCATTAAATTTCTGTTCTCTCCTATCCTGTCCATAGACAAATACCGCTGTAAATGCCAATACAATTAATAAAACTGTTTTCTTCATGATTACTCCCTTTTCAATTTATAATAGTACAAAGATAAATAATTTTAACTTTAAATCAACTATTACTTAACATTAAATTTACATTGAAAACGAAAAATATTGATTATTAGTATCTTACCAACTTAATTTTTTTAAAATATTCGTTAGATTTTGTGCTCTCTAAGTTTTAAGAACCTGTCTTTGCAGATTATTTGAAATAAATAGAATTTGATCTTACATAAAACCTGAATAACCCACTTCCATAAATTCGCTGTGAAAAATAAATTTCTATAGGGTGGTAAAAAAACCTGTTTATAGCTTTCCAAATATCTTATGGTCTCAAATGTAACATTAAAGAGAATATCCTTACTTTGCAATAGACTTGGAAACAGACTTTATAGTTTAAGCATTAGAGATAAATCTCAATTTTAATTATAAATGATAACTTTAAGGTAACACATCAAAAATACATACTTAGGATATTTACCAATTAATCCTTTTTACTCTTAATGGATAATATTTACTTATTTATGATAATAGCATTGGCCTTCCTGGCCATTGCGGATCTTGTAGTTGGCGTTAGTAACGATGCAGTAAATTTTTTGAATTCAGCTATAGGGTCAAAGGCCATTTCTTTCAATACTATAATGATAGTAGCCAGTGTTGGGATTGCATTTGGTGCAATGTCTTCCAGCGGAATGATGGAGGTGGCGCGCAAGGGGATCTTCAATCCTGGTGAATTCTTCTTTGCTGAAATAATTATAATATTTATGGCCGTGATGATTACAGATATCCTGTTACTGGATTTCTTTAACACTCTGGGCATGCCAACCTCAACCACAGTTTCAATTGTATTTGAATTATTAGGAGCTGCTGTGGCCGTATCCCTTCTAAAAATATGGGCAGCAGATGGGAGTTTCGCAGATTTGAGCATGTATATCAATACTGATAAAGCCACGGAAATTATACTGGGTATCATCCTTTCTGTTATAATAGCCTTTACTATTGGGGCCCTTATACAATTTATTGCCCGATTACTGATTACTTTCAGATTTGAAGACAAACCCAAGTGGCGTGGGGCTATTTTTGGTGGTTTTGCATTAACGGCTATCGTGTACTTTATCCTTATAAAAGGGCTTAAAAGTGCAAACCTTTTTGGTGGAATAATTACAGATTACGTTGCCCAGCAACCTGAACTATTTATTCTGTCAAATTTAATTTTTTGGTCCATCATATCCCGCATTTTTACCGGTGTCTTTAAATGGAATATTTATACTGTAATTATTGTTGTAGGTACCTTTGCGCTAGCCATGGCCTTTGCCGGAAATGATTTGGTAAATTTCATTGGTGTCCCAATTGCTGCGTTGCAGTCTTTTCAGGATTGGCAGGGAACCGGAATTCCAGCATCAGAATATACTATGGAAAGCTTATCTGCAGCGGTTCGAACTCCTGTGATGCTTTTGCTTCTGGCAGGAATTATTATGATAATTACCCTGTGGTTTTCTTCAAAAGCAAGGAGTGTTGTAAAAACGAGTGTTGATCTGTCAAGACAAAATCAGGGTGAAGAAAAATTTCAACCAAACTTCCTGTCCAGGCAGGTAGTTAAATATTCTATTAAGGTTTTTGATAAGGTAAATGATGTCTTCCCTAAAAGTTTACAAAAAAAGGTAAATCAGCAATTCGCCCAAACCTATGATTATTCATTAACAAGTAAGGTTAAAGATTTACCCGCCTTCGACCTGGTTCGCGCTGCCGTAAATCTTATGGTGGCAAGTGTTTTGATTTCCATTGCTCCCTCAATGAAATTACCTCTTTCCACCACTTATGTGACCTTTATGGTGGCTATGGGGACCTCACTGGCCGATCGTGCCTGGGGTACAGAAAGTGCTGTCTACAGGGTTGCAGGTGTGTTTAATGTAATTGGTGGTTGGTTCCTAACCGCAATTATTGCATTTTCGGCAGCAGCTCTGGTGGCCCTAATAATCCATTTTGGCGGTATAATTGCAGTTGGATTTCTATTGTTATTTGCCGCAATTCTGATAACCAGAAATTATTTGAATCACAGAAAATCCAACAGACTTGCCAAGTTGGAATATGGTCTGAAAAGAGCTGAGAGCAGTTCTATTCAAGGGGTAATTGAAGAAAGTGCGGATAACATAACCAGTGTTATTAAGCGAAGTAATAAAATCTATACACATGCTATAGATGGCCTTGCAAGACATGATTTGGAAATGCTAAAGAAAAGCAAGAAACAAGTTTTAAAACTTTCGGCTGAAATAGATGATCTCAGGGATAATATATTTTATTTTATAAAGAACCTGGATGAGAATAATATTGGTGCCAGTAATTTTTATTTAAATATTTTGGACTATCTTCAGGATATTGCGCAATCACTTGAATATATTGGAAAGATCAGCTATAAACATGTAAACAATAATCATAAAAAACTTACCTACAGCCAGATTAAGGAATTAAAAGAATTGGATATCGAAATGGAATCGCTTTTTGACAAAACAAAAGTTGCTTTTGAAGACCGGCAGTTTCAGAAAATCGCTGAAGTGCTGGCTCATAAAGAAGATATGTTTAATTTATTGACTCAAAAAATTTCAAGACAAATCACAAGAACAAGGGGAGAAGAGTCCAGTCCTAAAAATACTACCTTATATTTCAATATTTTAACTGAGACCAAGGATCTCGTAACAGCAACCCTGAATTTAATGGAAATATACTACCAGGAATACGACAGCAATATTCAGCCGGCAACCTTATAGTTCATCAACTAAGTCAGCTGTTATAATTGAATTCCCCCTTCCTTAAATTCTAAATTATACTATAAAAAAGTTAGCCTAAGGACTCCTTATACAAAGTCATTTTAAGGTTGAGCCAATTATGCTGCAGTATTCATATGGTTTACTCCTTCTTGTATTTCATTTAACAATGGATCTTTCGATGTGTATAAAATCTGAGCAACCTCTATTAGTTTCTCCATAAGAACTTTTACATTATCGTGGTCATTAACCAGTGATGATGCCATATCCGTAGTTATCAGATCTTCCCTGATTAGTCTATCGATATTAACATTTTCTTTTTCTAAACTATATTCAATTTTGTTGCGAAGAACATTTAATTCCTTGTGAAATTCCTCTCTTGATAATTCAGTCCTATACAGAAATATAACCCTTAAAACGGTTATAACCAACTTTCTATAATTATTGTATCTGTCTTTTATATAGGTGTTTTCGGACCCCAAATATTTTGAAACATTCCGGTTTAATTCCCTGACGTCGCGAATGATTTCCACCATATTCCTGTTTGCCAGTTTTAGTTGCATAATTCGACTATTCTGGGTCTCGGTTAAATTTAGAGTACTTTGGGCCAGGGTAGCATATTTAATAATTTCGCCGTAAATAGTCTTCACTTTAGACAGGTATAAGGCTCTTACATCTGTCTTAAAATCTTCCACAGATTTCTTAATTACTTTTTTGGTCTTTAAATCCGACAAAATATCCGATCGATGAATATTCAGTGCGTGAGTAACAATTTCAAAAATTGCATTCTTGTATAGATAATCTGTCTCTTTAAACAAGGTTGCTATGGCGGTCTCCGGATACTTTAACATTTTATCATCCAAATATTTTGGTACTTCTATGGCCTTTTCGGGGAGTATTATCTCCGGGACCATTTTCTCAACAAGACGGGCTATAGGCTTAATAAGCCAAACCAGTATAAATGTATTCAGGACATTGAAAATCGTGTGGAATAAGGAAATCGCAACCGGAGCTGCTGCAACGTTTACAAATGGTGATGCAGAACCTAATTTCTGTACTATCAGGCTAATTAACTGCAAAAAGGGATAGAACACCGCAAGCATCCAGATTACACCCAAAATATTAAAAATAAAATGGGCCCTTGCCGTTCTTTTGGCCTGGTAATTCCCGACTATTGAAGCAATATTGGCAGTTATGGTAGTACCAATATTTTCGCCGAGAACCATGGCCGCAGCCAATTCAAATGGAATAAGGCCCTGTGCAGTCATTAATAATGTCAATGCCATAGTAGCACTGGAAGATTGAATAATCAGGGTTAGAAATGTGCCAATTAATAAAAATAGAAGTACAGACCAAAATCCTGCATCGGTATACCTCGTAAGAAATTCAAGGATTTGGGGGTTATCATCTATATTGGGCATGGCCTCCTTTAAAAACTGCAATCCAATGAATAAAATGGCAAATCCGATGATAAATTCTCCCCAATTTTTTGAATTTTCTTTTTTTGAAAACGTAATTAAAAACCCAACCCCCACTAATGGCAGCGCAATTGCACTCATGCTTACTTTAAATCCCAATATTGTAATTAACCATGCTGTAATGGTAGTACCTATATTAGCTCCCATGATTACGCTAATAGCCTCCGGTAAGGTTAGTAAAGAAGCATTCGAAAAGCTTACCACCATAAGTGTAGTGGCGGAGGAAGATTGTATTACCGATGTGATAAGAAAGCCGGTTGCTATGCCCAAAAACCGTTTAGATGCCATGGTTGCAAGAATAGACCGCATTTTATTACCCGCAAGCTTTATCAAGGCATCGCTCATTACTTTCATTCCAAAGAGGAATAAGCCCAGAGAGCCTATCAATTGCAAAATATCTGTAAAACCGTATGCCATGTATCTAATGCTTGTCTATTTTTTAAATTTAAGTAACAAATAGTTAATTCTAAGTAAATTTAAGATATTGTAATTCTATCTATTGAAAATAATCAAAACATGACAAAAGCTTTCTTACTGTTATTTTGTGCCTGGAGTACCACTCTCCTATATGGGCAGCACCTTTCTCCTAATCAGGTACTCAACAAAGCCATAGCCTATCACGATCCGCAGGGAAACTGGGTTGATTTTAAAGGGCAGCTCTTCATTACCATGAAGACACCTAACAGCAGCGATAGATTAAGTGAAATAACCATTGACCTGCCACGACAATATTTTAAGTTAGTTACCAAAAAAGACAACATAATTACAGAGCAAATTATAAATAAGGGGAATTGTAAATTTCTGCTTAATGGCTCTGAAACACTTTCTGAGGATGAAATTGCCAAACACAGATTGACCTGCGAACGTGCCCGGACCATGAGGAACTATTACACCTATTTATACGGGCTTCCAATGAAACTAAAAAATCCGGGGACCTTACTGGATCGAAAAGTATATCGAAAAACATTTCAGGGAAAACTTTATGAGGTGCTCAGGGTTACCTATAAAGAAGCTGTTGGAAAAGATACCTGGTATTTCTATTTTGATTCTGAAACGTATGCCCTTGAAGTTTATCAGTTTTACCACGATGAAGAAAAAAATGATGGCGAATACATCATTCTTAGTGGTCTGGAAGAAATTAACGGCATTAAAATGCCAAAAATTAGAGCATGGTACTACAATAAGGATGATAAATATTTAGGCACGGACACCCTTACCAAAACAAGCCCGCTCAAAGACTGATTAAGAGGTTCGGATAAGCGGATATTCGGGCATTATTCATACCGTATTATCTCATTTCAGCCCGGTACTTTAACTGACCAAGATCATTTCACAAGAATAAATGCTTTTTTACTTTTAACCAGAGTTATGCTACAAAGCGTAAAATTTTACAACATCTAAAATCTGGAATTATGAAAAAATTTATTCTAAGTTTATTAGTTATTGGCCTTACTAGCCAGGTATACTCACAGATTACCAAGGTAGAAGAATTATCAGAGGTTGTAGTTACCGCTGTTAACTACAAATATTTAAATCAAACAGACAACAAAGAGGCCGCTGTTCCTGTTCAAATGTTACAACGCAAGGTTGCTGCCTATGATGTAACAACAAAAGATTATTATCAGGATGATTACGAATACTATACCGTGGAATTTTATATTCCTGACGGTAAAATAGTTGCCGCCTATGATCCTGACGGTAAGATTTTAAGGACTATTGAAAAATTTAATAATATTAAATTACCCACTGCTGTATCTGAAGCTCTATTAGATCGATTCCCTAACTGGACAGTTGCAAGTGATGTTTATCGGGTTACTTATACAGAAAAAATGGGCGCCAAAAAAGTTTATAAGCTTAAGTTAGAAAATGGTGACAAAGAAATGAAGATTAAGATGAATGAAGACGGGGAGTTTCTTTAAAATGCAGCAAAGGTAACTCTGATTACATTTACCAGTAATATGTAGTTGTCTTATTGAAAAAAAGGTTCTGCCTTAGTTAGCGGCAGAACCTTTTAATTTTTAGTATTTTCTTTTTTACAATTTGATCAATTGGCTGAGGCACGACTGATCCAAATCATTTCAGGAAACTTTGAGGGACGATATCTTTGTACTATTAATGCCAGAAAGTGGCTATATATTAACTTTAAAACGTACTACCATGAAAAAATTTTGTATCGGTTTATTGGCTTTTGGGATAGCCGGCCTGACATATTCTCAAGAGGTCAAAGTAGAGGAACTATCTGAAGTTGTTATTGAGGCTGTAAATTATAAGTATTTAAATACGTCAGACAACAAAGAAGCTCCGGTACCTGTTAAATTACTCGAGCGTAAAGCGGCGGCATATGATGTTACCACCAAGGATTATTATCAGGATAATTATGACTATTACACTGTTTCCTTTGTTATCCCCGACGGGAAATTAGTTGCTGCTTATGGTCCTGATGGTAAAATTTTGAGAACCATTGAAAAATACAACGACGTTCCATTACCAGATGAAGTTCGTCAAGCATTGCAGGACAGATTCCCAAGCTGGGAGATTGTCAAGGATGTTTATAGAATCAGGTATGAGGATAGAGAAGGTGCCAAAAAGAACTATAAGATTAAATTAAAAAATGGGGATAAAACAATGAGAGTAATGATGAGTGAGAACGGAGAATTTCTATAAAATCCGTTTTTAATTGATGTCAAAGTTTACCCCTGATGTTGCTATTTTGCAAGGCCCGGGATTCTGTGTTCCGGGCCTTTTTAATTGAGATACAACTATCTATAAAAATTCATTTCATCCAAATAGGTCCAGACGGCATCTGGCAGCATTGCCCTGATATTTTTCCCCAGTCTATGTTGCTTTCGTATAAATGTGGATGAGATTTCCATTATAGGTGCATTCACCTGTCTTATTTTCGGATGGCCTTTAATTTCAGGCTCTGAGGAACCCTTAGAAATCCGGGGATACACATAAATTTCATGATTTTCCAATATTAGCTCGTAATTTTTCCATTTGTGAAAGCTCTTTAAATTATCCTCCCCCATTATCAGGCAGAATTCATAGTCATTGCCAAACTTTTCTTCCAGGTGCACCAATGTATTTATCGTATAATTTGGCTGTGGTAAATCAAATTCTATTTTGCTGGCCTTAAGTTTAGGATATTCTTTTACAGCCTCAAACACCATTTGATAACGATGATTGTTATCCAGTAAAGTTTTCTTGACTTTAAACGGACTCTGAGGTGTAATCACAAACCAAACTTCATCAAGATCAGAAAACTCAACCAAATAATTTGCTATGACCAAATGACCCACATGTATTGGGTTGAAAGTCCCAAAAAAAAGTCCGGTTTTCTTCATGAATAGCCTCTAAATTTTATTCATCCAATATTTCAAGCAAGATTTTTTTAAAGCTTTGCCAGGGTCTTTCCCTAAAGGAATTATTTTCTTTCTACCCCAACAAAATTTGCGACTAATTCATAGGCTTCTTTAAGTGCCGTATCCAAATCGTAGTTTTTAATTACTTTGTCAAACTGGGGTGCCGTGGCTAATTCTACGGAAGCCTTGGCGATTCGCATATTAATCTTATCATCGCTTTCCGTACTCCGCTTTTTAAGCCTTATTTTTAGTTCGTCTACACTAGGGGGCTTTACAAATACTGCCAGTGTCTTATTGGGGTATTTACGTTTTATTCGCAATCCCCCCGCAACGTCAATATCAAATATGACATTTTTCCCTTCAGCCCATAATCGTTCTACTTCAGTTTTTAATGTGCCATAAAAATTATCTCTGTAAACTTCTTCCCATTCAAGAAAATCATCGTTTTTTATATGCCTTTTAAATTCATTTATGGTTATGAAATAGTAGTTTACCCCATGCTTTTCTTTCCCCCTCCTTGGCCTTGAAGTAGCAGAAACGGAAAAGGCCAGGTTAAGCTCTTCCTGCTTTAGCAAATATTCTACTATTGTAGTTTTTCCACTACCTGAAGGAGCCGCAAAAATGATAAGCTTACCTCCTCCCATTACAGTACATTGAGCATTTGTTCCTTAATTTTTTCCAACTCATCTTTCATTTGAACCACCAACTGTTGCATGGGTGCATAATTTGCCTTCGAACCTATGGTATTTATCTCCCTGCCTATTTCCTGGCTGATAAAGCCTAATTTTTTACCATTGGAATCAGCAGATTTCATTGTCTCGGTAAAATAGTTTAAATGGTTGTCTAGGCGAACTTTCTCCTCTGTTATATCATATTTTTCCAGGTAATAAATCAGCTCCTGCTCAAAACGGTTAGCATCTATTTCGGTCTTCAAATCGGCTACGGCTTTCTCCAGTCGCTCACGAATAGTTGCCAATCTATCCGGATCCATATTTACTACTTCAGCTAAAAGGTTCTTTATTGTTGAAATCCTATCTGTAAAATCCTTTTCAAGTACCTGTCCTTCTTTTGTGCGAAAACCAATTATTTCTTCCAGAGCCTTCTCAAGGGCATCTTGTATGATTTTGTACTCGGAATCATCAATATCTTCCCTTTCTGTTTTAAGAGCGTCCGGTAATCTGAGTGCCATTTCCATTAGCTTTATATCATCGCCATCTGCGATAGATCTCAGCTGTTTTATGTATTGCCTGACCACCCCTTCATTCACAACAGAAGATACTTCGTCTCCCGTAATTTCTACATATAAACCAAAATCTATTTTACCACGCACCAGGGAATCGGCAATTGTCTTTCGAAGCTGCAATTCCTTCTCGCGGTAGGCCGAGGGCATACGGGCATTGATATCGAGATTTTTACTATTCAGGGATTTTAATTCGATGGTGATTTTTTTGGATGGAAGCTGCACCACATGCTTCCCAAACCCTGTCATGGATTGGATCATAAACTCTATTTAATTTTGATAAAGGTACTAAAATCTAAAAGGGATTTTTTAGAACCCAACCTAATTTACTACAATTCCCTGATCCAAATATTCCTGAAGCTTACCCGGCTATTATCGCCATGATCCTGAAGCTTCAATGGCCCTTTGCCATGAGGCGGGTTTTTTGGCCAACCTATATAGGTCATGGCCCCTTTTATTTCCACATGATCCTGTACCAGCACACCATTATGAATAACCGTTATTGTCCCCGATTTGGTTTTACCGCCCTCCGAATTGAATTCCGGGGCATGGTAAATAATATCATAAGTGTTCCATTCTCCGGTAGGAACCGAGGCTTTTGCCAAAGGCACATGCTGCTTGTAAATCGAAGCTACCTGCCCGTTTACATAAGTGTCATTGTCATTATTATCCAAAACCTGAACTTCATAAAGGCCCGCTAAAAATATGCCGCTATTTCCCCTGTTCTGTCCATCTCTTTGTATTTCAGCCGGAGATCTCCATTCAATATGCAACTGTACATCCCCAAATTTTTGTTTGGTCTGTATATCCCCCGCTTTATCTTTTACGGTCATACTTCCGTCATCGTTCAGATGCCATACAACCTCTGAACTATCCTTAGCCATCTCCCAATTATCGAAATTACTTCCGTCAAAAAGAACAATGGCATCGCTTGGAACACCATTATTTCCAAATGGATCTACAACGGGTGGTACAGGTTCGTAGATCTCGGTCTGTTCAGGTTCCGTGGGTTCTTCCCCCATATATTCCTCATAAACTATTACATCATCAGAAGTGTCTTCCTGAAGTTCATGCATATCCTGAGATCCTTGTTTGCAACTTACAATCGCAAGTATTAACAACAACAAATAGTATCGATTCATACCTACAATTCTTTTATCTTAATGTTTCTGTATCCTATACTTATCTTTTCCCCATGATCCTGCAAAGCAATCTTTCCGGTCTGGTGCTTTCCAAAATCTTCCCAGTCTGCAAATTTGGAATTGGCCACCATGGTATCCCATCCCTCACCCGTGACCGGGAACTCAACGATTTTTGTTCCATTCAGCACTACAATGCCTTCATTGGTCTTATGGTTGATCGTAATTTCACAGGTATTCCACTCTCCAATTGGCTTAACCACATCCTCTGCCGGTGCAACCAAATCATATAGGGCGCCTGCCTGGTGTGTAGTGCCGTTTTTGGCATCGGGATGATTTATATTATCTAAAACCTGTATTTCAGGTCCTGTATAATAAGGCTCAATGTATTTAGGATCCTCAACAACTCCCCACATGATACCGCTGTTTGCCCCCTCTGTAACCATCCATTCGAGCTGTAATACAAAATCCGTGTACTCCTTATCCGTTACCAAATTAAACCTGTTCCCATCCGTTCTGGTGTCATCCGGTCTCAACCTCATAGCCCCGTCTTCCAATTTCCATGCATCCGGCACTTCCCCGCCCGGATAAACGTGCCAGCCATCAAAGGAGGTGCCATCGAAAAGGACGGTCCATTCGCTTTCTTTACTAGTGTTCATAGTTGATTCAATATTGGAGGAGCTGACATTTTCTTTATCCTGATCCTTTGATTTTTCCTTACACCCAATTAAAAGACAGGCAAATAAAATAACCCCTAACATATTTTTCATAGCTCTGTTTTTTTAAGTTCCGAGGATTTTTTTAAGCATTTCTTTGTCAATATCGCCCCCCGCGAAATCATCAAAGGTCTTTTCTGTGGCCTCAATTATATGATCCTGAATAAACACAGCCCCTTCCCTGGCTCCTTGTTCCGGACTCTTTATGCAACACTCCCATTCCATAACTGCCCAAACATCACAGCCGTATTGGGTTAATTTAGAGAATATAGACTTAAAATCTATTTGACCATCCCCAAGCGAGCGATAGCGGCCGGCGCGTTCACCCCAATCATTATAGCCTCCAAAAGCACCTTTTTTGCCTGTTGGGTTAAACTCCGAATCTTTTACATGAAAGGACTTAATAAATTCGTGATAATGGTCTATATAGGTTATATAATCTAATTGCTGTAAAACAAAATGGCTTGGATCATACAGAATGTTGGCACGCTTATGATTTCCCGTGGCTTTCAGGAAGCGCTCAAAGGTATCTCCATCATGTAAATCCTCCCCGGGATGTATTTCATAGCAGACATCTACCCCTTCTTCATCAAAATGATTCAATATTGGAAGCCATCTTTTAGCAAGCTCTTCAAAACCCATCTCTACCAATCCGGGTGGACGTTGTGGCCATGGATGCCAGGTATGCCACAGCAATGCTCCGGAAAATGTTGCGTGCGCACTAATTCCGAGTCTTCGGCTCGCGGTTGCTGCTTTCTTAACAACATCAACGGCCCATTCCGTGCGCGCTTTGGGGTTGTTTTTTACGGCATCGGGGGCAAAATTATCAAACATTAGATCATAAGCGGGGTTTACAGCAACTAACTGTCCCTGTAAATGGGTAGAAAGTTCGGTAATCTCCAAACCGTATGAATTTATGGTCCCTTTTAACTCATCACAATATGCCTGACTTTCAGCAGCCTTGTCCAAATCAATTAAAAAATGTTCCCAGGTAGGGATTTGAATTCCCTTATATCCTAAATCGGAGGCCCATTTGCACATCCCTTCCAGTGAATTAAAAGGGGCTTTACTATCTACGAATTGGGCTAAAAATACGGCGGGTCCTTTAATTGTTTTCATGATACAGTTCTACTTGGTTAATCAAATTTCTATTTTGTTACGTTTCAAGAATTAAATCCTATATTTAATGGGTAAAAATTCTACTAATATTTCTTCAATTGGGAAGTGTTAAATATAGCAATTACATCAGAATTAAAAGAACAATATAGCATGAATCAGACGGAGAAATATGACGCCATAGTTGTAGGCACCGGAATAAGCGGAGGATGGGCTGCCAAGGAATTATGTGAAAAAGGGCTAAAAACCCTGGTTCTCGAACGAGGTAGAATGGTAAAGCATATTGAAGATTATCCCACGATGAATATGGATACATGGGATCTGCCTAACAACAATGAGTTATCCCGGGAAGATCGGAAAAAATACCACAAGCAAAGCAGGGTAAACTGGGCCCCTAAAGAAGACGTGAAACATTTTTTTGTGAATGATTTGGAACACCCTTATGTGGAGACAAAACGTTTTGACTGGATTCGCGGCTACCATGTAGGAGGACGTTCACTAACATGGGGACGGCAGAGTTATAGATGGAGCGACCTGGACTTTGAAGCTAACTTAAAAGAAAGTATTGGCGTAGACTGGCCGGTGCGTTATAAGGATATTGCACCCTGGTATGATAAGGTAGAAGAATATATAGGGGTTAGTGGCGAAAAACTTGGATTAAGCCATCTCCCTGATGGCAAGTTTCACCCCCCAATGGATCTTATGTGCCCGGAAGAAGATTTGAAAAATGTATTATCTGAGGAGTTTGATGATGGCCGGCTACTCACCATTGGACGCGTCGCAAATATTACTGATAAAGCAGGTAATATAGAAGGCAGAAATCCTTGTCAGTTTAGAAACAGATGTTGGCGTGGATGTCCTTTCGGAGGCTATTTCAGCAGTAATTCTTCCACACTTCCTGCCGCAGAACGAACGGGAAACATGACATTGCGCGCAAACTCCATTGTTTATGAAATCATTTACGATGATAATACCAAAAGGGCAACCGGCGTTAGGGTTATTGATAGTGAGACCCATGAAAAATATGAATTTGAGGCAAAAGTGATCTTCTTATGTGCCTCTTCTATGGCTTCTGTGGGAATCCTACTGCAATCCAAATCTGATCGTTTCCCGAATGGTATTGGTAATAATCATGACCAATTGGGAAGAAACATAATGGACCATCACTATCAATTAGGTGCTTCTGCCAGGGTAGAAGGGCATCTGGATAAATTTTATAAGGGCAGGCGCCCTAATGGTTTTTACATTCCCCGATTTGTGAATTTAGATTCAAAGAATTCAAAGAAAGAATACCTAAGGGGTTTTGGCTACCAGGGTGGGGCAAGCAGAGAAGACTGGACACTATCCGTCGCAGAATTGAATTATGGAAGAGATTTAAAAGAAGCCATTTTAAAACCCGGAAGCTGGGAAATAGGCGCTACCGGATTTGGTGAGATGCTGCCATACCATGACAACAGAGTAACCCTCAGTGCCACTGAAAAAGACCAATGGGGATTACCACAGTTAGACTTTGATGTTGAGTTTAAGGAAAATGAATATAAAATGCGGGAAGATATTATCAAACAAATTACGGAAATGTTTTCTGCCGCAGGATTCAAAGACATAGAACCCTATGAAAGAAGTACCGGGCCGGGTCTTGGTATTCATGAAATGGGTGGGGCACGTATGGGGCGGAATCCGGAAACATCTGTAGTTAATAAACATAATCAGATTCATGATGTACCAAATATTTATGTTACAGATGGTGCATTTATGACCTCAGCCAGCTGTGTTAACCCTTCCCTGACGTATATGGCATTTACAGCCAGGGCAGTCAGCCATGCAGCAAAAGAGATCAATACAGGTAAATTTTCATAAACCAAAAGTGAATATTCTATGAAAAATGCATCAGCTAGAAATTTGTGGGGAGACTATTTAGACAAACACCTGGAGTACGCCTTTTCGCATGAACCTAAGGTTACGCATTTTGGAAATAGTGAAAATGAAGTAAACGAAGCTCTAAAACTGATCTTATCGGGAAAAAAAAGAGCTATCTCTCATTCCCTGTTAGGGCTGCAGTACAGAAAAGAACCGCTTCCGAAAATTGGAGATTTTACCGTACTTACAGATTGGAAAGGAGAGGCCAAATGTATTTTAAGGACAGTAGCTGTTAGGCTTAAGCCGTTTTTTAGTATCAGGGAATCTTATTCAAAAATTGAAGGTGAGGGGGATTTGTCCTTAACCTATTGGAAAAATAAGTACTGGGATGCATACACCAAAGAGCTGGAGGCTTTTGGCAGAGTTCCCAGAGAGAGCATGATCGTAGTATGTGAATATTTTGAAAAGGTTTTTGAATGATCATTCAGTAAATAAAAAAACCCCGAAATTTCGGGGTTTTTTTATTTACTATCAGCGCAGTTATTCCATATCTACCCAGACATTACCCTCTTTATTGGATTGAACAGTGGCTTCAATAAAATTAAGCCCGCGAACACCATCTAACATAGTTGGGAATTCGCCGTCATTATACTCTTCTCCGCGAATAGCCCTGGCAGCTCCCAAATAAATATTGGCCATAGAATCGAATATACCTTCGGGATGCCCCGGGGGTAATTTAGTGCCGTCAAGAGATAGCTTTGAATTATATTCATGACCCGGTTTATATATTTGAGTTGGTTCTGTATCGCTTAGCTTATAGAGGAAATTAGGTCTTTCCTGCTCCCAGACAAATGCAGCTTTCTCCCCATAAATTCTTATGGCCAAGCCATTTTCTTCACCCGTAGCCACCTGGCTACCTCTTATTACTCCCTTAACATGATCTCCCATTCGTATTAAAACGGTTCCATCTACATCCATTTGATTGTCCTCATAGAGGTAATTAAAATCGCACAATAAGGATTTTATCTTCAAACCAGTAGTATACTCTATAAGATTGAACGCATGAACACCAATGTCGCCCATACAGGAACTTATCCCTGCCTTTTTGGGATCCAGTCTCCAAACAGAAGAGCGTTTTTCCCGGTCGTGGATTATTGTGTTAATCCATCCCTGATAATATCGGGCATCTACTTTATGAATTTTTCCCAGAGCTCCTTCTTTGATCATCTCACGCATTTGGCGAACCATAGGATAGCCTGTATAGGTATGCGTTACAGCAAAAACGGTTCCTGCTTTTTTGTGGGCTTCCTGTAAAATTTTTGCCTCTTCCAGGGTAGTGGTCATCGGTTTTTCACAGATCACATGAAACCCATTGTCTAAAAGTTTCTTGGCCATGGGAAAATGCAGGAAATTTGGAGTAAGTACGGAGCAAACCTGTATTCTTTCTTCTTTTGGCAGTTTTAGTTCTTCCTCGATAAGAGTGTCAAAATCCTTATATATCCTATTTGTAGGAACATCAATTTCTTTTGCAAATTCCATGTTCAATTCAAATACGGGATTAAAAACGCCCCCTACTATCTGGTAATTGTCATTGATGTGCGAAGCTACCCTGTGCAATACCCCGATAAGAGAATCACCACCGCCACCAATTATTCCTAATCTAATTTTTTTTGCCATTTTTATATCTCTTTTTTTATTATTCCAATATCCAATTCTATTCCAAAAGCCTCACAAAATATAGTATTTTCTTCTCCATGAGCTTCTCCTGCATTTATCAATAAAGCCGGTTCAATTTATATAAAATATCTAAGACTTATAAGCAATTCTCTCGTTTTTAAACAAGAACATAAACAACAGCGAAACTCCAAATGCAAAAGCAGCAGGAAATAACCAGATCCTTTCCCAGTTATGTGAGATATCTTCCAGCGTAAAATAATCCGTTATTCTTCCGGCTATCCAAAAGCCAATTAACATCCCAACCCCATAAGTGGCTAATGTAATTAAGCCCTGAGCTGCACTTTTATATTTTGGCCCTGCTTTGCTATCGGTATATATCTGGCCCGATACAAAAAAGAAATCATAGCAAATACCGTGCAAGGCAATCCCCATAAGGAGAAGAAAGGAAAATTCCCCTGCATTTCCGTAGGCAAAACAGATATAGCGAAAAGACCAGGCCAACATAGCAACTATCATTGTTTTTTTAAAGCCAAACCTTTTAAAAAAGTATGGCAAAAGGAGCATAAACAGAATTTCTGAAATTTGCCCTATCGTCATTTTGCCAGCAGGGTTTGAGATTCCTATTTCCCCTAAAAACTGTCCGGCATGCTGGTAGTAAAAAGCCAGGGGAATGCAAATAAAAACAGAAGCCAGAAAAAAAACTAAAAAATTCCTATCCTTTAAAAGCTTTAAGGCTTCCAATCCAATAATATCTGCTATCCTTATTTTTCTTTTCCCGCTTATGGCGGGAGGTGTTTTGGGTAAGGTAAAACTAAAAAAACCTAAAACGCCTGAAGCAAATGCAGTCATTAAGAAGGTGTTTTTCAGATGCCCATTAGCTAATCCCTCCACAGAATCCCAGTGAAAAAAGTAGCTAATCGCTAAACCGGCAACTATCCAACCTGTGGTTCCAAAAACACGGACCAGGGAGAATTGCTTTGCCGGGTCATCCATTTGATTAAAGGATACTGAGTTTACAAGCGCCAGGGTTGGCATATATAAAATCATATAACCTAAAATATAAGGGTAAAACCCATTAAAACTGGTTGCATAAGCCAACTGCACCATTAAAACTGCACCAATTAGATGCAGCACTCCCAAAATCCTTTCCGCATTAAAATAACGATCTGCTATCAGCCCAATAATAAATGGGGCAATTATTGCCCCCCAGGATTGCGTAGAATAAGCCATGGCGATTTCAGGATCGCTTGCTCCCAAGCTATTCGGTAAATATATCCCCATCGTAACATACCAGCTGCCCCAAATAAAAAATTCTAAGAACATCATTACGGAAAGCTGTACCTGAATTATTTTATTCATGAAATTTTCTGCTATCTTTTATAAGAAATATAGTCTAATGAAAGTGGTTCCAATTCATTATCCCTGAAATTCATGGCTATCTGGGACCTGTGATGTGTTGAATGGTTTATTATATGAAATAAAATGTCCTGTAAGGTATTTGTGAAAAGCCTGCCTTCTGCATTCTCATAATCTATCCTTAGTTCGAAATCTGCAGCATTCGTAGTTATTTCAAAAGAGCTTCGCTGATTTTCATAATGAATATCTCCCCATTCCTGGATAGGGTGAATCTGCCAAACTTTGTATTCTGCTGCTTTTCCGAGTATTCTTGAGTTCCATATGTTATGTGCGTTAAGGATATGGCTGAATAACATTGTGCTTTTCTCAGGTACCTTTTCGAGTTTTATACACTCCTCGATGAGTTTTTTATTGCAATAAAAATTGTAATCAAAAAGTTGATTAAAAAAAACTTTCATAGGGCATGATAAGTGGTTAGGTTATTTCTTTGGATGCTCTAAGCAATAAATCTCTTGTTGCAATAATACCCTCTTCTTCGGATAATTCTCTTCCTTCATATTCAACTCCAATATAACCCGTATAACCGGCATCCTTTACAATTTGCAGCATCCGAACGTAGTCTATTACGGTCTCGTTTCCATTTGCGTCAAAATTATGCGACTTGGCGCTAACAGCCTTGGCATGAACCATTAGCTCCTCTACGCCTTGATAAATATCATAATTCTCTGCACAACCGGCAGCATAATCTTTCGGATCTTTTCTTTTGATACAGAAATTACCAAAATCTGGCAAAGTACCGCAATTAGGCATGTTAACACTGGTCATAACCTCAGAGAGCATCGCGGCATTTGATGAGAGGCCTCCGTGGTTTTCCACAAGGATATTTATATTCTTAGTTTTCGCATAGGCAGATAGCATAGAAAGACCGTCTATTGAATTTGCTTTCCATTCCACCGGATCAGAACTTCCGGCCAGATTAACCCTAATAGCATGGCAGCCCATGGAAGCCGCGGCGTCCACCCATTTATAATGATTTTCAACGGCTTTCTTACGTTCTGCAGGATCGGAAGTGGCTAAGTCTCCCTGCCCGTCAATCATAATCAAGAGATTCTTTAAACCGTGTTTCTCTGCCTCAGCATTGCATTTATCCACAAAAGATTGCATTGCTTCCTTAGAGTAATTCGCAGCTTCTAACTCCTTATCATAAAGCTGACTTACATATTCCAGCCCTTCAAACCCCCAATTCTTTGCTTTCTCAGCGAAAGTATAAGGATCAACCCCGTCTGAATTGATCATATTGTGAATAGACCATTGCGCCAGAGATAATTTAAAAAAAGGTGTTGCAGTTTTCAAAACATTTTCTTCAACCGCTTCTTCTTTTTTTACATCTTTCTTTGCATCCCTGCAGGAGTAAATGCCCAATAAGGAAAAACCTATCCCTGCACCGGCACTGTTTCTAATAAAGTTTCTTCTTTTCATAAATATGATTCTCTTGAATAGTTAAGGTGTTGTTTAAGCGTACTTATATTAAAATTATTGACTTGTATTTTCAATGTTTAAGAGGTGAAAATTATCGTTCAGCCTTAAATAAAACATACATTTTAATATCCTCAGTTTACATTCTATTTAAATGCAGAATCCATAAGTTAATAAGCCTTTAAATGTAAAAAATTAATTTTATATTTGATGCCTTTAGCATATAAACAATAGAGCTATATGAGTAAATTTTATTACAATGAAGAACAGGAATCTTATGATGCCATTGTTGTAGGGACCGGTATTAGTGGTGGTTGGGCAGCAAAAGAGTTATGTGAAAAAGGACTTAAAACTCTGGTACTGGAACGTGGGCGAATGGTAAAACATCGGGAAGATTACCCCACCGCAAATATGGACACCTGGGACTTTCCAAATAACGGAGAACTTCCCCCTGAAGAAGCAGCCAAACAATCAAAACAGGCGCGTACGGGCTATACCGTTAGAGCCCCACATAATTTTTGGTTTGTAAATGATATAGAACATCCATACAATGAAATAAAACGATTCGACTGGATGCGTGGCTATCATGTAGGAGGAAGATCCTTGCTCTGGGGCCGGCATAGCTACCGCTGGAGCGATATCGATTTTGAAGCAAATAAAAAGGAAGGCATTGCCGTGGACTGGCCGGTTCGTTATAAAGATATTGCCCCGTGGTATTCTAAAGTAGAAACCTATGTGGGGATATCCGGGGAAACTTTAGGACTGCCACAGTTGCCCGATAGTGTGTTTGAACCCATGATGGAATTGAATTGCGTAGAGCAACACGTGAGGGAAAAAGTAGCGGAGAATTTTGATGGTCGTGTAATCACGGCAGGTCGTGTAGCCCACATAAATAGCAGCAAACAATTTGAAGGTGACGGGAGAAGCAAATGTCAATATAGGAACCGTTGTATTCGGGGATGTCCTTTTGGCGCCTATTTCAGCAGTAACTCATCTACCTTGCCGGCAGCAGAAGCCACCGGAAATATGACCCTGAGACCTGATTCTATTGTTCATGAAGTTATGTACGACCCCGATACAAAAAAGGCAAGCGGAGTAAAAGTGATCGACAGGGTTACCAAAGAAACCTTTGAATTTAAAGCCAAGGTAATCTTTTTATGTGCTTCGGCCATTGCTTCTACTTCAATACTAATGCAATCTAAATCGGAACGGTTCCCTAATGGGATGGGAAATGATTCAGATCAATTGGGCCGCAATATTATGGACCACCATCTTGGGGTAGGTGCTTCGGGTAAATATGACGGATTTGATGACAAATTTTATAAGGGCAGAAAACCCAACGGCATTTATGTGCCACGGTTCCGGAATATAGGAGGCAATTCCAATGTAGATACTTTTAAGCGCGGATATGGCTACCAGGGAAGCGGCAGCAGAAGTAACTGGGATGAGGCTGTTTCTGAATTGTCTCACGGTAAAGACCTGAAAGAAGCTATCCTTAAACCCGGGGGCTGGACCATAGGGATGGGTGGTTTTGGAGAAGTATTGCCTTATGAAGATAACCGAATGACCCTTGATTATGATAAATTGGATAGTTGGGGGCTGCCTACGGTGACCTTTGATGCCGAGCTGAAAGAAAACGAATTGAAAATGCGTGAGGATATGAAAGAGCAGGCATTTGAGATGCTGACAAAAGCCGGTATCAGGGATGTTGAAGCTTTTGATAAACCTGTGGCCCTTGGTTTGGGGATCCACGAAATGGGAACTGCAAGGATGGGAAGGGACCCGGAAACTTCCGTAGTTAACGGATTTAACCAGGTCCATACTGTTAAAAATGTTTATGTAACGGACGGGGCCTTTATGACCTCATCTGCCTGTGTAAACCCATCATTAACCTATATGGCATTTACAGCCAGGGCAGCCAACCATGCTGCTGAACAACTTAAAAAAGGATTATTATAATGGACAGAAGAATCGCAATTAAAAATATGGGGTTGGCACTTGGTTATACCGTGGCCACCCCAACATTGTTAAGCCTTGTTCAGGGATGTAAAACTGCAGATACCGTTGCCTGGACTCCAGATTTTTTTACAAAGGAACAGGGTAACGTACTTCTTAAGCTGGTAGATATCATCCTTCCTAAAACAGACACACCTTCGGCTTCTGAAGTTAATGTGCATATATTCATAGATCGTTTTACCAACGAGATCATGGAAGACATACAACAAACCGTAACAAAATTGTCTTTTGATAAATTTATTGTAAAGGCGCTTAAGGATTCCGGTAAAGATGAAGCGAATGATTTAACTTCTGAAGACCTGGAGCCCGTCCTGGCAGAAGCTCTTAAACTAAGCGAAGAAGAGGAGATAATGAATGAGGATCTGGTTATAAAGAACCCCTCAGCCATGATTAAAGGTGAAAATGATGCAGTATCAGAGGAACCAGTTACTTATAACTTTGCGAAGAATATTCGGGATATGACAATTTGGGGTTATAAAACTTCGGAATATGTTGGGGAAGAAGTTCTTGCATATTTACCGGTTCCAGGTGAATATATTGGATGTGGCGATCTTAATGAACTTACAGGGGGTAAAGATTGGTCACTATAAAGAATATAAATTGAAAAGAAGAAATTTCATAAATAAGACGGCTTTTGCGGCAAGTGCCTTGTCTCTGACAGGTTCTTCGGCTTTTGGTTTTTCCTCAAAAGAAGACGCAAAACATTCTTTTCACCTGAAATATGCTCCCCATATTGGCATGTTCAAACACCATGCCGGAGAAGATCCTATCTCCCAACTGCATTTTATGGCAGATCAGGGGTTTACTGCCTTTGAGGATAATGGTATGGCCGACCGTAAAATTGAATTACAGGAAAGCATGGCCCGGACTATGCGGGAAAGGAAGATAGAAATGGGTGTTTTTGTTGCCCATAAAATCTATTGGACCGAGCCAAATCTGGCGTCCGGAGATAGAGATAAACGCCAAGAATTCCTTAATGATATCAGAAAAGCCATTGATGTTGCAAAAAGGGTCAACGCAAAATGGATGACAGTAGTCCCTGGTCATGTGGATCTCAGATTGTCAATGGGCTACCAGACCGCTAATGTCATTGAATCTCTTAAACAAGCCAGTGCACTTTTGGAACCCCATAATTTAATTATGGTACTGGAACCACTGAACTTCCGTAACCACCCCGGTTTATTTCTTTCTGGTTCTCCACAGGCCTATGAAATTTGTAAGGCGGTTGATTCTCCTTCCTGCAAAATACTTTTTGATATTTATCACCAACAAATCCAGGAAGGCAACCTCATACCCAATATTGAAGCCTGCTGGGATGAAATTGCCTATTTTCAGATCGGGGACAACCCCGGCAGAAATGAGCCTACTACGGGAGAGATAAATTATAAAAACGTTTTTAAGTTTATCCATGAAAAAGGTTTTAATGGCATTATGGGGATGGAACATGGAAATTCTATTCCTGGTAAAAATGGTGAATTAGCTGTAATAAATGCCTATAAAACAGTGGATGCCTTTATATAAACTACCGATCACCCTAAACAGTACTATCCGGTTATTACAACAGTAAAATCTCTTTATTCAAAAAAAGGGAATTCGTTGCCCTTTGGTAATTAAATTGTTGTCTTAACATTTTTTATATCTTTTTTTTACAATTTCGTAATCTTTATATGGATTTGATGCGTATATAAGATTGTTGGATGTAATATAATTCACCGATTAATGGATAACTATTTTATTATTTTATTGATTTACACAGCATTGATTATCATATCTTATAATGTTGTGCGACCTAACTTCAAAAATTAGGATAAAAGCCTTTTTAATAGATTAAAAATCCGGCTTAGAAGGTTTTCCTACCCCTAAATTTAAAATCAATCCCCTATTTAAGGACTCATCCCTAATGTAAAGAAGCAATTATTTATTGCTTTGTGCACTATTTTGAACTTCAGAGTGCAATCCATAAAAAAACACCTGCAGAACCGGTCTTTAAGATGGGGTAGACCTGCCCGAGGTGTTTTTTAATCAATAAACACTATTACACTATAACTGAAACGATATAGTATAGTCAGCCAATTGCATTTCAGTATAGGTTACGTTCATGAACCGCACATAAGACAATCATCATCTGCTTGCCCTTCCTTAGAGCGTGCGATCAATTCTTTCATTTCAGCTTGTGACATTGGTTCCACATCCGGTTCCTGTTGTCCAACTGGTGTTGTTTCAACAGGCAATGCTCCTGCAGCTTCAGGTGACGCGGCTGTGACTTCTGCTTCCGCTGCAACACTAACCGGAATTTCCTTTTTCTTGGTATTATCCAATGTAAACTTAATGGCGTCTACTGCGGCTTTTGTGCGCAGGTAATACATTCCTGTTTTCAGACCACTCTTCCAGGCATAAAAATGCATAGAAGTTAGTTTCCCGTAATTGGCGTTCTCCATAAAGAGGTTTAGCGACTGGCTTTGATCTATAAAATAGCCCCGTTGCCTGGACATATCAATAATGTCCTTCATACTTAGTTCCCATACTGTTTTATAAAGCTCCTTAATATCGTCCGGAATATTATCTATATGCTGAACAGAACCATTGGCGCGCATTAATTCCTGTTTGAGGGTTTCATTCCATAATCCCAGTTTAACAAGGTCTTCCAACAAATGTTTATTTACTACAATAAATTCGCCGGAAAGTACTCTGCGCGTGTAAATATTCGATGTATAGGGCTCAAAGCATTCATTATTGCCTAATATCTGCGACGTAGAAGCCGTTGGCATCGGTGCTACTAAAAGCGAATTGCGAACTCCGTGCTTTTCTATTTTATTACGCAATTTTTCCCAATCCCATCTGCCGGATAATTCTTCATCCTTAATACCCCAAAGGTTATGTTGAAATTGACCCTGAGAAATAGGTGATCCTTTATAAGTAGAATAAGCTCCCTCTTCTTTTGCCTGTTCCATTGATGCTGTTACAGCTGCATAATAGAGTGTTTCAAAGATATCCTGGTTTAATTGCTTGGCTTCATCACTTGTAAAAGGCAGGCGCAACATTATAAAAGCATCTGCAAGACCCTGTACCCCCAAACCTATAGGGCGGTGGCGCATATTAGAATTTTCGGCCTCTTTAACAGGGTAATAGTTTCTGTCAATTACCCTATTTAGATTTTTTGTTACTCTTTTGGTTACTCTGTAGAGCTCTTTATGGTCAAATTCTCCATTTTTAATGAACATTGGCAACGCTATAGATGCCAGGTTACAAACAGCTACTTCATCAGGAGAAGTATATTCCAATATTTCTGTGCATAAGTTGGAAGAGCGGATGGTTCCCAAATTCTTTTGATTGCTCTTCCTGTTCGCTGCATCCTTATAGAGCATATACGGTGTCCCGGTCTCTATTTGCGACTCAAGGATTTTTTCCCATAATTCACGTGCTCTAATCGTTTTCCTGCCCTTCCCAGCCGCTTCATAACCAGTATATAATTTTTCAAAATCCTCACTGTGATTTGTAAATAAGCCGGGGCATTCATTCGGGCACATTAAAGTCCATTCTGCATCGGCCTCTACTCTTTTCATAAAAAGATCTGGCACCCACATGGCATAGAAAAGGTCTCTTGCCCTCATTTCTTCTTTCCCGTGATTTTTTTTAAGGTCTAAAAAATCAAAAATATCCGCATGCCAGGGCTCAACATATATTGCAAAACTCCCTTTTCGCTTTCCGCCGCCCTGGTCAACATAGCGGGCCGTATCGTTAAATACCTGCAACATGGGTACAATTCCATTAGATGTGCCGTTTGTTCCTGCTATATAAGACCCGGTTGCCCTTACATTATGGATAGAAAGGCCTATACCTCCGGCAGATTGAGAAATTTTCGCAGTCTGCTTTAGCGTATCATAGATACCATCTATACTGTCGTCTTTCATTGCCAATAAGAAACATGAAGACATTTGTGGTTTAGGCGTGCCCGAATTAAATAATGTAGGAGTTGCATGCGTAAAGTACTTCTTGGACATAAGCTCATAGGTCTCTATGGCCGACTCCATATCATTAAGATGTATCCCAACAGCAACACGCATTAGCATATGCTGTGGTCGTTCTGCTATTTTTCCATTTAATTTTAAGAGGTAAGAACGCTCAAGCGTTTTAAATCCAAAATAATCATACCCAAAGTCCCGATTATATATTATAGTGGAATCTAACTTGTCAGCATTTTCAGAGATAACCTTAAAAACCTCATCAGATAACAACGGTGCTTTTTTTCCGGTTCTGGGATTTACGTATTCATATAAATCCTTCATTGTTTCAAAGAAAGACTTTTTTGTGTTTTTATGTAAGTTAGAGACAGATATTCGGGCCGCCAATTTCGCATAATCCGGGTGTGCCGTGGTCATTGTGGCTGCAATTTCGGCAGCCAGATTATCCAGTTCGGACGTTGTCACACCATCGTACAGGCCTTCAATTACCCTCATGGCAACTTTAACAGGATCTACCAGGTTGTTAAGGCCATAACAAAGTTTACGTACTCTGGCCGTGATCTTATCGAACATCATCGGCTCTTTTCTTCCATCTCTTTTAACTACATACATGTGTTTCTAATTATTTTTTAAGTCTTAAGTTGATTATTGAAAGCTTACACCAGTCAAATACGCCAAATAAATGACCTGAATATCCCTTATAGAAACCGGAAAAAATCCCTGGTTCTATAATTTAGAAATCCGCGTCGAAACTGATTTTTTGTGCATCTACGTCTTTATCCTTATTGAGGACACCCGCCTTTTGGTATTCTGAAACACGTTTCTCAAAGAAATTGGTTTTTCCCTGAAGAGAAATCATATCCATAAAATCAAACGGATTTGTAGAGTTGTATACCTTATCACATTCCAGCTCAACCAATAACCTGTCCGTAACAAATTCGAGGTATTGTGTCATGAGCTTGGCATTCATCCCTATAAGGCTCACGGGAAGTGACTCGGTAATAAATTCGCGTTCTATATTCAAGGCATCAACGAGTATATCCGTAATTCGCTTTTTGGGAACCTTGTTAATCAAGTGTTTATTGTGAAGGTGAACTGCATAATCACAGTGCATTCCCTCATCTCTGGAAATTAGTTCGTTGGAGAACGTAAGCCCCGGCATCAATCCTCTTTTTTTCAACCAAAAAATAGAGCAGAAAGCCCCGGAAAAAAAGATACCTTCAACAGCGGCAAAAGCAATTAATCTCTCTGCAAAGCTTGGAGATTCTATCCATTTTAAAGCCCAGTCTGCCTTTTTCTTAATGGCCGGAAAATTTTCAATTGCTTTAAATAAAATCCCTTTTTCCTTTTCATCTTTGACATAGGTGTCGATCAATAGAGAATATGTTTCCGAGTGGATATTCTCCATCATAATCTGGAAACCATAAAAGAATTTAGCTTCGGAATATTGCACTTCATTCACAAAATTCTCTGCAAGGTTTTCATTTACTATTCCGTCTGAAGCAGCAAAAAATGCAAGTATATGCTTGATGAAATATTTTTCATCATCACTGAGTTTATTGTTCCAGTCCGTTAAGTCCTCATGAAGGTCTATCTCTTCTGCAGTCCAAAAACAAGCTTCACATTTTTTATACCATTCCCACAAATCATGGTGTTGTATAGGGAATATGACAAATCTATCTTCGTTTTCTTCTAAAATTGGCTCGAGGGCTGCAGACATTATATATATTTTTTTAAGTGTTAATGAAGGATGTGAATTCCTGATTGTTGGGGGTAACAAAGATTCAAAAATGTTATCAAATTGTAAAGAAGGTTTTATCAAATACTACTCAAAGTTTTTAACACAGCATGTTGAAATCTACGTTGGCCATTGATGTTTGCTGACTTTTCTGGAAAGTCAGTCTTTGATAAATAAATGAACTTTTTTGAGTTCGAAAAATTAAACCATAAAGTATAATAAACCATACTTTTTGGTTTATTAGAAAATGAAAAATTAGTAATTCCATTCTAACTCTTCGGCAGTAAGCTAATTACATAAAATATGAGCTTAAAATTACAATTCTGAATAATTTGGAAATGCCTGTATCTATGAAGATTATACGGGCTCCTATTAAATTCTTCTATTCTTGAGATATTCGGGGCTTATTACACTGCATTCCTTAAAATTTTAATATGCCAAAGAAAATATAGTGTAAAAGGCGGTCTTATTTTTTACGCATATTCATAAAACTGACAAACCGTACGACTCACTAGATGTTTATAATTTTAATTACTTTTTGGTTCTGCTGATCTAGGTAGTTCCCCCGAAACCTAAAAATCGAGCAAATTTCATGACCAACATGATTGGTATGGTTATCCAATTAGCAACTGCACCTATGGGCCTGCATCAAAGCAATGGTATTTCCATATAGAAAATACCCCCCGGAGTCGTACATAATGGTTTGACAGATTTATTTATACTTCTAACTGTACAACTGTATTAACCTTCAAAGAACTTAATTTCACCAAGTATTTCTTATTCCGTAAAATTAATTGACGACAATATCCTTCTGGCATTTCTTCTCCTCTTACGTTTCATAATTTGAAATGTCAGAAGTTAAATCAGGTAAAAAATAACCCATAAAACAATCCTGAGGGCTTTGATTAAGAGACCCGGAAGGACGCATCTTATATAGTTCTACTCCGCACACATTTCTGTTATCAGCCTCTGCTATTTAGCCAAAAGATTATCCACGCCGTTTTCCGTAACCACTACTTCATCCAGCAATTCAAAATGTTCATTCTTATCCGTATGAACCGCTAACAAAAGCGCTAAAATTAAAAGGATAAAAAAAATAACACATTTTTTCATTTTTATACTGAAATTAACAAGCGTTCAATGATGTTATTGTCAAATATTTCCAGCGCCAAAATATGCACATAAAAGTAATATTAACACCCTATATGTATAATTGGTATAGGATTATGTATGCATTGCCACAGACCAACTTATCTAAGTTTAGTTTTATTGGTCTTTTAACAGCTAATTGTTATATCCATAACAATTTGTTTGTTTCAAAAATCAATACAGTGTATATCCGCTTAAATTTTCCTTTAAACCCCGACTTTAAGTGTTTTAGGGCAGGTCGTACATCTATTTAATCTAACTATACATAATTAAAAAAGTATTGACAGTAGTACCCCTAATTTTGTAACTTTCAAGAATATTATATTGTGATGTTACAAGCTGTTATTGTAGATGATGAAAAAAAGGCAATTCAAAGCCTTGCATGGGAATTGACCAACTTCAGTGATGAAATAAATGTAGTTGCTTCTTTTACCGATCCCTTTGAAGCGCTGCGGTTTCTGAATAATAATTCTCCGGACTGCTTGTTTTTGGATATTGAAATGCCCACCATGGATGGGTTTCAATTCATTAAAAAATTAGGCAATAAGGAATTTCCCGTTGTGATAACCACCGCTTACAATCAATATGCGATAAAAGCGCTTAAAAATGAGGCTGTTGATTATCTGTTAAAACCAATAGATACAGACGACCTAAAGGATACAATTGTAAAGATTAAAAAGTTCAACGCCAGAACTTACACCTCGGATAGAATGGAAAAAATTCTTTTGAATTTTAATGCTAATGAAAAGCATAAAAAAATTACTTTCAATACCGACGGGAAACTGATTTTCCTGGAGAGCGAGGAAATCCTATATGCGGAATCCGACGGCAATTACAGCACAATTTACCTTTCGGATGGTCAAAAGATCGTACTTACCAAAAAATTGAAAGAGGTTAATAAGTTGCTGCCGGGTGATTCCTTTTTCAGGATACACAACTCGTACATAATTAATCTTACAAAAATTAAGGAGTTCCTAAAAACAGACGGGTATGTTGTGCTTCAATCCAATCATAAAATACCCGTGTCCCGGCAAAAAAAGAGTGATTTTTTGGATCTGTTCTAATCAATTGTAGAATTCCCTATGTCAATTCGTTGTAAAATCCCCTGTAGCACGTCATTTTTTTTTAAAACTTCCCTGGTTTTTTGTTTTAGCATCACCCTTTTTCTAAATGAAACAAATGCACAATTAAACGGTAAAAATTTCAGGGAAACAACCGAAAACCTTATTTCAAAGGCCCCTCAGTCTTATTATGATCTGGATATTGCACTTAAGCCAATTCAGCGTGATACAAGTTTGATGCGTTATTTTGCAAATGCCTCAGCCATTGCAAACTATTATGTGGGTGAATCCTATGCATTGAACATGTTAGGCATTGCCTACAGAGATTATGCGCAATACGGCAAAGCAATTAAACTGCACCAACTGGCTTTAGATACAGCAGTGAAAAACAACAATACCGAATTTCAAATTTACAGTTTAGCAATGTTAAGCACTGTCTACAGGCAAACAGTGGCTATTCCATCCGCCCTCGACTGTGCACAAACAGCAATAAATCTGGCAGAGACCGTTGAACAGCCCAGTAAAGACATAAAAAGAAGCTTAAATTATTCTCTGAACAGTATTGGCCATATCTATAGAACTTTAGGTGAATTTGATCTTGCCATAGCTAATTTCCGGAAATCAATAGTGCTGGAGACCGAACTGGGAAATAACAGGGGCATTGCCACAAATTATAAGGATATAGGGGAATGTCTTGAGGCAGTGGGCGAGCTGGAAGAAGCGCTTGAAAATTATGAAAAATCCTTAGCTCTTAATGAAAAGGTCGGATCCAGTAGGATTCATGTCGAAGCAAGTCTGGGGTTAGCTCATACATACGTTCATCAGGGAAAAACCGAAGAAGCCCTGGATATTTTCAAATCTATTCTTGAAATATCAGAAGATTTGGGCGACATGAAAATCATTTCTGAGATACATCTCAATATAGGCTGGGCACAGATCCAAAATAATAATATTAAAGAAGCCAATTCCCACTTGAATAAAGGCCTGGAAATAGCCAAAAAATATAATCTGATAACTGAGATGGAAGAGGCATACTCCTTTTTAGCGGATTTATGGGCAACCCAGGATGATTTCAAAAAGTCTAAAGAATTCTTTATGAAGGCCTCACAGGTGGAGGATAGTATTTCAAATGATCGCAATAAGCGCTATGTAGCTGATTTAATTACGCGTTCTGAGACAGATAAAAAGAATAATCAGATTCAAGTGCTTGCAAAAGAGAATGAAATAATCAATCTAAAGCTGCGCAGAAATCAAAATACCTTATTGGTTAGCGCACTATTAATATGCCTGTTTACATTATTACTTTATATTTTATACAGGCAAACCCAGCTAAAAAGCGATAAGAAATTGCTGACCCTTGAGCAGAGTATGCTGCGCAGCCAGATGAATCCACATTTTTTATTCAATTCACTAAATTCTATAAAACACTATATCATAAACAATGAACAAAAGAATGCTGTTCAATACCTTAATAAGTTTTCGAAGTTAGTGCGTAAAATACTGGAATCTTCCTCAGTCAGGGAGATTCCTTTATCTGAAGAACTGGAAACTGTTGCGTTGTATATGAACATTGAAAATATTCGATTTTCCAATGAAATAAATTTCAAAATAATCGTAGATGAGGATATCGATCCCTATATAATCAGAATTCCATCTCTTATTCTTCAGCCTTTTTTGGAAAATGCACTATGGCATGGCCTCTCTTCAAAAGAAGGTGAAAAATCTATAGTCTTGCAAATAAGTAAAGAAAAAAAGGGGTTCATAAATATAGCTATAACGGATAACGGAGTGGGTAGAGAAATAGCTGAAAAACTCAAAGAAAGCAAGGTTTTAAAAAGAAAATCAGTTGGGATTAGTATTACAAAGGAGCGTTTGGCTAATTTTTCAAAGGATTATCAAAATAACTTTGAATTAGAAATTCATGACCTTTTTGATTCGCGGGGTGAAGCTTCCGGAACCCGGGTAATTTTAAATATTCCTACTATTTAGAAGTATCCAAAGCAATATTTTCCAATTTTTGATACCATTCCTTTCCAAACTTTCTAATCAGTGCTTCCTTTACAAACCTGTAAATCGGAATTTTTAATTCTTCTCCCAGAGAACATGCAGGGTCACAGATTTGCCATTTATGATAATTCACCGCAGTGAGTTCTTCATATTCTGTTATTCTTACAGGATACAAATGACAGGAAACCGGTTTTCTCCATTTTGTAGCACCATTATTATACGCTTCTTCTATTCCGCATTTTGCGATCCCCTTTTCTGAATAAACGACATATGCACATTCTTCTTTATTAATCAATGGTGTTTCCCATTCCCCATCGGCACCCTTTATAAATGCACCTTGCTCTTCAATAGCCGAAACCCCCTCAGCCCTGAGGAAAGGCTTAACATCCGCATAAATGTCTACCAGAATTTCGGTCTCCTTATCCTCCAATGGAGCTCCTGCCTCCCCATCTATGCAGCATGCGCCCTTGCATGCAGATAAATTACATACAAATTCCTTTTCCAAAATATCATCAGAGACAATGGCTTTCCCAATTTGAAACATCTTACAGATTTAAGGTGGTAAAGATAATTATTGAATTTTACATTTATAAAATATTTGTCTTTGTATGATCCAACTAACTTTGGTAAAACGTAAATTTGCGAGTTTATTAAATTTGCACGTCTAATGAATTTTAACTTAAGAGAAATAGCTTCTGCAAGCATGATCCTTTTTGCAGTTATAGACATTATAGGAAGCATTCCTATAATTATTAGCCTTAGAAATAAAGTAGGCCACATACAATCTGGGAAAGCTACTTTAGTGGCAGCAGCCATAATGGTCGCTTTTCTTTTTATTGGCGAAGAAATTTTAAAACTTATAGGGATAGATGTAAATTCATTCGCAGTGGCAGGTGCCTTTGTTTTGTTCTTTTTAGCAATTGAGATGATCCTGGGGATTGCGCTTTACAAAGATGATGAACCGGAAAGTGCATCTATTGTCCCGATTGCATTCCCTCTGATTGCCGGCGCGGGCACTATGACTGCCCTCCTTTCTTTAAGGGCAGAATTTCATGTGGAGAATATCATTGTGGCTATTATAATTAATATTATTTTTGTCTATATAGTTCTAAAATCGTCTAAAGCAATCGAAAGGGTGCTTGGAAGGAACGGTATTAACATAATCCGGAAAGTCTTTGGAGTTATCTTGCTGGCAATAGCGGTTAAGTTATTTACTTCAAATATCAATCAGCTTTTTTAGAATTTGTGGTTCCGAAGCCAGAGCGTAAAAAAATCCAGAAACAACAAAAATGAACAAAAAATTCTCCATAGTTCTTATAATCCTAGGACTAGTGTTAATTACCTACAATAGTACACTTATTGATTTTGACGAGCCCTTTAAAGGAAATAGTATCGTTGCTTTAATTGGGATTGTGGCTTCTTTATGCGCTATATTATTGCTGTTAATATATATGACTTCCAAAAAAATTCAGAGAAAAATAGAGGATAATTAGTTGCTGAATTCGATTTTTTCTTTTGACTGAATTGTAGGCTTATCCAATTCCAGTACTTTTTGTAGCATCTTGTCTGAACTTCCTTTGATCCTGGCATTCAGGTTGGATGTAAATAGCTGCTCTGCCAAAGCCCCTTTTAAATAGAGTTTTATTTTATCCTCAAAATCATAGAAATTGATTTTAATATTTCGATCTATTGCATAGTCCACAAACCTTTCAAAAACAATATCATCTACACGAAAATCCCGTACAAATTCCGCTTCGGTATAATTGGAATATCTGGTTCTGTCTTCTTCTAAATGTTCAAATATAAACCTGGACATAAACCCAAGGCTTTCCAGGCTTTCAACCGCTTCTTCTTCATTTGAGCCAATTGGCACAAAAATATCGGGAATAATACCTCCGCCTCCGTAAACCACTTTACCATTGGGCGTTGTAAATTTTAAGGAATCTGCTACTTTAATGCTATCTACAGAAATAAGCTCGCCGTTGTGGTAGCGATCTGTAAATTTTTGATAATAATCTTTACTTCCGTTTTTGTACGTCTTTTGAATAGAACGCCCGGTAGGCGTGTAATACCTGGACACTGTCAGCCGCACGGCAGAGCCGTCTCCCAATTCCATTTCACGCTGAACCAGTCCTTTCCCGAAGGATCTGCGACCAATTATTGTCCCTATATCATTGTCTTGCAGGGCGCCGGCAATGATTTCACTTGCAGAGGCAGATCGTTCGTTTATTAATACATAGACCGGTTTATTTTCAAAACTGCCTTTTTTGGTTGCAAAAGTTTTTTCTATTTCCCCTTTCTTATTTTTTGTGTAAAGGATTAACTTACCATCCTGCAAAAATTCGTCGGCCAATTGTTCGGCAATTCCAAGATAGCCCCCGGGGTTATCCCTAAGGTCCAAGGCCAGCTTTTTTGCACCCTGCCGCTGCAGTATGCGCAGGGCCATATTAAATTCTTTATAAGTTGATTCGGCAAATCTGTTTATCTTAATATATCCCATTTCCGGCGTAAGCATATAATAGGCCTGCACGCTTTTTATAGGTATCCTGTCTCTTTTAAGATTTACTCTGAACATTTTGTTCTCGGATTTTCGATAAACCTTAAGTTCAACAGAAGAACCGTTTTGCCCTTTTAACCTTTCTACAATAACCTCACTCGCCAATCTTTTACCATAAAGAGTGTCGTTGCCTGCCATGAGTATTCTGTCTCCCGGCTTAATCCCTTTAAGGAAACTGGGGCCCTTTTCCACGGTACGAATTACCGTTATCGTATCCTTATACATATAAAAATTAATCCCTATCCCTACAAAATCTCCCTTCATATTTTCAGCCACACGCCTCATTTCACTTTTGGGAATATAAACTGAATGAGGATCCAGTTTGTCCAGAATATTATTTACAGTGATATCTACTATACTATCTGTATTAATCTCATCAACATATTCATAATCAATATAATCGATTAGCCTGTTGAGTTTATCCTTTTTGGAATTAGTAGTAAATAATTTCTCAGGTGTGTCGTTAAAATGAAGTTTTCCGCCCACAAAAATTCCAAGCGATAAAGCTAGTGCGATAATTGTTGGCCATATATAATAATTTTTCTTCATTAGTCTAATTATAATTTAAACAACGTCTTCTATTGCAGGGAGGTGCTGCAATTCCACTCCTGCCCTTTTCAGAAAGTCCAATCCTGAATTATCCTTATACGCAATTTGATATACAACGCGTTTAATGCCGGATTGGTGTATTAGTTTGCTGCATTCCCTGCAGGGCGATAAGGTAATATACAAGGTAGCCCCTTCGCAAGACTGAGTTGAGGCAGCTACTTTGGAGAGGGCATTGGCTTCTGCGTGTAAAACATACCACTTGGTATAACCTTCTTCGTCTTCACAAAAATTCTCAAACCCGGTAGGCGTCCCGTTATACCCATCAGAGATAATCATCCTATCCTTAACCACAATAGCTCCGACCTGCTTTCGCTTGCAATAGGATAATTTACCCCATTCCAGAGCCATTCTCAAATAAGCCTTATCGTATTTTTCCTGTTTACTTTGTTTCACCAAACAGAATTTTTTATGCGCTAATTAATTCAGGTAAAGCACTAAGATACCCGCTTTGGGAAAGTCCTACAACCTTATACGGTTAATTTTTATTTAAAACCGTTGTCTGACACAAAACATTTTAGTCTTCAGACTAAAGCCCGCGTACAGAATATCTCTCCTACCAGGGCCAGCTATCTATTAACATGGGTATTGTAAGAAGAACTATGGACGCCGAAACCAGGCCTGTGAATACCACCCTTTTAACTCCAAGTATATTTTGAAAGATAAAGGCCAGCAAGAGTATGGAAAATATTACTATAATCTGCGAAATCTCTATTCCACTTGCAAAACCCAGCAAAGGCCCTATTTTTTCATTTTCTTCACTCATCAACATATTGAAGTAATTAGAGAATCCAAACCCGTGAATTAACCCAAAAAAAGTTGTACTAAATTCAAGCAGATATCCTTTTTTTTCGGATTGAAACGCATAGGCCTGAATCAGATTAAAAGATGCAGTTAACACTATGGTCAAAGGAATTAAAAATTCAACCAGTTCCACATCAGCATGGACAATCGAATAGGCAGATAAAGCTAAGGAAAGACAATGAGCGACTGTAAATAATGTAGCCAATACAATTACTTTCTTCCAGTACTTAAATGTAAAAGGAGCAGTTAAAGCCGCCAAAAATAATACATGATCATAGGCCCCCCAATCCAGGACATGGTTAACACCAAGTTTGCTATAGAACCAAAAATCGTACATTGAACTAATTTTGAAATAATAGTTTAGAATTTAGCTGATCGTCTGCACGGAAATAATTTCTGGCTAAGAAACCAGTCTAAATCCCCCTTTCCTTTTGAATCTGCTCATAGGCTATCTGAACCTCCTTAAACTTTTCTTCTGCTCCCTTTTTAATGGCTTCATTATCCGTGATTACCTTATCCGGATGATACTTTTTCGCCATTTTCCGATATGCCTTTTTTACTTCCTCATCTGAAGCTGCCTTTTCTATTTCCAATATTTTGTAAGCATTGTCGGCAGATTTTATGAACATGGCCTTAATGCTTTCAAAATCATTCCGCCCAACCCTGAGGTAACCTGCTATCTCCTTTATTTTTTCTATTTCCAAATTACTTACGGCGCCATCTGCCTGAGCAATCCCAAAAAGAAAATGCAATAATTGCAAACGTACCTCATAACGCGTGCGCTGGTTCAGGTAGGTACAGATACGCCGGGCAGATATCTCCCTGTTTTTTATAACCTCATTAAACGTTCTGAAAATAGCATTCGCCTTGTCTTTTCCGTATGTGCTTAGAAAATATTGTCTTACATAGTCCAATTCGCGCTGACTGACCTGCCCATCTGCCTTAATCACTATTGAACAAAGCGATAAAAGATTTAGTTCAAAATCTGCCGGAGATACTTTTTGTCTGGTGAAATCACTAAATACCGTTCTGCCACCTGAACTGCTATTTAAATTATCTATAAAACTCCCTACTAAAAAGCCCAGTATGGCTCCAGGCAGACGAAAAAGAAAATAACCCAATATTGCGGCGAACCACCTTAGCATAACAGTAGTAAAATTTGGGCAAATATAGGATAATATCAATGAATACATTACTTAAAGAATGGTTAAGCTTTGCACTATGGATATAACAATTTCACTATCTTTGCCATTAGTTTAATTAAAAAAATGCTTATGTATCCTGAAGAATTAGTAAAACCAATGAGAGCAGATCTGGCTTCAGCCGGGTTCGAAGAATTATATTCAGCAGAGGCAGTTGAAAATGCTATAAAGCAAGAAGGTACAACCCTTGTGGTTGTGAATTCTGTTTGTGGTTGTGCTGCTGCAAATGCAAGACCAGCTGCGAAATTAAGCCTGGTAAATGGTAAAAAACCGGACCATCTGATTACGGTTTTTGCTGGGGTAGACACGGAAGCGGTAGACGCCGCTAGAAATCTCATGATTCCGTTTCCACCTTCATCTCCCAGTATGGCTTTGTTTAAAAATGGAGAATTGGTACATATGATTGAAAGACATCATATAGAAGGAAGACCTGCAGAATTAATATCAGAGAATTTAATGCAAGCCTACGAGGAATTCTGTTAACATTTAGTGCAACAGTATTCTTTATTTCCTTGTAGTTATTTAATTTTCCATACAAGACTAAATACTCTTTTTTTAAAATAACGGATTTTAGTTAGTATAAAAAATGGTAAAAAACCGCTTCTATAGAAGCGGTTTTTTATTTTTGTGCCATGCAAAAAATTTTGGCGTATCCGCTTACTGTAATATATTTTATTTTTTTTGGAATAGTCCTGGTGGTCTTCCATCCTATTCAATGGATCTGCTTTAATTTTTTTGGGTATAATGCACATAAAAAAAGTGTAAGCATCCTCAATTTACTGCTGATAAGATGTTCCCACGTACTGGGAACCAGATATACATTTACCAATCCCTATAGTATTCCTGCCAACAGACCTCTAATTATCGTTGCAAATCATCAAAGCATGAATGATATTCCTCCAATAATATGGTTTATGCGCAGGCACCATCCCAAATTTGTAAGCAAAATTGAACTTGGGAAAGGGATTCCCAGTGTTTCGTATAATCTTAGACATGGCGGATCTGTGCTTATTGACAGAAAAGACCCGAAACAGGCCCTGATGGAAATATCCAAACTAGGCCAATATATTGAAAAATATAATCGAAGCGCAGTCATATTCCCGGAAGGAACCAGAAGCCGGACCGGGCATCCAAAAAAATTCCAGACAACGGGCTTAAAAATTCTTATGAAGAAAGCACCCTCGGCATTGATAGTTCCTATTAGTATTAATAATTCCTGGAAAATGCTTCGTTACGGAAAATTTCCATACGGGATAGGATCGCATTTAACTTTTAATGTTCACCAACCTTTGGATAATAAGGGAAATCCGGAAGAATTAATTGAAAAGGCAGAACAAGTGATAACCAGTGGCGTAACTTCTTTTTAATGAACCGGAAAGCAATTTTAAAAAAGACTAAAGAATTTGTCAAACAAAGCTTTAAAGGTGCGGAAGGTGGTCATGATTGGTTTCATACGAAAAGGGTATTAGAGAATTCTGTTCATATTGCCCGGGAAGAAAATGCCAATTTATTTGTAGTTCAACTGGCCGCATTGTTGCATGATATAGCAGATTCAAAATTCCATGATGGGGATGAAACTCTTGGACCTAAGGTAGCTTCAGAATTCTTAAAAGAACAAAAGGTAGATCAGGTAAGCAGGGAACATATAGTTAAAATAATAGAATCTGTATCATTTAAGAATAGCCTATCCCCTTTGGAGAAGACCTTTAACTCAATAGAAATGCAGATTGTGCAGGATGCCGACAGATTAGATGCAATTGGGGCAATAGGCATTGCACGTGCCTTTAACTATGGGGGATTTAAAAACCGGGAACTCTACAATCCAAATGTTACCCCAAACAGGAACATGAGCAAGGAAGAGTACAAGAAGTCTGCAGCTCCTACAATAAATCACTTTTATGAAAAATTATTGCTCTTAAAAGAAAAGATGAATACCGCCACGGGCAAAAAGCTTGCAGAAAAACGTCATGAATTCATGCTCAGTTACCTGGACCAATTCTTCCAGGAATGGGAAGGTTTAAAATGACATAGCTTTAATTTAGCCTAATTGGCTCCAGGTTTTACGAAAATTTCTATATCACATTATTTCGTATCTTAAATTCTTATTTCGAAATCAGCTGCAAAATGAAAAGAAGAATATTTGTCAAAAAATTAGCTACAACTTCTACTGCTTTTTCAATTGTCCCCAGCTTTGTTTTGGGCAAAAATCATATCCCGCCAAGCGACACCTTATATATCTCGGCCTTTGGTGTAGGAGGGCGTGGGGCAAGTGTTATGAGAGGTCTTGATATGACGAAGAAGGTAAAATACGTTTCTTTATGCGACGTAGATGATCGGAGAGCAGCGAGCAGTTACAAGAAATATCCCAAAGTAAAACGATACAAGGACTTCAGAAAAGTTTTTGATAATCATTTAAATGATATGGATGCCATAATGGTGGCTTCTCCAGATCATACCCATGCAGCTATTGCCTTACCATTTATGCGTGAAAAAAAACATGCCTATGTAGAGAAACCATTAACCCATAATATTGCAGAAGCCCGCCTAATGACCCAGGTTGCAAGTGAAAATGGAATTGTTACTCAAATGGGAAACCAGGGTGCTTCCAGTAATGGGAGCCGAGAGGCCAAAGAATGGATACAATCCGGGGTAATTGGGAAGATTGAAAGGGTTGATTGCTGGACGAATAGACCCGTATGGCCGCAAGGGGTTCCCGTACCAGCCGAGACAAATCCAATTCCGGAAGGACTGGATTGGGATTTATGGCTGGGGCCTGCCGCAATGCGCGACTATAATGATTCTTATCTCCCTTTTAAATGGCGAGGTTGGTGGGATTTTGGTACCGGAGCCTTAGGTGATATGGGTTGTCATATTATGGAAACACCTTTTGGAGTGTTAGACCTTGGGTATCCCACGGAAGCTGAAGCCAGTTGCACTACGAATTGGATAGGCGACTTCATTGAAGCCGACTACAGTAAATCCTGTCCTGCTTCTTCAGTCGTCAGACTTAAATTTAATACCAAAGAACATGGTAAAATTGACTTAAACTGGCATGATGGTGGAATAATGCCCGATTTACCTGATGACTTAAAAGATGGTGAAAAAATTGGAGACAATGGTGGTGGCAGTATTTTTTATGGCACCACCGGCATTCTGATCTGCGACACCTATTCCAGGAATGCAAGGCTTTTGCCTTCAGAAAGGATGCTGGATATAAAGCCGCCTGAACCCTATTTGGATAGAATTCCAGGCGATACCGGTGGCCATCAAAGTAATTGGGTAGAGGCCTGTATAAATGGCATAAAGACTTCTTCCGGTTTTGAGCGTTCAGGACCTTTGACAGAGGCTGTTTTAATGGGAAACCTGGCTATAAAATCGTTTCAATATAAAAAACCTAATGCAAATGGCCGGGGCTTCGTTTATCCGGGCAGAAGAAAAATACTTTGGGATGGAGAGAATATGAGGGTAACAAATTACGAAAAGGCAAATGAATGGGTGCAGGGCACTTATCGAAAAGGATGGGAACTTAGTTAGTGATAAATTTATAACCTGTTTTTAGCTTAAAAAGCTATATCCGGCACAAATAAACAGGTCTAATTAAACAATTTCCATTGACCCTTTTTATATGGTTCGTGTAAATCCCGATTCAATTTGGGAAATGATCGTCCTTCAAAATATTTCAATTTCGCCAATTTTGCCATATCCTGAATTTGTTTGGCTATTTGTCCCTCACCCTTAGCCCGCAATCCAAATCTGCTGTCATTTAAAGTGCCTCCATGGCATGAGGCTATAAGGTTCAATACCTTTTCTGCCTTATCAGGCATAACCTTCCTGATCCAATCTGTGAAAATAAGGCCAATGGCACCATTCAAACGCACTATGGTATACGCAAAAGAAGAGGCTCCGTGATCAGCGGCAACCTTTACCAGATTAATAATTTCATGGCTGTTTATTCCCGGAATAATCGGGGCCAGCATAACATTAACAGGGATTTTGTTCTCAGCCAAAATGGCTATTGTTTCCAGTCGTTTATTAATAGTCGTCGTCCTGGGTTCCAAAATTCTTCTCGTATTTTCCGAAAGTGAAGTAAGTGAGATGTTTACCCCTACCAGGCCATTTGCATTTAATTCTTTTAACAGGTCCAGATCTCTTAAGATCAAGGAGTTTTTGGTGATTAACCCAACAGGGTGGCGGTAGCGTAAAAATACTTCCAGGCATGCCCTTGTAATTTTAAATTCCTGCTCTGCCGGTTGATAACAATCTGTATTTCCCGAGAGTACAATTGTTTCGGCTTTCCATTTATTGTTTTTTAGTTTGGATTCCAGAAGGGAAGCAGCATTTTTCTTTACTAAAATTTTTTGTTCAAAATCTAATCCTGCACTTAAACCCCAAAATTCATGTGTATTTCTGGCATAACAATATATACAGCCATGTTCACAGCCCTGATATGGATTCATTGAATATTCCATCCCAACATCCGGGCTGCTTACCTTGTTTACAATTGTTTTGGGGTAAACAGCTGAGTATTCCGTTCTGCTCTTAGTGGCTTCTTCACCTTCCTTAGCGCAAAATTCAAGAAAATCCTGCTCTATTTCGTATACGTGCTTAAGAAATTTATTGGGCGTATTGTGCTGCGCTCCTCTTCCCTTAATAAAATTATTTTGTTTCAAACTATGGATTTATTCCAAATTTATGGAATTATTCCTATGTTGCCAATTTTATTAATTTAATTGATCGAGACATTCACTAACTGTTTTTTGCTGCCTCTTTTAGCATAAAACAAAACTGCATTATCATTAAAGTCCATTAATGGTTTGGATACCATAAGTGGTAAACGGGCTTCTTTATCATCAATGATTTTTTCATAACTCATTTTGCCATGCTTGTCTAATTGGATTACAAACACATTTCTATTCCTGCTCAAGCCCTGTTTAAAAATTAAACGTTCATTATTGAGGAGTTGCGGATTCTCTGCCGAGCTGCTTATAAAAAAGTAAGTATTGTCGTTTTTGGTATAGGAGGAGTAAGACGCATAGGCCCCGTCACCTTGTGTTACCTCAGCTTTATTAATATTTCTGGCCCAGAGCATTTCACCTTTCAAATTAATCTTTGCACTCACTATGTCATTATAATGGAAACGTTCCACTCTCAGTCTGCCGCCGCTGGAATTTGCCTGTACGCTTGAGGTAACAAAATACTCTTCAGCATTGAAAAGTATTTCATCATCCTGTGTGAAGCTCACATTTTTAAATACAAGATTCTTAACCTGCTCTGCGTCCTCCTTGCCAAACTTGTCTGCCATGAACTGTGTTGAAAAGGGATTGTACTTTCTTATTTGGAACTCAAGCGTCATTGGATCCAATTTAAAATATCCCAACCCATTATACCTGTTATCCTTCCTGTCTGCATAAAACCCAACACAGATGAGATTTCCTTTATGAAGAATAGGTTTTAGCGCTTCAGAGTATTTTCCTGGCCCGTCAAAGGATTGGGTGCTGGCCCCTTGTTTTGTCAGCATAACGAGTTCATACTGGAATTTTCGCTCCAGGGCTGTAAATCTTTTTTTCTTAAAATATGCTTTTCCAATTATATATACCCGATCCATATTTGTGGAAACTGCTATATTCTCAAAGGCATAATTCTTATCTTCTATTTCATTGGAAAAATCTTGTTCAAACATCTTTTTAAGGGAAGCACTGAAAACATAGATATTATGTTTGTTTATCTTTCCCTTCTTGAAATGGGTGCTAATTATAAAGGCGTTCTTATCTTGGCTAAACAGGGCGGTAGTGGTAAAACCAGATGAAAAATTTCTGTTGTAGTAGTTGCGATCATAGGGTTGGTTTACCTGATCTGACCTAATTGACAGCAACTTCTCTTCAGTAAAATTAAAATCTGAAACTGGACTTCGGTGCACTATATAATCATAGGACAGAGTTTCCAGATTATAATCCAAAAACAATAAATACAATTGCCCATTTTTAAAATAACCTTCTATAAAATCGGGTCCTTTCAGTTTATAATTATATTCAGAAACCAATTCAAGATCTTTATTATAATGTTCTATAAAATAACCCTTGGGTTTAAGGATCATTCCTGTGTAATAAGACCTTACCAAAATAGTTCCCCCTTTTCCGTCCTGGGAAATTGAAACCAAATTGGAGTATTTATATCTGTCGTCATACTTTTCCCCAAAATCATAGGAAATGGGCATTTTTTGCCCATATATAAAGCTCACAGTTAAAACTGCCAAAAAAACGAAAACACGAATTTTCATGATAAATAATGAATTTTAAGCGCATCAGGTTCCCGGAAATTCTGCTTTTCTTTTTTCTAAAAAGGCGGAAGTGCCTTCTTTAAAATCGGCTGTACCAAAACAGCTTCCAAATGCATTTATTTCGGTTTCAAACCCTTTCGCATTATTCTTAAAACCCGCATTTACCGCTTTTATTGCATAAGAAATTGCAACAGGTGAGTTATTCGTTATCTTGCCAGCCATTTTTATGCACAAGGGCAATAGTTCTTCCTGAGGCACGACATAATTTACCAGGCCAAAGGACAAAGCTTTTTCCGCATTAATCATTCCGGCAGTCATAATAAGTTCCATAGCCCTTCCCTTTCCGATTAACTGAGGCAGGCGCTGCGTGCCTCCATAACCAGGAATTACACCAAGAGATACTTCAGGAAGGCCCATTTGGGCATTATTAGCTGCAATCCTGAAATGACAGGACATGGCTAATTCCAGTCCGCCCCCAAGCGCAAATCCATTAATAGCAGCAATGACAGGAGTAGCTAAGTTCTCTATAAGGTCGAAAAGTATTTTTTGTCCTTTTGCAGCAAGTTCTTTGCCTTCTTTTACAGAATAATTTGCAAATTCTGAAATATCTGCACCGGCAACAAAAGCTTTTTCACCACTCCCGGTGAGTATTATGGCCCTTATCCTTTTATCCTTTTCAAGTTTCTTAAATACCTTACTCAAGTCCTTTATGGTTGCCCTGTTTAATGCATTTAATTTTTTTGGCCTGTTTATTATAACTGTCGCCAGGCTATCATCAAGCTCAACCAGGACATTTTCAAAGTTCATAGGTCATTATTTTGTTTAATTATTTTCAGTTTTTGGAAACATTACAGTAAATACAGTTCCTTTTCCGGGCTGTGAAGTAAAATTAATACTGCCGTTGTAAGTTTCAACAATATTCTTTACCATGCCGAGGCCTAAACCCATCCCGCTTGTTTTGGTGGTAAACTTGGGTTCAAACACTTTATCCTTAAATCCGTCCTGAATTCCAATGCCATTGTCCGCCACGGATATTTTTACCTTATCTCCCTGCGAAACAACGGAAACCAATATTCTGGGAGATTGAACTTCCGGAACAGCCTGTATTGCATTCTTTACCAAATTTGTAATTACACGTATCAATTGAGTGCGGTCTAATTTGGCAATGATTTCCTCTTCATCTGCCATAAAATGTATGTACTTTTCATTAAAAATATCCAAAGCCAGTTTAACTATTTTTACCACATTCAAATTTTCGTTCTGTTGGGCAGGCATTTCTGCAAAGTTTGAAAACGCCGAAGCAATGCTGCTCATTGTATCAATTTGTTGAATCAATGTTCGGGAGAATTCCTTCACTTTGGTTTGTACATCGGGATCTTCCGGGTTAAATTTTCTTTCAAAACTTTGAACGCTCAGGCGCATGGGAGTTAGCGGATTTTTAATTTCATGGGCCACTTGCTTTGCCATTTCCCGCCAGGCCTGTTCCCTTTCACTCCGAGCCAGTTTCGCCGCGCTAACTTCTAATTCGTCAATCATTTCATTATATGAATCAATAAGTTTTCCTATTTCGTGCCCGGGATTTTCAATCAGTATTTTTTCATTTCTTTTTGTAAGGTCAGTTTGTGTAATCTTATCAGAAATGGTCTGCAAAGAGCGGGTTATATATTTTGAAATAAAATAGGCCAGAACAACAGCAATCAGCAGCATAAATAAATAGACAACGGAGAGACGCATCAGGAATTCCCTGAGTTCCATGTCGTTAAGAGTGTTATCCTCATAATATGGCAAATTTAATATACCTATTGGTTTAAATTTATCATCATTTATGTAGGTAAACGAAGCGTGGTATTTATCGCCGGCAGCAGTATCTTCAAGTATGTATCTCTTGTTCACTGCATTTGATAACATTTCAATTATTTTCGAATCCAGGTGAAGTGATATTGAATCATTTCTGAATCTTGGTTTTGAACTCTTGATTAAATTTCCCTTAAGGTCATAAATATTGAAATTAACGTTTTGGACATCAGCGATCCTATATATTTCATCTTTAAATATCAGGGCAAGGTTTTCTGTAGTTACCGGATAAGTTGTTTCCTGTAAAGTGTAGGCAATACTCTGTTTAATTTGTCCTTCCTTACGCTCTAAACGAACCTTGTGATAATCTTTGGATTGCTCCCTATATTGGTAAATAGTAACTCCCGCTATTAATACCGATGCAATGAGCACCAGTAAAATCATAGTGACAAAAATTCGGGATCTGAGAGATAATTTTTTAAGCAATGACTCCTGATTTGAGTTTAAAGATAGCAATAATCAAGCCAAAGCAGCCAATGAAAAACCCAATTTAAACAGTCTTAAGCATTGGGATTCTTTTCTCTAAACCTCTTATATAAACGTATACCCAGCATAAGAAGAATGCCGAGAACAATAAGTCCCAATACTCCAAAAATCCAGTTGAACGTGCCCTTCAATATTACTAAAAATGTAACGGCGAACAGTATTACGGTGGCCCCTTCATTCCAAATTCGCATAAAATTAGAAGAATACTTTATTTCATCTCGCTGCAATTGAAGATATATCATATGTGTTTTCATATGATAGACAATGAGCAATACTACAAATGCCAATTTAATATGCATCCACGGCTGTTCTAACCATCCCGGTATTAAGAGCAGTAGCCAGATAGCAAAAACTGTACATAAAACAGCTGAAGGCCATGTAATAATATACCACAACCTCTTTGTCATTAGTTTAAGTTGGTTAGATAATATTTCTTTATCCGGAGAAGGCTTATCCCCTGCTTCAATATGATAAATGAATAATCTGGGTATATAAAATAAACCGGCAAACCATGTTACTACAAAGATTAGATGCAGTGCTTTAATATAATTATAGTATTCCTCCATTATTTCTAATATCTGATTGCTCCAATACCTGCTTCCCACAGTTTTTTATTAAAATCCGGCAGCTCTTTTTCTAAAAATGAATTCCCTTGCATTTTTAATCGCTGCCATTCTTTATCCAATTCATCTTTACGATTTCTGGATGAGGTATTAACCCTTGGTATTGCACTATTGGTTTGGTCTATTAGAAACAGATATTCGGCGGTAAATTTATTTGGAAAATTTTCTACATCGTCATATGCCTTGGATTTCCGCTGTATCATATCCTCATCCCATTGGTTTAGCTTGTTGTAAAGTGCTATCCCTGCCTTTTTAAGGTCATTTTCTTCCATGTCTTTAACGATGTCTTTTAGTTGCGCCCCGGCATTATAAAGTGTATTTACCATGAGATGCATTTGGGTAACATTTTTCTCCATTTCGGTCATAAAAGCATCGTAAGCATCATATTGACCAGGTTTAGTTTCGAAACCCGGTGTTTCGAGGATATTTGCCGTCGTACTTATTGTTTTATCTCCCATCTGCAATTTTAAAGTATAGGTTCCAGGTGGCGCCATATGTCCTGTAAAGTTAGCCTCGATATATGTATCAGGTATACCCGGAATTATTGGATAAAGCATGTCCCATACAAATCTGTTTAAACCTTCATCCCTGGAAAGAATAGGTGCCGGAGGTGGACCACCACCTTCATGCTTTTTATAATTCAGGTCTTTTTCCGAACTAAACTTTCGAATAAGCTTGCCATCTTCATTAAGAATTTCCAGTGTAATTTCTTCAGATGCGATCGTACTGGGTAATTCATAATACAGTACCACCCCGTTAGCAGGGTTCACACCATAAAATGGATTTGTTCCTTTAAAACCATTTAAATTCGTATTTAAAGGGCTGTCCCAGGATCCATTATATGCATCCTCAGGCTTCATTATTCCAAAATTGCTATTCTGATTTTTGTATTGGGCAAGTGCCCCGAGGTCATCTAAAATCCAAAAAGACCTTCCTGAAGTAGCCACAATTAAATCGCCTTGATGTACCATTAAATCAGTAATAGGAGTAACGGGCATATTAAGCTGAAAAGGTTCCCATGAAGCTCCGCCATTCCAGGAAATATAAATCCCCTTTTCAGTACCCGCATAGAGAAGGTTTTTGCGCGAAACATCTTCACGAACTACTCTTGTAAAGGAACCGTAAGGAATTCCCGAACTAATATTGTTCCATGTTTTACCGTAATCTGTAGTCTTGTACAAGGCAGGAGTATAGTCATTGAACTTGTAGCGGGTTGTTGCAATATAGGCAGTAGCCGGGTCATGTGGCGAAACGTCAATAGCGTTAATCAAACACTCGCTGAGACCTTTGGGCGTAACATTTTCCCAGGTATCTCCTCCATTCCTGGTTACATGAACAAGGCCATCATCACTGCCTGTCCAAAGCACTCCCTTTTCATGGGGCGATTCAATAATATGGGCTATAGTTCCATAATTTTCGGCGCCAACAGCCTCTACAGTATAGGGGCCCCCGCCTTTTCCTTGCTTATCGTCCATATTGCGGGTTAAATCGGGAGAAATTTCCTCCCAGCTAAGCCCTTTATCCCTCGTTCGCAATACCAGTTGGGCGCAATGATAAAAAGTGTCGGGTTCATGTTGAGATCTTATAATTGGTGCGCTCCAGTTATACAGGTATTTCATATCCCTGGCTGCTCTTCCCAAATACTGAATGGGAGCGGCCATAATTTTTGTTTCAGACCTGGTCTGCATATCAAGTATTTCAATAGTACCCAAATAATTTCCTCCCATAACATACCTTGGATTATCAGGGTCAAAGGCAAGAAAAGCACTTTCACCACCTGCGGCATAAGTCCAGTCTCTTTCGGTAATACCCTCCCGCCCTAACGAAAGACTTGCAATTTTTATGGAAGTATTGTCTTGTTGCCCCCCATAGATATTATAAGGAAACAGCCTGTCGGCATTTATCCGGTAGATTTGAGCAGTAGGCATGATATCCTGTGTAGACCACGTTTTTCCTTCATTATAGGTGATGGCTGCACCACCATCATCTGCAATGACCATGTTTTTTGAATTGTCCGGATTAATCCACAGGTCGTGGTAATCCCCATGTGTTCCGGTTATCAATTCCCATGATTTACCCCCGTCAATAGATCTGTAGGCAGAAGCACTTAAAACATAGACCGTATTTTCATCATTAGGGTCTGGAAACACCTCAATATAATACCAGGCCCGTTGCACTAATCTGTTATCACCACTTACCATAGTCCAGGAAATTCCTGCATTATCAGAAACAAACAACCCTCCCTTATCCTGATCAGAATCACTTTCAATCAGGGCATAGACTTTATCAGAATTGGCCGGACTTACGGCAATAGCCATCTTGCCCTTTTCCTCTGGCAGACCCTCGCCTATTTCAAACCAATTTTCTCCGCCATCAACAGATTTATAAAGTCCGCTTCCGGAGCCCCCGCTAATAACAATATGCGGTTTCCTTTGATGGTGCCACATTGCGGCGTAAAGTACATCCGGTGTTTTGGGATCAATTGAAAGTTCTGAACATCCGGTAAGTGTATTTACAAATAAAACTTGCTTCCAGCTTTCCCCGCCATCAACAGATTTATAAATTCCGCGATCTTCATTCGGGGCATATAATGCTCCCTGAGCTGCTACATAAACGATATCCGGATTTTTAGGATGAATGACAATTCGCGAAATATGCTGTGTTTTGCTTAACCCCAGTTTTTTCCAGGTTTTCCCGGCATCTGTAGATTTATAAACCCCATCACCATAGGAGGTCATAACTCCTCGTGGTGCGTGCTCCCCCATTCCACAGTAAACAACATTGGGGTCCGAGGGAGAAACAGCAACTGCGCCCACTGAGCCCGTCTGAAAAAACCCATCCGAAATATTTTCCCATCGCTGACCGGCATCGGAAGTTTTCCAAAGACCACCTCCTGTAGTTCCCATATAATAGGTTAATGGATCTCCAATGACGCCAGTAGCAGTTACCGATCTGCCGCCCCGAAAAGGGCCGATATTCCTATATTTAAGAGGTTTAAAATAAGTTTCCGCATCCTGGGCAAAACCCAGACTTATGGATAATACAAAAACAAACAGTACATAAAGATTTTTCATTCTAAAGGTGTAATATTTTATATGGATTTATTCTTCAATAAATAAGTAATTCAGCTTTAAATCGTTAAAAGCCTCGTTAAATTCTTTGATTTCTTTATCAACCATAGTATCAAAAGTCACCAATTGTGCATTGATCTTTGTGGTCAATTCATTTTTTACAACAATGTCCTGATCTGTTGGGGGAAAATCATCCATGGAGACCAAACTGTTCAAATGTGCCAGTTTATTAGTAAGCCGGATTGGAAAATTCAAAGGATCCTGACCGCTGCGGTTTTTAGTTTGATATAATGCTTTTTCAATCTCTTCAAAACCCTTTTTCATTTCCCCGGCTTTTTCCACTAAATCCTTTGTTTCGGAATTGCCCTTATACTGCTCGGTAAAAGCATTTAACCGGGATGTGATTTTGCGTATCTTTTTAATAGATTTATGTGCCTTATCTACTGTTGAATTTATGTCGGTTATAAAATCATATTGTTTTTGCATATCCGCTAATGAGACTTCAGCTCTCGGATCCGGCAAAATGGTAAACGTTTCTGAAATACTTGCGCCATTTCTGTTCAAATAAACTTTGTAGGAACCTGGAACCGCCTTTGCCCCATCAAGGTTGGCCGACCATAAAATCATACCCTCCAGTTTTTCTGCGCCTTCTCCCCGTGTATCCCAGACATGGGTGTTTCCTCCATTGTTGACCATCAATTTATTCTCCTTTTTATCGCTATATGTATTGAAATTAGCCAGAGTATCCCCGGACATGGACATATAGGTTAGAGCAATACTGTCTTTTTTATCCCAGTCTTTCAGGTAAAACTGAGTAATTACGCCTTCCGGATGGTTTTGCCCTTCTGTTTTTGAAGGCTCACTTGCCGCCCGGCCTTTGGTCCTGTATGCATCTTTGGGTTTAAAAAGCACTGTGGCGGCATTTTTATTCGCGCTATTAAGCTGATGCAAGACCGTGAGGTCGTCAATAATCCATAAACTGCGCCCCTGGGTTGCCACAATAAGATTGTCATCCTTGATAGTTAGATCCGTTACGGGAACAATAGGCAAATTAAGTTGAAAAGCCTGCCAGTTTTGCCCATCATTAAAGCTTATATACATTCCCGTCTCTGTTCCTGCATATAGAAGTCCCTTTCTTTTTGGGTCTTCCCGAAGAACTCGCGTAAAGTGCTCATTATTTATACCGTTCGTTATTTTTTTCCAGGTTTTACCGAAATCACTGGTTTTGTACAAGTATGGTTTAAAATCACCCAATTTGTAACGCGTTGCTGCTACATAACAGGTACCCTCATCAAAAGCAGAAGGCTCTATACTGTTAATCATACTCCACTCCGGCATATTTGCAGGTGTTACATTTTCCCAGCTTTCTCCTCCGTTTTTCGACACATGTATAAGTCCGTCATCACTTCCCACCCAAAGTAACCCTTCCTTAAGTGGGCTTTCATTAGCCGCGAAAATGGTACAATAATACTCAACTCCCGTATTGTCCTGTGTAATTGGTCCTCCACTTGAAACCAGTTTGTCCGGATCATTTCTGGTTAAGTCTTCACTCAAAAGTTTCCAGCTTTGTCCCTCGTTTTCACTTAGATGCACATGATTGGAAAAGGTGTATAATTTTTTTGGATCGTGCTTACTGAACATTATAGGAAAGTTCCATTGAAAACGGTATTTCATTCCCTCTGCACCATATCCCATAGGATTATCCGGCCACACATTAACTGCCCTAACGGTACCAGTCGTATGATTTACTCTGGTTAAAAAGCCACCGTAGCTGCCACCATAAACTATATCATTGTCCAAAGGGTCTACAGCAATGTGCGCTGATTCTCCTCCGGCTGTTTCTTCCCAATCATCTTCACCAATGCTGCTGCCATCGCTTCGATGTCTTATCCGGATTGTTGAATTATCCTGTTGGGCTGCATATATTCTAAATGGAAAATCATTATCTGTGGTTACTCTGTAAAACTGAGCTGTGGGTTGATTATAATATGTGCTCCATGTATCTCCGCCATCATAAGAAATCTGAGCGCCACCATCATCCCCAATGATCATCCGATTGGAATTTTCAGGTGCTATCCACAAATCGTGATGGTCACCATGGGGAGCATTAAATGTTTCAAAAGACTTACCTCCATCCGAAGATTTATGGTAACGTACATTTAAAACATAAACAACATCTTCATTTTCGGTGTCGGCATATAATCTTGTATAATACCAGGCTCTTTGTCTTAACTTTCTCTCGTTATTAACCTGTGTCCATTTTTTACCCCCGTCCTCACTCATGTAGAGGCCCCCTTTTTCTTTTTGTTCAACTATTGCCCATACGCGTTCCGAGTTTTTGGGTGATACGGTTACGCCAATTATTCCCAAAGTATCCTTCGGAAACCCTTCATTTTTTGAAATTTCATTCCATGTTTCCCCGCTATCGGTACTCTTCCATAAAGCAGAGCCCTCTCCTCCACTGCTCAGGCTAAAAGGCGTCCTCTGTGCTCTCCATGTAGAAGCGTACAATATTCGCGGATTATTAGGATCCATTATAAGGTCAACTGCCCCGGCCATATCATTTACAAAAAGGGTTTTGCGCCATGTAGCGCCTCCATCTATACTCTTATAAATGCCGCGATCCAAAGTTGGTTTATATATATTCCCTAATACGGCAGCATAGACTATATCCGGATTCCCCGGATGTATGCGTAGACGTGGTACATGCCTGCTTTTCTCCAGACCTACTGACTTCCAGGTTTTCCCGGCGTCCACAGTTTTCCAGATACCATAGCCGGAAGACACATTTCCCCGCAAAGTCTTTTCACCCCCGCCAACATAAAGCACATTTGGATCACTTTTCGCAACTTCCACCGCGCCAATACTCCCGCCAAAAAACCCATCCGAGATGTTCTCCCAGGTTCTGCCGCCATCCACTGTTTTCCAGACACCTCCTCCGGTAGAACCAAAATAAAACAGGTTAGGTTCTTCCGGCACTCCAGTGACCGCGGCTGAACGCCCGCCCCGGAAAGGGCCCACTAATCTATATTCAAGGCTTGAATACAATGCTTCCGGATATTCAAATTCGGTATTAGAATTTACTCGTTTATTTTGAGCGTTTGCAGGAGACGTTAATGTTAAAACAGCTAAAACTAGGAGGCTTGTCCTGACAGTAATGAATTTCATATTGGGTATTTTTCAATGAACGGCTAAATGTAGGAAAAAAACCAGGGATTTGAGAATGAAATATCAGAACAGATGATTGCAGTTTATCCTTCCAAATAGTTCGGTTTTTTGTTAAATCAACGCGACTCATATTATCCTTTTAGATTACTTTATACGGAAATAATCCCTAATTTTAACAGTCCCGAATTTTATAAACGACCATTTAAATTAGGTAAGCGTTATCAAAACCATTGGCGCATATTTTTAAGTTTAAACTAGTACCGAAAAATTATCAACAAGAAATAACGAATGATATTAGAAAAGAGAATACCCCTGAAATATTGGTTTAAAGAAATAAAATGGGATCTGCTTATTGTAAGTGTGTTTTCAATTCTTATCTATTTTTTTAAGATCTATGTAATTAATTTAGATATCCCATTGGGTATAGGAACATTTTTAGGAACCGCTATTGCTTTGCTATTGTCTTTTAAGCTTTCACAATCCTATGACCGGTGGTGGGAAGCTCGCAAAATATGGGGTGCTATAGTTAATGATTCCAGGTCCTTTGTAGTGCAACTAAAACAATTCAATAAAGAATCTGAAAATAGTATGGTTAAAACTATGTCGTACAGGCAGATTGCCTGGTGCTATGCTTTGGGAAGTTATTTACGGAAGCTGGATGTGCCTGATAATTTGGAAGACTATATTTCTCAGGAAGAAATATTCTCACTAAGACACAAAAAACATATTCCTTTGGCTTTACTGGACGATCATGCACAAAATTTAAGGGCTCTCCATAAAGAAAAATCAATCAATGACTTCCAGCAAATACAATTAGATTCTACAATAGCAAGACTTACAGCTTCAATGGGAATGGCCGAACGTATAAAAAATACGGTGTTTCCGAGAACATACAGAAATGTTCTACACTTTTTTATCTATATCTTTTTGTTATTGTTGTCTTTAGCTCTTGAAGATCTCTATGGTTTTTTGGAGATTCCAATATTGGTTTTAATTTCGATTCCTTTTTTTATGCTTGAAAAAATTGCATTTGTCATTCAGGACCCTTTCGAAAATCAACCAACAGATACGGCTATGACGAGTATTGCCCGCGCTATTGAAATAAACATTAAGGAATTGTTGGGGGAAAAAGATTTGCCTGAGCCTTTGAAGGATAAAGGTTTCTATATTATGTAAATGTCTCGACATTTAAAAAATAAAAGTAACGCACTATGAAGTCATATTTATTTAAAAGGTCTGGGCCAATAGTTGTTTGCCTTAATTATTTTATCCATAAGAGCTGTATAGTACCTGTCCTTTTTCTGATGTTAAGTATTATTTTAATCAACTGCAAAGGCGGGTCCGGCACAGAAGACACGCTGCCAGAAGCTATACTTTACCGTACCTCGCCAGACCAATCAGAACTATTAAATGAAATTAAATTAAAAAAAAGTAAGATTGCCGATTCGGTTTCAATTGAATCCACTATTACGCTAATGCCTTCTATCCGGTACCAGGAAATGGATGGTTTTGGTTATACACTTACAGGTGGCAGCGCCTTGCACCTGCAAAAAATGAGTGCTTCTGCCAGAGCCGAAATTTTAGAAGAACTCTTTGGTAAAGGCCCCAATAGTATTGGAGTCAGTTATTTAAGAATTAGCATTGGCGCTTCGGATCTGGATGAATACCCATGGTCTTATAATGATCTCCCCCCGGGTGAAACTGATCCTGAATTAGAACATTTTTCATTGGCTTATGATACGCTTTACCTCATCCCGGTTTTAAAGGAAATCCTTAAAATATCGCCCGCAATAAAAATAATGGGCTCACCGTGGTCCCCGCCACCATGGATGAAGGATAATACGGATACAAGAGGTGGCAGTCTGCTTAAAGAATATTACCCGGCATATGCCAGTTATTTTGTCAAATATATTAAAGCCATGGAAGCCGAAGGCATCCCCATTGATGCTATTACTGTTCAAAATGAACCGCTGCACCCGGGCAATAATCCAAGTCTCCTAATGCTGGCAAAAGATCAGGGCGAATTCGTAAAAAATCATTTGGGCCCTGCATTTAAAAAAAATGGGGTTTTAACCAAAATCGTTATTTATGACCATAATGCAGACAGGCCAGACTATCCTATTTCTATTCTTGACGATTCAATTGCAGCGCAATATATTGATGGCTCCGCATTTCATTTGTACGGCGGCGCTATTGATTCCCTGACCAAAGTTCATGATGCCCACCCTGATAAGCATCTTTATTTTACAGAACAATGGATAGGGGCTCCCGGAAATTTTGAAGAGAATCTTAGCTGGCATATACAAAATCTCATTATTGGCGCTCCGAGAAACTGGAGCCGAAATGTCTTACAATGGAATCTAGCAGCAGATGAAAACCAACAGCCACATACAGACCGGGGTGGCTGTACCCGTTGTCTGGGGGCAATTACTATACAGGGCGACAGCATTACACGTAACCCGGCCTATTATATTATAGCCCACGCTTCTAAATTTGTCCCTCCCGGCTCTGTTAGAATAGATTCAAATCAGGAAGGAAATATACTAAATGTAGCCTATGTTACCCCTGACAACAAGACAGTAGTTATTCTGCAAAATAAAAACGATAAGAGCGTTACTTTTGAGCTCAAAAAGGAAGAGGAAAAGTTGCAATTAACTTTAGGTGGAAAGGACATAGGCACCCTGGTTTGGAATTAAACCCGAAAAAGCAAGCAACGTTTTGGAATAAAATAATTCTCAGACCAATACCTTTTTTACTTCTTTCCTAAGGTAAAACCCGGTAACCAGGGTTGCTAATACATCAGCAATGGGAAAGGAGATCCAGACACCTGATTCCCCTAAAAAATTTGGCAATATCAGGATCAAAGGAATAAAAAAGAACCCTTGCCTGGTAAGTGTAAGGAGCAGGGCGGGAATAGCTTTCCCTACAGCCTGAAAATATGCCGCCCCTATTAGTTGAAGCGCAATGATAGGGGTTGCGGCAAAAACCCATCGCATCGCTGAAGGTGTATGTTCCAGGACAAAGGCATTCGTAGCCAATTCCATTGCAGGCATATTTGGTTTATCACTTAAAAACAGGGACGTAATTTCTGCCGGGAAAATCATTAAAACCACAAAAACGAGCGTGGCTACGATAGCCGCATATTTAATTGCAGTATTGATTGATTCTCGTACTCTGGGGTATTTTTGTGCCCCATAATTGAAACCGGCAATAGGAAGGAAGCCCTGGGTAACTCCAAATACAGGGAAAAGGGCAAACATGAGCATTCTCCCTATAATGGCGTACACAGCAACCATAGGTTCCCCACCAAGAGAAAACAGAATGTTGTTCATTAGTAAATAGGTAATACTTGTTACTGCCTGCCTCGAGAGGGTTACAAATCCCAAACCTCCTATTTCCCGTAAAATATTTCGATCTAATCCAAAATGAGACCAAGTAATTTTTAGTTCAGAATTTTTCGATCTGAAAAAATAAAAAATATATGCAAAACACATCAGGTACCCGGCCGTAGTTGCCCAGGCTGCTCCTGCCATCCCCCAATTAAATACATAAATGAATATGTAGTCTAACAGGAGATTCCCAATCGATGGTATAATCATGGCAATCATGGCAAACTTAGGTTTCCCCTCGGCCCGAATAACCGTGTTGCCCATCATACAAAGTGCTAAAAAGGGTACTCCGTATAAAACTATGGTATAGTAGATCTTAGCAGGATCAAATATGGCTCCCTTACCCCCGAATGCAGGTATTAAACCATCTACGAAATATAGACCTAAAACCACCATTGAAATAGTAACCAGCAAGGTTAAAGTAATCTGATTTCCAAAGGTTTTTAAGGCCTTCTCTTTATGGTCCGCACCAAGTGCACGAGAAATAATGCTGCTTCCTCCTATCCCGATAGCCATTCCCAATGCTGCAATAAAAAAAGAAACGGGCAGTACTACATTAATGGCAGCTATGGCAATAGAACCAATCCAGTTGCCTACGAAAATAGTATCTACCAAAATATTAAGAGACATTACAAGAATGCCTATAGATGCCGGTACTGCCTGCCTGATAAGGAGTTTTCCAATGGGTTCCGCCCCTAATTGATCTGAGGAGACTTTTGCCATTATTATCCTGTAATTATAGTATTATGCATATTCTGATAGATGGATGCGCTTTTTCAAAGCCCAATATTAATTGAATACCGCTTATTAAGCAGGTAAGGCTTCACTTTTATGCCAATTGTTTATCCATTCGGCCATTAGAGCCACCCAGGAATCGCTCTCATTTAGGCAGGGGATATGAATATAATCCTGACCTCCCGCCTCAATAAATTGCTCTTTGCCCTCCATGGCAATTTCTTCAAGAGTTTCCAGACAATCACTTACAAAAGCAGGGGTAATAACCGCAAGTCTCTTAATTCCTTCTTTAGCCAGACGTTCAAACTCAAAATCTGTATAAGGTTTTAACCATGGATCTCCCGCAAGACGCGATTGAAATGAAGTGCTTACCTTCCGATCATCCAGATTTAACTCTGCTTTTACCAATTCTGTAGTATCATAGCATTGATGTCTGTAACATGTATAGTGTGCAACTGAGTTTGTCTGGCAACAACTACCATCTATTTTACAATGGAATTTAGTTGGATCTGACTTTCTGATATGTCGTTCCGGAATACCGTGATAGGAAAATAATATATGGTCGTATTCAAAGTCTTTTAATCCTGTGGAAATTCTCTCTGAAAGGACTCTAATATAGTCCGCATTCTTATAAAATGCAGGTAAGGTTGTAATTTTTATTTCAGGAAAATTAGCCTGCTGTTCCTGCATAGTTTTAACAACAACAGTCTCATAAGAAGACATTGCATAGTGCGGATAAAGTGGCACTAACAATATTTCATTCACTCCCTTTTCTTTTAATTCCTTTAAGGCCTTCTTTATGCTCATTGAACCATAGCGCATCCCCAGGGCAAGAGGAAGATCTGTTTGCTGTTGAACTTTAGACGCAAAACGTTCTGAAATTACAATTAAAGGAGAGCCTTCTTCCCACCAGATCTTTGCATATGCCTTTGCAGATTTCTTGGGGCGGGTTTGAAGAATTATTCCGCGAACAAGTAAGTTGCGTAGCCATTTTGGAACGTCAATTACCCGCTCATCCATTAAAAACTCATCCAAATATGGTTTTACTTCTTTAGCTGTGGGACCATCAGGAGATCCTAAATTAACTAACAACACACCCTTCATAATTCTTTTATTAAGCTATTTTTTTTAACAATACAAAAATACTACTTGGAATGAAACTCCGTTAAATTAAGGCGAATACTTTTCTGATGACTAAATAAGCAATCTTTATAGAGCCAACCACTCTATAGATATTTTTTTTAAAATTGCAATGGCATTGGATACTATTCTTGCCTCGGAAAATTTACAAGAGGTGCCAAACAAACCTATATAATGCGCTTAACTTCAATAATAATCTGCTTTGTATTGTCGCTGATGTGCTATTCCCAGTCGGAAAAAAGTTTGCTCTGGGAAATATCCGGCAATGGCTTAGAAACATCTTCATATTTATACGGCACCATGCACGTGAGTAAGAAAATCGCTTTCCGATTAGACGATGTTTTTTATGAAGCCCTGGATAAAAGTGAAATAGTTGCTCTTGAATCAGATCCTGAAACCTGGCTGGAGAGCGAAGATCGTTTTGGTTCTGATTCCCAGAATAAAGGCTATGGTTTCAATACAAAAGGGTTTTATACGCATTCTTTTGCCTTCCAACATCCAAGAAAAAAAGACCTTGCATCTTATCTGGCATTTGAAGAAAGGTTGGTAAATAGCATTCTTTACCGAACGAACGAAAATTCACAAAATTTTGAGGAGGACACGTATTTGGATATGTTCATATATCAGGCCGGCAGCAGGTTTAACAAACCGATCCTTGCATTGGAGAAGCTGGAAGAATCATCTGCACTGGTAGGCAGGGCGAGCCTGAATTCCATGAAAATGAAACCGGATGAATGGCTTCAAAAACGTATGCAGCAGCAAGACCTGATGTTTTTAATGCAGGATGCGTATCGTGAACGCAATTTAAGTTTATTGGATTCTATCGATAAGGCCATGTATACGGATCACTACCTGAAAAACATGCTCTATATCCGCAATGAGAACATGGCGAAAAGTTTAGATTCTGCTATACAAAAGGCCAAAGTTTTTGCAGGAATAGGTGCAGCTCACTTACCGGGTGCACATGGGGTAATTGCCTTATTGAAGAAAAAAGGATATGTGGTAGAGCCGCTTGTGTCTGAAGCAACAGATAAAGGCCAAAAACTCAAAAATAAATTCTTGGGTAAAATAAGGGAACATTCTTATAAAACTTTTGGGCCGGATGACAACTTCTTTACCATTTCACTTCCCTATAAATTATATCCGATATCTGAAAGAATTACCACGGTATACGTTTCGCCTGATTTGGCAAATGGAAGTTATTTTATGGTAAACAGGGTGCCTACCTATGCCAATTTGAAAGCAGGAGGAGACTACACTTTGGAGGATATTGATCAATTACTATTTGAAAATATCCCCGGAACTATTTTGAGTAAAAAACCTATTATCAATAAAAGATATAAAGGTCTCGACATAAGAAACAAATTAAAAAATGGAGATCATCAGAGATACCAAATTTATATCACTCCGCTTGAAATACTAATTTTTAAAATGGGAGGAGAAGGTGACTACGTCACTAATTATTCGGACAAAGTTTTTAATAGCCTAAAGTTTAAAAAGCCTGACGAAGGCCCAAAACTAATATCTTCTGCTTACAAGGACTTTGAAATAGCTATGCCCGGGTTACATAAATTTACAAACGCATCCAGAGGTGGCAGTCGCAGCATTGAAGGATATGACCCTGCAAGCAATTCCTATTACTTTCTAAAGAAAACAACGCTGAATGATTTAAATTTTATTGAGGAAGACACCTTTGAACTCAAACAAATTCAAAAAAGGATATACCAGGACCTCGAGCTTAAACCAAAATACAATTCTTTTGATAAGAAATCCCTGACTTCAAAGGCTGTTTGGGATTCTGTAACGGGTCAGGATCTGTACTTGAAAACTGTGATTAAAAGGGGGGATTATTATTTGATGGGCGTACGTACAACGAGTGAAATTCTCGCTGAGGAGTATTTTAATTCGTTCAAAATTTCAGAAGTATCTTATCCTGAAGTGTTCAAAAAGGTAATAGATACAGCGATGCATTTCAGCACGGTTACCTCTATAGATCCACCTAAATTTGTTGAAAATAGTAATCACCAATTCAGTAATAAGAAAAAAACAAAGGCTTATAGTCCGTATTCCAAAAAGACAGTTTATCAGAACAAAAATAATGAGGCAATTGAGGTAGAACTTACCAAATCTCATGACTATCTTACCTTTTCCAACATAGATTCTATTTGGGTATTACGCAAAAAACAATATTCCGATAAACATTTTGTTATCCAAAATGAACAGACTAAGACCACAGGTGATGGGTCTCACGAATTACAATTCGTTATCACAGATACAGCCAGTACAAGGGGTATTCTAATAAAAAATGTTATTCGCGGCGGCCTGTTTTACCAGTTAAAGACAGTTGTAGATACCCTGTCGGAACCCAGTCCTTTTGTCAGCGCTTTTTTCGACAATTTCAAACCGGTAGGTAAGCCTTTGGGAAGAGATCTCCTGGAAGATAAAACAGCAGATTTCTTTGCCGCACTAAGGGAAAACGACAGTATAGTGCTAAAGGGCTACAGATATCTTTTGTTTGATGAACGGCATATAGATTCATTAACCTACTATATTTCAAAGTTTTCTTTTGATGAGGATAAAAAGCACATTCAATCCTACCTGATTAAGCAATTAGGGGTCTTACCACAAGAAGAGGTAATTACGTTTCTTACAGATTTCTATGCCAAATCATATAATAACTCCAGTGCTCAAATTAATATCCTGCAATCATTAGCAAGTAAAAAAACAGAAGCCTCTGCTGGCCTCTTTCTTCAACTTATGACTCAAGATCTGCCATTGGTATCTAATACGGCAGAAATAAAAAGTATTTTCAAACCATATGAAGACAGTTTGGAATTAGCCAGGCGATTATATCCCGAATTGTTAAAATACAGTTCTATTACAGAGTACAAAGCCCCAATTTTTTCACTTCTGGCACAGTTAAAAAAGGAAGATCTGATAAAGTCTGCAAACTATAAGAAGTACAAAGGTCAGCTTTTAAATGATGCTAAAATTCTCTTGAAAAGGCATCTTGGTGAACAGAATAACAAAGAATTAAAAACCAGGCAGGCTAATTATACAAGACTCAGAAATAACAAAATCCTGAACGATTATGTTGTTTTATTATATCCTTTTGCAGGGGAAAGAGAAATGGCTCAGTTTTTTAACCGACTCCTTTTAGTAAAAGATCCGGAAATACGAAGTACCTATGTTACGCTGCTGGCATCGGATGGAAAAAGTATACCTTCAGCGGTGATCAACTCTATGGCTTATGATATTAATAGCCGGCTTTTATTGTATACCAAGCTGGTCCGCAAGGGAAAATCGGAACTTTTTCCTCATCAATACGGTTCGGAACAATATCTGGCGGAAGCCCTTATTTATAAGGACAGAAGATTTGACAGAAATAAGGATGAAGTTATATACCTTGGAGACAGGTCTTTAAACTATAAGAATAGCTCCTATACTGCATATTATTTTAAGACAAAAAATAGCCAGGATTACCATAAGAATTTTAAAATCCATATGGTTGTATTTGCAGATAATACCCCCTTCAATTCAGATCCATATTATATGAATGAAGGATTGCGAATGGCAGATACAGATACTGAAGAGGAGGCAATGGACTTTGTTACTGAAACCTTTCTGTTAAAAGATAGGAAGAGGGCTATTGCTTACAGGCCAAACCAATACCGTGGTTATGCAAGTTTTGGCTTCTAAATTGTACTTTTGCTTTATTAGCAATAAGACATGAAATTAATTTTTGGCATTATTTTCTTCATTTTATCCCTGACAGCAAGTTCTCAGCAGCTTATTTGCTCCGATCAGGACAAAACAGCGTTTGATATTAAGATTAAAGAGCTTAAACGTTTGAAACAGCCCAATTTTGGTGATACCATAATTTCGGTTGGTAAAACTTTTCTTGGACTGCCTTATGTAGCCAAAACATTGGAAATAGGAGAATCTGAGGCTTTGGTTATTAATTTTCAGGGGATGGACTGCACCACCTATGTAGAGAACGTTTTGGCTTTCAGTATTTTGTTAAAGAAGGATAGTATGAATTTTGATTCCTTCGCCAATACCCTTGAAAATATCCGTTATAAAGATGGTAAATTAGATGGTTATGCTTCCCGGTTACATTATTTTTCTGAATGGATAGCCAACAACGAAAAGAAAGGGCTGTTGGAAGATATAACTGTTGCAACAGGAGGTATTGAAATAACGAAAGAGATAAATTTTATGAGTACCCACAGGGATTTATATCCCTTTTTGGCCGACGATGAAAATTTCGAAAAAATCAAAGCTTCTGAAAACTCCCTTAATCACCAGCCAATTTGCATTTTGCCCCAGAACCAGATCGAAGCAAACGAAGATCTGATAAAGAACGGGGATATTATTGCATTAACCACCTCCATTCAAGGACTGGATATTACCCATACGGGCATTGCCATCAGGGAAAAAGACGGCCGGATTCACCTGCTGCATGCATCTTCTTCCGGAAAGGTTGAAATTTCTGAATTACCCCTGACAGAATATTTGAAAAAGATCAAAAAGAATACAGGGATAATGGTTGCCAGACCATTATAAAATCAATGCTCCATGTAATTTGTACTTTCACATCGTAATTATATGCTTTGTCGAAAGTATTAGTGAACTTTCCAGGAATGATTATAATGCTCTAACCCGATTTTTTTAAAGAATGATGTCTATCGGCCGAGGCAATAATTTATACCGCCTACTAAATGTTTTTGAAAGTCGGGTTCATCATAAGATTCATTTGTGTGGCCTCCTCCGGTATAAAAAACACGACCTCCATCAAATTCCTGATACCATGCAATAGGATGGTTATCGCCGTTTGTGCCACCTTCATATGAAGTTTCATCGAGGTAGATAAGTACATTCATGTCCGGATTTATATTTTCATAATTATACCATTCGTCGTTGCGAACCCAGGTATCCTTTAAATGCACTGTAGACGGATGTTCTCTGTTTACTACATTCATTTTAGCCTCTCTCACATTAGGATCATTTGGGTGGCTCGTAAAATATGCCCCTACCAGTTTGCCATACCACGGCCAGCCGTATTCTGTATCGCTGGCGGCGTGTATTCCCATGTAGTTGCCTCCGTTATTGATATACTTCTTAAAGGCCTGCTCCTGATCAGGGCCCAACACATCCATGGTAGTACTTAGAAATAGAACCAAATCATATTTTTTTAAGTTCGCCTCATTAAATTGCAAAGAATCTTCAGTTTGCGTTATTGAAAAATTATTTTCTTTTCCCAAATTTTTAAGGGTTTCAACACCTTTTTCAATGGACTTGTGCCTATAGCCCATGGTCTTTGTAAAAACCAAAACCTGTGCGGTTACTTCATTTATGACTGCAATGTTTTCTTCTGACATTTGAGGTTGTGCGTATGCCGTAAAGGAGATGCAAATTAGGAAAGTGCCAAAAATTTTTCTGAGAGTTTTCATTTTAATAAAATATTGATTGTTAAATATCGATAATTCTGTCGAATCTAACTATTAATTACCCAATGACATTAAATACTTCTTCGGAGTAGTGCCAAATTTCTTTTTGAAGGAAGCAATAAAATGGCTGGATGTACTATACCCTATCCTATGGCCTACTTCACTCACATTATACTCCCCCGTTTCCAGCATTTTGCGTGCGAAATCCATTTTATAGTCGAACAAAAAACTAAATACGGGTTCTCCATACACCTGTTTAAAACCCTCCTTTAATTTTTTAAGGGAGAGGCCAATCTCATCCGACAACTGAGCAAGTGTAGGCGGTTCTGCCATGCGGCTAATCATAATTTCCTTGGCCTGTTTTATGCGCTTTATATTCTCTTCATCCACCAAAAAGGGGCATTGCTCCAAATCCGCATCTTCACTTTTGTTGAAATACAACGAAATTAATTCATACACCTTGGCCGTCAGATACAGCTCCTTAATTGAAGGATGAAGATTATAATTAATTATTTGGCTGAGTATAACTGCAATTGCAGGAGTTACACTTTCCTGAGAATAGTATTTCTTTTCCTTATTATCACTGCTTAAAAAGGGAATATAGTCGGCTTCTTTTGAAAAAAGAGAATGAAACCTTCGTATGGTCATTACAACAGATACCAACCATGAATTTGGGTTAAGGTCCAGATTTAATGGGAGATCTACCTGAGTATTATATAGCAATAAAGAATTTTCTTCGGAGACCTCTAAAGCATAATGGCCCTCGTTAAAAATAAATTTTGCGTTCCCTTTTAAACAAAAGTGGAACTGAATAAAACTACTATCGATATCACGGTTAACTTTTTGAACCTTAGGACTTTTATTCTGTATTTTTAATACATAAAAATCATCATCTATCAGGACTTCAGTAAAAGAACCTTGAGCGATGTTTTTGTAAGTTGTTTTAGTGGAATTCATGAACATTTTATTTAGAAACATTCTAAATTGAATATTTGCTACCGGCCATTATTGCTGTAAAATTAGAGGTTTTTCCCATAATTCCGGCAAAAAAGCTATAAAAAACTTAAAACGATATATATTGTACCTTCAGCGTTATTTTTATTAAATGTATGCTATTATTTTTGTGAGCTATATGGATAATGCATGAAGAGGTATCATATTTCCAAACACAATTCTTTTTATACTGTTGGGCTAAGTTACAAAAATGCCGATGCAGTCGTTCGAGGGAAATTCAGCCTGGACCATGATGCAGCCGAGGCACTTTTAAAAGAAGCTAAAACCATAGGTGTTGATGGTCTGCTTATTACTTCTACCTGTAATCGGACAGAATTACACGGATTTGCGCAGCACCCCTTCCAATTAATTAAACTTCTATGTGATCATTCCAAGGGAACTGTTGAGGAATTTCAGGAAGTGGCGTATGTGTTGAAAAATTATGAAGCAATTAACCATTTGTTTCGTGTAGGTACCGGACTGGACAGTCAGATATTGGGTGACTTTGAAATAATAAGTCAATTAAAAAATAGCTTTTACCGTTCCAGAAAGCACGGCCTGACAAATCACTTTTTAGAACGGCTGGTAAATTCAATAATTCAGGCCAGTAAGAGGATTAAAAATGAAACAGAAATCTCTACGGGGGCTACATCAGTTGCATTTGCATCTGTTCAGTATATTCTAAAAAATGTAACTGATATTTCTGATAAAAACATTCTATTGTTCGGCACAGGTAAAATAGGCAGGAATACTTGTGAAAACCTTGTAAAGCATACAAATCATTCGCATATAACCCTTATAAACCGAACAAAAGATAAGGCTGAAAGAATAGCAGGAAAGTTTAATCTTGTCGTAAAGGATCACGGTGATTTGCAAACAGAAATCCGCAAGACCGATGTCTTAATTGTGGCCACAGGTGCTAATACTCCTACCATCTCAAAAGAACTTATTTATACCAACAAACCACTCTTGATTCTGGATTTATCAATCCCTAAAAATGTAGCAGATAATGTTTTAGACTTACCAGACGTAACTGTTTTACACCTGGATCATCTGTCGCAAATAACAGACGAGACTCTGGAACGCAGAAAACAATATATCCCTAAAGCAGAATCTATTATAGATGAAGTAAAATCAGACTTTAACCAGTGGCTGGAAACCAGAAAATTTGCTCCGGTAATTAAAGCCCTCAAAAAGAAGTTAAACTCAATTAAGGATGAGGAACTGGATTTTCAGTCTAAAAAACTTGCTGATTTTAATTCGGAGCATGCAGATATAATATCTGAACGGATCATTCATAAGATTACTAAACAGTTTGCTAACCATCTGAAAGAATCTGAGAATGATGCGGACGAGAGTTTGCTACTTATTCAGAAAGTCTTTCAAATAGAATTAAACTCCAAATGAAGAAAGTCATTCGAATTGGTACCCGCGATAGTGAACTTGCACTATGGCAGGCGAATGACGTCAAGAAAAAACTTGACAAGATGGGATATTCCACGGAATTAATCCCTGTAAAATCTGACGGCGATCTGGACTTAGATCAACCACTTTATTCGATGGGTATCACCGGAATTTTTACAAAAACACTGGACGCAGCATTACTTGGTAATAAAATAGATATTGCCGTGCATTCCATGAAAGATGTTCCCACCGTTTTACCAAATGGCATTGTTCAGGCTGCGGTATTAAAGCGTGCCAACCACAAGGATATATTGGTTCATAAGGGCCTTGATTTTCTAAATACTGAAGGAATTGTGGCAACGGGCAGTTTAAGAAGAAAAGCGCAGTGGCTGCGTCGTTATCCGCTACATGAAGTAATTGGTTTAAGAGGAAATGTAAATACCCGGTTAAAAAAACTGGAGGATAATTCCTGGGATGCCGCAATTTTTGCAGCTGCCGGCCTTGAACGGTTAAACAAACTTCCGGAAAACTGTACGGAACTTCATTGGATGATACCGGCACCTGCCCAGGGCGTAATGATGGTTGTAACCAAAGAAGGTGACAAGTATTCTCTGGAAGCGCTCACCTCTTTAAATGATAAAACCACGGAGATCTGTGCACAGGTAGAACGTAATTTTTTAAATGAATTAGAAGGCGGATGTACCGCACCTATAGGTGCTTTGGCAACTATTGAAAATAATTTTCTGCTTTTTAAAGGTATTTTATTGTCTCTTGATGGGCAACAGGCAATAGGTGTCGATAAGAAAATTAAATTGGCAGATGCCGCCAATTTTGGCAAGGCCTGTGCACAAGAAATATTAACCAACGGAGGAAAGGAATTGATGCAGGATATTAAAATCCGGATGAATCAATGAAAAATATCCTTTCCACAAAACTTCTTACTCCACATCAGAAGACAATTTTAAATGAGGCCGGCATACATCTCCAGGAATACCAGGCCATAAATATTACTCCAAAAGAATTTCAATTACCTGCCGGTTTTGATAATTATATTTTTACCAGCCAAAATGCGGTTGAGGCGTTTAACCGGCATTTATCAGATTTTCAGAAAAATAGGGAATCTGGAAAAGCATGCTTTTGCGTAGGGGAAAAGACCAGGCTTTTATTGGAAAATAATGGCCAAAAAGTTGCGAAAGTGTCCCAAAATGCGGCAGATTTAGCCTATTTTATAGCAAAATACCATATAAATGAGTCATTTTTGTTTTTTTGCGGAAATAGAAGAATGGATGATTTACCCGGTATTTTGACAAAAAACAAGCTGCATTTCAAAGAAATTACGGTTTACGATACAGAGTTAAACCCTCAGCATTTTTCAGAATCCTTTGATGGCGTATTGTTTTTCAGTCCTTCTGGTGTAAAGAGCTTTACTTTGTCTAATAAAATAGGAAAAAGTGTGGCCTTTTGCATTGGCAATACCACGGCTAAAGAGGCAGCTTTATATACAGATTCCATTATTGTTCCAGATACCCCAACAATAGAAAATCTTTTGAAAAAGGTAATATCACATAATAACTTGAGCTTAAAGAAATGAAAATAAAAAACGATCTGTTTTTAAGAGCATTAAAAGGTGAAACAGTTGAGCGCCCTCCGGTCTGGATGATGAGGCAGGCAGGTAGATACCTTCCAGAATTTATGGCGATTAAGGAGAAATATGATTTCTTTACCAGATGCCGGACACCCGAATTGGCTTCTGAAATTACCGTACAACCTATTCGGCGTTATGGCATGGATGCAGCTATACTTTTTAGTGATATACTTGTGATACCTCAGGCCATGCAAATAGAAGTGCAAATGAAACCCGATTTTGGCCCCTATTTGCCCAATCCTATTCGTTCTCAAATAGATGTAGACAAGGTTTTAGTGCCCGATGTAAATGAAGAGCTGGATTATGTTATGCAGGCGATTGCCGCTACCAAGGAAAAGTTGCAGGATGAGATTCCTTTAATTGGTTTTGCAGGTTCACCATGGACTATACTTTGCTACTGCGTACAAGGACAAGGCAGTAAAACCTTTGATAAGGCCAAGGAATTTTGTTTTACACAACCCGAGGCTGCCCATAATCTGTTACAGAAAATTACAGATACTACTATTTCATATTTGAAAGCCAAGGTAAAAGCAGGTGTAAATGCAGTTCAGGTGTTCGATTCCTGGGGAGGCATGCTTTCTCCGAATGATTATAAAGAATATTCCTGGTATTATATCCAGCAAATCATAGATGCCCTAAAAGATGAAACCCAGGTTATTGTCTTTGGAAAAGGGTGCTGGTTTGCCCTGGGTGATATGGCAAAATCCGGTGCAGCGGCACTTGGAGTAGATTGGACTTGTTCTGCGCGAAATGCACGGTATTTGACAGGAGGGAAAATAACGCTCCAGGGAAATTTTGATCCAGCCCGTTTATTATCTCCCCCGGAAGTCATTAAAAAAATGGTCACCCAAATGATAAATGAATTTGGAAAAGATAAATATGTGGTTAATCTTGGCCATGGGATTCTGCCCAACGTCCCTGTGGAAAACGCAAAAGCGTTTATAGATGCGGTAAAAGAGTATAAACCTTAAGAAGGCAAAAGGGTTTTAAATTACTTAATGCCCTTTCTTTATCTCATTAGAATCAAGTGATTGATGTCGGATAGTCGAATGAATAGTTTATTTGCTTTAGAGCCATTAACAACTGTGGATGTCTCCTCTTTACATGCTTTTTTAGCGTCAAATAAAAAAGAATTTCTTCGCTTTTTCCCAATCACCTTAGGCCAAAATGAGACGATTAAAGACTCTGAAAACTATATTCTTCATAAAAGTGATCAGATAAAGTTGAAAACAGAATTTACTTTTGCCATAAAGGCAAACAAGACTGTAGTAGGCTTACTTATATTAAAAAATTTGAATTGGGAACTTAAGCGGGGTGAAATAGCTTATTGTATTGATAAAAATTATCAGGGTAGAGGTTGGATTACTAGAGCTGTAAAGGAAATCACTTCTTTTGCACTCAATGATCTTGGCTTAAAAAGTCTGGAAATAATTGTCTCCAAACTAAATAAAGCAAGTATTCGGGTAGCAGAAAAATGCGGGTATAAATGGACAAAAACATTGTTAAAAGGCTTTATCCCTCCAAATGAAGAACCGATTGATATGGAATTATATGAAAGATCAAATGAAAAATAAATTCTACGGTTACATTGAAAAACTTCAAGACACCATTACTTCCAGGTTAGAAGAAATAGATGGTTCTGCCAAATTTCGTGAAGATATTTGGAAACGTCCGGAAGGTGGAGGAGGCAGGACCAGGGTAATTGAATATGGCTCTGTTTTTGAAAAGGGTGGTGTAAATATTTCTGCCGTGCATGGTGAGCTTCCAAAAAGTATGCAAACCTATTTTGGTGTAGAAGATGCTGATTTTTATGCATGTGGCCTGAGTTTGGTTCTCCATCCGAAAAATCCTATGGTTCCGACTGTGCATGCTAACTGGCGTTATTTCGAAATGTATGATAAAAAAGGGGATTTGGTAGATCAATGGTTTGGTGGTGGCCTGGATCTTACGCCCTATTACTTATTTGAGGAAGATGCTAAGCACTTCCATTCAATTTGCAAAGCCTCTTGTGATGCGCATGATCCTGATTTTTATACAAGTTATAAAAAGAAATGTGATGACTATTTCTGGAATAGCCATCGCGGGGAAGCACGTGGAATAGGTGGCCTGTTCTTTGATTACTGCAAAGTAACTGATAAAATGAGTATTGAGGATTGGTATAGCTTTGTCACAACCGTTGGAGATAGTTTTCTTGAGGCATATATACCAATTGTTATAAAAAGAAAAGCCCTTAATTATACCAATAAACAAAGGGATTGGCAAGAAATTCGGCGAGGTCGCTACGTAGAGTTTAATCTGGTTCATGACAAGGGGACACTTTTTGGACTAAAGACCAATGGCCGTATAGAAAGTATTCTTATGAGCCTGCCGCCACATGTTCAATGGAAGTATGACCATCATCCGGAAGAAGGCAGTGAAGAGGCCAGGTTAATCGACGTATTGAAGGATCCAAAATCGTGGGTTTGATCTTTTTAGTTGTAATTTAGAAGGAAATATCCACTAAGATGCTCCAAAAATTATACCAGATAGATGCCTTTACAGATCAGCTCTACTCCGGGAATCCGGCCGCTGTTTGTATTCTGGAAAACTGGATACAGGATAGCATCATGCAAAAAATAGCCATGGAAAATAATCTTGCTGAAACTGCATTTGCTGTTAAGGAAGGTTCTCAGTATATCATCAGGTGGTTTACCCCGGAGTTGGAAGTGGATTTGTGCGGGCATGCAACCCTGGCCACGGCTTATGTCCTGTTTAACTACTATAATTTGAATGTTTCTTTTATTGAATTTTTTTCACCCAGAAGCGGTAAACTTTTAGTGGAAAAGGGTGAAAACGGTTTGTTAATCCTGGATTTTCCCACAGATGATATTCAATCGATAAAACAAATTCAATTACTAAGTGACGCCCTGGGTAAGAATCCGGTTCAGACACTGAAAGGCAAGACAGACTATCTCCTTATTTATAATAATCAGGAAGAAATAGAACAATTGAGGCCAAATTTCTTCCTGCTCAATCAACTGGCAGCACGCGGCGTAATTGTTTCCGCTCCAGGAGATGAGGTAGATTTTGTATCGCGTTTCTTTGCTCCCCAATGTGGAGTCAATGAAGACCCTGTTACCGGTTCAGCCCATACCAGCCTTATTCCCTATTGGTCCCGGGCCCTTGGTAAATCTAAACTTGTTGCAAAACAGTTATCTAAAAGGGGAGGTGATATTTACTGTGAGTTCATGGACAATCGGGTGAAAATTGCGGGAAGGGCAGTGCCTTATTTAAAAGGCCAGATTATTATTTAGAATATATTCATTTACATTACCTTTAAGCTTAAAATAAAGTAAATGTATCCACTTCGAAGAAATAGAAGATTGCGAGCAAACAGTGCTATTCGGCATTTGGTTCGTGAAACAATTTTAACGCCCAGTGATTTTTTAGTTCCATTGTTTGTTGTTGAAGGTCATGGAGTTAAGGAAGAAATTCCTTCCATGCCAAATTACTACAGGTTAAGCCTGGACAATCTCGGCAAGGAAGTGAAAGAACTATGGAACATGGGACTTTGCGCAGTTCTGCTTTTTGTAAAAGTTCCGGACAACTTAAAAGACAATAAGGGAACAGAAGCCCTTAATGAACATGGTTTAATGCAGCGTGCAATAAATACTGTTAAGAGTGCCTGCCCTGATATGCTGGTTATGACAGATGTTGCGCTAGACCCATATTCCTCTTTCGGGCATGATGGAATAGTAGCCAATGGACAAATTCTAAATGATGAGACAAGTGAAATATTAGCACAAATGAGTATTTCCCATGCCGAAGCAGGTGCAGATTTCGTAGCTCCAAGTGATATGATGGATGGAAGGATACAAATTATCAGAGAGGCCCTGGAGGATGAGGAATTAACCAACACGGGTATTATGTCTTATTGTGCCAAGTATGCAAGCGGTTTCTATGGCCCTTTCCGTGAAGCTCTGGAATCAGCTCCTGTAAAGCAGAGCAACGTCCCTCTGGATAAGCAGACCTACCAGATGGATCCGGCCAACAGGATAGAGGCCATTAAAGAAGCCCATATGGATGTTGATGAAGGGGCAGATATTGTTATGGTAAAACCGGGAATTTGTTATCTGGATATCGTTAGAGAGATAAAAGATGAAGTGGAGGTGCCAGTTGCTGTTTATCAGGTTTCAGGAGAATATGCCATGCTAAAGGCTGCAGCAGAAAAAGGATGGCTGGATCATGATTCTGTTATGATGGAGCAATTGATCTCCATAAAGCGCGCAGGAGCAGATATCATTGCCAGTTACTTTGCAAAAGATGCCGTAAGGCTTATGGGTTAGCCATTTTACTACAGCATTCAATCCTATGGAAAGAATTGAATTCTATTTTCATTCATTTTATGCTTTAATACTATTGGGTATTTTCTCTACCTTTTCCCATGCCCAGGATAGTCCTTCAAAAGCTTTGGATGCAAGTAACGCGGACAGCAAAAGCAACAATAGCCTTATCCCAATAGAGCTGGTTTCTAAGGAAACCAGCCAAAAAGTTGATTCAATTATAACAAATGGCATCAAGAACCATGCTTTTCCGGGGGCCCAGGTTCTGGTAGCTAAAAAAGGTGCCGTAATCTTTCATAAGGCATTTGGTTTTTATACTTACGACAGCATACAACCTGTTGCATTGAATGCTATTTATGACCTGGCATCAGTTACGAAAATTACGGGCCCGTTGCTTGCTCTGATGAAACTATACGACGAAGGAAAACTTAATCTGGATGCTCCATTTAGCAATTACTGGAAACCCTGGGGGAAAGTAAAAAACAAAAAAAACCTGACCCTGCGGGAAATACTTTCTCATCAGGCAGGGTTAAAGCCATATTTTGTCTTTCTGAATAAAGTTCAAGAAAAAGGCCGGCTCAAGCGAAAATATATCCGCTCTGAGCCTTCGCCCAGATTTAAATCCCGGGCTTACGAGAATCTCTATGTAAAAAATAGATTTGTAAAAAAAATATATAGGGAAATTAACCGGTCCGAGGTAAGTGAAAATAAAACCTACTTATATTCCGGCCTGTCTTTTTTAATATTCCCTGAACTTATTTCGCAGCTTAGCGGAGTCTCTTATGAATATTATTTACAAAAACATTTCTATTTACCAATGGGTGCTGCGGCGCTAGGGTTTAATCCAAAAACTAAGGGGTATCCCAATGTCATTGTACCAACGGAAGTAGATACCCTATTCAGGAAAGACCTTGTAAAAGGATGGGTACATGATGAAAATGCCGCTCTTATGGGAGGAATCTCAGGAAATGCCGGCTTGTTCGGTACGGCCAGAGATCTTCATAAAATAATGCAAATGCTGGAGAATTATGGTATTTATGAAGGCCACAGGTATCTTTCGGAGGCTACTGTCAAAGAATTTACAAAAGTTCAATTTCCCGGGAATGACAACAGACGCGGTCTTGGTTTTGATAAGCCCCTTTTAAATAATATGACATTACCAATTACCAGTGCCTATCCTGCAGTAGCTGCAAGTGAAGAAAGCTTTGGACATTCAGGTTTTACAGGAACTTTTATATGGGCCGACCCAATAAACCAATTGGTATTTATTTTTCTTTCCAACCGGGTTTATCCCACACGCAATAATCGAAATTTATACGAACTAAATATTCGCCCGCAATTACATCAGTTATTTTATGATGACCAGGGGGACAAATAACTTTTAAAAATACTAAATCATATTATTAGTATTTTAGTACTATAATTAAACCAAATGGAATTACTTCTCTTATATGCTTTTGTCTCTATATTTTTCTCGTTTTTGTGTTCCATTTTAGAAGCCGTGCTATTAAGTATTACCCGTACTTACATTAATTTAAAGAAAAAAGAAGGGAAGCATTATGCCCAAACTCTCGAAAATTTAAAAAAGGATGTGGACCAGCCTCTAATTGCCATCCTTACCCTGAATACAATAGCGCATACGGTTGGCGCCATACTTGTGGGGGTACAGGCTAAAGTAGCATATCAGGAAATTTACGGGAGTACCACCCGCACCTTATTTGGATTTACTTTTACTGAAGAATTTATGGTTGGTGTAGTGTCTGCAATAATGACCATATTAATTCTTGTGCTTTCAGAAATTATACCAAAGACCATTGGCGCCACTTACTGGAAAAAACTTGCCAATTTTACCGCAAAATCCCTTAAAATAATGGTTTTAGCGCTAAAATGGACAGGCTTGCTTTGGCTACTTCAGCTTTTTACAAGACTTATTGGGAAAAAAGAAGTGTATGGCAGTGTCCTGAGCAAAGAGGATTTCACTACAATGGCCGATATAGCGCATGAAGAAGGAGTTTTTCAGGAATCAGAATCAAAAGTGATAAAAAACCTGTTGAAATTTGATGAGATTTATGCAAAGGACATCATGACTCCGCGTGCAGTAATGAAAATTGCAGAAGAATCTATATCGATAAAGGAATTTTTTGAAGAAAACCCTAAACTGCGGTTCTCAAGGATTCCTATTTATGGAGATAGCGAAGATAATATTACCGGATATGTCTTAAAAGATAATGTTTTGGAAGAAATCATAAATGAAAATGGGGATATTCCTCTTGCGAATATTAAGAGATCTCTTTTAATTACTAAAAGGGATACCCCGATTCCACAATTATTTGAGACTTTAATTGCGAAAAGGGAACATATTGCGCTGGTTGTTGACGAATACGGTTCCGTTAGTGGCCTGGTATCCATGGAGGATGTCATCGAAACATTATTAGGACTGGAAATTATGGACGAAAGCGACAACGTTGAAGATTTACAACTGCTGGCAAGGAAAAAGTGGGAAGACAGAGCAAAAAAAACCGGTATAATAGAATAGAAAATGGCTACTGCATATATTAGCACTCCTTTAGGAAGTGCAAAGCTGGAAGGTGATGAAAATGGCCTGAATACGGTCACTGTGCTGGAGCAGGATGAGCCGGAAAGTAAGATTATCCCTGATGTTCTGATAGATGCAGCCTATCAGTTAAATGAATATTTTGAAGGTAAACGTCAGAACTTTGATCTTTTGCTGAACCCGGAAGGAACTGAATTCCAAAAAAAGGTATGGTCCTTATTGTCTGAAATTCCATATGGGAAAACCTTGTCTTATTTAGAGCTTTCCAGGAGACTTGGAGATGTAAAAGCTATTCGTGCGGTTGCTTCGGCCAACGGAAAAAACCCATTATGGATAATTATCCCCTGCCACAGGGTAATTGGTTCAGATGGTTCATTAACAGGATATGCCGGTGGTTTGCACCGCAAAAAATGGCTGTTAAACCACGAGAGTCCTTCCAGGCAACAATCTTTATTTTAAATCTGCAGACTAAGCGGTTTGCAAAGGCATACTTTCCTAAACTTATTCGGTTTAAAATAAGTAATTCGTCGTTGTTTTATCCGTATTGACCTTATGGAGAAAAAAAAGAGCTGTTCCCGGAGCTTAAAAAACAAACCGTATGGTCGGTTCTTTGTTTTTCTAATTATCAATAAAACGCGTTGGTGCAAATTTCAAATTAGTATTCTTCAACAACCTGCCTTTTTCAGAAATAATAAGTACTCCTCCCTCCAGCGTTTCGACATTTACAAATTTGGCGTAGCCCATAAGGAACGTCTTGCTTTTTTCATTATAAGCAAAGGCAGTAAGCTCAATATCAAGCCCTAGTTCATCCTGAACTTGCTGAACAATGGAGGGCATATCAATAATTACATTCTCTTTTGTAATAAAATCGTAGGTAGCAGGGCCAAATGGAATTAATGAAGGCTGTGCATACAGATTGAGATAATAAAGTTTCTCGTTATAAATGGAGGCCACAGATTGGATAGGTCCTGCCAGGAAATACCTGTTTATTGAGAAGAGGTCTTGTTGTATTACATTGAGGGTCTGCAAATCATAGAGCGTTAATTCATAATCAGACGCCGAATTCCCGCTAAAAATGTACATCTCCCCATCTTTATTAATCAAAATGCTAGGGACCAGTTTTCCAAAATCAAAGGTTCTTATTATAAGGTTGCTCTCTGTGTCTAAAACAGCAAGTTTATAATTGGCCTCCTGATCCAAATAGGTGACTAACAGCCGGCCATCGTAATATATAGGTTCAAATACATCATTAACATTGTACTCAATTATTAAATCTGTCTCCTGCTCAGTAGTAAGGTCTATAGTCCTGATCCCATAGTTAGTAGACGCTTCGGGGTTGAAAAATCCCAGAAAAAGTTTGTTTTCCGAACTGGCTCCCCAGATAACCGATCTTTCATTGGAAATTGTATAAAATTCGTTTAGAAAGGTGCTCTCTCCGGTTACATGATTTCTTTGTACCGCAGAAAAACTACCTGCTGCAAAGCTGAAAAAAGTAAGAACCTGAGATACCTGTCTTAAAGTGAGGTACTCCCGGTTAATATTACTTTCTTGTGTTAAGTTAAATAACTCCCCTTCATCTTGTGAACCATCATAATTATACTGAAAAACACTTTGAAAATTCTGGCCTATAACTATGTAATCCGGCATCTGTTCCTCAGAAACCATTTCGGGTCTATTGTCGTCATTTGTACAGCTTATAAAAAGGGAGCTAATAACCAGGAGGTGGAATACCCCCAAGATCTTATAAAATTTCATGCACTTTTTTTTTTAAAGATACATAATATCCTATTGTGAGCGGCCCATGAGACAAAGAAGTTATTTCTTTAGAACTTTTACTTGTAAATAAAGTTTAGAACTTTGAGCTCTTGCAGGCAAGGACTATATTTAAGGTAAAATTTTAATGCGCCTATGTGGTGCCTGCCTTATTTTAGTTAATGGTATTTACCCATTTTCCTGAGTGGGAGTAATTATTTCCAAATCTCCCTCATTGTCCGAATCGTCATTTGTACAGGAGACAGAAAAACACAGAGAAAATACAAAAGCAAGCATGAATAACTTTTTGATCAGTTTAAAATAAGATTGTGGTTTCATAGCTATAATAATTTAAAAGGCATTCTGGGGTTATTAAAACGTTTTTTCCGTTTATTTATTGAATTTTAAGATTGTAATTCGATAAACTGCAAATATCCTGCATTACCAATATGTATCTTGGATAAAACTACTTAGCAGGGAAAGCCAAAAGTTTCTGAATATTGTTCCTATCTTTAGTTTTAAAGTTCAAAAAATTAAACTCTAGCTATACTATTAGTCTATTAAGGTTGAAAATGAAACTACTTTAAAAATTGATTGGCATGTTACAGAAACTAAATCTTGAGGATATCCTTTTTTTAGATATCGAAACTGTTCCTGAAGTAGCGAAGTATGCGGACTTAGATGACTATAAAAAAGAACTATGGGGACAGAAATCACAGTATCAGCGCAAAGATGAATTCACAGCGGAAGAATTTTACGAAAGGGCCGGAATTTGGGCAGAATTTGGCAAAATAATATGTATTTCCGTAGGCTATTTTTTGATTAAAGATGGGGTTAGAAATTTCAGGGTTACGACATTTCAGGGGGACGAAGTAAGGCTTCTGAAAGACTTTAAAAAATTGCTTAACGAACATTTCAGCCGTCCAAAAAATCTGCTATGTGCACATAATGGGAAAGAATTTGATTTCCCATATATAGCGCGAAGATTAATTATCAATAGTATTTCGCTCCCTTATAAGCTGGACCTTTTTGGAAAAAAACCCTGGGAAGTGCCTCATTTGGACACAATGGAGTTATGGAAATTTGGAGATTTTAAGCATTATACCTCCCTGAAACTTATGGCCAATATTCTGGGTATCCCTTCTCCCAAAGAAGATATGGATGGTAGTATGGTAAGAGATGTTTATTATGAAGAAGGTGATTTGGATCGCATAGTGACTTATTGTGAACTAGATGTTATCACTTTAGTACAGGTCTTTCTAAGACTTCGCAATGATGACTTATTGACTGAAAACCAAATCTTTCATATTTAGAATTATTCCTCCAGCCAGCTTGAGATTTCTCTTTCACAAAGAACACTTTTAAGTCACTCTCTCTAATTGGGGGTCTTGTATTAAATATATTATACTCATAATCTTAGTTGTACTATCTTAGTTTATATAAAAGATATATAGTTAATAACTATATCCAATTGTTGGCAACAATTTAAGAAAACTGAATGAAAAAAGGGATTATACTAGCAATTACGATTATAGGATGGATAACATTATCTGTCCGACTTTATTTGAGAATTACGGAATATGATTTTTCTGCTTTTGAATCTACAATTCAATTCTTTAGTTATTTCACGATTCTGACTAATTTATTTGTTACTATCTATTGTACGAATCAATTATTGAGACCTAACGAAAAGAGTACATCTATCTTAAATAAACCAGAAACTCTCACGGCTTTAATGGTTTTTATAATGATAGTAGGATTAGTTTATCACGTTGCACTAAAACCGATATGGAATCCAGAAGGAATACAAATGATATTAAGTGAAATATGCCACACATTTATTCCTCTATGCACATTTATACTTTGGATTATTTCAGACAACAAAAAGACAATTGAATTAAAAAGACTATTGAAATGGTTATTGTATCCTATTGTATACATTGTCTTTGTTTTGATAAGAGGAAGTTTCTCTAATTTTTATCCATATCCCTTTTTGGATGTACAAACATTAGGAATTGGTAAAGTCTTAACCAACAGTCTATTTCTGTTGGTTGTTATGGCAGTATTTCTAGTGTTATTTTACTTTATTGGAAAGAAATTATCGAAAAAAACTGTTGCCAACAATGTATAAAAATAATAGCGGGTTTATCGCTAAAACTAAAGTAAGTAAATATAATAAAGGTCTTTGTTTAACTGAAAAGTTAGTGCGTGAAAATCCGCTACTATTCTTATACTAGACCGTTGTATGCCATGCTGAAAGAACAAAAGAGCTGTTTTATTGCCAACGTTAGAATTACATTAATAAGAAGGAGTATTATGAAATTTAAAAAACACTTAATAGCCATCCTTGGCTTAGGAATACTGATAACAGGGTGTAATCCTCAAAAAAATCCTGATCATTCAGAAAACCTGCAAAAGCAGGACGGGAGGGTTCTCCCATTTCCAAGAATTGCTTCTGAAAGCCAGACAGGCCAAACCTTGGCCGAAAGTAAATTAGCACCATGGCCAAACAACAAACACCTGGCTGATGATGCTCCTAATGTACTTATTGTTTTGATAGATGATGTTGGTTTCGGGGTTTCAGAAACATTTGGAGGGGAAGTAGCCACACCTACGCTTACAAAACTAGCAAACGAAGGAATTATGTATAACCGATTCCATACCACTTCAATCTGTTCTCCTACTCGGGCTTCTTTGCTAACTGGAAGAAACCACACAAGAGTGTCATCTGGCACCATTGCAGAACGAGCTGTTAATTTTGATGGATATACAGGCGTCATCCCCAAAACTTCAGCTACCGTAGCCGAAGTGCTTAAAAACTATGGTTACCATACTGCTGCCTTTGGAAAATGGCATAATTCACCTGCCAACCAAACTACGTCAATGGGACCAAAAGACTTTTGGCCAAATGGCTATGGATTTGAATATTTCTATGGATTTTTAGCGGGAGAAACCTCCCAATATGAACCACGATTATTTGAAAATTATAATGCCATTGAACCTCCCCACGACCCTAATTATCATTTGACAGAAGATATGGCAGAGCAAGGTCTTAAGTGGTTGGGAGAGCACAAAGCCTATTCGCCAGACAAGCCTTTTTTCATGTACTGGGCTCCGGGAGCCGCTCATGGTCCACATCATATTTTTAAAGAATGGTCAGAGAAATACAAAGACAAGTTTGATGGAGGTTGGGATGAATACAGAGCAAGAGTCTTTCAACGTCAGTTAGCTATGGGAATAATTCCTGAGGGGACTGAATTAACGGAAAGAGACTCCACAATGGTCGCATGGGATGATATTCCTGAAGATGAAAAAGAGTTTCAATTGCGCTTAATGGAAGTGTTTGCAGGTTTTGTAGAACATACGGATGTGCAAGTAGGTAAGCTAATCGACGGTATGGATGCTATGGGCTACAAAGACAACACCATCGTGATTTACATTTTTGGCGATAACGGTTCTAGTGCAGAAGGACAAAACGGCAGTATAAGTGAGTTGCTAGCTCAAAACCAGATACCTAACACCATTAGTCAACAAATGGCTGCATTGGACAAAATTGGTGGCTTAGATGCGCTAGGAACCAACAAGGTAGAAAACATGTATCATTCTGGTTGGGCATGGGCAGGAAGTACTCCGTTTAGAAGCACAAAATTGGTTGCAGCGCATTTTGGAGGAACACGAAACCCGATGGTGATTTCCTGGCCCAAAAGAATAAAACCTGACAAGGAAATTCGCAGCCAATTTCTTCATGTAAATGACATTGTTCCCACGCTGTATGATATTATAGGTATACAACATCCTGAAATTGTTAATGGCTTTGAGCAAGACCAGATGGATGGAAAAAGTTTTGCACAAACATTTACCAACCCCAATGCAGAGAATTTAAAAAAGACCCAATTTTTTGATAATAACGGTAGTCGTGGAGTTTATCATGAGGGTTGGTTTGCAAGTACATTTGGCCCACTGCGCCCTTGGGTTTCTGCACAAAAAGGATTAGAAGACTGGAACTCAAATGAAGACGTTTGGCAGCTTTATGATTTGAAAAATGATTTCTCACAAGCGCATGATCTTTCAGCCGAATATCCAGAAAAACTAGCTGAACTAAAAGAACTGTTTTTAAATGAAGCCAAGGAAAATAAAGATTTCCCCATTGGTGCGGGTATTTGGTTAAGGCTGCATCCGGAAGATGTGATTACCTCACCCTATACCGAATGGACATTTAACCAAACCACAACAAGGATGCCGGAATTTGCTGCACCAGGTCTTGGTAAAAAAAGTAATACCGTGGTGATAGATCTGGAGGTAAAAGAAAACCAAAGTGGTGTATTATATGCGCTCGGTGGAAGCGCTGGTGGATTAACTTGCTACATGGATAATGGCTATTTAAAATACGAATACAACATGATGATTATCCACCAATTTAAAGTGAGCAGTAAAAATAAAATTGGTATGGGTAAGCATGAATTTGAGATTACCACAAAGATAAAAGACAATAAGCCTGGAGCACCAGCAACGATCACTTTGAAAGTAGATGGTAAAGAAGTTGGTGCCATGACCACTTTGGGTACAGTGCCAGCGGCATTTTCAGCTAGTGAAACTTTGGATATTGGTACAGATTTAGGCTCGCCTGTTTCCTTCGATTATTTTGAAAAGGCACCATTTAAGTTTAACGGCACAATCAATTCTGTTTATATCAAATTATTGTAAATGAAAAGAAAGCACGGCATACAACATTGTATAAAAGCAATAGCGGTTTAGGTGCGAACTTGAACCGCTTTTTGTATCTATTTAAGTATCTTGCTATCTGGCAGTTTAGTGGCCTAAATCCGCTACTGCTCATATGCAGACCGTTG
>NZ_KB907554.1 GCF_000382125.1 Eudoraea adriatica DSM 19308
CCATCTTCAATGGCAATGGTCAGATTAGTTCCTGCCAAAACAGCTGAAGTAAGGTTCTGATCATCTGAGCCCGCCGCCACCGATAAATCATAATCATCCCCTGTCTGTACCAGGGCAACGGAACCATCTGTAGACGTAATCGTCTGAATTTCATTGACAGGATCAGCATCAGCATCATCGATAAAAGCTGTTAAATCAACATTATTTCCAACTGTTGCCGGGTTTGTTAATGATAAAATATTACCTGCCAGTTGTAGATCCTGTAATTCGTCAACAGGATTACCCCCTCCGGCAACCACAACAGCATCTAATTCATCTTTTAGTTGCTCCACAGCACCTTGAACTTCCGGAGCAGTAATTGACAGATAATCTGTAAAAGGGACTTCTGCGGCTACCTGGTCGTCAGTCCCTGCGGCAGTTGCCAAAGGGGTTAAATCTACAGTTTGCGTATTCCCATCTTCCAATGTAATGGTCAGAATATTGGTAGGGTCGTCAAACGCAAAATTTGTGATCGTCTGATCATCTGTATTGTCCAAAAACAGGTTCAAATCTACCGTACCGCCGTCTTCAAGGGTTAAAATGTTTCCACCCGTTAGTGTTAATTGTTGATCATCTGTGCCAGCACCTGTAGCCAAGGCAGTCAGGTCTACAGTTTGTGTATTTCCATCTTCTAAGGTAATGGTCAACACATTGGTAAGATCATCAAATGTAAAATTGGTAATGTTCTGGTCATCGGTATTATCCAAAAACGGATTCAAATCTACGGTACCGCCATCCTCCAGGGTTAGAATGTTTCCACCCGTTAATGTAAGTTGTTGATCGTCAGTGCCTGTACCACTTAAACCGGAAAGGTCTACTGTGGCCGATGTACCATCTTCAATATCTATCTGCAGTATATTGGCCGCACTAAGGGTAGCACCTGTAAGGTTTTGATCATCTGTCCCGGTTCCACTCAATGGGGTTAGGTCCACAGTTGCAGATGCACCGTTTTCAATATCTATTTGTAAAATATTTGCACCATTTAGTGTGGCTCCTGTTAAATCCTGTTCATCTGTACCTGCGTTGTTAAAAACACTTAAATCTACCGTATTGGAGCCCGAAATAGTTAGATCGTTTCCGTTTAGGGCAAGACTCTGTATTTCGTTAGTCGAATCTCTATCCCCATCCGCAGCTATAGCGGCGGTGTTGGCAGCAATGCCATCCTGCAAAGAAGTATCATCATAAAAGGCACCTGCATTATCAGTAATAGTATTATTGGGGTCCGGGCTAACTATTTGGGCCCCGGTAATAAAACCGGCATCATTGTTAAAATCATTCAGGGTTACCTGGTTATAATCAATTTCGTCATCTGCTACCGTATTAGTCTGCAATTCTTCACTTCCTACAGAATCCGGAGCCAGTTTATCTGAGGTAATAGAATTATTCTGAATGTCATTTCCACTGATGCTGAAATCCACAATGTTGGCACCTGTTATTTCCCCAACCTCAAAATTGCGATTATCGCCGGTTTCTGTAATTACAATAGTGGGGGTAGGATTTACAATGGGATCTGCCGAAAATGTGAGCCCAAAGGTTTCACACATATTTAACCAACTGGCGCCGTCGTAAAAGTACAGGCATTGTTCGTCGGTATTATACACTATAGCCCCCCGGGAAGGAACTATGCTGTTCATTTGCGAGGTGCTGATCCTGGTAACGACGAATACCCGGTTGGAACTTTCCAATTCCAGGACAGAGGCTGCATCAATGTTCTGGGGATTATCACCAATTTTAATCTGGCCTGAAAGAACGTTGCAAAGCGTAAAACTTACCAGGGCTAACAGGAGTTTCATTTTCATTTTGGCATATTTTTAATTAGCTGAAATCATATGTTTTAAATATATTCCTAATACTATTCCAGTCACTAAAATTGTTAAGGCACAGTAGATGTAATATACTTATTTATTCTCGTTTGTTGGGGACTAACAAAAATAGAATTATATCCATATTTAGCTAACTTTATACTCCAAAATACCCGATTATGGGGTAAAAGGATATGATGTCTGGTTAAACCTCCAAATTTATCCGATACCGCTGTATTTATTGTGCATCACAGGCCAGGATTTTGCGGCTGTATTTTCAGAAATTAACAAAAGTTTTATGACGTCAAATTTTTTTATGACAAGAACATGCTTTTTCTTTATAAATTAGAGTAATCTTTATATAAGCGCAGTTACCTATGAATTCTAAATTACTTCTTCTTTTTGCAATATTTTCTTTTTCCATAGGTAATGCTCAGAGTGATGATCGTGTTATTTTGCGGGGCCAGGTTTTATACAGGAATTCACTGGTTCCTAATGAAAATGTCATTAATAGTACTTCACAGAGGGCTACAATTACCAATGATAAAGGTGAATTTGCCATTCAGGTAAAGGTAAATGATGAACTGGTTTTTACGTCAGTGAACTATCAGATCGAAGTTGTTAAAATAACCCAGCAAATTTTGGATAACAACCGATTGGTGGTTGAAGTTAATGAGAAGGTTACACAACTAGATGAGGTTGTGGTGAGTCCTGAAAATCAACAGAAATTCCTTGAACTTCAAAATGAAGATTTTAAAAAATTTGAATACGAAACCGACCAGTCCACGGATATTGTAAACATTGCTGAGGATAAAATAACCCGCGGTATCATGAGAGATGGGATAAATTTTGTAAACATATTCAAAGCACTTGTGAATACTAAAAAAGATCAGCCAGACGAAGATCAGAAACCTTTAAAAGTTAGCGAAGTCCTGCGGCTGGTTTATGATGATGAATTTTTTGTCCTGGACCTGAAAATACCTCAGGATCAAATAGATGCTTTTTTGATTTATTGTGACGAAAAAATTCCTCCCCGTAGCCTATTGAAAAAAGACAATGAATTTGAACTTATTGAATTTTTAGTTGTCCAGAGTAATATCTTCTTAAAACAGATGAATGTTGAGGAATAAGACATTTTTACTGTTTTTATTTCTGGTTGTTACAAGTGCTTCAGCACAAAACGTTTTTTTTTACAAATTAGAAGGAAAAGTCATAAACTCAAATAAGGGTATAGCAGACGTTCATGTTATGAATACCTCTTCAAACAGGGCTACTATAACTGATGAGGAAGGACTGTTTTCCATTGCCGCCAGACTTAATGACACTATCCTGTTCTCGGCAGTACAATATAAACGCGTAAACCTGGTAGTAACCAGGGCAATGCTGGAGAGCAGTTCTATAGTTGTGCCTTTAGAGGAATTTATCAATGAATTGGATGAGGTGGTGGTTAGGCCCTATAATCTATCTGGTGATCTGGGCAGGGACATGAATAATTTAAAAACGGATAAAGTATATGTTGCGGCTACTTTAGGGTTGCCAAATGCCTATGTTAAGCCAATAACCCAGGCAGAACGCAAGCTAAACGAAGCTACTACAGGTGGTGGCCTGGTGCCTCTAAACCCAATTATAAATGCCATTTCGGGCAGGACAAAATATCTTAAGAAAGTATTGGCTTCCCAGGAGAAGTATGCCCGGACAAGCAGGGTGCGGGAGTATTATGCAGATTCCTTATTTGTAAAATACCTCAAAATACCGGAAAATAAAATAGAAGACTTTATGTATTATTGTGAAGTGGATAACTCTTTCAGTTCGGTAGTAGACAGCCATGATAGGCTTAAAATCTGGGAGTACCTTAAATTGCGCAGCACGGCCTATTTAAGGGAAGCCACTGAAGAATAAGTAATACCTATGGCACGAATCTTGCAAAACATAACATATGTATTCTTTTAAAACCAGGCTAATTCGTTCGGGCCTGCTCCTTCTTGTAATTCCCCTTTTTGCATTTTCCATAATGCATAAGTTTTATGTCAGCGTTACCAATATTCAATATTCTGAAAAAGACAACTCCCTTCAAATTACCAGCCGCATCTTTATTGATGACCTGGAAAACGCGCTTGAAGAACGCTATGGCGTAGAAATGAACCTGGCCACTGAAAAGGAATCTGATGAGGCAAACTTTTATATTGAAAAATATATGAGGTCTAAATTGGTAATAAGTGCAGACGGCACAAACAAGGCTTTTGTGTTTTTAGGCAAGAAATACGATAATGACCTGGTTATTTGTTATTTGGAAATCGAGGATATTGATCTTCCTGAACATAAAACTCTAGCTGTTGAAAATGATATTCTTACAGATATGTTTGATGAACAGCAGAACATAGTTCATTTTAAAATAAATGGCAAAAAGAAGAGCTTTATATTGGTTAAGGAAAATAATAAAGGTATGTTAAACTTGTAACATTTTGAACTGCAAATAGTTGAAAAATTCTAAATTCGCGAATTCCAAAAAGAATTCAACTACATGAAAAATCTGAATTGTTCCCTCGCAGGCTTACTGTGTTTTGTTGTCACTTTGAGTTTTGCACAACAGGATATCCAAAAAGAAAGAGAGCCGGGCCATACGAATCAAAGTAAATTCAAACAGCTCTATGAAGAATTTGCAACTCCAAATACCTACAGGTCGGCTTCCGGAACACCGGGTCCCGACTACTATCAACAACAGGCAGATTACAAGATCGATATTGAATTAGATGATAAAAACGCCAAAATTTATGGCGAAGAAACCATTACCTATTTCAACAATTCTCCGGATGACCTGGAATACCTCTGGCTTCAATTAGATCAGAATTTGAGGGCAAAAGATTCAAAAGCTCCTCTTAGAGATGAAAGTGAACTATCCATTGCCTACAGCACAGATAATTTTGTTAAGAATCTAATGCCAAAATCTTTTGACGGCGGTTTTAATATAGAATTTGTTAAGGATGCCAATGGCAGAAGCTTACCCTTCACCATAAATGAGACTATGATGAGAATAGACCTTCCCCAGCATCTTAAAAGTGGCGCAGAGGTTTCATTTTCAATAAAATGGTGGTATAATATTGTAGATCATACCATAGACAGGGCCCGATCTGGTTATGAGTATTTTGCCAAAGACGGTAACCGTTCGTATGTAATAGCTCAATTTTTTCCAAGGATGGCTGTTTATAGCGATGTAGAAGGATGGCAGAATTATCAGTTTTGGGGTAAGGGAGAGTTTGCCCTGCCTTTTGGTAATTATGAAGTAAATATTACAGTTCCGGCGGATCACATACTAGATGCAACCGGGGAACTCACGAACAGGAAGGAAGTATTTACAAGGGAAATGATGCAGCGCTATGAACAGGCGAAAAACTCTTATGACAAGCCGGTACTGATTGTAACTCAAGCGGAGGCCGAACAGGCCGAAAAAGGATTTTCCGAAGACAAAAAGACCTGGAAATTCAAAGCGGAGAATGTAAGGGATTTTGGGTTTGCCACTTCCAGGAAATTTATCTGGGATATGCAAGCAGTTAAAATTGGGAGCAAGGATGTCATGGCTGTTTCTCTTTATCCCAAAGAGGGGAATCCGCTATGGGAAGAATTTTCTACCAAAGCTGTGGCAAGTACCTTAAAATCATATTCATCGCATACGTTTGACTATCCCTATCATAAAGCAATTTCCGTACATGCCAAAAATCAGGGAATGGAATATCCTATGATCTGCTGGAATCACGGAAGGCCGGAAGAAGACGGAACCTATTCTGACCGGGTAAAATTCGGGATGATCAGTGTAATTATTCATGAGGTTGGGCATAATTTTTTCCCAATGATCGTCAATTCTGATGAACGTCAGTGGGGCTGGATGGATGAAGGCCTTGATACTTTTATGCAGTATATTGCCGAACAGGAGTTTGGAGAGCAAAACCCCGATATCATTGCACCTAATAAAAAGTATCCTTCCAGAAGAGGTGCGCCGGCAAAGATAGTGCCTTATATGAGTGGTGACCAATCTACTATATCTCCTATAATGTCTAATCCGGAAAACGTGTTTCAATTGGGGCCAAACGCCTATGGAAAGCCTGCTACGGCCCTCAATATACTTCGTGAAACCATAATGGGAAAGGAATTATTCGATCATGCTTTTAAAACCTACGCCCAGAGATGGAAATTTAAGCATCCCACTCCGGAGGATTTCTTCAGGACTATGGAAGACGCTTCGGCAGTAGATCTTGACTGGTATTGGAGAAGTTGGTTTTACACAACAGATTATGTGGATATTGGCATAAAAGGAGTTAAAAAGTACTATGTGAGTGATAAGCCATCAAAGCAAATGAAAGAATATATGGTTTCAAGAGGATTATCAGAAGCAAATTTTCCACCATTGGTTTACCTTGTGGATGAAGAAAGTGAAGATTTTGAAGCAGGCCTTAAAGGCAAATTACCTTCAGAAACTTCACAGACTTTAAAGGAATATATGATGGATAATATGACAGTACAGGAACGTACCCGGATCAAAGAGCCCAAATATTTTTATGAGGTTGTTTTTAATAAACCGGGTGGGATACCAATGCCCATAATTGTTGAATACACATATGCCGATGGTTCTAAGGAGAATGTGACTTATCCTCCACAAATTTGGAGGAAAAATGATCGCGAATTTAAACGAGTTATTTCTTCTGAAAAAGAACTCGTTGGAATTGTTATAGACCCTAAATTGGAAACTGCAGATATTGACTCAACTAACAATTCCTGGCCTAAAAAGGAACAGCAATCTGAATTTGAACAGTTTAAACAAGACATAAAAGGCAAATAATTTCTTCAGTTCAGATTAAAAAAGCCTGGGAGGTTAAAATGTGAAAAGATGCCCTGGCCATTTTAAATGGCCAGGGCATTTACTTATGTGGCCTTATCCGTTATAGGAATATAAAATCTAAAATGGCGAATCCCCACTTAAACAATAGAAAGTAATTTTCAGAGATTTGAATTGAGGTATTCAATAAGTTTCAGGAGATCTTCCTTCTGCGTTAATTTAATTTTATTCTGCTTTATATAGGACTTTATATCTGAAGCCTTATCCTGGCCAAAAAGCTCGGTTAGTTCTTTTTTAGAAGGTTTAAAATAAACCGGGAATTCATTATCCGCAGACAGAAAATATTCATGCTTATCCTCAAATTTTGGAGGATAGGAGGGGTGCATTGAAGTGGCTGCCTTTTTACCTTCTTTGTAAACCTTAGATTTTTTTTCGTAGAGAACATATTTCTGTGATGAATTCAATCTGTTTAAATACCCTTCCTGTATTATTCCTTTCTGGTTTCTGTATTTGGCATATATAAATTTCTCACCATCAATATGACAGCTAAGCGACATGCTTTTATATACAGATTCCATTGTATTACTTCCTGTTCTCTGAATTTCTACCTCGTCGCTGAAAGCGTTGTATCGCATTGGATAGTTGCCATATATTTTGTTTACATAATAAATGTTCCCGGGGATGAATTCTTCATTGTAATAAGGAGAGCCCTCGATACTGGAAACATCCAGGCTTTGGTTGCTTTTTGCAGCTTGAGCCTTATTTACGTCATTTAACCATTTTAGCGCACCATCGCGGTCAAGAGGGCTTCCGGCAGCACGTATAGTGCCCGGAGAATTCGTTTGAGCTAAAAGAATAGGTGTATTTAGAAGGAGACTGAAGGTAATGATAAGGACTATTTTCATTGATTAAATATTTTATTGTAGAGCAAATTACAAAGAAGCGTTTAAGAATTAAAAAATATTAACTGTTCATAGAGGAAATGGCTATAATTTCTGATGCTTCCGGGGCAGAAAATTCATTTATATTGAAGCGTAGGGTTTTAAATATGCATTGTAAAATGTTAATCTTTGCGTTAAAATCGTCCATTTAGGGCTTATACAGGAACAACTTTATTTATTTCGAAATATATTTAATAAGTCTATGGTTGGAAATACTTTTTTTGTAAACCATCAGAAATCAATACCTTTTCGTTGTATCTTTTAAAACGGCTAAAAAATGCAGTTTTTGTTTTTATATTAAATAGATGAATTAGTCTATTTTAAAAAAGGATCCAAAACTTAACTATATTTGTAGTATGCAAGCAATGATTTTTTTATTTATCAGCGGAGCTGAAATATTTTTTATCATGTTTATAGTGGTAATGGTATTTGGGGCGGATAAAATTCCCGGAATTGCCAAAGGCCTTGGCAAAGGTATGAGACAGTTGAGGGATGCCACGGATGATATAAAGAGAGAAATTCAAAAAAGCGCAGAAAAACAAGGGATTGATACCAGTTTTACCGATGATATAAAAGATGAAATCAATAAAGTGAAGAAAGGGGTGGATGATGTTACTGGTACAATCAAGCGTAAATAGATGGGTTAATGCTCAAGCATCTTCTGGAATGGGATAGGAATACTTTTATATATCTGAATAATCTGGGGACAGAAGAGTATGATTTATTTTGGGTAATTACTACGAATATAGCTTCCTGGATTCCGCTTTATATTTTACTTTTCGCATTAATTATTGTTAAATACCCAAAAAAGGAAGCTTTTTTCATTACTTGCACAATTGTCCTGCTTTTACTGTGTGTTTTAGGTCTTACCGATATCACCAAGACATATTTTGAACGTCTGCGGCCCAATAATGACATTGAAATTAATTCCATCATCAGAGTTTTAAAAAACCCTCCGGGATATAGCTTCTTTTCCGGTCACGCCTCCTCATCTTTTTCATTGTCGACTATATTTTTTCTATTTCTCAGAAAAAAGTTTTCAATTATCTGGTTGCTTTTTCTTTGGCCCTTTTTATTTGCCTATAGTAGAATATATGTAGGGGTCCATTATCCAATAGATATTTTGACAGGTGCTGCAGTAGGGATACTTTTAGGTATTCTGTTTTTTCTGTTTTATCGTAAGATCATAGAACCCTGCATAAAGTAAGCCCGTCTCTTATGGAGAGCAGAACAGTTTCTACCCTTGGATCGTTTTTTAATTTTTTATTAAAAGCCAGCAGTTTACTGGTAACCAAATCTTTCTTATCAAGAGGTTCAACTACTTTACCGGACCATAAGACATTATCAGTTAGTATGATGCTTCCGGGTTTTGTCTTTTCAATCACAGCTTCGAAATAAGCATCATACATCTTTTTTTCAGCGTCAATAAAAACCAGGTCAAAAATCTGGTCCAATTCCGGAATAATTTCCAGGGCATCTGCTGTATGTTGAATTATTTTATCTCCAAATCCGCTTCGGTTAAAAAATGTACGTTGTATATCCGTTAGCTCTTCATTGACATCAATGGTATGGAGTACACCGCCAGTGGTCAGCCCTTCTGCAAGGCAAATGGCTGAATACCCTGTATATGTGCCAATTTCCAAAATTTTACCGGGACGAATTATCTTGGAAAGCATGCTAAGAACCCTACCCTGATAATGGCCTGTAATCATTCTGGGCTGTACTACCTTTAAATGCGTCTCCCGGGTTAAATCACGCAGAATATCAGGTTCATTTTCAGAATGCAGTTTAATGTAGTTTTCCAGAGACTCAGGAAGAAAATGCATAAATCCTTTTTGGTAAAAATATGGATTTATATACTATCTTACCTTTAAATTAGGCAATAAGCATGGATGAAATAACCATTAGAAATGCAACATTATCCGATTTGGATGTGCTTTTGACTTTTGAGCAAGAATTAATTAAGGCTGAACGTCCTTTTGATAAAACCATTCGCAGAGACCCTGTTAATTATTACGATTTAAAAGGGATGATTTTGGATAACCAGGTGTCCGTGGTTGTTGCTGAAATGAATAATATCGTAGTTAGTTGTGGTGCAGCTGTAATAAAACAGGCAAGATCTTACCTGGATCATAAGGACTATGCCAATTTTGGTTTTATGTATACACTTCCAGCCTGCAGAGGTATGGGAATTAATAAAAAGGTTTTAGATTCGTTAAGGTCATGGGCAAAATCGAAAGGATACAACGAAATGCGCCTAACGGTATACTCAGATAACATTCCTGCTATAAAAGCCTATGAAAAAGCAGGGTTTGTAAGTCATATCCTGGAAATGAGAATACCTCGGGACCAGACTGGTAATAGTTAATTTTATCAGGGCTATCTTTTAAGTGGATATTGTATTTTTGACTAAAAATTAACTATGCCATTTCAAAATACTTTATCCTTTGCGCGAGAATTAGATAGGATAGACCCTCTTCAAAAATTCAGGGATAGATTTTACTTTCCACAATTGAATGGCAAAAATGTAATTTATTTTACGGGAAACTCTTTAGGCCTTCAACCTAAAAATGCAAAAGATTTTGTGGATGAAGTAATGGAAGACTGGAAAAATTTGGCCGTAGAAGGTCATTTTCATTCAAAAAAACCTTGGTGGGACTACCACGAAAGACTGGCAAAACCATTGGCTAAGATAATTGGTGCCAAACCGGGGGAGGTTTCAGTGATGAATACACTTACGGTAAACCTTCATCTTTTAATGGTTTCTTTTTACAGGCCTTCCAAAAAACGATATAAAATATTATGTGAAGAGAAAGCCTTTCCTTCAGATCAGTATATGTTGCAAAGCCAGGTACGTTTTCATGGTTTTGATCCGAAAGATGCAATAGTTGAAGTAGCTAAGCGCCCAGGCCAGCATCACTGGCATACCAATGATATTATTGAAAAAATTAATGAACTCGGAGACGAGTTAGCGCTCGTTATGCTGGGAGGTGTAAATTATTACAATGGTCAGGTTTTTGACATGAAAGCCATAACCGGTGCGGGCAAATCTGTTGATGCCATGGTGGGCTGGGATCTTGCCCATGCCGCCGGGAATATAGAATTAAAACTACATGACTGGAATTGTGATTTTGCGGCCTGGTGTAGCTATAAGTATATGAACAGCGGACCCGGGAATGCTTCCGGGATATTTATTCACGAAAAGCATTTGGGACAGGATAACATTCCAAGGTTTGAAGGATGGTGGGGGACCAGTAAAGAAACCCGGTTTTTAATGAAACAGGAATTTGAACCCATTGCTACCGCCGATGCATGGCAACTGAGTAATCCCCCGGTATTGGCATTGGCCCCATATCTTGCTTCTTTAGAACTCTTTGAAGAAGTGGGAATGGAAGCGTTAATTGAAAAACGGGAAAAAATAGTCTCTTATCTTGAGTTTATCTTACACGAAATTGATAGTGAGGTAGACAGCAGTTTTGAAATTATTACTCCGGCCGAAAGAGGGTGCCAACTATCTGTATTGCTTCATGGAGAAGGGCGGTCTTTATTTGAATATCTGATGGCAAACGGGGTGATTACAGATTGGCGTGAGCCTAACGTAATAAGGCTTGCCCCCGCTCCGTTCTATTGCAGTTTTGAAGATATGTATAACTTCGGGCAGGTTTTGAAAAGAGGAATACTTGGCAGAACCTGATCGGAGATTGACCGTTTTAATGAAATTCAATAAGGAAGTTAAAGGTTGTCTTCCTAAATATTCTAACAGAATCCAATGAAATTAGAGCATGTAGCTATATGGACGGAAAAACTTGAATTGCTTAAGGATTTCTATGTTACCTATTTCGGAGCTAAGGCAAAAACCAAATATTATAATCCCGTTAAAGAGTTTCAGAGTTACTTTCTGAATTTTGAGTCCGGCGCAAGACTGGAACTTATGCACAGGCCCGATATTCCAAAAAATGCAAATTATACGGCAGATAAACAGCATTTGGGAATTATTCATTTAGCCTTTGGCGTGGAAAGTATGTCTGAAGTCGACGAAAAGGCTGCAGAGTTAAAAAGAGCTGGTTACAATGTAATTAGTGGTCCAAGAAAAACCGGTGATGGATACTATGAATTTGAGTTGTTGGATCCGGATAATAATCGTTTAGAGGTAACTACCTTGTATATCGAATGATTGTATATTTTTGCCCTCTATTAGAAGGAACATTATGAGATCTCTTAGAATTATCCTTACCCATCCCAGATATTTTGGCCCTGCCTGGGTTTTCGCCAGCTTAAATATTCTATTTGGTACCTGGGCAATCTATATACCCTCTGTAAAAGAAGATCTCGGAATTAATAAGGCTGCCCTGGGGTTTGCTATCTTTTTTCTTTCACTGGGTGTTTTCACTATTTTTCCTATAGCTTCAAAAATCATTAATAGAATTGGGGTTGGCAAAGCAACCTTTATTGGATTAATTTTAAGCTGCATTGCGGCTTTATTTCCATTAATTGCGCCTGGTTTTATTAGCCTTGCAATTGCTCTCTTTTTGTTTGGAGCCACTAATGGATTTACAGATATTTCCATGAATACGCTGGTTACGGAGATTGAAAAAGAAGACAGGCAAAAATTTATGTCTGCCTCCCATGGGTTTTTTAGTCTTGGGGGGGTTTTAGCAGGGCTTGGCAGTTTTTTGATTCCTGTTCTGGATAACAGGGGATTGCATATGCTTTTGGCTGTCTTACTGGTTCTCGCTGTAAATTTTATGTTTTATCGGAGATATTATGCAGTTGTTGCGGCGCCTATAGAGAAGGAGGGGTTTAGTTTTAAAAATTTTAAGCCTCTCATGCTTCTTGGGGTTGTGTCTTTTGTTGTTATGGGCAGTGAAGGTGCTATCGTGGATTGGAGCGGATTATTTTTAAAAGAAGTTAGCCTTGCACCGGAAGCCATATGGGGTGCAGGATTTTTAGGGTTTCAGGTATTTATGACCCTGGGGCGCTTTTTAGGAGATGCCATTAGTACCAGGATAGGATCAGTTAAAATTGTGGCATTGGGATCTGTTATAGCCATTATTGGATATTTATTGGTTCTAACAACAGATATGTATTTGGCTATTACAGGATTTGCCCTTACCGGTCTCGGTTTTTCTGTCATTGTTCCCGAATTATTCAGAATTGGAGGTAATGTAAAGGGAGTAGAATCTTCCCAGGGAGTAGCTTTTATAGCCGGGACAGGATATTCGGGTTTTCTCGTAGGGCCGGTGATTTTAGGTTTCATAGCCGAACAATTCTCATTGAGTTTAAGTTTTATTACATTAATGGTTTGTTCAGTTGCTGTATTGGGCGCCACTTTCCTGTTGAAGAGAAAACAACCCGTTAAAGGCTAATGGCGAATTATTTTACCAGAATATTCGTAAAATACCATTTAATATTCCCTTCCGCATTTATATGGCTCTTTGAAATATTCAATCCATTTAATTCTATATACTCTTCCCATGTGGTAGAAAGATTGGGCTCTTTTTGATTTGCTTTCCGAAATGACCATTCCTTGATGATATAATCATCTTCAAAATAAAAGTCGTACGCATCGCCAGGGGTATAACCTCCTTCGCTGCTATATACTATGGTTAGTTTTTGCATAGGGGTTTTTGAAATCGGAGCTTCTGCTTTTTCTGATACTTCATAGCTGTAACCGCCTTTGTCCCATAAAAGGTTAAAAGGAGCTAAAAACCAATATTTGTCATTAATAAAGCCGGCATCAACTTTGGCTATTGTACTGTCTATCTCACTGCGGTTATAAGTAACCGTATCTCCTTGGGAGATTCTGGTAACCTCATTTTTTTGAATATTCCATATCCAGCCCCTCTCAAAATGTGTGGTATCCCGGTCTACATTAAAGGCAAACCTTATTTCTTCCACATTTTTCCAATTCTTTATACCGTGCGCATTGGCTATTTTTTCAGGAACGGATTGTTCAATACTTGTTGAATCTGCATCTTTTTTTTGCTCGGTTTTGCAACTGAAAAGAAGAACTAATGCAGGTATAATCAGAAAGTTTAGAAATCTCATAATAATGTTTTTTCAAATATAACAGCTTTTCAATTCTTAAAAGCTATTATTACATCACTTTATTGGGGTATGAAATCCCAATAAAATGATTAATTTTGGTTTTTAACAAAAATGAAAAAATGAGTAATAAAAAGGGAAAAGTACAAGAAGCCATTGATGCAAAGTTATTGGAGGATAGAAAAGTATTTCTATGGGGAATGGTTGATGATGATTCTGCCAAACATGTCATTGATCGTTTATTATATCTTGATATGCAGAACAATAAGGAAATTCAATTGGTAATAAATAGTCCAGGCGGTTATGTAACTTCTGGTTTTGCTATTTACGATACGATAAAATCATTGAAAAGTCCTGTCTCAACAGTATGCAGTGGATTAGCGGCTTCAATGGGTTCTATTCTCCTCTCTGTTGGCAAAAAGGGGCGACGATTCATACAGCCTCATGCTCGTGTAATGATCCATCAGCCAAGCGGCGGGGCAAGAGGTCAGGCTTCGAACATTGAAATTCAGGCCAAAGAAATAATCAAGACAAAAGAGATAGGGGCTAAGATACTGGCTGAAAACTGCGGGCAACCCTATGAAAAAATTCTGAAAGACTTTAACCGTGATTATTGGATGGGTGCAGAAGAATCCATTGAATATGGAATAGTGGATGCCATTTTAGAATAGGAGCTCCTACTTTAACAGAAAAAGACCTTCATAGATTATAATATGAAGGTCTTTATAAATATATATGGGCGCCTCAGGCGGAAAATTCTGTTTTCTATATATACGAACAGCACCCTCTAAAAAGATCTTTTTTTTGAAAAAAAATGACAAGCTATTATTCAATCGGAGGTCTTCCATGCCCTTAATCCACTTATAAACTATTGCATGTTTTCGGGACTGGTGGTAATCATAACCCGGAGAAAACTTAATTTTAGTACATTTACCTTCAAACCTAACCATTCTGCAGGCTTTAATTATGAGGCAAACTTCAAAAGATATCGCTATAATTGGATCCGGACTAATAGGATCTTTATTAGCCATTTATCTAAAAAGGCTGGGCCATAATATTACTGTGTTCGATCGTCGGCCTGATATCAGGACCATAGAATTTTCGGGACGTTCCATAAACCTTGCAATGAGCAACAGGGGTTGGAAATCTTTGCGTGAAGTGGGTATTGAAAAAGAGATAAAGAAAATTGCAATTCCACTTTATAAGCGGGCAATGCATGTTAATGGCAAACCGGTTTATTTTCAGAAATATGGTAAAGAAGGGGAGGCAATCTGGTCCATCTCCAGAGGATTGCTGAACAAAAAGATGATTGATCTTGCTGAAAGCACCGGCGTAATTTTCAGATTTAATGAAAAAGTATGGGATATTGATCTGCCCGAAGCCCGATTGTACACAGGAGCAACTGAAAAAGGTGCATGGAAAGCTTATAATTATGATATTGTATTTGGTTGTGATGGTGCATTTTCCAGAATTCGCCACAAAATGCAGCGCAGGAGCAGGTTTGATTATTCACAGGATTTTATTGAGGTTGGTTATAAAGAGCTCACAATTCCGGCTAATGATGATGGCACGCACAAACTAGACAAAAACTCCTTTCACATCTGGCCAAGAGGAAATTTCATGTTCATTGCAATGCCCAATCAGGATGGTAGTTTCACCTGTACATTATTTTTACCATTTGAAGGTGAAATATCTTTTGAAAATATAAAAACCAAACCCCAGGCAAAGGAATTTTTTAAAACCTATTTTCCCGATGTAATTAAAGAAATAGACAACCTGGCCGGGGATTTTTTTAAAAACCCGACGAGTGCTATGGTTACCATGAAATGCTATCCCTGGACCTATTGGGATAAGGTGGCTCTTGTAGGGGATTCTGCCCATGCTATAGTGCCTTTTTATGGACAGGGAATGAATGCAGGTTTTGAAGACATCTATGTTTTAAATGAATTAATCTCTAAATACGGGGATGACTGGGAGCATATTTTTCAGGAGTATCAGAAGAAAAGGAAACCAGATGCAGATGCGATAGCCGAATTGAGCTTTAGAAACTTTATTGAAATGAGCAGCAAAACAGCGGATCCGCTTTTTCTGCTTCAAAAGAAAATAGAAAAACATTTTGCAAAAAAACACCCGGACAAATGGATTCCTGTTTACTCCAGGGTGACATTTTCTGATCAGCCTTATTCAGAAGCCCTGGCAATAGGCGATTGGCAGGAAAGAATTATGGAACAGGTAATGCAAATACCCAATATTGAATCTAAATGGGACAGCCGGGAAGTAGAAGAGAAAATATTAGAATTGCTTAAACAAGATTGACTTTCTAAAATAACTACCTGTTTTTCATTTCAGCCCTGCGCATGGGCATTTGATCTATTAGATCAAAAACCTCACCTGGTTCTACAATGAACTTCTTTCTAAGTTTCACGCCACCATCTTTTCCTATGAGGATAACACCCTGAAATTCACCATAGGATATTTTAGCAGGATCAATATTGGTTTTTAATCCGTCCTTATCCAATACTTCCTTGCCTGTGCATACAAAAAGATCTAAATCTCTTTCCTTCATTTCGTCATTCCGAGCAACAAACTTGCTAACTTGTATGTTTCTGGCAGGCAAATCATTATTCGAATCTATAATAAGGAGAATTCGTTTTTTCCACTTGAATTCCGCCAGTTCCTGTGCGAACATCCCATTAAATTGTAACATTAAAACTAAAAGCGCAATAAATCTTAGAATAAACATATACGTATATAGTACTAAAATAAAAAAACCACCTGACTACAGGTGGTTTCAGATAAATATTTAATTCTATCAGATTTTAGAAAACATTTTGTGCATCTTCTCCTGTTCTTCTTCAGCCAAAACAGGATCTACAAGAATTCTGCCACTATGCTCATCTGTAATTATCTTTTTTCTTGAAGCAATTTCTACCTGAACCTGCGGAGGTATGGTAAAGAAAGAACCACCTGAGGCACCTCTTTCAATTGGGACTACTGCCAGGCCGTTTTTAACGTTATTTCGAATTCGTTTATAAGCCTGGACCAACCTGTCCTCAATTTGCTTTTCAAATTTTTCAGATTTAGCCAAAAGTGCTTTTTCCTCCTTTTCTGTTTCCGCAAGAATGGCATCTAATTCACTTTTCTTATGCTTTAAGTGGGCCTCACGCTCTGTAAGTTTTTCTTTGGTCTCACTTATTACTTCCTTTTTTTGCTCTATTTGAACTTTGAACTCCTTGATGTTCTTCTCAGCCAATTGAATTTCCAATTCCTGAAATTCAACCTCTTTCGCAAGTGAATTGAATTCTCTGCTGTTTCTTACATTTTTTTGTTGATCAGCATATTTTTTTATCAGTACTTTGGCCTCTTCAATTAAGTTCTTTTTAGCCCCGATTTCATAATTTATAGTTTCTAAATCGGTTTTTAACTTGTCCATCCTTGTTTTTAAACCAAGCACCTCGTCTTCAAGATCTTCTACTTCGAGGGGTAATTCACCACGTACATTTCTAATTTCATCAACTCTGGAATCAATTAATTGCAAATCGTATAATGCCCTTAATTTTTCCTCCACGGTTGTTTCTACTTTTGTTGCCATATTTAATAATACTTGATAGGATTTGTAATACTCTCTGATAAAGAGATTGCAAAATTAGGCATTTTTTTTGTAAGATAGTCTACCAATAAATTTTTTGTAAACTGCTCAGTTTCATAGTGCCCTATATCTGCGATAAGAATTTTGTTTTCAGCTTCAAAAAACTGGTGGTATTTTACATCCGAGGTAATAAAAATGTCTGCACCATATTTTTTTGCCGCACCAATAGCGAAAGCCCCACTGCCTCCTAAAACTGCTACTTTTTGAATTTTTTTACCTAAAAAACCCGAGTGTCTTATGCAGGACACGTTCATTTTGTTTTTTATAAAGGAGAGAAAATGCTTTTCATCCAGAGGTTTTTCCAGTTCACCTATCATTCCCATACCAATTTGAGAATCAACATTTTCTAAAGTACTTATTTCGTAGGCTACCTCCTCGTATAGATGATTATCAAATAAAGCGGATAAAATACTTTTTTCTTTGTTACGAGGAAAAGTAACGTTGATCTGCGTTTCTTTTTCCAAATGCAGTTCCCCTTTATTTCCTTTTACCGGATTTGCATTCTTCCCTGCTTTATAGCTGCCCGTTCCTTCTACCGTAAAGCTGCATTCACTATAATTCCCAATACTTCCCGCCCCGGCTTTAAACAGACCATTTAATAATACATTAGCATGACTTTCAGGCACATATGTAGTTAGCTTTTTTATGGTTCCCTTTTGAGGTATTAAAATTTTGGTTTGTTTTACCCCTAATACATCGCATATTTTCGCATTAACACCATCCTTTGCATTATCCAGTGCGGTGTGCAGGCAATATATTGAAATATTATTTTGAATGGCCTTTATGACGGCACGTTCTATATAATTAGATCCCGTAAGGTTCTTGATTCCCTTAAATAATATGGGATGAAAGCTAATGATAAGATTGCATGATTTGCTTATTGCTTCATCTATAACATTTTCAAGCGAATCAAGGGTAACAAGAATATCCGTAACATTCATGTCCTGATCACCTACCAATAGCCCGACATTATCGAAATCTTCCGCATATTCCAAAGGGGCCAATTCCTCAAGTATTTCAGCAACATCTTTAACTTTCATATTTAAAATTTATAACTGTTAAAATAAGATCTATACTTAGATGGGATGCTCTGCAAGGTCTTTCATGGGATTAAAATAATATACAGATACCTGCAAATCCATGAACATCAACATTAATTTTAATAGGCTTTAAACTAATCAAATTCATAAAAATTTAATCGTATGTTTTTAGCTATTTGCATGCATCAAAGATAAAATATTATATTTTCGTTGCTATGCAACTGCTAAGAATTCTGGCCTTCCCATTTTCATTGATCTATGCCCTGGCGGTATATTTCAGGAATCTGTTGTATGATTCGGGAATTTTAACTTCTGCTACATTAAATACGCCTACTATATGTGTTGGTAACCTAAGTGTGGGAGGTACCGGTAAAACACCAATGATAGAATGGCTTCTTAATCATTTATCCGGAGGTTCCAGACTTGCAGTTTTGAGCAGAGGTTACAAGAGAAAGTCAAAAGGGTATGTTCTGGCACAACCAACCAGTACGGCCGAAGAAATTGGAGATGAACCCTTACAGATATATTCTAAATTCCCTGACGTCGGAGTAGCGGTAGCAACAGACAGGATTGAAGGGATTAAGCAACTTGAAACTACCTTGCATCCGGATCTGATACTTTTAGATGACGCATACCAACATAGAAAAGTAAACCCGTCATTTTCCATTTTATTGACTTCCTATGGACAGTTATATACCAAGGACTGGTATTTACCCACAGGAAATTTAAGAGACAGTAAAAACGCTTCTAAGCGCGCAGATTTAATTGTTGTGACCAAGTGCCCGCCCATTCTTGATGATGAAGCAAAATTGAGTATCATAAGGGAGCTAAATCCTGAAATGAATCAGAAGGTATTATTCTGTACCCTGGAGTACGACATTAATTTAAAAGGCGCAAAAACGAATTTGTCCATTCTTGCTTTAAAGAAGAAAGAGGTTACTTTGGTTACAGGAATCGCGAACCCTAAACCATTACTGGAATTTCTAAAAAGCGAAGAAATTCGTTTTGATCATCGAAAGTTCAATGATCATCATTATTTTTCCGGGAAAGAGATCGATTTTTTTAACTCCAGACCTTTAGTACTTACAACGGAAAAGGATTATATGCGTTTAAAGAATAAGGTTAACAACCTATACTATATATCTGTCAGGCACCGATTTTTGGGAGGAGGTAAGGAGGTAATTCAAAAAAGCCTTGAGGACTTAAGTAACCGATTTCTTTAGTTTGTGTTCAAGGATGTTTTCGCCAATTTTCTGATAGAATACCTCCGGTTTAAAAGGTTTGGTAACCACGTCATTACATCCTGCCGCGTAAAAACTTTCCAGGCTGTCATCGAGGGAGATGGCAGTAAGCGCTATAATTGGAGTGTCCGTATCAAATTTTCGAATCTGAATGGTTGCTTCAACTCCGCTTATTCCGGGCATATGTATATCCATGAGTATTCCATCATATTGACTTGTATTAGCCATTTCTACAGCAGTGTTTCCATTTCCTGCAATCTCACAGCTTATTCCCCTTTTATTCAACATTTTTTTGGTGATAACCTGATTTATTTTGTTGTCTTCAACAACTAAAACATGCAAGCCATTCAAATCATAGTCTTTTTGGGTTATCTCAAATGGAATTTCATCAATCACACTGTCTTTACTTTTTAGATCCAGTTCAAAGAAAAATGAACTACCCTTACCCAAAGTGCTTTCCAGTTGAATTTTACTGTCAAATAGTCCCAGCAGACTCTTAACAATGGTCAGTCCAAGGCCGGTACCTCCATATTCCCGGTTAATCTGAATTGAGCCCTGTTCAAAACTATCAAAGATGTTCTGTTGTTGTTCATTTGAAATGCCAATTCCATTATCTTTAACTTCAAAATATATAGTCACCTCTTCTTCCTCCTTTTTCATCAGTTTCGCTATTACATTTACTTCTCCGTTCTTCGTAAATTTTAAAGCATTACCTACAAGGTTCATAAAAATTTGAGATAATTTAATCGGGTCACTCATTAAATGTTTGGGAATTTCCTCATCATACTCCAGGATAATTTTTGTGTTATTTTCCTTGGCACTTTGTTGTAATGAGCTAATAACATCTGCGAGTACTTTTTTCAAATTAAACTCCATGTTTAAAGGCTCTAGTTTGTCTGCGTCTATTTTGTTTATTTGCAGTATGTCGTTTATAAAATTAAGCAGATAATCTCCTGAAAATTTCAAAGACTTAAGATGTTCTTTTTGACTTTCACTTGGATTCTCTTCCAATAACAAATGGGCCAAACCTGTAACGGCATAAAGTGGAGTTCTCAATTCATGACTCACTGTAGACAGAAAATTAGTTTTAGCTTCCATGGCCTGAACGGCAGCATCTCTGGCTGTTTGAAGCTCCCTGTTTTTAGTTTGTAAAAGATCATTGGTCTTTAACTTGATCTGATTGTTCCTAAATAGAGATACTGCTAACAAAGAAATAATAGTCAAAAAAGCAGAAGTCAGGATCGCGGTAATTTCAGATCTGTTACGGGATTCATTTAATTCTTCTATTTTGGCGTCCTGGCGTTTAATTTCATCAGCCATAAATTCAAATTGAATCCTATCAGCTGTTTTGGCCTCGGCCTTAATTTTTTCAATGGTAAAAACAGAATCCTTTAATTTTAACAGATTTCTGTTATGTACAAGAGAAAGATTATACCTTTCTCTTTTTTCATACGCCTGTCCCAATAATTCGTTGGCTTCAAATTCCTCTTTGGAGAAGTTGTTAGCCTGAGCAATTTCTAATGCCCTGACTCCGTTTTTAATACTCTCTTCATAATCTTGCGTATTAATATATAATTTGGCTAATCCCAGATGTGATTTTGCCATGAGGGATTCTTTTTCAAATACATCATTGTTTACCACAAGCGAATTGAAATTTAAAGCGGCGCTGTCATATTTTTCTATACTTAGGTAAATATTCGCCTCCAGTAGCAATATATTGTTGAGAAGATTTCGGTCATTGGTAAGTTGCCTGGATTCATTGAGCATAAAAATAGCCTGAAAGTTATTGCCGCTATCGTAAAGTAGGATGGATTCAATGAATTTGTGTACCGCGTGCCCATATGGATATTCCAGTTCGTTCAACAGAACCGTAGCACGATCCCAATAAAAAAGAGTAGTTTCCCTTTTTTCCAGTTCCATGTAAAGCAAGGCAAATTTGTGATAACAATCTACAAGTGCTTTTTCGTCTTCGGTTTCTTCGGCCAAAGCGGCAGCCTTGTCCAGGGATTCCAGCGCAAGATTTATTTTGTTTTGGTTTTTGTAGATTCTGGTTTCATTAAAGAAAGTTTCCAGACCATTTACCTGGTTCGTTCGCTCCTGGGCCAGGACAAAAGGAGCACAAGCCAAGTATATTGCCAGGAGCAATGCCTTGCGAATTATGATATGTTGGAAAATAAATTTCAAATGACTTTTTATCAATCTTTTAAGTTAAGTAAATACATTAAATATTTTGATGCACTCATCTAACTTTTTGATATTTCGAGAATTATTAAATTTTTTATCAACCTTGCCTTAAAATCAAACGTTTAGGATAGGCAACTATTGTTTATTTAAGCAGAAACTATAGGTTCTTTCTTATAAAAAGCCCCGTTTTTTAGCTCATTTTGGAAAAATCTTTTAAAAGTATTATTTATTTGGGGAATAATCACCGCTGTTTTATGTTAAAAAACCACTTCTGAACCTGTGGTTAATGGATGGAAATTCATGACGTAACATTATATCTGCTTTAGAGCCCTTGAAAAAACAGTGACTTTACAAATATTTTAATTAATATGTTTATGCGCTTTATATGAAGATCTGACCAAAGCTCCGCTTTCGACGTGCCTGAATCCCAAATTTTTACCTAATTCCTCATATCTGGAAAATTGTTCGGGCAGGATAAACTCTTTGACCGGCAAGTGCCTTTTAGATGGTTGAAGATATTGCCCTATTGTAACCACATCAACGCCGGCTTTTCTGAGGTCTTCCATAGTTTCAATTACCTCAGACTCTCGTTCTCCCAGGCCTAACATAATACCGGATTTGGTGCGTCTGACACCATGCTCTTTCAAGTACCTTAAAACGTCTAAGCTACGCTCGTATTTTGCCTGTATCCTCACTTCCCGTGTAAGTCTTTTTACGGTTTCCATATTGTGAGAAACAACTTCAGGAGCAACACCAACAATGCGATCCAGATGAGTTCCAAGCCCTTGAAAGTCCGGAATAAGGGTTTCCAATGTGGTATTCGGATTCATTCTCCGGATAGCTTTCACAGTTTCGGACCAGATTATAGAACCCATATCTTTAAGGTCATCGCGATCTACCGAGGTAATTACCGCATGCTTAATTCCCATAATCTTTATGGAACGTGCAACTTTCTCTGGTTCTTCCCAATCCACATTCTCGGGCCGGCCGGTTTTAACGCCACAAAAACCACAGGACCTTGTACAAATATTACCTAAAATCATAAAAGTGGCAGTCCCCTCACCCCAACATTCACCCATGTTAGGGCAACTTCCTGAAGTACAAATAGTATTTAAGTCGTACTTGTCAACCAGACTTCTTAGTTGCGTATATTTTTTCCCGGTTGGCAATTTAACCCTTAACCATTTTGGCTTGCCTTTGGGCGGTTGTACATGTGGAATAGATTCAATGCTCATAGAAAAATTTTAGCAAATATACGACCAAATAGAAAAACAAAAGCAATTAGCCAGGGGTTCAACTTTTAGGATAAAATACAAAATGAAAAGACTATCTATTGCTTTTGATAATTTCAGCTAACAACTTTTTAGCCCTGAGTAATTTTACCTTAACATTATTTACCGGTTCACCTAACTCTTTGGCTATTTCTGAATAGGTTAGTTCGTTAAAATACCGAAGATTAATGACTTTCTGATAATGGGGCTTTAATTGTTTAATATTTTGAAGAAGTTTGGCAAGATTCTGATCTGTTATTAATTGATCTTCTGCTGTCGGGGCATCATCAAGAACCTTTTTAATGGCCTCGTTATTTCCGGTGTCTGTGGCATGAAGAACATTCCTTTTTCTTTTTCTTATAAGGTCTACATGCAAATTTTTGGAAATGGTGATTAGCCAGGTTTTGAACTCATATGACGGATCATAGGTATCTAATTTATCAAAAGCCCTGGAAAAGGTTTGTATTGTAATATCCTCGGCATCATTTTCATTTTTGGTCCGTATCAATTGAAAACCATATACATCATTCCAGTATCTGTCAAGTAAACTACTAAAAGCCATTTGATTACCTGCTTTAGCCCTTTCAATGGTACTCTGGAGTGTATCGTCAGTTTTATCCAAACCCTGTGTTTTTAAAAAAATCTAAAGGTCACTGTGCGCTATAATGACTTAGCAGAAGCCTCTTCTTTTAGGCAATCCTGCTCGTCTGGAAGTTTACCACAAAAACCGCAGGCCTCGCCATTGTTGTTCAGATAAGGATTCTGACTGGCGCAGGTACCGGCAAACTTGCCATCTTTTTTAGACCATATTTTAATTGCAATACCTGCAAAAGCAAGCGCCAGAAGGCCTATGGTAAGTAAAATCAACTTCATAAAAAGAATTTATGCAAAGATACAAAAATAAAGCCCCTGGAAGGGGCTTTATATGATCTATATAAAATTGCTTCTCAATAACTGATATTGGCTACAATATTCTTAACAGTAGGAGTGTCATTTCCGCCTTGAGGCTCTATAGTAATGTAGCTAACCGCATTTTCTGCATAGGGCAGAGGTCTGAGGTGATCTTTATCGTCAACACTTTTTATGACTCCCAGATTTACCATTTCCCCATTAACTTCGGCCCACATCTGATAGCATTGGTTGTCCGGTAAATTTGGTAAATTCCTTACATTGATATAGGATAGTTTTTTAACAGGATTAATATAGGCAACAGCTTTTAATTCCTTCGCCTTTTTATTTCCATTAACTGCATACTTTTTAGTTTGAGGATTATTCAGAACAATAAACTGGTTTCTTACATCTTCCAGTTGTTCTTTCATATCCTCTTCTAAAGTTCTGATCCTATTATTTACGATTACATTTTCATCCTGTAAATTTTGGTTTTGATTCCAGAAGAAATAAGATGATCCTGCGAAAAGTAAAGCAGCTATACTTGCAGCAACGGCATATCTTTGAAATTTCCTTCTACCTGTATTCTGTGCTTTTATTCTATTGAGAATTCTGGCTTTAAGGCCTTCCGGAGTTTTAAGGGCATACATCTTTGCAAATGTTTCAAGATTCTCCTGTAACTCATCATAGGTTTTTCTTACTTCAGGATACATGGCAATATATCGCTCAACTTGCATTGATTCTTCAGGGGTAGTTGTTCCCAGAAGATACTTTTCCAGCAAATCAGTATCTAAAAATATTCGTATTTTTTCTTTCATGATATTAAATTTAAAAGAGGCAAAAGTACCATAGAGTTTCCATAAATCTTTTTGAGTTCTCTTAATCCTATTTTTAACCTGGATTTGATAGTACCCAACGGAATATTTAATTCGTCACTAGCTTCCTGCTGTGTCATACCCTGAAAAAAAAGGGCATCCAACACTACGTGATATTTATGTTCTATCTTCTCCAAGTTTTCTTTTACGTCCATAAACTCGGGTCTGATACTTTCTACACCTAGATTATATACGTCTGAAACATCAATTTGGATTTCTTTATCAGATTTTGTGTTAACGCTGCGCAGCTTATCAATAGCAGTGTTTCTGGTTATCCTGAAGAGCCATGTAAATAATTTGGCTTTTGACGAATCATAGGAGTCAGATTTTTTCCAGATCTTCACAAAGCTTTCCTGCAAAACATCCTGCGCCAGTTCTGAATCTCTGACAACCTTAAATGCAACCCCAAAGAGTGTGTCACCATAATGCTCATAAAGCAATGAAATAGCCTTTTCATTGCGTTCATGCAACAATTCAACAATATGTTTTTCTAATAGTGTACTCATATAAGTTTAACGACATCAAATAATTAGCCGGGAAAGCATCCAAAATAATATTTTGCGCCGTATATAGTGTAAACGCTAAATTATAAAATTGATTGTTAAGTAAGCGTTTTCTCAATTTTAATTAGACAAATGTACAACTGGTTATTGTACATTTATTTTTGGTTAGTTTGGTTTGGTATAACCCCCGTGAGTTCTATTACGGGGGTTATTTTTTGAAATTTTATATCCTTGTTACCCAATTATGTTGACTTCAGGTTTAATGACAATGCCAAATTGCTTTAAAACGGCATTTTGTATTTTTTTTGCCAATTGCAGCAATTCCTGGCCACTTGCATCTCCGTGGTTTACCAATACTAAGGCCTGGTTCTTATGAACCCCTGCATCACCGAATCTTTTTCCTTTAAATCCGCATTGCTCAATAAGCCATGCTGCAGGGATTTTATAAGAACTTTCTGAAATTTGGTAAAAGGGTGCTTCAGGGTTGTTTTCTAAGAAAGTAGCAAAAACATCTTTTGTGATTACCGGATTTTTAAAGAAACTTCCACTGTTGCCTAATTTAAGTGGATCCGGGAGTTTTCTCCGGCGAATTGCAATTACAGCATCTGATACATCCTTAATTGTAGGGTGTTTTATTTTTTTTTCTTTCAGCTCGGATTCTATTGCACCATAAGAGGTATATAGTTTATGCGGTGGTTTATTGAGTTTTAAATTTACAGAGGTAATTATGTATTTGCCCTTTCCTGCATTTTTAAAAATGGAGTCTCTATAGCCAAACCTGCAGTCAGATTTTGAAAAGGTCTTGAGTTGCTGAGTGCCAATATCCATTGCTTCACAGCTCACAAAGGAATCTTTCAGTTCAACTCCGTATGCGCCAATGTTTTGTATTGGTGAGGTTCCAACATTTCCGGGGATCAGCGATAGATTTTCCAGCCCTCCATAATCACGACTAATGGTCCAAATTACTAAATCATGCCAGTTTTCACCGGCCATTACTTTTAGGGATACGCTATGAGCATCTTCGGTAAGTATGGTAATGCCTTTGATATTCAGATGGATTACCAGGGCATTTAAATCGTTGGTAATAAGCACATTACTTCCACCACTCAGCACTATTTTATTCGGGTAATCTTCTTTTTTAAGCACTTCCCTGAGATCCTGAACTGTAGTTATTTCTACGAAGTGACTTGCAAGAGCCTCAATTCCAAAGGTATTGTATGTTTTTAAGGATATATTCTTCTGTATTTTCACAAAGCCCGGTAGGTTTTAAGTGCTTCTTTTAATATTTGAACTGCTTTAATCAAACGTTCCTTATTGAGAACATAGGCAATACGTATCTGATTCTGGCCCATTCCTTCAGTTGCATAAAATCCTGCAGCCGGTGCAACCATTACAGTCTCGCCATTTAGATTGTATTTTTCCAGAAGCCATTGGGCAAAATGGTCGGCGTCTGCAATAGGCAATTGTGCTATACAGTAAAAAGCACCGTGTGGCCTTCCGACTATTACACCCTGTATTTTGCTCAATTCAGATAGAAGAAGATCACGTCTTTCAACATACTCTTCTATAACTTCTTCAAAGTACTCCTGCGGGGTATCTAAAGCAGCTTCACTGGCAATTTGGGCGTATGTGGGAGGAGAAAGCCTGGCTTGGGCAAATTTCAGGGCTGTCTTTATGATTTCCTTGTTTTTGGTGACCAGACAACCAATTCTTGCACCACACATGCTATACCTCTTTGAAACAGAATCTATGACGATAGCGTGTTCTTCCAAACCGTTTTCCCGCAATATAGAATAATGCTCTTTGCCATCGTATGTGAATTCCCTATATACTTCATCTGCCACTAGAAAAAGGTTGTGCTTTTTTACCAATAATGCCAGTTTTTGAATTTCAGTTTTGTTGTATAAATATCCTGTGGGATTTCCGGGGTTACAAATAAGGATTGCCTTTGTTTTATGCGTAATGAGCTTTTCAAATTCTTCAATAGGAGGTAGCGCAAAATTATTTTCAATTCTCGAAAGCACGGGGGAGACCTTTATACCCATTGCTGTGGCAAAACCATTGTAATTGGCATAAAACGGTTCAGGAATTATGATTTCGTCCCCTTCATCGGCAATACTACCCATAGTAAATGACAGAGCTTCTGATCCTCCTGTCGTTACCAGAATATCATTGTGTGTGACATTTATTTTTTGCTTTTTGTAATAGTCGCTTAATTTTTTCCGATAGGTTTCAGAACCTTCGGTCCTGCTGTAGGCCAAAACTTCAATTGTGTTGTTTCTGACAGCATCCAAAGCTTGTTTCGGAGTTTTTATATCTGGTTGCCCAATATTTAAATGAATTACATCAATACCTCTAAATTTGGCTTCTTCCGCAAAAGGAACCAATTTCCTGATTGGAGATTCGGGCATTAATTGACCCTTCCTTGAGATCGCTGGCATACAATTCTAAATTTTAACAAAAATGGGAAATCATAATGGACAAAACAACACAAAGTTAAATATAATAAGTTGATCTAATGGAATGTTAAAGTATACTGAACTTCTGTAATTATTTAATATCTTTAATAGACATTCAACTAATTATTAGCAAGTTGCGGACATTATTTAAGTTTATTTTAGTGTTAACTCTGTGTATTCCCTTTTATGGTATATCACAAGGTTTTCGTTTGTCCAATGGGAAAAAATTTGAAAAAGTAAATTTCAAATTAATTAATAACCTTATTATAATTCCAATTGAGGTTAACGGAGCTAAGTTGTCATTTATTTTGGATTCAGGAGTAAGTAAACCTATACTTTTTAATGTCTCCGATCAGGACTCTGTACAGTTAAGGAATGTGTCTGAAATCACAATTAAAGGACTGGGTGGAGGACAACCAATAAAGGGTCTGAGTTCAAAGGATAATTTTTTCCGCTTAAACGAGATCAGGAATTATAACCAACTTTTATATGTAGTGCTGGATAAGGAAATGAATTTCTCTCCAAGTCTTGGCATCCCCATTCATGGAATAATTGGATATGACCTCTTTAGAGATTTCGTTGTTGAGATTAATTATAGTGCCGAATATATCAAATTTCATGATCCCGAATTTTATAAGGAAAAAGAAAATAAGAAATCACAGACTTTACCTATCGCAATAAGGCGAAACAGGGCTTATATTGAGGGGAATATTGTTTTGGGGACTACAAAAGATGTACCGGTTAAACTTTTAATTGATACAGGCAGTACAGATGCCGTATGGCTTTTCAAGGATGAAAAAAAAGGCCTTGGTATTCCGGAACAAAATTATCAGGACTTTTTAGGAGAAGGCTTAAATGGAAGCATATTTGGTAAACGAACGAAGGTAAATTCAATTAATATTGGGGATTTTGCATTAAAGGAGGCGAAAGCAGCATTTCCGGATATGGAGACTTTTAGCTCATCAGTGGTTCCCGGCAATAGAAACGGCAGTATTGGCGGGGCGATTCTTAAACGTTTTAATATTGTTTTTAACTATCCTGCTAAACAAATTACCTTAAAGAAGAACAGACACTTTAGTACTCCTTTCCAATACAATATGAGCGGTTTGCAATTACAGCATAATGGGGTGAGATATATTGCAGATCGGATTGCGGATAGCAGAGGGTTTGTGATAAATAGCAACAGGAAGTTTGGAGATGTCCAGATTCTCATGGAAAATCAAACCCGGCTTAGTTTAGTGCCTGAGATAATTGTTTCAGGAATCAGAGCAGGCAGTCCGGCAGAATTGGCTGGCTTGCAGGAGGGGGATATAATTTTAGCTGTAAACGGTAGGCGAATACATAGTTATAAACTTCAGGAAGTCATGAAAATGCTCAATGAAAAAGAAGGAAAACGGATAAAGGTGCTAATCGAAAGATATAACAAGGATTTGCTTTTTTCATTTGTATTAAAGAAAGCATTTAAATAAAAAAAACCGGAATGAAAATTCCGGTTTTTTTTATTTATAATTAAACTGGCTTGTTTTTGCTATTTCCCGTCCACGCTTTTCACTTCACCTTTTATTTTTAATACTTTGGTAGGTGTATCGGCGTTTGAAATGACCGTTATTGCCTTTCTGATAGGTCCAACGCGCTTAGTGTCATATTTAACTTGAATTTCTCCTGTTTTACCCGGTAAAATTGCTTCTTCAGGTTTTTTAGGAATGGTACAGCCACAACTGGAACTTACCTTACTAATAATTAAAGGAGCTGTTCCTGTGTTTGTGAATTCAAATACCCTAATTCCATCGCTGCCTTTTTCAATTACACCATAATCCACGGTTTCCGTTTTAAATTCAATCTTAGCAGCTTTATCCTGGGCGTTTACACTTAATGCAAGTAGGCCTACAAATAATACTAATACTATTTTTTTCATTACTTTTTGGTTTTGGGTGAATCTCAAATGTAAATGTTTTAGTATCAACATCCAAAATTCTTTTGTTATCTTCTAACGTTACTTATTTTTGTTTCGTATTTCCAATCCGGTAAATAATAAAATGATTATCGCAAGTTTAACATTTTAAGTGATAATCATTTTTTGATACCTGGTTGAATGAACAAAAACCGTACCGAAATTATGGATATTCCATCAAAATATGAGCCTCAGATAGTAGAAGACCATTGGTATGACTATTGGCTGGACAATAAATACTTTCATTCAAAACCCGATGGCAGGAAGCCATATACGATAGTTATACCGCCCCCTAATGTCACGGGGGTTCTTCATATGGGACATATGTTGAATAACACCATTCAGGATGTGCTTATACGCAGAGCACGCCTGCTTGGTCTTAATGCGTGCTGGGTTCCCGGAACAGATCATGCGTCTATAGCAACAGAAGCAAAAGTGGTTGCGAAGCTAAAGGAACAGGGAATAGATAAAAAGGATATTTCAAGAGAGGAATTCCTGGGTCATGCCTGGGAATGGACTCACGAATATGGAGGTGTTATTCTGGAACAGCTGAAAAAATTGGGATGTTCGTGCGATTGGGAACGCACAAAATTCACAATGGATGACGATATGTCAGCCTCAGTTATTAAGGTTTTTATTGAATTATTCGATAAAGGGCTGATTTATCGTGGATACCGAATGGTGAACTGGGACCCGCAGGCAAAGACTACACTTTCGGATGAAGAGGTAATCTATGAAGAACGGCAGGGCGAATTATATTACCTTGCCTATACCATTGAAGGTTCTGATGACAAAGTAACCATAGCTACTACAAGGCCCGAAACCATTTTGGGGGATACAGCCATATGCATTAATCCAAATGATGATCGTTTCCGGGGCTTAAAAGGTAAAAAGGCAATCGTACCTATTTGCAACAGGGTAATTCCAATAATTGAAGACGAATATGTTAGCATGGAATTTGGAACAGGTTGTTTAAAAGTTACCCCTGCACACGACGAAAACGATAAACTTCTTGGTGAAAAACATCAACTGGAGACCATTGATATTTTTAATGAAGATGCATCCCTGAATTCATTCGGAATGCACTATGAAGGAATGGATAGGTTTGATGCCCGAAAAGCAATTGTAAAAGAATTAAAAGAAAAAGGCTTTTTAACAAAGGTAGAACCTTATGTTAATAAAGTAGGGACTTCCGAAAGAACAAAAGTTGTTATAGAACCCAGACTTTCCGATCAATGGTTTCTTAAGATGGAAAATTTGGCAAAGCCTGCACTGTCTGCCGTTTTGGAAACCAGAGAGGTCAAATTTTATCCAAGAAAATTTGAAAACACCTATCGCCATTGGATGGAGAATATAAGGGATTGGAACATTTCCCGTCAACTATGGTGGGGTCAGCGAATACCGGCATATTATTATGGAGATGGCGAAAATGATTTCGTTGTTGCAGAATCAATAGAGGCTGCTTTGGCTAAAGCAAAAGATAAATCAGGGAATGTTGGGCTAACCATAGAGGACCTGAAACAAGATGAAGATGTATTGGACACCTGGTTTTCTTCATGGCTCTGGCCAATAAGTGTTTTTGGTGGTATCATGGAGCCGGATAACGAAGAGGTTGCTTATTATTATCCAACAAGCGATCTGGTTACCGCACCGGATATTTTGTTTTTTTGGGTAGCAAGGATGATTATTGCCGGTTATGAATTTAGGGGAGAAAGACCATTTGACAATGTTTATCTGACCGGTATAGTCCGTGATAAAGAAAGACGCAAAATGTCTAAATCTCTTGGGAATTCGCCTGACGCTCTGGAGTTAATTTCAAAATTTGGGGCAGATGCCGTTCGAGTTGGTTTACTATTGAGTTCTGCGGCAGGGAATGACTTATTATTTGATGAAGCACTTTGCCAGCAGGGTAAAAACTTCGCCAATAAAATATGGAATGCATTTCGTCTTGTAAAGGGCTGGGAGATTGCCGAAATACCACAACCTGAATCTTCCATTAAAGGAATTGAATGGTATACGGCCAGATTCAATCAGGCACTTATGGAGATTGAGGACCATTTCAGTAAATATCGAATATCTGAAGCTTTAATGGCGATTTACAAACTGGTTTGGGATGATTTTTGTTCCTGGTTGCTCGAAATTGTAAAGCCCGCCTATCAGCAACCGATAGATAAGAAAAGCTACACTGAAATCTTAGCGATATTTGAGAATAATTTGAAACTGCTGCACCCATTTATGCCTTTTCTAACTGAAGAGATATGGCAACGTATTTCGGATCGCAAACCATCTGAGGCTTTGGTTATTTCTTCGTGGCCGAATTCAGAACATTTTGATTCCAAACACATTAATGCATTTCAATTTACTGCTGAGGTAATATCGGGTATCCGAAATATCCGCAAGGAGAAGAATATTCCATTAAAGGAAACTCTGGACCTTTCAGTTCTGAATAAGGAAGGAATAAACGAAGATTGGGATGTGGTTATAAAAAAACTGGCTAATGTAGGACAAATCAATACAGTAACCGAGGCTGTTGATGGCGCCCTGTCGTTTAGGGTTAGAAGCAATGAATATTTTATACCTGTTTCGGGAATGCTGGATATAGAAGCTGAACTTAAGAAAATCCGGGAAGAACTGTCATACACTAAAGGGTTTTTAGAATCTGTAAATAAAAAATTGGCAAATGAGAGGTTTGTGAACAATGCCCCGGAGTCTGTTGTTTCCATGGAAAAAAAGAAAGCAGCAGATGCGGAGGCAAAAATCCTGACGCTCGAAAAAAGTCTAAGTAATTTGGAGTGAAGTGATTTATGTAATCGGATCCACCTTACCGCTCTGAACGGCTTTATATGCTTTGGAATGTAATTGGAAGCCCGGTATTTCCATTGGGGCCTTTCCTGACCAATAATTTAAAGATTATTTTTTGAGGATATCCTTTCCTATGTTTATCTTTAATAGCAAACTAAGACATATGAAAACATCATTATTAGCCTGTTTCCTGTTTATTTCGGGGATTGCATTGGCCCAGGAGGAATCTTTGGAAATTTTACCTGCGGAGATTCAAATAAAAACAGCGGTCTTACCGGCACCTGATGAAGCCAAAGCAGATGCCATGGTATATGGCTATAATAAAGAGGGTAAATTGATTGTTTTGCGTAAAGGAAACAATAACCTCGTCTGCCTGGCTGATGATCCAACCAAAGAAGGGATTAGTGTCAGCTGCTACTACAAGAAACTAGAACCTTTTATGGCCAGAGGAAGAGAGCTTACGGCTCAGGGTAAAAACTTTAAGGAAAAACGGGAAATCCGAGGTGAAGAAGTGGCTTCGGGCAAGCTGAAAATGCCCGAAGAACCCAGCATGATGTACATATTTTATGGTACGGATGAAAATTATGATAAAACTACAGGGGATTTAAAAGACGGGAAGTTTCGATATGTAATTTATACACCATTTGCCACGACAGAATCTACAGGGCTTCCCAGCAAACCTCACGCACCGGGTATGCCATGGCTTATGGATCCCGGGACCCATAGAGCACATATAATGGTAGGCCCATTCAACTAGAAGGCAGATCCCAAAATCTAAGTTAAGTTTTATTAGTAGCGCAGATTTAACTGCCGGGAATTAAGAATAAGGGTTTGCTTTTTAATACCCCAAAAATTTAAATCAGGGGAGAGGATAATTTTACCATAACAGGTAATTGATGAATTTTTCTATCTTTGAGTTAAGCATATTTATTAAATGGAATCTTACGCAACTGCACTCCTTTATGCCATTCCTTTTTTTATTTTTTTACTGGGTATAGAAATACTCTACGGCTACTTTGCTAAAAATCAAAAGTATAAGGTTCTGGATACGGTTAGTAGTATTAGTTCCGGTCTTACCAATATTTTAAAGGATTCCCTTGGTCTGGGAATCATTATTGTCAGTTATCCTTATTTATTAGAACACCTTGCATTGACAGAGATAAAAGCCACTTGGTTAGTTTGGGTTATTGCTTTTATTGTAATTGATTTTGCCGGTTACTGGAATCACCGACTTAGCCATCACATTAACTTTTTTTGGAATCAACATGTTATTCATCACAGTAGTGAGGAATTTAACCTGGCATGCGCATTGCGCCAGTCAGTTTCCAATTTAATAGGCTATTTTCCTCTTTTATTATTTCCAGCCGCTCTTCTGGGAGTACCTGCAAAAATTATTGCTATCCTGGCCCCAATTCATCTTTTTGCTCAATTTTGGTATCATACGCAGCACATAAAGAAAATGGGCTGGTTAGAATATATAATTGTTACGCCATCTCAACATAGGGTACACCATGCAATAAACCCGGAATATATTGATAAAAACCTTGGTCAGGTATTATGCATATGGGACCGTTTGTTTGGTACTTTTCAGGAAGAACTGGTAACGGTGCCACCGCAATATGGTATTTTGAAGCCTGCACGCACCTGGAATCCATTACTTATTAATTTTCAGCATATCTGGCGTTTAATTAAAGATGCGTGGCGTGCGAAGAACTATTGGGATAAGGTAAGAATTTGGTTTATGCCCACAGGTTGGAGGCCGGCTGATGTTAAAGAGAATTTTCCTTTGAGTGTCGTTGAGGATGTATATCATTTTCAACGTTATCAAACGAGCGCTTCTCGTGCTTTTAAAGGGTATGTAATTTTTCAAATGCTGGCTACTTTAATATTATTACTATTTATGTTTTATAATTATTCTGAAATTGGATTTAACGGTTTAATTACTTTCGGAGCATTTGTATTTATTGGAATATATGGCTATACCACCCTTATGGATAGAAAAAAAAGTGCGGTATGGATTGAACTATTTCGAGGAATACTTGGGCTTTTTCTCATTTCTTTTACAGGAGATTGGTTTGGTATTAATGCACTGGTTCCGGGCGGGAGTTTTTTGGTAGCATTATATTTTGTTCTTACAATAATAGGAGGTGTTTATTTTACTTACATAGAAAGAGAATCATTAACTGCCAATGCAGTTTTATAAAAATAGCTTATGGGGATACGACCTTACATACTTGCAGAATCGAACTGGGAAGCCAACAAAGTTGAAGATTTTGATATGGCAATTCTCCCCTGGGGAGCTACAGAAGCGCATAATTATCATTTGCCATATGCCACAGATAATTATGAAGCCGATTATCTGGCCGCTGCTTCGGCTAAAATTGCCTGGGAAAAGGGTGCAAAACCAATTGTTTTACCCACAGTGCCGTTTGGAGTAAATACAGGGCAATCCGATATCTATTTAGATATTAATCTTTATCCCACAACACAATTAGCCATCTTAAACGACGTAATAGAAACCTTGAGTAGGCAGGGCATAAAAAAGCTTCTGATCTTTAACAGTCATGGGGGAAATAATTTTAAGCCTTTGGTTAGAGAATTAGGATTAAAATTTCCTGATATGTTTATATGCTTCTCTAATTGGTTTCAGACTATGAACAGACCGGATTACTTTGAAAACGAAGGTGATCATGCAGAGGAAATGGAGACGAGTCTTATGTTGTATTTAAAACCTGAACTGGTGTTACCAAAAGAAAAATGGGGTAGTGGTAAATCCAAAAAATTTAAGATAAAGGCATTCAGCGAAGGATGGATATGGGCAGAACGGAAATGGTCAGAAATAAGTGAAGATACAGGTGTGGGGAATCCGGAACTTGCAACCAGAGAAAAAGGTGAGCGGTTCTTTAAAGATATTTCGTTAAAATTCGGAAATTTAATATATGATTTATGCAAAGCTGATATAAAAGATCTTTATGAATAAAAACTCCTTATTGCTTTTTAATTATCTCCTTTCGTACCAGATTAATATATAATTTCATAGCTTCTTCGCGATCAATATTCTGCGCCTGAATCAAAGCATTTGCCTTAAACGCATTTATTAATGGGGTCTTACTCCCCGGGTTATTGTAGTTTTTGTTTGCAATTTTGTAGTAAGCATATAATTTTAATAGCAAATCTGCCGGCAAAGGCTGTTTATAGTTATTGACCAGCTGTACGGCCTCTAAAAAATCGCTATTTAATTTATGATTCTTCATCCTCATGAGAAGTTGTGGCGATGCAGGTTTTGCCACCCACAACTTTCTGATTTAATTTTACTGTAATAGCGCTGTCTAAGGGCAATAATAGATCTACTCTTGACCCAAATTTAATAAAGCCGGAATCTTCGCCTTGCTGCACATTTTCTCCGATCTCCGCATAATTTATAATGCGTCTTGCCATGGCACCTGCTATTTGTTTGTAAAGAATATCCCCGAATTTAGGAGTACGAATCACAACTGTGGTGCGTTCATTTTCTTCACTTGATTTCGGATGCCAGGCAAAAAGGTATTTGCCGGGGTGATATTTGGAGTATTTAATTACCCCGCTGGAAGGGTAACGCGTTATATGCACATTGGTGGGTGACATAAATATGGAAACCTGTATGCGCCTGTCTTTAAAATATTCTTCTTCAGCTACTTCTTCTATAACAACCACCTTACCATCTACGGGAGCCAGTATATCATTAAAATTTTTATTAATAACTCTCTTCGGGTTTCTAAAAAACTGAAGAATAAAAATTAACAGTATTAAAGCCAGAATTTGAACTGCATACTTTACCCAGGGTTCAGCTATATAAAAATGAGCCAATACAACGATAACGCAAACGCTAAAAAATGTTGTAAGTATTATTTTCTGGCCTTCTCTATGAAACATATGAAAACAACATTAAAGTTAAATAAGCAAAAGGGGCAGCAAATATTAAACTGTCTAAACGATCCAGCATACCGCCATGTCCCGGTAAAATAGCACCACTATCTTTAACACCGGCCTGTCTCTTTAATTTAGATTCAACAAGGTCACCTAAACTCCCTGTTAATACTATAACTCCGGCCAATATAACCCATTGAGCCGGATTTACTATATCCTCGTATTTCGCCATTATATAGGCGGCTCCCAAAGTAAAAACCAAACCTCCCAGGGTCCCTTCAATAGTTTTTTTAGGTGAAACCTTTGGATATAATTTTGTGCGACCCAATGTTTTGCCCACTATATAGGCAAATGAATCATTGACCCAAATTAAAATAAAAATTCCCATAATCAGGTATTTCGCAAATTCATTGTCCTTATAAGGGATCATAGTTAAAAAAATACATCCCCCGCCAACATAGAAAAGACCTGCAATAAATTTTTCGTAATTATAATAGATTTTTTTCTTTTTAGAAAATAGGTAGTAAATCAAACTGAAGTTAACTATGATAGTAAGAAACATGAGCAGATTGATCAATACTTTGTCGTCTATAAGATATATATAAGCCCACCAAAGGCCCAGATATGCTATAAAAATATAATATCCCCGTAGGGATACCAGACGTTTATATTCATACAAACATGCCAGGCCAAAAACCATAAAAAGAAAATCAAACGCATCTGAACTTAGAAAAACGGCAGAAAGAAGTAATACTACATAAACAGCTCCGGTCAATAATCGCCTAAGAAGTTCTTTCATACTAAAGGTCTTCCATAAGTAATAAATACAAGTGCTTTGTGCTGCTTCCGTAGGTTAGAAAATCATTGGCATTTTCTTCAGTTCCCTGAAAATGCTTAATAGTAGTAATATTTGCTGGAATACCTTGTCTGTATTTTTTTTTGATTGTTTTTAACCCCTCGCCAATAGTTTCTACCAACTGACTGGTTGTGGCGAAAACAATAACATTATCAGGAACTTCATTGAGCTTTTTTTCTTTTAGCTGATTGGAGCAAACCAAAATAGATCCGTTTTGAGCAACCAAATGCTCACAAGTAGTGAAGAAAATTTCACTGTCGTTTGCCTTATCTGTAAACCTTAAGTTGTCTTTGGAAAATTTTTCTTTTAATCGGGGATTCATTACAAAGAAGGGCTCCTCCTCCCAATGATTTTCTTCAATTATATTTTTTAAAGCTTCAGAAACTTCATCGAAAGAATCGCAATAAATAAATTTACCGCCATTCTTTTTAAAATGAATGGTAAACTTCTCATCAACAGGAATATTTAAGTCGGGCATATGCATTCCTCTGGTTTCCACTGTTTCTTTGGAAACCTTCTTTTTACCACCGCCAAATAGCTTGTCAAATAGACCCATCGATATATTTAATCTTCAAATAATATTCGATTTATTTAAAAAAACGCTAAGAATTACTAATTATTTTCTTCGGTAGATTCTTCAGCAGTTAGCTTTTCGGTAGAAACTATTTCCTGTCCTTTCTGATCAAATTCTTTTTCAAACGGGCGACTACCAAAAATTTTAACTAAATCCTCTTTAAAGATAACTTCTTTTTCCAATAAGCGCTCAGCCAATGCTATAAGTTTATCTTTATTTTCTTTCAGAACTTCAACTGCCCGTTGGTACTGCTCTTCAATTAATTTAGAAATTTCCTGATCAATAACCTGGGCTGTTTCCTCACTATAAGGCTTGGTAAACCCATATTCATTTTGACCGGAAGAATCGTAATAGGTAAGGTTTCCAATTTCGTCATTTAACCCGTAAATTGTCACCATGGCACGGGCCTGTTTGGTTACCTTTTCCAAATCGCTTAGGGCACCGGTAGATATTTTATCAAAAATCACTTTTTCAGCAGCCCTTCCTCCCAATGTAGCGCACATTTCATCCTTCATTTGCTCAGGACGCACAATAAGTCTTTCTTCGGGCAAATACCAGGCAGATCCCAGGGACTGACCCCTTGGAACAATTGTTACTTTTACAAGTGGTGCCGCATGTTCCAGCATCCAGCTTACCGTTGCATGACCAGCCTCATGATAAGCAATAGTCTTTTTCTCTTCGATGGTAATGATTTTATTCTTTTTTTCGAGTCCACCGACTATTCTGTCCACAGCATCCAGGAAATCTTGCTTGTTTACTGCCTTTTTTTCTTTACGTGCAGCAATTAGAGCAGCCTCATTGCAGACATTGGCTATATCTGCCCCGGAAAATCCTGGTGTCTGTCTTGCAAGAAAATCAAGATCTAATGTCTCAGAAGTTTTAATGGGTCTAAGATGAACTTCAAAAATTTCCTTCCTTTCCCGAATATCAGGAAGATCCACATAAATCTGTCTGTCAAACCTACCAGCACGCATCAAGGCTTTATCCAATACATCGGCTCTGTTTGTAGCAGCTAATACAATTACATTGGTATTAGTGCCAAAACCATCCATCTCCGTCAATAATTGGTTTAAGGTATTTTCACGCTCATCGTTGGATCCTGTGAAATTGTTTTTGCCTCGTGCCCGCCCTATGGCATCAATTTCATCTATAAAAATAATTGCCGGAGATTTGTCTTTCGCCTGCTTGAAAAGATCTCTAACTCTCGAGGCCCCTACACCTACAAACATTTCAACAAAATCTGAACCGGATAAGGAGAAAAAAGGAACTTTGGCTTCGCCAGCAACGGCTTTTGCCAATAAGGTTTTACCAGTCCCCGGAGGGCCAACCAGCAAAGCTCCTTTAGGAATTTTCCCGCCCAAAGATGTATACTTATCCGGGTGCTTTAAAAATTCTACTATTTCTTCTATTTCTTCTTTGGCACCCTCCAGACCGGCGACATCTTTAAAAGAAGTCCTGGTATCTGTTTTTTCATCAAATAACTTAGCTTTTGACTTTCCGATATTGAATATCTGACCCCCGGCGCCACCTCCGGCACCTCCCGACATTCTGCGCATAAGATAAATCCATATACCAATAATCAGAACAAATGGCAGAATAGATAGCAACAGTTCCATAAAGACATTGGACTCCTTGTCAAATTCTACTATGGTGTCTAAGTTATTCTCTTTTTTGATCTCGGTTATCTCGTTTTGAAAAATTTGTAAATCCCCGTAATCCAAAACATATTGAGGAATAGAGCCTGTTGAAGGAAACAAAGGTTTTTCCGATACATCTTTGTGCACGTCCTTTGCAAGTGCTTCATCAGACAGGAAAACTTTAGCCTGATTTGTGTTTGTAATAATCAATATCTTTGTGATATCGCCATTTCTCAGGTATTCCTGTAGTTCAGAAGTAGTTGTTTTCTTTGTAGAGGCCAGATTATCGCTCCCAAAGAATTGGAAGGCAATTAGAAAAATTGCAATCAGGCCATATATCCACCAGGAACTGAATTTCGGTTTCTTTTGAGGGGTATTATTATCTTTTGCCATTGTCTTTTTTTACTGATTAAAACTACTTTCTACCAACGTGACTTTTGCGTCTCCCCAAAGCCCTTCAACATCATAAAATTCTCGTATATGCTTTTGAAATACATGAACAACGACATTTACATAGTCCAGCAATACCCATTCTGAGTTTTCAGATCCTTCAACATGCCAGGGTTTGTCTTTTATTGCCTTACTTACCGTTTTTTGGATTGAATTTACTATGGCATTAACATGGGTATTAGAAGTGCCATTACAAATTATGAAGTAGTCACAGACAGTGTTCTCTATTTCCCTTAGGTCAAGTACATTTATCTCGAGTCCTTTTACTTCTTCTATTCCTTCCAGGATCAAAGTAATCAACTCATCTGCACTCGCTTTCCTTTTCTGCATTCAATAATTTTAATTTGTACAAAGTTATTGTTTTTTTGTTTTCTTAGCTATTGTTTTTAACATAACATTGTAGATCAAAAACGAACAAGCCCACATGATTACAGTCAAACTTGATGCCACGGATTCTACAAATGCCTTCCTGAAAAACTTAATGCTTTCAGAAAAGCAGGAGGATTTTACAATAGTCACAGCAAATCAGCAACTGCAAGGACGGGGGCAAATGGGGTCTAAATGGGATTCTGAAGCAGGTAAAAACCTAACGTTTAGCGTTTTAAAGTATTTTAAAAATTACCACATTAAAGAACAATTCCTGTTAAATATAATTATTTCTTTAGCAGTTTATAATACACTTGAAAAAATATTTATACCAAATTTGTATGTAAAATGGCCTAACGACATTATGTCAGGTAATTTTAAGATATGTGGTATTTTAATAGAAAATAATTTGAAGAATAATCTAATTCAGTCTTCCATAATTGGAATTGGATTGAATGTTAATCAACTGGAATTCCGAAATTTAGATAAAGCTTCATCCTTAAAAAAAATTATGGGTAAGACTTTTGATCTTGATGAGGTGCTCACTTCTTTAGTGCTAAATCTGAAAATACTTTTTAATGAATTTGAATCCGGAAATGGTATGGCATTGCGGAGGCAATACGAAACCCTGCTTTTCAGGATGAACAAGCCTTCTACCTTCAGGGACATGAATTCCAAACTGTTCACAGGCTATATTCGCGGGGTTTCTGAAGCCGGGAAATTAGTAGTCGAAGAGGAGGATTCTATTTTTAAGGAATATGCTTTTAAAGAATTGGAGTTGTTGTATTGAATTGTGTATGCCCTGTAATTTAAAGTTAAATTCGACTCAAATTATCTGATAGGGCATTCATAAAATTAGTAATTGGCGTTTTTATCATCATGGCCATCATAGGATTAAACTCTCCTGTAAAGCTCAGGACTACGTCCGTTTCATTGTCATTTTTAGAATCTATGTCAACGGTAAGTGTAAATGGCAGTTTTTCACTGGCAGCTCCTAATACCAGTTGGTTAAAAGGCTGCTGATTATTTCTTTTGAGTACTATCTGTGGCATCCCCTTCAGGGCAAATAAGAAGGTATCGTTGTCTAAAACTTCGAATTTATCAATACTGTCTGGCATTAATTGTTCAAAATTTTTAAGATCGATAACAAATTCGTAGACGTCCTTTATGCTTTTCGGGACGGTTTTCTTTTCAGTTGCTATTTCCATTTTTTATGATTTCCATATTGAAGGATTGTTTCTCCATTCAATGAGTGTTTTTAATTGGTCTTCCTTAATATGTTTGCTCTTAGAGGCTTGCTCTATGAGATATTCATAACTACTTAGTGTATGAAGTTCTATTTCTTTAGCTTTAAAACTCTCGTCAGAGACGCTAAAACCGTAGGTGAAAATAGCCAGCATGCCTTTTACAACCGCCCCATTCTGCTTTAAGGCTTCTACGGCATTCAGGCTGCTTTTACCCGTACTTATGAGATCTTCAATAACTACAACAGACTGATTGGCAGATAACCGGCCTTCAATTTGATTTTGCCTGCCATGCGATTTGGCTTCAGGTCTGACATAAATAAAAGGCAACCCCAGATAATCAGCAACAAGCACCCCAATACCAATTGCCCCGGTAGCTACGCCTGCAATTACATCTGGCTTTCCATATAAGTCCACAAGTTGTTTTGCAATTTGTTCCCTGATATAATTTCTGATGTCAGGAAAAGATAGAATTATCCTGTTGTCGCAATAAATTGGAGATTTCCAGCCGGAGGCCCATGTAAAAGGATTTTCTGGTTTCAACTTTATTGCATTAATTTGCAGTAGGAGCTCGGCCGTTTTTGCCGCAGTGTTCTTATCTAAAACCATTTCACAAATGTATAAAGTTTTTGTTAAAGATGCCCCTTTGATTTTAACAAACAGACTCTCCGATACCGTGAATGGTGAGTATTTTATGCTGAATGGCCAAGCTATCAATAGTGCAATAGATGCTCTGGCAAAAAAAAAGATGGAGAGGGCATTTATTTACCACCCCAACCATGAGGAAATTTTAAAAAAGTTTACAAAAAAAATCCCTTTAGAAATTGCTGGTGGAGGCGTGGTGACAAACAAACAGGGTAAAGTGCTATTTATATATAGAAACGATAAATGGGACCTGCCTAAAGGAAAAATAGAAAAAGGCGAATCCATTGAGGAGTGTGCACTCAGAGAAGTTGAGGAAGAAACCGGGGTAAAAGGGTTGAAGATTGAAAACTTTCTCCGTACCACGTACCACATTTTTAAAAGAAACGGAACCTACAAGCTCAAGGAAGTGCATTGGTATGCTATGAAAACCAATTACAAGGGAAAGCTGGTAGGTCAAAAAAGCGAGGGGATAGAAAAAGTAAAATGGAAAGGTCCTCAAAAAATTCATAAGGCCCTGGAAAATTCTTATACTAATATAAGATCACTATTTGCAGATTAGTTTTGTTTTACACCTTAATGCGTATCCTTCGGTATGCGATAGACCGGATACAGCAAATGGGCAGCTTCGTAATATTTTGATTTTATATAAATCCAATGCAATTGGTCATATGCATTTTGGCTAAAGGCCTCATCCGTATCCTTCTTAAATTGAAAGCTCTCATGAAGTTTGGGATTATTTTCCAATATTTTCAGAGCAAGATCCTCGAATACATATGGAGAGAAATTTTCTTTTTGCTGCAAAATAGGATCAAAAAAATTCCAGTTGAAAAAAGAATCTACAGCGGCAGGCTCCAGCGCTTCAATTATGTATCTGATCCCTGACTGATCTGTAGGAATTATATAATCGCCTGCATATAAATTCACTTGTTTCTTTGAGCACGAAACCATTGTGTTATAGTGGGGGTAATGTCCTTCATAGGCGTAACCCCTTGTTTTGTAATCTTTTATTTTATAGACTTCTGCCATTAGTGCTGTGTCTTCTTTTACAATAGAATATGAAATTTTATTTAAATCCATAAGATCTATAACTTTATTCCATGCCTTACCTACTATATATGCCTCGGGAATTGTCACGGAATCTTTAGGCATAAAAGTGTCGTAGTAGGTAACTTTTTTATTATATGGTTTGCTGCGGTCATATTTTAATCTTGGCAAGCCGGTAACCTTGCTTTCAATGGTGTCTGCTTCGTAGCCTTTGAAATTGAGCGTTGTAGTGCGCGTTGAATCTATTTCCCAGGACAAGGGGTAATGGCTCCAATTCTTTCGATTGTTCCCTAAATCATCTCGTAATTCTTTTATTTTTTTACTTTGAGTTTCTGCAACTAACATAACCCTGTTTAAAAAAGCATAGGTTCCTTTTACTCTTTGCTCATAGGGTTTAAGCATATGTGTTTCCAACATCATCCCCAGGGTACCCCATAGGGTTGTGTAACCCGTAGAATATCTCGGATGGTCCATAAACTGAGAGAATCCGTTTTCAGGCACTTCATTATACACGTTTACAAATGGCGTTATATCCCAGCCATCTTCTGAGAGCGATGCTTCTATGGCTGGTTTAAATTCATGCTGCAAATAGGCCCCTATTTTATCTCCCAACTTGTTATGCTGGGTAAAAAGATGGGTAAGGGAGTATTGATAGTCGGCGCCATTGCTGACATGCGTATCAATAAAAATATCAGGCTTAATCAAATGAAAGATTTCAACAAAGGTCCGGGTATTCTTTGTGTCATTTTTAATAAAATCTCTATTCAGATCATAGTTTTTGGAATTCCCGCGAAACCCATATTCTTCAGGCCCATTCTGATTTACCCTTGATGTAGAATTGCGATTCAAAGCACCTCCTATATTGAAGATAGGTATGGATACAACAACAACATTCTTTGGTGCAGGAAGTTTTCCTAGCCCGAGGTCTCTAAATAAAAGCATGCTGGCGTCCACACCGTCACTTTCGCCGGGATGAATACCATTATTAATTAATATAATAGTCTTTTTTTGTCCTATTTTGTTAAAGTTGAAGTCGGCTTCAGGATTGTAGGTAACCACATGGAGAGGATGCCCACTATCTGTTTCACCAATGGTCTGTATATTAATTTCCGGAAATTCTCTGGCTAAGGCAATATAAAAATCAAGGGCCTCGGTGTACGTAGCTGTTTTTCTGCCTTCAGCGGATTCAAAGGGGGTAATAAATTCAGTTTTTCTGTCTTCTTGTTTATTTTCGCAAGAAATAAGAGCTGCACATAAAATGAAAACTAAGAGCCGTTTCATGAAGTTTGCAAAATAAATTCTGATAAATCCCTTATCAAAATTAAACAAAATTCCGGCTTATAATTTATGCTGCCCTGGTAATCTCCTCAATTTCCTTTTTTTGTATTGGTTTATTTTTATAATCTATTATGTGGTGTGTCCTTGTCATATAGTATCTCCAGTTTTCCTTGTCAGCCGGGTCTATGGACGAAGTTAAAATGTTGATTCTTATTTTATGGGTAATTGGCAGTTTTATAAATTCCTCCAGAAATTGCCAACCATCCATTATAGGCATATTTATATCTAAAAATATGACCTCTGGTATCACTCCCTTATTATTCATAATGCTTTTAAAATCATCAATGGCCTCTTTTCCATTCACATAACTTCTAATATTTTCACTTACACCTAAAGTATTGAGCATTCTTTTAACACCAAATACCGTTATGGGATCATCATCTATTATGGCTATGGATTTAAGTTTTGTCATTAAAATATATGTTAAACGTAGTTCCCTTATTCACTTCACTGCAAGCCATAACCTTTCCATTCATGGCTTCTATTTGATTTTTGGTAATATATAAGCCAATGCCCCGTGCATCTGAATTATCATGGAATGTTTTGTACATTCCAAATAATTTTTCACCATATTTATTCAAATCAATACCCAGTCCGTTATCTTCAATACTTAAAATAGTATATTTTTCATTTTTGGATACAGTTAATTTTATGATCGGATTACGGTTGTCGTCCTTATACTTTACAGCATTGGTAATAAAGTTCATAAGTATGCTGTCTATATATGCCGGTATTACTTTAATATAAGTTTCATCGGGTATTTTATTTATAATTTTAGCCTTATTCTTCTTAAGAAATGCCGCTAAATTTTTCTCAGCAGCAGCAACCTTTTCGTTTAAATTAACTGGTTTTTTGTCCAGATTCAGATTAGTACTTATGGCAACTACTTCGTTTAAGTTGTCCAGGGTCTCCAAAAGGTTATCGGAGGCTTCGGTAAGCATTTTTATCAGATTCGCCTGTTCGTTCGCATCTTTTTCATCAACCAGAAATTCCAACAACATGGAAAAATTTGCTGTGTGGGACCTTAAATTGTGAGATACGATATGTGCAAAATTGATTAATTGTTTGTTTTGAATTGAAGTAACGTTTATAAGGTCTCTGAGTTCCTGTTCCTGCTGTTTCAGATCAGAGATATCCATGCTAATGCCGATCAGGCCGCTGGCCTTGCCATCAGGGCCAATAAGCGGGATTTTAGAAGTCATAAATCTGATTAAACTCCCGTCTTTCTTTACGCTTATCGTTTCTTTTCCCAAGATTGGTTTTAAACTATTCATTACGCTTAGGTCTTCCTCCCTTGAAATTAATGCGGATTTTTCATCATAAAAATCAAAATCATTCTTACCTAAAACCTCGGCTTCTTCCTTAAAACCACAATAAATTATTTCTGATTTATTAACCAATACCTTCCGGGATTCCAAATCTTTTATATAGACATTCAGCGGTAGGTTGTCTATAAGTGTTTTTAATAGTTTTTGTTCGCCCCTGATTTGTTTTTCTTTTTTCTTTACTTCCGAAATGTCCTGCGCTGTGGACCAAAGCAGCTTTCTGCCTTTTTTGTTACCCACCAAGGACCCACTAATCAAAACAGGATAAGTTGTTCCGTCCTTTCTGCTAAACAGATGTTGAAAAGGACCATAAGTCCCTTTTAAATCTACTTCCTTTAAAAAATTAATTAATTTATGCTTTGAAGAATCCGGCACAAGATCGGGGTACCTTAAATGTTCCATATCTCCTTTGCCATATGCCGTGGCCTTTTCAAAGGAACTGTTAAAATCCAGGATTTCACCGGTTTCAAAATCACTAAGTATATAGGCAATTGGAGATAGCTCATATAAGGATCTAAATTTCTGCTCACTTATTTTCAGCTTCTGTCGAGCCTCAACCATTTCTTTTATCATACGCCCCTCGGCCAAAAGAGATACTACTTTACCATTTTCGTTGTGTATAGGTTTTAAACTGAAATCTACCGGAATGGGCTGTTTATTTTTATCCAGAACCACTATCTCACTTCGCATAAATTCTCCCCGTGCTGCGGCTGCAATAACTTGTTTCAACCCTTCCTTTACCATGTCGGGGATTGGCCACCAGTAGGCATCCCAAAACTTCCTTTTAACGATGGCCTCCTGCTTAAGGCCGGAAAATTGTAAAGCTGTTTCGTTTATTTCAAGAAATGTGCCTTCTGTATCCAAAATGCCCGTAAACTGGTAAGAGGAATTAAATATGCTGCTGAAAATACGTTCTTGTTCTTCTGTTTTAGCCTTGTTCATTACTTCATCGGTAATGTCCTGGAAGGTCCCGATCATACCCAAAAACTTATCATTTTTAAATACCGGTTTTCCCGTGGCGATAACAGATATTTCCTTTCCTTTAGCTGTTATTAATTGTAAGGTTTCATTCCAGGTTACTCCTTTTGTCATGGCATTGTCGACGGCCATGGCTATCGTGTTCCGGCTGTACCCTTCTTTATAAAAAGAAATACCGCTTTCCATATCCGGTTCAAAACCCTCAGCTACTTCATGCAGTTTTTTGGTGATTTTACACCAGGTTAATCTATCCTTTATCGCATCGTACTCCCAACTTCCAATTTTGGATATTTTAGACTTATCCTTTAGTAAAACTTCAAGCTTTTCTAACTTAATGTCGTCAAAAATAGTATCCGTAATATCCTTTGATTGAATAATTACCCCGATAATGTTTTCCCGCTCATCATACCAGGGGACATTTACCCACTCAAACCACTTTTCATTATTTTGGGAATCATAAAAATTTTCTACACCCGAAAGCATAGCTTTACCTTTTATTATGCTATTTAGATCCTTTTTCCAGGATTTGCTGATGTCCTCAAAGAGTTCAAATAGCGACATACCAATGACATCCCTGTTGCTAAAATCAAAATCCGTAACCCACTTATCGGAAGCATGGATTATTTTAAATTTAGTATTGACAAATGCCATTGGAACAGGCAATTGTTTTATTAAGTAGTTATTAGAAGACGTTTGAGTTTCGGGCAACATACTACCGTAATTTCCTACTAAAGTAATCCGATTATCCATCATTGGTCAATGATTGTTGTGAACTGCACCAAACTAGTTGTGTGACTTCAATTTTACATGGAGTACCCGATAAAATAACTTAAAAAGTCAGTAAAATCCTACTAAAATAGAATATTTTATGAAATAAATGGAATTAAATTACAAAGAGAAAAGCTCTGAAGGAACAATAAATAATAGCTTTATCGACAAATTTCAGGATAATTTAACAGTTTTTGGTACCAAAACGCTATAATCCCCACCATTTCTAATTACATCTCTTACAATGGACGAACTGATATAGGATTTACCGGAAGCCGTCAGGAGAAAGACGGTTTCAATTTCTGAAAGCTTTCTGTTGGTATGTGCAATAGCTTTTTCAAATTCAAAATCTGCGGGATTCCGCAAACCACGAAGGATGTATCCGGCATTAACCTTCTTGCAGAAATCTATGGTCAGGCCTTCATAAGTCATAATCCTGATTTTGGGTTCATCTTTGAAGGCTTCTGAAATAAATTTCATCCTTTCTTCAAGCGAGAACATATATTTTTTTTCGGCATTTATGCCTATAGCAATTATTAATTCATCAAACAGAATTATTCCCCTTTCAATAATATCGGAATGGCCCAATGTAATTGGGTCAAAAGAACCGGGAAAAATAGCACGCTTCATTAGGATTCTTGGTTTAACAGTTAAATGTAATCAATTTACTCCAATGCTTCGGTAATAGCGTTTTCAAAAAGTTCCGGTAAACCTATACCTGCTTTCCGTGCCTGTTGGGGTAAGATACTCTCTTCTGTTAAGCCCGGGGTAGTATTCATCTCCAGCATATAAGGCTCATTGCCTATCAAAATAAATTCGCTTCTTGAAAATCCTTTCATTTTTAAAATGTCATAAACCTTCTTTGCCTGTCGCATTGTGTTTTCTTCCTGAGATCTGGTTAAACGGGCCGGGGTTATTTCCTTTGATTTTCCTTCATATTTGGCTTCATAATCAAAAAAATCATTATCTGTTATTATTTCTGTTATAGGCAAGACAAGGGTTTTTCCTTTAAAGGTTATAACTCCGACCGAAACTTCCGTGCCGTCAAGAAAAGACTCAATAATAATTTCATCATCCTCATGAAATGCCTTATCAATTGCCGCTTGTAGTTCTTTTTTCTTATAAACTTTGGAGATTCCAAAACTGCTCCCTGCTTTATTTGCTTTGACAAAGCAAGGAAGCCCCACTTTCTCCAGAATAGCGTCATGATCCATAGTATCTCCCAAATTCAGGTAATACGAATTGGCTGCTTTAATACCGTAAGGATTAAGGGTACTTAATAAATCTCTTTTATTAAATGTCAGCGCCGCCTGATAATGATTGCATGAAGTGTGCGGAATTCCTAAAAGAGCAAAGTAAGCCTGCATTAATCCATCTTCTCCCGGGGAACCATGAATTGCATTAAACACGCAATCGAACCTAAGAAGCCGATTTCCAATCGTTACAGAAAAATCATGCCTGTTTACTGGTAGTTCATTTTCTTCTTCATCCAGGTAAACCCATTTTTCTTTGGAAATAATAATTCGATAGGCATTAAATTTCTGCTTATCTAAATATTTAAAGACTACATTGCCGCTTTTTATTGAGATTTTGTACTCGCTGGAATAGCCACCCATAATGATGGCAATATTTTTTTTCATCTTATGTTATCTATGCAAGCTCTTGACCTATGACAACAAATATCACGATTTTAACGTAAATAAAAAATGATAGGGTTTCCTATCTTTGTATCAGACATAAAAAAATGCAATGAAGAATTTTTGGAATTTTCTTAGAAGTAAAGTTTTTCTGATAAATATAGGACTTGCTCTTCTGGCAATAGTAGTTTTATCTGTTATTGCCCTGCAGTGGTTGAAAAGGTCTACGAACCATGGAGAATTTATTGAGGTCCCTGATCTTTCAAAGTTATCCGTAATGGAAATGAGGGGCGTTATCGAGGATGCGAATTTACGTTATGAGGTATTGGATTCTGCTAATTTTAACCCTGATTATCCCAGGTTTTCCATTATTGAACAGGATCCGCCTGCCGGAAACAAAGTAAAGGAAAATAGAAAAATATATATTACCGTTAATCCTTCCGGTTATAAAAAAGTAACGGTACCAAATATTATTCAGGTTACACAGCGCAATGCTGAATCTATGCTTCGGGCAGTAGGATTGGATGTTGAGCGCATTACCTATATTGATGAGTTGGGGAAGGATATGGTATATTATATCAGATATAAGGGAAAAACTATCAATCCCGGTGATAAAATTCAGAAGACTTCAAAAATTGAGCTGGTCTGCGGAAACGGAACTATTACGGGCCAGGCCAAAGTTAAAGCCGATTCGGAATAAGAAATGGCACTTAACAACACTTCAGATCCTGAAGAGGATGAGCTTTACGAGCATTATAGTTTTGTTGCTTCCAAAGGGCAGGACCCTTTGCGTGTAGATAAGTTTCTAATGAACTTTATAGAAAATGCAACCCGGAATAAAATTCAAACTGCCGCAAAGGAAGGACATATATGGGTTAACAAATGCGTTGTAAAACAAAACTACAAAGTTAAGGCGGGGGATGAAGTTAAAGTGCTTTTTGAACACCCCCCTTATGAGTTTTTATTGACTCCTGAAGACATACATTTGGATATAGTCTATGAAGACGAAAGCCTGCTCGTGGTTAACAAACCTGCGGGCATGGTAGTGCATCCCGGACATGGCAATTATTCCGGCACTTTGATAAATGCATTGCTATATCATATTAAAAATTTACCCGTAAATTCTGATGAAAGACCGGGTCTTGTTCATCGTATTGATAAAGATACTTCGGGACTGCTGGTCATTGCCAAGACTGAGCAGGCTATGACGCATCTGGCCAAGCAGTTTTTTGATAAAACCAGCGAGAGGGAGTATATAGCATTGGTTTGGGGGAATATAGAAGAAGATGAAGGTACTGTTGAAGGACATATTGACCGCAACCCGAAAAATCGACTTCAAATGCAGGTTTTCCCTGAAGGGGATAAAGGGAAAGAAGCCATTACTCATTATAAGGTTTTGGAACGTTTGGGATATGTTACTCTTGTTTCCTGCAAGCTGGAGACCGGAAGGACGCACCAGATCAGGGTACATATGAAGCATATTGGCCACACTATTTTTAATGATGAACGCTATGGAGGTAATAAAATATTGAAAGGGACTACATTTACTAAATACAAACAATTTGTAGAAAATGCTTTTAAAATACTGCCCAGACAGGCATTACATGCTAAAACCCTGGGGTTTATACATCCGGTAAGTGGTAAAATGATGCGTTTTGATAGTGAGTTGCCGGATGATATGGCAAATTGCGTTGAGAAGTGGAGGCATTATTCACGACATTCCCAGTAGCAATAAATTTCGTCGATAGGAGTATTGAAAAGTCTTTTCACTCTTAGTAAGGAATTCACAAAAATCCTCTTTACTTTTATCTTTAAATTATTGAATTATGAAGATTGTGCTTTCTCCGGCTAAGTCGCTGGATTTTGAACGTCCTATTCCCACAGTAAACTATACACAGCCGGAATTTTTGGACCAGTCAGAAAAACTAAACAGGATATTGGCAAAGAAAAGCCCCAGGTCCCTGACTCGATTAATGGGCATTTCAAATGACCTGGCTGAACTAAACTGGGAACGCAATCAAAAATTTTCACGGCCATTTACTCCGGATAATGCCCGCCCGGCTATTTATGCTTTTAATGGGGATGTTTATCAGGGGTTAGACGCATACAGCATTTCTGAAGACAAATTGGACAAGTTGCAGGATACACTTCGAATCCTTTCAGGTTTCTATGGTATTTTAAGGCCATTAGATCTAATACAGCCCTATCGATTAGAGATGGGGACACAATTAAAAATTGGACGGAAAAAAAATCTGTACGAGCTTTGGAAACCTCTTATAACCGATTTTTTAAACCAGGAACTCGAAGTTGGAGAACTTTTTATTAATCTAGCCAGTAACGAGTATTTTAGTGCTGTGGACACAAAAAAATTAAAAGCAACTATAATTACACCGGTATTTAAGGATTGGAAAAACGACAAGCTCAAAGTAATTAGTTTCTTCGCAAAAAAAGCCCGCGGTTCAATGGTGCGCTATATTCTGGATACGGATGCAAGAACCCTTGAAGACATTAAAGGATTTAACCTGGATGACTATATCTATAGCAAGGAGCATACGTTAAAAGAAAATCAGCCTGTTTTTATTAGATAGAATAATTTTCTGAAGCAACCGTTTATATTATGAAGTTCCATTTATAAACAACTTGCAATGAAAAATATTGGTATTGTTTTACTTGCCTTTTTAGTCTTTACATTTAGCTGTACAGACAGGGATGATGATGTAGATACCATCAATATCCGTATCAAGAATGATAGTAGTATAAATTTTGACGAGGTACAAGTAAGTACTAACGAAGAATTGTATACAAATGTGGCGCCAGGTGAATATTCCAATTATCTGGTCTATGAGATCGCTTATCAATATGATTTTGTTGAAATAAAATCAGGAGAGGAAACCTATGTATTTCAACCTATAGATTTTGTTGGAGAAATGGAACTTCCCATTGGTTTTTACACCTATAAACTCAGTGTAAATGAGGAGGGCGAAGTAGGGCTTGAATTCATTGTTGACTAGGTTTTACCTTTCGTCTTTTTTTTCTTTACAACAACGACTTTCGCTTTTGCCTTTTTAGGTCTGCGGGCACCGTATGATTTATTGGCAATCTTACCTCTTTTAGTTTTTATATCTCCTTTGCCCATTAGTACTATATATTTCTTTCAATTTACGAAATTTGGCATTAAAAAACAATCTGCACATTTACATGTGCGCAAAATACTATCTTTATAAAGTAGTTAGATTTAAGAGATTACACCCATAATTAGCATTCAATTTGTTCTTGCATACCCACCCTTATAAGCCTTATATATTTCACGATACCACTAAACTCATTGTAGGAACACTACCCCCACCCAGATTCTCTACAGGTGATTTGAAAGATGGAGATGTTGATTTTTGTTATGGCAGCAGGGACGGCCAGTTGTGGAAAATTTTAGATCAGATTTTTGAATTGAATTTAAAATTCGAAACGACGGGGGAAGCTGTAAAACAGCGAATGAATTTTCTTAAAGAGCAAAAATTGGGGATTTGCGATATAGTCGAAAGTGCAGAGCGTTTAAAAGTGGACGCATCCGATTTGGGCATGAATAATGTCACCCTAAGAAACCTTATTTCTTACCTCGATGAATACAAGAAGGTAGAATGGTTAATTTTTACCGGAGGAAATAGTAAAAATGGACCGGAATATTTTTTTAGAAAACATATTAAAGAACATGGTTTGAAGTTAAAGCCTATTTCTGAACAAATTCCCCGAGTGCATGAGTTTACCCTTAGCGGGAACTTAAAAAGAACTATCAGAACCGTTTCTCTTACCGCTCCTTCGGGTTCTGCAAACAGGGCTATCGGTAGTTTTGATACTTATAAAAAGATAAAAGCGTTGAATCCGGGATATACAACTTTACAGTTCAGAGTAGATCAATACCTTTCTTTTTTCAAGGACTAAAACCCTGCAGTTCACTATAGTCACCTAATGCGGCCAGCATAAAATTCACTTTTAAACTGCTTCGTTTTCCAGTTGTAATGTTTGTTTTAGAAAATGGGGTTTATAGCGGGATTTTTGTTGTTTTTTTAATTGGGAAAAATTATTTTGTGATTTGCCGCTTTAAGGTTTAAAGATTATATTATAATGCGGATATTAGAGGCTTAAAACCAGAATAAAATTCTGGAACTTTAGAGTTCAACAGAACAGTTAATAAAATTTATGCATCAGACAGATAGATTAGAAGAATTCAAAAAATCGGTAAAAAATAAATTCTACATTTATAACAGCTTGTTTTTAAATCTGCCCTACCGGGGTATTGAAAATGTGGGAATGCTAATTCCGCTTTTATTTGATCAATGCGAAAAAGGGTTAAAATCCGGCAAAAATCCACAGGAAATATTAGATTTATTTTTCCGGTATTATGCAAATATAGAAACAGAAAAAGAACAAATTGATTTTATGTTCAGCATAATTCAATACGTTGAGCGGCAGGTGGTATTATATGATAGTGTGGAGGATGCGGCATTTCCGAAATTACATGAACATTCGAGCTCTTTATCCATAAAAGATTACTTTCAATTAGTAAGTAAGAATAAAAGCTGGGAAAAGATTGCAAAGAAATTATCAAACTTCAGTGCACGAATTGTTTTAACCGCTCACCCGACTCAGTTTTATTCCCCGGCTGTCCTTGATATTATCGAAGAATTGAAATCACTTATTCTTGAAGATAAGATTAATGATATTGATGTTGTTCTTCAGCAGTTAGGTCTCACATCACTAATAAACACCAAGAAACCAACGCCTTTGGATGAGGCAAAAAATATTATTTACATCCTTAGAAATGTTTATTATGACGCGGTCGGAGATTTGTTCTCATATATTAAAAGCAATATTGAGAATGATGATTTTGATAACTACAACATTATTAAACTTGGGTTTTGGCCGGGAGGGGATAGAGACGGAAATCCATTTGTGACGGCGGAAATTACAAAAGACGTAGCTGATGAGCTCCGCACTAATTTAATGAAATGCTATTATAATGATCTTAAAATACTTCGTAAGAAACTTACTTTTAAGGACTCACGACCGGAATTGAATGCTTTAAGAGACAGGCTCTATATAGCAATGTTCGATCCTGAAAAAGTAGTGAACTATGATGATATCATCAGACCGTTACTAAAAGTACGGGAAATATTGATAGACAAGTACAATTCGCTCTATCTGAAACAACTTGACGATCTTATTGACAAGGTAAGACTATTCAAAACACATTTTGCAACCCTTGATATTCGTCAGGATCATAGTAAACACAAAGAGGTAGTTGAAACTATTCTTAAGGTTAATGGCTGCATTAATGCAAGTCTTGATGAACTTGCAGAAAGTGAATTAACGAATTTACTTCTCAATAAAAATTTGAAATTAGAGGCTAAGGATTATGATGATGAAATTGTAAAAGATACCATTGCGAATATTTCCCAATTAAGAGAAATTCAGAATAAAAATGGTGAGGAAGGTTGTAACCGTTATATTATTAGCAACTCGGAGGATATCTATTCTGTTCTATTTGTTTATGGTCTTTTCAGATGGTGTGGTTGGGAGAAGGATAATATTACTTTTGATATTGTTCCGCTTTTTGAAACAATGAACGGTATGGATACTGCGGAGGCTACCATGCAGTCCTTATTTGATTTGCCTGATTACAGTTCACACCTTGAACAACGGGGTGGCAAGCAGACCATGATGCTCGGATTCTCTGATGGCACAAAGGATGGTGGCTATTTAAAGGCCAATTGGTCTATTTTGAAAACCAAGGAAGTTTTGTCAAAAGTTTGTTCTAAAAATGGGATCGATGCAATATTTTTTGATGGCAGGGGGGGGCCACCTGCACGTGGAGGAGGAAAAACACATCGCTTTTATGCTGCACAAACCAAGGATATTGCCAATAATGAAATACAATTGACAATTCAGGGCCAGACAATTACAAGTACTTACGGTACTAAGGAACAGTTCATGCATAATTCGGAACAGTTATTAACTGCAGGATTGTCTAATAACCTATTTGGAAAAGAAAATATAATTTCAAGGGAATCAAGAAAGTTGATGGAAGAACTCTCTGATCTCAGTTTTGCCAAATACGATGAGCTTAAGCAACATGAAAAGTTTATTTCCTATCTCGAAAACAGGAGTACGTTAAAATATTATACTAAAGCCAATATTGGAAGCAGGCCGGGAAAAAGGGGGCAAAAAGCCAAATTGGAACTCACTGACCTGAGAGCAATATCCTTTGTGGGGTCCTGGAGCCAGCTCAAACAAAATGTACCCGGATATTTTGGTATAGGTACGGCTATTAAAAAACTGAAAGATAAGGGAAGGTTAAGAGAATTGAAAAAACTATTCCGGGAAGTACCGTTCTTTGAGGCTCTGATGAATAATAGTATGATGTCATTGTCTAAGTGTTATTTTGAATTGACAAGTTATATGAAGGAAGATGAAGAATACGGCGACTTCTGGAATATCCTGCATAATGAATATCTGTTATCCAAAGAGATGTTATTGCTTGTCAGTGGTTCCAAAATTCTAATGGAAAATGAAGCTGTGTCAAGAGAATCAATTAGGATACGGGAAAATATTGTATTGCCGCTCCTGGTAATTCAACAATATGCCTTACATCAGATTAGTGAGAATTCCGCTAATAAAGCACTTTATGAAAAGATAGTTACGCGTTCTTTATATGGCAATATTAATGCCAGTAGAAATTCTGCGTAACTTGGGTATGCAGCCAGGCTATGCTGTTTTTTAGAGCGTAAAACATATTTTTCCAACAGAAGTCCAGGAAATCAATTTATTGCATTTTAGTACTCATAATTGCGTAAAAAGCTTCTATACCGTATGCAATCTGACCAATTTTTAGATTTTCATTTGGGCTGTGCTGATTATTATCCGGATTCACAAGAGGGACAAGAAAAGCAGGAATCTTAAGTTCATTAATAAAAGGAGCGATTGGAACAGTGCCACCCATGATCCTTATTTGTACGACATCTTCTGAAAATGTTTTTTTAAATGTATCTACCAGAAAATTTCCATACATATTGTCCAAATCTGTCCTGAATGCATCTGTTACTGTACCCTCAGTAATGGTTATGATTTTGTTGTGCTTCATTCTTTGAGTGACATCCGGCACTTCAGCCATCACATAAAACCCTTCATTTTCGATATGTTCTTTGACAATGTTTTTCAAATGATTCCCATCTGTTTCAGGAACCAGCCTGAGATCTATTTCAGCAGTGGCACTTTCAGGTACTATGGTGCGTACTTTCTCACCAACCCATCCAGAAGCAAGGCCCCTGATATTCAATGATGGATATTGTAAGGCTTCCTGATAAAAAGAACCCACTTTCTCGGGTTGCTTAATAGCCAGGTGGGTATTGATTGCAGCGGCATCGTCCGGTACACTGCGCAATATGTTTTTTGTTGATTCATCTATAGTAATTCCATCATAGTAGCCGTCAATCAGTACCCTGCCATCCTTGTCTTTCATGCTGGCCAATAGCCCTGCCAATTGAAACCCGGGATTAGGGGCATAGTTGCCATAGTGGCCACTATGTTGGGGATTTATAGGCCCATAGGTGGTAAGCGTTAATGTAGTTATTCCTCTGGCACCATATGCAATAGTTGGTTTGCCGGAAGCATGTACAGGACCATCTGAAATGATCAAAAAATCTGCTTCTAACAATTCTCGATATTCTTTTACTGCCTTTGGCAGGGGGGCGCTACTTTTTTCCTCTTCTCCGTCCAGGATTACTTTTATGTTAAATGGAATTTCCACCTTGTTTTTCGTCAAAAGGTCTATGGTATTGAGGAACATAACTATTGGCCCTTTGTCGTCCGAAGTAGAACGGCCAAAAAGACGCCAATCATAATTCACATCTTCCTTTAAATCATCAAATGACAGCGTTTTCCACCCATCATTTTCCTTTGCTTTGAGTTCTACTTTATAAGGATCTGGTTGATCCCATTTGGATGGATCCACAGACTGTCCGTCGAAATGCATATAAAAGAGAATTGTTGGCTTGTCGTCTTCCATAGGAAGGGCTGCAAAAAAAAGCGACTCCCCTTCGGTAGGCAGTACAGAGGAATTAAAGCCCCTCTCATTAAATTTTTGAGTTAACCATGAAAGATTTCTGTTGATATCTGAATGATCTAAAGCATCGTTGGGGATGGCTATAAACTCCCTTAGCTCATCTATAGTTTGCCGCACCTGAGATTTAATTTCAGAATCCTGTGCATTGTTACTCCAAAATGTAAAAAATAACAATAGGGCTATTAATTTTTTCATATAGTCATGTGAGTTGATAAAGATTTAAAAATAGCAATTTCTATGCGTTGCGCAAATGCTTAAGCTTTAAAATAAATAAGCGAAACAAAAGCAAAAATGGAAATCCATGTAAAACAAGATCAAACCAATCTATGGGTTTCATGCCAATGCCTCCTCCTAAAACCCATTTTAGTTTACCCCAAATATGAGGTTCCGGGAAAAATGGAGCCAACCCCAGGGTTAAACACAATAAGATTACAATTTTCCAATTGTTAATTATACTCATGATAATGGTTTAATTGTTTTTATAAAATCCGGGATTCCCTCTGTGCCGTTTTGTGATAACATCTTTATAAAAGCTGAGCCTATGATAGCTCCTTTAGCCGTCTTTGTAGCCTGTTCGAAAGTCGATGCATTACTTATGCCAAAACCTACTATTTGCGGGTTTTTAAGATTCATTCCGGCAATCCTCCTGAAGTAAGCATCCTGCTCTTCTCCAAATCCTTGTTTAGCTCCTGTAGTACTTGCTGAACTTACCATATAAATGAATCCATCGGAGGCTCTGTCAATTTGTCTAATCCGTGAATCACTCGTCTGGGGGGTTATCAGGAATATATTTATCAATCCGTATTTTTTAAAAATAGGCTCATAATCCTCCTGATAAACATCCAGCGGTAAATCGGGCAGGATAAGTCCATCTATACCTGTCTCCTTACATTTTTTACAAAAATTCTCCACACCATACTGCAAGACAGGATTAAAATACCCCATTATGACAAGCGGTATTGAAACTGTTTTTCTTATTTCCTTTAATTGATCAAAAAGCAAATCTGTTCCCATGCCATTTTTTAAAGCTATTGTGGAACTTTTCTGAATGGTGGGCCCATCTGCCAAAGGATCACTGAATGGTAAGCCTATTTCAATCATATCCACACCGCTTTTTTCCAAATCCTCAATAATAGGTACCGTGTCATTTAGGTTGGGATAACCGGCAGAGAAGTAAATGGAAAGCAGTTTTTTGTCTTCTTCCAGCTTTTTTTGTATTCTGTTTTTCATTTTATGGGAACCATTATAATTTGAAATAATCTATATAAGTCTGCAAATCTTTATCACCTCTTCCTGAGAGGTTTATGACGACAATATCGTCTTTTTTAAATTTTCTGTGATTAAAAATGGCGAAGGCATGAGATGTCTCTATGGCCGGTATAATACCCTCTAACTGGGAAACGACTAATCCTGCCTCCATGGCTTCGTCATCGGTAACTGAAATAAATTCACCTCGCCCGGAGGTGTAAAGATGTGCATGCATAGGGCCGACGCCAGGATAATCCAATCCCGCAGAAATAGAATATGGTTCGGTTATCTGACCATCTTGAGTTTGCATGAGCAGGGTTTTGCTTCCGTGAATAATTCCTACTTTACCCAGGGCAGAAGTTGCCGCACTTTCTCCGGAATGAACTCCTTTGCCGGCCGCCTCCACGGCAATAATACCAACATCATTATTATCCAGATAATGATAATAAGCGCCTGCAGCGTTACTTCCGCCACCCACGCAAGCCACAACATAATCAGGGTTGGGTGTACCTTCTTTTTCCATTAACTGCGACTGTATTTCCTCTGATATTACAGATTGAAATCTGGCAACCATATCCGGGTAGGGGTGAGGACCAACAACGGAACCTATAATATAATGGGTATTTACAGGATTATTAATCCAGTCGCGTATAGCTTCATTTGTCGCATCCTTAAGCGTCCTGCTGCCTGATAAGGCAGACCTTACTTCGGCACCCAACATTTTCATTCTGGCAACATTTGGTGCCTGACGTGCAATATCTATTTCGCCCATGTAAACTACACACTCAATACCCATAAGTGCACAAACCGTAGCGGTAGCTACCCCGTGCTGCCCGGCGCCGGTTTCTGCAATAATTCTTGTTTTGCCGAGTCTTTTAGCCATTAATATTTGTCCTATGGTATTATTGACCTTATGGGCACCTGTATGACATAAGTCTTCCCTTTTCAGGTAAATCTTTGTTTTATATTTATCTGAAAGGCGATTGGCAAAATAGAGCGGGGTTGGCCTTCCTACATAGTCTTTTAATAATGCCTTGAATTCTTTAATGAAAGATGGTTCTTCCATAATCCGAATATAGTTTTGTCGAAGCTCTTCAGTGTTGGGGTAAAGCATTTCAGGGATAAATGCTCCCCCAAACTGTCCGTAATAGCCTTTTTCATTTGCATGATAAGTCATATTTCAATATTTATGATGAGTTGGTTTCTAACAAACGATTCTTGAATTCCTTTAATTTATCTATATCCTTAAGGCCAGGAGATTTTTCAAATTTGCTGTTGACATCAATAGCGTAGCAAAATTTAGATTCTTCTTTTTGAAGAAATTCCAAAACACTATCGAGTTCCTCAGGTCCTATTCCACCACTAAGGAAATACGGCTTTTTTGATGGATATCCCTTTAGGACTTCCCAATTAAACTGATATCCATTGCCACCGGGTAATTTACCCTTTGTATCAAACAAAAAGAAATCAGCCGACTGCTCGTATGCATCAAGTTGTGAAAAATCAAAGCTGTCCTTTATGCTAAATACCTTGATGATATCAATCCTTCTATTTTGTTTTTCAAATTGCACTTTTAGATTTGCACAGAATTCTGGAGATTCATTCCCATGCAATTGTATCGCATTTAATGCAAATTCTCTGGTGCGATCCGAAATTATATTGGTATTCGCATCAACAAATACCCCAACTTTACAAATTGTTTCAGGTAATTCGGGAATAGTTCCGTCAAAAAAGCGTTTGGAAGGCTCCCAAAATATAAACCCAAGGAGATCGGGCTGTAATTTTGCAACCTCCGCTATATTGTGGTTCATTCCACAGATCTTCAATTTCATCTCGCCATTTGGTTTATAAATTCCCTGGCACTCTCACCCGGGTTCTCTGTTTTCATAAAGTTTTCACCAACCAGGAAACCCTGGTACCCCAGTTCTCTCAGCATTTTAATCGCAGAAACAGAGCTGATACCACTTTCTGATACCTTTACAAATTCCTGAGGGATATGTTGCGATAGCGAAACACTGGTTTCTAAGCTTACTTCAAAGGTTTTTAGGTTGCGATTATTTACTCCTAACATATCCAAACTTGGCATCAATGAATTAACTAATTCCTCTTCATTATGCACTTCCAGTAAAACATCCATACCCAGGCTTTTTGCTAATTCTGACAAAAGCTTTATTTGTTTTCTGGTCAAAATAGCGCCGATAAGTAAAATAGTATCAGCTCCATAGGCACGTGCTTCTATGACCTGGTATTCGTCTACAATAAATTCCTTTCGCAACAGCGGAAAATCAACGGCTGCCCTGGCCAATAGCAAATCATCAAGGGAGCCACCAAAATACTTCGCATCTGTTAATACAGACATGCCGCAAGCACCTGCATTCATGTATCCTATAGCAATATCCTGAACACTCGAATTTTGATTGATCACAGATTTAGAAGGAGACCTCCTTTTGTGCTCGGCAATAATCCCGGATTCACTATTCCGCAATCGCTTAGACAGGGATAATGGTTTCCGCTGGAAGAGGTAAGAATTCTCTAATTGCATAAGGGGAATTACAGTTTTTTTAAGTTGTAATTCTCTTTTTTTATCAGTAATTATTTTTTCTAATATATCCATCAGGTGCTTAATTGCTGAAGTTTTCTTAAGGCTTTCAGGCCATTTTTGTTTAGGAGAGATTCTTTTGCTTTTTCAAAACCTTGTTTCGGACTTATATCTAAAACTGTGGCAATAGCTACTCCGGCATTTGCACAGACCACATTGTTTTGTGCTTCTGTACCCTTGCCCTGCAAAATATCCATAAATATCTGCGCAGACTGGTCAATACTTTCACCTCCTGCGATTTCACTTTGCTCAACAATTTCTACTCCGAAATCTGAAGGATTTAGAATAGCCTCAGTATTATTTGAAATAGTTTTAGTGCTGCCTGTCAATGAAATCTCATCGTAGCCGTCAAGGGCGTGGAGCACTGTATATTTTTTATCCGTATTCTGATACAGGTATCCATACATTCGTGCTAATTCCAAATTAAAAACACCAACTATTTGATTTTTAGGAAAAGCAGGATTCACCATGGGCCCGAGCATGTTGAAAAAAGTCTTCACTGCGAGCTCCCGGCGTATAGGGGCCACATTTTTCATGGCAGGATGAAACAATGGGGCGTGTAATACGCAAATCCCCGCTTCGTCTATTGATTTTCTTAGAAAATCCGGATCATTACTGAATTTTACACCTAAAAATTCCATAACATTACTGCTCCCACAGGTAGAAGATACTCCGTAATTGCCATGTTTGGTGACTTTAATGCCGGCTCCTGCGGTAACAAAGGAAGCCAGAGTAGAAATATTAAATGTATCCTTGCCATCACCTCCTGTGCCACATAAATCAATAGGATTGTATTCAGATAAATCTATGGCAAGACATAACTCTAAGAGTGCGTCCCTGAACCCTTCTAATTCTTCAATGGTAATGCTCCGCATCATGTACACCGTTAGAAATGCCGCAATCTGACTGTTGTTATAAGTGCCTTTTGCGATATTTACCAATACCTGCCTGGCATCCTCTTTTGAGAGAATGTCATGATTGATTAATTTATTTAGAATCGCTTTCATTTGAGTTAAATTTACAGTGAATCACAGATGGTTTAATTAGTTTTTCAGCCAATTTTTAAGAATTTGCTTACCGTCCGGGGTTAGTACCGATTCCGGATGAAATTGAACAGCACAAACATTATAAGTTTTATGCCTCAAAGACATCAATTGTCCATTCTCATCGAATGAAGTGGCCTCAAGGACATCAGGCAGTTCCGGATCAACAACCCAGGAATGATATCTGCCTACTACAATTTCTCCGGGCAGCCCTTCAAATAAAGGTTCTTTATTTTCAAGGTTGATTTTTGTAGCCACCCCATGATATACTTCGTCTAAATTTATCAATTTACCACCATAAACTTCACCAATTGCCTGTTGTCCAAGACAAACTCCGAATATGCTTTTTGTTGGGGCATATTTTGCAATAATTTCTTTAAGAAGCCCAGCTTCATCAGGGATTCCCGGACCTGGGGAAAGTACTATTTTCTCAAATTCGTCTACTTCCTCCAACTTTAGCTGGTCATTGCGCTTAACAACCACTTCACAACCCAAATCTTCCAGATAATGCACCAGGTTATATGTAAAGCTATCGTAGTTATCTATTACCAATATTCTGTTCATGTCTTACTTATTATCCTTCTCAGATAGTTTCTGCAATATCCAAAGCTTTGTTAAGAGCTCCCAATTTATTATATGTTTCCTGTAGCTCCTTTTCCGGCTCGGAGGCAGCTACCAATCCTGCTCCTGCCTGAAAGTGAAGTTGGTGATTCTTACTTAAGAAGGTCCGGATCATAATAGCGTGATTAAAATCCCCGTTAAAATCCATAAAGCCGATCGCACCACCATAATAATCCCTATTGGTGGTCTCATACTTTTCTATGAGTTGCATTGCCATATGTTTGGGAGCACCACTGAGGGTGCCTGCAGGGAATGTGTCTGCCACCACTTTCATAGTAGGAGTTTCTTTTTTCTTTTGCCCGGTAACTTTTGAAACGAGATGAATAACATGTGAAAAGAATTGTACCTCCCTGTAATTTTCAACACTTACCATATTCCCATGTCTGCTCAGATCATTACGAGCAAGGTCTACCAGCATAACGTGTTCGCTATTTTCCTTTTCATCTTCCGTCAGTTTTTTGGCCAGTAGAGCATCTTCTTCATCATTACCTGTTCTTTTAAAAGTACCGGCAATTGGATGTATTTCTGCCTTTCCATCTTTAACTATTAATTGAGCTTCCGGGGAGCTGCCAAAGATTTTAAAATCACCATAGTCAAAATAAAACAGATATGGAGATGGGTTAATAGAACGCAGTGCCCGGTAAACATTAAATTCATCTCCTTTAAACCCTTGTGAAAACCTTCTCGAAAGGACCAATTGAAAAACATCGCCCCTTTTACAATGTTTTTTGGCCAGTGCCACATGTTCTTTATAATCTTCATCATTTAAGTTGGATGAAGCCGAACCCTCCTTTCTAAAATTGTAGGATGCAAAATTTCTTATACTAAGCAGTTGTTCAATTTCAGAAATATTATTGTCCGTGTCATAGCAATGGGCAAATATGTAGGCCTCATTCTTAAAATGATTAATAGCAATTATGTTTTGGTAAACAGCATAATAAATATCAGGAATGTCCAGGGCCCCGTCTTTTTTTGAAATTGAGATATCTTCAAAGTATCTCACAGCATCATAGGACATGTATCCAAATAACCCATTGTTTATAAACTTGAAGCCATTGGTTTCTGTTTTGAACTTTTGACTGAATTCATGTATTATATCCACTACATCCGTCTTATCGTTTATGGCTATTTCCCTGACGGATTTATCAGGGAACAGCTGCGTAATTTTTTCATCCTTTATTTTAATAGAAGCCATTGGATTGCAACAGATATAGGAGAATGTATTGTCGTTTGCCCTGTAATCACTGCTTTCCAAAAGGATACTATTAGGAAACTTATCACGAATTTTAAGATATACGCTAACCGGGGTTATGGTATCCGCGAGAATCTTTTTGTAATATGTTTTGAGTTCATATGCCATATTCTGAAAAAATTAAAATTTACTAATACTGAAAAATCAAAAAGGCTTGTCGTGATTGACAAGCCTTTTCGTATAGTAATACTACAATGGTGCTTAGCTCACGACATTAAACGTAAGATATTCCACCACCATGTATTTACTATTCCAAAGTTCATTGAGTCAAATATAGAAAGGAATTTTATAATTACAAATCAATTTCAGGGAAATATAGAATCAAATTTAAAGATTCCCTTAAGTGCCTTTAGTAATAGGAATTCTCAATATTTAAGTTCCATGCGTTCTGATCTGTATAAAATATCTGTTTGACCCCAGGAAGCAGTATTGTTGCCATTTTCACTTTTCAAATCCAGTGTAGCTTCAAAAACCTCTTTCCCGGTCTTATAGTCTACTTCAACGATTTTAGCGGATAATTTTGTTCCTTTTTTCAGATAACCTGCAGTTACCAGAACATTATTTGAATTGTACAGATAGTCTACGTCACTAACAATAGTAGAGAAAAATTCCTCCCCTCTTTCCTTACCATATTGCCATACTTGTTCTACCGTTTTATCCTTTTCATTTATCTTATATTCAACCGCACGGGAATAGTGGACGTTATCTTCAAAATGCCTCAGGATGCCGTTGTCAAATACCATAACATTGCCATTGGGTAATAGCATTGGTGCATGCAATCCCCATGGAAAGTCAAAATCATCAGCACTTTCATTACCCTCCTGAACGCCTCTCCGGTATGGTTTCCCTTCGGCATCAACAGCGGTTAGTAAATATGGTTTGGTTTCGAAACCGACTCCGTCACGGCCAGATTTCCCCCAACCTTTATGTGGTGCCAGTATCCATTCCAGACTGTCATTCCATGATATTTTTATTAATCCCTGGTTTTTCCCGGATACAATAATTGAATTATCACTTGGGTTAAAAGCTAACCCATTCATGTGTAACCAATCTCCCGGTTTAAAAAAATTAAGATCATTTCTGCTCACATCTAAATTTTTGGCTAAATCCCATACCCGCAAAATTTTGGAACTTTTACGGTCAATTGCAACGATATAATCACTATCAGATTTAACCTTTTTGCCATCCAGGCTTATAAATTGTCCTCTAATTCCAACACATGCTAATAAATTTCCGTCGGGCAACACAACCACATCATGGTGCATGCCATAATTTGCATTTATATTAGTTTCTTTTAAAGGTTTGCCCAACATGTCAAATTCATAAATAGTATGCCTGCTAACCATTATTATTGTTCCGTCCTTAAGTCTATGAAACGGGCTAACCATTTTACCGGCAAAACTCAGATCAAGATACCATCTGACCTGGCCCTGGTCATCAAAAATAATAGGACCGGAATTGAATTTGCCATTGTTTGCAAAATGAAGGTCACAGGCGTGCATGCCCTGTTCCATTTCATCCCTGTTTAGCTTGTTTATGGTAATATCTGGAAAATGACTTGGAGTATTTTCTGTTTTCAATTGAATGGTATCTATCACCCGCCCCTCTTCGTATGCCAGCGTAACTACCACATTATTTAAAGTATTTGGGTATAAACCAACTACCGGAATCTCCAGCTTGGTGGCGTTATGATTGAAAGTTTGTTCTACAGGAATCTCACCCAGCACCTTAATGGTAACATTACAGGGTTTTTCTGTTTCAATTTCCAAAAGAGCGGTTAATGGCGATATCTTGTAAGGGTTTATGGTTGATTTTATGGAATATTCCAATTCGGAGCCACAACTACTTAAAATAAGCAGAAAAAAAACTAACGTACCAGCTAAGCTAGAGGATGCCTTAAATGTCATTTTTTATTTTTATTCAAAAATAAAGGTTTAGGACTAATTTCACTGATTTTATATATAGATAAAAATTTCTCGCAGGGAGAATCAGACGGAATAAAAGCATTTATACTGATAGCTTACATGGAAGGATACAATCAATGACAATACCCTGCAGATGAAACAGGCGATAAATAGGATAGGCCAGTCCTGAAGAAAATATTTCAAGTCAGGCAATAGCAGTATGGGATGCCATTAAATAAAAAATCCTGAATATGATCATATTCAGGATTTGATATCAGTTTAAACTTTCTTAGAATTCCAAATCTACTACAAGATCAAATTCATCATAGATTGTTTTATCACCCAGGTCATCAAAGAAACTACCTGAGCCATATTTAACATTGTATTGGGCCCGGTCTACTTTTAAAGTCGCAGTTGCCTTGCTTCCATAAACAGATACATCAAAGGTAACCGGCTTTGTTACACCTTTAATAGTAAGATCACCTTTAACTTCGTAAGAATTTTTTCCACTGGACTTAACATTTGTAAAAACCAATGTAGAGGATGGGTGATTCTCAACACCAAAGAAATCATCAGACTTAAGATGTCCTTCTAATTTTCCTTTGTATTCTCCTTCAAGATCCGTTGAGATCAAAGATGTCATATCTACTTCGAATTCTCCACCCGTAAGTTTGCCTTCATCGAACATTAGTGCACCGGATTTAAGGTTTACAGTTCCGGTATGAGACCCTGTTACTTTATAAGCTTTCCAGGTAACCTTACTTTCATTGGCTTTTACTTCTTTCTTTTCTTCATTGATTGAAGTGTTTGCAACCGCTGTTGCCCCAAATACTATGGCCAGTGCCAGACTTAATACATTTTTTTTCATGTTTCTAAATTTACTTTGTTTAATTACTGTTTTAAAATTAAGGTTCTATATATGTGTGAATAATAAATCTTTTGACTGTCTGACTTTTTTGTAATGTTGGGTATCATCTTCTTCAGCTCGATAACCAATTGCGGCTACAACAGAAGTATTCAATCCTTTATCATTTAAACCTAATAGTTCATTGTATACTTCGGCTTCAAAACCTTCCATAGGGCAGGCATCAATCTTTAGGTTTGCCGCCGCTGAGAGTAAATTTCCTAAGGCCAAATAGGTTTGTCTTGCACTCCAGTTCTCTTTAATGTTGTCCGGGAGATCAAGTAATTTAGATTTCATAAAATCTCCATACCCCTGCAAATTATTTAAATCGATGTCCCTTGTGTTGCTGATATTCGCTAAATAATTATCGATGAGGTCCGAATCAAAGCTCGTATTATTTGCAAAGACAATTAAACAAGACGAGTCTGTGATTTGTGGTTGACCCCATGAGGCCGCTTTTAATTTTTCCCTTAATTCTTTATCCTTGATGATAAACACATGATAGGGCTGAAGTCCATAGGAAGAAGGACTCAAACGAATAGCTTCTAACAAAGCATTTAAATCTGCATCAGATATTTGTTTTTCGCTATTAAATTTTTTTGTTGCGTATCGCCAGTTAAGGCTTTCCAGGTAATCGTTCATAAGTGTAATTAAAATTTGTTGAATAAGTGATTTAATTGTTTCAATTCTAAGTCGGTTAAATTGGCTAACAAATCTTTTTCAGCCTTTTTCATTGCACTATCCATGTCAGATAAAACTTCCAGTCCTTCATCGGTTATAGTAATCTCTACCTTGCGCCGGTTAGAGATACATACAATTCTGTTCGCGTAACCTTTCTTTAAAAGTTTATCCACTAAACGGGTCGTATTACTCATTTTACTGACCATTCTCTCGTTTAGGGTAGACAGATTGGCTGGTTTACCTTGCTGGCCCCTAAGTATGCGCAAAACATTAAATTGTTGAATTGATATTCCATATGGTTTTAGCGCGTGTGAGATATGTTCGGACACTTTATTATGAATCAGCATTAAGTGGATAATAGTCCTGCTTCTTAACGGAATCTTTTTATCGGTTTTTATAATAGCCTCAACATTCATGTACTTACAATATTTGTATATACAAATGTAATAATTCAATTTGCATCTGCCACACCATTACAGATAAAATTTTGTTAAATTTATTATGCCTTATCTAATGTTGCCTAATTTTAGTTGAAAAGCAGTAACCCTAATGATTCGGTCAGTCCTTTTATTATGTATTCTGGTTTTAGCGGGATGTGATTTCAAAGAGCGTGAGAAAGCGACATCTGCAAATTCAGAATTCGTTGAAACCGAACTAGCTCCGGCAGATAGCCTGGGTATCCCTGTCTATAAATTTGATGAATTGGAACCGCTGTTAAATAAAAAGGATGATAAAATTTATATTATAAATTTCTGGGCAACCTGGTGCGCACCCTGCATCAAGGAATTACCCTATTTTGAAAAAATCAACCGGGAAGGGGAGGCCCACAACTGGAAGGTGATTCTGGTTAGTCTTGATATGCCTTCTATGTGGAAGACAAAATTAATTCCTTTTATAAAGAACAAAAACCTTAAAGCGGAAGTCGTGGTTTTAGATGACCCGGATCAGAATAGCTGGATTCCAAAAATAGACAAGGACTGGTCTGGGGCAATTCCGGCGACATTAATCTATAGTCGTAATAAAAGGAAGTTCTATGAACAGACCTTTACTTACGATATGCTGAACAAAGAATTACAAGAATTCCAAAATTAAGTAAGTATGAAATATCTATTAGCCAATTTAGTTTTATTAGCGAGTTTTTTGAGTCACAACGGTACCCTTAAAGAAATTGACAAAGGTTATGGTATAGGGGATTATGCAACCGATTTCAGTCTCCCTGATATTAATGGAAAAAAGGTCTCTCTGGCCGATTTCAAAGATGCAAAAGGGTATTTGGTGATTTTTACTTGCAATACCTGTCCATATTCAATTGCCTATGAAGACAGGATTATTGCTCTGGATAAAAAATATAAGACCAAAGGGGTTCCCGTAATTGCCATAAATCCCAATGACCCCGATTTGCAGCCGGCAGATGATGTTCAGCACATGAAAAAAAGAGCAATGGAGAAAGGGTTCACTTTTCCCTATTTAGTTGATGAAAAACAGGAGATATTTCCGCAATATGGCGCAACTAAAACGCCCCATGTATATTTGCTCGAAAAAACCAAAAATGGAAATGTAGTACGCTATATCGGTACAATTGATGACAACTATTCCGATGCCTCTTCGGTTAAGACCAGGTATGTTGAAAATGCCGTAGATGCCATGTTAAGCGGAGAGGAAATACCATTAACCACTACCCGGGCTATTGGTTGTTCAATAAAATCGCGCAAGTGATAAATGTTTGTGAAAACTAAAGGAGTTTGTACCTTCGCCCAAAAAGAAATTAAAAATAAAAATGGCAGATTTATTACAGGATGAATGGGTTGAGAAACTGGAGAAAGACAACAACGCTTTTATTTTGGATGTAAGAACCCCGGAAGAAGTAGATCAGGGTCAAATTCCGGATGCAATCAATCTAAATATCTATCTGGGGCCAGAATTTTTGGAGGAATTGAAGAAATTAGATAAATCTAAAAATTACTATGTATACTGCAGATCTGGTCAGCGAAGTCGTCAGGCATGTGCCATAATGAATAGTATTGGCATTCCCAATGCCTACAACCTCATGGGGGGTATATTGGAATGGAATGGAGATATAATCTGATTATCTTAAAGTTTTGATGCTGCAACCCACATTCAGTGGGTTTTTTTAGTTTAGGAGCATGCGCGAAGACCTCCTTCATTACATCTGGAAAAATGGAAAAATTCCATTATCCAATCTATATACTTCCAGACGTAAATCACTTCAAATTATATCGCTTGGAATTCATAATCATGATGCAGGACCTGATTTTCTTCACGCAAAATTAGAAATTGACGGACAACTTTGGTTTGGAAATGTAGAAATTCATGTAAAATCTTCGGATTGGTATGTACACCAGCACCATACAGATACCAACTATGACAATGTTATATTACATGTGGTCTGGGAAGCAGATGCCGTGGTATACAGGAAAAACAAGGAAGAAATACCTGCACTTGAACTTATTAATTATATACCCTTGACCATTCTTACCAATTATTATAATCTCTTCGGTTCAAGGAAAGCTAAGTTTATTAATTGTGAGAAGGAGATAAGCCTGACGAATGATTTTAAATTTTCAATTTGGCTGGAACGACTTTACATTGAGAGGCTGGAAGAAAAATCCAATGAAATAAACAGCTTGCTGGTAGAAACAAACAACAATTGGGAAAAAGTACTTTTCTTACTCTTATTGAAAAACTTCGGACTAAAGTTAAACGGCGATGCTTTTTTAAGCCTTGGCAAGGCCATGGAATTTGATATAGTCCGTAAGTTAACCCACAATGTTTTTCAGTTGGAGAGTTTGCTGTTTGGATTATCAGGGCTATTGAATAATGCCTCGTCTACGGATAAGTTTTTAATTCAAATGCAAAGCGAATATTCTTTTTTAAGGAATAAATACAACATTAGAGAGAATAGTGTTCAATGCCCGTCGTTTTTTAGATTACGCCCTGTGAACTTTCCTACTATCCGTTTATCACAACTAGCTAATTTATACGGCAGGCAGCCTCAATTATTTGGTAAAATAATTACGACAAAAGAAGTTGATCACTTTTATGAAATTTTTAGCATATCGGCCGGCACCTATTGGAAAACCCATTATGTATTTGGGAAATTGTCTCCCAAAAGAGAAAATAAGCTAACAAAGAGTTTTATAAATCTTTTGCTTATTAATACGATACTACCGCTGATTTTTTGTTATTCCAAATGGCAGGGCATTGATGTAAGTGCAAAAATAATTTCATTACTGCACAAGCTAAATAGGGAGGACAATAAGATTACCAGAAAATTTAAAAATTTTGGAGTGAGGTGTGGCAACGCTATGAATAGTCAGGCTTTGCTGCAGCTTTACAATTCATATTGTACAAAAAACAGATGTATGGAATGTGTTGTTGGAGATAGTTTATTAAAAGGAAAATAGTATTTTTAAAAAATGAATATTTTCTATCGCCTTTTATATTATTTTCAAAAACGAGGTTTTGAAGTTTGCAGACGGATTGCAGAGAGTCTTGGTATCAGGGCACGTGTGGTAAGAACCACTTTTATCTACCTGACCTTTGTAACTTTGGGCTTTGGTTTCGCATTATACCTGTTTTTAGCATTTTGGCTGAGAATAAAGGATTTGATCTACACCAAGAGGCATTCGGTTTTTGATCTTTAGCTATGATAAGACTCTTTCGCTCCAAAATTTACATTGCAGTTGGGCTGATGTTAACAGTATTGCTGGCAGGTACCCTCGGATATCATTTTATATCCGGATTATCCTGGTTGAATGCCGTTTATATGACTATAATTACGGTTACCACTGTTGGATTTACTGAAGTTGGGCCGATGCAAGCAGAAGGTAAAATATTTACGATTTTTTTAATAATATCCAGTGTCTTTATATTTGCTTATGCCATTTCTGTGATTACAGAATATTTATTCAGCAAAAATCAGTTACAGCTACTTAAAACAAAAAAGGTGAAAAAAATGATTAAAGGTTTATCCAATCATGTTATTGTCTGTGGTTATGGACGTAACGGAATGCAAGCAGTGGAACGTCTTAAGGCATACAAAAAACCTTTTGTTGTCATTGAAAACGACAAAGATATTATAAACAGGTATGAAGAAGATGTCTTATTTGTTGAGGGCGATGCCAATGAGGATGAAACTTTATTATCTGCCGGTTTAAAGGATGCACAATACTTAATAGTTACATTGCCGGATGATGCAGCAAATTTATTTGTTGTGTTATCGGCCAGACAGTTAAATCAAAAATTGTTTATCATTAGCAGAGCCTCTCATGTAACATCCCAAAAAAAATTGAAATTAGCAGGGGCCGACAAGGTTATTATGCCAGATAAAATTGGAGGTGATCATATGGCCTCCCTGGTTGTAATACCAGATTTAATAACATTTATGGACAAATTATCTACCGAGGGAGAAAATACAACCAACCTGGAAGAAGTTGCAATTGAAGATTTTGCAGATCAGATGGAATGCAATTCCTTAAGGGACCTTGATCTGCGGAGGAAAACAGGTTGTACCATCATTGGTTACATAGATCCAGGTGGTAATTACATAATCAACCCTGAAGCCGATTTGCCCCTGGAGCCGAAAAGCAAAGTAATTGTTTTAGGAAGACCGGAACAGATTAAAAAGCTCAATGAAATGTTTCATATTACCTAAACTTCAATAAATAATTATATTTTTTAGTGTTACTAATTTTTAGGATATTGCCGGCCGAACAGTCCAGATAAAACCAAAAAAACTATTATGAAGTACAAACTTCTTTCAATTTTTACCATATTTCTGCCAATGCTGACTTTTGCTCAGGATAAAGGCCTAGACGAAAAAGTAAATGATGCTTTTATGCCAGTAGCAGTTTGGTGGGAGGGTTTTGTTCTTACATCAATTCCTATAGCCGGATATAACTTGCCAATAGTTCTAATGCTATTGATAATTGGTGCCACCTTTTTTACGGTATATTTTAAATTTCCAAATATCACAAAATTTGGTCTGGCTATAAATACCGTGCGCGGTAAGTATGATGAATTAGATCATCACAGCGTAGAGAAAGCAGAATTAAATATTGTTGATGGCGACCTTGTTGATACAATCGGGGACGAAAGCAAAGAAGGTGAAGTAAGTCATTTTCAGGCTTTGGCCACAGCAGTATCAGGTACGGTAGGTCTGGGTAATATTGCCGGAGTAGCCGTAGCCATTGCGCTTGGAGGGCCCGGAGCCACATTTTGGATGATTGTTTGTGGTTTAATCGGGATGTCTACAAAATTTGTAGAATGCACGCTAGGAGTTAAATACAGGGATGTAGGAGCAGACGGAACGGTTTATGGAGGTCCCATGTATTACTTATCAAGAGGTTTAAAACAACAGGGATTTAGCGGATTAGGGAAAGTTTTGGGGATTGTATTTGCCATCCTATGCGTAGGTGCTTCTTTTGGAGGTGGCAACGCATTTCAGTCAAATCAGGCAGCTGTACAACTTACAACAATGTTGAATTTGCAAGGGGGTGCTACCGGAGTAATTATTGGGGTTATCCTTGCATTTCTTGTTGGTATTGTAATCATTGGGGGAATAAAAAAGATTGCCAGTGTAACAGAGAAAATTGTGCCTTTTATGGCCGTAATTTATGTTTTGGCTTCTCTGGTCATAATTTTTGCCAATATTAAATATATAGGTGAAGCATTTGCAATGATATTTAATGGTGCCTTTACTCCAATGGCCGGCTTAGGGGGTATTCTGGGTGTCATTATTGTAGGCTTCCAGAGGGCTGCTTTTTCTAATGAAGCAGGCGCAGGTTCGGCAGCAATAGCGCATTCAGCAGTGAAAACAAAATATCCGGCCAGTGAAGGAGTTGTTGCTCTTTTAGAGCCGTTTATTGATACTGTGGTTATTTGCACCATGACCGCATTGGTAATTATTTTCTTTAATATGGATGCCGGTGCCTTCGAATATGGCAATGCTGTAAATAGCACTGTTTTAATTACTGAAACGGGCAATTATGTTGGAGGCGTTGATTTAACTTCAATGGCTTATGATTCAGTAATTCCCGGATTCAGATATATCCTGACAATTGCAATTATACTCTTTGCATTTTCAACCATGATTTCGTGGTCTTATTACGGCCTTCAATCCTGGAAGTTCCTTTTTGGCCGGGGTAAATATGCAGATGTTGTATACAAGGTGTTATTTTTATTATTTGTTGTAATAGGTGCCGGAGCTACTTTAGATGCTGTTATTAAATTTTCAGATGCTATGATCCTCGCATTGGTTTTTCCGAATATGATAGGCTTACTGTTTTTATTTCCCAGGGTAAAAGAAGAACTCAACAAATATATAATGGATATAAAAGGCATAAGAAAATAAAAAGATTCTTGAAAAATTTAAAATCCCACTTTAAGTTCAATAAACAGGAACGAAGTGGGATTTTCTATTTATTGCTTGTAATTTTCAGTTTACAACTGGTTTATACGATGATCAGTAATGAATTTTTTTATGCCCCGGAGGTTAATTTTGTATTGGACACCAAAGTTCAAAAATTATTGGATTCAATAAAGGCGCAAAGTAAAGCAGATGAATCACCTAAGATATACCCATTCAATCCAAACTTTTTGTCTGATTACAAAGGTTATGCTCTTGGCATGTCTAATGATGAGATAGATAGACTACATCTATTCAGATCTGAAAACAGATGGGTTTCTTCCGCAAATGAATTTCAAAGGGTTACCCTTGTTTCAGATTCCTTACTGCGCAGTATAGAGCCATTATTTTTATTCCCGGAATGGGCTAATCAATCAGAAAACAAAAAAAGAATTAGTCAGGAAAAGTCGGTAGCAGCAAATCCTCACCTAGAAGACTTAAACCAGGCTAAAGCAGAGGAACTTAAGGTCATTTATGGAATCGGCGATAAATTATCTGCAAGGATTATAAAGTTCAGAAACAGGTTGGGCGGCTTTATGGTAAACGAACAACTATATGATGTATATGGTCTGGAGGAAGAAGTTGTTTTAAGAATACTGGAAAAATTTAGTGTTAAGCAGCCACCCGAAATTGAAAAGATCAATATAAACACGGCTACCGGAAAAGAGATGGAAAATCTGATTTATATCAATCAAAGCCTTGCAATTCAAATAGTTAGTTACAGAGATAGTGTGGGGATTATAAGATCTTTTGATGAATTAATAAAAATTGACGATTTCCCGGCAAAAAAGATTGATAGAATTAAATTATATTTGTCGCTCTAAAAAATTGCAATAATGACTACAGATACAGTGCCCATTATTAGTTTTGATTATTCTGAGACGCAACACCATGTAGCCGAGTCTGCAAGGAAATTTGCTGAACAGTATATCAGGCCGCACATCATGGAGTGGGACGAGGCTCAGTTTTTTCCTGCTGATCTTTTAAAAAAGGCCGGGAAATATGGTTTTATGGGCGTATTGGTGCCTCATGATTTAGGTGGAGCGGGTTTGGGCTATCATGAATATATTGCCATCATAGAAGAGATTTCAAAAGTCGATCCATCAATTGGACTTTCTATAGCTGCTCATAATTCATTATGTACGAATCATATTTTATCTTTTGCAAACGATGCGCAAAAACAAAAGTGGATTCCGAAGCTCGCTACTGGCGAGTGGATTGGTGCCTGGGGCCTAACAGAACATAACACGGGTTCAGATGCCGGAGGGATGAGTACAACGGCTGTCAAAGATGGGGATGATTGGATTCTGAACGGGGCAAAGAATTTTATAACTCATGGTATTAGTGGAGATATCGCCGTGGTTATTGCAAGAACAGGAGAGAAAGGTGATAGTCATGGGATGACAGCTTTTGTTATTGAAAAAGGGACATCGGGCTTTTCCAGTGGGAAGAAAGAGGATAAATTAGGCATGCGTGCCAGTGAGACGGCTGAATTAATTATGAATAATTGCCGGATACCTGATTGCCAGAGACTTGGTGAAGTTGGGGACGGCTTTGTACAATCCATGAAAGTTTTAGACGGGGGTCGGATATCAATTGGGGCCTTATCTCTTGGGATAGCCAAAGGCGCCTATGAAGCTGCTGTAAAGTATTCCAAGGAACGTGTGCAATTCGGCAAGCCTATTAGTTCATTTCAGGGAATTTCATTTAAACTGGCGGACATGGCTACAGAAATAGAAGCCTCTGAATTATTAATTCATAAGGCCGCATTTTTGAAAAATGAGGGTCGCCAAATGACTAAAATGAGTGCAATGGCCAAAATGTATGCCTCTGAGGTATGTGTTAAAGTAGCCAATGAAGCTGTTCAAATTCATGGGGGTTATGGATATACCAAGGATTTTCCGGTAGAAAAATTCTACAGGGATTCCAAGCTTTGTACAATAGGAGAAGGTACTACTGAAATACAAAAAGTAGTTATAGCGAAGAATATTTTAAAATAATTTGTTACCATTTAATTTATTCATTCTATATTTGCACTCGAAAATATTTAAAGAAAGGAGGTTGTAGCCTATGTTGATAATACCAGTAAAAGAAGGAGAAAATATAGACAGAGCTTTAAAGCGTTTTAAGCGAAAGTTCGATCGTACGGGTACCATGCGTCAGTTGAGAAAACGCCAGCAGTTTACCAAACCTTCAGTTGAAAGACGACAACAAATACAGAAAGCACAGTATATTCAGGGCCTAAGGGACCAGGAAGAAATATAATACAAAGCTTATAGCATTACATAATCCCGTTGTGATAACTATCACGACGGGATTTTTTTATGAAAATAACTAAAGGTAACTTTGTGATATGTCTTTAGCTGCTTTTATATCCTATCTTACTTATGAGAAGAACTATTCACCTAATACGGTGAAGGCCTATGAAAAAGATATTCAGGGGTTTGCAAACTTTTGTATTAAGGAGTACGATTTAAAGGAAATAGAGCAGGTTGAGTATAATTTAATAAGAGGGTGGGTAGTTCAGATGGTCACTCAGGGTTTATCTAACCGATCTGTAAACCGAAAAATAGCTTCATTAAAAGCTTATTATAAGTTTTTGTTGAAAACTGAGAATATCCGGGTTAATCCTTTGGCTAAGCACAAGGCTCTAAAAACTCCTGCAAAAATTGAAGTACCTTTTTCTGAAAAGGAAATGGAATTGCTTTTACAACAGGTTCATTTTGAAGATGGATTTGAAGGATACAGGGACAGGTTGATCATAGAATTACTTTACACCACAGGAATAAGGCGGGCAGAGCTAATCAATCTCAGATTAAAGGATATCGAGCTGTCTCAAAAAACAATGAAGGTACTGGGAAAGAGAAACAAGGAACGAATTGTTCCGCTCCTGGACCCGACAATAAATTTGTTTAAAATTTATTTGGATGAGAGAATGAAGTTAGAGTCCATTAAGGAAATGGACTTTGTATTTCTTGCCAAATCGGGGGTTAAAATTTATGAAACACTTGTATATAGAATTATTAATGGGTATTTTAGTAAGGTCTCTTCCAAAGTTAAAAAGAGTCCGCATATACTCAGGCATACCTTCGCAACTCACCTTCTCAATAAAGGGGCAGATTTAAACTCGGTGAAGGAATTGTTAGGTCATGCCAGTTTGGCTTCAACTCAGGTTTACACACATAATAGTATAGCCGAATTGAAGAAAGTACATGCGTCTGCTCATCCAAGGAGTAAGAAATAAATTGGGTTATGTTCTTTTCTATTGTTTAATCTAAAACACGCTGCTTATGAAGGTAAATGCGCAAGCTGTCAACTTTAATGCTGACGCCAGGCTTCTAGATTTTGTTCAATCTCGTTTAGACAAACTCGAGCTTTTTTATGACAGGGTTGTCACTTCGGATGTATATTTAAAGGTTGAAAATACCAGCGTTAAGGAAAATAAAATTGTAGAAATCAAACTGTATATTCCAAAGGATAAGTTCGTAGTAAAAAAGCAATGCAAAACTTTTGAAGAAGCGATTGATTCGGCATGCAATTCTCTGGAGAGAAAATTGGTTAAAAAGAAGAAAAAACCAAGGTTCCAGACCTCTTTAAAATTTTTGTAAAATTGTTTTGATTAAAAAAATAATTATCTACATTTGCAGTCCGTTAGAAATAGCGGACTTTTTTATGCTTTAAAAGGCTTTAAAAGGCCGATGTAGCTCAGCTGGCTAGAGCAGCTGATTTGTAATCAGCAGGTCGTGGGTTCGAGTCCCTCCATCGGCTCGTAAGTTCATAAAAACAAGGAGGGGGAGATACTCAAGCGGCCAACGAGGACAGACTGTAAATCTGTTGGTTTTACCTTCGCAGGTTCGAATCCTGCTCTCCCCACAACAGGTTATTGAGAGCAGTTTTATGAAAATGCCCTTGGTATTCCGGGACCGGAAAAAGTTGCAATCTGGAAATAATTGCAGTTTTGAGCTAAAATATTATAGCGGGATTGTTGAAATTTTGAAAATTATAATTGCGGGAGTAGCTCAGTTGGTAGAGCGTCAGCCTTCCAAGCTGAATGTCGCCGGTTCGAACCCGGTCTCCCGCTCAAAGAAATTGAGTTAACGTTTGCTATTATGATCGGGGTTAATTTTAACCTTATTGTCAAAATACAAAACCTGAAGACCCAAAAGCCGACGTAGCTCAGGGGTAGAGCGTTTCCTTGGTAAGGAAGAGGTCACGGGTTCAATTCCCGTCGTTGGCTCAAAATAAGTTAGGCATTAATTATTATACACTAATATAAACTAAGATTAAATTCATTCAAAATGGCAAAGGAAACTTTTGATCGTTCCAAACCGCACTTAAATATTGGTACTATTGGACACGTTGATCACGGTAAAACTACATTAACTGCTGCTATTACATCTGTTTTGGCAAACGCAGGATTATCCGAAATGAGAAGTTTCGATTCAATCGATAACGCTCCGGAAGAAAAGGAACGAGGTATTACAATTAATACTTCTCACGTTGAATACTCAACGGCGAATCGTCACTACGCTCACGTTGATTGTCCTGGTCACGCGGATTATGTTAAGAACATGGTAACAGGTGCAGCGCAAATGGACGGAGCAATTTTGGTGGTTGCAGCTACAGATGGTCCAATGCCTCAAACCAGAGAGCATATCTTATTGGGACGTCAGGTAGGTATTCCCAGAATCGTTGTTTTCCTGAACAAAGTAGACATGGTTGATGATGATGAGCTTTTGGAACTTGTTGAAATGGAAGTGAGAGAACTTCTTTCTTTCTATGAGTACGACGGTGACAATGGTCCTGTTATCTCAGGTTCAGCTTTGGGTGCCTTAAATGGTGAGCAAAAGTGGGTAGATACAGTTATGGAATTAATGACTGCTGTTGATGAATGGATTGAATTGCCAAAAAGAGATGTTGAAAAGGATTTCTTAATGCCTGTTGAAGATGTGTTTACTATTACAGGTAGGGGTACTGTTGCAACAGGACGTATAGAAACAGGAATAGCCAATACAGGAGACCCTGTTGAAATCATTGGTATGGGTGCTGAAAAATTAACCTCTACTATTACCGGGGTTGAGATGTTCCGTAAAATTTTGGACAGAGGAGAAGCAGGTGATAACGTTGGTATTTTATTAAGGGGTATTGAAAAATCTCAAATTAGCAGAGGTATGGTTATTTGTAAGCCAGGTTCTGTTAAGCCGCACGCAAAATTCGAGGCTGAGGTTTATATCCTTAAAAAAGAAGAAGGTGGTCGTCACACTCCATTTCACAATAACTATCGTCCACAATTCTATGTTAGAACAACGGATGTTACAGGAACAATAAGCCTTCCAAGTGGTGTTGAAATGGTAATGCCTGGTGATAACTTAACTATTACTGTAGACCTTATCCAGCCTATCGCTCTAAGCGAAGGACTACGATTTGCTATCCGAGAAGGAGGCAGAACTGTAGGTGCTGGTCAGGTAACTAAGATTTTAGATTAATCACTATATAATTTTTGCACTAAGGGTGTCCCGTTTTGGCGGGATACCTTTCAGTGTAAATATAAACGGGTGTAGCTCAGTTGGTAGAGCACTGGTCTCCAAAACCAGGTGTCGGGAGTTCGAGCCTCTCCTCCCGTGCAGACAAGGAGTTAAGATTGAGGAGATAAGGACCTTAAGTAATGGTCTGGTTAAGTAGCTGAATAATAGAGCTTATAATTGCATTTAAAGGATTAAAATAAGAGGTATGTTAACTTATATAAAGGAGTCCATAGAAGAATTAAGACATAATGTTACATTACCATCGAGGGCAGAATCATCAAACCTCATGGTTATAGTGGCTGTGTTTTCTATATTGTTTGCTTTGGCAACCTGGGGTGTGGATACCGTATTTAGTAAACTTATCCAATTTTATTTTAACGCCTTAATAAATTAAGTTTGAGACCTATGTCTGAAGTATTAGAAAAGAAATGGTATGTAGTAAGAGCAGTCAGTGGTCAGGAGAATAAGATCAAAGGCTATATAGAAAGTGAAGTGGAACGCCATGGATTTGCTGATTATCTGGAAGAAGTATTGGTGCCAACTGAGAAAGTGGTTCAGATAAGAAATGGAAAAAAGATAAACAAAGAGCGGGTTTATTTTCCGGGTTATATAATGATCAAAGCCAATTTGGGTGGAGAAATGATTCATATTATCCGCTCCATAACAAATGTAATTGGCTTTTTAGGTGAGACAAAAGGAGGAGATCCTGTTCCATTGAGAAAGTCTGAAGTAAACCGCATGTTAGGGAAAGTAGACGAATTAGCTGTAAGTACCGACAGTGTTGCAATTCCTTTTGTTATCGGGGAGACTGTTAAGGTCATAGATGGACCATTTAATGGATTTAATGGCACAGTTGAAAAAATTAATGAAGAAAAGAGAAAACTGGAAGTAATGGTGAAAATTTTTGGCAGAAAAACACCATTGGAATTAAGTTACATGCAGGTAGAAAAAGTATAGAAAATTGTTACATATATAAAAGTTGTGTTGCTTCCAAATTATAACACGCTTTAAATTTAATTTTAAACAATGGCAAAAGAAGTAAGTAAAGTAGTTAAACTACAAGTTAGGGGAGGTGTTGCGAATCCGTCGCCACCGGTTGGACCCGCTTTAGGTGCTGCCGGCGTTAACATAATGGAGTTCTGTAAGCAGTTTAATGCTCGTACACAGGACAAACAAGGCAAAATTCTGCCTGTTGTTATCACCGTATATAAGGACAAGTCATTTGATTTTGTTGTTAAAACACCACCGGCGGCAGTGCAACTTTTGGAAGCGGCTAAGATTAAGAAAGGATCTGGCGAACCTAACCGAGTAAAATCAGGGAATGTTTCCTGGGACCAGGTAAAAAGTATTGCAGAGGACAAAATGGTTGACCTCAATGCTTTTACTGTTGAATCCGCAATGTCCATGGTGGCAGGTACTGCCAGATCTATGGGATTGAAAGTTTCAGGAAAAAGACCTTTTTAAAAAATCTTAAAAGCAATTTTTAACATGGCAAAATTAACTAGAAAGCAAAAAGAAGCCTATGCCAAAATAGAGAAAGACAAACTCTATTCAATTGAAGAAGCTTCTGCGCTTGTAAAAGAAATAACCAAAACGAAGTTTGATGCCAGCATCGATCTCGCAGTTAGGTTAGGAGTAGATCCGCGTAAAGCCAATCAAATGGTGCGTGGTGTTGTGACATTGCCTCATGGTACCGGTAAAGATGTAAAGGTCCTTGCTTTGGTAACACCAGATAAAGAAGCCGAAGCGAAAGAAGCCGGAGCAGATTTTGTTGGATTAGATGAGTATTTGGATAAAATAAAGGGCGGTTGGACAGACGTAGATGTAATCATCACAATGCCAAGTGTCATGGGTAAATTAGGGCCTTTAGGACGAGTTTTAGGTCCCAGAGGATTAATGCCCAATCCAAAAACAGGTACAGTAACCATGGATGTGGCTAAGGCAGTATCAGATGTGAAGGCAGGTAAGATAGATTTTAAAGTAGACAAATCGGGTATAGTACACGCGGCCATAGGAAAGGCTTCCTTTTCCGCCGATAAAATAGCCGGTAATGCCCAGGAATTGCTGGATACTTTAAATAAGTTAAAACCGGCTGCTGCAAAAGGTATATATATGAAAAGTATATATATGTCCAGTACAATGAGTCCTAGTCTCCAATTAGATCCAAAAGCAGTATAACTGTAAACGTTTAAAATCATGACAAAAGAAGAAAAAGCAATCGTTATTGAAGATTTGACGGCTCAGTTAGCTGATAATTCGACGATTTATTTGGCAGATATTTCCGGACTGGATGCATTGGCAACCTCAGCATTAAGAAGAGCTTGTTTTAAAGCAAATATAAAATTGTCTGTAGTAAAGAATACTTTACTGGCAAAGGCAATGGAAGCGTCTGAAAAAGAATTCGGAGAGTTGCCTGAAACGTTAAAGGGAAATACTTCTTTAATGTTTTCAGAAACTGGTAACGGGCCGGCTAAGCTTATTAAAAGTTTTAGAAAAAAATCAGACAAACCTTTATTAAAAGGCGCTTTTGTAGAAGAAGCAATTTATGTAGGTGACGAGAATTTGGATACTTTGGTTAATATTAAATCAAAGGAGGAAGTAATAGGCGATATTATTGCTCTGTTACAATCCCCGGCCAAGAATGTTATTTCTGGATTGAAATCCGGAGGTGGAAAACTGGCAGGTATCCTGAAAACATTATCTGAAAAATAACTAATACGCACTAAAAACTAGAATAATTTAAGAATTTCATTAAACGATAGAAAAATGGCAGATTTAAAAGATTTCGCAGAACAATTGGTTAACCTGACTGTAAAAGAAGTAAATGAGTTAGCTGATATATTAAAAGAAGAGTATGGCATAGAGCCCGCTGCTGCTGCTGTTGCAGTTGCTGCAGGTGGCGCCGCCGCAGGAGGTGAAGCCGAGGCCGCTGAAGAAAAAACAGAATTTGATGTTGTTTTAACAGCAGCTGGAGGCTCTAAACTGGCAGTAGTTAAATTGGTAAAAGAATTAACTGGCCTGGGATTAAAAGATGCTAAAGATATCGTTGATAGTGCACCGAAAGCAGTAAAAGAAGGTGTGTCTAAAGACGAAGCTGAAGGAATCAAAAAATCATTGGAAGAAGCTGGAGCAGAAGTTGAGCTTAAATAATAGCAACAACCATACGGTTTTGGTTTAGGTCTTTCCGCCTGTTTGGTGGCTAGACCTAAACCCTTTTATATAATATTTAGTATATGATGTAATATACGACCCAATTTAGATATTCACGTTCAAAATATTGTCCATTGATGTTCACAAAACAGACTGAAAGAGTAAACTTCGCATCCGCTAAGAACATTCCGAACTATCCGGATTTCTTGGACATTCAGATTAAATCATTTCAAGATTTTTTTCAACTTGAAACAAAATCTGACGAAAGGGGCAATGAGGGTTTGTACAACACCTTCATGGAAAACTTTCCAATAACTGACACAAGAAATCAATTTGTACTCGAGTTTCTTGATTACTTTATAGACCCACCCAGGTATTCCATCCAGGAGTGCATAGAAAGAGGCCTTACGTATAGCGTACCTTTAAAAGCGCGCTTAAAACTTTATTGTACCGATCCGGAACACGAAGATTTTGAAACTATTGTTCAGGATGTTTATTTGGGCACTATTCCTTATATGACGCCCAGTGGTACATTCGTTATTAATGGGGCGGAGCGCGTAGTTGTTTCACAATTGCATCGTTCGCCAGGGGTTTTCTTTGGTCAATCTTTCCATGCAAACGGTACTAAATTGTATTCCGCCAGGGTAATTCCATTTAAGGGATCCTGGATAGAATTTGCTACGGATATCAATAGCGTCATGTATGCCTACATTGACAGAAAGAAAAAATTACCGGTCACAACCTTATTCAGAGCAATAGGTTTTGAAAGGGATAAAGATATTCTGGAGATTTTTGACCTCTCCGAAGAAGTAAAAGTTTCAAAAACCGGGTTGAAAAAATACCTGGGACGCAAACTTGCAGCAAGGGTGCTTAATACCTGGCATGAGGATTTTGTTGATGAAGACACAGGGGAAGTTGTTTCTATTGAGAGAAATGAAATAGTACTCGATCGTGATACCGTACTTGAAAAAGAACACATTGATGAAATTATGGAAGCAGATGTCAAAACCATTTTGCTTCACAAAGAGAACAATGCCCAAAGTGATTATGCAATTATTCATAATACTTTGCAAAAAGATCCTACTAATTCCGAAAAGGAAGCCGTTGAACATATTTATCGTCAGCTGCGAAATGCTGAACCGCCAGATGAAGAAACAGCCCGTGGGATAATTGATAAATTGTTTTTCTCTGATCAACGTTATAATCTGGGTGAAGTTGGTCGTTATAGAATGAACAAAAAACTTGGTCTGGACATTGGTATGGACAAGCAGGTTCTTACCAAGGAAGATATCATTACTATTATCAAGTATTTGATTGAACTTATCAATTCGAAAGCAGAAATTGATGATATAGACCACCTTTCCAACAGGCGTGTGAGAACTGTAGGGGAGCAATTGTCATCGCAATTTGGTGTTGGTTTGGCCCGAATGGCACGAACTATCCGTGAAAGGATGAACGTAAGAGACAATGAGGTATTTACGCCAATTGACCTTATAAATGCCAAAACCTTGTCTTCTGTGATAAATTCATTCTTTGGAACAAACCAGCTATCGCAGTTCATGGATCAGACGAATCCTCTTGCCGAAATTACGCACAAGAGAAGATTATCTGCACTTGGACCAGGGGGACTTTCCAGAGAACGTGCTGGATTTGAAGTCCGTGACGTACATTACACACATTACGGAAGGCTTTGTCCGATTGAAACTCCGGAAGGCCCGAATATTGGACTTATTTCATCTCTCGCAGTATTTGCCAAAGTAAACCCAATGGGATTCTTGGAAACACCATATCGCAAGGTTGATAATGGAAAAGTAGACACAAAAGATTTTGTATACCTGAGTGCGGAAGAAGAAGAAGGCATGAAAATATCTCAGGCCAATATTCCACTCAAGGATAACGGGGCAATAGATCAGGAAAAAGTTATTGCACGGGAAGAAGGAGATTTTCCGGTTGTTGATCCCAAAGAAGTCAATTATACAGACGTTGCACCTAACCAGATTGCATCTATATCGGCTTCATTAATTCCATTCCTTGAACATGATGATGCAAACAGGGCTTTGATGGGTTCTAACATGATGCGCCAGGCTGTTCCTTTATTGAAGCCACAATCTCCTATTGTGGGTACAGGATTGGAAAGACAAGTTGCATCAGACTCAAGAGTTCTTATAAATGCAGAAGGCGATGGAGTGATTGAATATGTAGATTCTAAAAAGATCACTATTAATTACAAACGCAGCGAGAATGAGAAACTGGTAAGTTTTGAAGAAGATTCCAAGACTTATGAATTGGTTAAATTCAGAAAAACCAACCAGGGTACCAGCATTAATCTTAAACCAATTGTTCAAAAGGGCGATAAGGTTAAAAAAGGACAGGTACTTTGCGAGGGATATGCTACAGAAGGCGGTGAATTGGCCTTGGGTAGAAACCTTAAAGTTGCTTTTATGCCTTGGAAAGGGTATAACTTTGAAGATGCAATTGTAATTTCTGAAAAAGTTGTCCGCGAGGATATCTTTACTTCAATACACATAGATGAATATGCTCTTGAAGTTAGAGATACAAAGTTAGGAGCGGAAGAACTAACCAATGATATTCCTAATGTTTCTGAAGAGGCTACCAAAGACCTTGATGAATATGGGATGATACGAATAGGTGCGGAAGTAAAACCAGGGGATATTCTTATTGGTAAGATTACACCAAAAGGCGAATCGGATCCCACTCCGGAAGAAAAACTGCTTCGCGCAATTTTTGGAGATAAAGCAGGGGATGTAAAAGATGCATCTTTAAAAGCTTCACCTTCATTACGCGGAGTTGTTATTGATAAAAAGTTGTTCTCCCGATCTATTAAAGATAAGCGCAAACGTTCTGAAGACAAGGAAGCAATTTCTAGCCTGGAACTGGAATATGAAGTGAAATTCCAGGAACTTAAAGATATCCTGGTAGAGAAATTGTTTAAACTTATCAATGGGAAAACTTCTCAGGGAGTATTAAATGATCTTGGTGAAGAGGTTTTACCAAAGGGTAAAAAGTATACCATGAAGATGCTTAATTCAGTAGATGATTTTGCCCACCTTGTAGGGGGCAGCTGGACTACGGATAAGAGCACAAATGTTTTGGTAGCCGACCTGCTTCACAACTATAAGATTAAGTTGAACGATCTTCAGGGTAACCTTAGAAGAGATAAGTTTACCATATCTGTTGGAGATGAATTACCAGCAGGTATTATGAAGCTTGCCAAAGTTTATATCGCTAAAAAACGTAAACTTAAGGTAGGAGATAAAATGGCCGGGCGTCATGGTAACAAAGGTATTGTTGCCCGTATTGTAAGACATGAAGATATGCCGTTCCTGGAAGATGGAACCCCTGTAGATATTGTATTGAATCCATTAGGTGTACCATCCCGTATGAATATTGGTCAGATTTATGAAACCGTTCTTGGATGGGCAGGTCAAAATCTTGGTAAGAAATTTGCCACCCCAATTTTTGATGGTGCGACTCTTGATGAGATTAACGAATTTACAGATGAAGCCGGGATTCCAAGATTTGGCCATACGTATCTCTATGACGGAGGAACTGGCCAACGCTTCGACCAGGCCGCAACGGTAGGTATAATCTATATGTTAAAATTAGGACATATGGTGGATGACAAAATGCATGCACGTTCCATTGGACCATACTCGTTGATTACACAGCAGCCTTTAGGAGGTAAAGCACAATTTGGTGGACAACGTTTCGGAGAAATGGAGGTTTGGGCCCTGGAGGCATATGGCGCATCTGCTACCCTTCGTGAGATTTTGACTGTAAAATCTGATGACGTGATTGGACGAGCCAAAACCTACGAATCAATTGTAAAAGGCGAAACCATGCCTGAACCTGGCTTGCCAGAATCTTTCAATGTTTTAATGCACGAACTTAAGGGATTAGGTTTGGATATTAGGCTTGAAGAATAATAGTTTTTTTAGATATAATAAATTTACCATCACCATATTATAATGGCTAGAATAAAAGATAATACCGCAATAAAAAGGTTTGATAAAATTTCAATTGGATTGGCTTCTCCTGAATCAATTTTAGGAGAATCCCGTGGTGAGGTTTTAAAACCCGAAACTATTAATTATAGAACTCATAAACCAGAACGCGATGGATTGTTCTGCGAACGTATTTTTGGTCCGGTAAAGGATTATGAATGTGCTTGTGGAAAATACAAGCGTATCCGATACAGAGGAATTGTTTGCGACAGATGTGGCGTTGAAGTAACGGAAAAGAAAGTTCGTCGCGACAGGGTAGGGCATATAAACTTAGTAGTACCTGTTGCGCATATTTGGTACTTCCGTTCCCTTCCAAACAAAATTGGATATCTCCTTGGATTGCCTTCCAAGAAGCTGGATATGATAATTTATTATGAGCGTTATGTGGTAATTCAACCCGGCATTGCTCAGGGACCTGATGGAGAGGAAATTCAAAAATTAGATTTTCTTACAGAAGAAGAGTATTTAAATATCCTTGATTCTATTCCACCGGAAAATCAGTATTTGGAAGATTCAGATCCGAATAAATTTATTGCCAAAATGGGAGCAGAATGCCTTATTGATCTCCTGGCACGAATTGATTTGAAACAATTATCCTATGATTTAAGACATAAAGCCAATACCGAGACTTCAAAACAACGTAAAACGGAAGCCTTAAAAAGACTTCAGGTGGTTGAAGCACTCAGAGAATCTCAGGATAACAGAGATAACAAACCCGAATGGATGATCATGAAGGTAATTCCGGTTATCCCGCCGGAGCTACGTCCATTGGTTCCCCTGGATGGTGGCAGGTTTGCGACTTCTGATTTGAATGACCTGTACAGGCGTGTAATTATAAGGAATAATCGTTTAAAGCGATTAATGGAAATTAAAGCACCTGAAGTTATCCTAAGAAATGAGAAACGAATGCTTCAGGAATCGGTTGATTCTCTTTTTGATAATACACGTAAAGCGTCAGCAGTAAAAACTGAATCTAACAGACCTTTAAAATCGCTTTCGGATTCCTTAAAAGGAAAACAAGGGCGTTTTCGTCAAAACTTATTGGGTAAAAGGGTAGATTATTCTGCTCGTTCCGTGATTGTTGTTGGACCGGAAATGAACTTGTACGAATGCGGGCTGCCAAAAGATATGGCTGCTGAACTATACAAACCTTTTGTAATCAGAAAGTTGATCGAAAGAGGTATTGTTAAAACTGTGAAATCAGCCAAAAAGATAATTGATAAAAAGGAACCGGTAGTTTGGGACATTTTAGAAAACGTCCTAAAAGGACATCCAGTCTTGCTTAACAGGGCTCCTACATTACACAGATTAGGCATACAGGCGTTTCAACCCAAACTGATTGAAGGGAAGGCAATTCGTTTACACCCTCTTGTTTGTACGGCGTTTAATGCGGATTTTGATGGGGATCAGATGGCGGTGCATCTGCCTTTGGGTCCTGAAGCTATATTGGAATCACAACTTTTAATGCTGGCTTCTCACAATATATTAAATCCTGCAAATGGATCACCTATTACCGTGCCTTCACAGGATATGGTCCTGGGGTTATATTATATGACCAAAGAACGCAAATCTACGAAGGAAGTACCCGTTAAGGGAGAAGGCCTTACTTTTTACTCCTATGAAGAAGTAGTAATTGCATTCAATGAAGGAAAAGTAGAGCTGAATGCCGGAATTAAGGTTAGAGCTAAAGATTTCAACGAGGAAGGAGAATTAGTAAATCAGATTATCCCAACTACAGTTGGTAGAGTACTTTTTAATAGGGTTGTTCCGGAAGAAGCGGGATATATTAATGATGTACTCAACAAGAAATCTTTACGAGATATTATCGGAAAGATTCTTGCGGTAACGGATGTGCCCACAACAGCTTCTTTCCTTGATTTGATAAAGACCATGGGTTATGAATTTGCCTTTAAAGGAGGATTGTCATTTAGCCTTGGAGATATTATAATTCCGCAGGAAAAGCACGACATGATTGCAGATGCCAATGAACAGGTAGATGCTATCATGATGAATTATAATATGGGCCTTATCACCAATAATGAACGTTACAATCAGGTAATTGATGTCTGGACTTCAACAAATGCCATGTTAACAGAGTTGGCAATGAAGCGAATCCGGGAAGATCAACAAGGATTTAACTCGGTTTATATGATGTTGGATTCTGGTGCCAGGGGATCAAAAGAACAGATTAGACAGTTAACCGGAATGCGTGGATTAATGGCTAAGCCTAAGAAATCTACTGCAGGTGGGGGTGAGATTATAGAAAACCCGATTCTTTCCAACTTTAAAGAGGGATTATCTATTTTGGAATACTTTATCTCTACACACGGTGCTCGTAAAGGACTTGCGGATACAGCTCTTAAAACAGCCGATGCAGGATATCTTACCAGGCGACTGGTTGACGTTTCGCAGGACGTTATAGTGAATATTGAGGATTGCGGAACGCTTAGAGGAATTGAGGTTCAATCTTTAAAGAAAAATGAAGAAGTCGTTGAAACTCTCGGAGAACGCATATTAGGCAGAGTTTCTTTACATGACGTGTATAACCCTTTGACTGAAGAACAATTATTGACAGCAGGACAGCAGATAATGGAAAGCGATGTCAGGAAAATTGAGGCTTCGCCAATAGATAAAGTAGAAGTTCGTTCTGCACTTACTTGTGAAGCTGAAAAGGGAATATGTGCCAAATGTTATGGAAGAAACCTTTCTACCAATAAAATGGTACAACGCGGTGAAGCAGTTGGCGTCGTGGCAGCGCAGTCTATTGGAGAGCCCGGAACGCAGCTTACATTGCGTACATTCCACGTTGGAGGTATAGCAGGTAACATTTCAGAGGAGAGTAAACTTGTAGCAAAATTTGATGGCGTTGCAGAAATTGAAGATTTGCGAATCGTCAAAGGTGAGAATGCCGAAGGTAAAGTTGCGGATATAGTAATTTCAAGAACTTCAGAGATCAAAGTTGTTGATGCCAAGACCGGAATTACACTTAGTACAAACAATATACCTTATGGTTCTCAAATCTTTGTAAAGAATGGCAGTAAGATTTCTAAGGAGGATATCATATGTCAGTGGGATCCTTACAACGGAGTCATAGTTTCAGAATTTCCCGGTAAGATTGCCTATGAGAATATTGAGCAGGGAATTACGTATCAGGTAGAGATTGATGAACAAACAGGTTTCCAGGAGAAGGTAATTTCTGAATCCAGAAATAAAAAGTTGATTCCTACCTTATTGATAAAAAATGCCAAGGATGAAGTTTTGCGTTCTTATAACCTTCCGGTTGGCTCCCACTTAATGGTGGATGACAACGATAAGATTAAAGAAGGCAAAATTTTGGTGAAAATTCCTCGTAAATCAGCCAAAGCTGGTGATATCACAGGAGGTTTGCCAAGGGTAACCGAACTTTTTGAAGCTCGTAACCCTTCTAATCCTGCAGTTGTAACAGAAATAGACGGAGTTGTTTCTTTTGGTAAGATCAAAAGAGGAAACAGAGAGATTATCATTGAATCCAAGCTTGGTGAGATTAAGAAATATTTGGTAAAACTTTCCAACCAGATATTAGTTCAGGAAAACGACTATGTGAGGGCTGGTATGCCCTTATCCGATGGTTCAATAACACCTGAAGATATTCTTGCCATTAAAGGACCGTCTGCGGTACAACAGTATCTTGTAAATGAAGTACAGGAAGTTTACCGTCTTCAGGGTGTTAAGATTAATGATAAGCATTTTGAAGTTGTTGTTCGCCAGATGATGCGAAAAGTTCGAATTCAGGATTCCGGAGATACCACTTTCCTTGAAAATCAGTTGGTTCACAAAGATGACTTTATCAAAGAAAATGATGAAATTTTTGGTAAGAAAGTAGTTGAGGATGCAGGGGAATCAGAAAACCTTAAGGCAGGCCAGATTATAACCGCTCGCGAACTGAGAGATGAGAATTCAATCTTAAAGCGTGCAGATAAGACTTTGGTTACCGCCAGGGATGCAGTCTCAGCAACAGCTACACCAATTTTGCAGGGGATTACCCGGGCATCATTACAGACCAAATCGTTTATTTCCGCGGCATCGTTCCAGGAAACAACAAAGGTTTTAAATGAAGCTGCAGTAAGCGGTAAAATAGATTATCTGGAAGGATTGAAAGAAAATGTCATTGTAGGCCATAAAATTCCAGCCGGTACCGGTATGAGGGATTATGAAAATATCATCGTAGGTTCAAAAGAGGAATACGATGAAATAATGGCACGCAAAGAAGAATTGAAGTTTTAAAATCATTAACCCTCAATTTTCTAATTGAGGGTTTTTGTTTATGATATTGATTATTTTTTGAAGTGAATAATGGAAGAAAAAAGCAAGAAACAACAACAGATAAATATTGAGCTGGATGAAAAAATAGCTGAAGGAATCTATTCGAATTTGGCTATAATCAATCACTCGGTTTCAGAATTTGTTGTAGATTTTATAAGTATGATGCCCGGGGCACCAAAGGCAAAGGTGAAGAGCAGGATTGTGCTGACTCCGCAGCACGCCAAGAAATTTTTAAAGGCCCTGAATGACAATGTAAGTCGTTTTGAAAAGGCTCACGGTGCTATTAAAGATTACGAACAACCTCCGATTCCATTGAATTTTGGACCAACCGGAGAGGCTTAATCAAAAACCCCTGAATTATATAATTCAGGGGTTTTTGATTTTTAGTGATAAGCGCATTCTGAGTTTATTCAAATTCTGAAGTAAAATGCAGTTTTACAGTAGGATACTTCTGTTGTGTCATTTGTAATGAAAATGAGGAATCAGCCAGAAAGACTAATTGCCCGCGCTTATCCTTAGCCAGGAATTTCTGTTTCACTCTAACAAATTCTTTAAACTCATGATTATTAGGATCTTCAGGATCTACCCAGCACGCTTTGTGAACAGGAAAATTTTCATAGGTGCATTTAGCACCATACTCATGCTCCAATCTGTATTGAATTACCTCGTATTGCAGGGCACCTACAGTGCCTATAACTTTCCGGCCATTAAGTTCCAGGGTAAATAACTGTGCTACACCTTCATCCATTAACTGGTCGATTCCCTTGTTCAATTGTTTGGATTTCATCGGATCAGCATTGTTAATATACCTGAAATGTTCTGGAGAAAAGTTGGGGATACCTTTATAATGAAGAATTTCACCTTCAGTCAGAGTATCACCTATTTTAAAGTTGCCGGTATCATGCAATCCTACTATATCCCCGGGATAAGACTTGTCTACAATTTCCTTTTTCTCTGCGAAGAAGGCATTTGGACTTGAAAACTTTAAAGTTTTATTAAGCCGGACATGCAAATACGGTTTGTTGCGTTCAAATATACCTGAGACAATTTTTACAAACGCCAGGCGATCCCTGTGTTTGGGATCCATATTTGCGTGAATTTTAAATACAAAACCCGAAAGCTCTTTTTCATTTGCCTTAACCAACCGTTCCTCAGCCATCTTTGATGTTGGATACGGAGCTATTTCAATAAAACAATCCAGAAGTTCTTTTACTCCAAAATTATTCAATGCCGAACCAAAAAAAACAGGTTGAAGAGCGCCCTCCAGATATTTTTGTTTGTCAAAAGGGGGATAGACCCCGGTTACCAACTCCATATTGTCCCTCAAGGTTTCAGCAGCCGATACCCCAATATAATTCTCCAGTTCAGGACTGCTTATGTCATCAAATGCAATTACATCTGATATGTTTTTTTTGCTATCTCCACTAAAAAGATTGATGTTTTTCTCGTAAATATTATAAATGCCCTTAAAATCATAACCCATCCCAATAGGAAAACTCAGTGGGGTAACGGTTAGTCCCAATTCCTGCTCTACTTCATCCAAAAGGTCAAAAGCGTCCTTTCCTTCTCTATCCAGTTTATTTATGAACACTATCATGGGAATGTTTCGCATTCTGCAGACTTCAACCAATTTTTTGGTCTGTTCTTCCACTCCTTTGGCAACATCTATAACAACAATTACACTATCTACCGCGGTAAGAGTTCTAAAAGTGTCTTCGGCAAAGTCCTTATGTCCTGGTGTATCAAGAATATTAATTTTTTTATCCTTGTACAGGAATGCCAGCACAGAGGTAGCTACAGAAATTCCACGCTGGCGCTCAATTTCCATGAAATCGCTGGTTGCTGCTTTTTTTATCTTATTATTTTTAACAGCTCCGGCTTCCTGAATGGCACCCCCAAATAGCAGTAATTTTTCAGTAAGCGTGGTTTTACCTGCATCGGGGTGAGAAATAATCCCAAATGTTCTTCTTTTTTCTATTTCTTTTATAAAATTCACCGCAAAAATTTGTGCAAAAATACGGCAAATAAAATAACTCTTTACGAATAGGCGGGTTTTTATAGATTCACTTCCAATTCATCAAATAGCATGCATCCCATCTAGATTATGTCTCGCATTTTTATTGATTTCAGCTCTTGCATCGATTAACGGCTAAGAATCTTCGTTTTATGAATCTTTCAGAAATTTTAGAGGCTTTTTATTACCCGGCATACCGCCAATTAGATCAGGGATATTTGACGTTTAACGAGTTTTGAGGTTATTTAAAGATATTTGTTAACTTAAGTTTTCAAATGCATTTGATGCTACGTATATTAACTATATCTTGCAATGATATTTTAGAGAAGCCCTATCTCTTGCATAATTTTTTTCCTACAAAGCCATGGTGATATGTTTAATTGAAAACTATCATTTATGGATAACATCACCCCAAACAAAATACAAGGTAAAGCGGCTTTTGGCATTACCTTGATAACTGCCATTCTGGTTTTTACGCTATCTTCTTCATTTATTACAGTTCCTGCAGAGTTTGCACTTACAGCAAGCTATATAGATACGGATAATGATGGCGTAGAGGACCTTACCGATATTGATGACGACAATGATGGTATTATAGATGCAATTGAAGACAAAAACACGGACGGGGATGATAATCCATTAACAAATCCGACAGACACTGATAATGACGGGGTTCCGAATCACCTCGATGTGGATTCGGATAATGACGGAATTATTGACAATGTAGAAGCACAATCCACGGATGACTATATTGCCCCCGGCGGGATTGATTCTGATGGCAATGGACTGGATGATAATTATGAAGAAACGCCGGGAAGTTGCGGAGGATTGGTACCTATAGATTCAGACTTGGATAACTATCCTGATTATCTGGATATTGATAGTGATAACGATGGTATTCTGGATAATGTGGAAGCGCAGACTACTGCAGATTTTCAACCTCCTTGTGGCATGGATTCTGACGGCAATGGCCTGGATGATCATTATGAGGAAACACCTGGTAGCTGTGGAGGACTTACTCCTGTAAATACGGATGGTGATTTACAGCCAGACTATCGCGATATAGATTCAGATAATGATGGTATCCTTGATAATATGGAAGCACAAACTGCTGCAGATTTTCAACCACCATGCGGAACGGATTCTGATGGCAATGGACTTGATGATCATTATGAGAGCAGTCCGGGGGCAGGAGAAGGACTACATCCGATTAATTCCGATAACGACCCAAATCCCGACTTCAGGGATATAGATTCAGATAATGATGGTCTCCCGGATAATATAGAGGCACAAACCACAAGCGGCTATATTCTGCCTTCAGGGATGGATGATGATAAAGACGGCCTGGATAATTCTTATGAAGGATCCGGGGATCAGGGCATTACTCCTGAGAATACTGATGGTACCGATGAACCAGATTATTTGGATGCCGACACAGATAATGATTTAGTACCTGATAATAACGAGGGGAACGACTTTGACTTTGACGGGATTCCGGATCAGACCTTTACCGGTATAGATACCGATGGCGATGGTTTGGACGATGGTTACGAAGGTAGTGATGTAAATGATGGATATATTGTAAATGACGAAATTACAGATCCTGCCACCGACCTCCCCGATATTGATGGTAAGGATGATGTAAACTACCGCGATCTGGATGACGATGGGGATGGTTTCGATACTCCCGATGAGGATACAAATGGGGATGGCGATCCTACCAACGACGATTGCACCGGTGATGGAACGCCTGATTATTTAGATTCGGGGACTACAACCTGCGATCCGGATACAGATGGGGATGGTGTAAAAGACAGTACAGATCTTGATGATGATAATGACGGTCTTCTGGACACAGAAGAAGACCCTAACCTCGATAATGATGACGATCCTTTAACCAATCCATTGGATAGTGATAATGATGGTTTCCCGAATCATCTCGATATTGACTCGGATAATGATGGTTTGCCCGACAATATAGAAGCACAGACCACAAGTGGCTATATTTTGCCAAATGAAGATGATGAGGCAACCTATGTTTCCAATGATGGGGTGAACTCAGCTTACTTAGGTGGCCTTACACCACAAAATACGGATGGAACAGATGAATTCGATTATTTAGACACAGACACAGACAATGATTTGGTTCCTGATAATAATGAGGGGAACGACTTTAACTTTGATGGAATTCCGGATCAGGCCTTTACAGGTGCAGATACCGATGGGGATGGTTTGGATGATGGATATGAGGGCAGTGATATTAATGACGGTTTTGTTGTAAATAATGAAATTACAGATCCCGCAACTGATTTGCCGGATACAGACGGTACTGAAGATGTAAATTACCGGGACTTCGATGATGATGGGGATGGTTTCGACACTCCCGATGAGGATGCCAATGGGGATGGGGATCCTACCAACGATGATTGCACGGGTGATGGAACACCAGATTATTTAGATTCGGAAACTACAACCTGCGATCCGGATACAGATGGAGATGGAGTTACTGATGAGGATGAACTTGCAGATGAAACCGATCCGGCGGACTCCTGCGATTTTATACTGGCAAGTCAAACTGTTACACCGAGTGAGGAGTGGAACAACCTGGATTGCGATGGAGATGGTGTAAGCAATAGTGATGAAGTTTCGGATGCAACAGATCCATTGGATCCTTGCGACTTTAATGCGGACAGTGTAACACTCACTCCCGGGGGCGATTATTTAACGGCAGATTGTGATGGCGATGGCGTAACCAATGGGGATGAAGCTACAGATGGAACTGATCCATTAGATTCCTGTGATCTTATACTGGCAAGTCAGACAGTTACTCCAACAATTGATTGGAACAACCTGGATTGTGATGGTGATGGGGTTACCAATGGGGATGAAGTTTCAGACGGAACGAATCCACTAGACTCCTGTGAATTTTTACTGGCCAGCCAAAGTGTTACGCCAACCGATGAATGGAACAACCTGGATTGTGATGGAGATGGAGTTACCAATAGTGATGAAGTTTCGGATGGAACTGATCCGTTAGATCCATGCGACTTTAATGCAGACAGTGTAACCCTTGCACCAGGCGGGGATTATTTAGTGGCCGATTGCGATGGTGACGGCGTAACAAATGGAGATGAGGCTACAGACGGTACAGATCCTCTGGATTCCTGTGATTTTATACTCGCAAGCCAAACGGTTGCAACGAGTGATGAGTGGAACAATCTGGATTGCGACGGAGACGGTGTAACCAATGGTGACGAAATATCTGACGCAACGGATCCTCTGGATTCCTGCGATTTTGTGCTCGCTAACCAAACGGTGGCGACTTCTGATGAATGGGAAACCCTGGATTGCGACGGTGATGGTGTAACTAATGTTGATGAAATTATTGATGCAACAGATCCATTAGATCCTTGCGATCTTCTACTGGCAAGTCAGACTGAGAATCCTTCGGAAGAATGGAATCTCCTGGATTGTGATAATGATGGGAATCCGAACGGAACAGATCCTAACCCTCTAACGGCTACAGCAGTTGATGATTCTGGAACCACCTTACCACTGGCTGAGGTAGTGATCAATGTTTTAGAGAACGATGATTACCTTCCTAATAATGATCCCAATAATCTGGGAATTACATCTATTGCGAGAATAGGAGGAGATGCAACCGGAGTAGTTTTGTTTGACCCTGAAACAGGGGAATTATCCTATACTCCATCATCATCAGAAAACAATATAAGCGTTACGATAATTTATGAAGTATGTAATACGGTTCCGGATCCGGATGTATGCGCTTCGGCCACAGTTACCATCTTTGTATCAGAGAACCCTATAGATGCTGTTGATGATGATTTTAGTGAATTGTTGGCAGATGGAACTGCGGGAGGCATTGTAGAAGGAGGTAACATTTTTGATAATGATACATTAAACGGAGAAGCGCTCGATCCGGCGGATGTAACCTTAACATCGACCCCTACGGGCCCTCTGACCATTAATCCTGATGGGACCGTTAGTGTGGCACCTGGGACTGACCCGGGTATATATACGATAGAATATACAATATGCGAGATTGCAAATGCAATAAATTGTGATACGGCTACTGTAACAGTCAAAGTCATTCTGGTTACAATAGATGCGGTGGATGATGACTATAGTGATGTTTTTATAGACGGAGAAGACGGCGGTATTCTACCTGATAGCAATGTTTTAGATAATGATACTTTGAATGGACTTTCGGTTAATGCAGACGATGTAACCATTACCTCAACACCAACAGGCCCTTTGACAGTTAATGTGGATGGTACTATTAGTGTTGCTCCGGATACGCCTACAGGATCATACAGTATTGAATATACTATATGTGAGAATGAAGTTCCGACTAATTGCGACACAGCTACTGTTGTTGTGTTAGTATCAGAAACAATAGCAACAGCCATTGAAGTCAATCAATTGGTTACACCTAATAATGATGGTAGAAATGATTTCTTATTTATTAACGGAGTGGAAAATGCATTAAATAATTCTCTGAAAATATTTAATAGATGGGGGGTTGCTGTTTATGAAGGTAGTAACTATAATAATCAAAATAATGTTTTTGATGGCAGGTCGCGGGGCAGATCAACGATTAGTACGGATGATTATCTGCCGTCTGGGGTATATTTCTATATCTTTGAATACGTAAAAGACCAGGAAAATATTTCCGCCAGCGGTTATCTCTACATAAGCAAATAATACATGGCAAAGTATATGATATTTAACAAGCACTACATTGTTACTCTAATACTGATTTTTACTGCAATAGGAGGCTTGTTAGCACAGCAAGATGCCCAGTTTACGCAATATATGTATAATACAATGAGCGTTAACCCTGCCTATGCCGGTTCAAGAGGCCAGCTTAGTATTGCGGGTTTGTATAGATCTCAGTGGGTAGGCCTTGAGGGAGCCCCGGAAACATTTACATTAAACCTTCATTCACCTATAAGGAATAGCAAATTAGGCTATGGAATTTCTATTATTAATGATAATATTGGTGATGGCGTAGTCCAGGAAACTTATCTGGATGGGGTTTTGTCATATACTATTGACGTATCCTACGAAGGAAAATTGTCTTTTGGTCTTAACTTTGGCGGTAGTATGTTAAACCTGGATTTTGCAGGTTTGAATAATTTTGATGACGAACCAATTGCAGGGGATAATATAGAAAATAAATTTAGCCCCAATTTTGGTTTGGGAGTTTATTATCATACCAATAAATTTTACGCCGGAATATCCGCACCAAGGTTGATAGCCTCAGATTATTTTGACAATTCTCAACGCGATGCCAATAGTGTGCAATTCCTTTCAAGAGAAAAAATAAACTTTTATTTAATCACCGGAGTTGTACTTGATTTAAACAGTCAGCTAAAGTTTAAACCTGCCTTACTGACTAAAGTTGTAGGAGGAGCCCCCCTACAGGTAGATCTTTCTGCAAGTTTTCTATTGAATGAGAAGTTCTCTTTTGGTGCGGCATACCGTTGGGATGCTGCCTTTAGCGCATTAATCGGATTTCAATTATCTGATCAGTTAATGCTGGGCCTTGCATATGATAAGGAAACTACTGAACTGGGAAGTACCCGATTTAATGATGGGTCTTTTGAGGTATTCCTTAGATTCGAATTGGTAAAATCATTTCAACGTTTAGTTTCACCCCGATTCTTTTAAAATGTAATTAAATGACAAAAAAAGTACTCTTAACTTCAATCCTGACAGTATTTCTGCTGGCCATGACATTTGCTCAGGAAAGACTCGTAGTCAAGGGGAATAAAAAGTATGCCGAATATTCATTTAGTCCGGCGATTGATATTTATAAAAAAGTAATCGATAAAGGATATGTGACTAGTGAACTATTAGAAAAATTAGGAAACTCATATTATTTTAATGCAAATTACGAAGAGGCGGAAAAAGTCTATAAGCAGCTTATTGAAACTTATGGGTCTGAAGTAGGTCCGGAATACTATTTTAGGTATGGGCAAACGCTCAAAACACTTGGAGACTACAGAAACTCGGATTCTATCCTGGCCCGCTTTGCGGATATGAGCTCAAATGATTTGCGATCAAAAATAATCAAAACCGCAAAAGATTATAAGGAAGAAATTGCCAGAAATTCCGGCCGTTATGATATTGAACTTTTTGAGTACAATTCCAAATATTCAGATTTTGCACCTGCCTTCTATAAAGAGGGTTTGATTTTTTCATCAGACCGGGACACGGGCAATCTTGCCAGATACAGACATACCTGGAATTCCAAGGATTTTCTGGATATCTATAAGGTAAATACAGATAGCAGTTCGAACAACCGGGTGGTAAAGATGAATATGCTTAACTCCAGGCTGCATGAATCTACTTCCGTGGCCACCAGGGATGGCACAACAATTTATTTTACACGAAATAACTTTGTTGATGGTAAATCCAGAAAAGATGAAGAAGGTGTTGTGCGATTAAAGGTTTTCAGGATTAACTGGAAGGATGGCGAATGGTCTGCCATTGAAGAATTACCCTTTAACAGTGATAGCTATTCAGTTGCCCACCCGGCCTTGAGCCCTGACGAAAAAACACTTTTCTTTGCTGCAGATATGGCGGATTCAAAAGGCGCATCCGATATTTATAAGGTTTCCATAAATGAGGATGGCACGTTTGGCTTACCAATGAATTTAGGCGCTGCTGTAAATACGGAAGCAAGGGAAACATTCCCGTTTGTCAGTAGTGAAAATATCCTTTATTTTTCTTCAGATGGTCATCCGGGACTCGGAGGGTTGGATATTTTTGCAACTAAAATCGACAATGAGAATATTTCAAATCCTGTATTAAATGTGGGAGAGCCTGTAAATAGTAACAGGGATGATTTTTCCTATATAATAAATGAGGAAAACAAAAGAGGTTATTTTGCATCTAATCGCGCCGATGGCATGGGAGCCGATGATATTTATGGTTTCCTGGAAACAAGACCTTTAATCTTTGAATGTCTGCAACCTATAACAGGCACCGTTAGAGACAAAATTTCCAATGACGTACTCGTTGGAGCCACTGTTAAAGTGATAAATGAAGAAAATGAAGAAGTCTTGTCTGCAATTACAGATGATAATGGCAATTATACCCTGAGTTGCGATTGCAATCAGGGAAATTTTGTCAGGGCACAAACACAAGGGTATATTCCGGCAGAGGAATATCTTCCAATATCGGATGGCAAACCAATTATAATTGACTTTTATTTGGAACGAGAGATAGTAGATGCCGGTTTTGGGGATGATTTGTTCAAACTGTTGCAGCTAAGCACGATATATTTCGATTTTGGCAAATACGATATCAGGCGCGATGCGGAAATAGAAATTCAGAAAGTTATCGCGGCAATGGATAAATATCCCAGCCTTAAAATAAAAGCGAATTCTCATACAGATAGCAGGGGGGCTGATTCCTTTAATCTTTGGTTATCTCAAAAAAGGGCCGAGTCTACCGTGAATTATATGATATCTCAGGGTATTGACGCAGATCGTATTAAAGGTGAGGGATATGGAGAAACCCGCCTGATAAATGAATGTGATGATGGTGTAAAATGCTCCGAAGAAAAGCACCAGTTAAATCGCAGGTCGGAGTTCATCATTTTGGAGTAAATTCATTTGACAAAGTATGATTTTGAAGCAGTTACTTTTGGTAACTGCTTTATTTTTTTAAAGGTTTAAAAATCATTAATAGCAGGGCTTTATCGTTTAACTGCACGCTGAATATCTCCGGAATTGGCTCAAAAAAAGTATGCTATACTTCGATAACCAGGCTTTTCACTAACCTAATTCGCACTTATACAACAAATATTTATTTGAAAGGATTATCAAAGGTATTTTTGATGCTTATAGCTATACCCAATTATAAAATGAAGTATAATCCATTGCTATTTGCCCTGGTCTTTATGGCCTTTTTAGGTTCGGCAGTTCAATCTTATGGACAGGGAATTTTCCTGGATAATTTCAATTCAACCTCATATTCCAACAACAATGGATCGGCAAATTTTGCCGCGGATTGGGTGGAGACGAATGAAGGCACAGATCCGTCAGGAGGCAGGATACAGATAAATTCCAATCAATTACGATTTAATAATCTGGATGGAAGGAGCATAGCCAGGACCCTGGACTTGTCTGTAAGTACAGCAGTGACACTTACCTTAGATTATGATGCTACCAGCCGTGGCAATGAAGGTTTGCAGGTTCAGCTTTGGAATAACAACACCTCCGCTTACGAAACGGTTGCAACGATTAATACCTCTGTAAGCGGTTCTATATCACACTCATTAACTACTGATCAAATGTCATCAGCATCGGCTATTAGATTTGTGGGTGTTGATAATGGTTGGGGTAATGGAGAGACAATTTTTATTGATAATGTTCAGTTTGTGGCAATATCCACGCCATTTATCTCCATTGATGAAATATCGGTTAATGAGAATGCCGGAACGGCGACTTTTACGGCCACTCATTTGGGGCTTCCGGCCGGAGGGCCTTTTACGGTGAATTTTCAAACTGTTGACGGTACAGCTACCGCAGGAAGCGATTATACGGCTATAACTGGAGGTATATTAAGTTTTAACGGAACAGTTGGAGATACAGAACAAATAACGGTTTCGATAAGCGATGATACTATATTTGAATCCGTTGAAACCTTTAGTATTCAACTTACAGGAACTTCTGATGTCTCAGTTGATATCACTGATACGGGTACAGGGTCTATAAATGATAATGAAGCGGTTTTGGGGAATACTCCCTTAGCCCTTTTTCGTGAATTTGATGGATATATGGATTATACTTCAACGGCTGGTACACTTAGAACTCAACCAGATTCTGTCGATCCATGTGCCATTACCACTTCTTCCTCAAATACGTTAACTTCATCAATACCCGCCGGGGCAACTATTGAAGGAGCTTATTTGTATTGGGCTCATTCCGGTACTACCCTGGATTCTCAAGTTACTTTTGAGGGTACTACGGTTAATGCAGATATGGCTTATACGACAACGGAATTTGGTTTGACCTTTTATGGATTAGTCAGCGATGTGACCTCTCTAATTTCAGGAATTCCTGATCCATCCACCAATGTCTATGATTTTTCAGGATTGTCCGTAGATAATACAGGTTCATATTGCAGTACCACCGTCGTTTTGGGAGGGTGGTCGTTAATTGTTTTTTATTCGCATCCAAGTCTACCGGCATCTACGATCAACCTCTATCAGGGATATGATGGCAATCAATATTCTTCTTCCACTTTTTCATTAAGCGGATTTTATGCCATTGGCTCAACAGGGGCGAAAACTACTGCTCTTTCCTGGGAAGGTGATCAAAACCGTACGGGCAGCGAATCACTACAATTCACAGCTCCATTATCAGGGACTAACAAACTCGTTGGAGATGGAGATAATGACGGCGTTACTACAGACAATCCATTTAACTCCACTCTATATGACAATACAACGGCCCCGGTTGTAAATAACACTGGCAATTATGGCGTTGATCTAGATACATATGACGTTTCTTCGTATATCTTACCTGGCGAAACATCCGCCACTACCCAGATCAATGTAGGGATTGATTATGTAATTATGAACGCTGTAGTACTAAAAGTGCCTTCCAATTTAATAACCGGACGTGTGTTTGAAGATGTGAATTATGGAGGTGGTGCCGGACGAAACTATGCATCCGCTTCCGGTGTTGGGTTACCCGGTGTAACAGTCGAATTATACGACTCGCTTGGTATCCTTGTGGACACCCAAACTACAGATGCTTCAGGAACATATGTATTCGCCGGGATGGTGAATGATACGTATAACATACGCGTTGTAAATGGAAATGTTAGATCGTCAAGGCCGGGAGGTAGCGGTTGTGGCAGTTGCATCCCGGTCCAGACCTTTAAAACCGAATATATTGCCAGTGCTCTCGTGGAAAGACCCAATGAGGTGGGAGGAGCAAATCCTTCTGCTGCAGATCCTTCAGCAGGTACATTAGCAGGTGCTCAAACAATTGCTTCTGTTACTATTGCTAATGAGGGAGTTGCTGGATTAGACTTTGGCTTTAATTTTAATACTATTGTAAATACTAATGCGGATGAACAGGGGTCCCTGGAACAATTTATTGTAAATAGCAATAATCTGGGTGAAACCGGACTCGATATTGAAGCAAATGCCATATTTGATCCCGTGGCCGGGGAAGATACTTCCGTATTTATGATCCCATCCTCCGCAGATCCTTTAGGCAGGGCAGCCGATCCTAATTTTGGGAGTGGTTATTTCGATATTTTCTTAACTAATGGTACTCCGTTATCCGTGATTTCTGGTAATAACACAAATATCGATGGGAGAACACAGACGGCCTACTCCGGAGATACCAATACGGGAGCCGTTGGTTCTGGTGGCACATCTGTTGGAACTTCGGCAATTCCGCTACCAAGTTATAACCTGCCTGAAATACAAATTAACAAACAAAATGGAGAAGTAGCACAAACACAGGGTACAAATGTCTCAATCCGAAATATGGCAATCCTTGGAGGAAATGTGGCAGGTATAGAGGTATTAGACGGATCTGCCGCTATATCCAATAATCTTATTGGAGTTAATGCTGCTGGCGTAGGATCAGGCAATACTGACAATGGTATATTAATTTCCAACGGGGCTGCAGTTATAGATGGAAATTATTTTTCCAGCAATACGGATGCCGGAATTTTGGTAGATGGAGGAACTTCTACCACCATTCAGAATAATCATTTTAGCACGAATGGCGATGGGCCTTGTGATGATAATATTACAATTGCAGGTGGAACAGGAATCGTGATACAACAGAATTTAATTGAAAATGCAACCGGACTAGGTATTGACGGGGATGGGATTTCTGGAAATGTATCGATACTGGAAAATACAATTACCGGTTCTGGTCAGGATGGAGGTACCTGTAGTGGAAATCTTGAAAATGCAGGGATATTGCTCGACGGTGATAATTCTGCTATAACAAATAATTTAATATTTTCTAATGGAGGCCCGGGTATAGTTCTGGCCGGAGGAAATACCAGTGGAAATCTAATTTCTCAAAATTCCATTTATGCCAACGGAACCACCTCAGATGCCCTGGGGATTGATTTGGACAGTTCGGATAACGCAGGAGATGGGGTTACCCTGAACGATAATGGCGATAGTGATAACGGTCCTAATAATCTGTCGAATTTTCCAATTATAACTGCAGCATATATGTCGGGTACCGACCTGGTGATTAAAGGCTGGGCGCGTCCGGGGGCCACTATTGAGGTATTTCTTACCGATATCAATGAAGGAACTGCCACTGCAGGAGAGAACGAATTAGGCTTCAGTACGGACTATGGTGAAGGTCAGTCATATCTGGGAACCGTCGTTGAGGGAAGTGGAGCTGATCTTGATACAGGCAGCTCTGCGTATACGGATGTTGACGGAAACACGGACAATACCAATCGTTTTCATTTTAGTATGGCAATCCCACCCATAGTTTCCATAGGTGATTTTATAACGGCGACTGCTACCCTAAGTAACAGTACTTCTGAATTTTCCCCTATGAGTATACTTAAAGTCCAAACGGTCATTACCAACCGCAGAATCACTTACAGAGTTAACCAAAATTAGCCTAAGTAAAGGTTGGCTATAAATTGTTAAAATTACAGGTATTTCTTACAAAAATATTTTGGTAAACCCTATCATTATTGGGATGATCGACCAACGAATTTTCCAAGAAAAAAGGCAAATTTTCGATGAACACCTCAATTATTTATCCCTTGACTCTGAATAATGCCACTTACACAACAATTATTTTCCTGGCGCAGCCATAGAGTTAATTTTGTAAGGTGTAATTAAACCATTTGAATAATAAACAATTGATTAATGGTTTAATCAACCCCCGGATTATGAATAACTTGACCAACTTAATGAAGTATAACCAGGCCTGGTTTCTCAGCTCATCATGGAGAAATTTTCTCCGGCCTGAACAAATTTCTTTTCTGTTCGGAAAAAGATATTCCCATAGTCAATTTAATGTTGGTTGCGCTCTTATAAAAATGTGATCCAGATCACATAATGGGAGGAAGCCAAACAAGGTGTATTACACAAGTAGAATTATAAAGTTGAAGAAAAATTTATAGGTAAAGATATAGTCATGAAATTAAGACTTTTATTAGTAGTATTTCTGATATCCGGATTTGCTTTTGCCCAAACCACGGTTACGCTGCAGGATCAGTGTAATTGTGAGGTCTTAAGCGGAACTGCGGTTACTGTGCCCGGTGCAATTAGTCCTTCAGGAGCAGATACAGGAGATATTTATGTAAATACTAACACCGGAATCATATATTTCTGGGATGGTAATAGCTGGGAATTGACATCAACGGATGACCAGCAACTGCAGAATTTTAGTTTTAATGGGGCAACCAGTATTCTTACTTTAGATATTGAAGATGGTAATTCCGTTTCAGTAGATTTATCTGCTTTGAGCAACAGTGGCACAGATGACCAGGCACTTACCCTTGCAGGTAATATCCTTACTTTGGAAGATGGTGGTACCGTAAACCTTGCTCCTTATTTAGACAATACAGACGATCAGACAATAACTGCATTTAGCTTAGATGCAAGCAATATTCTTACAATTACTTTAGAGAGTGGTAATACCCAAACCGTTGATCTTTCGGGACTTGTAGGTACCGATGACCAAACAGCAACAGAAGTAAATTACGACAATACGACTTCTGGCTTAGCAGCCCTGAATGTACAGGATGCGATCGATGAGATCAACGCGGCTGCCGGTACGGTGGCTTTGGTGGATAATGGCGACGGCACCTATGATTTCACGGATGCAGCAGGAAC
>NZ_KB907555.1 GCF_000382125.1 Eudoraea adriatica DSM 19308
CATAATATCTAGAACGTTTTTCACTAAAGAGAATATACAAACATAATTTTCTCTAGTTGTGTATGAACTTGTGCGGACGTGTCCGCTGTAGCCTGCCGGTTCCGCCCCTGGCGGAAATAGGCTGGCGAAAGCGGAGAGACTGGGACTCGAACCCAGGCGACACTTACGCGTCGACAGATTAGCAATCTGCTCCGTTACCACTCCGGCACCTCTCCTGAATTTTTAAATGAACGTGCATTGTAAAATGCGGATGCAAATGTAATTCTTCATATCCTGTAACGCAACTTTTTTGTTGAATATTTAAGGCACAGGATGCACATTTTGATTTTTTTGGGAAAGTATAAATTTTAAAAGATGAACCTTAAATTTTAATTTGCATGAAAACGAAATAATTTAACTAATTTCAGGAGCGCCTATAATTAAAAACATCCTTTTAATCCAATAGTTATTTTACCCAAATGGAAACTTATCCGGGATAACAATGTTAAAAATGCGAAATATCACTTCTATTGTTCTAAAAACTTTACTTGTTTTTTGCCTGCTTTCTTTTCAGGCCTGTTCGTCACAATCGCAATTGATTGCTGATGAAAAAGAAACGATTTCGATTGAAAACCTGCAATATTACCTGTATTATCCAAAGGGATATGAAGAAGGGAAAAACGAAAAATTTCCACTCCTTTTGTTTTTGCACGGGGGAGGAGAATCCGGGGGCACTCTGGAAGATCTTAAGTCAAATGGTCCTCCTAAGCTATTAGCAGAAGGAAAAGATTTTCCTTTTTTAATACTGGCTCCCCAGAACCCTCACAAAAGAAAGTGGTGGAATACCAGGGCGGTAATGCAATTGCTGGATACAATTATCAAAAATAACCGGGTTGATGAAGATAGAGTTTATCTTACGGGTTTAAGCAGGGGTGGAGGCGCAGCATGGGAACTGGCAGTGCAATACCCGGATAAATTTGCTGCCCTGGCAGTAGTATGCGGTATGGCTCCGGTACCCTACGCAGGCTGGATAAATAAAAATATGCCCATTTGGGTATTTCATGGAACCGAAGATAAATCCATACCTGTTTCCGAATCTCAGAATATGGTTAACAGGTTGCAGGAAATGGGCTATGACGTACAATTTACCAAATATGAAGGAGTGGGGCATAACGCATGGGTGCAGGCATACAATACAGAAGAATTATATGTTTGGTTAATGAAACAAAAACGTAGCGAATAATAAATGCTCATATCATTACTTTTTTAATGTAATTCCAAGGAATAAGGCTTAAATAGATAGTATATTTATTGAGGAGAAACCAACCAATTAATGTATAAAAAAATAATATCAGGTATAACCATCAGCTCCGGAATACTTGCGGTCATCTTATTCGTTTTGGATGATATAACTAAGCTTGGTCCTGTATTGATACTATTTTTTATATCGCTTGCCCTGGCTATACGAAATTTTGATTCATTAAAAGGTTTTTCATTTACAATTCTAATATTTGCTGCCGTAACTGCTTCCATGTTCTATCCGGAATTTTTTTCCAAAGCAGGAAACTTCGATCTTAAAAAGCTAATAGTGCCCTTGCTGATGCTAATAATGTTTGGAATGGGCACTGCTATGAGTATTCAGGACTTCAAAGGCGTTGTAAAAATGCCTAAAGGTGTTTTGGTTGGCATTATATGTCAGTTTACTATTATGCCTTTTGTGGGTTATGGCCTGGCAACTGCATTTGGATTTCCTGCTGAAATTGCGGCCGGAATTATTTTGGTTGGCAGCTCTCCAAGCGGACTGGCATCTAATGTAATGGCCTATATTTCCGGAGCAAACCTTGCGCTTTCGCTCACTCTGACAGCGGTGGCTACCTTGCTGGCCCCGCTATTTACGCCTTTGCTTATGAAGGTTTTAGCAAATCAGCTGGTGCCTATAGATTTTTTGGGAATGCTTTGGAGCATTGTAAAAATTGTTATTATACCTATCATTGCCGGTCTGATATTCAACAGATTTGCACATGGAAGATTTAAATGGCTGGATAAAGCAATGCCGGTAGTCTCTATGGCAGGTATAGCAATTATCATAACAATAATAACTGCAGCCGGCAGGGATTCTCTCCTGACACTTGGTTTACTCCTGATAGTCGCTGTAATTTTGCATAATTTAATTGGGTATTTATTTGGCTACTGGGGAAGCAGGGTATTTGGGCTTGACAGGAAGTCTGCGCGTACAGTAGCCTTCGAAGTAGGCATGCAAAATGCCGGACTGGCCTCGGGAATTGCTTTGGAAATGGGCAGGGTTGCCACAATGGGTCTGGCTCCTGCCGTATTTGGGCCTATGATGAATATTACTGGTTCCAGTTTGGCAACCTGGTGGCGGGGAAAACCAGTTGTGGAATTGGAGGAAACAAAAAAAATGTCCTAATATTATTCAGTTAGAAAAAAGATATTCAACAAGTAATTGATTGGTAAACTATGAGCAGGTTAATTGGTGTATATGGCATATTGGTTCTTTTATTTACGTTTGGTTGTAAAGAGGAGGCTCCTCCGAATGATGGAACCTTTAGTAATCAAATTAGGCTAAACCAGATCGGTTACTATCCCGGTGCAACAAAAAAGGCGGTGGTCATTACCGAGTCAGAAATCAGTAATTTCCGGATTATTGAAAGCAATTCTGGTGAGACAGTTTTTTCCGGGGAGATCTCGGGGCCTTTTATCTGGGAATTGGCCGGTGAACAGGTACGCATTGCAGATTTTAGTGAATTAACAAATGAAGGCTCCTATCAATTGTATATTGAAGAGCTTGGATACTCATTTCCTTTTGAAGTAAAGGATCATGTTTTGCTTCCTGTTTTTCATGGTTCAATAAAGGCTTTGTACTATCAGCGAGCCGGCATGGCTCTTAAGGAGAAATACGCATCAAAGTGGAAAAGAGCCCTGGGGCATCCCGATGATTCCGTAATATTTCACACATCCAGCGGCAAAAAAACCGGGTTTTTAAAATCACCCAAAGGGTGGTATGACGCCGGGGACTATAATAAGTATGTAGTAAATGCGTCATTTCCGCTGGGACAATACTTTTTATTGGAGGAGCAATATCCAAAATGCGTAACAGATGGAGACTTAAATATACCGGAAAGCGGAAATGATATAAGTGATTATTTAGATGAACTCAAATACGAGATGGACTGGGTACTCACAATGCAGGACGAAGACGGAGGGTTGTTTCACAAACTTACAACCAAAAATTTTGAAGGGATGGTTATGCCACATGAGGCTATAAACCAAAGATATATTGTTGGCAAAGGAACTGCTGCCAGCCTGGATTTTGCAGGAGCGGCTGCACAAGCTGCCCGGGTTTTCATGCCCTATGATTCCATCTATGCGAAAAGATGCCTTCAGGCTGCGAAAAAGGCCTATTCCTGGTCCGTAGAAAATCCGGAAGTTGAGTTTGTTAATCCGGAGGATATTAGTACAGGGCAATATGGGGATACTGATTTTGATGATGAATTCTTCTGGGCCCGAACACAATTGTATGTCACTACTACTGACAACACTTATCTCGATAAACTAAATAAAGAAGAAATAGATTTCACTTATAGTGCGGGAGACGGCTGGACAAAATTTATGAGGTTTATGGGCATATTTTCGCTTTTGGAAAACAAATCGCTCATTCCGGATGAACTATACAACTCATTACGTGAAGGGCTATTACATACCGCAGATGACCTCGCTGCAAAATCAAAAACAAATGATTATTTTCAGTGTGTGGATGATTTTCAATGGGGATCAAATAGCGATGTTCTTAATACAGCTATGATTATTGCACAGGCGTACAGACTTGAAAAAAAACCGGAATATTTAGATGCAGTAAGGCAAGCTGCAGATTATGTCCTTGGAACCAATGCCGTTGGATATAGCTTTGTAACCGGCTTTGGAGATAACCCACCTATGTTTATTCATCACAGGCAGAGCGCTGCTGACGGAATAGTGGATCCGGTTCCGGGACTACTTTCCGGAGGACCGAACTATGACAGGCAAGATATGTCTGACGGGGTTATTTATCCTGAAAATGTAGCACCAATGAAAAGCTGGACAGATCATGAGGACAGTTACGCAAGCAATGAAATATGTTTAAACTGGAATTCCCCTTTGACTTATATACTGGGCTTCCTGGAACAAGAATCTAAATAACCAAATTATGAGAATACAAAAAACGATACTTGCTTTATTAGGGCTATGGATCCTTAGTGGAAGTACTGAAATGACTTTTGCGAATACAGAAACAGAGAACGATTCGAGTGCTGTTCAAAAGACAAAACCCCGGAATGTAATTTTTATACTTACGGATGACCATAGGTATGACTATATGGGATTCACAGGGAAAGTTCCTTGGTTGCAAACCCCAAATATGGATAAGCTGGCCTCTGAAGGGGCATACCTGCCCAATACGTTTGTAACTACTTCTCTCTGCTCCCCAAGCAGGGCTTCTATCCTAACCGGGCAGTTCTCGCATAGCCACACAATTGTAGATAACCAGGCGCCGGATCCGGGGAATCTGACCTATTTTCCGGAGTATCTTCAAAAAGCGGGGTATCAAACCGGATTTTTTGGAAAATGGCATATGGGCGACCATGGCGATGAACCCCAGCCGGGATTTACACATTGGGAAAGTTTTCCGGGACAAGGGGTATACTATAATCCCACCTTAAACATTAACGGAGAAAGAATAGCATATAAGGATTCTACCTATATCACTGATCTCTTAACGGAACATGCCGTAGATTGGATGGAAAAAAGAGATAAGAGTAAACCATTCTTTCTGTACCTCTCACATAAAGCCGTTCACGCAGGTTTTCAGCCGGCTAAGAGACATAAAGGCATCTACAAGGGCAAAAGGATAAAATTGCCCGTAACCTATGAACAGACTAAAACGGGGAAATACAGGGATTTAAAATGGCCGCAATGGGTGGCTGACCAGCGTATTAGCTGGCATGGGGTAGACTATATGTACCATTCCAACCGGGACCTATATGAAATGGTCGTAGATTACTGCGAAACGCTCCTCGGGGTTGATGAAAGTGTGGGTACCGTTATGGAGTATTTAAAAAAAGAAGGAATTGATGAATCAACCCTGGTAATTTATATGGGGGATAACGGTTTTAGTTGGGGTGAGCACGGGCTGATAGACAAAAGGCATTTTTATGAAGAGTCTGTAAAGGTTCCTCTGCTTGTTCGCTGTCCGGAGTTATTTGAAGGAGGCAAGACTCCTCAGCAAATGGTACAGAATATTGATATTGGACCTACAGTTCTGGCCGAAGCAGGGGTTAAACAGCCTGAAAACATGCCGGGAGTTTCATTTATCCCGATTTTGACCGGTAATTCAGAGGTGGCTTCACGGAAAGAAATATTTTATGAATATTACTGGGAGTATGATTTTCCAATGACCCCAACCGTTTTTGGAATGCGTTCAGATCAATACAAATACATTAAGTATCACGGAATCTGGGATAGAAATGAATTATACGATCTAAAGAACGATCCTGAAGAGATGTACAATTTGATTGCAGACCCTGACAAACAGGAAATTGCTAAATCCATGTCTGCTGCGATATATGATTGGCTGGAAGCAACAAACGGGATGAACATCCCTTTGAAGCGAACAGTTAAATACCGCTTTGGGGATTTTAAACATAAAAACGAGCACTAAAAGCTTAGTGTACGGCTTTTTTTACCCGTGTTATCATAGAACTCTACCCGACTGACATCTGGGTTGACTTCAACATTTCGGCTGGATTGTGATTGAAATGAGGAACCCCAATAGAATTCCTGTGTTTGACTGCTGTTATCTTTAAAATACAAGACACACTTAACTTCATTCGCTTTTAGCGGTATAAGCTGGGGAGCCGGATTTGTAGTGGTTTCATAAACTTTTATGAAGTCATTGTTTTGTGATGCTACCAATACAGACTTTTCATTAGCTATACTTAACCTTACAAGACTTTTTCCATCGCCAGGAACAAAGAAATGACTCTCCTCAAGAGACATAGCTTCAAAGCTTCCTTTTCCATTATTCTTTATCACCATGCCAACAAAAGCATCTGCAGGGCCCTGTTGCACTTCCATACCAAAGTCATTCCCAACCAACGCAATATCCATAAAATTATCATTATTTATATCAGTGATCAGAATACCGTATACCGGTGCAAGTTGCGCGTCAATAGGCAGCGGATGACTTTCAAACCTTCCATCACCAAGATTTTCAATCCATGAAGTCTCCATATAGTTAAATGTAAGTTTCATGGCATCATCCAGTAATCCATCAGGGAAAACTTCGGGTAATGTGGCTTCACCAAATTCTCCAAAAGAGTTGAATCTTTTTCGAATTCCCACATACTGCTTCACAACATCCTGCCAGGAATGATAGAGGTATTCTTTCTTAGTGCCCACGCTATCTCTTAGATAATAGGACATGAGTGGATCTATCATCCCATTATCATCCAAATCCTTCGCATATAAGCGCACAGGGGTCTCTTTATCTGCTTTAAAATAAATATTCTTGCCAAAATTACCAGCTACGTAGTCTGTATCTCCATCGTTATCCAAATCCGCTGCGGCCAGACTGTTCCACCAGCCAGAATTATCCTGAATCCCAGTGGAATTCGTAATTTCCTGCAGTGTTCCATTTTTGTTTTCAAAAAAACGAATTGGCATCCATTCCCCGGCCAAAATTAAGTCGGGCCAGTAATCTCCGTTGAAATCGGTCCATAAGGCGTCACTTATAAGCCCCGGATATTTTAATTCAGGCGATACCTGATCAGTTACATCAATAAAACTGACCTTACCTTCTGTACTTTCATTCCTTAAAATATAGGAACGGTCTGCTTTTGGGTAAGCCATTGGAAGTACGCGGCTTCCAATGAAAAGATCGAGGTCTCCATCCCTGTCGTAATCAGAAGCTCGGACTGTAGATGAATTGCTTCTCATATCCGGGATACCTCCTGCAGATTCGGAAAAATTTCCATTGCCATCATTTAGTAGCAAAATATCTTTATAAAATATATTTCCCTCCGGATACTGAGCACAACCCCGGGCAATATATAGATCCAGGTCCTGATCCCCGTCGGCATCAAAGAGGAGCGTTCCGGCATCTTCTTCTTCCAGTTCAGTACTTTGTTTGTAATTAACTTCCTTTTGAACAAAGGTTCCGTCCTTTTGCTGTATAAACCAGGTTTCGGCAAATTTTCTACTGGCTCCGATAAGCATGTCATCCAGGCCATCATTATTAATGTCGCCAACAGCAAGAGATGGACCATATTGAGAGAATTTATGTGGCAGTGTACGCTGAAAATTAAAATCGATAAAATCGAGATCCCGACTTTCATATACCAAATTATACTTGTTGGCAGCTTCTTTGAACAAAGGGTTTAACGGGGAATCCCATTCTAAATCAGATTCCAGCAATTCCGGATCATAAACTATCTCGAGCACCTTATCAGACTCCTGTCCCGGCAGCTTTTGAACACCACCACCCGGCCAAATAACTGTAATCGAATCTATGGCAGAGTTAGTACCAAGTCCAAAGTGCAACACACTTTCAGGTTTGGAGAGATAACCGCGCCCCGAAATTAATGACTTCTTCTGACGCATACCATCCGAATAAATTTCAACCATACTGCCAAAGGCAGCCGGATTTTTATCAGAGCCTTTTAATTTGACCCTTAAATAATGGCTTTCAGGATTTATCTGGGTAAGCCTGTTTTCCATTAGCAAAACAGGATCATTGATATTATTGATGACCAAATCCAGATCCCCGTCATTATCCAGATCTCCGTATGCAGCGCCATTGGAGTAGGTGCCAAAATTGAGGCCCCAGGCATCCGTTACATCTTCAAAATTGAGGTCTCCTGTATTTCGGAACATAAAATTTGGAATTTTTATCTCTGGAATAGCAGCTATCAGTTTTTCCTTGCTAACCAATCTGCTGGCCGTGATTCGAAAATCCCCAAAATCCCTGTCGGTTACATCTTTTGGAAATCCGTTTGTAATAAACAGGTCCTGCCAGCCGTCATTGTCGTAATCGGCAAAAAGCGGCGCCCAACTCCAGTCTGTTTCCTGAATCCCGGCAAACATACCGGTATCGCCAAATATTGGAAGTCCGGTTTCCGGATTAGCACCATGATTAAGTTGTAACGTATTTCTGGTATACTGGGATTCGTAATTGTATTTTTTGGTAAAAATTTCTTTCTGATAACTACTGGGGCCCTGGAATAATTTCTTTCGTTTGTTGTAATACGGTTGCATCTCGGAAGTGAAAATATCCATTTCACCGTTATTGTTCACATCAGCAATGTCGCTACCCATGGAAGAAAGGCTAAAATGCTTGAAGATATCTCCGGCTCGATTGGTAAAGGTCCCGTCCTGATTATTTATATAAATAAGGTCATTGCTCAGAAAATCATTTGCCACATAAATGTCCATCCAGCCGTCATCGTTAAAATCATGTATGAGCGTGCTATGGCTATAACCGTGAAAGCGGATTCCGGCTTCTTCTGACACATCTTTAAATACAGGGTGGTCCGAATTTTCATCCTGGTTGTTTTGATACAACTTGTCCCGACTGAGGGATGTTCCATCGTCCTCCAGGGGGCTAAACTGGCTTGGATTTATTCCTTCTATCCTGTTTACCCCAATAAAAAGATCCAGGTCGCCATCATTATCATAATCAAAAAATTGTGCATGAGAGGAGTAGGTAGTATCTGCAATACCATAATCTGCGGCCATTTCCCGGAATAGGGGAGTGCCTGCCTGATTATTACCCTGGTTAACATACAGCAGGTTTCTTCTTCTTTCAGGACTCTTATAGAAGGTGTTACATATGTAAACATCTTGTTTCCCATCAAGATTAATATCAAGAATAGATACGCCGGATGACCATAGCAGAGAATCTGGTTTAATTATTCCTGCTGCAACAGATATATCCTTAAATTTTAATGCCCCTTCGTTAAGGAACAATTTGTTATCTACCTGATTACCGATTAAAAAAATATCATCTAGACCATCACCATCCAGGTCTCCCAGTGCCACCCCGGACCCATTGTAGACAAACTCATTATCAAGAATATTAATGGAGTCATTTTCGGTCAACGCATTAGTAAAATACAATCCGGAATTTTGGGGAGTAACGCTTTGGAAAAGAGCTGTATTTTTTTTACCGTTTTCACAGCTCGATGTTAGTATTGATAATAAGCCAATAGTTGCTATAATACTATTTATTCTCATGGAACCTTTTTTTTGAATCAACATACAAAAATGCAAGAACCTTGGCACATGGACAAATAAAAAGGCCGCTTTTCAGCGGCCTTTCATAAAATAAAAATATAAATTTATTAGTACCCGGGATTCTGAGCTAAAACATCAGGGCCCTGAATATCTATTTGTGCTTGTGGAATAGGCATAAGTTCATTTTTACCCGCTGTAAAGCTTGCCCCACCAAATTTGGTAACCAGGTACTGACCCTCGTATGCCAAATATGCATTTAATTCCTCAGCGGCAACGCCCCAACGAACCAGGTCAAAGAAACGGTGCCCTTCACCAGAAAGCTCAAGCTTTCTTTCAAAACGGACTGCAGTCCTTGCAGCGTCTTGTGTAGCAAAGTCAGCGGCAGTATATTCTGAGATGTTATAGTTAGCGGCATCTGTGCCATCTTCATTTTTAACCCAATGTTCAGAAAGAGCAGCTCTCGCACGAACCTGGTTAACATAATCCAATGCTTTGGTAAGTGACCCTGCTTCAACTTCTGCTTCTGCGGCCATAAGAAGTACATCTGCAAAGCGAATAATAGTATAATTCATAAGCGCGTAACCACGAGTCCATGAACTACCATCTGTAAACGAATTCTCCTGTGATTTGTAATAGATATATTTCTTAGGAGAGTAAGGACCCGCATAAGGGAAACTTCTGATCCAGGCTGAACCTGGATGAGGAATCCAATCTAAATAAGGAATGGATTTTCTTCCTATGGAGTGATCTATTCTTGGATCTAACGGACCAGCATCTGGTACAAACGTAGCTTCATCGTTGCCATCAACTACAACATGGAAGAAACTGTTTTGTACTTCATTAGCAGGATCATTATAGGACCCGTCTAGCAATGGTAAACCATTAGCTTGTGTTCTAAAGGAGTTAGCCATTGAAAAACTCGGCTGGAAAAACCCACAGCAGTTACCGGGACCGTCAGGACCAGTATTATACGGATAGTTCAGGTCATCAAAATAATTAGCATTTGCAGTACTTCCCGTATTATTAGCAGATTCAACATCCATAACAGCTTCTGCATGGTTGTCATTTTCCGCATTGTATATTTGCGAATAATCATCCAATAATGCATATTTCAAACCGTTGGAAGTAACACCATTGGCAATAACATCATCAAACCATGTTATTGCTTCAGAAAACTTCCCTTGAAATAATTTAGCTTTGCCCATATAGGCAGCAGCAGCCCATTTATTAACACGTCCTGCATCAGTTACCTCAGGCAAGTTATCATAGGCATATTGGAAATCGGCTTCAATCTGTGCCCAGGCTGTTCCTGTATTAGCAACGAGGATTACTTCCTCTGCCGGTACTGTTTCGTCAAAAACAGGGATACTACCATAATGCTTCTGTAGATCAAAGTAAAAGTGACCACGTAACATTCTTGCCTCTCCAGTAATTCTAGCTGCGTCGGCTGCTGTTAAAGCGTCCGGGTTGGCAGTAACAGTTGCTAGAACCCTATTAGCCCTCGATACGCCTTCGTAACGACCGCGCCACAGGTTATTTAAATCGCCCTGAGTGGGATCTGTTTCATAACGCTGAACAGGGTTAATCGATGAATAATCCCCGGCATCCGTTCCTTTATTGGCCTCACCACCCAAAATAGAACCGGTAATCCAATGGTTGGGTCCTTCGAACCTGTTTCCAAATACGCCATTCAATGCAGAATACGTACCAATAAGAAGTCCTTCAATACCATCTTTTGTTCCCAACTGGGCATCAGCCAAAGAACCGGCAGGTGGTACCTCTAAAAATTCATCGCTACATGAGATACCCAAAACCAGGGCACACATAACGAACACTCCGAAATGTTTAATTTTTCTAATTGTCATCATAACTTTTTTTTTCAAATATAATTAAAAATTTTTCATAATTTTTCATAATCAAGGTCTTAGAGTCCAATATTAACATTTATTAGATAAGATGGTGTAACCGGATAGTTACCAACATCAATACCAAATCTTACGTCGGCATCTCCACCTACTACAGGATCCAATCCGCTATAACCGGTTATGGTCCAGATATTATTGGCAGAAATCCCTACATCAAATTTGCTAAGTACATTTGAATTTTCAACTAGTTGACTAAAAGAGTAGGTAAAGGCAAGTCTCTGAAGCCTTGCATAGCTACCATCTTCTACATACCAGGAATTGGAAGCTCCACTTGTACTAAGGTTAGATGCACTTTCCCAGATAGGAGCAGCTGCGCTGTTTCCTAACTCCGGAGTCCAGGAGTTAAATGCAGCAACGCCTTTTGCGGAACCTTCAAATGTGCCAAAGAAATCTCTAAACCATTTGGATTGGTTAAATACCTCAAGACCGGTAGACCAGTTCCAGAACATCTCCATTCTTAAATCCTTATACTTCAAATCTATAGTTGCACCACCACTGTAATCAGCAATTGGATCACCAAGATAGGTTCTGTCATCTGGCGTTATTGCACCATCTCCGTTAACATCCCTGTACTTAAACCTTCCTACTCCGGCGCCATCTTGTGCAGGAGAATTTGCCACATCTGCAGCACTATCAAAGTATCCTAGTACGTCATAACCAAAAAAGGAAGATAATGGCTTGCCAATCTGATTCCTTGTTGGGGCTATCCCTCTAAAACTATCTCCGTCCAAAAATTCTATTCCTGGCGCAAATTCTACTACTTCGTTTTTAAGGAACGTATTATTAACGGCAAATTCAAATCTAAAATCCTCGGTGAAGTTGCCATTCCAGACTACTCGTAAATCAACTCCACGATTGAACATTTTTCCAACGTTTCTGGATGGTGCACTTGCGAAATTACCTGTAACACCTGCCAATGGTACAACGAAGAGCAGGTCTTCCGTATCTCTTTTCCACCAGTCAAATTCAATATCTACATGGTTGTCCAGAATAGTAGCATCAAAACCAATGTTTGTAGTTGTACTGGTCTCCCACTTGGCATCCGGATTACCTATACGACTTGTGGCAAAACCTTCATCGGCGCCACTGTTCTGGCCACCTATAGGATAAAAGGTATTATCCAATCGAGAAGCTGCTAGAGAAAACTGGTTAGCAGGATCCACATTGTTGGAGTTACCCATTTGCCCCCATCCTGCCCGGACTTTTAAATCCTGGAATAAGTTTTGGTTATCCATAAAAGATTCGCCAATAATCCTCCATGCTGCTGAGAATGCAGGAAATGTACCATATCTGTTGTTAGCTCCGAAAACCGAAGAACCGTCTCGCCTTACAACTGCAGAAAGATAGTATCTTTCGTCATAGTTATACTGAAGCTGACCGAATAAGGAACTGAAATTAGCACCTTTGAAGATAAAACTTTGAACTACCGGGCTCTGCACCGCAGAGAGGGTTACAAAATCTAAATCTGTAGAAAAGGGATTAATACCAGATCCCTGGATCCTTCTTCCTGCCGGCGCTGCCACTGGCGTATTGGTTCCTTCAATTGCTTCCTGTCCGAGTAAAACTTTTATTTTATGTTTGTCAGCAAATAATTTCTCATAGGTAATAGTATTGGTAAACGTCCATGAGAATCCATAATTAGATCCTTCGCTAAACGAAAAACTTGCCTGAGGTTCAGAATCTCCTAAATATCTGTAATTATAGTCTCTATTCGTGAAATTAAAATAATAACCACCTATGCTGCTCCTGAAAGTAAAACCATCGAAAGGTTTGATCAGTGCATAGAAATTACCAAAGACACTTGCAGAAAACGCAACATCATCTCCTCTGTCCTGTTCCAGTCTTCTAACCGGGTTTCGCGGGTTATTAAAACCGGCTGCCCTTGTACTGGCATAGCTGCCAAAGTCATCAAATACCGGGATAATGGTAGGCATACGATAGGCCGAAAGTACTTCAGATTCATCATTGGCAATTCCCTGTCCTCCGTTATCACCGGTCTGTCCTACAACTGAATTGTACGTCATTTGCAGGTTTTCACCAACACTCAACCAGGGAGCCAGATCAAATTCTGAATTAAAACGGGCGGTAAACCTGTCCTGACTGTTGGCCAAAAGGATACCGTCAAGAGACTGCATACTTAAGCCTATATAGAAGCGACCATTCTCGTTACCCCCATCAAAACCAATGTTCGCTCTTAAAGCCGGTGCAATCCTGGTTATTTCTCTGTACCAGTTCGTTCCTGCCAGATTTGGCTGGATTAAGAAGACGTTTTCAGGATCTGCCTCGTAGTTAGCACGGATCTGCGCTAAATTAATATCACTGGCTGAAACACCATTCAGGCCATCTGCATGCAAATAATCCGGAAAGGTTGGTGTTGCATTAGAGCCGTATTGCGGATGCGTGTACTGAGGTGTAGTACCATTGGCCGCAGCATTGTTTCTGTAGCCTATATGCGTGTATTCCGCCATATCCTGTGGATTCAGCATTTTTGGTGAACCAGCTACGTTAGGGTCTGTAACACCACTTTGGATATTAATTGAAATGTTGGTTTTTCGATCACCACGCGCTCCTTGTTTTGTTGTATAAACGATTACACCGTTTGCTGCTCTTGCCCCATAAATAGAAGCTGCGGCAGCATCCTTAAGTACTGTGGTAGTAGCAATATCGTCCGGGCTTAAGAAACCTATATCCTGAATAGGTACCCCATCTACTATATACAGTGGTTGGTTTCCACCAAAACCACCATAACCACGTACCCTGACCTGACTCGCAGTTCCTGGCTGACCATTAGTAATTACAGTTACACCTGCAACCCTACCTGCCAATTGCTGCTCTACGTTACCGGAAGGAATTGCTGCCAACTCCTCAGCACTAACAATAGATACAGCAGCAGTGGTTTCCCTTTTGGATTCAACGGTATACCCTGTTACTACAACTTCGTCCAAGGTAAGCCCTTCTTCAAGGGTTACATTGATAACATTGGACGTTCCTACAGTTATTTCGGTTGAATTATAACCGGTGTAGGAAAACACAAGGACATCTCCCGGACTGGCCTGGATGGTGTAATTTCCATCAAAATCGGCCGCAGCACCAGTTGAGGTTCCTTTAATTACCACATTGGCACCAGGAAGCGGAACTCCGCTTGCATCTGTAATAGTACCGGTGATGGTGGATTGAAATTCTTCAATCGTTGTTACTGTTTCAAGACTTGTTGTTGGTGCTGCGATAGCAAACGAACAAACAAGACCCATAAGTAATGAAAAAATCTTGATACCGGGCTTGCTAATTTTACCTGCACAAGATTTTAACGAGTGATAATCACTTTTTAGAATCATAATCGTTTAATGTTTAGTTAGCTTTAATTAATTGATTTTCATGTTTTTATTACACATTTAACGCGAAATCGTTTTCGGTAAATGTTAAAATAAACCATAAATTTTGGATAATATTAATAAAATTATGTGAATTATATAATAAACATTGACAATATTTTATCAATTATTAGTCAAATAATGAAATATTAAGGATTTGTTATATTTATAAATTTAACATTTTGTTGCTTTTTCAATCCAAATAACAGACTCTTGTTCCCTTTTTTAGTAAAACAACACCTTTTGGCTTTAACCAAAAGGCGTTGCTTACTACGCTACTGATGCTGCCTTTACAAATAAGGACATCTAATCTGCAATTGTTTCCCATTGATTTGCCAGTCAGTTATGGGAAACTACGCGCTAATTCAAAAAATCCAAGCGCAGGGTGGGGAAACTACTTTTGATAATATATTTCATTTATATCTATTAAGTTCAAAATATTTTTAACGGATTTATTGGTTGAAAACTTGTCCGGCGGTGTGTTTTTACAATAGTCAACCAATATATCAATAGATGAAGTCGCTACATGTGTTCTTGTATCCGAAGAGGCATAATATATATATAAGGTACCGTCATTATCTGCTATCCAGCCATTAGAAAAAAGTACATTGCCCACATCTCCGATAAATTCTTTATCCTTCGGGGCCATAAAATATCCCCCCGGTTGATAAACGACTTTGGATATGTCTTTCAGATCTGTCATGAACAGATATAGTACATATCGTAAACCGGCAGCTGTATTGCGGACTCCGTGGGCCAGGTGAAGCCAGCCTTCTTTGGTTTTAATCGGTGATGGCCCCAGGCCGTTTTTTAATTCATATATTGTATGGTAGGCTTTTTGGTTTATGATCGCCTCATTGATTATCTCCGGACGGTTCATGTCTTCTATAAACCCCAGTCCAATGCCCCCTCCGGTACCGGTCTCAATAAAACCGTCCTGGGGTCTGGTGTATATAGCGTATTTTCCCTGTACAAATTCCGGGTGCAGTGTTACGTTTCTTTGCTGCCTGGAGCCCGAGATTAAATCGGGCAGGCGCTCCCATTTTTTTAAATCTTTTGATCTTATGATCCCTGCATTGGCTATTGCTGAAGAGGTGTCCTCCAATGGCGCATCCGGATTTTTTCTTTCTGTACAAAAAATACCGTAAACGAAACCATCTTCATGGGCGGTAAGGCGCATATCGTAGACATTAATATCCGGATCATTTAGTTGTGGCAGCAGTAAAGGCTTTTCCAGGAATTTAAATTTATTTATCCCGTCCGGGCTTTCTGCAAAGGCAAAATAAGACTTCCTGTCGCTGCCTTCAACCCTTACCACAAGCATATACCTGTCGTTCCATTTAATTGCCCCTGCGTTAAATGCAGAATTAACCCCTATTCTTTCCAATCCAAATGGGTTGGACTCAGCATTTAAATCGTACCGCCAGTTAATAGGTACATGCTCAGCTGTTATTACAGGGTGTTCATACCTGGAAAATATCCCGTTACTTTCCGGAATTTCATGATTGGGCTTATTGATGAGTTGATGGTAATGCCTCATAAGCTGCCCGTAATTCCAAATCCGTTTTGTGTTTTTTAGACTTCCTGCTTCCATCCTGTTACATTTGATCATCTAACTTATCCCACCAGAACTTTTTTAGGAGGAATCCACAAACCGCAAAAATCAAAAGTGATATCCATAAGGATGTATATTCTCTAAGGATTAAATATATAGGTATAATTACCAATAGTGTCTGCGCAGTGGTTCCTATAAAAATATTGAACATGTCCATTTTGAACATTTTATTTTTCCTGAAATCCGGATCCTGAGCAAGTACTTTATCTTGTATAGGTTTCCAAAAACCCCATGGTCTTGTTTTTTTATAAAAATCAATAAGCGTGGCTTCTTTAGTAGGCGGCCCCATATAGGTTCCAATTATGCAACCAAGCGTGGTAATTACAAGAAACAGAGGGAACAGATAAAGCTCCAGGGTTTCTTTGAATACTAGTGGGAAAATAATGGCGGGGATCAGGCCTGACAGCATACCCCAAAAATATCCGTAACCGTTAAATCGCCACCAATGCCATTTCAGGGTATTAGAAACTACGTAGCCTCCCCAAAGCGCAGAGACTATCCATTGTAAAACAGAATTTACATCTTCTACATAGAAACCAAGGGCAATACTTATGAGTACAACGAGCAGACCACTCCCGTAATTCATCCATTTTATTTCTTTTGGTTTTGCGTCTTTTTTATATCTTAAATAAACATCATTTACGATATAGGCCTGAGCTGCGTTCAGGGTTCCTGCAAATGTTGACATAAATGCGGCCAGCAGGCCCGCCAATAACAGCCCCATTAAGCCAACAGGCACAAATTTACTTATCGCTGCGGGAAGAATATTTTCAAAATCGATCATTCCTGCACGCTGCAGATCCAGCTGATCATAAAAAAGGATACCCAATATTGCAAAACCACCAATCATCAGATATCTGGTAGGCATAAGTACAATGGAGACAAATCCACTCATTTTAGCCGCTTCTTTCGGCGATTTTGTAGAAAGTATTTTCTGCATATCGTAATTTGGCGCCGGACCTGCAATACTGGCCAGGATACCTTTGAAGACAACAAGCATGAAAAACAATCCAAATAATGTATAGCCGTCGGAGGAAATCTTATCGTTCACCTCAGCAATAAGCCCGGTCCAGTCAATATCCAGTGTCCATCCAAAAAAAGGATCCATCCAGCCCTCAGGAACATTCAGGATATTTGTCCCCATGGCCTGCCAGGCAATAAAAGCTATGGCAAATGAAGAGATGGTCATTATTGAAAACTGCAAAAGATCTGCCCATACAATACCGGACATACCACCAAGAACCGAATAAAATACCGCGAACATGGTAAAAACAGTTCCATAGAAATGCGGGACATATTCTAAGGGCACATCAAAAGGTATATAAGCGCTAACTGCTTCCCATGGGATGAATATTTCGACAAACTTTCCAAGGCCAATAAATCCATAGGCAAGAAACCCCAGGCAGCTTATAATGGCAAAAGCAACGACAACAGTGTGTGATAATCTTCCTCCTTTGCCTTCACCAAACCGGAATAATATCCATTCAGCTCCGGTGGTTACATTAGAGCGGCGCAACCATGCGCTGAGATAAACCATTAGAAATATCTGATTAAAAACCGGCCATAGCCAGGGTATCCAAATGCTTTTTAACCCATACACAAATGTTAGGGTAACCAGCCACATGGTGCCGGAAATATCGAACATCCCCGAGGCATTGGAAAGACCAAGCATATACCAGGGGAGGGATTTACCACCCAGCAAATAATCATCCTTACTCCTTTGCGCCTTTTTACGGAGAATAAGCCCAATGAGCACAGTTGCTAAAAGATATAATAGGATTATTGCAATATCTACTCCCTGAAGCATGTTTTGGTTTTTCTTAAAAAATAAGGGTTAGTCAAACAAACCAGAATTTTTAATAATGTGCGTACTTTTTTGAATATTTATAAAAATAAATAGCCGTCAATTGCCAAATTCTGGGTTAAATCTAAAATATTTGTTAATATTGTTTTGGTATTATTTTATCATATCACTGTATTATAACATCAGATCCGGTAATGAATAATGGAATTATTAAAGAGCATTCATCGTGAGATCACACCTCTTTCCAATGAAGACAGTTTTCTGGTTTTTGACAGGGTAAAAGATTTTTTTGATTATCCGGTGCATTTCCATCCGGAACTGGAATTGAATTTTATATCCAATGGCAAAGGTATTCGCAGGATCGTTGGCGACAGCATTGAAGAAATAGACAATCTAGAACTGGTATTGGTCGGGTCCAATCTTTTTCATGGATGGGAACAGCATCAGTGTATACAGAAAAACATACATGAAATAACAATTCAATTTCACAATGACCTATTTAATTCCGCTTTTCTTGGCCGACGGATTATGAAACCCATAAAGGATTTGTTTGATAAATCTGCCCATGGCATTCTTTTTTCTGAAGAAGTTACCTATGCAATGACTCCCAGATTACTGAAGGTGTCAAAGCTTAGCGGGATTGATTATTTTATGGAACTTTTTTCGATATTATATGATCTGGCAACATCAAGAAATCAGAGGTTGCTATCTACTACTACTATTCATCTTGAAAATTTTGAACATAATAATAAACTTAAGACACTGTATGATTATGTGCAGGAAAATTACCCTTCAAAAATGACCCTCCGGGAGGTTGCGGATATTATGAATATGAGTAGTGTCTCATTTAACAGATTTATTAAGAAACGCACCGGGAAGACATTTGTGGAATATGTTAACGAGGTGCGAATAGGGTATGCTTCCAAGTGGTTAATAGAAAGGGATTTGAGTATATCGGAAATTGCATTTATGTGCGGGTTTAATAGTATTGCTAATTTTAACCGGGTATTCAGAAAAAACAAAGGAAGCACTCCCTCGAAATACCGGCAGGATTTTTCCGGAATTCGAAGAGTATTATAATTTTAATTCTTTTCTTAAAATTGGTATTTTCAAGGGCATAATACTTAAACTAAATTGTCAATTACTTGTACATTTCTACCAAACAGATCTTACTACAAAATAATTGAACTAATTTGATGTAAATTATACTTCAAATAATAATTTAAAGGGGACTAAGAATACAAAAATATACCTTATGCAAATAAAAGAATCACCAACTATGTATGATGCCATTATAGTTGGTTCAGGTGCCGGTGGAGGCATGTCGGCTAAAGTGCTGGCGGATGCCGGTTTGAAAATTGCCGTTGTTGAAGCAGGGCCGTATTTTGATCCCGCTGATCCTGAACAAATGACCCAATTAAAATGGCCGTACGAATCCCCGCGAAGGGGCGCCCGTACCACAAGGGATTTCGGGGAGTTTGACATGGCATACGGGGGCTGGGAAATTGAAGGCGAACCTTACACCCGCGAAGAAGGAACCGAATTTGATTGGTACAGATCGCATATGTTAGGGGGCAGAACCAATCACTGGGGAAGAATTTCACTTCGCTTTGGCCCTAATGATTTCAAACATAAGGATATAGATGGTTTGGGCGAAAACTGGCCCATAGGGTATGAAGACGTAAAACCATATTACGATAAAGTAGATAAGCTCATTGGTGTTTTTGGAACGAATGAAGGACTTCCCAATGATCCTGATGGTTTTTTTCTGCCACCTCCAAAACCGAGACTGCATGAACTTATGTATATTAAAGGTGCAAGGAAATCGAATATTCCGGTTATTCCTTCCAGAATGTCCATGCTTACAAAAAAGATAAACAATGATCGCGGGGTGTGTTTTTATTGTGGCCAATGTTCCCGGTCCTGCCAGGTTTATGCTGATTTTTCCGCTGGTTCATGTTTGATATTTCCGGCACAAAAAAGTGGAGGCCAGGTAGATCTGTATGTTAATTCCGTTGTGCGCGAAGTAACTACCAATGAAGAAGGAAAAGCAACCGGGGTTTCCTATATCAGTAAAGATGATCGCAAAGAGTATCAGCTAAGAGGTAAGGTTGTGGTGTTAGCTGCTTCTGCTTGCAGTTCTGCACGGATACTTCTTAATTCAAAAAGCAAACAGCACCCAAATGGACTTGGAAATAGCAGCAATGTTGTGGGAAAATATCTTCATGACTCTACAGGCAGCAGCCGGGCAGGATTTATCCCCGGCCTCATGAATCGTAAAGTGTACAATGAAGATGGAGTAGGTGGCATGCATGTTTATACACCCTGGTGGCTGGATAATAAGAACCTGGATTTTCCCCGGGGTTACCATATAGAAGTCTGGGGAGGAATGGGCATGCCTAATTATGGATTTGGATTTAATCCGAATGATTTCAATAAATTTTTTGGTTTACCAACCGGAGGATATGGGGATAGTTTGCGCAATGATGTTAAAAAATATTATGGCTCCGTCCTTGGTTTCGGAGGCCGGGGCGAAGCAGTTGCAAGAGAAGACAACTATTGTGAAATAGATCCAACAACGGTGGACCAGTTTGGAATCCCGGTACTCCGGTTCAACTATAAATGGTCAGATTTTGAAAGAAATCAGGCCAGGCATATGCAGTCCACTTTTGAAGAATTGATTCACAATATGGGTGGCGAAGTTCTCGGCGATACGCCTTCAAAGGACGAGGACTACGGACTTCTGGCCCCGGGCAGAATTATACATGAGGTAGGTACTACCAGAATGGGTGATGATCCAAAAAAGTCCGTCGTAAATAAATTTCAACAATTGCACGATGTAAATAATGTTTTTATAACTGATGCCGGCCCTTTTGTCTCGCAGGGAGATAAGAACTGCACCTGGACTATCCTGGCATTGTCATGGCGTGCATCAGACTATATCGTAGAACAATTAAAACAGCAAAATATCTAAAAATGGATAGGAGGAAGAGTATTAAATCAATCTTACTAGGAACCGTAGCCGGCGGTTTGGTTGTTCATGGTTGCAAACCCGAGGCAGCAAGTACTGAAGAATTGGCAGCGGTAAAATCTGATGGCAACCACTTTGGGCGAACACCGGAGGAGAAAGAACTTATAGAGAAGTTAAATTCTGAACAGTTTTTTAATGAACATGAATTAGCTACCATTGCGGTACTTGCTAATCTTATAATGCCGCCTAATGATAAATTTGGCGGTGCTACAGATGCGGGGGTCCCGGAATTTATTGAATTTATGGCTAAAGATGTCCCTGATTTGCAGACAAATTTACGCGGTGGGCTTATGTGGCTCGATCATAAAAGCAATACTGAGTTTGGTACGGAATTTAAATCGGCTGCGGAGGAGCAGCAAAAACAAATACTCGATACAATTGCATTCTATGATCCGGAAATCCCCATGAATGAACATCCTCTGGAGATACAGTTTTTTTCTTTAATGCGCAATCTTACACTTACAGGATACTACACCTCCAAAATTGGAATTGAGGACCTGGGATATAAAGGGAATATGCCAAATGTATGGGATGGCGTACCGGAAGATGTCCTTGAACAACACGGTTTGGCTTATGATGAGGAATGGCTTGCCAAATGTGTAGATCAGAGTAAGCGTGGTATAATCGCAGAGTGGGATGATGAAGGAAATTTATTGACTTAATTAAATTGAAATAAAATGAATACAAAAATTAATTTTAGAATTCTGGGAATACTGGTTTTATGTTGTTTGTTTGGGACCTATCAGGTTGTTTCACAGGAAGTTGGACTGCAATTGTACAGCCTGAGGAATCAGTTTAAGACCGATGTTGAAGGAACCCTTAAACTTGTTAACGACTGGGGAATAACCAAAATAGAAGGTGGAGGCAGTTATGGTCTTCCAATGGACGAATATAAAAAATTACTAAAGGCTAATGATCTCGAAATGGTGAGTGTAGGTGCGGGATATGAAGACTTACAGAATGACATTGAGAAGGTGGTTGAAAACGCCAAAACATTTGGTGCTAAATATGTGATGTGTGCATGGATACCACATGAGGGAAATACCTTCGACATTGCGAAAACTAAGGAGGCCACGGCAATTTTTAATAAGGCAGGGAAACGCCTTAAGGAAGAAGGTATAACCCTGGCCTACCACGCCCATGGATATGAATTCCGGCCTTATGAAAGTGGAACATTGTTCGATTATATGGCTGAAAACGCTACCGATTTTGCTTTTGAAATGGATGTTTATTGGGTGCATCACGGAGGTGCTGATCCTCTTGCGATTATGAACCGCTATCCTGATAAAATTGTCTTGCTCCATCTCAAGGATATGGAACATGGCGTAAAAGGTAACGATACGGGGCATGAAGATGTGGAGACCAATGTGGTCCTGGGAACAGGCCAGGTGGATATAGCCGGAGTGGTTAAACGCGCAAAGCAACTTGGGGTGGTTGAATATATGTTTATTGAAGATGAGTGCTCCAGGGTCGTGGAGCAGGTGCCTCAAAGCCTAAAATTTCTTGAAAGCCTTTGAAGACTTCTATTAGAACCGTCATTTGGTGTTCTTTTTTCTTGGTATTCCTAACAAGCTGTAAGGAAAAAGAAATAAAACACAAGCCCCAAATGAGGCCTAATATTATCTGGTTGGTTGCAGAGGATCAATCGCCAGGTTTTTTTCCAATGTATGGTGATAGCACCATATCACTGCCTAGTATAGAATCAATTTCATTAGATGGGGTTGTTTTTGACAATGCCTTTTCACCCGTACCTGTTTGTGCTCCTGCAAGAAGCGCCATAATTACCGGGATGTATCCAACTACATTGGGCACTCATAATATGCGTACCTATAATGCATATTCCACCGAGAATCAGCCGGAGATAGGAATTCCAAGTTATTCACCTATAGTCCCGGATGGAGTTAAAATGTTTACAGAATACCTTCGTAAAGAGGGGTATTACTGCACCAATAACGCCAAGGAGGATTACAATTTCAAAGCTCCCGAATCTGCCTGGGATGAAAGCAGCAAGGATGCTCATTGGCGTAATCGGCCAAAGGATGCTCCTTTTTTCTCGGTTTTTAACTTCAATGTTTGTCATGAATCAGGTATTTGGAGACAGGGGAAAGAAGAGTTATATGTCTCTCCGGATTCCGTAAAGGTCCCACCTTATTTTCCGGATAACGAAGTCATTCGACATGACCTGGCCGTTAATTATTCGAACCTAAAACGCCTGGATGATCAAATAGGTGAAATCATAGATCAACTAAAAGAAGATGGGCTCTATGAAAACAGTATAATCTTCTTTTACGGAGATCATGGGGGACCTTTCCCGAGGCATAAACGGGCTCTTTATGATACCGGTCTTAAAGTGCCATTGGTCATTAAATTCCAGAACAATTTAAAGAAGGGTACTTACGATGACCGACTTTTTAGCTTCGTCGATTTTGCCCCTACTTTACTTTCGTGGGCAGGTATAGCCCCTCCTAAAGTTATGCAGGGGAAAGCACAATTCGGAATGTACGCAGATAGTGCGAAAAGCAATTATATCTTTGCTTCCTCCGATAGGTTTGATGAAATGTATGATAGATTACGCGCAGTTCGTTCCCGGAGATTTAAGTATATAAGAAATTATAATGTAGAAATCTCAAATGCCCTGGCTGTTAACTACCGGGAGCAAATGCCTATGATGCAAAATATGATGGCATTGGAGGCGTCGGGAAAATTGGATTCGATTCCTTCATTGTGGTTCAGGACTCCAAAGCCCGAAGAGGAATTATATGATTTGCAAAATGACCCTTTTGAATTAGTTAATCTTTCAGGTCAAATAAAATTCAAGGATACCTTAGTTCGCTTAAGAAGGACCTTGGATAGTTGGATGGAGGAAACCAATGATAAAGGTAGGGTTCCGGAAAAAGAGTTAATATCCAATTGGCTTCCCAATGGTAAACCACCGAAGTTAAAACCACTTCAAATGGAAGAGCGCGATAACAGGATTAATCTGATCTCAGGAAGATATGATGCCACCATTATCTGGAAAGAACCCGGAGACAAAACCTGGCATATTTATTCCAAACCTTTGGATAATGAATTATCATTTGCAGCAAAGGCTGTTCGCATTGGTTATGAAGATAGCGATGAATTACTGTACGGTATGGAATAATTTCTAGTTCAGCTTGTTAAACAGCAGCAGTCGAAAATCTATAACTTCTTCTCCTGTTATTTCTGTTGCGCCGAGTTTAAGTTGTCCTTTGCCTTTTTTTAATTTTATGACGCCCATGGAAACAGGTTTAAAATCTTTTATATAGGATTCAATTCTTGGAATTCTGTCATTTTCCATGCCCTGAAGGGGTGGATCATGAAAGGCTGTAATTGTTTTGCTAAGCTTGCCGGTGCCAAACTCAAGAAATAAGGTAGATCCCACGTTTTTTTCTGCACAGCTGTAGTACATAATAACTTCATAATCGCCGTCTGACAAAACTTCTATATCCCAGCTTATGGTGTCTTCAATACTTTTCCAGTTTGTAAAAAAAGAACAGTTTGGATATTTGTTACTGCGCTCAATAGCGCCATGTGCTATTCCATCCCGGGCAGGCAGTTGGGTTGTTTTAAACTCCGGGTGGCCAATTGTAAACGGTCTGCTATCGGTTGAAGGTTCCGGAATATCCTGCAACCAATTCTTCCTGGCGTTTAAGAGCGAAGTATATACTTCAGGATAATTTTTAGCAACATCTTTGGTCTGGCCACGATCTGAGGGGATATGATATAGTCTGTTTTCATGATCCAAACGAAATTCCGCCGATCTGACACTGGTTTTTCCATTCCAGTGGTTGTAAATAAATCGGGATTCCATAGATGGATTATCTTCAAAAATCAGGGACTCTATATTGATCCCATCCAGGGGTTTTTGAGTTTTTACTTCAATATCGGCCAGAGCGGCCAGCGTAGGCAGGATGTCAATTGTACTAACAACCTGACTTATTTTTTTGAATGCGGGGATGGTGTTTTTCCAGCTAATAAACAAGGGGCTGCGAACTCCGCCTTCGTCAGTGGAGCCTTTTCTGCCCCGCATTCCATCATTCCACCGCCATCCGTTGGGGCCATTGTCTGAGAGATATACTACAATGGTATTTTCTTCTAACTCCAATTCCCGGAGCTTTTTTAGAATCCTGCCAACATTATGATCAATATTCTCTACCATGGCAAGTGCGGCCTTTGTAAACGTAATGTCTTCAAGAGTGGTATCCTTATGCTTTTTTGTCAATTCCCTGGCCTCAAATTTGTTCCAATATCTATCCGGAACCTGCATGGGGCTATGGGGCGTATTATAGGGCAGGTAAAGTAAAAATGGCTTGTCCTTATTCCTGGTGATAAAATCCAGGCCCTTAACCGTGAGATCATCTGGTAAAAATCCGTTTCCTCTTACCAGTTTGCCATTATGCTCAATAAGAGGGTCAAAATAATTACCCCAATGCCCCGAAGCAAAACCATAAAAATCATCAAATCCCCTTGAATTTGGATGATAGGGTGGTTGCATACCATTGTGCCATTTTCCATAGGCAGCTGTTTGGTATCCGGCTTTTTTAAATAACTCTGCAAGGGTGGTTTCGTCAAGGTTCAACCTTTCACCACCTGCGGAAGTTGCATAGACTCCCAGCCTTTGGAATTGCCTTCCACAGAGTAACTCGGCCCTGGTAGGAGAACATACAGGCTGAACATAAAAGTTTTCAAAGTAGGCTCCGGTTTTTGCAAGTTGATCCAGATTTGGGGTTTCTAAATTCGAATTCCCATTGAAACTTAGATCTCCCCAACCCTGATCGTCGGTTACTATGAGCACAATATTTGGTCTTTTGGTAGCTTTTGCAGGGTCTTTCTTGTCGACACAGCCAAAGAGCAGCATGGAAAACAGGAATACGGTAAAAAACTTCATTTATTCAGATTTTATAGCCACACCTACCATGGAGTCCGCCGTTCCGTAGTATAATATCCATTTCTTTTTGTAATAAACCAGGCCTTCAATAAACGTAGTTCCCGCTTTGTATTGTCCGGTAGTTTCGTGCGGAAGGTCCGGACAAATAAAGGGTTCCTCAAGCCTTTTGATAAGGCGGGCAGGGTCTTTAAGGTCAAACAAGGCCTGGCCTCCGCAATAAGTGCCTTCAGCCACTTTTTGACTGGCACCTTCACCACTGAGGTTTTTGCCGTTGTAAAGCAGGAGTATTCCATCCGTTGTATACAAGGCGGGAGGTCCCGGTTCTGTTAAATGACTGTCAAATTCTCCAATAGTAGGTTTAAATACATGTAATAATTCACCTTTATGATCTAAATAGGGTTCCCAATCCAGACCGTTATCAGACTGTGCCAAATTCACAAATAACTCTCCCCAATACATTAGATATTTGCCGTTTACTTTTTTAGCGATTAATCTACCATCTTTAAATTCCGTGACCATGGAACCCGATTTACTCCAGGTAGTATTGAATTTTCCTTTTTGAAAACTTTCAAAAACTGGTCCGTGTTTTTTCCAATTTCTCAGATCTTTAGAGGAGGCACTGGAAAGTCTGGCAATATCTTTATTCCAGCTGGTATACAACATAATATAAGTACCATCCGGCATTTCAACTACTCTTGGATCTTCCACACCTCCTGGATAGTCCCATTGCTGAAAACCATCTTCCATTGGATATAAAACGGGCTTTGGATATTTTGTAAAATTCAGGCCATCCGTACTAAAGGCTAGTCCAATTCGTGAAGTTCTTCCGCCCAGGATAGCATCCGGATTATCCTCGGCCCTGAAGAGCATAAAAACGGTATCATTTCTTACAATGGCTCCAGGGTTAAAAACGTCTGCTTTCTGCCAATTTACCATCTTTTTTTCCATCGGACACTTGAACAAATAAGTCGAATCTGCAGTCATTATTGGATTTTGCTCGGGTTTCTCAAAACCTGACAACCATTCAGACTGACCCCAAAGATTCCCCAATGGAATAAATATGAAACACAGGAAAACTATATAATTTTTCATTGCTATAGATTTTGATTACTAAAAGCCCGGAAGGGCGAATGCCTTTCTCAAAAAGCCTGTTGATTTTGATGCCTGCCTTGCTGTTATGGCATGCGTATTTGCAAGGCCCAACTATATTTTCGTTCTCGTAAGTTACACCTTTATTCAATCATAATTCAATTTTATTTTTAAACCCTTTATGCCTGATCTGAACCTGTTTTTTTAGTTTCTGAAAAAGCTATAATAACTACAAAATATAGAAATAGGTTATGAGAGGTGTATGTGTTTTTAATTTTATCTAACTTCGTTGTATAACCATTCAAAATCTACAAACACTATTGAAATACATCATATTTTTTTGTTTGCTAATTATATTATCTGCTTGCAGGGAAAAAGCGGTAAAAGAGAATTCCATAGATGCCGCATTAGATTCGGTAAAGGTTTCGGATTCCCCGGTAAAAACTAAAATTATTCCAAAAGAAGACATGCAAAAGCCCCTTACGGACCTGGCTGATACTACTTTTGTACGATTGGCCGATTACAGCGATGATTTTGAATATGACCTTAGATATGCTACGGAAAATAACTTTTTAAAAGCCAAAGTATACGAATGTGCGGAATGTTATACACGTGTAAAGACAGCTAAAGCCCTGATTAAGGCAAACGATGCATTTAGGTTGAAGGGATTGAAAATAAAGTTTTATGATTGCTACAGGCCTAATTCTGTGCAATACAAGATGTGGAAGATTGTGCCCAACCCGCAGTATGTGGCAAACCCTGTTAAAGGTTCTATTCACAATAAAGGAGGAGCCGTAGACATTACGCTGGTTACAGCCAGCGGGGAAGAACTGGATATGGGAACCGATTTTGACTACTTTGGTAAAAGGGCATATCATGATAATTTGGACTTGCCGGAAGAAATCCTAAACAACAGAAGGATTTTAAAAGAAACTATGGAGAAATACGGCTTTTGGTCTATCAGGACAGAGTGGTGGCATTATAACCTTTCCAGTGCTTCGAATGATCGTATAGCAGATTTTAAATGGGAATGTAAATATTGAATTTAAATAATGATAAATCAAATGAAAAACAAACAAAAGAATTGGTCCATACATGCTTTTTTAATTGCTTTTTTTCTGATGTATTGTGGCTATTCTCAGGACACGATTTTACACCTATGGCCGTCAGACGGAGTTCCTAATCGAATAGAAAGTGCTGAAAGGGAGATACTTGAGCAGGGGGCTATTAAAAGAATCAGTTTTGTTCAATATCCTCAATTAGAGGTGTATTTGCCATCCGAAGCAAATAGTACGGGTAAGGCAATGTTAATTTTTCCCGGAGGCGGGTATCATATTCTGGCATATGATTGGGAAGGCAGTGATATTGCCAAATATTTGAATTCTAAAGGAATAGCCGGGATAGTTGTAAAATATAGGCTGCCTATTTCAAAATCCCTGGAAAACAATCAAATTGTACCATTGCAGGATGCCCAAAGGGCTATGAGGCTTACCCGGTATATGGCAAAAACCTGGAGCATTAGTGCCGAAAAGATAGGTGTTATCGGATTTTCTGCAGGCGGACATCTGGCAGCAACACTTGGGACCCATTTTAACGATGAGGTATATAAATATGTTGATGGGGCTGATTTGTTAAGTGCCAGACCCGATTTTATGGCCCTGGTATACCCGGTTATTTCCTTTTCTGATCCTTCAACGCATAGCGGATCCAAAAAAGCCCTTCTGGGGGATGAACCGGATGCTGCAAGTGTTACCTATTTTTCAAACGAACTCCAGGTTTCAGAAAATACGCCTCCTACAATTCTTTTCCATGCCGCAGACGATAAAGCGGTTCCCCCGCAGAACAGTCTGTTATTTTTTAAGGCTTTAAATCAAAAAGGAGTACCGGCAGAACTCCATATTTATCCTGAAGGCGGGCACGGCTTCTCATTGGCTACAAAGGATCAGAGTCTCAGCAGGTGGACTCAGCATTTGTATGAATGGACGCTCCAGTTTTAGGCCATAAAATTTGTATCACTTAAATTGGTCCGGATGCGGATGCACGTATGGGCTGCGATAAGGTCTTTGCAAAAGTTTAGTCGCTTCTGGATCATTTACCACCACCAATTTTTCAGGATCATAGACCAGGGGTCTTTTTAAATCCATAGACATATTTGCCAGTATACAACTTGCTGTTGAAATGTGGCCATCCAATATATCTGCAACCGGTTTTGTGCCTTTATCTATAGCAGCCAGAAAATCGAGCATATGCAACCTGGTAGCAGGGGCAGCATTAAGTTCTATATTCTTTTCCGTTAAGTCTTCCGGATATTTCTCTTTTTCATATACCACATCCATGTGTATTGGTTTGCCATCTCCGTATGGAACAAAATCGTATTGCATGGTGCTCCCTGAAAGAGTTCCTTTTTCCCCAAATAATTTAAATGACCATGGGTATTCAGGATCACTGGGAGTTCCCCAGCTTCTGTGCTGCCAGATGCAATTTAGTTCTTCATATTCAAAAATTGCAGATTGCGTGTCCGCGATATTGGATTTACCCTCCTTTTGCACATAAATACCCCCGGCAGAAGTTATTCGGTTAGGCCAATCCAGGGCGAGCATCCATCTTACTGTATCTAGCATATGAACGCACATATCGCCCATAATTCCATTCCCGTATTCCATAAAGGTCCGCCACCATCTTTTGTGCGGCAAACCATCATAGGGTCGCAACGGAGCTGGTCCGGTCCACATGTCATAATCCAGAAAATCAGGAACGTCCTGTAGCGGAGGATTGCCGTTTGCCCGCATATGGAAATAGCAGCACATCTCAACATGAGAAATTTTTCCAAGCATTCCCGTGTCTACTATATTTTTTTTGGCATGTATGAGGTGTGGGGTGCTTTTACGCTGCGTTCCCACTTGTACAACTCTGTTATATTTACGCGCAGCGGCTACCATAGCTTCTCCTTCTATTACATCTACGCTAATTGGTTTTTGTACGTAAACATGGGCACCGGCCTTAAGCGCGTCTATACATTGCAGGGCATGCCAGTGATCTGGTGAACCTATCAACACAATTTCGAGACCCTCTTTGTCCAGCATTTCACGGTAATCGGAATATTTTTTTGGTTTTTTACCTGACCTTTGACGCTGGGATACAAGATTAGCGGTATCTTCTACGAAGTTGCGATCAACATCGCATATTGCTATGACTTCTACATTAGCCACCTGTATGAGCTTAAAAAGATCGCTGCTGCCATACCAACCTGCACCAATAAGGCCTACGCGCCATGGTTTGTCTCTGTGCATTAGTTCAAAACCATAAGTCCCAAATGAAGATAGCACCGCAGCTGCTGTAGCGCCTTTAAGAAAATTTCTCCTGTTAATGTTGAATGTTTTAGATTCCATGTAGTTATGTTCAATTAATATCCTGGTTTTTGTAGATCATCTAAATATACCGAAAAATAATTTTGTTACGCTTTAATGCATTTAAGAATCTGCCGCTTATTATTAAGGTCCGTAATAAAAAACAGATATAAATTACCGCCTTCCTTTATCTTATGTTTTTTTCTTATTTCAGCCACTGATACCGGGAAGTTGCGTATTGTAATATTTGCTTTTTCGAACTGCAGTGCCGCTAAGGACTTCTTATTGTATGGATGCGTTGAAAGTATTTTGAATATTCTTCCGGGAAAATTTACCTTTTTATGGGAAGTATACAAATGCGTATGTTCGTGCAACTTTTTTAAATGGAATTGTTTTCCAATGGCTTTAAAAGCCCCGGCCTTTAAAATAGCGGCGTTAGGCTCATACAAGTATTTTAATGGAATGGAAAGTACAGACTGGATTGAATTTTCATCAGATCGCTTAAAAATAAAAACCTCATCACCTGAATCCTTTAAATTGATAGTTTTTATCAAAGGTTCTGCATGATTTGTATTCCTGATAATCCACAAAACTTCTTTAACCTCATTATTAACCGCAACTATATGGATCTCCCCCACACTTTTCAATTCTTTGAGCCCGCTGGCAATATCCAATAGGGGGGAAGTCTTCAGGAGTATGCCCTTTGATTTTTCCTTAAGAAGATCTAAATACTGTGTAACGTCCGGGGTACAATCTGATAATTTAAATACTTTTCCCTTAGATTCATCTCTTCTGGAAGGATCTATATAAATCCAGTCGAAAATCCCATCAAATTTTTTTAAATATTCAATTCCGTCTGTATTTACAACTTCAATAGCTGATGCGCCCAGTATATGTAAATTATGGGTGGTTATTTGAGCTAGTTCCTTATTAATTTCACAAAGTGTAACATTGGCTATGCGCTGACCAAAAAAATAGCTATCAACCCCAAATCCACCGGTTACATCCAGGAGCGATTTTCCGCCTATCAGATTCGCTTTATAGAAGGCAGTTTTTTCCGATGAAGATTGTTCAATATTTACCTTGGGTGGGTAGTATATCTCATTAGTTTTAAACCATGTTGGAAGCTTGACGGCACATCTTTTTTTGCCTTCTATCTGTTGTGCGAGTTCTTTGGAGGAAATTGCATCAAATTTGCTTTTCTTAAGCAATACTGACAGGATGTCAGTATTCAAATTATTATTTATATATTCCTGAACACCAGTTTTTAAGACTTCTTTATTCAAAGTAAAGCTATATATTTTTTGTCAAAGACTTCACTATCTTATTTTCAGCAAAAAACTCTTTTAAAATTACCTTAATAACGGTATATCCGGGAACTGCAATGATCATTCCCGTGACCCCGAATAACAAACCGCCAATGATGATGATGAGGAAAATTTCCAGGGGATGAGATTTAACACTATTGGAAAAAATAAAGGGTTGTGAGAAAAAATTATCAACCAATTGCCCGATTGTAAAACCAATCATTACAAAGACGGTTTTAGGCAAAATTACAGTGCTGAAATCGGCCCCTAAATTACTGGTCATGGTTAACAATACCATTAAAAAAGCACTGATAACCGGTCCCAGATAAGGGATAAGATTTAAAAGGGCGCAAAGAAAAGCTATCACTACGGGATTCTGTATCCCAAAGATTAAAAGCACTGCAGTGTATATGATGAATAAAATTGAAATCTGAAGAACCAATCCTCCAAAATATCTCGATAAAAGCAATTTTATAGTATGCATGGATTTTTTTAACCTGGCTTCCTTGTCATCAGGTATTAAGACCATTAAATTTTCCTGCAGCAGTTTGCTGTCCTTAAGGTAGAAAAAGGCTATGAAAAGAACGGAAAACAGGCCAATACTTAAGCTTCCCAATAAACTCACCACGGAATTTAAAAATTCCGGAATAACACCAAAATTGATCCTGGAAAATATCTTGGATTCACTAAGCTGCCTCCTAATGTCAACACTCGTAATTCCAAAATAGTTAGTTACTTCATGGTAAAGGTTTTCAAGATTTTGTTGTAATGCATCAATATTCAGCAAAGAAAGGTTGTGCCCTTGCTTTATTAACAGGGGTATGAACATGGAAACTACTCCAATTACAATCCCCAAAAAAAGTACCATGGTTACAATTACGGATAGCTTGTTTCTCATCTTCAAGCGCGTTCTGAGGAATACCACCACAGGCCGCCCGATTAATGAAATAATTACCGCTATAGTTATATAGATCAAAAGTGTGCTGATTTTAAAAAAGAAATAACAGACAAGCAGTACCGCGGTAATAACAGCAACTGCTCTCAATATTCCATCAGCAATCATCTTTGAATTCATAGTTTAATTTTTAAATGCATAATCGATTATATTAGCACCCATTTGCAAGGCTTTAAGGCGCACTTCTTCTGAATCATTATGTACTTCAGGATCTTCCCAGCCATCACCTAAATCAGACTCATAGGTAAATAAAAGTAAAAGTCTGTTTTCATGAAAAATCCCCAGAGCCTGCGGCCTTTTACCATCATGTTCATGAATTTTAGGCAAGCCGTTGGGAAATTTGTATCGCGATTTAAAAATTGCATGGTCAGCCCCAATCTCCAGGAGTTCCTTATCTGGAAAAACTTTAAGTAGTTCTTTTTTTAAATAGGGCTCCATTCCGTAATTGTCGTCAATATGCAAAAAACCTCCGGAAAGCAGGTAGGTCCTTAAATTATTTGCTTCATCCTGGTTAAAAAAAACATTTCCATGACCCGTCATATGTAAAAAGGGGTACTGGAATATTTCCGGATTTTCCAACTCTACAGTTAAGGGTCTGGGTTCAATTTCCGTATTAATATTTTCGTTGCAGAAACGGATAAGATTAGGTAGTGCAGTGGGGTTAGCATACCAGTCGCCACCACCCTTATATTTTAAGATTGCAATTTCCTGTGAATTAACGTTTAACATCCACAATACGGCAAATAAAAGGGGAATTAATTTCATACAAGAGTGTCAATTATCACGTTTCTAAAGATACTATATTCACCATAAAAAAGTTCAATTCAAAAAAATTTCCATCACACTACTTAAAATTCAGACCCTAAATTTTAATACTAAGTGGGGCACTATGATTAAGAAAAAGGACGAACACGCTTTAAGATCCGCTATTTATCAATTCTACGGCCGTGGCGGCAACAATAGCAGCAGTTTCCGTTCTAAGGCGGGCTTCTCCAAGTGTGATAGGCAAAAACCCCTTTTCGTATGACTCTTTTATCTCTTTTTTGGTGAAATCACCCTCCGGTCCTATTAAAATAGTGACATCCTTATCTGCAGTGATACAGCGTTTTAAGTTGAATTTCTCCTCATCCTCACAATGGCCGATAAATAACAGTTCTTTATGGTCCTGTACAATAAATTCTGCAAATGAAACAGGCTCATTTAATTTCGGAAGGTAGGTCCTCAATGATTGTTTCATGGCAGACATAATTACTTTTTGCAGCCGCTCCATTTTAAGGGTTTTACGTTCGGACCGATCACATAGGATAGGAGTTATTTCATGCACACCAATTTCAGTGACTTTTTCAAGAAACCATTCAAATCGGTCTGCGCTTTTCGTAGGGGCAACTGCCAGGTGGAGCCTGTACATTTTTGGGTGCCTTTTTTCTGTTGCGATAATTGATGCTTTACACTGCGTACTATTGGCAATTAGTATTTCAGCCGTAAATAAATGGCCCCTCCCGTTAGTGATATGAAGTTTATCTCCTTCTTTTTTGCGCAGGACTTTTACAATGTGTTTGCTCTCTATTTTATCAAATGAGAATAAGTTGTCGCCATCATTCAGCGCTGGGTTGTAGAATAGCTGCATAGTTTTTTCAGGAAAAATATGTTAATAAATATTCAATTTACGCATTGCGTGTTCTAATCCGAGCTCGATCCATTGTTGCAGCTGTTCCTCCGTTTTAAAACCTTCCTCAGAAACATAAATAAACTCCTTTAAAGGCTTTTTGGTGAAATCCATGGGCCGGACATGATTTTTAGAAAGTACGTCATTCATTTTATCAGCAGGGACCCTAACCATCAGATCATTTTTTATAATACCAACCGTCATCTTACCTTTATACAAAAAGGCCAGGCCTCCAAACATTTTCTTTTCCTGGAAATCTTCAAGTGTAGATTTTGGGAATAGTTTCAGTGCAAGTTGAATACGACTCGCCAATTCCTCGTTATAGGCCATTAATAATTCAGTATTGGTTAAATAACATACCTTGCCTTAGCGGCAATGCGTTCATCGCTAAAATCCCCGTCAATATACTTTAAATAGCCCACAATACCAATCATTGCTGCATTATCAGTGCAGTATTCAAATTTTGGAATATAGGTATTCCAGCCGTATTTCGCTTCACTATCTTTTAAAGCCTCTCGTATTCCCGAATTAGCCGAAACACCACCTCCTATAGCTATTTCTTTTATCCCGGTTTGCTCTGAAGCCTTCTTTAGCTTGTCCATCAATATGTTGATAATTGTACTTTGTATGGATGCACAAATATCATTTAAATTCTGTTTTATAAAATTCGGGTTTTTACGTGTTTCCTTTTGGACAAAATACAAGATGCTGGTCTTTAAGCCACTAAAACTAAAATTTAATCCGGAGACTTTGGGTTTTGGAAAGGGAAAGGCAGCCGGATTTCCTTTTGCAGCATACTTATCAACAAAAGGCCCGCCTGGATAGGGCAGCCCCAGAATTTTTGCACTCTTATCGAACGCCTCTCCAACTGCATCATCAAGGGTTTCACCCAGGATCTCCATATCAAAAAAATCATTAACCAAAACTATCTGCGTATGGCCACCACTAATGGTTAAAGCCAAAAATGGGAAGGAGGGTGCTTTTTTGTCATTTTCTTTTATAAAATGCGCTAAAATGTGCGCCTGCATATGATTTACCTCTATTAATGGTATGTTTAGACCTAAAGAAAGTGATTTTGCAAATGAAGTCCCAACAAGTAAAGAACCTAAAAGTCCGGGTCCACGCGTAAATGCTATGGCTGATACTAGTTTTTTGTCGATATTTGCTTTGGCTAACGCTTGGTGTACAACCGGAACAATATTTTGTTGGTGTGCTCTTGATGCAAGTTCCGGAACAACGCCTCCGTATGCCTCGTGAATTTTTTGTGTAGCAACAACGTTACTGAGCATCTTGTCATTATGCATAACAGCCGCCGATGTATCATCACAAGAAGATTCAATAGCCAGAATATAAATATTTTGTTTATCGATCATGTTTTGGAACAAAAATTGGTAGCACAAAGGTAAAACATAATAGCCCTATCAAAAAACTGAGAAAAATAATCGTTAGAACGCTCTTAGTCTTGCTGCTGGCTTGCGTTTTGGGCACTTTAATACTTTCTCTGCCGGCGGTTCAGACCAGGCTTGCGAGGTACGCCACGGAAACACTGAACAAGAAGTTTGGTACCAATATTAATATAGACCGGGTTAGAATATCCCTTATTTCATGGGACACCGCACTTAAAGATGTTTATGTTGAAGATTACAGGCAGGATACGCTAATCTATATTGAGGAATTATCTACTTCCATTTTAAGTGTTCGAAATCTTGTTGATGGGAAATTGCAATTTGGAGATATAGATATAGATGGACTACTTTTTAATCTTAAAACATATGAAGGGGAAAACGACAATAATTTAAGTGTTTTTGTTGACAAGCTGGATGACAAAAAGCCAAGAGACCCCAATACGCCCCCCTTCTTTTTTACTTCATCGGATGTGCAAATAAAAAATAGCACCTTCCGGTTAACAGACATGAATAAGGAAAAAGCGGAGGTTTTAAACTTCAGAGAGCTGAACATAGAAGCTGCTGACTTCATGATCTTAGGACCGGAGGTAACTGCGATCATAGAAGATTTATCATTGAAAAGTTCGTTGGGGATCGATGTGGAAAAGCTGGCTACAAGCTTTAAATACACCAGAGAACAGATGCGATTTGATTCGCTGCAAATCCAAACCCCCAAATCCAATATCGTGGGAAATCTGGTATTTGATTATAATCGGGAAGATCTGGCACAATTTATAGACAAGGTAAATCTAAATGCGGATTTTACAGATTCCTCAGTTGCTTTAGATGAAATAAATATGTTGTGGAACCAATTCGGGTCAGACAAATTGGTGAATTTTTCTGCAAATATGAATGGGGTGTTAAATGACCTGAATGTTGAAAATTTGTTTCTGCAATCAGATAATACCGGGATCAGGGGCGATTTCAATTTTAAAAATTTATTCTCAAAGAATGGCCCTTTTGAGCTCGATGCACAGATAAAGAATATTTCAACCAGTTATTATGAGCTTAGATCCCTGTTGCCTCAAATTTTAGGCAAATCACTTCCTTCTATTTTTCAGAAATTAGGACAGTTTACTGTCAGGGGTGAAACATTCATTACCCAAAAATCTATTGAAACCAGGGCCAATCTTAAAACAGCTATAGGAAGTAGCTATGTAGATCTCACGCTCACGGAAATTAATAACATTGATAACGCCAGTTATAAGGGATTTGTATCCTTAATTGATTTTGATCTGGGGCATTTTATAGATAATGAAAGTTTAGGCAAAACAACTGTCGACGTAAATGTTGAAGGCAAGGGTTTTGTAAGCAAGAATTTGAATACCGAAGTTTTTGGACAGGTATATAGTGTTGTTTTCAATAGATATGATTACAAGGATGTCAGAATATCCGGAATAATAAAGGACCAGCTATTCGATGGGTCATTGATAACCAACGATGAGAACCTGAAGTTTAGTTTTAAGGGACTTGCAGATTTTAGTTCAGATAAGAGAAGTTTTAACTTCAATGCTAGCGTCGATTATGCCGATCTGAAAATATTGAATTTTATAGATGACAGTGTTTCCATTTTTAAGGGAAATGTAAATATGGACATCACAGGTAGTTCCCTGCAAAATGCGGAAGGAGATATAAAGTTTACCAAAACCAATTATCAGAATATTAATAACACCTATTACTTTGAGGATTTCGTAATTGAATCCACATTTTCTGAAGATTCTACCAGGGTAATTGAAATAAATTCGCCAGATATTATCACCGGATATATGAAGGGTAAATTTAAAGTAAGGGAGCTTGGTCGGCTGGTACGGAATTCAATAGGGAGTATTTATACAAATTATAAGCCATTTGAAATTTCTGGAGGTCAGGAAATGAACTTTAATTTTAAGATTTATAATAAAATAGTTGAGGTCTTTTTCCCCGAGGTTGCTTTTGGTCCGAATACGTTTATCAGAGGTAATATCATAGCAGATGAGGGAGATTTTAAACTAAATTTTAAATCGCCTTATATATCGGCTTATGGTAATGAATTAGACAGCATTGATTTTAGGATAGACAATAAAAACCCGCTTTTTAACACCTATCTCGCTGTTAAAGATGTTTCTACCCGGTATTATGATGTTAAAGATTTTAATTTGATTAATACTACTTTAAATGACACACTTTTCTTCAGAACAGAATTTAAGGGAGGCAGTGAGTACGATGACAGCTATAATCTGAATTTTTACCATACGTTTAACCCGGGCAATAAATCTGTAATAGGCTTAAAAAAATCAGATATCAGCTTTAAAGGTAATACCTGGGTTCTGAATCGGGAAAGCAATAGCCAAAACAAAGTAATTGTGAATAGTACCCTGGATAGCATAACTATTGAAGAAATAGTGATGAATAATGATAACAGGGAACAAATAAGGCTAAAGGGTCAGCTTGCAGATTCCACATATAAGGATCTCGAACTCCAATTTAAAATTGTCTCCCTGAATAAAATAACTCCCGCAATTGACAGCCTTAATCTGAAGGGTGAAATTAATGGTACGCTTAACGTACTTCAAAAAGACAATATTTATTTGCCGGTATGTAATTTGGATATTTCTCAGTTTAGTGTAAACGACATTGATCTGGGCAACCTGACCATCGGTATAGTTGGAAACCGGGACCTCTCTGAATTTTCCGTAAATTCTCAGATTAAAGAAAACGGTTTGGAGAAATTCGGTGTTTTTGGCAAGGTAACAAGAGGTGCTGAAATACCTCAGGCAGACCTGGTTGCCACATTCAGCTATTTTAATATGGAACCTTTTAGCCCATTAGGCAAAGATATAATTTCCAATATTCGCGGGGAGCTCAATGGTACGGCCCAAATTAAGGGAGATATAAGAAATCCGATTATTGATGGTCTTTTAACCATGGATAACGCAGGTCTTTCTGTGCCATATCTTAATGTAGATTACGATTTTGGAGCCAATTCTACCGTACGATTATACGATCAGACATTCAACTTTCAAAATATAACGCTTAATGATGTAAGCTTAAATACACAGGCTGTTTTAGATGGAACAATAAAGCATAACTTCTTTAAGAGATGGAATTTTGATTTAGACGTAAATACCTTGAGCGACAGGTTTTTAATCCTCAATACTGAATTTGATGAAGATGAACTCTATTACGGGACCGGTTTTGTCAGAGGTTTAGGACGAATATATGGCCCCTCTACTGCCCTGAATATTGATTTTGAAGGCTCCACAGCCAGGGGAACATCTTTAAAAATACCCATCAGTGACGTAACCTCTGTAGGGGATTATTCTTTTATCACCTTTATCGATAAAAATGAAATTGAAAGTATTGATTTGCAGCGTCAGCTACAGGAATACTATGGATTAGAATTAAAATTCGATTTGGATGTAACCCCGGATGCAGAAGTAGAAATTGTTTTGGATCCAGAGACCGGAAGTTCATTGAAAGGAACCGGTGCAGGTCTGGTTTATATTGAGATTAACACCAATGGTAAGTTTAATATGTTCGGTGATTTTGTGGTGGTTACCGGGGAGTATAATTATAAATTTGGGGGAATTATTGACCGGACTTTTAAGGTGAAACCGGGGGGAAGCATAGTATGGGATGGATCGCCCCTTGAGGCAACTTTAGACATGGAAGCGGTCTATTCCTTAAATGCGAATCCGGCTCCATTGCTTGATAATGCCGGATATAGCAGACGTATCCCCACGGATGTTGTCATTAGGCTTACAGATCAGTTAGAACGACCGACAATAGATTTAGATATTGAATTCCCGGGAACAAGCTCAACAGTGAAGTCTGAATTGGAATACAGGCTCCAGGATCCAACCATAGAAGAAAGAAATGCATTTTTTCTATTGGCTCAGGGTACTTTTGTAAGTGAAGGAACGGGGATAAACCAGCAGGCGGTTACCGGCAACTTAATTCAAACTGCGTCCGGCTTATTAAATCAGGTGCTTGACGATGAAAATGATAAATTTGATTTTGGGGTTACCTATGAGCAGGGGTATCTGGATCCTAATGATATTTCAACCGAAGACAGGATAGGTGTAACAGTATCAACGCAAATAAGTGACAAAGTCTTATTTAATGGGAGGTTCGGAGTGCCGGTAGGCGGAGTAAGTGAAACAGTCGTTGCAGGTGATGTCGAGGTTCAGATATTGTTAAATGAAGAAGGCACACTAAGGGCAAAGATTTTTAATCGTGAAAATGAAATACAACAATTTTTGTCGGAACAGCAAGGCTATACCCAGGGGATTGGAATTTCGTATGAAGTAGATTTCAATAGTTTTAAAGAGCTAATGGCCAAGATATTTAGAAATAAGAAAGTTGAGACTGAGGAACCCCAGGCATCTGTTACTGTTCCAGATGCGGTTATGGGAAACGACAGTTTAGTTAAATTCTATTCAAAGACCAATAAACCTAAACTTTGACCCTTAAATTTTAATAATTAGGTATAAAGCACATTAAAAAAACATCCCGTACTGGCCGGGATGTTTTTTAAAGATTCGAATTTTAATATAAATAAAGATTTAAATAATATTACTTAAAACACTTACTATCAGGCAATTGTAATTTTATCATCTAAATAAACATCCTGAATTGCATTTAAAAGTTCCACTCCTTCAGCCATTGGTTTTTGGAAAGCTTTTCTACCTGATATTAAACCCATACCTCCGGCGCGTTTATTAATTACCGCAGTTTTAACAGCCTGAGCCAAATCATTTTCACCGGAAGATCCGCCTGAATTTATTAAACCTGCTCTGCCCATCAGGCAATTCACTACCTGGTATCGGGTAAGATCAATTGGATGGTCTGAGCTTAATTCTGAATATACTTTCTCATGTGTTTTGGCAAAATTTATGGCTTTAAAACCTCCGTTGTTTTCAGCTTGCTTTTGTTTTACTATATCTGCCTGAATTGTGGATGCCAAATGATTCGCCTGCCCGGTTACATCTGCAGAAACATGATAATCAGTACCGTCTTTTTTAAAGCCGGGATTTCGCAGATAAGCCCATAAGACAGTTACCATTCCAAGTTCATGAGCATATTCAAATGCCTCGGTCACTTCCTGGATTTGTCTTGTGCTTTCTTCAGAGCCATAATAAATTGTTGCTCCAACGGCAACACAGCCCATTTCAAACGCCTGATTTACACTGGCAAACATTATCTGATCAAACTTATTAGGGTAAGTAAGTAGTTCATTATGGTTCAATTTAAGGAGAAATGGAATCTTGTGTGCGTACTTTCGTGAAACAGAACCAAGAACACCAAGGGTTGAGGCAACAGCATTGCAGCCTCCTTCAATAGCAAGCTCAACAATCTTCTCCGGATCAAAATAGATAGGATTTGGTGCAAATGATGCACCTGCAGTATGCTCAATACCCTGATCCACAGGAAGAATGGAGACATAGCCGGTACCACCCATACGTCCGTTGTTAAAGAGAGTTTGCATATTGCGGAGTACGACAGGATTTCTGTCTGATGTGCTCATAACACGATCCACGAAATCAGGACCGGGTAGATGTAGATGTTCTTTTTTTACCGTGTTACACTTGTGATCTAACAAGTAATTGGCTTCTTTCCCTAAAATTTTCTCAATATTAAATGACATAATAGTATTGTTTTCAATCTTCATATAAAGATACGCCGATAAAGGCATTTTTGAAGCCCATTTCAGAGATTTTTTTATATAATCTTAATAAGATTATCGCCATAATTCACTACTTTAACAATCCCAGTTTTTTTGTAGTTTGAATTGAAAAATTAATGTAAAATATATCATGGCAAAAATTAAGAAAAGTAAAGGAACCATCGGTATTTTAACCGGAGGAGGAGATGTCCCGGGTCTTAACCCTGCGATCAGAGCGGTTACCTTCAGAGCAATTCGCGAGGGATATAGGGTAATTGGATTTAGAAGAGGATGGAGGGGGTTAATAGATATTGAAAGAAACAGCAAGCACGACAACAGCAATAATTTCATGGAACTCTCGCAGGTCGTGGTTAACAAAGCCGCAAGAACAGGGGGGACTTTCCTGCATACATCAAGGACAAGGGCAAGTCACGTTTCAAAATTAATGGTTCCGGCCCATTTAAGAGATACCTATGATAAGGAGATAAATGATCTTACGCCTGAGGTAATTAAAAACCTGAATTGGCTTGGGGTAGACTATTTGATTGCTATTGGAGGTGACGATACCCTTAGCTATGCAGTACATTTATTTAAAAAAGGGGTCAAGGTAATGGCCATTCCAAAAACCATGGATAATGATGTCCCCGGTACAGATTATTGTATTGGTTTCAGCACATGTGTTACCAGGACCATCAGCCTTACAAATAGTCTTCGTACGGCAGCAGGATCTCACGAGCGCTTTCTGGTATTGGAAGTATTCGGGCGCTATGCAGGATTTACTGCTATGCTGCCAACTCTTGCGGGTGCAGCCAATAGATGCCTCATCCCGGAAGTGCCATTCGATATAGAACTGCTTGCACAGTTGCTGACGGAGGACAGAAATAAAAATCCCAGCAATTATTCAATTGTGCTTATTTCAGAGGGTGCTACCTTTGAAGGCGGGGAAATGAAATTTGAGGGCATGGAAAAAGATGCCTTTGGCCATGCTAAGCTTGGTGGTATTGGAGATGAGGTATCTCTGGCATTGAAAAAGATATCCCCTAAATATAATAATGGAAACCGTGTTAATGTAATCAATCAGAAACTTGGTTATATGGTGCGCTGTGGTGACCCGGATTTCATTGATTCAGTAGTGCCTACTGCCTATGGTAATCTTGCACTCGATTTAATTCTTAAAGGGATTGATGGCCGGATGGTAGTTTTAAAAAATGGACGCTACGACCATGTGCCTATAGAAGTTGTTACAGAAACAAAAAAATTCGTCAACGTTGATAAATTTTATAACCGTCCGAAACTTCATCCGTATTACAAAAATTTTGAAATGCTACCCTTATTTATCATGACGAATGATTAAAAGCAGCACTTGAATAAATTTGTGAGTTTTGAGTATTAGTATTGGATTGCGCTAAACTTTTTTATGGCGATTTGTTATTTTATTCGTGAATTGTATTTACCCTTATTGAAAAAGCTATCACTCTACCTTTTGCGACCAGCTAAAAACAGCGGTATTTAAAGGTTTTTGCCAGATTCATTAAGGAATTTTACTACTATAACGATAGAGGTGTTGCCAAGTGTTAAAATATGGGTTTTACTAATTCTTTTTCTGCAATAAGTTTAGTAATTTTGCGATTCTAAATTTTTTAATGAATTCACAAATTAAAAAAATTGCGGTCTTTACTTCGGGAGGTGATTCTCCCGGTATGAACGCAGCTATAAGGTCTGTAGTACGTACATGTGCATATTTTAAGAAAGATTGCATCGGAATTTATCGGGGTTATGAAGGCATGATAGAAGGAGACTTTCTTCCAATGAATGCCCGTAGTGTGAATAATATTATTAACAAGGGAGGTACAGTTCTTAAATCGGCCAGGTGCGACGAGTTCAGGACCGTTGAGGGGCGCAAGAAGGCCTACGATCAGTTGGTTTCAAATAATATTGATGCATTTGTGGTTATTGGGGGTGATGGCAGTTTTACAGGTGCCCTGGCTTTTTATGAAGAATACAAAATGCCTTTTATCGGAATCCCCGGAACAATAGACAACGACATTTTTGGAACAACATATACGCTTGGTTTTGACACTGCACTTAATACAGTTGTAGATGCAATTGATAAGATCAGAGATACCGCAAGTTCACACCATCGACTCTTCTTCGTAGAGGTAATGGGACGGGATGTAGGACACATAGCTTTGAATTCGGGAGTAGGAGCAGGCGCAGAAGAGATACTTATACCTGAGGAGAATCTTGGATTAGACAGACTGCTCGATTCTTTAACGCGCAGTAAAGCCAGGGGGAAATCTTCAAGCATTGTAGTGGTGGCTGAAGGTGATAGAACCACGGGAAAAAATGTATATGAGTTAAAGGAATTCGTAGAGACTAATCTTCCGGCATACGATGTCCGTGTTTGTGTTCTAGGCCATATGCAAAGAGGAGGAGCCCCTTCTTGTTTTGACAGGGTACTGGCGAGCAGGATGGGAGTTAAGTCTGTGGAAGCGCTATTGGAGGGAAAAACAAATTTAATGGCAGGAATTGTTGATAACCAAATTACATTTACTCCGGTAAGTGAAGCCATAAAGGGAAAATCAAAAATTGATAAGGAACTCATAAGGGTTTCTGATATAATGACTATATAGTTTTAATCTTAAACAATAAAAAATGTCAACACTAAAAATTGGAATTAACGGATTTGGTCGAATTGGTAGACTGGTTTTCAGAGAATCAGTGAAAAGAGATAATGTGGAGGTGGTAGCAATTAATGATTTATTAGATGTGGAGCACCTTGCATATTTGTTGGAATACGATTCGGTACATGGTCGTTTTGATGGCTCTGTTGCCGTTAAGGATGGCAATTTGGTCGTAAACGGCAAAACCATCAGAATTACTGGTGAAAAGGATCCTAAAATTTTAAAATGGGATGAAGTTGGAGCAGAATATGTTGCGGAATGTACAGGTATTTTTACTACTTTGGAAACTGCACAATACCACATTGATGGCGGAGCTAAAAAAGTAGTGATCTCTGCACCTTCCAAAGATGCCCCGATGTTTGTTATGGGAGTAAACCATAAAGAACTAAAAGCTTCAGACAATATAGTATCCAATGCGTCTTGTACTACGAACTGTTTAGCTCCCCTGGCCAAAGTGCTGAATGATAATTTCGGGATAGAAGAGGCATTAATGACCACCGTGCATGCAACTACTGCAACACAATTTACTGTTGACGGACCCTCGCGTAAGGACTACAGAGGTGGTAGAAGTGCCTTGTTAAATATAATACCTGCTTCAACAGGAGCTGCGAAAGCGGTAACCAAAGTTATTCCATCTTTAGAGGGAAAACTTACAGGGATGGCATTCAGGGTACCAACAGCTGATGTTTCTGTTGTTGACCTAACGGTTCGTCTGGAAAAGGAAACTTCTTATGAGGAGATTAAAAAGACTTTTAAAGCAGCTTCTGAAGGTGAGCTTAAAGGTATTTTAGGATATACCGAAGAGGCCGTAGTCTCTCAGGATTTCATTGGAGATGCCCGCACCAGTATATTTGATGCAGGTGCCGGAATTGAATTGAATTCGAAATTTTTTAAAGTAATTTCCTGGTATGACAACGAAGCGGGCTATTCTAATAAATTGTTAGATCTTGCACAATATATTTCTACATTGTAATTAATTAATTTTATACGTGAGAATCCTCAAAAAAAGCAAAACTTTGCTTACTTTGAGGATTCTTTTTTAATAACGGATTTATGATTTTAATAGTTGATAGCGGGGCCACTAAATCTGATTGGATCGCTTTAGATGAAAAGGGTAAAGAATTATTTATGACCCAGACATTGGGATTAAGCCCTGAAGTTTTGACCCGGGAAGTCATAGAAGACAGGCTGGCCAATAATTTTGAGTTGTCTAAAAACAAAGAGAAAGTTAGCCGGCTTTATTTTTATGGCGCCGGATGCGGTACAGACAGGATGAAAAACTTCTTAAAGAAAATTTTTAAATCCTTTTTTCCAAATGCTAAGGCGGAGGTTAAAGAAGATACTTTTGCCGCTATCTATTCCACAACCAAAATCGGACATCAGGGGATCGTATGTATTTTGGGAACAGGTTCTAATTGCAGCTATTATGACGGTCATCAATTGTTTCAAAAAGTGACTTCACTGGGTTATATTCCTATGGATGACGGAAGTGGTAATTTTTTCGGGAGGAAATTAATTCGCGATTACTATTTTCACAAAATGCCTCAGGACCTTGGAATTAAATTCGATAAAGAGTACGACCTTGATGCCGATGTAATAAAGGAAAACCTTTACAAGCAACCAAATCCGAATACGTATTTGGCTACATTTGCCAGATTCCTGATAGAGAATAAGGATCACCCCTATTGCAAAGGGGTAATAGACAAAGGACTTCAACAGTTTGTAAATAACTACATAATGCAGTTTGAATTGGCAACCAAAGTGCCAATAAATTTTGTTGGCAGCATCGCCTACTTCCTTAAAGATGAATTAGTTGCAGTGCTTGAGAGAAATGATTTGATAGTCGGAGTGATTCGCCAGAGACCGATTGAAGGACTGGTAGAATTTCACAAGGAAACTATCTGACAGCGATCATAGAAATCTCTACATTTACAAATTTCGGGAGATTTGAGACTTCAACGGTCTCTCTGGCAGGTGCTGTTTCAGGATTGAAAAAAGAACCGTATACTTCATTAATGTCCGAAAAGCTGTTCATATCCTTAACAAAGATGGTAGCCTTCACAACATCTTTAAAAGACATATGGGCGGCTTTGAGTATTGCCCTCAGATTTTCCATACATTGAAGTGTTTCCTTCTTTATATCATCTTCAATTAGCTGGCCATTTGAGGGGTCTATTGGAATTTGCCCGGATATATATAATGTATTATTACTTAATACAGCCTGATTATAGGGTCCAATAGGAGCGGGTGCTTTAGGGGTATTAATAATTTTTTTCATGCTTTAGCTTTATTAGGTTAAACAAAGTAAAAAAAATACGAGTACAAAAATAGATGTAATATAGTGTTTAACAACTACCTTGGTGGTGGCTGACTTCTGTTTTCCCATTTCAGATCTTTTAGAATTGAGCTTTTAATTCCTATAAAGAAATACCATCTTTCAAAATCCCCGAATGGTGTCCAGTCAAAATTTAATTTAAAACTTTTTAAGTCACGTCTGAATCTAAGCTGAGTAACAGTAAATCCTTTGTTCGCAAAATCATAACCCGAGGACACCCCAACGTCCCACCCGGGCGATAGCGTAATATTGCCCGAAAACATTAGCGAATTATTGGAAATTTCATTTTGCCTGGCGCTATTACTATAGGTAACGGCATATTGCAGTCTAAGATCCCATTCAATTTTATTTTGATAAATTGGATTCTCAACCTCCTTGTCATCCATCTCGTCAAATCTGCTTTCATCAAAATTATTTGCTTTGCCAAAAAGGTCATCAGTCCTGCCCCCACTAGCCGCGACGTAAGCATCGCCTTCTGTTGGGTATTCTTCCCGGTCTTTGACGGGTTGAAAATCTTTACTGCTTAAGGAATAACTTATGTTAGCCCTCGCAGAGGTGAGCCTGAACAGGCTTCCTCCGTTATTAATGTTAAAAGTATTTATCCTCCTGCCATTATTGTCTATTGCATAGGGATCCAGATTGGCTCCAAAGTTTATGGACATTTTATTATCCAGAATATTTGTGCCTCCGGTCAAGGCAACCGGACTTAAATTAAGGGAATCTGCCTGAAAATTATAACCTGTAGACAGATTAAAACTATTAAGCAGCATTACTTTCTTGGGTTCCAATTTCGTGGAATCTTTATCCCGCACTTTGGCTTCGAGGGTATTTGCAAGGGAGAAGCTCAAAGCACTGGACTTACCGCTTCTGGGAGCACCGTATAAAGTATTTTGAAAACGTGTATACTCAATGGTATCGCCGGTAACCCCATTAATATATTCGTCATAGTATTGATCAAAAGAGGGTGCCCAGCCGTAACTTACAGAGGGTCTCATAATATGACGGATAGCCTGTATTTTTTTATCCTCTCCAAAATTGAATGTGCCATAAACCGTTGTCCCTAAACTACTGCTTAAGCTGTATTGATTAAAGCGGTCAAAACCTTGAATTGTATCTGTAACTACTTCCTGGGTTTCCGCATCATAACGTTGATTATAGGTTTCCAGGGTCCATACATCTTCATAATTGCCACCTAAACTCAGGCTAAAGTATTTGGCAACTTTAAAATTTGTGCTTATCGGGATTCTGTGCCTGGCGCCAACTTTGGCGTCATCGAACATTTTTGATGTTAGAAAATCTTCAGAATTGGTTTTAATGCTGTTTCGGGCATTAAGGTCGTATTGAAAATTAATATTTTGTATAGCGCCTTTTTTTATGCCGTCCTTTTTGGCAAAAGGAAATATCCGCTCCAGACTGCCTTGCAATGTTGGAAGTGTTAAATCTACCGCGTCTGTATTAGTATTTTGATTATGCGTAGCCGTTAAACTGACATTCACCGATGGATAGGCCGGAAATGTTCTGGAATATGAAATAGAGGAAGACAGATTGTTTATTTGGGTGTTGGGTAAATTTTGTTGGAGTAAAGAATTCCTGTAATACTGGCTGCTACCAAGGTTTACAGATGCGGACAACCTGGAATTGGGATTGGCTTTTGAATCCTGAGAATGTGCAATTTGAATATTATAAATAGTCCCGCGGCTGTAATCATCAAATCCCTTTTGACTTGTAACCTGATTTTCATACCTGAAATTAAAATTCCCCCTGTACTTATAACGCTTGGAATATACAGATTGTGCTCTGAAACCCCAACTGCCATTGGTGTACAGGTCCCCTGTAAGGGTTAGGTCAACATAATCATTGATCGGGACATAATAACCCATATTTTGCAGAAAGTAACCTCTGTCCGGGTCGTTTCCAAAAGTAGGCATCATAACACCCGCAGTTCTGCCTGAAGTCAATGGAAAATAAGCAAATGGCATTGCTATAGGGGTGGGTACATCTGCAATATAAATATTACTGAGTCCGGCTATGACTTTTTTCTTTGGGACGAACTTTGCCTTCCTCACCCTGATGTAATAATCCGGGTTAATTGTGTCTTTGGAAGTTGTTAGTTTTCCTTCGCTTAAAAAATAAACCGAATCGTTCTCCTTTTTGGTAATCGAAGCATAGACCTTCATTGCATCAGATCCAAGTTGTCCTAACCCCGCCTGCTGCTCTGTTCTGGAATTCCAAATCAGGGCTTTTTGTGTGTCAAAATTAAATCGGATAGAATCCGGAATTACCACATTTTCACCTTGCTTAAAATACGGGGTTTGTGAATAATTACCCAGTGAATCTCTCATGCGCCCTGCATATACTTCATTTTTGACGTAATCCATAATGATTACACCAGCTTTCAATTCCGTATCCTGATAATAAATTTCAGCTTCATTGTAGAGGTATATTTTCTGATCTTTCTGACTTAATTTAACATAATCCTTGGCCTTGTATTTGATTTTATCTGTTAAAATACCCTCTTTGCCATTAATTGAATCTGTCTGTATAGAATCTGTCTGAACTGTATCTAATTCTGCAGGAACAGGCATAAGTGGTGCATAAATGGTATCTCCCACAGCTTTAATAGGTAAAGGCCTCACCAAATCTTCCTGCGCAGAGAGGGGAATAACGCTAATGACAAGCAGTAATAAGAAAAGTAGAGGATGTTTGTTTGATTGCAAAGCGATAAATCCTATTTTTGTAACGGTAAGGCTTCGTTTTTGGTAGTCAAACTTACATATATTTTTTGGTCTGCTTGTAGCACATTACAATAAATTTAACCATAGTAAATGCTATTAAAATCCTTTTGGCAGGAGAAAAACGTTTATAGTAATTTTGATTTCAAAAAGGGATAAATCCAAAAGTTTTTTAACTTAGAATAAGATATAATGCCATTATTAGTGTTCCATTTTCTCTAAAATACATCTATATAGAAATGAAGTTGAATAAGTTTTTTTTCATTCCCCTGGCAATAGCATGTTTCTTGTTATGCTCCTATTCCTATAATGAAAGTGAAGTATTTCCACAAACTGATCAATTCACGGTTGTATTAGATGCAGGCCATGGTGGTCATGATCCGGGTAACCTGGGCAATGGTTATATGGAAAAAAATATTGCATTAAATATTGTTTTAAATGTTGGAAGGAAATTAGAATCCCACCCGGACATTAAGGTTATCTATACAAGAAAGGATGATTCTTTTGTGGATCTATATGTTAGAGGAGAAATTGCAAACAAGGCAAATGCGGACCTTTTCGTATCTGTGCATTGCGATTCACACACTTCTGATGCTAATGGAGCAGGGACATTTGTGCTGGGGCTGCATGCAAACAAACAGAATTTTGAGATAGCAAAAAAGGAAAACTCTGTGATTTATCTCGAAGATAATTACGAAACGCGCTATGCCGATTATGATATTAACTCACCAGAGTCTGTAATAGGCTTAACTATTATGCAGGAAGAATTTTTGGATCAAAGCATTATGTTGGGAAAGATGATGCAGGATAATTTTTCCAACAACCTTAGTCGTAACGACCGAAAGGTAAAGCAGGCCGGATTTATTGTTCTGCATCAAACATTTATGCCCAGTGTTCTGATAGAAACAGGTTTTCTTACAAACAAGTCGGAGGGAGTATACCTAAATTCCAAAAAAGGTCAGGACGAAATGGGCTCTGCTATTGCGGATGCCATTATTAATTATAAAAATAATACCAGGGTTAATCTGGAAGATGCTGCTTCTTCCAGCCAAATTACTGCAACAAAAAAGGCCGAGGAGCCTGCGGCTCCTGAGACAATTGCAATTGTGAATCCGGAAGAAACACCAGCTGCTGAAGAGCAAAAAGAAGCTGCCAGAAAAGAAATCAAGGAGCCAATAGTTGTATCTTCGGGTGATTTGCCTCCGGCAGAGACTGCTGTAACTGCTCAAAATCAACCAGAGCAAGACCAGGTTCAAGAAGAAGCCAAGCCAATTGCAAAAGAAATAGTTGCTGTGGAAGCGGTAACGGAAAAACCTACACCAATTTCGGAAGAACCTATTATAACACCAAATGTTGACGAAGCTAAAGAAGAGGTAAAAAAAGAAGAAGTTGTTTCAGAATCGGAAGTGGTATTTAAAGTACAATTATTAGCCAGTTCAAAAGTTTTGCCTTTACTTTCAGAAGAGTTTAATGGATTGAGTTCACTCTCCACAGAGCGCTATAATAACCTGGTGAGATATATGTACGGAAAGACCAATTCATATTCCCAGGCAAAACTGTATAAGGCCAATGCCGATGCTAAAGGCTATGCTTCATCCTTTATTGTGGCCTATAAGGATGGAAAAAGAATTCCTGTACCGGAGGCCCTGAAATACGTCTCAGAATAATGGGAGGTCTTCTGAAATTTATTTCTAATTTTGTTTGTAATCTAAATCTAGTCGTTTGAAACTATCCAGAGAAATTAAAACGGGAATAATAGTTATTGGAGGTATTTTGCTGTTTGTCATGGGTTATAGTTTTCTTAAAGCGACTCCCTTATTTAATAATAGCAAAATCTTTTATGCAGTTTACGACCATGTTGGTGGTTTGCAACCGGGCACGCAGGTATCTATAAACGGATTCAATGTGGGAAATGTGAATAATATCACCTTTAAAAACGGGAGTGGCAACCTTCTGGTAACTTTTTCTGTGGACAGTAATTTCGAATTTTCAAAAAACAGTGTTGCCGAGCTCTATGATACCGGAATTATTGGTGGAAAAGGAATTCAAATTAATCCTGTTTTTGATGGTGCTCCGGCCGCAAGATCTGGTGATACCCTTACCTCTAATATTAAACCCGGTTTAACAGATTTATTACAACAAAAATTAGCGCCCTTACAGTCTAAAATTGAAGGGGCAGTGTCCAACGCAGATTCATTGCTAATAAATTTCAATGACGTCCTGGATGAAGAGACAAAGAGGAGTTTGCGCGAAAGTATTCAGGGACTCAACGTTACAGTCCAGAGTTTTCAATCAAGTGCTGCAACTCTAAATACATTATTGGCGGATAATAAACACAAATTAGACAGTTCCATAACAAACATTAATACCATTACCACAAATTTTTCCGCACTCTCAGATTCAATTGCCCAGGTAGGTCTTTCTAATACAATAAGAAGTTTAGAAACCACGATAGGGAATTTGGATAAAATGCTGGCCAAAATTGAAAGTGGTGAAGGTACGCTGGGCAAATTGGTAAATAATGAGGAATTGTACAACAATTTATCTGAAGCTTCCAAAGAATTAGACTTGCTTCTTCAGGATTTTCGCTTAAATCCAAAGCGCTATGTAAATGTCTCTGTTTTTGGTAAAAAACAAAAAGAATATGAGGTTCCGGAAGATGATCCTGCTACAAAAAAACCAGAAGAATAGATGCAGTACCTGCCAAATGTAGTTTTTCTTATTATTCTAATAACCGGTATTGGTTATTTTGCCAGGAATGTTAAAAAGCTTTTGAGAAACATCAATCTTGGAAGAGGCGAAATGCCGGCCGATGACAAACCACAGCGTTTTAGGAATATGGCCCGGATAGCTTTAGGGCAAACTAAAATGGTTGTAAGACCCATAGCCGGTGTCTTGCATGTAATTGTTTATCTCGGGTTTATAATTATTAACATTGAAGTTCTGGAGATAATAATTGACGGTATTTTTGGAACCCACAGGGTTTTTGCGCCACTCGGTAATATTTACAATGTCCTTATCGCTTCCTTCGAAGTACTTGCACTATTGGTAATACTGTCAGTGATTATCTTTTGGTTACGTAGAAATTTTATTCGGTTAAAACGCTTTATTAAACCTGAAATGAAAGGTTGGCCAAAACTGGATGCCAATCTTATCTTGTACATAGAATTGGTTTTAATGTTTTTATTCCTCACAATGAATGCTGCGGATTATCAGCTTCAGCTTCTGGATACACCGCATTATACCAAGGCCGGTCTTTTTCCTGTTAGTCAGTTTATCACTTCTGTTTTTGCTGGTATGTCCGTAGATGGAATAATCCTTGTAGAACGGATTGCATGGTGGATGCATATCGTTGGAATTTTGGCTTTTCTGAATTATTTGTATTATTCAAAACATCTTCACATATTACTTGCCTTCCCCAATACCTATTATGGAAATCTTACGGAGCCGGGAAGGTTCACTAACCTTGAGGCAGTAACCAAAGAAGTGAAATTAATGATGGACCCCAGTGCTGATCCTTTTGCGGCACCGGCAGAAGATGCGCCTCCGCCTGATAAATTTGGGGCTTCGGATGTTATGGACCTTACTAAGGTACAGTTATTAAACGCATATACCTGTACAGAATGCGGACGGTGCACCAGTGAATGTCCTGCAAACCTTACAGGAAAAAAATTATCACCAAGGAAGATAATGATGGATACGCGTGATAGATTAGAGGAGGTAGGTAATATTTTAGATATTAATAAGGGAGAATTTGCTGAAGATGGACGCCAGTTATTGGGAGATTTTATCACACCCGAAGAAATATGGGCATGTACTTCATGCAACGCTTGTGTGGAAGCTTGTCCGGTAAGTATAGATCCATTATCTATTATAATTAGTATGCGACAGTATCTGGTTATGGAACAATCAGCTGCGCCAACCGAACTCAATGTTATGATGAGCAATATTGAAAATAATGGTGCACCCTGGCCCTTTAATCAAATGGACAGGCTTAATTGGACCGATGAATCTTAATAGGCAAAATAAACAAGAAAATGAGTGAGGAGTTGAAAGTACCGACAATGGCTGAGCTTTTTGCTGCAGGTAAGGAGCCGGAAGTATTGTTTTGGGTTGGTTGTGCTGGTAGTTTTGATGACAGGGCCAAAAAAATAACCAGGGCTTTTGTAAAAATACTAAATAATGCCAATGTAAATTTTGCCGTTCTTGGAACGGAAGAAAGTTGTTCAGGGGACCCTGCTAAACGAGCCGGGAATGAGTTTTTATTTCAAATGCAGGCAGTAACCAATATTGAGGTGATGAATGCCTATGGTGTAAAAAGTGTTGTAACCGCTTGCCCGCACTGTTTTAATACCATAAAAAACGAATATCCGGAACTAGGAGGCAATTACCAGGTCATGCATCACACCCAGTTTATCAATAAGTTATTGGAAGAAGGAAGAATTACTTTGGAAGGTGGAAATTTTAAGGGGAAACGCATTACATTTCACGATCCCTGCTATCTGGGAAGGGCAAACAATGTGTATGAGGCACCAAGAAATCTAATTAAGAAACTTGATGCACAACTCGTAGAAATGAAAAACTGTCGCAAAAAAGGCTTATGCTGTGGAGCAGGAGGTGCTCAAATGTTTAAAGAACCCGAGAAAGGCGATAAAGATGTGAATGTTGAACGCACAGAGCAGGCCTTACAGACGCAACCCGATATTATTGCGGCGGCCTGTCCGTTCTGCAATACAATGATGACAGACGGGGTAAAAAGCAAGGAGAAAGAAGATTCATTGAAAGTAATGGATATTGCTGAGTTAATAGCTAATGCCGGAGATTTATAAAGAGTATAGCAGACCTTATAAAAATCACCAATACAATTAAAAGGAGAAAAAAAATATGCTCGTAAATTTTGATTCATTAACAGAAACCGCAAGGGTTTGGATATACCAGGCGAACAGGAGCTTTTCAGAAGAAGAGCTAGTTGAGATATCTACAGCCCTTGACAGATTTGTTTCAGAATGGACCGCCCATGGAAGCGACCTTAAGGCAGGATATGAAATTAAATATAAGCGCTTCATTGTAATTGCTTTGGATCAGGATTATGCATCGGCATCGGGCTGCTCTATTGATGCGTCTGTACATTTCATACAACAGCTTGAAAAGGAATATAATGTGGATTTATTGGACAAAATGAACGTGTCCTATAAACAAGGCACATATATTGCATATAAGACGTTACAGGATTTTAAGAAAATGGCTAAGGACAAGGCTATTTCTAAAAACACAATAGTTTTTAATAATTTGGTTACAAATAAATATGAATATGTAAATCATTGGGAAGTGCCGGCATCTGAGAGCTGGCACAGCCGGTTTATGTAAAATTATATATAGCGTGATTAGATGCTTGGCATTCTAATATCCCGCCGCGGCTATATTTATTTATAGGGTACAATATTTAAGTGCGTTTTAAGTTAGTACCTAAAAAAAATGCTTATGGGGAAAAACCTACTTTCTTTTCTATTATTTGCTTTATTACAGGTAGCCCAGGGTCAATATGCTCCATTGGTTAGCACAGATACTTTGTCCCAGTTAGAATGGGTAAATGACAAGTATAATGCGATGTCAGTGGAAGAAAAGGTTGGCCAATTATTTATGGTAATGGCATCTTCAGGGGAAGACAAAGCTGCCGTTCAAAGAATCAAAGGATTTATTAAGGATCACGATATTGGAGGACTAATTTTTTCTAAAGGCGGCCCCATGCGTCAGGCTAAGCAGACCAATGAATATCAGTCCCTGGCAAAAATACCTCTGCTCATAGGAATGGATGCCGAATGGGGATTGGCAATGAGACTGGATTCTACCTACTCGTTTCCATGGAATATGACCCTGGGTGCAATCGGGGATACTGCAATTGTGGCAAGAGTAGGAAATCAAATAGGCAGGCACGCAAATAGACTTGGGGTACATATCAATTTTGCACCGGATATTGATATAAACATCGATCCTAGAAATCCAATAATTGGAAATCGGTCTTTTGGCGAAGACAGGGAGAATGTCGCATTGAAAGGAATTGCTTTTATGAAGGGCATGGAAAAAGCAGGAGTTCTTTCAAGCGGGAAACACTTTCCGGGTCATGGAGATACCTTTGTAGATTCTCATAAATCGTTACCCACCTTGGATTTTACCAGGCAACGACTTGACAGCATTGAATTATACCCTTATAAGAGGCTAATAAAAGAGGGGCTTAGCAGTGTCATGGTAGCACATTTAAATGTTCCCGAATTGGAGCCTGAAAATAAGCGGCCGTCATCCTTATCCAAAAACATCATTACCAATGTGCTTAAAAATCAGTTGAATTTTGAAGGATTGGTGTTTACGGATGCATTGAATATGAGAGGAGTTTCTGACTTCGCAAACAATGGAATAACCGAGTTAGAAGCATTTTTGGCAGGCAACGATATTTTGCTGATGCCCAAGGATTTTTTAAAAAGCAAGGAAACTTTTATAAAGGCCTATCAGAAAGGGCTTATAACAGAGCAACGACTGGCCTATTCCGTCAAAAAAATATTAATGGCCAAATTCAAGGCTGGCCTAAATGAATACCGGGCTATAGATACGGAGAATCTTATTGAGGATCTGAATGGTCCTGAAAATGAGGTAATCTATGAAGAGGCCATAGAAAGCGCAATTACAGTTATAAGAGACAGGCTCAACCTTGTTGGGATCAAGAAACTTGAGAACAAGAAGATTGCCTATGTGAAATTTGGAGATGGAGTGAATACGCCTTTTTTGGAAGCATTAAATAAATACGCGGAGGTAACACAGGTAAATGGCAGTGATATTGCTACACTTAAAAAGAAGCTTTTTGATTTTAATCTGATTATAATCGGATTTCATAAGAGTAATGAAAGTCCCTGGAAACCTTATAAATTTACTCAAAAAGAACTTTTTTGGCTTCAGGAAATTTCCAGACAAAGGACTTCAAACGTATTACTAAATGTATTTGCCAAACCTTATGCTCTCTCGGATATAACTATGTTTAAGGATATTGACGGGATACTTGTTGCATATCAGAATAGCCCACTTGCACAGCAGAAAGCCGCGGAAGTGCTTTTTGGAGCAATTCCGGCAAAGGGCATATTACCGGTCACGGTAAGTCCGGAGTTTCCTGTGAATACTTCAGTAAAAACAGAATCGCTAATGCGCTTAGGGTACAGCTTGCCTGAGAGGGTTGGCATGAGTTCTTCAAAGCTTGCCGAAGTAGATCAATTGGTTCAAAACGGGTTGGACTCTTTAATGTATCCCGGAGCTCAGGTTTTAATTGCCAGAAAAGGCAAAGTTATTTATAATAAAGCTTTCGGTAAACCCACTTATGAGTCTGAAAATAAATTAACTACCGATAATATATTTGATCTTGCATCACTGACAAAAATTCTCTCAACCCTCCCAGCAGTAATGAAAATGGAAGAGGATGGTAAAATAGCTTTGAATGATACTTTTCAGGATTTAATACCGGAGTATGCAGATACGGAGATTAAGGATGTAACAGTGCTTAAAGCGTTAAGTCACTACGGCAGGTTACCATCCTGGATTGCCTTTTACCTGGAGACTTTAAATGAGAAAAGAAGACCTTCTCCGGAATTCTACAGGAGCAACCCGGCTGATGGTTTTTCTATTAAGGTTACGGACAGGATGTATCTGAAAGACTCGTATAAGGACTCCATTTATAGTCGAATAGGAAGGCAGGGGCTAAAATCAAATAGATACAGGTACAGTGATGTTCCCTATTACGTCTTTAAAAAATACATTGAGGAAACCTATAATTCCGGTTTGGATAATTTAATGGATAATTTCCTTTTCAAGCCTCTGGGAGCAAACCATACTGCGTATAATCCGTTAAAAAAATTCCCTATTAATACCATAGTCCCTTCTGAGGTAGATAACTATTACAGATACCAGCTTGTTCAGGGATATGTGCACGATATGGGAGCGGCAATGCAAGGCGGGGTAGGAGGGCATGCAGGTTTGTTCAGCAATGCAAATGATGTGGCAAAAATTATGCAAATGTATATTCAGGGAGGCTATTACGGTGGGGAAAGATTTTTAAATCCAAGGACCATTGAAAAATTCAATAAGTGCTATTTCTGCGATAAGAAGGTAAGACGGGGCGTAGGTTTCGATAAACCCCAGTTGGAGGATAAGGGACCTACCTGTGGTTGCGTGTCCAGAAAAAGTTTCGGTCACAGTGGTTTTACGGGGACTTTTACCTGGGCAGATCCGGAAGAGGAAATCGTATATGTTTTCCTGTCCAACAGGACTTATCCTTCTGCCACAAACAGGCTTTTGGTGAAATCAGAACTGCGAACAAGGATTCAGAAGGCAATTTATGATTCTCTTATCAATTAGGCTGCAATTTAAATCTTAGATTTGTGTTATAAATAGGTTGTAGTCCTCTGCACGATATTTAAGAGACTAATATACAACGATTTAAATCAGTTGATTAAATGAAAATAGCTATTGTTTGTTACCCGACATTTGGCGGAAGTGGAGTTGTTGCAACCGAATTAGGGATTGCTTTGGCAAATAGGGGGCATGAGATACATTTTATTACGTACAGGCAGCCGGTCCGATTGGAACTATTGAGCAGTAGAATCCATTTTCATGAGGTGCATGTGCCTGAATATCCGCTTTTTCATTACCAACCTTATGAACTGGCGCTTTCGAGCAAACTTGTGGATACTATAAAGCTATACGGAATAGAATTACTGCATGTACATTATGCAATACCGCATGCTTATGCAGGCTATATGGCAAAGAAAATACTGGAAGAAGACGGGATTTATATTCCCATGATCACAACTTTGCACGGCACGGATATTACCTTGGTGGGGAACCATCCTTTTTACAAACCTGCAGTAAACTTCAGCATTAATAAAAGTGATGTAGTTACCTCAGTATCAGAAGATTTAAAACAAAAAACATTAGATTTTTTCGATGTTAAAAAGGAAATTGAGGTAGTCCCCAACTTTATAGATAAAACAAAATACAGTTTAGAATTTACGGATTGTCAGCGAACTCTCATGGCGGATGAAGATGAAAAGATAATTACCCATATAAGTAACTTTCGAAAAGTAAAGCATATTCCGGATGTTATTCATGTTTTCAACGGCATACAAAAGCAATTACCGGCAAAACTGATTATGGTTGGTGAAGGTCCTGAAAAGGAGCATGCTGAATTTTTATGTGAACAATTAGGAATAACGGATAAGGTTGTATTTCTGGGAAACAGTAATGAAATAGACAGAATCCTGTGCTTCTCGGATCTGTTTTTACTGCCATCTAAATCGGAAAGCTTTGGTTTAGCTGCTTTGGAAGCAATGATTAACAGGACTCCGGTAATATCGAGTAATACAGGTGGTATTCCTGAGGTCAATATTGACGGGGTAACAGGTTTTTTGAGTGATGTGAATGACGTGGATGATATGGTTAAAAATGCTTTGAAAATACTCAGTGATGATGCGGTGCTGGCGGAATTCAAGGAAAATGCTTATCAGGTTGCTCTTAATTTTGATATAAAGAACGTATTACCTCTGTATGAGGCAATCTATGAAAAAGCTTATAAGGCACACTATAACAACTCTTATTAACGCAACTTCTAATGAGAACTATTATTTTAGGGCTTTTAATGTTAGTGGGAACTTGTGGCAGTCAAAAGGATAAGACTAGTGATATGAATTATCAGGTTTCTGCAGAAAACCCATTAATGCTGGTAATAAGTGATAATTATGGAGGTACGGAAACAGAAGAGTTGCTTGTCATAAGGGATTATAAGACCTTAAAGAAGTTTTTTGCCAAGATAAACATGACTCGAAAACCGGGACTCCCGGTTCCGGAAATAGATTTTAATAAAGAAATGGTTGTTGTTTATTGCAGCGGAAAAACTACAGATACCGATACTCCGGAATTAAAGAGGATGGAAGATAGGGATGATAAAATGGTCTTTGCCCGGGTTCTTGCTGCTAATCAAAAAAAAGATACTCTTACTGCTGTTTTAATGCCCTTTCATCTATATAAAATGCCACTTACCGAGAAGGAAATTAGCCTAAGCAAAGAAGAATAATTCCCTGTATTAATTTTCTGTTTCATATCGAAGATTTCTGCACTTGAAGGTAATAAGTAGGAATCGTATTTAATGGGTAGTAATTTTGTATTGTAATAGTCCTAAATCATTACATTATGAAATCCTACGTAACAGTAGCCATTGCTATTCTTCTCATTGGTACAACCTCATTTTATGCACAGGAAGAAACTCAATCGATACAACAGGAACAACTTCAGTCAGAAGAACTGGAAGAATTGCAATTAACAGCTAAAGACAGTATGGTGGTCAGCTCATGGATGGTAGGTCTTGGCTGGAATTTTGTGAATGATTCAGGAGACAGATTAAATAATTTCACCAAAATCAAGGATTATTGGAATGGTGTTGCTTTTCCTTCCAGAGTTAATATTGGCCGTTATTTCAGGAGTGGAATTGGCCTGGAGGCAATTGCCTCGTACAACAAGTACAAAGAAGGTAATATCATAGATGGCATTGTAAACCCTGAGGATAAGGATTATTTTGGTTTTGATACCAGGGTTAGCTATGATTTAAACAAACTAGTAGGTCAGACTGGCTTTTTTGATCCTTATGTTGGAGTAGGAGCAGGCTATACATACGCCAATGATCTTGGAAGAGGAACTTATAATGCGGTAATCGGGTTCAGGACCTGGTTTTCAGATAGGTGGGGACTAGACTTTAGTTCTTCAGGGAAGTGGTCCTTTGGAAATGAGGCTTCTAACCACGTACAGCACGCTGTAGGGGCAGTTTATCAATTCAATATAGAAAAGGGTCTGACCAAAAAAGGACTTGAAAAATTGGCCTTAATAGAGGCCATGGAGAAGGAGTTACAGAGAGTCTCAGATTCAATTGACGAGGCACAGGCGGCAGAAGCGGCAGCAGTAGCTCTTGCAGAAAGATTGGCAAGGGAAAAAGAGGAGGCAAGAATTGCAGCCGAAAAAAGGGCCGAACAGGAAGCAGCTGATTTACAGAAGCAGAAAATGGATGAACTGGCCAAACTTAATAAAGTGTATTTTAGGTTTGATTCTTCTCATTTAGTGAGTTCAGACCATGCAAAACTAGATGAACTGGTGGCTTTTATGAATAAATATCCGGATGTCGTCATTGAAGTTAAAGGACATGCCGATGCAAGGGGAGGCACCGATTATAATATGAAGCTATCGCAACGGAGGGCAGATAGTACTGTTAAATATATAATCAGTGCTGGTATAAGCAGTGACCGGATCTATGCCAAGGGGTATGGGGAGACTCAGATTTCAAATGGATGTACAGATGGAGTAAGATGCAACAATGAAGAACATGAACAAAATAGAATAACTGAATATGAAATTGTGAAGTGAGCTAATACCTTCTTAGCATATATAAATAACAGCACATTGAAGTCATAAATAGCGTAGAGCAGTAATTAAATAATTGTTGAGACAATTGGTTATTCCTGTACCAAGAAACTAATTTGGGATACAAATTAATTCTGTACAAGATCAAATTAATAAATTTACCTGATCTAATTAAATATAGATTACCAAGATTTTCATAACAGGAGCCAGTTCACGTCTTAAATGTGAAATTTTAAATTTAATTCGGATTAAAAAGAACATTATTAAATATTTGAATCCAAATTCATAAAATGCTATCATGCCAGCATTTACTGATAATTCTGTAATAATCAATCTCTCAAATTTCCTTAGCGAAAAATGTTATGCATTATTCAAAGAAAACGAATCACGAACTATAGGAAGACAGAAAATAAATGCTTTTTAACTCAATAGATTTTGCGATTTTTTTACCAATTATATTTTTCATATACTGGTTTTTGGTAAATAAAAATCTAAAGCTTCAGAACCTGCTGGTCGTTTTAGGTAGTTATGTATTTTATGGCTGGTGGGATTGGAGGTTCTTATCCTTAATAATCTTCAGTACAATTGTAGACTATACGGTAGGTCAAAAATTAAGATCAGCGGTTAACGAATCGAATAGGAAAATTTTGCTTTGGACAAGCATACTGGTGAATCTTGGATTTTTAGGATTTTTCAAATATTACAATTTCTTCCTTGATAATTTCGTAACTGCATTTTCGTTTTTTGGCTCAGAAATACAAGCAAATTCATTGAACATTATACTACCTGTAGGGATTAGTTTTTATACATTCCAAACTTTGAGTTATACGATCGACGTGTATAAAAGAAAACTTGAACCAACAAGGGACTTTCTGGCATTTTCGGCATTTGTTAGTTTTTTTCCCCAACTAGTTGCAGGACCAATAGAAAGAGCAACCAACCTATTGCCACAGTTCTATAAAAAAAGAACGTTTAATTACAATAAGGCAGTTGATGGATTAAGACAAATTTTATGGGGCTTATTTAAAAAAATTGTTATTGCCGACAATTCTGCACAAATAGCGAACGAAATATTTAATAATTCAGCGGATTATTCTGGGAGTACCTTAGTCCTGGGTGCTATATTTTTTACATTTCAAATTTATGGTGATTTCTCTGGATATTCTGATATAGCTATTGGTACTTCACGACTTTTTGGATTTAACTTAATGCAGAATTTTGCCTTTCCCTATTTTTCAAGGGATATTGCCGAGTTTTGGAGACGCTGGCATATTTCGCTCTCGACTTGGTTCAGAGATTACCTATATATTCCAATAGGTGGCAGTCGGGGAGGTACTTCGATGAAGGTCAGAAATACCTTTATTATTTTCATAATCAGTGGTTTTTGGCACGGTGCTAATTGGACGTTTATATTTTGGGGTGTATTAAATGCTTTGTATTTTTTACCATTACTTTTACTAAACAGGAATAGAACTAATACTGATACCGTTGCACCTGGGAAGTACTTACCATCTTCTAAGGAATTTTATCAGATAGGAATTACGTTTGGTTTAACTGTATTGGCCTGGATATTTTTTAGGGCCGAAAATATTGGCCATGCTTTTAGTTATTTGTCTACGATTTTTTCAAAATCTCTATTTGAAACACCTAAATTCTTTGGGATGCGAACAGCTATATCTACATTGTTCTTAATAATAATATTTATAATAATTGAATGGTTAGGAAGAAATGAACAATATGCAATTGCCAAACTAGGATTTACTTCGAAAAAATCAGTCAGATATGTTATCTATTATTCAATTATATTAGCAATCTTTTTATTTATGGGTCAACAGCAACAGTTTATTTATTTTCAATTTTAAGTTTCATATGAAAGCATTTCTTAAGAAAACAATAATCTTCTTAGTACCATTGGCCATATTTTTTAGTGCAATGGAACCTTTATTAAGAAATATACCTAATGATTACAGTTATAAAAACAATTATTTAATGAATAATTCAAATAAAATCTCCAAACTGTTCTTAGGAAGTTCGCATACCTATTATGGTATAAATCCAGATTTTATTTCGGGAAATTCATTTAACGGTAGTCACATATCACAATCTATTAATCTTGATTATGAAATCCTTAAAAAATATAAAAACAATTGGGAAGCCCTAGAATATTTAATGATACCCATTGATTATTTCACTTTATTTTCAAGAATGAGAAATGGAGTGGAATATTGGAGAGTAAAGAATTATAATTTGTATTATGATATTCAACTGTCGAGTAAATTATCGGAGAATTCGGAACTATTGAGTATTAATTTAAAATCAAACATTAAAAGAGTCGTTTCCTATTATTTATTGAACAAAACACCTATAACCTGTTCAAAATTAGGGTATGGAAATATTTACGTAAAGAGCAAGGACTTGGCTGAAACTGGAAAGACGGCAGCAATCAGACATACAACTAAAGATTTTTCAAAACTAAACGAGACTATTAAAATATTAGAAGAAATAATAGATTGGGCCTCTATAAACAATACTAAAATAATATTTTACACCACTCCTGCTTATACAACATATGTTTCAAACCTTGATGCAGATCAACTTGAATTAACTATAAACACGATAAACAAACTCGTTGAAAAAAATACTAATTGTAGCTATTTTAACTTGCTTGAAGATTCTGATTTTTATGCATCAGATTTTTCAGATGCTGACCATTTAAATCAAGAAGGTGCAAAAAAATTATCTATGAAATTAAATGAATTAATTATTACCCAATAAAAGTTAGAACGAACAATAAAGGCCATTCCTAGAAAGGGATTTAGTGGTAAATAGAATGGAAATGTGAATAATGAAAATGAATTATAAATTGAAATAGTAGTTTTACATACTTTACTCTTATAATTTTCTGTATTTAAGTTTCAATTTCATTTTATTAAATAGGGATTTAAAACCAGGTTTAGCAGTTTTGACATTAATTTAATAATATACCTTTAAGATAATTCAAATTACTGGCATACAGATTCCCACAGATCATCTGACTTTTATTTACGCTGGACTATTTAGACAAGTTGAGAAAAAGTAACATTGAAAGTTTTTCTGGAAATATTCAAATTGATCATGTTGATTGGTTTGATCTACTTGATGAACGTTTTGTGAACTATCGGGGGAATACCTTGTAAAAAATGTTCGTAAATAATTTATATCTGATTATAAAGATATTCAGGGATTAAAAAATTATAGAGATCCAACAAATGGTAACCCTGGATCGGTAGGGCAAACGCCGTATAACGAGACTGAAGTAGTATTTCCTTAGGATGAAAGTAATATCATCTAATTACAATGTTATGTAAATTACAATAAGAAGGTATTTAATTTCAACTGATGAGTAAGGGCTGCGTATAATGATTATTGCTGCTGGAGTATGATGGAAAGAGGTAAAATAAAACTAATTTTAAAGCTTATTTAACTTTAGGAATTGCCATTACTCTTTCTTTGAAACGATAGAATACCGTAGTATTATCTTTTACATTTTTATCTACAGTCATTCCTGCCTGAATAATATTATTATTACCCAGTACGGTATGTGGAGTTATGACCGATCCAATTCCAAAATAATTATTGTTGCCAATTTTTACATGGCCGGCAATCCCTGCTTTTGAAAAGAAATTACCATTACCAACTTCACAATCATGACTAATAAAACTATAAGAAGTTAAAATGTTAAAATCACCAACAATATTATGTGGTTCAATTGCACAATATGGGAAAACAATGTTTCCAACACCCAAATTATGAAATTTTGATATAATAACTGTATGATGAATAAAACTGCCTATTTGGGCTTTCTTTTTCAATAAGATATCGATCATTTTATTTCTAAAACTTACATCTGCAATCCCTATTAAAACTTCTTCATTTTTTTTTGGAACATATGAATCAATATCGCACAATACAGGGGCCTCAAAATTATATCTTTTCCAATACTTTTCTATATTATATTCATAATCAATATATCCTAAAATATTAATTTTTTCATGATCATCAACTTTAGGGTTATTATTCTTAATATAAAATGTTAATTCTGCTGCCAAACCACCTGTTCCTAATATAATTATATTTTTCATAATTTAAAGTAATTAATTATTTTTTTAAATTGAATAAGTGACGTATCACATTTTACTTTCAATGAGTTCTTTCAATCCCAAAACGGTACCCGAGTTATCGATTTCATCTGCTGATAAAGGTACATTATATTCTGAGTCGCAAAACGCGATGATCGACAATACAGTCAATGAGTCCCAGGCCTCAAAAGATTGGAGTTCATCACTGAGCTCAACAGATTCTTCTTCCAGAAGTTCGGCAATTGATGATTTAAAACTTTCCATAACTTAATTGGTATAATCGATTGTTTCACAAAAATCCAGATGCCCCAATTCCATGAGTAATGAGGCCCAACTCAAACCTGCTCCAAACCCGGCTAAGCAAATCAGATATGAATTTGTATTTAGTTTTTCACCTAAATTGTAAGTAATAGTGGTAGGTATTGATACTCCACTAGAGTTTCCAAAATTTTCAACAATGTTGTATGGGATTTTTTCATGGCTAATACCTATTTTATCTGCAAGCTTTTTGAGCATAAATTTGTTGGGCTGATGAAACATAAAATAATCCACATCGTCCTTTTTAACACCCGCCTTATCCAGTAAGTTTTCAATCATGGGAGGAACTTCTTTTTGTACAAAATTAAAAACGTCGTCCCCTTTCATTACCAAATGATCCAAAGATCTGGAATTACCACTTTTGTCGGTTTTTAGTACTGCAGTTTCTGGTGTGGATGGCATCTTAAAACCACCTGCCGGAATTATCAGGGCATCGGCACCTTTACCATCCAGGTTTACGGATCCATAAATAGTATTATCTGATGAATCATTTTCTACAATTGTTATAGCTGCGGCATCTCCTGTCAATGGTCTGCTACCCCTATCTTTTACCGAAACTTTACGGCTCATGATATCGGCGTTTAAGACCACTACTTTATTCACCTCATCCTGCTCCAATAGCATAAATGCCTGGTTTAATCCGATTGGATATCCTGAACAAGCCTGATTGATATCCAGACAGATCATATCCTGTTTCAGATCCAGTTTACCGTGAATTATATGACTAGTGGCAGGCACAAAATGATCGGGAGATTGGGTAACTAATATTATAGCATCAATGTCATCCTTTTTTAGAAGATGGTTATCAAAAAGATAATTCATCCCAAAAATGCACAGATCCGATACCGTTGTCCCTTCCTTGACCACCCTGCGCTTTCCATATCCCATTATCAACTTGAGCTTCATAGATTGACCTCTTGAGAAGTCATAATTATCGATCTCGTCGTCAAAATTGACTTCATTTTCGGGCAACACTGTAAGGATGCCTGTAATTTTTTTATTATGAAATTTTAAGTTCATTCTTTAACGCCATTTTTAATTAGTAATTGGTAAATACTATCGACATTTGAGAAATTTTCCGGTAAAATTTCTGTTCCATCAATTGAAATTCCAAATTCTTCATCCAGTGAAGCAACTAAACTTACAATATCAAACGAGTCCAGCATACCCTCTTCAATAAAATTAGTTGATGCTGCAAAGTCGAACTCCGGTCTGATTTCCGTTAGAAAGTCTAATATTTTTTTCTTCAAAATAAACTAAATATAATCGGTTAATAAAGCTTCCTTTTTTTATAAAATTATGGATTATTTATTCTTTTGTTTAATAAAGCCCGGTCTATTTTTCCGGTTGTTGATTTTGGCAAAACGTCCATTTTAATATACCTGGTTGGAATCATGTGTTTTGACAAAACCTGTGCTAGCTTTAATCTAAAATCCTTAACAGATATTTCATTTTCAGATTCGTATATTAAAACAATTTCACTTTTCGCTCTGTCAAAAAATACACCAGCATTAATATTGTCAAAAACACTTAAAATATAATGTTCTATTTCTCCTAAATCTACTCTATAACCTGATATTTTTATTTGAAAATCTTTCCTGCCTATATAAATATATTCACCTTTTTCATTTAAATATGCAATATCACCGGTTCTATATATTCTTTCTGGCACCGATTTATTCAATGGGTTCTGAACAAAAACAGCATTTGTTTTTTCAAAATTATTCCAATAACCAAGTGCAAGTGAAGATCCTCTAACACATAATTCCCCTTGTTCACCCACCTTACACAGTTCATCCTTTTCATTTAGAACTAATATATCAGTATTTCTGCAAGGTTTGCCAATTGGTAAAGACTTATTTTCATTGAATGTATCATCAATAATATGATAAACACATGTTCCTGTTATCTCAGTAGGACCATACATGTTTCCATAAACCACATTTTTATCTAAATTTTTAATCCAGTAACTTAAGTGCTTGGGCGGCATAACTTCACCACCAAATAACACCTTTTTTACAGTTGGGATTTTAATTGAACTAAAAAGTTCAAGATTGGCAATGTTGACATAAACCGAAGGCACCCAGAAAACAAAGTTTATTTTATTTTCATTTATATAATCCAATAAAGTAGCCGGAAACATAAACTTCTGTTCAGGAATTATAAAGAGTGTTGCACCTTTAAAGATCATTAGATAGATATCTAATGTAGACATATCAAAAATAAATGGTGTTTGATTACCAATTTTTTCTTTTTCAGTTATGTCAAAAGTATCAACTACCCAATTTATATAATCGATTATGGACAAATGTGAAATAACAACCCCTTTTGGTACACCGGTAGAGCCCGAGGTATGCAATATATATGCAGGATCAGTATCTATACATTTCTGATAATTAAAACTTTCGTCAATATTGTTCTTTTGGTCTAATTCGTCAAGGTTGATTACCTTAATATCTAAATTGCATTTTTCTATGTTCGATAGAAACCTGTCATTTGTTATGATGCATGATGGATTTAATGCTTTTAAGATGGCTTCAATTCTTGGAACAGGATTTTTCGTATCTAATGGAGTATAGCAATTGCCACTGTATAATGTGCCTAAAAATGAAGCTATTGCATCATTAGTTTTGGGTAAATATATTGCTACCGGATTATTAATGTAACTATTGTTATTTGATATTTGAGTTGCTATAAGTTTTGCTTTTTGCCTTAACTCATTAAAAGTTAATTTAGAGGTACTATCCACAAGTGCTAATTTATCAGGAAATAAATCAACAGTGTTTTCGAAATATTCAATTAAATTAATTTTTAACATATCAGAGTATTAAATTTTAATGAACTATGTTTTTTTACCCCTCGTATACCTTGGATACAAAATTGATTCTGTTTGAATATTTTTTATTTAATCTAGATTAGAAATTAATATCCCAAATACTTTTCTGGCATAGGAAATTCATCTGTTTCCCGTTGCCAAAACAAATTAAGAATCCACCATCTATCATGGTGATATAGTAATTGAAAACTATTAATTCCTCTTGTATAAGGTTTATTATTTTCCATCTCATCTTTAGTATGAAAAGATTGGTACGTACTAAATACTTGTGCGATATTTCCAAAAACATCAACTTCTTTATGAGCTTCATTTTCATAAAAACCTGTTTGCCTTTTAGTTTCTATCCACTTTCCAATACCATTTACATAGTCATCAGGAGATAAAAACTGAGGTCTTAAAATTCCATCGGTAAAATCTTTTTCAAAACGAATTAATTTTCCTTCAGGATGAAATAAAAATTTATAAAGCTCCCAATTCCTTGGCTCTCCTGGCTCTCCGCACAAACATTCATAGTTGGCATTTATTATGGCATCAATGGATTTTACTTTTTCAATATATTCTTCTTTCATAAAAAAATTATTTTAAATTTTATAATAATAAATTAACCGTTAACACTAATAGCCGTTATTTAATTCCTAAAAATTCTTTAGGTATTGGGAATTCATCAGTTTCTTTATACCAGTACAAATTAATAATCCACCATCTTTCCTGATAATATGCCAACTGAAAACTATGTACATTCCTAACATAGGGATTATTGTTATCCATATCTTTTTTACTAGTAAAAGATTCACAAGTACTCCAAACATGAGCTATATGCCCATATACTTCAGTGATTTTATGGATTTCTCGTTCATAAAAACCTGTTTTTTTTACCTTCTCCATATATTTTCCAATTGAAGCTGTGAAATCATAAGGAGACATGTATTGAGGCCTTATTTCTCCGTCCACAAAATCGTTTTCAAAACGTATCATCTGACTATTTGGATGATATAAAAAACGATATAACTCCCAGTTACGTTCATCTCCTTGTTCACCCGCCAAACAATCATAGGCAGTCTGTATTGTACTTTCAATTGTTTGTACTTTCTTTAAATATTCTTTTTTCATGGCTTTTTAAATTTGATAGCTGTATTTTTTTCTATTGGTGTTCCTAGTACTTCAAGAGTATCAGTTATAAATTCATTGACCTTTTCTTTCGCCCTCATTTCCAAAAATTAATAAATTAATTGATTTTGAATATTAAAGTTATTGACTCTTATTTAAATGAAAAATCTGTTTTTTATTATACAAAAGAAGACTATTTGATTTTCTTAGGAATTATTATTGGGTTAAAAATCCTTAAACCTTCGATAATCGGTGTATTTTTAAAATCAAATATTCCCATTTGCGTCCAGGTTAGAAGTAAATTATTTGTTTTTCTCTAAAATGTTTTGATAAGATCATTTTATTTGGCTCGAACAACCTCTTTTTTTTGCAGACTCTTTTCTAGACATAAAATCTTTTTCTTTTATTGCAAACTTTGTCATTAACACTTTAAGAATTATTTACTATTGTATTCTCCTTGATCTCGAAATTAATATTTGTAGCATCCACTGCGATATAAACTATTTTTAATTCAACTTATTGTATTCATTTTCCATGACCCATTTAGTCTATTTTTTAATCACTCTATATTGTTATTTTTCTTTTGAGAAAACAAAATGACAAAAATTTTAAAATTTAATAAGATGATTTGTTTGATGTCTTTATTTAGAAGACGTATTTTGAGAAAATTTATTTTTTATAACAAGTACCCAAAGTTAAATCTAGAAAAATTAATCCTAAAAATTTCCATTGCAATGGTCGAGATTAAATACCATTAATGTGCACTATCGATCATCATAAGAATTTGGTAATAACTTTAAAGCTTATTATTTATTCATCTGCCATTTTAGTCTTTCAAAGAATTATCCGTATTTAAATTCAAGAAATATATCTAAAGTCTGCCATCAACCCTCTCATTTAAAAATCCTTTAACGTCATATAAAACCCCATTTGATTTAAGCATTTCCCTAAGATTCATTTGAAGAAACTCCTTATGGGCCACCGAAAGTACAATTGCATCATATTTACCAGGAGGTATTATCTTGGTAGTATCCATATTATATTCATGTTTTACTTCTATAGGTGAGGCCCAAGGATCATGTACGGTTACATCGGCACCATAACTACTAAGGTTGGTTATAACATCAACCGCTTTGGTATTACGTACATCCGGACAGTTTTCTTTGAAGGTAATTCCTAAAACTAATATTTTTGATCCTTTAACCTTCATGTCATTTTGTACCATGAGTTTTATGACTTCTGAGGACACATATTTGCCCATTCCGTCATTCATGCGGCGTCCGGTTAAGATAATTTCCGGGTGATAGCCAAATTCCTGTGCTTTCTGGGCTAAATAATATGGATCCACGCCAATACAATGCCCCCCAACCAATCCGGGTTTAAAGGGAAGGAAATTCCATTTGGTTCCTGCCGCCTCCAAAACCGCATGTGTGTCAATGTCCATTAAGTTGAATATTTTTGCCAACTCGTTCACAAAAGCAATGTTGATATCCCGTTGGGAATTTTCAATAACCTTTGCTGCCTCGGCGACTTTAATGGAAGGAGCTAGATGGGTTCCGGCAGTGATTACTGAGGCATATAATTCATCAACCTTTTTTCCTGTTTCCGGGGTAGAACCAGAAGTTATTTTAAGTATTTTTTCTACGGTATGTTCTTTATCGCCTGGGTTGATCCGTTCCGGAGAATAACCTACAAAAAAATCAGAATTAAATTTAAGACCACTGAAATTTTCAAGCACAGGCACACATTCCTCTTCTGTAACCCCCGGATATACAGTAGATTCATAAACTACTATATCCCCTTTTGTTAAAACTTTACCTACCGTCTCACTCGATTTATACAAAGGGGTTAGGATAGGCCTTTTAGTTTTATCCACAGGGGTAGGGACTGTAACAATATAATAATTACAGTCTTTTATGGCCTCTAGTTTATCACTGCAGAATAAACCTTTTTCCATAATAGAAGTTTGCTGCAAAACTTCTTGCAGGATAACGTCTTCCACTTCAAGTGTGCTATCTTTCCCGGATTGAAGTTCTGCTATCCTGTCTTTATTGATGTCAAAACCAATTACCGGATATTTAGTGGCAAATAAGCGGGCCAGTGGAAGACCAACGTACCCTAATCCTATTACTGCTATTTTAATATTACTCATCCTCTCTTTTGGGAATAATTAAAAGATTAAATCTGTTTTTTTCCAATCTGATAGTATTCGAAGCCTTGTTTCTTAAGACTTAAATCGTTGTATTGGTTACGGCCATCAAAGATTACAGGCTCAATTAATTGACTTTTCAATTCCTGAAAGTCCGGAGATCTGAATTCTTTCCATTCTGTTAATAAGATCATGGCATTAGCATCTTTTAGTGTTTCATATTTTGAATGGTGATAACTGATGTTTGGCACATCTTTAAGATAAAAGTGTTGTGCTTCTTCCATTGCTTTTGGATCATAGGCCTGAATCTTAGCACCTCTCTTGGTTAATTCTTTAATGATGTAAATAGCAGGTGCCTCCCGCATATCATCCGTTTGCGGTTTAAAAGCCAATCCCCATACTGCAAACGTTTTTCCCGTTAAATCTACTCCAAAGCGAGAAATGATTTTTTTTGCAATCACCAATTTTTGCCGGTCATTAACGGTTTCTACTGCACTTATCAATTCAGCTTCATAACCGAATTCGGCAGCTGTCCTCTTCAGGGCTTTTACATCTTTAGGAAAACAAGAGCCCCCATATCCACTGCCGGGATAGATAAAGCTATACCCAATTCTACTGTCGGAGCCGATACCGATCCGAACCTTGTTTACATCTGCACCCACCAGTTCACAAATATTGGCAATTTCATTCATAAAAGAAATTTTTGTGGCCAGCATGGCATTCGAAACGTATTTGGTCATTTCAGCAGAACGAACATCCATGGTAATTAAACGATCCATGCTGCTCCTGAAAAAGGGAGCATATAATAAACGCATTTTTTCGGTTGTATCTTCATCATCCGAACCAATTACAACACGGTCCGGCTTCATAAAATCATTTATAGCGTCACCTTCCTTCAGGAATTCAGGATTGGATACTACGTGAAATTCTATTTCCTTATTCCGTTTTTTTAGTTCTCTCTCAATGGTTGCTTTCACTTTATCAGCGGTACCCACTGGGACGGTAGATTTATCCACAATAATAAGTGGATGATTCATATGACTTCCTATCTCTGAAGCCACCTGTAATACATATTGCAAATCTGCAGAACCATCTTCACCCATTGGCGTACCTACGGCAATAAAAGCCATATCACATTTGTCTAAATTTGAATGCAGATCTGTGCTAAAATGGAGGGTATTATTGTCTGCATTTCTTTGTATCATACCCTCTAATCCCGGCTCATAAATAGGTAAGATTCCTTGCTTCAGATCTTCTATTTTACCGGAGTCAATATCAATACAAGTAACATTGTTCCCCATTTCAGCAAAACAAGTACCACTTACTAAGCCAACGTAACCTGCACCGATTACAGTTAAGTTCATCATAGAATTATTTCAAATTTTCCCAATACCAGTTTACAGCTTCTTTTAATCCTATTTTTATATCAAATTGTGGGTCATACCCCAGAAGATTTTTTGCTTTTTCAATTGAGGCAAGTGAATGGGGAACATCTCCCTGCCTCTTTGGACCATAGGTAGCATTCACATTTGCAATTTCAGGATCAAAATTACTTAAATACTCTTTTAAAAGACATATTAATTCGTTTAAATCTGTCCGTTCTCCATAAGCTACATTATAAACGGTATTTATTGCCTCCTTATTATCAGATGCTAAAGCCCTTACATTCATTTCCAGGACGTTATCTATGTAGGTAAAATCCCGTGAATAACTACCATCTCCATTGATGACAGGAGATTCATGGTTCATCAAGTGCATCACAAATTTTGGGATAACAGCAGCATAGGCTCCATTGGGGTCCTGCCTGCGACCAAATACATTAAAGTACCGCAGACCTATTGTTTCCATTCCATAAATTTTGGCGAAAATATCCGCGTACAATTCATTTACGTACTTGGTAATAGCGTACGGAGAGAGAGGCTTTCCAATGATATCTTCCACTTTGGGCATATTTTCAGAGTCCCCATAAGTAGAAGAACTCGCTGCATAGACAAAGCGCTTTACCTTTGCATCCCTGGCAGCAACCAACATATTGAGGAATCCTGATACATTCACCGCATTACTGGTTATAGGATCTTTTATAGAACGAGGGACAGAACCAAGAGCAGCCTGATGTAAAACATAATCCACACCCTCACATGCCTTTATACAATCGCTTAAGTTTCTAATATCCCCTTCTAACAATTCAAAATTTGTGTTTTCCAATTGAGACTCAATATTTTCTCTTTTCCCCGTCGCAAAATTGTCCAGACAACGGACAGTATTTCCATTTTCCAAAAGAGCTGCACATAAATTAGATCCAATAAAACCAGCGCCCCCGGTAACTAAAATATCATACTCGGGATTAAGTTTAAGGGGTTTAATATTCATACTAAGATTTTTGAAATGCAAAGATGCGCATTACCAACCATATAATAAATGTATTTTACACCAACTATCTCTTATAATCGATGTAAGGTTCAGTTAAATTTAAATTTCCGTAGTCTTCAATCTTATTAAAAGTAATTATGGTGAAGACTTATTTCAATCAAATAGTTTATACGATCATGCCAGCTGCAACCGTTTCATTGGTATTTTCATCAACTAAAATAATACTGCCTGTGGATCTGTTTTCCCTGTAAGGATCAATCATCAGGGGTTTCGTAGTTCTTATGCGGACCTTGCAGATGTCGTTCATATTTAATTCCTTATCCTCATTATTACGACCGAGGGTATTTATATCAATTTTATATACGACTTCTTTTATAATGGCTTTTTGTTCATTAGTGGTATGCCTGATGGTATATTTTGCCCTTGGTTTGGCAGAATTATCATGCAACCAGCATAACCATACTTCTATATCTTGCGAGGCTTCAGGGATATTTGTGGATCTAACTATCATATCGCCTCGGCCAACATCAATATCATCTTTTAGCGTAATGGACACAGACATGGGGGCAAAGGCTTCTTCAAGACTCCCGGAAGGCCCTTGTATTGAATCAATAACGGAACTAAACCCAGAAGGCATAACGGTAACTTCATCTCCTTTTCTCAAAACACCACTCGATACTCTTCCTGCATATCCCCTGTAATCCAAAAACCGCTCCCGCTGTGGACGAAGGACGGTTTGAACAGGAAACCGTGCATCTACTTTATTATAATCACTACTTACATGTATAGTTTCTAAGGTATGTAATAACGCTGCTCCTTTATACCATGGCATATTTTCAGATCTATGTACCACGTTGTCTCCCAATAAGGCACTAATAGGAATAAAACGGATATCCATTACTATAAATTTAGAAGAAAAAGCTTCAAATTGTTTAATTATTTCATTGTAAACATCTTCACTGAAATCTGTGAGATCCATTTTGTTTATACATACAATAACATGTGGAATATTTAAGAGTGATGCAATAAAGGCGTGTCTTTTGGTTTGTTCAATCACCCCATGTCTCGCATCTATCAGAATTATTGCGGCGTTTGCCGTTGAAGCCCCGGTTACCATATTTCGGGTATACTGAATATGTCCCGGAGTGTCTGCGATAATAAATTTTCTCTTTGGGGTAGTGAAATAACGATAAGCAACATCTATGGTAATGCCCTGTTCCCGTTCATCTCTGAGCCCGTCGGTAAATAACGCAAGATCTACACCATCATGTCCTCTTTTCCTGCTTGTATTTTCAATGGCCTTTAATTGATCTTCAAAAATAGATTTGGAATCGTATAACAAGCGACCAATTAAAGTGCTTTTTCCATCATCCACGCTTCCCGCTGTTGTAAATCGTAATAACTGATTATTATTTATTTCCATATAAGAATGCAATATTTTTAAAAATATCCTTGTTTTTTTCGGTCCTCCATGGCATTTTCAGATCGTTTGTCATCTGTTCTGTTACCCCTTTCTGTCTGCCTCATAGCTGCTACTTCATTGACTATTTTTTCAAGGGAATCCGCTTCAGATTCCAGGCCTCCTGTAATTGTGATATCACCCAGAGTTCGGAACCTTATTTTCTTAGTCACTATTTTTTCATTTTCATGTAATGTCAGGAATTCTGAATTTGGAATCCAGGAATCATTTCTCCAGACCACTTCTCTTTCATGTGCTATATAAAGAGATGGTATTTCAATCTGTTCTCGCTTAATATAATTCCAGACATCCATTTCAGTCCAGTTACTTATCGGGAAAACTCTAAAGTGTTCTCCTTCAAAATGTTTCCCGTTAAAAATATTCCATAGTTCGGGCCTTTGATTTTTAGGATCCCATTGCCCAAAATCATCACGATGCGAAAAGAAACGTTCTTTTGCCCTGGCTTTCTCTTCATCCCTTCTTCCGCCACCAATGGCACAATCTATTTTATTAACCTCTATCGTATCCAAAAGTGTAGTTATTTGAAGTGCATTTCTTGTGGCATGCTTGCCTTGTTCTTCGGCAACACGACCCTGATTGATCGATTCCTGAACAGAGCCAACAATTAGCCGGACTTCAAGAGAATTTACCAGATCGTCCCGGAACTTAATAGTTTCCGGAAAATTATGCCCGGTATCCACATGCATTAATGCAAATGGTATTTTACTGGGATAAAAAGCTTTTTTTGCAAGATGGGTAACAACAATGGAATCTTTTCCACCTGAAAATAGGATTACCGGATTTTGAAATTGTGCCCAAACCTCCCTAAGCACGTAGATTGCCTCGGACTCTAATTCATCTAAATAGTTTAAAAAATATTTATTCATTGTCTTTTAGGCTTAATTTGTTTTTAATTTTGTCGTATATTATTTGTACTGCTTCCTCTATAGTGTTCTCCTGAGTTACTTCAGCTATAGGGTTTTTAGGAGGCTCGTAAGGAGCAGAAATACCTGTCATATTTTTTATAACCCCATTTCGCGCCTTTTTATACAGTCCTTTAACATCTCGGGCTTCACAGACCTCCAAACTCGTATTCACATATACATCAAAATAATTCTGATCTTCAACAGTTTTTTTTATTTGCAGCCTGTCTTTTTCGTAGGGCGCAACAAATGCAGCCAATATAACTATTCCTGCATCTATAAACAACTTTGAAATTTCTCCGATTCTTCGGATATTTTCTGATCTGTCTTCCGGGCTAAAACTCAAGCCTCTGTTTATTCCGCGTCGCACATTATCCCCGTCCAGAACGTAAGTTTTTATTCCTTCAGCAAATAGTTTTTCCTCCAGGGCATTTGCAATAGTTGACTTCCCTGATCCTGATAGTCCTGTAAAAAATATTAAGAAAGAGTTGTGACCGTAAGTTTTTCTCCGGGCTTCCCTGTCAACTCCATAGTTGTGCGGTACTATATTTTTTTCCATTTTTCTGTATCTCTTCTTTTAGGAAGGCCAAAGTTGATCCTGTACCATGCCCGTTCATGAAAATAGTATAAGGCCATTTTGGTAAGAACCTCTGCCATACCAATTTTTAAACCAGTAATTGGATTTCCGGAGATTAACCAAGATAGGAAAATAGTATCTAATGTTCCTACAATTCTCCATGTAATAGTCTTTATAATATGTCTTTTACGGCTGTCAGGCATACCGATATTAAACCATATTCTTTCATGCACGTAATAAAGAATCATTTTTGTTATTACTTCAGCAAGACCAATTTTGAGGCCGGTAAGTGGATTTCCTGAAATAAACCATGACAATAAAATGGTGTCAATAGTGCCTACCACTCGCCAGGTAAGAGTTTTGGCAAGATGTCGTTTATGAGCCAGATTACGCATTAACTGCTAACCATGAAATGAGGATTTAATAAATTTTCCTTATTGTATGCCAGTTCTTTATTCGTTTCTCTCGAGATTACTTTAAGTCCGGCCGCGGAACATATAGCTTGTCCTGCTGCCGTATCCCATTCCATGGTTGGTGCAAATCTCGGATAGACATCGGCCTTACCTTCTGCAACCAGACAAAATTTTAAGGAACTACCTTTCGAAACTATTTCCACATCGGGATATTTCTGCCTCTCAGACTCTATAAAATCCAGTGTATCCTGGTTCATATGGGATCTGCTCCCTACAACGCGCAAATTATTTGATGCGGATTCTGATGGAAATATTCTATTGGATTCCTCAAATAGATTCTGCGGCAACAGATGGTACTCCGTTAAAACTGCCTTGTAAGCTTTGTTAGCTGCTGCATCAGCATAATATAACTCTCTTAAAACGGGAACATATATAACTCCTAAAACAGGAACACCGTCTTTACATAAAGCGATGTTAACGGTAAACTCACCATTTCTTTTGATAAATTCTTTGGTTCCGTCCAGTGGGTCAACAATCCAGCAGGTATCCCAATGCATTCTTTCTGAGTAGGGTTTATTTTTTATTTCTTCACTGATAATGGGATAGGGCGTATCTTTTAAACAGTCATTAATAATGGCACTTGAGGCCAGATCAGCTTCGGTTAATGGGGATTTATCACCCTTTAACTCAATAGAGAATTCTGGATCATCATAAACTTCCAATATTGCTTTGCCCGCCTGTATTGATGCCTTTATAGTGAGTTCCAGTAATTCCAGAGTTTTGGCCATTTTTTGTTAGGTTTGGTGATGTATATTTTGGAAAATTTAATATACTAATTAATTGCTTAAAAATATCAAAGTCAGTAGAATAAAAATTTTTGTGATTTAAAAGTCCATCCAATGGAGATATTCTAAAATTATAATTACGCGATGGAACTTTGTATTTTATTAATTAAAAAACCAAATCATGTAACTTAAAGCGCTACTTTTTAAAATATTTTCATAAAAGTTTTAAATATAGTTTTTATATCTGAAAATAGATTTTGACTCTCAAGATAGGCCAAATTGAGTTTCAGCTTATCCTGCATAATCTCCTCGATATAAAATTTCTCGGGATTTTCTTTACCTTCGAGAATTTCATTTTCATTACTATATTTTATTGAAGCTACATCTGTAATACCGGGTCGATAGTCCAAAACTTTCATTTGCTCTTCAGTGTAAAATTTTACATACTTTCTCACTTCGGGTCTGGGTCCGACTAAGCTCATGTCGCCAAATAAAACATTAATTAGTTGGGGGAATTCATCTATTTTATATTTTCTTAAATAATATCCAATTTTAGTAACTCTAGGGTCTCTTGAACTTGTAGTCAATAATCCTGATTTATCAGATTCCACTTTCATTGTACGAAATTTGATCAATTTGAAATCCTTGTTGTATCGACCAACCCTTGTTTGCCTATAAAAAATACCACCTTTAGAACCCAGAGGTATTAATATAGCAGGAATTATTAAAAAGGGGAATAGCAATATTATTCCAAATAATGATAAGATAAAATCAAAAAATCTTTTAGCCATTATTTTTTATGATTTGGTTGTATGAAGCTATTACGGCTTTTGATACAATATCAACCTCGTCATCCGTTAATTGTGGATATATTGGCAGACTTATTTCATGAATGAAATTTTGATAGGCAACAGGGTATTCATCAATTTCATGACCAAGTCCTTTGAAGTAGCTTAGCAGGGGCAAAGGAATGAAATGAACATTCACTGCGACTCCCTTTTCGGTAATCAACTCAATCATTTTATCTCGCTTATCTTCCCCGAAGTCCTTTATTCTAATCGGGAATATATGATAAGAAGATTCCTTGTTATTATTACGGTGAGGGGGAATAATAGCCCAAGATAATTTTGAAAAGTTGTTTACATAACGATTAAAAATTGCTTTCCTACGGTCGAGAAGTCCCTCATAAAGTCGAATTTGGCCCAATCCAATAGCAGCGTTTACATCGGCCATGTTTATTTTCATTCCCAACCCGACAATATCATAGCGCCATCCACCTGCTTTTGATTTACTGAAAGCATCTTTTGTTTGACAGTTTAGGGACATCATTCTCAAATCCTTATACAATTCTAAATTATCGAAAGGTTGTGGAAGGTTTATGGCTATTGCCCCACCTTCTGCCGTAGTAATATTCTTAACAGCATGAAATGAAAAAATAGTGATGTCGGCTTGAGGGCCAACACTATTACCCTTATAAAGCGCTCCCAATGAATGCGCCGCATCCGATAGTATTAATATTCTTCCTAATTTTTTTTGGTTTTCTGATGTAGGATTAAACTTGCTTTTTACATCCGCACTTTCGACAATAGCTTTCAATTCATCATAATCACAAGGATATCCAGCAAAATCAACAGGCATTATGGCCTTGGTTTTAGCGGTAATGGTTTTTTTAATTTTCTGAATATCAATATTAAAGTCTTCCCCCACATCAACTAAAATTGGTGTGCCTCCGGCGTGAATTACCGCAAGGGCGGTTGCACTATAGGTATAAGCCGGGATTATAACTTCATCCCCTTTCTCTAATCCCAACCACCTTAAAATCATTATTGCCCCAGAAGTCCATGAATTGATGCACAGAACATTCGGTATGTCGACATAACGTGAAACTTCTTCCTCTAAGCGTTTTACTTTTGGGCCCGTAGTAATCCAACCTGATTTTAAGGAATCAACGACCTCATTGATAATGGAATCATCTATATATGGTGGTGAAAATGGGATCATATTGTTTTTATTAATTTATACATTTTTCTGGTAGGGTATGTGATGAAATCGTAGTATATAGAATAACCACTTTTTTCATAAAATCGTATAACATCTATATTATTGTGATAATCAGTAGTCAATGCCAGTTTATCATATCCTTCGGACTTCAATTGTTTTTCAGTTTCAATGAGTAATTTTTTGCCAATTCCAAGCCCTTGCTTGTTTGGATGTGTTGCTATTGATAACAATTCGCTATAATTTCCTTTATCATCTTTGATATCAGGCGACTTTTTTTCCAGATTTATAAAAAGACGGTAAATAGCTTTTGGTTTCAATATCAATAGTTTGAAGGCAATTCCTAAAAAACCAAGAAAATTCTGTTTGATTATGGACTTATTGAAACCCTTTGAATTTTTTGCGGTAATTGCAAATCCCAGCAATTTTGAGTTTTCATCAAAAACTCCAAGATTTAATGCTTTCTCGCTCTGAATTACCGATTTGTAATACTGATTAAGGAATGAAGTGCCAAGTTCTGTTAAGAAAAAGCCCTTAAAGGCTAATTCATGTAGTTCTACCACTTTGCTTATTTGGTTTATATTTAATTGACATGTTCTCATTTTTAATGCCACTTATGTTAAATCAGTTATTTAGGATTAATTCAGTAATTTTTTTGAGATTTTCTTTTTTTGATAGATTATTTAGAGCATATAGATAGCCTTTCTGACCCATTTTATCCAGTTTTTCAAGATTTATCCTAGAAACTTCGTCCATAGTGTTGGACAAATCTGTTATATCCTCGGGAAGACATACGTAACCACAACCAGATTCCTCTATGCTTTTTGCTGTATCCGATTCCAAATCCAGACTAGCGATTACCGCCTTTTTGGAAAAAAGATAAGCTGTAAATTTTGAAGGGCTGGCGGTTAATCCAACCCCTTTTTTTAAGCTAAGAAGTAATACATCGGCTTTGGATTGTATTTCTGCAATCTCATGATAAGGAGCATCCCAAAATTCTATTAACGCACTATTTGAGGCGAGCTTCTTGCATTTTTCTTTGTCGGAGCCTGAACCAGCAATTATAAGCCTTACGTTGTCTTTATTATCAATGGCTTTGAAAGCTTTAATAATATGGTCAACACCTGCACTAGCACTTATACTCCCTACGTACATAAAAGTAAATGGATTGTTTTCTTTCCTTATCTTGGGCTTAAAGCCTATAAATTTTTCGTCATTTTGCCAATTTCGAACTACATCTATCTTTTGAGAAGCAATTTTTCTTTTAGTTTCTAAGAATTTTTTCATGTTATCTGATATTGCAATGATTTTAGTTGCGTTTTTTAAATTGAATTTATCAAAACGAACGAAACTTAGTTGAACAATTTGGGCTAGGATAGAAGGAAGTTTTTTGGTCAAGGACTCGGGATATATGTCTTGAATATGCAGAACAATGGGAATTGAATACTTTTTTGCAGTTTTTACTGCATAATATTGGGCAAATAAGGGCCAAGTATTGATGTACACAACTTCTATTTCTTCGTAATGTTGCGATATGAATTTCTTGGAATACCGACCAAAGCTATAGCTTTCAATAAAACGCCCAAATAATTTTGATTTTGGACTGATATAAGAGTCTAATTTAATATGGTTGAACTTAACTGCTGTATTTATTTCGTTTATAAAAACATGACCATAAGGCCTACTAGGTTTTGGGGAAATTACCGTTACTTCATTACCCTTATTGGATAATTCCGTTGCTAGATCATACGATAAATTAGCGGAAACAATGGGTTCTGGTGGGAAGACAGCTGAAATTACTAGTATCATATTCAATATTTAGACCAGACCACTCTATTGACATAGTCAACGTATGAAATAATAATCCTTACAACTTTCCCACTAACGTTTGGCATTGAATAATCTGCAACTTCTCTAAAGTTCCGCCTAGGATTTCTATCCTGGGTTTCCAGGGTGGTCAAAGCCTGTAAAATCCGTTCCGGATTCATACCTGTCATCATTACAGAGGCCTCCTCCATTGCTTCTGGCCTTTCATGTGCTTCACGTATGTTCAGCGCCCTAAAATTTAATATCGACGATTCTTCTGATATTGTACCACTATCTGAAAGTACGGCAAAAGAATGATATTGTAGCGCATTATAATCAGAAAATCCCAAGGGCTTCAAGAATCTTATGTTTTCATGTGTTTTCAATTTTTTGGCGTCAAGCATATTTCGCGTTCGAGGATGTGTGGATACGATTACTGGAAAGTCGTATTTTTCGGCAATTAAGTTTAAAGAAGTAATCAATCCTTCAAAATTCCTGGGATTGTTTATGTTTTCTTCCCTGTGTGCGGAGACTACAAAAAATTTATGTTTTTCCAGTTTAAGTTTCTCCAGAACATTTGAATTCTTGATTTTATCCTTGAACGTACCCAAAACTTCAAACATTGGGCTTCCTGTTTTAATTACCCGATCAGCAGGTAGGCCTTCTCTTAGTAGATATTCCCTGGCAATATCGCTATAGGTCAAATTTATATCGGACACATGATCAACGATTTTTCTATTGGTCTCTTCAGGAACCCTTTGATCAAAACACCTGTTACCGGCCTCCATATGAAAAATGGGAATTTTTCGCTTTTTCGCGGGAATGGCACAAAGACAACTATTGGTATCTCCCAGAACTAAAAAAGCGTCCGGTTTGATTTCTTCTAAAAGCGGGTCAACCTTAATAAGAATATTGCCCACTGTTTCTGTAGCATTTTTACCGGCGGCATTCAAGAAATAATCCGGTTTACGAATACCCAGGTCATCGAAAAATATTTCGTTCAACTCATAGTCATAATTTTGACCCGTATGTACTAGGGTATGATCAATTGCCTCATTGGCATCCAATGCATTCAGGACACAGGCAAGGCGAATTATTTCTGGTCGGGTACCTACAACGGTTAAGACTTTTAGTTTTTTCAACGTATTAATTTTATGATTGTTTAAATTTAAACATCTTCAAAATAAGTATCTGCATCTTCGGGGTCATAAGGTTCGTTGATCCAAAATAAGGTAATCAACTCCTCATCCCCGATATTTTTTATATTGTGTGTATGCCAAATAGGCATATCTACATAAGCCGGTTCTTTACCATCCAAATAATAGTCAATGACTTTCCCAGTTCCAATTTTTCGAAGTTGGATTAGCGCTTTTCCACTGATCACCGCAAAGCGTTCTGCCTTTCGGGTGTGAAAGTGGTTACCACGCGTAATTCCGGGCACTGTAGTTGAATAAGAAAACTGACCGCTGGTCTGTGTTCTTGCTATCTCCACAAAGCTACCTCTATTATCGGTATGCTTAGTGTATTTAACCGGATAATGACTTTTGGGTATGTAACATCGGAATGTATTGAACAGGGCCTTTTCGAAGGCATCTTCCAGGTTGGGGAAAACCCCATTTTCCATATAGCGGTTTTTGTATCCCAACAAAAGGTTCAATATTTCCGAGACTTTCTTTTTGCTAGAAGGAAGAATATTTACTTCATAGCTATTTTTACCAATTTGGATCGTATCAGCTTTATGATTTATCGCATCAATAAAAACTTGGACCAATTCATTGATATAGATAAGGCCAACCTCGCTGTCATTTATAATTGTTGGTTCTTCGTTGTGGGCCACTTTATGACAAAATGTGGCAACTACCGAATTGTAGTTGGGCTTACCAAAAGGGCCAAACACATTGGGAATGGTTAAAGACGTGAATTCACCCCCATTTTTGGAAGCCCATTCCATAAACTTTTCCTTGCCTTCTTTTTTGGATTTCCCATAAAGATTATCACGCTCTTCCTGGGACGAAGAGGAAAAAATGATGTGAGGCTTTACTTTTTGATCATTGCAGGCTACTATTAATTTAGAGACCAACTCCAGGTTGGTATTATATATTACCTGTGCATCCTTATGCCTGTTCATTGCGGCCAGATGAACAATTACATCACATTGTACAACAAAATTTTTGAGGAGTGCACTATTGTCGAAGAAAATTCTTTCAAAGGGTATCAGGGTTACTGTATCACTTAATGAAAGGGTGGTGTAGAGGTGGTTGCCTACAAATCCTGCCTGACCGGTTATACCAATTCTTTTCTTCATCAAGGGTAGCATTAATCGATTTGGAACAAAGAACAGCAATTTTATTGGTAATTACCATTTGGCATCCCATTTTTCGATAGGGTAACGAAAATCATCGTTTTTTGATTCTTCTAAGCTGAAATTTGAAAACACTTGTAAGGTGGAATTTTCATATATGGCCTTTAATCCCGTAGCATAACCTCCGGATAATTCTAAAATCATGGGATTTTTAGCCTCTAATATAATTCTTTTTGGTTTTAGCAAGCCAGTAGGATTCTCAAAATCATCGACAACCACAAGATACAACAGGAATGCCCCTGTGTGGCAATAGAACCATTTCATTTCTTCCTTATGGGCTTGCCATGCTCTGATAATATCTGTATTGTCTGGTTTTATTTCATAGAATCTAACAACCGATTCCAAATTAAAAGCGTTAAAAAAATTGAGCTGGCCTCGATCATCTGTATATTTTGACCCTTGAATTAGGTTATGGTAAGCCATTTAAAGATTCTCTTTGATATAATCAAGATTTAGCAAAACCTGTTTTAACTCATCATTCGTAAGTTGGGTAGTATTGTGGGAATGGTAATCGGAAATGGCACTTATATCTGTTACACCTTCAGAAAAGTATCGGCTGTAATTTAAATCACGATTATCGGCAGGTATACGATAAAATTCACCCATATCCTCGGCTTTCTGCATTTCTTCCCTTGTACATAGGGTCTCGTATAATTTTTCACCGTGTCGTGTCCCAATCACCTTTATGTCATTGTCTGCTTTAAAAATATCCTTTATAACCTGGGCAAGATCTCCAATGCTACTGGCAGGAGCCTTATTTACAAAAAGATCGCCCTGGTTCCCATTTTCAAAGGCGAACAGAACTAAATCTACAGCGTCCTCCAAAGACATTAAAAAACGGGTCATATTAGGATCGGTTACGGTAAGGGGAGTTTTCTCTTCAATCTGTTTAACAAACAACGGAATCACCGATCCCCTGGAAGCCATTACGTTGCCATAGCGCGTTAAGCAGACAATGGTACTATCTTCATGAATGTTTCTTGATGCTGCTACGGCCACTTTTTCCATCAAGGCCTTACTAATACCCATGGCATTTATGGGGTAAGCGGCCTTATCGGTACTCAAGCAGATAATACGTTTTACATTATTCGCTACCGCTGCATCTATGGTATTTTGAGTACCGAATACATTGGTTTTAGCGGCCTCAATAGGGAAAAATTCACAGGAAGGAACCTGTTTTAAGGCAGCTGCATGGAAAACGAAATCAACGCCTCGCATGGCCTTTGCAATGCTATTATAATCCCTCACATCCCCTATGTAGAACTTTACCTTCTTGTTTTTGAGTCGATTACGCATGTCATCCTGTTTTTTTTCATCACGACTAAAAATGCGTATTTCCTTTATATCGGTTTCTAAAAAACGGTTTAGGACAGCATTTCCAAAGGAACCTGTACCGCCCGTTATGAGTAGTGTTTTATTCTTGAACATCATTAAACTATAAGTTAATCACTTTAAAATTCTACTAATCGGTCAATCAAAAATCTTATCAATAACGCTTTTTTGATAATATGGATTGTAGAATTTATCTATAATTTTATAACAATTTTCCCTTATTGATTCGATAGATGTAATCATTTGCCTCTTTCTAATTTTAATGATATTTTCTTTAAGGTCTTCAATATTATTCATCTCAAATAATTCACCATTTACATTTGGAATTATTGCTTCATATTCGGGTCCCTGATTGTTTCCATTATTATGTGAAATAACAGGCACACCAAACATCAACGAGTGCATTGCTGTTAAACCGATTTCGCCTGGTGCAATACAGCAATCGCTCGAAGCTATTAGTTCGTAATTGACCTTTTCATCATACGAAGCGCCATAAAAACAAACATTCTTTTCAAGTCCCTTGGATATTACTTGTTTTTGTAGACTCTCCTTATCTATACCATCACCTACTAAAAGTAGATTTATCGCAATACCATCATTTTTAAGCGAATCGATTACTTCTATAACCTGAGATAGTTTTTTGGGGGGGGTTAGCCTTCCTATAAATATGAGCTGATAATTTTGTGGGTCTGCAAAAAGCTTTTTTCTAATAGCAACTCTCATTTCTTCAGAGAGAACTCCTCTTAATTTTAGTTGCTTTTTATAGTCTAAAGAGTTGTAAATCAATTTAATCCGTTCATCGCTATATCCAAAATTAAGAAGATTCCTTCTAGCATTATTGCTATATAGCAATAGCCCATCAAAGAAAAATTTATAAAAATAATAATAAGTCTTATTTTTTAGATTTTTTTTATCCCTTAAAATGCCATGAGTCCAATTGAATACTTGGACACCTCTAAATCTCAACAATAATGTTGCCAATATTATTGATAAACAATAAGGCGTGGCATGAACAATCGCTCCATCGAATTTATTTCTAATGATAAATTTCAATAAGCCTCTGTTGAATTGAAATCGACCTAACTTGAAATAATTGAAGTTTCTAAATATTTCTGAATCTTTAAAAATGTATGGTTTTACATTATTGTAGCCCTTTCTATCTCCAGCAAAAATGAATTTATATTTTTTGGAATTAATTAATTCCTCAATGATTCCACTTCTATAATGTGGGAATCCTGGATAAATCACAACAATTTTTTTCATTTATAATTTATAATAAAGATTTTAGAGATATTTTATACTGCTTGAAAGCAAGAAAGTCTTCAAAACTAGTGATAAAATAATATGATGCATAAAAATTCGGAGTAAAATAATAGTATTTACGATTAAGAGAGTTAAAAGACGCCATTGCTCGAAGAGAATTCAGATTCTGTTCTTGCATAATGCTATAGAAAATTGGTCATCTAGAATTTTGTTTTTGTATAGTTTTGATATAAATATCTTGGTTTTTATAGAGTCTTTTTTTTAATTTAAGATGGCTTTGTTTCTAATTATTTCTGGTTTAGTAGAGAATTGACTTATAATACATTGGTTTCAACTATTTGGAATTCAATTTATAATGGAATAAATATGTTTTTCAACAGGCATTTCATTATCCTTAATGCTGATAATATAATATGCTTTTAATTATAATCAGTCATACGAAGGTAGAAAATGTATAATTTTAATATAAGAGATAGCATTCAACACGAATGGTATTTTTTATAAATGATTTTTCTATTTGATTTAATCTGAAATACAACAAATAAAAAATCTATATTAGTATAATTGATCAGCCAGACAAATTTATTAATAAGGAATACTTTCATTATGAGGCGTTAGTTTTGAATTTGGTTATTATCCTTGTAGACTTATAGTGCTCTTAAAGGAACGAGGTTAAAGGTGATTTGGTTAATTATAATTATGATTAAATGCAGGATAAGTATTGAATCATGATGTAATTTTTGCAATTAACGACTCCCACTTGACTATTGTATCCTCAACTTTGAAATTGTTTAATATTGATAGGTTTTTTTTAGAGAAACTCAATCGTAATTCGGTACTTTGGATTAGTTCGTTAATCCTATCAGCCATTTTATTGCAATCAAAAGGCGGAATCAAAAATCCATTTATTCCATCTTGAATAATTTCGTTTGGACCTGTGGGGACGTTAAAACTTACTAAAGGAAGAGACATTGCCATCCCTTCCATCAATGACATGGGAAAACCTTCATAAGAAGAGGTCATTACCATTATTGAATGTTTTGAATATTGCTGATAAAGATTATTTACATTTCCTTCTAGTATGACTTTGCCATTTAAACCAAACTTAGCTATATTTTTCCTTATGCTATCTTCCAAGTGTCCTTTACCATAAATGTGCCAGGTATAATCAGGGTTTTGTTTTAGCACTAAACTTGCAACTTCTAATAAATGAGTATCAAAGTTTTTAGGATCTGCCAGTCTGCCTACGCTTATTATTTTTTTGGTTTCCGGATTATAAGCTTTTTCAATGGAGAATAGCTCTTGGTCTAATGGGTTATAGATTTGTACTACTTTAGTTGCAAAAGTTTTTCTTTTATAATTTAGGACATCCGCTTTAGTAAGTGTGACGACAGTATAAGAAAGAATACCACCAAGTATTTCACTCATTCTTTTAAATGGACTTGGCTCGCCATGAAAACTTGAATGAGACCAATAGATCATTTTAGTATCGATTCCTAAACAGGCCATGCCAGCTAATGGAGCGTGCAAATGACCGCATGCTATCAAAATATCAACATGTTCTTCATTAAGATATTTACGGAGCCTAGGAATGGCCTTAAAAAATCCAGTCTTCATTGATTCAGGCTTATCCAATAAGTCATAAAGGCCTACATTTTTGTTCCAATTAAAACCATTATCCTCGGTTTTGGGATGAAAACCGATTACGGAAACTTTTGCCAGATTTTTTCCAATGAACTGATCTGCCAAAATTGAAGTAGCTCGTTCTATTCCCCCATGCATAGAGGTGTTCCCTACTAAAAATGCAATGTTGATCATTATTTGTATTTTTTTGTTTCAACTCTCTTGTAATAAATACCTAACCACAGGAAGAAGTACATCATAGCGTAACTAGCCTTATAAAAAACATAAATATTATTATGGAGAAAAAACACCAAAAAGAACAACAAGTATAATTTGTATTCGGGATTAGATCTATGACGTGAAAATAATTTGTAGGACTTAAAAATGGGTAAAACAAAAACAATAATCATCAAGGAACCTATAAAAAAGCCATGCTCGGCTAGTGCTTCTACATAGGTGTTGTGAGTGATTGCCCTTGTACTGTTATAATTGGCGAAGTTACCAACACCAACCCCTAGAAAAGGGTGATTCAAAAAAACCTCAAGACCTTTTTCTGCTAGATGGCCTCTTTCGTCTTCACTTATTGTGGTGGACATGCGATTCTTTATCTTTGAATTGTCATAAAAACTGTAAAATTGATATAAAAAGGACATCGTAAAGATAAACAATAGGACTCTTCGAATAATTGAATGAAAGGGAATTCTGATTTTAGGTTTATTCACCCAAAACCAAAACAAGGCGTTAATAAGTAGAATGAATGTTAAACCTGACCTTGATTGGGTGGTAAAAGAAATTGCCAGCCCTAAGCAAGGTATTAGGATCAATCCTATGGTCGTCCAAATATTTTTATACTTGAGGTATAATCTAAAAATGGAGAAATTTGCAAAAAGGCTCATATATGAATAATAGTTGGCATTGTAGCCAAAATCACCCCTTGAAGCGGTTGGTGCATAGAAAGTAATGGGATCAAAGTTACCGAAACTATACTCAAAGTATATTATTATTATTAATGAGCAAATAAAGGCTATGTGAAAGTAATCTTCTAAATTTAAATTATTATAAAGCCCAATACCAATATAGGCACCCATAAAAGCAGCAAGAATTTTATAGATGAATATATCAAATAGATGCATGTCAATATTGGTATAAAATACGGAAGTAAAGCCAAGTATTAAAAACAGGAAAAACAGAATAGTTTCTTTATACATATATATTGATGCACCTTTGTCGAATACAAATGTTAAGACAAATAGTATAGGGAACAAAATATTAAAACCTACATCCTGAAGGCCCAAATCTAATCCGGCATAATAAAAGATAATAGTCGCCATCAGTAAAATTCCGATAAATGGACCAAATATTTTATGAAGTTGACGATTCAATTTAATATATTTTAGAAATTAATTCTGAATTTCGCTAATTTTTGAGCTATTCTTTCTGATATAAACTTAGGTGTAAAAATAATGGAATAGCGGACATTATTTAGATTAAATTGAGAACAATTATATTTATAAATATTATTAGGTGTATTTTCCAAAAAATTTGTTTTAACTTTATTCTTATAGGCTTATTTTTATCTAAATATATTTTTAGATGTGGAATAGGATGATAAAATAACCATTACTTAAACCATGTTTTTATAAAATTGCACATGTTCCTAATAGTAGTGAGATACATCATATTATACTTTCAAAATTACTTTTATGTTATAAACTTATTTTGGCTGTAAACGATTTTCTTTTAACTGTAGTTAATCTTATAAGATATATAGGACTTTTTTACGAACCCTATTAATCTTATGCCAATACATGTTTTGTCCATATAATTCATATTTCCTTCTATCAGCGAAACAATCAAATTTATTTCAGTATCTAGTTACGTTTTGACCAGTTGATTATTTGAATCTAGGCCCTAATTGTTATAATCCCAGAAAAGAAATATTCTCAAAATTTTATTTAGTACCATTTTCCACTCCGGCTTTTATCATTTAGTTTTTTGCAAAAAAAGTTAATTAGAATATAAATTCATAAAATATAGGTTAAAGAGAAGAGGATATCGATAAGAGGTTTTAACTTATCCAAAAAGAATGGATGAACGCATGCGTAGATTTAAATAGATAATTGCAAATTGAAATTGTATTAAGTTTACGTCGGAAATTTCACGTTTATCTCTTAGAAGAGGTTTAGGAAATAGTCTAATCGCTATTAATTACTAGAGTGCCATTTACCTAAGTAGATTTATCTGGAAAATTTCATCTTCCTTATTTTAAAGGATCATTAACCGAAAAATCAGAGTAAAGCTTGAAGTTATTAATAAATTAATATTTATAAACAGGGAAGAATAATTTTTCTATATTATTTAAGTATCCTTTTATCATTGTCAAAAGCAATTAGAAGGATTAATTGGTTGTTTAACGAAACTTTTGATCACCTTGGAAAAGATTTTATTCCTTTCCAATAAAAATCGTATTATTGAACGATTAAAATAGCGGTTAAAAATTCCATGTGCTTATGTTTATGGAAAATTATAATCAGTCAATGTATATTGATCAAGGAACATAGTTCTAGAATTAAACAAAAAATTAATGTGCGGCATTTTTGGTGTTATCAACTTAAGAAAAGAAAATAAAGTCTGTGAGGATAAATTACAAAATTCTATTGAAAAGGTAAATCATAGAGGGCCAAATGTTCGTTTGTCTGAGCTTTTATCACCCTATGTAGGATTAGCTCATGCAAGGTTATCCATATTGGATCTGTCCGATTCTGCAAATCAACCTTTCCATTACCTTTCTTTTGCCGTAGTTTTTAATGGTGAAATATTTAATTATATAGAACTAAAAGAAGAACTTCAAATTGCAGGGTATAAATTTACCACTGAGTCTGATACAGAAGTAATTACGGCTTCCTATGATTTATGGGGTGAAGAGTGCGTTAGGAAATTCAATGGAATGTGGGCCTTAGCAATTTATGATAAAGAAAAAGACACACTATTCTGTTCAAGGGATCGATTCGGAATCAAACCATTTTACTATACCTTATTTAAAGGTAATTTTGTATTTGCTTCAGAAATAAAATCTATTTTAGAATATTTTCCAGAATTAAAAAAACCTAATTATAATGCTATTTCTGCTTTTTGTAGAGAGTCAGTTGGAGCACAAAATATTGAATCCTGGTTTGAAGGTATATATAAATTACCATCTGCCCATAACTTAATAATAAAACAAGGCAAATATAGTATTTATGAATATTGGGATTACCCAAATAAAGTTGATAAAAATACAAATTGGCCTGAAGTACTAGAAGCATATAAGCACTTATTTAATGATGCGGTCAAAATAAGACTTCGTAGCGATGTACCCCTGGGTTCTACATTATCAGGAGGTTTGGACTCTGCATCAATAGTGTGCACAATAGATAAAATCTATAATCAGGAAATAAACACATATACAGCTAGTTTTCCTGACGAAAAATATGATGAATATAGGACTGTTGATTCTTTGAGAAAGGATTATAATTTTCTATCAAATAGAGTGGTTGTTCAATATGATGATTTTTTAAAGAGGCTGAATCAAATTATTTATCACCTAGAAGCTGGGCATGCATCACCTGCAATCTTTCCTCTTAGTAAAATTAACCAAGAGGCTAAAAAAAAGCTTACTGTTATACTTGAAGGACAAGGAGCAGATGAACTTTTAGGAGGATATTTAGACTCTATTTTTATTGACTATTTTATTGATCTAATAAGTTCAATGAAATTCAAAAAAGCGATATATGAGTTAAACGAATTTAAAAAATCATGGTCAATTAAAACAGCAATATTACTTTTTGGAAGATACTATTTACCTGGTTGGGCTAAATCATTTTACAGGAAATTAGATGGAACTGAATATGTTTATTCCGACTATCTTAAACCATATAAAAAGACTACTTCTAGAGTACCAAAAATAAAATTTAATAGAAAAGAAACCCGGCTAAACAAATTGTTGAAAGCGCAACATAGAAATGGCCTTGTAGATTTGTTACAGTACGGAGATGCAATATCAATGATGTATTCTTTGGAAAGTAGATTGCCTTTTATGGATTATAGATTAGTAGAATTCGTTTTTAAACTTCCGGCACAGTATAAAATTCAACAAGGATTGGGTAAGTATATCCATAGAAAAGCCATGGAAGATTTGCTTCCTGATAATATTATTTATAATAGAAGTAAAATCGGTTTTAAAACACCTATTGAAAAAATATTTGCTGATAGTAAAAAGGTTCAAGATATATTATTGAGTGATAGTTTGAATAATCGACGACTATTTAATAAAAGTGTCCTAGAAAAATTACTAAAATTAACTATATCAAAAAAGAAGGACCATTCAAGACTATTATTCAGAATATTGGAAGTGGAGATATGGTTTCGAACTTTTATAGACTGAATAAATTGAATTAACGGTATTTTATATTTAAATGATTAATTATTCTTCTGTCTATCAAGAGAATACCAATGTTGAAAATACTGGTCAAATACCCATTAAAGTGAAACTGAGCTCGGATAAATTAATCTAACTCAATTATTTATTACGAGCTTAAATGAAATTAATACAAGATTATTGAAGAATTTTTCCATCAGATTTTTGTAAGTAATTTTTGTTGAATGTTTTTAATTCCTCATAACTCTTTATTTCCTCTGACCTTTATATAAATAAAATAATATCTAAGAGTAAAATAAAAACTTATAATTAATATTATGCATCCATCTGAAAAATGGACATGAACTTCGTTAAAACATCTTAGAATATTTCAATAAGATCAAAAAAAACTAGTTGCAACAGGATTAATTCCTTCTCCAATCAACAATATAATAAAACAATTATGGAAATAATTGAATCTATTAATATTAGAAACAAAATTCTAAAAAATACACTAGATAAAATAAATTAACCCCAGAAAAAAAATAAGAATTCACCAGAATAGTACGCAGGATTTATTCTATTATTTATTTTCCTAATTATTGGGAGGTGTGAAATTTACATTTTCCCATGTGCAGTTTGTGAATGTAACATCTAAAGGAATTGCAGCGTTTGTCGAATATTTGCTGCTTCTCAGACCTTTTGAGATGTTAACAAATGAACAATCTATAAATTTCGTCCCAGAATTTACCCTGTCAACCATGAATACATAATTCGACCCATCAAAGGTGCAATTATAAAATTCATTATGGTCGACTGTAGATGTTATTTTATTTTGTAAAATCCAATGAAATGCAATGGGAGCTTGATTATCGTAAGACGAATTGCGCACCACAATATTTGTAAAAGTATTGTAATCACCTGTATCATTAATGATAGTCCCCACACCTTCGGGTTCCGATGCATCCCAAAATCTTATACCTTCGGTACCTATTAAACTTCCATTCTGAAACACGTTATGATTGGAGCCACTTGATAATATTATACCACCTCTTTTCCCACCATCAGAACCACCTGTTATAGTGAAGTTTTGAAATGAGTTATTAGTACAAGAGATATTCAGTTCCAAATCACAATTGTATATTTCAAGATTATTATAACTGTTATAATTGGAATTGTTCTTTAAGGATATTCCATGCCCTTGATGTGTTAGATTTCCAAGTCGTTTTACTGTCAAATTAGTAAAAATACTGTTTTGCACATCATAGGCCATTATATAGTAATCAGTTGGATTAACGTTTTGATCAGAATAAGCAGCAACATTATCCACAGTATAAAAATCACTAAACTGTAAAGAGAATCCCCTTGCGCCACCATTTATGCAAATACTATTAGTAATTGTCACATAATCTGCGTGACTAGAAAGAGCTTGTCCTCTTAAATTAACAAAAGATGTAGATGTTCCCCCAGCAGGTAGCGGAGGGGTATAATTGGCATTAGCTGCCGGAGCTGTTGGATTCCAACTATTTGCGGGATTAAAATCACCCATCCAAGCCCCTATCAAATTATCAATAGTTGTATATTTCCCACCCGCATTTATCAAAATACCATAATCAAAATACATAAAACCAAAGTTCTGAATCGTCCAATTAGCATGATTAATTGTTATTCCCGCAGATTGAAATGCAGCTGCATTATTTGTCCTTGTTCCTACTAAAAGAGGGTATTCAGTAGAATCAAGAAGATTACCATTTGCTTGATAATCAGCATAAGTGAATGTTGTTCCATTATTTGCTACAATATCACCAGGAATGTCTTTGTATCCTATAATTGATATAGGTGAACCCGATGTACCAGCTGCGACTGTGTTTAAATTTATATTTCCATAATTTCCAGCTTTTACATAAACAAAATCACCTGCTTTAGCTGTTTTAAAAGCATGTTGAATATCCCATGCGCCAGCTTCTGAAGAACCATCATTGCCACTACTTCCATTAACAGTAACATAAAAAATATTTGGTCCGGAAAGTTTTAATGAAGAAGTGGGATTAATATTAATAGTGACAGTAGCGGTTTCTGAGCCAACGGTCCCGTCCGCATTAACAAATTCAACAGTATATGTAAAGGTGTTTACACTCGTTTCAATTGAAGATGGCGTGTATGTTAACGTATTGTCTGAATTAATTAATACCTCTCCATTGTCAGGTTGGGATGTATCTATTATAGAAACATTTTCCAGATCTATAAAAGTGTCATTAGCTAAAACATCAAGAACAATACTGGCACTCGAAGATACTTGATAGTCGTCATTAACGGTTGTGCCTGCGCTTCCACTATTCTCCGAACTAACATCATTTACAGTGATTTCAAATCCATCCTCCTCCGAATTACTAACAATGGATATTTGATAAACATCACTCCTTACATACTTACCAATTAGCACTTCCGGGTCTAATGACACGTAATCAGCCATCAGATCAGAGTCTTTGCTGCAAGAGAAGAGGGTAATAATGCTAAAAAAAAGGCATAACATGCTTGGGGGAATTGGGGTATTTAATTTCATGTGTAAGTTAAATTAAGTATTATGATAATCAAATTTGGGTTTGATAAATCTAAATAAAATTTCAATATCATCGGTAAAAACCCTTTTATTTTCGATGAACTACATTTTCAAGATCAAAGTCAGTTACGGGCATAAAGATGAGAATAGATGTCTAATATTCTCCTATTCGACGAACTGCACTATTTTTTAACAAATCATTTAAATTTTTAAGAAGAATTAACTAAATAGTTTAAATAAGTTAAGCCTCACCAAATACAGTTGGGATGTAGTTTTGCATTTGAGAAGTTCACTATCTTAAATCATGGTAATACTGGAAATTGCTCTAGGAAATATATTTAAGTCAATTTGATATTTGAGACAAAAATTTTTTTGTGACAAAAAGTGATATTTAAAGTCCATTGACTAATATAAGCTTGTATTTTAAACTAATGCAAAAAATTACTGGTGAATAGGCCAATTGTTGCGAATTGAATCTTTCAGCAGAAGAATTGGATAAATTTTATTTAGTTAATGAACTTGCCAATAGTTTGAGTATAGAGGAATATTTAAGCGGCTTTGTGCTTCCAAGAATATTAAATAAAGAGCCCTTGGTTTAAAGAAAACAATATTGGCTGAGAATACTAGGAATATAACAGGAATTGATGTTTAGTTTAAAATACTAGTCATCTTTTTTGTCATGAATAATTATTTATATTATAAACAGGCATCGGCTTTGTCCTTGAGAATACCTTTTACATCGTAAATCACACCCTTATCTGTTAGCATTTTTCTTAAAGGCAAATCCAGGAATTCTTTATGAGCTACCGCCAAAACTATTGCATCAAATTTATCCTGATTTAATTCGCGACTGGTAGTTAAATCATATTCATGTAGTACCTCGGCAGGTGAGGCCCAGAAATCAAAAATTGACAGTTCTGTACCATAACTCTTTAGGCTATTCATTACATCAACGGCTTTAGTGTTTCTAACATCGGGGCAATTTTATTTAAAGGTTATTCCTAAAAAAGAATTTTAGCCCCCTTTACTTTAATGGCTTTTTGCACCATTAATTTTACCACTTCGGAAGTCATATATTTACCCATGCCATTGTTCATATGCCTGCCTGTAAGGATAATTTCAGGATGATAGTCGTATTCCTGTGCCTTTTGCGCCAAATAGTAAGGGTCTACACCAATATAATGACCTCCGACAAGGCCTGACTTAAAGGGTAGGAAATTCCATTTGGTGCCTGCTGCTTCTAATACAGCATGCGTGTCAAGATCCATTAAATTAAAGATTTTGGCCAGTTCATTGACAAAAGCAATATTGATATCACGTTGTCAATTTTCAATAACCTTCGCAGCTTCTGCTACTCTAATTGAGGGGACAAGGTGAGTACCTGCGGTGATTACTGAAGCATATAATTGATCCACTTTTTTCCAATTTCGGGAGTTGAGCCCGAGGTGACTTTTAAAATCTTTTCTACAGTATGTTCCTTATCACCAGGATTAATTCGCTCAGGGGAATACCCAACGAAAAAATCCTTGTTAAAAGTTGTACCACTTATTTTTTCTAGAATTGGGACACATTCTTTTTCGGTTACGCCAGGATATACGGTGGATTCATAAATTACAATATCCCCTTTTTTCAAGACTTTCCCCACCGCTTCACTGGATTTGTATAGGGGTGTCAAAATAGGTCAATTGGTACTGTCAACAGGAGTTGGAACAGTTACAACAAAGTAATTGCAATCTTTTAGATCTTGGTCATTTGTACAGAACAACCCTGTTTCAATATTCGGCATATCTTTCAAAACCGATTGAAGAACGTCATCCTCCAGTTCAAGCGTGCTATCCGTTCCAGATTTTAGTTCCGCTATACGTCCTGTATTGATATCGAAGCCAGTGACCCTATATTTTGTTGAGAACAGGCGAGCTAGGGGAAGCCCAACATATCCCAATCCAATGACCACTATTTTTATCTTACTCATCTTTACTTTTTAGGTAATAATTAAAATTTTATGCCTATTTTTTTCCAATTTGATAGTATTCAAAGCCCCATTTTGTCAGGTTTGAATCATTGTATTGATTACAGCTAAAAAATCACAAGCTCTTTTAATTGACTTTTTAATTGTTCGAAATCGCGAGATCTGAATTCTTTCCATTCCGTCAATAGAGTTATACGATCTACATCTTTTAATGTTTCATATTTGGAATGGTCATAGCTTATGTTTGGCACATCTTTTAGATAAATATGCTGTGCTTCTTTCATGGCTTTTGGGTCATAGGCCTGAATGGTAGTTCCCCTTTTTGTACGTTCCCTAATTGCATAAAAGGCTGGGAATAAACCAGTACAACCCAGTTCGTGAAGACCAAAATTTTATTCGGCGTAATAAAAGATAATTATCGCCATCAGTAAAATTCCAATAAATGGTCCGAAAAAGCTATTAAGTTGACGAGTCATTTTATTTGATTTATGGATTTAATTTTCAAAATGAGCTACTATCTGTTTGAAATCGTTTTACTATCATATATTAATGCCATTATTTCATTGGCTACGTGTGGTCTATAGTGTGAGGTTTCATAGAAATTAGAAATGGGTTCTGTAAATTCATTATTTCCAGAATAATTATAAATATTCTCTTTTCCAAAGACTAGTTCTAATAATTTCAATTGTTCCTCCTCCAAAGGCACCTGATCGTATGTTGGACCAATTACGATTTTATAATTTGTATTGTGCTTATTAAATATAGCTTCAATGGTATTTAGTTGATCTATTTCCTCTTGGGTGACTTTGCATTTAGTAAATTCTGGGAGGGGTCTATCATAAAAGACACCTTTAGCAAGCTGTTTGTTATAATAACCCAAGGAGTCATTTTCAATTTCTTTGTTGACACCATACCAAATATCACAATTCTTATTATTCACGATGTGGTCATATTCGTTATGGTTGATCAAATGCCCCATATAATCCCTGTATGTTTTAAATATAGAATAATCTAAATATGCGAATAAGAATTTAGGATTTAAAGAAGCCTTCAAAAAAGCAGAATAATAATCAAATTTAGAAGATTTTGAAACATTGGGCATAGAAATGAACAAGTGGCCTTCTCGAACGTATGTTACCTTTAATACATCCCTATCAATTACCACCAAAGCATTTTTTATTATATCCCCAAGTTCATCTATATATTCTACTTTTTTTGAAATCCCCCATATACCCTCACCCGAGGCGTCAAAATGAAACGGATTTGCGTTATCTTGTAAATAAGACTTCCAATTTTTGCATTTGAATGCTTGCGACCTGGAACTGCCAAAAATAAAGGAATCAAAGTTTTCTTTTCCCCTATAATGATTAAAGGTTTTGGTCGTAATCATCTCACGATTCAACCCGATTGTTTGCGTCGCATAATAATCTTGAAATCCAAATATTTTAAAAAAGTCCATCCAGATAACAAATAAGACTAAAATGATTACAGGTATCGTTAAAACAATTATTTTGAATAAAAACTTTTTCATACTTTAAAATTGGAAATAAATGAACTGTTGTTCTTTTCCGCCAAACCAAACGATTACTATAATTATTGCGTAATACATACCATATCTAATCGGTCTTTTCCATTTTAGTCCAATTTTTTCAATGGCATACTGTCCTTCACGTCCAAACCATTCTACCAATATGAAGAGGCAAACAAGACACAGTGTTATTAAAGCGTCAATCCTATCGGTGAATCTAGGAACCTCAAAAAAAGACGTGGATAGAATCTCTGAAATGTAACTGAAAGCATGTCCAATATTTTGTGCCCTGAAAAATATCCATGCAAAAACGGTCAAAACAAAAGTCAGCAACATAAATGAAAGTTCCTTTATACTTGGAATATATTTTCCTTTAGCTATAACATCCAAATTGCTACGATTCTTTTTTGTAAGCAAGAGAGGAAGAAAATAAATTGCATTCAAAGCTCCCCAAATAATAAATGTCCAATTCGCTCCGTGCCAAAAACCACTAACTATGAAGATAACAAAGGTATTTCTGACCTTCATCCAAGTACCACCACGACTTCCACCTAAAGGAATATAAAGATAATCCCTAAACCACGTAGAAAGGGAAATATGCCAGCGTCTCCAAAATTCGGCAATATCCCTCGAAAAGTATGGAAAGTTAAAATTTTGCATAAGGTCAAATCCAAAAAGCCGGGAAGTACCTATTGCTATATCTGAATAACCTGAGAAATCCCCATAGATTTGGAAAGTGAAAAATAAAGCACCTAAAGCCAAGGTGCTCCCATTCATTTCCGCTGAATTATTGAATATTTGATTGGCAAATTCGGCACAGTTATCTGCTATTACGATTTTTTTGAACAAGCCCCACAGAATTTGACGCATACCGTCAACGGCTCTGGAATAATCAAATGTCCTTTTTTGATAAAACTGAGGAAGCAATTGTGTAGCCCTTTCAATAGGGCCTGCCACTAATTGGGGAAAGAAACTTACAAAGGCCGAAAAAGCAATAAAATCTTTGGTCGGTTCCATCTTGCGCTTATAGACATCGATAGTATAGCTCAATGTTTGAAAGGTGTAAAAACTGATTCCTACCGGAAGGATAATATTCAATGAGTTTGCCTTTATATCAGTTCCAAAGAATGAAAAGGCGGAAATAAAATTATCAAGAAAGAAATTATAGTATTTGAAAAATCCCAAAAATCCAAGGTTTACCAGAATACTTGTCCAAAGTAAGATTTTTCTTTTGGTTTGATTTTCTTCCTTTCTGAGGTTTCGACCAACCGTGTAATCAATAATAGTACTAAATAGTATTAACGATAAAAATCTCCAGTCCCACCAGCCATAGAAAAGATAGCTCGAAGCCACAATGAGAAGATTCTGAAGTTTTAGACTCTTGTTAGCTACGAACCAATATAATATAAAGACTATTGGTAAGAAAATTGCAAAGTCAATGGAGTTAAAAAGCATCTATTAATCTAATTCTAGTTTGAATTTATAGCAATGTCTTTTCTTACGATTTAACGCCTAACAGACATGTAAATTTTGTGCTGATTAATTTTGAAAGGGGTTGATTTATACTCTTGGCCATCTTTGAAAGATTAAATATTTGTTTGTAAAATTAGGTTAATTTATATATAAACTTGAAATATATGCGTTAAAACGAAGAGTATATCGATGAGCGGATTCTACTCCAATTTAATGTCGTCCCGCTGTGCCTATTTTAAAATGAAGAAAATTCCATTTGGCACCTAAGGCCGCCTAATCCGCGTGGTTATCAATATCTATTAAATGGATTATTTCGATCAGCTGATTTACAAAATAAATAGTAGATATCCCTCTGTGATTTTTCAATGGTCTTAGTCGCTTGGTTTACCCTGTTTATTGGGACTATATTACTTAAATTTATAATACTTTTTATACCAGTCGATAAAAGAATCCACTCCTTTTTTTATTGGAGTACCAGGGCTGTATTTATAATCTTTAATCAACTCATCCACATTTGCCCAGGTTTTCACTACATCCCCGGATTGCATGGGTTGCATTTCTTTTTTGGCTTTAATGCCCAAGCTCTTTTCTATAGCTTTAATAAAGTCCATGAGCTTTACCGATTTGTTATTTCCAATATTATAAATTTTATAGGTATCTTTTTTTATAGAACGTATTTTTAAAGGAGTTTCTATCACCTTTACAACTCCTTCTACAATATCATCAATATAGGTAAAATCCCGCTCCATATTGCCGTTGTTGAATACCATAATGGGATTTCCTTTTATGATGGCTTCAGTAAAAAGGAACATCGCCATATCCGGTCTACCCCAAGGGCCATAAACTGTAAAAAAACGCAGGCCTGTGGTTGAAAATCCATATAAATGGCTGTAGGTATGAGCCATTAACTCATTACTTTTTTTGGTAGCGGCATATAAACTGATTGGTTGATCCACATTGTCAGAGACTTCAAAGGGTATTTTTTTATTCAATCCATATACACTTGAGCTACTGGCATATACTAAATGTTTAATCTTATTGTGTCTACAACATTCTAAAATATTTAAAAAGCCCACAATGTTGCTATCTACATAGGCCTCTGGATTTTCCAAACTATAACGTACTCCGGCTTGGGCAGCCAAATGACAGACCACGTCAAATTTTTCATTAATGAAAAGATCCTTTAAGGCATTGCTATGTAAAAGATCCATCCGAATGAATTTGAAAGGATTGGGAAATATTTTGCTCACCGTAATGAAGTTGAATTTTTTCGCTTGCTTTCTCTCAATACCCAGGTCATTGAGTCTTCCATATTTTAGGTTTATATCATAATAATCATTGATATTGTCCAATCCAACAACTTCATGGCCATTTTGAATTAATTTTTTCGAAGTATGATACCCAATAAAGCCAGCTGCTCCGGTAACTAGTATTTTCATTTCCTCCCTTTTAGCGTTTGGATCACATTTTGTAAATTTAATATTTAAAGATTTCCCAGAACAACAAAAAAATAACTAACATTCGATTGGAAATAGTCTTAAACCGATTTTATCAATACCTTTAGCGAAATATTGTATTAAATTTTCCTAATCTCAAAGAATACGAATAACTTTATATCAAAATTAGCAGTAAAAACGCTTTTTAATTTGACATGGATGAAGGATATATGTAGAATTAGGAAGTTCATTTATAAAAGCATATTTAAAAAGAATTTTTGACCTAATCCTTAAAATGGAGGAATGATAAAAAATTACCTAATAAATAATGCTCATAGATATGCCTCTAGATGGCTTGTTCTAGGAGTTGATATACTATTAATATGCATTTCATTT
>NZ_KB907556.1 GCF_000382125.1 Eudoraea adriatica DSM 19308
GAATGATAAAAAATTACCTAATAAATAATGCTCATAGATATGCCTCTAGATGGCTTGTTCTAGGAGTTGATATACTATTAATATGCATTTCATTTGTTTTATCTTATATAATAAGATTTAATCTTACCCTAAATTTTGACACAGACCGTTTGTTTATACAATTGCCCTACGTTGCTTTTATAGCTGGGACTGCTTTTATCGTTACGGGATCATACAAAGGTGTTATAAGGCATACCGGAATCAGGGATGTATATAACATATTTAACGCCATATGTCTTTTCAGCATTCTAACCATATTTTTGGTGATAATTAACAGACAGACAAATTTCATGGAACATTTTACTATTCCATTGTCCATAATTATTATCCACAGTTTAATAAGTTTTATTGCACTTATAACGTCGCGATACATTTTTAAAACCTTGTATCACAAATTGATGCGTGGTTACAAAACATATAAAAATGTACTTATATATGGTGCTGGTGAAGCCGGTTTATTGACCTTCAATGCCCTAACAGACCATACTGCAAGCGATTCAAAGGTGGTAGGCTATATAGATGATGACCTTAAGAAAGTGGGGAAGAATTTAAATGGGGTAAGAGTTTATTCCAGAGAAGAAATCACTAAGATATTTATAGTTAAAAGGAATATTAGTGAAATTATTATTTCTATTCATAATGAAGATAGTACTTTTTTGAAGGACCTGGTTGAAAGTTTGGTTGAATTTCAGATTAAGGTAAAAATCGTACCACCTGTTGACGACTGGATTAATGGAAAGTTAAAAGTATCTCAGATTAAACAAGTAGAGATAGAGGATTTGCTTAACAGGGTACCTATAAATATAAAAAACTCCAAAATTACCAAAGAGCTTGAAGATCGTGTAATTATGGTTACCGGAGGTGCCGGATCAATTGGAAGTGAGCTTGTTAGGCAAATTGCTAATTTTAGTTATAAGTCCCTTATCATAATTGATCAGGCAGAGTCGCCTCTTTACGATTTACAACAGGAACTAAAACAAAAAGGCATTCACAACTTTATTCCTATAGTTTCTGATATTCGGGATAAAAACAGAATGAATACTTTCTTCCAGGAGTATAGGCCAAATATTGTTTTCCACGCAGCTGCATATAAGCATGTTCCCTTAATGGAATATAACCCCTATGAGGCCATAAAAATTAATATTGCAGGCACCAAAATGTTGGTCGATCTGTCCTCAAACTATAATGTGGATAAATTTATATTTGTTTCCACAGATAAAGCGGTTAATCCTACAAATGTCATGGGGGCGACCAAAAGAATTGCCGAGATGTATATAAGTTGTAAGCATCGTGAAAGCAAAACCAAATTTATAACTACAAGATTTGGAAATGTTTTGGGTTCTAATGGTTCAGTTATTCCATTATTTAAGAAGCAAATCGAAAAAGGAGGGCCCCTTACCGTTACTCATAGGGATATTACAAGATATTTTATGACTATTTCCGAGGCGTCCCAATTGGTGCTGGAAGCTGGAGCAATGGGTAATGGAGGTGAGATTTTTATTTTTGATATGGGAAAATCTGTTAGAATCTTTGATTTAGCTAAAAACATGATTAAACTTTCTGGCTTGAAATATCCTGAAGATATAGACATAAAAATTACAGGCTTACGTCCTGGTGAAAAATTATATGAGGAACTATTGGCATCCGGAGAAAATACCTTACCAACCTATCATAAGAAAATTATGATCAGTAAAGTTAGGGATTTGGATTATTCGGATGTTAAGTCAAAAATTGATGAGTTATGTGTTTCGAACATGTTCTTAAATACTGATATTGTAGAGCTGATGAAAAATATTGTACCGGAATATGTTTCCAATAATTCTGAGTTCTGCGTACTTGACCAAAAAAAAATTAATGATAAAAAAATAGTTAAAGATTCTAATTTTGATAATAAAGAGGACAGGAAAATATTCCAATCATAATTTTTCATTATACTTGTAGAAATAACTAAGAATTATGATCTTAAGAAAATACATTTTACATTATTCGTCCCTATTATTGCTATCTTGTTTATTATTACTTTCTTCCTGTGGTGCTTCGAGAGAGGAAGTAGTTTATTTTCAGGATACTGGTAATTTTGAAACAATTGTGGATAATAATAAGTCTGTTACTAAATTTAAAACAGATGACCTGGTTTCCATACATATTTCATCTTTAGACCCTGAGGCGAGTGTACCTTTTAACCTAATTCGGGGCCAATCTGAAGGTGGTATAGTGGCGGAGCAGGTGGATTATCTTATTGACCAGGATGGAATGATAGATTTCCCCGTTATCGGTAAGATAAAAATAGGAGGACTGTCCCCAGATGAAGTTAGAACCATGCTTCGAGACCAACTTTCTGATTATTTGAAAGATCCTATAATTAATATAAGATTGCGCAATTTTACGGTTACATGTTTAGGTGCCGTAAATAACCCTGGGACTTATCAGGTAGACGGAGAAAGAATCACAATTTTAGAAGCATTGGGTCTTGCAGGAGATTTGTCTATAAGAGGAGTTAGAAACAATGTTTTGGTAATCCGTGATTTTGACGGGACTAAGGTCTATACACGTATTGACCTTACCTCTAAGAACGTATCCAAATCACCCGTTTTTTATCTTACACAGAATGATGTAGTCTATGTTGAGCCTAATAAATCCGGAATCAAAGAAACTGTGCTCGATCAAAGGGCGGTTATTTATGTCACCTTATTTTCTCTTTTAGTTACTTCTGCTGTATTGGTAATTACTAGGTACACGGGTCCCTAAATTCAGTTAGTAATTTTTTTAAAATACTTTACCTACATATAATGGAATCTAATTATTCAAGTTTTTCAGATGACAATAAACTCGATTTTAAAGAACTGATCAGGCCATATCTGAGGCACTGGAAATGGTTCGTTTTTTCCTTGGTATTTGCAATAGCCTTATCATTATTTTATTTCAGATATGCTACCCCCTTATTTGAGGTAGAAGCTAAAATACAGATTTTGGCTGATGATGCTAATTCGAATTTGAGCACTTTTAGTGATTTGCAGAAATTAACTGGGGGGAAAAATGCAAGCATCGTGGATGAAATTGAAATTCTAGCTTCCAGATCAAATATAGTAGAAGTAGTAAAGGAATTGGGTTTAAATATTTCTGTTATTGCAAAGGGGGATATTAAAAAAGCCGTAGTTTATGAGAAACCTCCTTTCAAAATTAACTTTTTGGTTCCTGATTCTCTGATTTATCTAGCAAAAAGTACTTTCCAAATTGAAGTTCTTTCAGAAACCAGTTTTTCTTTTAAAGAAGAGGAAGACTTGTCGGCTAAGAATTATAGTTTTGGAAATACGATAAATTCCAGTGTTGGCGAATTTGTTTTGTTACCTAACGCGGCTCAGATGACCCATTATGCGGGAAATGAATATGAAATATGGATTACCCCTATTCAGAATGTAGTCCAAACATATCAGGAAAAAATAGAAATTCTATTATTAGAAGAAGGATCCAATATTGTGTCAATTTCCCTTATGGATGCTGTTGAGAAAAGAGCCTTGGATATAGTCAATATGCTAATTTATATCTATAACCGAAACGCAGTACAGGATAAAAAGGAAATGGCTGATAAAACCTCAGAATTTATTAATGAACGCATCACAGACATTTATGGTGATCTGTCTACTGTTGATCAAAGTGCTGAAGATTTTAAAGAGGGAAGAGGAATAACGGATGTTGAATCACAGTCAAATATTAACTTAAATATAGGTGCAGCTAACCGACAAGAATTACAAAATAAGACTATTCAATTGAATATAGCCGCATCCATGAAGGATATTGTAGATAATCAAAACGGTTATGAAGTACTACCTTCTAATATTGGATTAGATGATGAATCTATTGCAAATACTACTGCTCGTTATAACGAATTGGTATTGGAGCGCAACCGTTTGCTAAAAAGTTCAAACGAGAAAAACCCTATTATCGTAAACCTGGATCAACAACTCCGGGGATTAAGAAGAAACCTGCAATCAAGTTTAAGCAGTATGACCAATAACCTGAATTTACAGGTAAATAATTTAAGTAGTCAGGTATCAAGTATAAATGCAAAAATTTATGCTGCACCTGGTAATGAGAGGGCTTTAAGGGATATTACAAGACAACAACAGACAACGGAAGCTTTATATCTTTATTTATTACAAAAGAGAGAAGAGTCTCAAATCACTTTTGCCTCTGCGGCCCCTAAATCCAAAGTTATCGATCACGCATATCCAATAAGTCCATTTCCTGTTGCACCAAAAAAACCTATAATTCTTTTGGCATCGATGATTTTCGGACTACTTCTGCCCTTTTCATTTATTTATTTTAATCAGTTGCTGGATAACAAGGTGCATAATAAGGTTGATTTGGAAAAACAAGTAGATCCAATTCCTGTTTTTGCAGAATTACCTAAATTATCCAAAAAAGAAAATTCATTGGTGAGAAGTGGAGAGCGCACTGTTTTAGCGGAATCCCTTCGTATTTTAAGAACGAACTTGGATTACGTTATTAAATCTAAAAAAAAATCTTCAAAGGGAAATATAGTTCTCATTACTTCTAGTGTACCTGGGGAGGGAAAGACATTTATATCTTCCAATCTGGCCATGATTTTTGCGAATACAAATAAAAAAGTATTACTTATCGGCGCGGATATCAGAAATCCAAAGATTTACCAGTTCTATTCGGGAAAAAACATTGATAAATTGGGTAAGGCATACAGGAATAAAGAGAATAAAGGACTCACAGAATATCTTGTGGATCCAAATTTAGGTTATAAAGATATCATTTCTTCAATGTTGGTTTATGAACAAACAATTGATATTATTTATTCAGGTAAAATACCACCAAACCCTGCTGATCTTTTAATGAGTGATAGAATGTCCGAATTATTGGAAGCAGTTAAACTTGATTATGATTATATCTTTGTAGATTCAGCCCCTCTAATGGTAGTTTCAGATACTTTATTAATAAGTGAATTGGCAGATCAAATAATATATGTAACTAGAGCCGGAGTCACCGAACTAAAAGTACTCGATTTCCCATTGAAATTATATAAGGAAGGTAAGCTTAAAGGGTTGTCATTTATTGTCAACGATGTGAAGTCTTCTAACCTGGGCTATGGAGGTAGATATGGATATGGATATGGAAAGTCGGTGAAAAAGTGGTGGAATATCTAGTGCAATTAATAAAATATGTTAATGGTATTATGTATTAGGGGTAAAACACTTTTTAACATATCTTTTTTAATTTTTACTTCTTTTAAATAATCTATCTGCTCTATACGGTGAATATCCGAAGCTATATAATCAAAAAGGCCATGCTCCAATAAATTTAAGGCCACCTTATGTACTTCGGGCCCGTAATAATCACTTAAGGATAAAATATTGAGTTGATACTGGATTCCTTTTTTTTTGTACGCAGAATATTTGGCTTTATTGCCATGCCAATACCCATAGCGCTCCGGATGCGCCAAAATCGGGAAAAAGCCTTTTTTCATAACACTTTGCGTTGCCTCATCAAAATTTATGGATTGCTGCAAATAAGACATTTCAACCAACAGATAACTTTTTCTCATTGGCATTACCCCATCTTGTTCTAATAGCTCTTCAAAATTGTCGTCAATCATATGTTCCGCAGCGGCTTCAATGGAGATATCTTTAAGACCATTAGCCAATAACTCATTGGTTAACTCGTCAAGAGATCCTGTAATTGTTTCTCTATTATTGGGATAGAAATTGCTCATAATATGAGGCGTGGCTATCAGGTTTGTAATCCCAATTTCTTTAAAACCGCGAATAAGCCCTATCGATTCCTTTACATTTTTAGCCCCATCATCTATCCCAGGGAGGATATGGTTATGTATATCCACAAAATTCTGGAGATAGTCTACAAGGAATTTTTTCTTACTGAAAATATGAAACATGCAATGCCTATTATCAAAGCAAAAGTAGTCTTTAATGCTCTAAAATAACTACTCGCAGCTATACTAATTAGTCTTGCGTATTCAATATCCATACAATTTAGATTATCTAAGAAATAGCTGCCTGTGCCGCAGCAACCCTGGCTATTGGCACCCTGAATGGAGAACAGCTTACGTAATTTAATCCAATTCGATTACAGAATTCAACAGAACTTGGTTCGCCACCATGCTCCCCGCAAATACCTACCTTTAAATCTGATTTCACATTCCTACCCCTTTCCGTACCCATTCTTACTAATTGTCCAACTCCTTCCTGATCGAGAACTTCGAAAGGATCAGAGGTTAGGATTCCTTCTTTCAAATAGATTTCAAGAAACGAACCGGCATCATCCCTGGAATAGCCGTAAGTCATCTGAGTAAGGTCATTTGTGCCAAAAGAAAAGAAATCTGCGTGCTCGGCTATTCTGTCGGCCATAAGTGCTGCACGCGGAATTTCAATCATTGTTCCTACAAGGTATTCCACAGTATCTTTTCGCTCCTTAAATACTTTTTGAGCCGTAGATCTGATTACCTGTTCCTGTGCTACAAATTCCTTAACTGTACCAACAAGTGGGACCATGATTTCTGGGATTACTGCAATACCCTTTTCTTTTAAATTTAAAGCAGCCTCTATGATTGCCCTTGTCTGCATTTCGGTAATTTCCGGATAAGTAATACCCAGTCTGCAGCCCCTATGTCCGAGCATGGGATTAAATTCATGAAGCTCTGACACTTTATTTTTAACAGCTGCAAGAGATATATGAAGATCTTCCGCCAGTTCTTTTTGGGTTGCCAATTGGTGAGGAACGAATTCATGTAAAGGCGGATCGAGCAAACGAATGGTTACAGGGAATCCCTGCATAGCCTCAAAAATACCTTCAAAATCTGACCTTTGCATAGGAAGGAGTTCTTTTAGAGCCACTTTTCTACCTTTTATAGTGTCGGCCAAAATCATTTCCCTCATGGCTCTAATCCTGTCAACTTCAAAAAACATATGCTCAGTCCTCGTAAGCCCTATACCTTCAGCACCAAAATTACGAGCTGCCGTAGCATCTTTAGGTGTGTCTGCATTCGTACGAACTTTCATTGTGCGATACTTGTCAGACAATTCCATAATTTCCGCAAATTCCCCACTCAACTCGGGTTCCATTGTTGGAACTTTACCTTCAATAATATTACCCGTAGTACCATTTAAGGAAATCCAGTCTCCTTCGTGAAATTCTTTGCCATCAACTCTTAAAACCCTGTTTTTATAATCAATTTTTAGTGCCCCTGCACCAGAAACACAGCATTTACCCATGCCTCGTGCTACAACCGCTGCGTGGGAAGTCATTCCACCCCTTGCAGTGAGTATACCCCTGGCAATGTTCATGCCTTCCAGATCTTCAGGAGATGTCTCGATCCGGGTAAGAATGGTATATTTATATTTATCTGCTTCATCGGCGAAAAAAACAATCTGACCGGTAGCTGCGCCGGGAGAAGCAGGTAAGCCCTGCGCAATAATATCATCTTTGTTCAGCCCTTTAGGGTCAAATACGGGGTGCAGTAATTCATCCAATTTAATTGGTTCTATGCGCATTAAGGCCTCCTTTTCATCAATCTGACCTTCCTTAAGAAGATCTATCGCGATTTTTACCATCGCAGCACCGGTTCTTTTACCATTTCGGGTTTGCAGAATCCACAATTTACCTTCCTGTATGGTAAATTCCATATCCTGCATGTCTTTATAGTGTTTTTCCAGTTTTTCCTGATAACCATATAATTCGGAATAAATAGAAGGCATTAGTTCTTCCAGAGAAGGATAGTCAGCGGCTCTTATAGCTTCTTTAACCTGCGCAAGTTTTGCCCAGCGTTCTGAGCCTAATTTGGTGATTTGCTGCGGTGTTCTTACTCCCGCCACCACATCTTCACCCTGTGCATTTATCAAATATTCCCCGTTAAAAACATTTTCTCCGGTTCCTGCATCTCTCGTAAAACAAACCCCGGTTCCTGAATTATTCCCCATGTTGCCATAAACCATCGCCTGGACATTAACTGCAGTACCCCAGTCTGCCGGGTATCCGTTCATTTTTCGATAATAAATAGCACGGTCTCCATTCCAGCTATCAAATACGGCCATTATTGCGCCCCAAAGCTGATCCCAGGGATCCAACGGAAAATCGTGACCTGTTTGTTTTTTAACTGCATCTTTGAAATCATAAACCAAATCCTGTAAATCCTGAACAGTAAATTGCGTATCTAATTCTATGTTACGCTTATCTTTAAGGTGCTCCATGATTTCCTCAAAAGGATCTATGTCTTCTTTGGTCACGGGTTTCATTCCCAAAACAACGCCACCGTACATTTGAATAAACCGACGATAGGAATCCCATGCAAAGCGTTCATTATTTGTTTTTTTTACCAATCCGGAAACCACTTCGTCATTAAGTCCAAGATTTAGTACGGTATCCATCATACCAGGCATAGAAACCCTGGCCCCTGAACGAACAGAAATCAACAAAGGATTTTCAGGATCACCAAATCTGGTTCCCATAATTTCTTCAATATTTTTAATCGCCTTCTTTACATCTTCCTTTAAATATTTAATAACTTTATTTTTACCCAATTCATTATATTCCGTACATACTTCAGTAGTAATAGTGAATCCCGGAGGTACGGGAATTCCAATTGCACTCATTTCGGCAAGATTAGCCCCCTTGCCGCCCAGTAGGTTTTTCATTTTACTATTTCCATCTGCGGTTTTATTTCCAAACCTGTAGACTCTTGTTTTTACATCGGATACTGTTTCCATGGGAATATTAAGTTTAATATAGTTTGACACCGAAATTAGGTCCATTATAGCTTCAATTTTATGACTTATATCATGTATCTGAAAATTGCTTTGGTTATGTAATTAATGTTACAGTAAAAAGTAAGTATTTCTTAAATGAAGTACTTAGGATTATGAATACTTTAAAAGAAAAAAGGGATTGCTTAATTATTATTATAATAATAAATCAGGATGATAAACAATTAAGGTTCTTTGAGATTTTAACTGTAGTTACTTCCCGATACAAAAATTTGCAAAAATATTTCCTAAAAGTGCATCGTTGCTTATTTCGCCGTTAATATCACCAAGTTAGAGATGGCATCATTATGGATGTTCCTTTGGCTATATGGACGCCTATTATGAATTTGCTGAAGCCACGTATTGGAGAGGCCCGTGATGTAATTCACATCAATTGTTACCCTTTCTGGAAAGGCTGTGATATGAATTATGCACTCCTGTATATCAAGGACATGTATCAAAGGGCTTTACTTGCGGGTAATGGAAAAAAGGTGATCATCTTAGAAATGGGCTGGCCCTACCAGGGCCACCAATCTGGAAGGGGCTTAACCCTCCTATGAAAATTGCTTGAAGTACTTTATGAATATGCAGAAGTGGGTACAGCAAGATTATCTTACAATCTTTTACTTCACTACTTTTGATGAATCCTGGAAAGTAGGAGCCGAGGGACTTGTAGTAATCTATTGGGGGTTATGGGACAAGGATGAGTAATTGAAGTTCTAGATTCATTTACGCTCATAAAAAGAAAAAAGCTTTCTGCAAACACAGAAAGCTTTTTGATTATGGATTTTTGAAAATTTAATCGTCCAAAAGGTCAATTGCAGTTTTAATGCGCTCTCTAATGGTCTCTGCAAGGGCGTTGTTTCCATCCGGATCTTCAGGGCTTATTTCAATAGTGCCATTTTCATTGCCATCCGCAGCCTGAGAAAGGTCCACTCCGGACACCACATCAAAAATCTGGGAAAGATCAAATTCAATCGTAATGCCTTCCGTATTGCTTCTTATAGAAATATCAAATTCAGCCTCTTCAAAATCTACTTCAACTTCATCTTCAAAATCATTCCAGAAAATAAAGGGGATATCGTTGATAGTTCCCTGAATAAGTACTGATTTACCAAACAAATCGCTGTTGGGGTCAGTACTCCGATCGAACTTAAACTCCAGTTCTTCAAAGTCACCATTTGGGACATCTACGGTAAGGAAGTTAATTTCTCCTGCCAGAAGATCTAGCTCAAACGGACCTTCCAGTTCAAACTCGTCCTCATAATCGTAATATCCGTCATCATCCCAGATATCATCATCATATTCGGATTCGTTTTCAGATTCAAATTCAGCATCGTCCATTTCCAGTTCAAATTCACGGATATTGACCCTGAAATCACTTACAAAGACATCAGTGTTAATGGATTTACTTGTGGAAGCAGTTTTCGCAGAGGAGTTGTTAACGCTAGTTTTAGCGCTTAATTTTAAGGTGCCATTGCCATCGGCTTCATCACTGGAACAGCTTATTAAAAAGAGGGAGAAAATAAGCGCAATAGCAAGGTTTCTGGTAATCGATTTTAATATAAACATAGTATTTAGATTTTTTAGTTCATGGGTATAACAACGAGGTTAAAGAATACCCTACCCCAAAAACGATTTTTTCGACGAAATGGTATTCCTAAATTAATTATAGGGTACCGGGGACATCGGAAAAAGATTACTTCCCAATACAAAAATTCGCAAAGATATTACCCAATAGGTCATCTGAAGTTATCTCTCCTGTAATCTCACCAAAATGATAAAGAGCCTGCCGGATATCTATGGCCAGTAGATCACCGGAGAGGCCCTCCTGCATGCCGTGCTGCACTTTTTTAATCTCTTCCAACGACTTTATCAGGGCATCATAATGCCGGCTATTCGTAATTATAGTCTCATTATTTCTTAAGATTCCTGCATTTACATCATCCAGGAGCTTAGATTTTAACTCTTCAATTCCCAGACCTGTTTTTGCAGAGAGTAATTGGTATTCTATTTTGTCCTTATCACTAAACAAATCCTTCAATTGGTTCTTTAAGTTCAATAATTTATCAGATGGAAGAAGGTCTGTTTTGTTAATCAGGGCGATTATAGGTTTAGAGGGATATCTAGTCTTTATCCTTTTTAATTCATCATAAAAGCTCACTTCATGATCCAATACATCCAATGCTGATATCAGGAAAAGCACCACCTCTGCTTTTTCCATCTTCTCATAGGTCCTTTCAATACCTATTCGCTCTACTTTATCCATAGTTTCCCGAATCCCGGCCGTATCTATAAACCGAAATCCAATGCCTCCAATCGTAATCTCATCTTCTATGGTATCACGGGTAGTGCCCGCAATTTCCGATACTATGGCGCGCTCTTCTTTTAAAAGTGCATTTAAGAGTGTGGATTTCCCTACATTGGGTTCACCGACAATGGCAATGGGTATTCCGCTTTTTATGACATTTCCGAGAGCAAAAGAATCAATCAGGCTTTTAAGAACGTTTTCAATTCTGTTTAATAAATCCTGAAACTCTTTTCTATCCGCAAATTCAACATCCTCTTCTGCAAAATCCAACTCCAATTCAATCAAGGAAGCGAAATTTAAAAGTTCTTCCCTCAACTGTTTAATTTCATTGCTAAAACCTCCGCGCATCTGTTGTATGGCAATTTTGTGAGATGCTTCATTTTCACTGGCAATGAGATCTGCCACTGCCTCGGCCTGACTCAGGTCCATTTTACCATTTAAAAATGCTCGCATTGTAAATTCTCCCGCATTGGCCATACGGCAGCCATTCCTTATAAACAGCTGAATAATTTGTTGCTGGATGTAGATGGAGCCATGACAGGAAATTTCAACAACATCTTCCCCTGTATAACTGTTGGGTCCTTTGAAAACTGATGCCAAAACCTTATCTATTGTAGCATCTCCATCTAAAATATACCCTAAGTGAATGGTATGTGTTTTTACTTTTTTTAAATCTTTATTGCTTACAGATCTGAATAGTTTTGAAACCAACGGAATAGCCTCTTTTCCGGATAAACGAATAACGGCAATGGCACCTGTGCCCGAGGGTGTAGCTAATGCAATTATAGTATCCTTTGAAATCATTGACATGTTTGTTGCAAAAATAGACAAAACCCGCTTATCCATTGTAATTCATTGATATGCCATTCATATATATAATCTAGTGGGCAACTGATTTTAAATTTTCCATAAAATATAATGTAACATTTCATAAAAAAATACGTCTTATTAGTATCATCATTAAATCAATCAAAAAATGGAAGTTGTCAATCAAACATCAATGCGAACCGACAGGCAGCTGCTTGTTATAACTCACCTGACACAATTATTAAGTTACGTAATTGGATTTGGAGGTTTAATAGCCCCCTTAATTATATGGCTGTCTTCAAGAAATTCTGTAGAAGGACTGGATGCGCACGGTAAAGCTATTTTTAATCTGCAACTAAGTCTGATTCTCTATATTGTTCTAAGCATTCCGGCTATTTTATTATTTGGCCTTGGTATAATAACATTGATAGGGGCAGGAATTCTCGGTTTTGTTTTGCCAATTGTTAATGCCGTGAGGGCATCCAACGGAGAATCTCCAAGTTATTTTATGACCATACCTTTTATTACATAACATATGAAACTAAAAAAACCCGCTAATTAGCGGGTTTTTTAATTTATTTAATGCGAAGCCTAATTATTCAGCATAACAGGCATTACCAGCATGGTTACCATTTCACCCTCGTCCTGGCCATCAACGGGAGTTAAAATCCCGGCTCTGTTGGGTAGACTCATTTCCAGGCATACTTCTTCAGAAGTCAGGTTACCCAGCATCTCAACTAAAAAGCGCGAGTTAAAACCAATTTGCATATCATCTCCCTGGTAGGAGCAGGTTAGCCTTTCTTCCGCTTTATTACTATAATCAATATCTTCCGCAGAAATATTCAACTCAGCTCCGGCAATTTTAAGCCGAATCTGGTGCGTAGTTTTGTTGGAAAATATGGAAACACGCCTTACAGAACTCAAAAGTTGATTTCTGGAAATAGTTAATTTGTTTGGATTCTCTTTAGGGATTACAGCTTCATAGTTTGGATATTTACCGTCTATAAGACGACAAATTAATTCTGTATTGTCAAAGCTGAATTTGGCGTTACTTTCATTGTATTCTATTTTTACAGTTTCCTCACTTCCCGCCAGGATTCCTTTTAAGAGGTTTAATGGCTTTTTTGGCATTATAAATTCTGCAACCTCGGAAGCTTTAACATCATTACGCTGGTATTTTACCAATTTATGGGCATCCGTAGCCACAAAAATTAAATGTTCGGATGAGAACTGAAAGAATACGCCACTCATTACAGGCCTTAAATCATCGTTACCGGCTGCAAAAATAGTTTTGTTTATTGCATTGGCAAGAATATCGCCCATAAGGTCTGTAGAACTGGGGTTTGCAAGTTCAACCGCTTTGGGAAACTCTGCTCCATCGGCATATGCAAGCGCATATTTACCGTGGTTAGAACTAATCTCTACTGTATTGTTATCTTCCACAACGAATGTCAGCGGCTGTTCCGGAAAGGTCTTTAAAGTATCCAGCAAAAGCCTTGCAGGCACTGCTATTGTGCCCTCAGAATCCGAATCTACTTCCAATATAGAACTCATGGTAGTTTCCAGATCGGAGGCAGATACCGTAAGTTTGTTTTTGCTTAGAACAAACAGGAAATTATCAAGAATAGGTAGTGTATTACTGTTATTTATAACCCCACCCAAAACCTGAAGTTGCTTTAATAAATAGGTACTCGATACTATAAATTTCATTCGTTTTTTATGCTTTTTTACGTATTCTTTTTATTGCCAAACAGCGAGATTATTGACAGCCAAGCAATAAAACAAATATATCCTAAATGTCCTTTTGATTAAAACAAACTTATTAACACTTAGGTACTGAATTTTCTCTTTCTGAAATAGTTAAAAGCAAAACCGAAAAAGAATACAAGTACCACGGGAATGCCAACGTTTATCAATTGCCACTTTGTTTTTTGATCAGCTATTTTTTCCGGATCCAGCAATGCAATTTTTACTTTTTTATTTCTAATGTTTATAAGTCCGGTATCATCCAAAAGATAATTGATGCTATTCACCAAAAATTCCTTGTTGCCATAAAAATTATTGGTCCATTTATCATAACCCAACTCAAGGGGCCTGTTATTCCTTACTTGATTTTTTATTACATCCCCATCAGCAATAATCAGCATCTTATTATCACTGCCTTCAATTTTAGCACCCTCAAGCTTCACAGGAGTAATTCTATTGTTAAATGCAGATGTGAATTCCCCTTCAATAAGTACAGCCAAAGGTTTATCCCCATCCTTGTAATTCTCTTTATCCGGAGGGGTGTTTATAATATCTAAACTTATCAGTTTAGGCACGCCTTCGGTTTTGGAAAGTAGAGAACTTGAATACAAGATGGTTTTTCTATATGCATTGGAAATGGTATCAATACTATTTGCAAATTGAAAACGAACCGCCTCGAGATTATTATTTATAGGATGGTTATTTGGTGAGAAAACCATAGGATTGTAATACCAGGGCACCGGATTGTATTGAGAATTATTCCCTTCCCCGGAAGCCAGGACAATTTGTGAAAAATACAGATCTGAAATAAGCACAGGGTTTATCCTGATTCCATATTTAAAGAAAAAATCATTCAGGTTGAGGTCTCTTGCAAATGCCATTGAACTGCCTTCAGCGTTAAAAAGGCTATCTAATTCTATGGCTACCTGGTCTATTAACCAAATAGATTTTCCTCCGTTTACTATAAACTGGTCCAATACGTATTTCTCCTTTTCGGTAAAAGCCTCCGTAGGTTTGGCAATAAGAGCTAAATCGTATTCCTTTAATTGATCTAATACTTTCTGCGGATTTGTTTCTACAGAATCCAGTGTGATCGCACCTATATTGTAGTAATCCCTTATGGTAGTAAGATAATCTGCCAAATAAATATCATCTAACTCTCCGTTGCCCTTGATTACGGCAACTCTCTTTTTTGCCTGAATGGTCAGTTTGGTAAAAGCATCAGCGAAAGCGTATTCCAAATTTTGCACGGAATTATTAACCCGTTCTTCCGAAGATGCTCCCAGTTTATTCTTTAAAAGGGGCACTCTAATGGTTTTATTGTTATAGTTCACCATTGCCCAGGGGAAGATAATCTCTTGTGAGACCCTGCCGTTTTCTTCAACCGTAACATTCGCCGGTGTTAGTCCCAGACTTTGTAATTCAGCGATGGTGGCTTCGGTCCGGGTATTATCCGAGAGGGGATCTGCAAAATTAAATTTTATATTGTCGTTTCCTGAGGCAAACTCTTCCAATAGCTGTTTGGTTTCTGCTTTTAGCTTCGCGAATTCAGCCGGTAAATCCCCTTCAAGAAGTACATCGACAACCACAACCGAATTAAAAGCGGCTGCGGCCTCTATTGCCTGTTCAGACAGGGTATATCGTTTATCTTCGGTAAGGTCTATTCTTACGTAAAAGAAACCCGCAATAATATTGATCAAAATAAATGCCAGCAACGCCAAACCAAGTGTAAGTAACTTATTTTGTTTCATTACCTGGAATGGTTTTTTAATTGAACAATTGCAAAGAATAAAAACAGTACGGTCAGACTCAGAAAATAAATTAAATCCCTGCTGTCCAATACACCTCTTGAAATGCCTTCGAAATGCGATTTCATTCCTAGGGACACTATGAATTGAATAATCTCGCCATCGCTAAAAAGTGTAGAAGCACCTTCAAAACCATAATAAAGCAAAAAACATATAACCAATGCGAGGATAAATGCTACAATCTGATTTTCGGTTAATGCAGAGGTGAAAATACCTATAGCTGTGTAACTCATTACCAGGAAAATCAATCCAAAATAAGAACCATAAATAAGGCCCCAATCCAAATTACCTTCAATAATTCCTAATTGCGATATACAAATACCATAAAGTAGTGTGGGAATGAGCGCTATTAGCACAAGGAATAACGCCCCCAAAAATTTACCATAAACAGTTTCTCTTAAGCTCAATGGTTTTATAAACAGTAATTCTAAGGTGCCTGCTTTCTTTTCTTCGGAAAAGCTTTTCATTGTTACCGCAGGGATCAGGAATAAAAAAATCCAGGGCGTTAACAGGAAAAAATTACTTAAATCGGCAAAACCATACTCGAATATATTGAAGGGTCCTTTAAACACCCATAAAAACAGTCCGTTGAGTATTAGAAAAAAGCCTATGATTAAATAGCCAACAGGAGTCATAAAGAATGAAAGTACTTCTCTTTTAAAAATGGCAAGCATAGGTTATTGTACTGATTTAATTCTGTTCACACTCCAGGCCTCCGGCTTGTCTTCAAATAGCAATTTTGTCTTTCCCCATACATTTCTAAAGAATTCAGATTTTCTATAATCATCCAGATTTTCTTCATTTTCCCATTTACTGTACGTGAAAAAGATGTTTGGCTGATTTCTGTCCTGGTATAGCTCTAAAAAAAGGCAGCCTTCAAAATTTCGGATAAAACTTTTGGTTTCTTCGAAAATTTGCTCAAAACTAGCAATATTTTCCCTTTTTAAAGTCAACTTGACGATACGTATCAACATTTATAAAAAGTTTATTATGATGGTATCCCTGTAATCCAAACCTAATAGGGTAGAAGCCCCGCCAACCGTGTTAAGATCACTTTTGTAGATTGCCAGCTCCAGATAGTCAGACGAATTAAACAGTGCCAGCAGATCTCCCGGACCCTTACGCTGGTTTTTTCCAAGGTCGAAATTTATGATATCGCTATACCTGTTATGGATTTGATTTATTTTTCTGTTCCGGGCATTAATTTCAAATTTTCTGCCATTCCTGTAGGCCTCAAACAGGCTTTTCTGGATATTAGTGATCACATTTCCGTAGTTGTCTATATAAATTACACTTCCAACTATTGTTTTTCCTTCGTTTGTTATCCTTGGTGCAAATTCTTTTAACTCTTTTAAGTCATCAAATGATTTTCCAACCACTTCGAGTTTGCCTCCCCGAACAATATGGCATGCAACTTTTACGAATATATCCAGTACCGGAAAGGAACCAACTATGGGGTTAGGGATATTTATTTCCACAACCTTTTCTGGTTTTATTTCGGAAGTAATAAGGCTAATTACCCCGTTATTTGCACTTATAAAATAATGGTTGTCAACCAGGACCGCAATATGCTGGTTTTCAATTGTAGGTTCAGAATCTACGCCAACAATATGAACCGTTCCTTCCGGAAAAGCCTTGTAAGAATTTTTGAGGATATAAGCGCATTCCTGAATGTTGAAAGGGCTAACGGTGTGCGTAATATCAACAATTTTAGCATCCGAGAGCTCCTTATAAATAGTCCCCTTAAGGGCCCCTACAAAATGGTCTTTATGTCCAAAATCTGTAGTTAAAGTGATGATTGCCATGCAGCACTGTTGATATTTTTTTAACTATTCAAACCGATTTTTACTTAAGTTTGTTGCACAAAATTACATGAAAAAAACAGCCTACAGAAATTTATCTCATGGTACACAACAATTAAATAAAACTATTCTTTGAACGAACTTAATTTAGAACTTACCGCGATTAGTCCAAGGGAATTCTTTGGGCACCAAAACGAAAACATCAATCTATTAAAAAAATATTTCCCCAAATTAAAAATAGTTGCAAGAGGAAGCAAAATCAAGGTATTTGGCGATGAACCCCTGCTCGATGAATTTGATAAGAGGTTTCATATGCTCACAGCGCATTTTGCCAAATATAATACCCTTAATGAAAACGTAATTGAACGGGTGCTGGCAAGTAACGGAAATAATGAATACGAATCTTCAGCAAGTAGCGGAGAAATTATTGTACATGGGGTTAATGGCCGCTATATCAAGGCAATTACAGCTAACCAGAGAAAGTTAGTTGATTCTACCGAAAAGAACGACCTTGTATTTGCCATAGGTCCTGCCGGTACCGGTAAAACATATACCGGGGTAGCATTAGCCGTCAGGGCATTAAAAAATAAAGAGGTGAAAAGGATCATTTTAACCCGGCCTGCTGTGGAGGCGGGAGAAAACCTGGGCTTTTTGCCGGGAGATCTGAAAGAAAAGCTGGATCCTTACATGCAACCTCTCTATGACGCACTTCGTGATATGATACCTGGTGAAAAACTTATTCATTACATTGAAAACGGTACAATACAAATTGCGCCGCTTGCTTTTATGCGCGGACGAACTCTGGATCATGCATTTGTAATCCTTGATGAGGCTCAGAATACAACGCATGCCCAAATGAAAATGTTTCTTACCCGTATGGGAAAGAATGCTAAATTTCTAATAACCGGCGACCCCGGGCAAATAGATTTACCAAGAAGGGTAATCTCCGGGCTTAAAGAAGCACTTCTTATCCTTAAAAGTGTCCCCGGCATAGAAATTATTTATTTGGACGATAAGGATGTAATACGGCATAAACTTGTGAAGAAGGTTATAGATGCCTATAAGAATATTGAGCATCAAAACTAAAAGAGAGCTATGCCCGAGACAATCATGACCACAAATTTTAATTTTCCCAACCAGATAGGGGTTTACAAGGGAAAAGTCAGGGAGGTATACCATCTGAAGAATGATATACTCATAATGATAGCAACGGACAGGCTTTCAGCGTTTGATGTAGTTATGCCCAAAGGAATACCCTACAAAGGTCAGATACTAAACCAGATTGCTACAAAAATGATGAGGGCAACTTCAGATATAGTTCCAAATTGGCTGGTTGCCACTCCAGATCCAAATGTAGCTGTTGGACAGGCTTGTCAACCTTTTAAAGTAGAAATGGTTATACGCGGATATCTTTCCGGGCATGCGGCAAGGGAATATAAGGCGGGGAAAAGAATACTCTGCGGTGTTCCAATGCCCGATGGGATGATTGAAAATGACCGGTTTAATGAACCCATAATTACCCCGGCCACCAAGGCGGAGGAGGGAAATCATGATGAGGATATTTCAAAAGAAGATATCATAAAGCGTGGGATTGTTTCAGCGGAGGATTACGCAATACTTGAAAATTACACAAAGGCTTTGTTTAAAAGGGGTACAGAGATTGCAAAAAAAAGAGGTTTACTTCTTGTAGACACCAAATACGAATTTGGTAAAAATAAAGCAGGTGAAATTCTATTAATTGATGAAATTCATACCCCTGATTCTTCGCGATACTTTTATGCAGATGGTTATGATGAAAGGCAGAGCAGGGGGGAAGGTCAAAAACAACTTTCGAAGGAATTTGTGCGACAATGGTTGATCAGTAATGGATTTCAGGGGTTGGAAGGGCAAACTGTTCCAGAGATGACGGACGAATATATTAACCAGGTCTCTGAGCGTTATATAGAGCTTTATCAAAATATTACCGGAGAAACTTTCATAAAGGCAGATCTTTCCAACATACAGCAAAGAATTGAGGATAACGTATTAAATTACCTCGCCAACCAATAATAGTGTTTAAATTTCCTTAAAAGAGCTATTCTTGTCCGGAAGACGGTTTTTAACTTTTTTAGATTTAGGTTGAAGGCATAACCCCTATAACAATTTCTACAAGCCCCATGAAGTTTTTACTGATCAGCTTAATTTTATCCAGAATTTCAATACATATTTGTTTATAACTATTTAATTTTAAAGAGTAGAATAATTTTCAGCAATACAATTAGTTAAATGGTCCAGGCGCCGTGTTCGTTCAGCGTACAAGAAATTGCAGACAAACTCAACAGCAATCTATCTAATGGATTGGACAGGGAAACTGTTTTGAAGCATCGGCAAACATTTGGCCCGAACCAAATTCTGCAAGATGGGCCAAAGAAGCGATGGAAAATTTTAGCCGACCAGTTTATAGACCCAATTATATATATTCTTACGGCTGCTGCAATCCTTGCTTTTTTATTCAGTGATTTATTGGAAGGATTCGCTATCGTTATTGTAATATTTATTTCAGTTGCGATTGGATTTTTTATGGAGCTGCAGGCAGTCCGTTCTCTGGAAGCACTGCGCAAATTGGGTCAGGTTATGACTTCCGTGATTCGCTCGGGCAAAAAGCACAGGATCAAGGCTGCCAGTTTGGTTCCGGGCGACATTGTTCTTTTGGAAACAGGAGATGTAGTTTCTGCGGATGCTCGTTTGATAGAGATCGATAGCCTGTCTGTAAAGGAATCATCTTTAACAGGCGAGAGCATTCCTGTAAGCAAGGATACAGCTATCCTATCTGAAAAAACTCCGGTAACCGATCAAAAAAACATGGTCTTCAGAGGTACAACCATAGTAACCGGATCGGGAAGTGCAATTATTACCGCAACTGGCCAAAATACTGAATTGGGAAAGATCCAGCAAATGGGGGTAATGGCAGAAAAGGAAGCTACACCTTTGGAAAAAAAATTAAAACAACTTGGAAAATGGTTGATCTGGTTAACCTTAATTTTTGTCGTTTTAATTGTTATTGCCGGTATTATACGCGGAAGAGATATAATCCTTATGATTGAAACAGGCGTGGCTTTGGCAGTTGCAGCCATTCCGGAAGGACTGCCCATTGTTGCCACCATTGCTTTAGCCCAGGGGATGCTGCAACTGGCAAAAAAACAGGTTGTCATTAAAAAATTGGAAGCTGTACAATCTTTAGGGGCAACCAATATAATCTGCACAGACAAAACAGGGACACTCACTGAAGATAAAATTAAGGTCCACACTGTTGTTATAGCAAATACCACTTTGACCAATGTAACCCAATATAAAGCCGAAGAGTTCAATATTATAAAGAAAAACGAAGCCTTTAATAAAATGATGCTTACGAGTATTCTTTGTAATAATGTCATTCATTCCGGCTATAGATTGCAGTCGGATTCCATTGAAATAGGGTTGCTGGATTTTGCAGATCAAGCCGGGTATGATATAAAAAACATCCAGATTGAAAATCCTGAAAAATTAGAACTACCCTTTGATGCCAATCGCAAGCTTATGGCCACTGTAAATCTGGGAAAAGATGGTTACCATGTATATGCAAAAGGGGCTTTTGAAAAACTGGTACAATCTTGTACTCATATTCTTGAGGAAGGTCAGGTTAAAAGTTTCGAAACTAAGAAAGAATGGTACCGTAAAGTTGATGATCTTGCGTCTCAGGGGTTTCGTACCCTGGCATTTGCCTATAGGAAAGTAGAAAAAATACCCGAAAAGGAATCCTTGACGAATGGGCTTACGTTTCTGGGTGTAATCGGGTTTATGGACCCTCCAAGAAAAGATGTAAAAGCCATTATAGATATTTACAAGAAAGCGGGAATCAATGTAATTATGGTTACTGGGGATCACCCGAAGACGGCACAAAAAGTCGCAGAGGAAGTGGGACTTTTGGAACCACGGGCTCCAGGTGATAAAGTGATGGAGGGTAAAGATCTTCAAAGCATGAAGCTTACAGAGGAAATGGCTGGTGCGCCATTACTTGAAGCCGCAGTTTTTGCACGAGTTACACCCCGGCAGAAGCTGGACCTTATTACCATGTATCAAAAAAATGCCAATATTGTTGGTATGATAGGGGATGGGATCAACGATGTGCCCGCCCTGAAAAAAGCAGATGTGGGCATTGCCATGGGCATACGAGGCACTGAAGCAGCAAGGGAAGTTGCTGACGTCATTTTAATGAACGATAAGTTTACGGCAATTGAAATGGCCATTCGACAAGGGAGAGTGGTATTGCAGAATATTCGTCAGTTTGCCATTTATCTTTTGTCCTGTAATTTGGCCGAAATTCTGTCCGTAGGCGTTGCCGCTTTGCTAAATCTTCCATCCCCCCTTTTACCCTTGCAAATATTATTTTTGAATTTGGTTACTGATGTCTTCCCTGCTCTGGCACTGGGACTCGGAAAAGGCGAAGAGGATATTATGGAGCAGCCACCCCGCGATCCTAAGGAGCCAATATTAACACGCAAGGATTGGTATGCCACCATGGTCTACGGATTGAGCATAAGTGCATCCGTAATAGGAATTGTGGTCTATGCAAGTTTTGTCCTGAAGTTAAATTGGGACATTATTAATAATATGGCCTTCTATACTTTGGTGTTTGCACAATTGTTTAATGTGTTCAATATGCCGAAGCGGAAGGCGTCTTTTTTTAAGAATGAAGTAACAAAAAACGGATGGGTTTGGGGAGCTATTGCTCTTTCAGTGCTTATTACACTGGGTGCATATCTGGCACCCCCAATTGCTGAGGCCCTGAGCTTATTACCAATATCTCCGGAACAATTGGGTATAACAGTTTTATTCGCTCTTGGTTCCATAGTGCTCGCACAATTGGTTAAGCGATTTAGGGGGTAATATAAAGAAGGATAATTTTTGTCTTCGTTTTATAAGAATTACTGTTTATACGGACCAGCTTACCATAAATTTGATTAAACTATAGAAGATATAGAGTAGGATTAACACAAACCCTTCTCTTTTTTGTAGTCCTTTCTTTCTGCCCAAAAACCAGACAAAGACAATACTTATAAGCAACAACACGGGCATATCGAACCAAAGCACGGCATTGCCCACCTCTATTTGTGAAATGAGCGAGCCAACGCCCAATGGCACCAGGAGATCGAAAATATTACTTCCAACGATATTGCCAACAGAAAGGCTGGCTTTACCGGCAGAAAGTGCCTTAAGTGAAATAGCCAGTTCCGGCAGACTGGTTCCAAGTCCTATGATGATAGCCCCTACAAAAGATTGTTTAACATCCCATTTTTCCACCATAATTAAGGCATTTTCAAGGGTAAGATGGGAACTGAGAATAACGATCCCAAGACTGCCTGCCAGGAATAGTATAGTCAGGGCAATTGGGATAACTTGTTTTTTATCCTTTTCATTTGATCTTTCGTTATCTGCTATTTTCGTTTCCCTTCGGTACAAAGTGAAGATGTACATTAAAAACGCTATAAGCAGCAATGCACCGTCATTCCACGTGATAACATTGTCAAAGGCAACAAGCGCCAGGAGTATTACGGAACCTATAAGCTCTGTTGCTATTTGCCTTTTCTGGATCTCTCCTGTAGTGACATAGTAGAATAAGGCTATGAAACCTATAACAATACTTATTTGCGCAATAGAACTACCAATGGCGTTACCTACGACTACCCCTGACGCATCTGTACCGGCAAGGTTTTTAAAGGCCCCTTCAACGGCTACGACGAGTTCCGGTAAATCTGTGCCAAAGGCCAGAATAGTAAGACCAATGAACAGTTCTGAAATATTGAAATGTCGTGCAATATTTATGGCATTCCTGACTGTTAATTCGGTGCCTAACCATAAGCCCAAAATACCCATAATAAGATATACAAGCGGATCCATCACCTACTGTTTGAAATTTTGTGCCAGGCGGATTTTCGTAAAAGCCATAAATCAGTAACAGGAAATCCTAATCCATGGAAATGATGCCTTTATGTAAGAGCCCCTGCCCATGAACAGAACAAAAACAAAAATCTCATATATCAATCCTTGAGAACAGTTTCCAGGACTTTGTCTTTCTCCAATTTTTGGGTGCAGAAAAACCAATCGGTACAGCTAACTTCCCCGTTTTGTCCTTGCATGCGTTCTTCGGCAGTACCGCAAGATCCGGCAGGTGGCACAATAACATCATCTCCTGGTTGCCAGTCTGCAGGGGTAGCCACAGAGAACTCATCGGCCGTCTGCATTGCAATTAAGGCGCGGTAAATCTCATCAAAATTGCGACCCAAACTCAAAGGATAATATATAATTGCCCGAATAAAGCCATCAGGGTCAATGAAAAAAACAGCCCGTACGGCCTGGGTTTTACTTTCTCCAGGCTGGATCATACCATATTTTTTAGCAATATCCATGGTAATATCTTCTATTAATGGGAATTTAACCTCGATATTTTTCATATCCCTGAATTCAATCTTCTCCTTGATCGTTCTTAACCAGGCAATATGACTATACAAACCATCTATTGAAAGACCAACCAATTTACAGTTTGCTTTACCGAACTTCCCTTCGAGTTTGGCAAAAGTCATAAATTCAGAGGTGCAAACCGGTGTAAAATCTGCAGGGTGGCTAAAAAGGATTACCCATGATCCTTTATAATCTTCCGGGAAATTTATATTTCCCTGAGTTGTCACTGCCCGGAAATCAGGGGCTTTATCTCCAATTCTTGGCATTGGAATCAGTTGTTCTTTTGTTTCTGTAAAAGTTTCCATATTAAGATTTTTTGATTTATAATAATAGTCACACTAATGATCACAAATTTAAAATGCGAATATTTTTTATAAAATGATTTGGGTCATTGTCGCCCCAAACTCGCCTCACTTTTTGAACAGCGCATAATATGATTTTAGTCATTTCGAAAAATTGACTATAAAGTTATATTTGAAGCAAGAGATATTACCTCGGTTACTTGCAATGCAAAGCAGATTCAGGTCGCAATAATCTGAGGATTCTGAATTATTTTGGGCTCATAAAGCAACTTTATTAAACCGCTAAAAAACCTTATGAAAAAATACACTATCAATCTGCCCAACGTTTTCTATTTTTTCGGTTCAACGGCCTTGACCGTCTATTTGCTCATCGAAGGTAGGGTTATTCTTGTTCCATTAATATTTAGTTTTTTTTTGCCTTGATGCTAATGCCCATCGTAGCCTTTTTCGAGGTGAAACTGCGCAATAGGATAATTGCTATTTTAGTTGCTTACCTTGTAGCTGTCGTACCATTATTTGCAGTATTATTTTTCTTTTTCAACCAATCAAGGATCCTGTTCGGCGAGCTACCTTCTATACGCGACAAACTTAGCAATGTGGCCACGCGCTTTATGGAGTGGTTCAACCAACAGTTCAACTTGGACCCGGAAACTTCTTCTAACTGGATTTCAGAAAACTTGCTTACAGCGATAGACATCCCCATTGGCTTGTTGGAGGAAAGTTTTCAATCGGGTACAAGCATCATTGCAAATATAATATTGATTATCCTTATCACTTATTTCATGCTTTTATACAGAACTGCTTTTAAAAATTTTGTTCTTTCACAAATAAATCCCATATACAGAAAAAATACAGAACAACTTTTTGAGCAATTGCAAAAATTAGTCAAACGCTATATGATAGGGCAGGGTCTGGTTATCATCATACTAGGGTTACTTATTGGCTCCGGACTTTGGATAATAGGAGTTCCGTATCCATTCTTTTGGGGGTTTTTGGCAGGTTTTCTGGAACTCATACCCTATGTAGGTACCACCATTGGTGCTATTCTTCCTTTTACCTATATGCTGATAGCTGCGGATACGCTATGGCAACCATGGGCTGTACTGGCATGGTATATCGTTGTACAGCAGTTAGAAGGCAACCTAATCTCGCCAAATGTGATGGGTGCAAGTATAAAGATTAACCCGTTGTTTATTATAATCGGTCTTTTTTTGGGAGCTTTTATCTGGGGTATATCAGGTATGGTATTGGCTCTGCCAATCCTGGCCATTTCAAAAGAGGTATTTAGAAGTTTTGATGTATTGGCGCCTATAAGTTACTTAATGGAAGACGGATTATCAAGGAAGTCAGATATTTTCCTGGAGAAATTTGATAAAGATGAGAACCGATTTTTTAGACTTTTTTTTAAGGATAAAAATGAAAAGTAACAACATCCGGATTTTACCAAAATCGGTGTTTAATTTAAGCTGACCATTTAAATTCAATAAATTTCATGAAGCATGAAGGCAATGATTCTCAATAAGATATCCTCTCTTAAAACAAATCGGCAACCCCTTGAGCTTATTGCCATCCTTTTCCCCGTTGAGTTATGAAGGTTTTACAATCTTCATTTGTCGCATGTTGAGGGGTTTAGAGAATATTCTCTTTCACCATTCTCCTAATAAATTGAATTTATCAAAGTCATATAGGGTTGCTTCCCGAATAAAAAAAGTTATAATTATTATATTTCCATTGCGGGAAATTGCATGATTAAGCAACTAACTTAGCAAGAATTAAACGAATCAGGGGAATATCCTATCGCTTTTCAAAATAGGTAAGAACTGTGCTATTATTTTTACACCTCGTTGGTGATAGTTTTCAAAGTCATTTAACCTTATCAGCTGCCATTCCACCTAAGATTAGCCATGTGTCGCCCAGTTTTTTCCATGTGTGGGTAATCTTAAATGTTTTTTTCTCTAAAATATTATTTTGCTCATCTGTCAAAATTTGATCAAAGTCATAAAATACAATTACCACATCGGCAATAGAATTCACTGCTTTTCTATAAAGTTTAAAACTATATATCCGGCTTTTATCTTCGTGTAATTCTGGAATCCAGGATGCTATTTTACTTTTATCGGATACTCCATTACCAAAGCTTGGATACCCGATAAAATCATTATGCCAAAGCTTTTTGTAAGCAATTGTATCATTTTTACTTGCATAATCCCAGTATAGCTCTTCCATTCGCCAGACTTCGTTTTCGAGATCCTCTTTGTTAATAAGAGGCATGGTTGCTTGTGTATTTTCGGGTTCCTTATTTTTTTCGTTACAACTGGATATTGTAACTAATAAGAATAGCGCATAAGTAACCTGAAGTATTAATTTATGTGATTTCATATTGTTTCTTGTTATATCTTGCCTACTCTAATCGGTTTTCAGCTTACCCATTTGTTTCCTAAATCATAGCCTTGTTGGCGAATGTTCCATTTCTCTGTCTTCATTTCTTATTCTTAAGAAATTCTTGTATTGCTCTTACCAATGCCTCTCTGTTATCATTGAGGGAAAAATGCCCTGCATCCGGTATGATTACAAATCTGGAATCTTCCACCATCTGACTTAGCTTAGTAACTGTCTCTGGACGAGCTTCGTCAAATTCACCTGTTGTGAACAATGCAGGTACTTTTACTTTTCTGAGGCTTTGAACATTATCGTAATTCCTTAATGTGCCTGTTGCAATGAATTCGCTTGGCCCCCACATATAATTATATATGAATGTATTTCTGTTGGACTCCACAGTGTCATATGGATGTTTGACAAGTTCTTTTCTTCGGCCGTGCCTACTAGCAAAGAAGCTATTGGCAGCAATATAGGCATCCGTATCAAAGACACTATCCCTTTCAGCTATGCGAATTGCTGTTTGGATAGAATCCGGAAGTCCCGCTACAAGTTTTGCCGCGTCCTCTGTCCAAATTGGAGTGCTAAAATATGGGCTATTAAATATAATTCCTTTTATACCTTCGGGATGTTGCGTGTAGTATTCAAGTGCCAACGCTGCCCCCCAAGAACTGCCCAGCAAATAGAATTCATTCAGATTTAACTCCGATTTAATTGCTTTCACTTGCTTAACGAACATTTCTACTTTTAGTAAAGTTGTATCCTGATGATGGTCGGATCGTCCTGTTCCTAATTGGTCGAATATGATTACCGGGCGCTCTTTCCCTATTTCGGATAAATTATAATAACTCTTACCCGTACCTCCTGGACCGCCATGTAAACACAGCAAAGGTGTATTGTTACCTTCGCCCATTATTCCGTACCAGATTTTTCCACCTTCTACTTCTACAAATCCTTCCCCTTGCCGGAGAAACGGGTTTGATTGTTTTGAATTAAAAGTACAACTGGAAATTAAAAGTAGTATCAGGATATAATAGTTAGAATTGTTCGTCATATTTATAGTTTTGAAAGGTTTAGATACCTACGATGGATTTACCAATTCTTGTATTTAAGAATTAAAACGGCTGACGGCTTGATATATAATTTCGTTGGCGTTTCAATGCTGTTCATTATAAAGTTAGGATTATATTTAGCAGTTGCATGTAAGCTTGGTAAACCATTCCACCGCGAATGAAATATATGCCGTGTTATCGGTAGTTTTTTGGTTTTATTTATCAGATAGTCATTCTAATTAAATAAATCTCATCTTTGTTTTATAGATTAAAAAATTGGATGTTCTTCTTATTCATTGTAAGTCCTAAAATCCTCCAGGTGTTCTGCAGCTTCTTCCAAATCCATAATCAGGAAACCGAAACCAACACCGGGTTCTGTATTATCTTTTCCTATCTGAAAACTTAAATATTTCCCATCGTCTGATATTACTCCCTGATTGGCCTTGTAGCCCTTATAGTCAGTGAAATAAGTTAGTCTTTGCATTTCACCTGATCCATCTAATTTCAATTTATACAGATCAAGCAGTGGCCAGGCATTTTTGTCGGAGGGTCCGTGTTCGACCAGAGTATGTAAACCGTCAGGAAATATTCCTTCCGGCTCATCGTAGCAGCAGGGAGAGTTAGTGATAGTTCTGTATTCGCCGGTTTCGCTATCTACCATATAAACATCGGTATTATTTCCATTATTAATAGTATAAACAGCAAATGTGACTTTTATATCTTCTGGTGGAACAAGATTTTGTGTTTCAAGACTTGCATGACCCAGTGAAAAAGGTAACTGCTTTGAATCAAAAATCACTCTTTCATTGGCTAATTTGGGTATTCCATCTTGATAAATTATTTCAGCCATTAATAGCTTTGCCCTATTTTTTCCCAACTCAGGTAATTGGCGATCTCTGTGTGTCCAGGCTATTCTCATCTTATTTCTGGAAACAGCTGGCCCTTCAGCACAAAGAGTATTTAAAGGAACCGGGGGTGTTTCACCACTTTTATCCATTACATACAACCAGGTAAGGTCACGTGCTTTATCTCTTTCCTCATTATCTGTAGGATCAAAGAGCGCATTTGGACCGGAAAGTAGAATGTCGCCATTTGATAAATACATGGCCCTGGTAAAACCGTAATGATTAAAATGTCTGGTTTTTGGACGTATTATTCCGGTTGCTAATTCCAATTCATATACTTCGCCCATTGGTTTATCTAAAAAAAGAATGAATCGGCCATCATGAGACCAATCCGGACGTTCCCCAAAACCGCTTACAAGTTTTATATATGGGGGTAAATTATCTATTGGACTGGCGTTTATGAAACCAGTTTCTGTTTTATCATTACCTTGTCCTAAACCACTAATTATCTGTAGAAGAAAGTATAAAAGAAGTATTTGTTGTTGTAAAATAGTCTTTTTTATTTTTTTCATAAAATCGTGTTTTAAAATTATTCCGGATAAAATTTCGTCGGAAATTACTGCTAACAGTGCGTATAAAATGTGCTTTAATGCATTTTATCTTTTTTTACAGCTTTTTTTTAAGTTTTGGCGGTTTTCGAAACTTTGTTCCCTGTTCATATGAATATGCTAGTTTTATTAAAGTAGGCTCATCGTACATCCTTCCCAGAAATTGAAGCCCTGCTGGCAAATTACCATTACTAAAGCCCATCGGAACTGTGAAAGCAGGCTGTCCTGTATGAGGTGCTATAACTTGACTATTATCTCCTTTATACTCATCCTGAAAGTGATCAATAAGTGCAGGTTTGTTATTCCAAGAAGGGTAGATAATGGCATCTAGTTTTAAAGAATCCATAGCATTTTCAATTGCTTCTCTAAACGCGATTCTCAGTTGGTCCTGATAGGCATCCAAACATTCCGTTTCCTGGCCCCCCCACCTGCCATTATTGCCGGCAAAAGTTGCCAGGCGATTACCGGAAAATTCTGAGGTGGTTCCAATTCTAATAATATCCTCCAAAGTTTTAACAGTATCTCTTTTCACATAGGTTGCTAAAAAGGACTCCACATCGGTTCGGAAGGTAGCGCACCATTGGTTTTGTCTCAGGATTGCAAAATCAGGAATTACAAACGGATCAATGATTTCCGCACCTAATGAATCTAAATCTGAAATTGCATTTTCAAATAAAGCCTTTATGTCTGGATCTGCTTCATGATCGCTAAGTTCCCTAAGTATGCCAATTCTGGTGCCTTCTAAACCATTCTTTACCAAATATTTCCTGTAATTATCAGGTGTTTTACCTAAAGAGTTTTTAGTGATAGGGTCTTTTGAATCAAATCCTGCCATAACTTCCATAATCCGTGTGGCATCTTCAACATTACGACACATGGGGCCTACCACATCATTTCTTAAAAACAAGGGAACGATACCTTCTCTGCTGATTAACCCAAGTGTAGTCCTGAATCCCACAAGTGAATTATGTGAAGATGGTCCGCGAATGGAGTTGCCCGTATCAGTACCTAAACCCCCTACCGCAAGATTGGCAGAAATAGCTGCAGCGGTTCCTCCACTTGATCCCGCCGGGACATAATCGAGGTTGTAAGGATTGCGGGTTATGCCACCCGTAGAACTTTCAGTATGCATAGGAGAAAAGGCCCATTCAGCCATGTTTGATTTTGCAAGTATTATTGCTCCAGCTTCTACTAATTTTTTTATAACAAAAGCGTTTTCCTCTGGAATAAAATCTTGAAGTGCAAAAGCTCCGGCACTTGTTGGCAATCCGATAGTATTAATATTGTCTTTTACAATAATTGGAATGCCATGTAGCGGGCGTAATACTTTTGTCTTCTGGTATTCCTGATCAAGAGCCTTGGCTGTGTGCAGCGCATTTGGATTTATGATGGTAATGGCATTGATTTCGTCATCAGCTTCCCCGATAGCAGATAAATATGCTTCAACTAAATTTTGACTGTTGTAAGAGCCATCAGCATATGCCTTGTGAATCCCGACGATTGTCAGTTCTTCTATATCGATATTTACTTGTTGATCAGCTACTTGGCATACACTGACGTAGAAAGACAGTATCGTAAAAGTTGAAAAGGCTGTAAGTTTATTCATTTTATATATTGGCTATAACCTTTGGTATAAAAATACTAACTGATTGCGTGGCAACTTCCCGTCAAGTTTCAAGAAAGCTAAAGCCGGCTACAAAGTCAGAATTTATTACTATCTCGGCTATTATTTTGATTTTATTCTTTACTGCAATATATGTTATTTGATACAGATGTTTTCAAGAACTTAAAATGATTTCGTTACGATTTGTTCAGGTTTAAAGTATGATGAACCTTTATGCCGTAAATCAAGTGATTGCAACTGTCATCCTCCCGCTAATTTAAAGCAAATTCCACGGCACTTTCGGCGTGAATTCTGGTAGTATCAAACGTGGGGATAGTTACATCACGACTTTTTATTAATAATGGAATTTCCGTACAGCCCAATATTACACCTTCAGCACCATTTTTTATTGAATCATTGATTATTCTCTGATACGTTCTTTTTGATGAGGATTCTATTTTTCCATGAACGAGTTCCTTATATATTATCTTATGAACAATTTCCCGATCCATTTCATTGGGTATGATTACTTCGATATCAAAATCGTTTCTTAGAATTTCCCTGAAAAAATCCTTTTCCATTGTAAATTTGGTTCCAAGCAATAGCACTTTTTTGAGTTTTTCTAATTTAATTTTTTTTCCGGTTGCTTCCGCAATATGCAAAAAAGGAAGATTCACATTTTTTATTATCTCTACAGAACATAAATGCATTGTATTTGTGCATAATATAATAAGTTCAGCTCCGGCATTTTCTAAATTCCCTGCAGCGTCAACCATAATGCTATTTAGAGATTCCCAGTCGCCTTTATGTTGTAGTTTTTCTATTTCAGCGAAATCAACGGACTCCATAATACACTTAGCTGAGTGAAATCCTCCTGAAATTTCACGTACCCTCTCATTTATGATTTTATAATAAACCAGGGAAGACTCCCAGCTCATTCCCCCAATTAACCCTATTTTTTTCATATATAATTTCAAGCATGTTACCGTCTATTTTATATTAATTTGAAGTTTGGTCAATGAATTCATCCACATCTTTTTTGAACTTTTCCATGGATGGCTCATGTATATACATCATATGACCCGCTTCGTAATATTTCATGATGATGTTTTTCTTTAAGTCAGCATCCAAACCCATATGATTTATAGAATGTTCTACGCCATAAAAGACGGTTGCCAAATCGTAATATCCATTGAGAATAAGTATTTTTAGATTTGGATTTCTTTTCATTGCGGAAGTCATATCAGGCAAAGTGCTTACAGCGACTTGCGCATTCCAAATTATATTTCCGCTATGATTCCAGTCCCATTTAAAATCTTTTCTTGAACCTGTCGTTGTGATATAGCTCAAATCTTTTCTAACCTTCAAATCATTATATAAATAGTCTTTGTAGGCTGCAATGTAGGGTGGAGAAATAGCATCTCCCTGGGGATCGGTCAAGGCAACCTGAGATAGCAGATCTTCATTGATACCAGTAAATCTGGAATCCAGCCTGCCCACGGTAAGGCCTTCTTTGCGAAATAATTCCTGAAAAAACTCACCATTCGTAACGCGTAAATCAGCCTTTAACCAATAGTCCTTGCTTAAACCCGAAAAATCTTCTAGTTTTTGTGCAATAACCGCTTTTTCAGCTGCAGTCAGTTTATCTCCTTTAAGAAGAGCTGATGCGTAATCCTCTTCAGTGAAACTGCGTACATTATTTAAAAATGATTCCAGATTTTCCCCCTTATCTTTTACCCTATTATGATACCATGCAGTGGAAGCATAGGTAGGAAAATGTACTAAATATGAAATATCATCCCCCGGGCCAAAAAGTAAATGCTGTAATTCAAACACGGCGGAAACCATAATTACTCCGTTCATAGCGATACCTTTATCCTGTAAAAACTTTACCAGACCAGCATTTCTAAAGGTCCCATAACTTTCACCCAACAAATATTTGGGAGCGTTAAATTTTTCGGACCGGATAATAAATTGTTCTATAAAAAGTCCGATACTTCGTATGTCCTGATCTACTCCCCAGAAATCTTTCCATTTTGACTCGCCTATGGGTTTACTAAAGCCAACACCAATTGGATCTATCATAACTAAATCGGCTTTATCCAGAATTGAAAACTCATTGTTGACAAATTTATAAGGAGCAGGCTTTGTGTAGTCCGGGTCATTTATTTCAACCCGCTTTGGGCCTAAAATTCCAAAGTGTAACCAGAAGGATGCTGACAGAGGCCCCCCATTAAAAGCAAAAACGATGGGTCTGTTTTCATTTGAGCCTGCTTTCTTATAATGTGTGAAGCCAAATAATGCAATTGGCTTATCATTTTCATCCCGCAGTTGAACTGTACCTGTTTCAGTATCCAGATTTATAGTTCTGCCATTAATTGAGACAGATTGGGTGGAAGTAAATATTTCGCCCAACGGCAATTCCTTTTTTTCGGTTTGTTCCTGAGAGAATGATGTTAGTGTAAAAAGGATAAACAAGGCAGTAAATAAATAGTTTTTCATAATATGGAAAGGTGAGATAAATTCTTGTGTTAGTTAAGTTTTATAAAAATTGCACAAATCGGACTTATAAAATAAGTTCATTGTCCTATGGCCGAAGTTAGTTATTATCATTTTAAGCTTGTACTAACCTTATTTTTTTTTAATTACAGTTCAATGGATTTCAATATTTCTTCCTTTTTTGGTAACGAGCTGTTCCCTCCTGATACCAGTGCTTTATAACAAAAAAAAGCGCTTTGTCTTTAATCCCCTCTCATGCCTTTCAAAGATTCGAAAGCCCACAAGTAGTAATGTACAAAAAAACCCAGGATGGAAACCCTGGGTTTATTGTTTTAATAAGTAGCGAGAGGGAGACTTGAACTCCCGACCTCAGGGTTATGAATCCTGCGCTCTAACCACCTGAGCTACCTCGCCATAGATTTCAAAATGGCTGCAAATATAAAGGTTAATTTCTTGTCCGTCAAAATTCAGTGATCAAAATTAATATGTCAGTTTTATTTTTTTATCATATATAAATATATATATTGTCCAACCTAAATATGTTGTGGAATGAGTGATAAATTAAAATTTGAAATTGAGTTTGTAATACAGTCCTCCCCCCAGTTGTTATACCAGTATCTGTCAACACCATCAGGACTGTCTGAATGGTTTGCAGACAATGTGAATTCCCGTGGCGAAATTTTTAATTTCATGTGGGATGGCTCTGAAGAGCAGGCCAAACTATTGAAAAAGAAAAGCGATGAGTTTGTTAAGTTTAGCTGGGCCGAGAGTGAGGATGATAGTTTTTTTGAGATGCGGATTATAGTAGATGAAATTACAAAAGATGTTTCTCTTTTTATAACGGATTTTGCTGAAGAGGATGAGATTGACGAAGCAAAGATGTTATGGACCAACCAGGTCTCGGATCTTAAACAAGTGTTAGGTTCAAAGTAATATTAAATCAATATTAACAGTATATTTGGCCTTGATTTTCAAGGCCTTTTTTTATGGTTAATTACAACGGACAAATAGTAGATGACAAAGAACTTTATCTCAATGTGAATAACAGGGGATTGCTTTTTGGCGATGCCCTATTTGAAACGCTTAGGGTTGTGAACGGAAAGCTTATCTTCTGGGAAGATCATTATTTAAGTCTAATGTCGGCCATGCGGATTTTGAGGATGGAGATACCCATGTCTTTTACGATGGAATTTTTGGAAGGGCAAATTTTAATGCTACTTCCGGAAGAACAAAAAACCAGGTCAGCTAAAATAAGGATTACCGTTTTTAGAAAAAACGGAGGCTTATATACACCGGAAAGCAATGATGTATCTTATCTTATTTCCGCAGATCCTCTGACGAATCCATATTATATCTTAAAAGAGGAAAGTTATGAGGTGGAATTATTTAAAGATTTTACGTTGAGCAAAAACATGCTTTCCAATCTTAAGACCAACAATAGAATCCTGAATGTAGTGGGTAGTATTTATGCAAAGGAAAACGGGTATCACAATTGTTTGATGCTCAATGATACCAAATCTGTCGCGGAGGCGCTAGATGGAAATATTTTCCTTGTAAAAGGCAATGTTTTGCGAACACCACCTTTGGGAGACGGCTGTATTAAGGGAATAATAAGAAAAAAGATTCTGGATATTCTTAACAAAGTTGACACGTATGAATGTCTGGAAGAGTCAATTTCCCCATTTGAACTACAACAAGCCGATGAACTGTTTATCACAAACAGCCGCAATGGAATACAGCCAATTTCAAAATACAGAAAGAAAACTTTCGGGAATATAGTAGCCAGGGATATACTGGGTAAATTAAATGCTGCTGCGAGATTTAATTAAGGCCTGGATTTTCGGGGGCATTGGACCACAATAAATAATCGCCACCTAGTTCCAGCATTTTTTCTCTCCAGAATTCAAGTGTAGATTTTTCAATGATATTGCTCTCGTATTTATTCTTTACAACAATCCATGATTTCGAATCCAGCTCCTGATCTAGTTGCAGTGAAGACCAGCCGGAATAACCGAGAAAAAATCTAATGTCCGCGTTCGTGATTACTTTTTGGTTAATGAGTTGTACAGTTTTATCAAAATCTCCACCCCAAAAAATTCCATTCGAGATTTCAATACTATTGTCAATTAGGTGGGGTACTTTGTGAATAAAATATAGATTGTCCTGTTCTACCGGACCCCCGTTGAATATCTGAAAAGGGACGTCTATGCCCTCAACAAGATCGCTGATATCATAATTCAAGGGTTTGTTAAGAATAAAACCTACAGAACCTTCATCATTATGCTCAGCCAAAAGGACAACAGACCGGTTAAAAGAAACATCTCCTGTCAGTGCCGGTTCTGCAATTAGTAATTTCCCTTTTTGAGGCTTTAAACTTATCATAACTTTGTTAGTACAATCTAAAATAAGATAAATCTATTTAATAACAAAAAGCACTATAAATTAAAAAAGCGCCCCGAAATTGGGAGCGCTTTCATATATTTTTAAAGGATGGCTTAGTTTACAGCACTGCTTAAATCCGAACCTGCTTTAAATTTAACTACATTCTTAGCTGGAATTTGAATAGTCTTACCTGTAGAAGGGTTTCTGCCTTCTCTAGCATTTCTTCTAGACACAGACCAGGATCCAAAACCTACTAGAGATACTCTATTCCCTTTCTTAAGAGAACCTTCTACATTACCTAAGAAAGACTCCAAAGCCTTTTTTGCTGCTGCTTTAGTGATGCCTGCACTAGCTGCCATGGCATCAATTAATTCTGTTTTGTTCATAATTTAATTAAATTAATTGTTGTTAAATAATTTTAAGCTTAAACAAATTTATACGGATTTGCGGTTAAGACAAGTAAAACTGGGGTAAATCAACGTTTTTGTTGATAACTTAAAACGTTTGTTGATAAAGTTGGCCTTTTTTGGGTGATTCTCCCAGCCCAATGGTAACGGGCCTTTAGGTCATATAGGCCGATTCCTTGATTTTCAGACCATTTAAAACATCCCCAACAGCCATTTTTCGCTTGCCTGGCAGTTGCAATTCCAATAGGTAAATATAACCCCCGGGAGTTGCAACTTTTAATTCCTTTTTAGTGGACTTTATAGTTCCAGGCTTAAAATTATGTGCTTCTTTTTGCCATTTAGACTTGTATATTTTAATTGGAATTAATTCATCGTTATTTTTCAAATTGGTCCACGCAGTTGGGAACGGACTTAAACCCCTGATATGATTATAGATTTTCCTAGCGGATTCTTCCCAATTTATTTTACAGGTTTCCTTATTTAGTTTATCTGCAGTTTTAAATTGGCTTTCCTGGGGTTGTTTTTGTGTTACTACCTGGTCATTTTCAATAAGGGATACCGTTTTTAAAACAAGTTGGGCTCCCATATTCATTAATCTGTCGTGTAAATCGCCCGCAGTATCTTCTGGTCCAATTTTAGTTTTTTCCTGAAGAATAAGCTCTCCTGTATCTATTTTCTCATTGATATAAAAAGTAGTAACACCTGTTTCCCTCTCACCATTAATAATAGCCCAGTTAATGGGGGCCGCCCCTCTGTAGTGAGGTAATAATGAAGCATGAAGGTTAAATGTTCCATATTCGGGCATTGCCCATACCTCTTTTGGCAGCATTCTGAACGCTACCACAATTTGAAGGTTGGCCTTTAGTGAACCCAGATCATCAAGAAATACCTTATCCTTTAGATTGTTGGGCTGCATAATATGCAGACCGGCTTTTTTGGCATATTGCTTAACCGCAGATTCATGTAATTTGCGACCTCTTCCCGCAGGTTTATCGGGTGCAGTAATTACGCCGACAACCTGATAGCCCTTTTGCACCAGCATATCTAGTGTTGCAACTGCAAAATCCGGGGTTCCCATAAATACAATTCTCAAGTTTCTCATCTTAGCAGCTTATATTCATTTTTTGAATTTATACTAATATTTCCATCTTCAAGTAATTTTTGAAGTACTCGCAATATCAAAAGTTCATTTTGCGGTAAATCCTGAATAATAGTCCTCGAACTGCTTTCTCTCTGCTCTAGCAGTGAAATTATATCGCTTTTTATTTCAAGAAAGTTTTGTTTATCCAGTTTTTCCGGAGTATTGCAGACATCACAATTATTGCAATTCTGGTCGCTCTTTTCTCCAAAGTAGGATAGTAACTGACGATTTCTGCAAACGCGGTTATTATTAATGTAAGCAAGCATACTAGCTACTTTGCTTGTTTTGGTCTGCAATTGCATTTCAACCTTTTGAGAAAAATTATTAATTGTTAAGTCATCTTCCCTTGGTACCAGGAATACAAGCTCCAGATCTCTGTTTTTTGCCTTCAGATCTATGATCTTATCTTTCTCCAGTTGAGCAAGGGTATTTACTATTTTATCTTCCGGGAGCCCTGCTTTTTTCGAAATCAACAACGTATTTATTTTCGTTTCAAAATCGAAAATTCCCCCATATGTCCTTAAAATAGTTTGCACTAATGGTGCAAGTCGCTGATATCTCTCCAAATAGTCCAGAAGATCCTTTTTAGAAACTAAAAATTGAACGGTTGTATTACGTGAAAAATTCTGTGATAAAGATATTACCGAATTCTGATCAAGAACGCGTAACCCGTTGTATGCCATTGCCGAATTAAGTTCATAGTGATGGCAGAATTCTTCAAACCGGAACTGAAAGGTTTCTTCAGGCAGTGTTCCATAAGGTATTTGAAAATAATTATTTAGCTTATTGTAAAGTAATTTCAAAAAGGTAATATCAGGCAATACCTTCAAAAACTGATTTTTTAGTTGTATTTCATCATCCTTGTTAGTTATTAAAATCGCTTCTGCGGGCAGTCCGTTACGGCCCGCTCTTCCTGCTTCCTGATAGTAGTTCTCTATGCTTTCCGGTATTTGATAATGAATTACCAGGGATACATCGGCTTTATCGATTCCCATTCCAAAAGCATTTGTGGCCACCATTATTCTTACTTCATTGCTAAGCCACATAGTTAGTTTCTTTTCCTTTTCTTCTTTTGGTATGCCTCCGTGGTAATAGGTCGCGGATATATTTTTTCTTTGCAGATAAGAAGTAAGTACCTGTGTCATTTTTCTGCTGCGCACATAGACAATGGCACTTTTATCAGAATTTTTGCATAATTCAAATAAGCGCCGCTGTTTATCCTCTTCCCAAATAACCCCAAAATATATATTTTTCCTGTTAAATGAATCTTTGAATACCTGATACTCTTTAAACCGAAGATTCTGTGTAATATCATCAGCAACTTTTGCCGTAGCTGTAGCCGTAAGAGCAATTACCGGAACTTCGGGCTTTATATCCCGCAATAGCGCACAATTTAAATAGGCAGGTCGAAAGTCATTTCCCCATTCAGATATACAATGCGCCTCATCTATTGCCAAAAGGCTAATCTGCATTTGGGCAATCCTGTCTTTTACAATTTCCTGTTGCAAACGCTCCGGAGACAGGTATAAGAATTTGTAATTCCCATAAACACAGTTGTCTAACAGATTATTTAATTCTTCTTTGGAAATACCTCCTGTCAGGGCAACAGATTTAATCCCTGAATCCTTTAATTGCTGTACCTGGTTTTGAATAAGGGCTATCAAAGGCGAAACCACAATACATAATCCCTCAAAGGCCATGGCCGGAATTTGATAACATAAAGATTTTCCTCCCCCTGTTGGTAAAAGTGCAAGCACATCTTTACCAGACAACACAGCATCTATAATAGGTTTCTGAGACCCTTTAAAATTTTGATATCCCCAATATTTTTTTAAGATTTCTTGCGGGTCCTTCATTAATTACTTTCCTTCAACTCGTTTAAAATAAAAGATATACGATCTTTTACGGTACCGGTTGGGACCCGGACCGGGTAATAATCATATTTAATATAGGTACGCTCCAGGTGATCGTGAATTTCAATAGCTTCCTCAAAACTTTCCAGTCTTTCATTATCAGATACATAGATCTTTTCCCATGGCGGCAGTATCAAAACTTTATCATATCTTCTGCTGGTGCAGGCTTCTTCAAATTCAAGGGTGTAGCTTTGGTTAAAATAATCCATGTAAGCCAGTACATCCGGAATACCACGATCAAAAAAAACACAGGAACTTTTAACAGATTTAGATTTACTGTACTGTTGCATCCTGCCGTTAAGAATCCGTTGGTTAAATTCGAAAGGATCTTTGACAAAAGTAAGCGGATTTGAAACAAAGGATTCAGGATCACCCTCTTTTTTTGCTTCAAGAGTCATTGTTCTAACGATCTCATGAAAACAATGATGTCCAATAGCTTCAAGATGTTGTATAATGACCGTTTTTCCTGTGCTCGGCCCACCAGTAATAACTACCTTTTTCGATTTCAAACATTAAATTTTACACTCACAAAAGTAATCAATGCAGGCAAGCTTAAAAAATTGATTGTGAAGCTTTATATTTGTAAAAACTTTTAAATGGATACTGAGAAATCGGACGATTTTTACCTTAGGCTAAAAGAAGAATTGCTTAAAAGCAATAGCTGGCCTTCAGATTACCTGTATAAATTCATAGTACCAACAGATCGTGATAAGATCACTCAAATAGAGGTGATATTTGATAATACCGGGGCAGTAATTGAATCCAAACAATCCAGCAAGGGTAAATATACGAGCCTTTCCATTATGGTAAATCTTGCAAATCCTGATGCGGTTATAGAGAAATATAAAGAAGTTGGCCTCATTGAGGGCGTAATATCTTTGTAAACTGGGATAACTGGGATAATTTTCCTAATTTGCCACCGTTATAGATATACTTCCTTTACATATTTAATCAGAATTACATAGAAATTTGAATACAGTAGAAAACTTAGAATACAATACTGAGCGCGAAAAGCTTATTATTCCCGAATACGGCCGTCATTTTCAGAAAATGGTGGATCATGCCGTTTCCATTGAAGACGATGAGAAGAGAAATGAAGTAGCAAAGGCTATTATTAGTGTCATGGGTAACCTTCAACCACATTTGAGGGATGTTCCTGACTTTCAGCATAAACTTTGGGATCAATTGTTTATTATGTCTGACTTTAAGCTGGATGTTGAATCACCTTTCCCCATAACTTCAAAAGAATTATTGCAAGCAAGACCCGAACCCTTGGAATACCCTCAAAATCATCCTAAATACCGCTTTTACGGGAACAATATAAAGCGAATGATTGATGTGGCTATTGGATGGGATGAAGGCGATAAACGGGCAGGATTGGAGTATGCGATAGCAAATCACATGAAGAAATGCTACCTTAACTGGAATAAGGATACGGTAGAGGACAAGGCTATTTTTAAGCACCTCTATGAGTTAAGTCATGGCAAAATAGATTTGGCATCCGATGGTGTGAGCCTTACGGATAGCGGACAGTTTCTTAAAAGCCGGATTTCAAAATCCAACAGAACCGGATCTTCAAAAAAGAGTCAGCGAAATTCTGGCAGAGGTAAAAAGCGATATTAAATACTTCTTGCTTAAATGGGTACATTCAAAATAGAGGGCGGTCATAAACTTCATGGAGAAATAACTCCACAAGGCGCAAAAAATGAGGCACTTCAGATTCTTTGCGCAGTATTACTCACCCCTGAAGAGGTTGTTATCCATAATATTCCGGATATCCTCGACGTCAATAAATTAATCACCCTGCTTGAAGACCTGGGAGTAAAAATTCAAAAAAAGGGCAAAGGCTCTTATTCCTTTAAAGCAGATGATATAAATCTGTCCTATCTGCAATCTGAACAGTTTAAATCTGATGGCAGGGGATTACGGGGTTCTATAATGCTGGTCGGCCCATTGCTTGCCAGATATGGGCAGGGATACATTCCTAAGCCGGGAGGTGACAAGATAGGCAGGCGCAGATTGGATACACATTTTGAAGGATTTATTAAACTGGGCGCAAAATTCCGATACAATAAAGAGGAACACTTTTATGGGGTAGAAGCCAAAAAACTAAAAGGCACTTATATGCTTTTAGATGAAGCATCGGTTACAGGTACCGCCAACATTGTTATGGCAGCCGTTCTGGCCGATGGGCAGACTACTATTTACAATGCTGCATGTGAACCCTACCTGCAGCAATTGTGCAAGATGCTAAACAGAATGGGCGCAAAAATTTCGGGGATTGGTTCTAATTTATTGGTGATTGACGGGGTTACGAAATTGAAAGGCACAGAACATACCATGCTGCCAGACATGATAGAAATTGGCAGTTGGATAGGATTGGCAGCCATGACCAAAAGTGAATTAACGATAAAGAATGTTAGTTGGGACGACCTTGGGCAGATTCCTTCCGTTTTCAGGAAACTTGGTATTTCTTTGGAAAAAAGGGGAGACGATATTTATATACCCGCACATGAAGATGGTTATAAAATCCATAATTATATTGACGGGTCCATATTAACAATTTCAGATGCTCCGTGGCCCGGACTTACACCTGATTTGTTAAGTATTATCCTTGTAATTTCCACCCAGGCCAGGGGCGAGGTGCTCGTGCATCAAAAAATGTTTGAAAGCCGTTTGTTCTTTGTGGATAAATTGATAGATATGGGAGCAAAAATAATACTTTGCGATCCACACAGGGCTACAGTAATTGGCCACGACTTTAAGTCTACTTTAAAGGCAACTACAATGGTTTCCCCTGATATAAGAGCCGGAGTATCTCTTTTAATTGCTGCTCTATGTGCAAAAGGAACGTCCATTATACACAATATTGAACAGATAGACAGGGGTTATGAGGATATTGATAACCGACTCAGGGCTATTGGTGCAAGGATTGAAAGGATACAATAGGGAATTGAATATGCGGAATTCCCGGGAAACGCTACAGAATTAAAACCTTGTAAATGAAAAATCCAGTGTGGGAAAATCTACCCCTTATTAATAACGTTTCAGGTCCAAAGAAAAGGTTTGAATTGCACATCAAGGATGAAATTGCATTTATAGAATATATCCAGGCCGAAAATAATATTATTTACCTTACCCATACAGAAGTCCCGCCCTCCCTTGAAGGGAATGGTCTGGGAGCAATTATTGTGGCTAAAACTCTAGAATATCTTAAAGAAAACAAATTTAAAATGGCACCATTATGCCCTTTTATTGCCGCGTATCTGAAACGCAATCCGGGCAAAGCAGAGAACTTGCTGGCACCGGGATTTTCAATAGGTTAACTTAAAATAGTTATTGAAGTATTAGTTTAAATAAATACCCTAAACTAATTCTTAAAAAAGTAATTAACGTTCAACAACTTCTCCATCAGGGTATTTAGCAAACCTTCCTTTTTCCCTGGGATGAACGTTGTCTGCATGTGGCCAGGGCCAGCCGCCAAATTGAGTAAGCCTGTATTCCTCCATAGCTTGCTGAATTTCCTCCTGAGTATTCATAACAAAGGGACCGTACTTTGCTACCGGCTCATTTATAGGTTTCCCCTGCAGCAGCAAAAAGTGCGATTTCTCACCGCCATTTTTTATAGTAATTTCGGCATCTGAGATAAGCTCCACGCCATGATCCGGTTTAACTATCTGCCCCTCAATTGAAACTTCATGCCCTTCATAATAATAGAGGGTGCGTTTCAAACCTGCAGATGCCGGAGGTAAATCAAACTTTTCGTTTTCATCCATATGGATATTCCAAATGGCTACTTCATGATCTGAATTAGCAGCCCACGAATTGGGTGCCGGCTCCGGTGCTTGGGTTCCTTTGAAGTTTCCCGCTATTATTTTTACCGTAGTATTATTTATCCTGACCAGGGGGATATCTTCATGCCAGAGCATCTTGAAATGCGGTTCAACAAATTTATCTGCTTTAGGCAAGTTAATCCAAATTTGAAATAATTCTAAGGGATTATCCCGGTCTGTATTCAGCAAAGGGAACATTTCTGAATGTTGTACGCCCCTGCCTGCAGTCATCCATTGCACATCGCCCTGCCCGAATCTACCGGCAGCTCCCAGTGAATCTGAATGATCACAAAATCCTTTATTCACAATAGTAACTGTTTCAAAACCCCGGTGAGGATGATAGGGAAACCCGGGAATGGTATGTCCGTGATACATTCTCCAGCCATCCTTTAATGTGAAGTCATTACCCAGATTACGTCCTTCAAGGGAAACTGCAGGTTCCATTGCATTATTGCCCTTTGGATAATGATCTAAATGATAAACACAGAATAAAAAAGGATCTTGAGTTTCCCATGGGAAACCCAAAGGAAAAATACGACTAACAGGGATGCTCATTGTAGTAAGTTTTAATGTTTTAGTAATTTTACAAGAGGATTTTGAATATCGATATCAAAAGAAATGGAAACCCTTTATTCATGGGCTGCAGTATTAATTTCGACCCAATTTTCTTCCGGATCTTTAATATAAATTTGTCTTACGCCATCTGCCCGGTCTGTAACAGCATTCTTTTTCCCGGGCCAATCCCAGTAGGGGATATCTTTCTCTTCCAGATAGGAGATAAGGCCATCCATGTTTTTGGTAGCAAGGCAAAGATGGACACTTTTATTATTTAGTCTGATAACCGAATCTTTTTCTATCAGGTGTAATTGAGAATTCCCATGAATATTAAACCATCTAAACCCTTTTGATGCAGAAGGATGGGGGATTTCTTTTAATTTCAGGATATTGGCATAGAAATCTCCTGTCTTCTTAAGGTCGGTAACTACAAACGAATAGTGATCGTATTGAAAGTCAAAGTCCTGCGCATAAGAATTTGAAAAATAACATATGAATAGTAAGAGTATGAGTTTTTTCATTGGAAAAGATTTTGGCTGTTTTAATGGATACTTAAAAAGATTGGATTATTTATTGTTATAAGAAACAAATGCAAAATGTTTGCTATCTGGTGACCAGGAGGGAACGTTTATGGTTCCCTGCCCTCCTGTAAAAAAGCAAAGAGTTTTAATTTCCTTAGTATTGAGATCATAAAGGCGCAATGCCACATCTTTTAAAGGTGGATGACGATCTCCCTGGTCTTCCAGATAGGAAATAAAAACAAAATACTTTCCATCCGGCGATGGGTGGGCAAACCAATTGGAATATGCATCGTTAGTCAACTGTTCTTTTTCGCTGCCATTGGCTTTCATCCTCCAAATTTCCATAGACCCGGATTGCATTGAATTGTAGTAAATGTAAGATCCATCCGGTGAATATTCCGGGCCATCATCCAATCCGGCACTATTTGTAAGGCGCTCCTCATTCCCTCCATGAATAGAAATCCTATAGATATCAAAATTATTGTCACGACTTGCTGTATACACAACAGCATCACTCTCAGGAGACCATCCATGCCAGTAAGAAGGGTATTTCGGGGTCACAAGTTTAGGGATACCCCCTTCAATAGGTAATGTATAGATACGGGAAGTGCCGGATGTTACCCCCTCAATAGGATCATTATTGCTAATTGCCAGCATGGTGCCATCGGGAGAAATTCCGTGGTCATTATTGCATTTAACGGCCGATCCTGTGTCTATTTGTTCCTTTGAGCTCCCATCGGTTTTTATTCTGTATAAGAGACCATTTTGATTGAGAATTAAGGAGTTACCATCCTTACTCCAGTTAGGTGCCTCAAAGTGCCCCATTTCTTCGTAAATTACCTTTCTCTCACCGGTTTCGAGTGAGAAAATCTCTAGCATTGATTTAAGCTGCGATGCTTGTCCAAAACTTTGTAAAGAACCCATAATAAATAGAATTACCAGAGTTTTATTAAAAATTGAATTCATAATAATCAGGGATTTGTTAATGCCGTGAGCTTCAATTCCACTCGCCTCGATTATAATAATATATTATTTACTTTATCCTGCAAAGTCAATTTTCTTATGAGCCCCATCGCAATAAGGCTTATTGTCTGATGCACCGCATCGGCACAAAGCAGTTACCCCGCTTTTGCTTTCAGTCTTACCACTTGCATCCTTTACTTCTAAAGTACCGTGTACCAACAGTGGCCCATTTGCCATTACTTCTACTCGTGTATTATCTGACATATCTTCTAAATTTTCTGTTTCTCCTTTAATATAATAAGTTAGTGCCCCTGAAGGACATTTGTCTATTTGCGATTTTAATTCATCGATAGATGCATTTTTTGGTTCAATCCATGGTTTTTTATCAGGATCATAAACTTTCGGCAAAGTATTGACACATATAGCCGAATGAATGCATTTCTTAGGTTTCCATACCACAATGAAATCCCCGTTTGCATATTCTTTTACTATTTCTCTTTCTGCCATTATTTTATTTAGGATTATTAAAAAGTTATTAGTAATTATCTCCTACGGGAGGCGGGCCGGGAGGTATATTTGCCATATAAACCTCATCGCCCTTCCGTTCTTTAAACTCGTTCTTAACTTTTTCAATTAATTTCTGATCTTCGAAAAGATCAACGGCGGTCATGCTTAACGCTTTGGCAGCATACGTCATGCCTTTGTGGCCAATACTCATCCCGCCACATGCCACTACGGCCCATGAATGCCAGGGGGTATCTTTTGGTGCTACAGTAACACTTAAATTTATATTCGGAACATTCCAGCTTACATCGCCAACATCTGTTGAGCCACCCCCGGGATTTTCTTTGGTCTCTTTCAACGGATTAATTTTGCTATCCATGCCCACCTGAGGTTTTTTCGTAATCTCCTGAATTTTTTTACCAAAGGCCTGTTCTTCTTCCGAGTAAGTAATGTCACCCAAATATTCTAAATTTTTTTGCATGATCTCTTCCCCGGACCTGTTTACCAGGACTTCATAGATTCCGGAAATCAGTGAAATCTTATAATCCACATTTGCCATTATTGCCGCACCTTCAGCCATTTTCTGAACTCTTTCGTAAACCGGCAGTACGCCGCTTCGCTTGGTGTCCCTTACCCGTACCCAAAGTTTGGAATAGTCAGGCACTACATTTACAACCTGGCCACCATCTTGAATATGATAATGAATCCGTACTGTTGGCTTTATATGTTCGCGATAATAATTAATTCCTGTTGTATATATTTCCAGGGCGTCGGAAGCACTTCTTCCATTCCAGGGATCAGCAGAAGCGTGTGCCGCCTGACCAAAAAATTCAACTTTAAAATCAACAAGGGCCAGCGTGCTTTGAGCATCGGCTTCAGTATTGTCTGCCGGATGCCAGCTTAAATTAACGTCTACATCATCCCATAAACCGTCTCGTACCATCCAAACCTTTCCAAAATATTTTTCTTCAGCAGGGGTTCCGAAAAACTTAATCGTTCCTTTTATTTTACCCTGTTCTATTAGCTCTTTAACCGCCACAGCGGCTCCAAGACTGGCTGTTCCAAATAAATTATGCCCGCATCCATGTCCGGCAGCTCCTTCATTCAAGGCTTCCTTGGTTGGTTGTGCCTTTTGAGAAATTCCCGGAAGCGCATCAAATTCGCCTAGAATTCCTATAACGGGCTTACCTGTTCCGTAAGTTGCTATAAAAGCAGTTGGCATTCCGGAAACCCCTCGTTCCAAAGTAAAGCCATTCTTTTCGGCATAGTCTGACAGGATAACGGAAGATTGAGTTTCATTGAAGGCGGTTTCGGCAAGGCCCCAGATAGAATCACTAATAGCGATTAACTCTTTGTTGTGTTTTTCTATGGATTGTATAATAGCTTTTTTGTTATTGCTTATTTTTTGAGCTGAGACAAGAGAGCTCAGAATAAGTAATAATCCAAAGAATAATTTTCTCATATTTTTACAGATGTTTTTGGTAAAACCAATCAATTCACTAAAAATACATTTTTTTATTCTGTCTTGCCTGTTATACAGCTAAAAAGTCAAACTCCAATCAGTAGCAGACTTTCAGGTTTCAGCTTAGAGCTTCTTTATATGTTTTGAGGCAGCGCTCACGGGCCATTTTATGGTCTACCATCATTTGGGGATAGGTCAGTTCCTGCAGATCTGGCACCCATTTATTAATATATTCTTTTTGTTTGTCAAATTTATCTACTTGCGTAAGCGGATTGAAAATCCTGAAATAGGGGGCGGCATCAACACCACTTCCGGCTGCCCATTGCCAGTTTCCTACATTACTGCTTAATTCAAAGTCCAGTAGTTTCAAAGCAAAATAGGCTTCACCCCAGCGCCAGTCTATCAACAGGTGTTTACAGAGAAAGCTGGCCACCAGCATTCGCACCCGGTTATGCATAAATCCGGTAGAATTTAGTTCCCGCATTCCTGCATCAACAAGAGGGTATCCTGTTTCCCCATTTTTCCACTTTTCAAATTCCCTTTCATTATTTCGCCATGGAATCCTGTCATATTTTGGTTTGAAAGCTTTATGCACGGTATGGGGAAAATGCCAAAGAATTTGCATAAAAAATTCACGCCAGATTAATTCATTTAAAAAAGCTTCAACCCTTGCTTTCAGGGCTTTTTTAACGATTTGTCGAATTGAAACGGTTCCAAATCGCAAATGAGGACCCAGTTTGGAAGTCCCTTTTTCAATGGCCGGAAAATTTCGGGTTTTATCATATGAATTTATCAACGAAGGAGAAATTTCATAAGGCGAAACCTTTATATCAGACCTTTTGAAGCCTACCTCTTCTAATGCCGGATTTGGTAAATCAACTTTTTTATATACCCTGTTTAACAGCGATGCGGAGTCATAATCCATAGCCGGATTATCTGTTTGGAACTTTTGTTTCCACTTCCTCATATAGGGCGTATAAACCACATAGGGTTCACCATTATCCTTAACAACTTCATCCTTTTCAAAGATTACCTGGTCCTTAAAAGATTTGAATTCAATATTCGATACTTTTAGATTCTTTGCAATTTCCCTGTCCCTTTTTTGAGCATAGGGCTCATAATCACGATTAGTATAGACAGCCTCAACATCGTATTCAGTGGTTAGCTTTTTAAAAATCTCGACCGGACTGCCGTAATAGATGCCAATTGAACCCTGGTTGCGTTCTTTCAGCCGTTTTCGCATTTCCTGCAAAGAATCATAAATAAAAGATACCCTGGCATCATTCTCCGGAAGTGTATGGAGGATTTCAACATCAAAAATAAATATTGGCAGCACCGGATAAGCTGCGTTAAGGGCATTATAAAGCCCTGCGTTATCATCCAGCCTTAGGTCTCTTCGAAACCAAAAAATATTTACTTTTTCAGACATTTAATTAATATTGAGGGTAGACAACCCCCCGTCAACCCCAATGACCTGACCCGTAATCCAACCACTTTTATCACTTAATAAAAACTCCGCCATATTAGCAATATCTTCTGGGTTGCCAACCCGTTTGAGTGGATGGCGTTCTGCCATACTATCTTTTTTTCTGTCATTATTTAATAAACGAGCCGCCAATGGCGTATCTACAAGAGAGGGCGCAATGACATTTATTCGAACTTTAGGAGAATATTCTGCCGCAAGCGATTTTACGAAGCCTTCTATAGCGCCTTTGGCCGCCGATACACTCGTATGAAATGGCATGCCTGTGCTTACGGCTACAGTGCTAAAAAACACCATACTTGAATTATCTGCCATTCTGCCTATGATGTCTTTAACAACTCTTACCATGCTAAAAAAGTTCAGTTGCATATCTTCCTCAAAATTAGCCAGGCTAAGCATTTTTAGAGGTTTTAGGTTAATGCTGCCCGGACAATATACAAACCCGTGAATTTCTTCCGGAAGTAGTGAAAGATCCAGGGAGTCGGTTAATGCGTCGAATGGAATATGTTTTACGTTATAGCCTTCTAAACCTTCCGTACTTCTTGAGGCCACATATATTGTACAGCTTTCCCGTAGCTGTTTTACTATGGATAAACCTATACCATAAGAACCTCCTATCAATACTATATTTCTTTTCATTTTTAAATAGATTTCATACTTAATTCATTAGTGGAGTCCTTCATACTTCCGAAGAGTTCCTCCAGCTTTTTTTCCCGGTAGGCAAATATTTTTTTCAGTTGTTTTTTAACCAGAATGGGATGGGTAAGTTGACCTAAAATTCCAAATGGGAGTTTATAATCAATAACATCTTCCATTTCCACTCCGCCGGGAACAGGTTTAATAAAGTGCTTATGATGCCATAGCGCATAGGGGCCAAACCTTTGCTCGTCTACAAAATATTCACCTTCCTTTACATGGGTAATTTCGGTAACCCATTTGGTCGTTATTCCGGCAAAGGGGGAAACCTTATACTGGATAATCTGACCGGGAAACATCTCCCTGTCGGCTCCGTTTAAAATATGAAAACCCATGTGTTCCGGCGTGATGACTTTTAAATTTGCGGGATTTGATAAAAAAGCCCACGCTACTTGTGGTGTTATAGGTAAGTTTTGTCGGGAATGCAGCTGATATAATTTCATTAAACTGTTTTTTACAAAATTAGACTCATTATTGTTTAATAAAAAATTAAAAGTGTTAAACAAATAGTAAAAATACCCTGATTTGTCTGAAAATAATTTGGCAGGATGATTACCGATTATGGTGCAATAGGTCTTGTTATCGGGTAATTTTCCATTCAGTGCCTGATTTTTGTATATTTCAGGAGCTTTGTGTTATGATTTTCAGGTTACTTATTTTAAGTATTCTTTTCCCTGTCGCTTTCTTAAATGCCCAGGCGAGTGCTTCTATTGTAGGGACTTTACCGGAAGATGTTCCGGAATCTTCCGGGCTTATCTATTATAAGAACAGGCTTATAACCCATAATGATTCGGGAAATTCGCCCCGATTGTATGAACTGGATACCTTAAGCTCGCAGATCATCCGGATAATCACCATAAACAATGCTTCAAATATTGATTGGGAAGACATAACACAGGATGACGCCTATATTTATATTGGTGATTTCGGAAACAATAGCGGAAACAGGCAGGACCTCCGTATTTACAGGATAAAAAAGTCTGAGTATGATGCCTTTGGTAGTATAGATCCGGAAATAATAAATTTTTCATATGAGGATCAAACAGATTTTTCGGAGATACCGAATTCTGATTGGGATGCGGAAGCCCTTGTTGATTTTGATGATCAATTGCTAATCTTTACAAAACAATGGCAAACAAACGGCTCAGTTGTTTATTCAATTCCTAAGGTTCCAGGATCTTATTCGGCCAAAAATATGGGCTTTTATGATGTCTCCGGACTGGTTACGGGAGCTACATATAATAAATCTTCAAATGTCCTGATGTTACTGGGGTATTCAACACAGTTACAGCCTTTTGTTGTTCGGATAGATGAACCTTCTGCCAGTTTAATCTTTAATGGAACAGAAGAAAAGTTGGATTTGGGAATTGGATTTTCACAGGTAGAAGGAATTACCTATTCAGATTCCAATACTTATTTTATCTCCTCTGAACGTTACCAAAACAATTTTCCTTCCATAACACTTGCTCCCCAACTTTATAGATTTTATGACAAGGATGCCTCTCAGGAAAATGAAGAATTGCCAATAGAAATTCCATCAGATGATGGCAAAGCCGATAATGAACTAATAATTTACAGATCCATTGGATCTAAAGAGCTTCAGTACGATCTAAATTCTAATGCGCCATTGTTTGGACGGGCCATCTTTGATATTACAGGGAAAAGGGTACGGCACACTCCGGGCAATTTAATTGAAAATAACAGCATAGATCTATCCGGACTGGAAAGTGCGGTATATTACTTAACTTTTTATCTGCAAGGGGTGACAATAACGAAACCGTTTATCCTGGAATAATAATTACAATTCCCATTATTTAAGGATTTGTTAACAAGTGTAATACACCATTATATTTAGATTTGTCAGAACTATAAAACCTAAATAATAATGAAAAAACTAGCACTATTAATTTGTGTTGTTATGGGGTCCGTTTCTTTGAATGGACAGATAACAACCCCAGCGCCCAGTCCGTCCGCAAAAATTATGCAGACCGTTGGGTTAACTGATGTAACTGTAGAGTACTCAAGACCTTCTATGCGCGGAAGAACTATTTTTGGAGATCTTGTTCCTTATGATAAATTATGGAGGACAGGGGCTAACCAAAATTCAATGATAACTTTTGGAGATGATGTTACTATTGCCGGCCAGAAAGTAAAAGCCGGCTCTTATGCAGTATTTACTAAACCGGGACAGACTTCCTGGGAAGTAATTTTCTATGCAGACACCAATAACTGGGGTACTCCTCAGAACTGGGATGATTCTAAAGTAGCGGCAAAGACCACCGTTGAGGTATATACTATGCCGATGGATGTAGAATCCTTTACCATGAGCATTGATGCCTTGCACAATAACGGGGCTACTCTTGGGATAATATGGGAAAAAGTTTATGTTGGTGTTGCTTTTGAAGTACCAACAGCGGAAAAGGCAGTAAAGAGTATTGAAAGTGTCATGAACGGGCCATCAGCTAATGATTATTTTGCGGCTGCATCTTATTATCATGAAGAAGGCAAAGACCTTACTAAAGCCAAGGAATGGATAGATAAAGCGGTTTCCATGAATGATAAGGCTTTTTGGATGATGAGAAGACAATCTCTTATTTATGCTAAAATGGGTGATACCAAAGGGGCTATTGAAGCTGCCAAAAAATCTATGGCAGTAGCGGAAGCTGCAGGCAATGCCGATTACGTTAAAATGAATAAAGACTCGCTGAAAGAGTGGGGAGCATTATAATATTTCCAAAATTATAATTTTTTAAAAACCCTGACCTTCTATAGGTTGGGGTTTTTTTCTTTCCCCCTCAGATAGTATAATTGGAGTACCATCTTCGCGTGTTAAAATAGTTGTGATAACAGCTTAATCTCCTTTTATAGGAGGAGTTTTGTGGAGCCTGTCAAATGATTCGAGCACCAGCGCCAGCAGTATTACCACTGCGCAACCAAACGCATTTAACCACAAATAGGACATCCAATCCAAATACCAAACAAGGATTACAGCAACCTGCGTAATAATTGCAGCAATAAAAACAGCATTGCCTTTTACAAAACGGAAAAAGAAGGCCAGTAAAAAGATCCCTAAAACATTTCCATAGAAAATGGAGCCAATGATATTTACCAACTGTATTAAATTATCAAACAGGTTTGCTACACAGGCTATAATAATGGCTATGATTCCCCATAACAAGGTAAATAACTTGGATATTTTGACATAATGCCCGGGCGAAAATTCATTCTTTCTATTCCTTTTATAAAGGTCCAGAGCAGTAATTGTACCAAGCGCATTTAATTCTGAGGCGGTCGAAGACATAGCTGCCGATAGAATAACAGCCAATAAAAGACCTATTAAGCCTTTTGGCAGATAATTTAAGATAAAATGGATGAAGACGTAATCTTTATCGTTCGTCTCAACCAGGTCATCTGCCTTTTTGATCATCGCTTTTGCTGCTTCCCTGTTGTTTTTTTCCTTTTCAATAATTAAGAGCATGTCGTTTTGCGCGGCAGCGGTAGCATACGGATCGTCCAAATCCAAAGCTGCAGAAAACTGATCCTGGGCAATTTTCTTTTCAATTTCCAAATTCTTATGACCTTCTTCCAATATTTTATAATCTTCTGCGTGGGAGGATTGCAGAATCGCATTGGTTGCCGCAGGATTAAAATTTAACGGTGATGGATTATACTGATAAAACACAAATACCATAACGCCAACGAGGAGTATGAAAAATTGCATGGGTATTTTAAGGATTCCATTAAAAATAAGGCCTAACTGACTTTCCCGGACAGATTTACCAGAAAGATAGCGTTGAACCTGACTTTGATCCGTCCCGAAATAGGCAAGGGCGAGAAACATTCCTCCGGTAATACCACTCCAGAAGGTATACCTGCTTTGCGTATTCAGACTGAAATCAAGGATATTAAGCTTATCACTGGCCCCGGCAATTTTAAGGGCTTTGGTAAATGTGATATCTGCCGGCAAATAACCCAGAATGAAAAAGAACGCTATAAACATCCCGGTCATAATAACAAACATCTGTTGTTTCTGAGTAACACTTACGGCATTGGTGCCACCCGAAACGGTATAAATAATTACTAAGGAGCCAATAATTATGTTTAGGGTTTTCAAATCCCAACCAAGCACTGCAGAGAGTATTATAGATGGCGCAAAAATGGTAATACCAGCCGCAAGGCCACGTTGAATTAAAAATAAAACAGCCGCAAGGGAACGGGTTTTAAGATCGAACCTTCTTTCGAGAAATTCATAGGCCGTATAAACTTTTAGTTTATGATAAAGCGGGATAAATACAATGCAAATGATTATCATGGCCAATGGAAGGCCAAAGTAGAATTGAACAAAACCCATTCCATCGTGAAACGCCTGACCCGGAGTGGAGAGAAAAGTTATTGCACTGGCCTGGGTAGCCATGACGGAAAGTCCAATCGTCCACCATTTGGCCTTATTACCTCCAAGCACATAATCACTTACATCTTTATTTCCTCTTGTTTTCCATACTCCGTAAGCCACTATAAATAATAGGGTTCCACCAAGAATTATCCAGTCAAGTTTCCCCATATTAGCTGTATATGGTCATTACAAAGTAAAATATAATAATGTAGATAGTGTTGAGCACCAACACCATGGTATATTCCTTTTTCCAGTTTAGTTTTTCCGGTATCATTTGCCTTTTATATCTGTGCTGTTATCCATTTGCTCTTTACCGATCGATAAAATATTTGCAAATAGTTTATAGGCTCCCGGAACACCTGCAGGAAGTTCCCTAAAAAAGCTAATCCCGGTATATATATAATTTCCTTCACCGTATGGGGCGACAAGCAGAGCTCCGTTGGTTGGAGATTCTCCTTTGTCGTTCATTTGCAGGATTGGAGTAAATTTGGGATCCCATTCATCCGGGAAGTATAGTCCCCTTTCCTGAACCCAACCCTCAAAATCCTGGTTGGTTATGGTATTTGGAAAGTTAACTACAGAATGGTCAGGGGCAAGAATTTTTACCTCAGAATCTTCATTGGTAATTCTATCCCTGGAAATATTAAGAGGGTAGGGGGCCAGGTCTTTAAAAGGTGTATCCCTTCGCCCGGCAGTATTATATTGTATGATCAGATTCCCGCCTTTCTCAACATATTCCAGCAAATACCGCTGTTTAAATTTTAGGTCTTCAATTACATTATATGCCCTTATCCCGGTAACCACTGCATCATATTTATCCAGAGAACCGGATTCTATTGCCTTAGGATCTATACGATGTATGGTATAACCAATCTGTTCCAGGCTTTCAGGTACTTCATCACCTGCACCCATTATATAACCAATATGTTCACCCACTTTCTGAATATCCAGTCTTACAACTTTTGCTTCGGAAGGTAGCAAAACCGTTTGTTTGGGTATGTGGTCATAGGTAATCTCTACTAACTCTTTATCCAGTTCTTTACCTTGGATACGAATAATAGGTGTTATGAAGCACTTATCTTCCTGGGATGGTGGTGTTAAAGTAAAAATAAGGGTCTTTTCATCCCCTTTGTTTGCAATTTCAAACTCTATAAATTCCTCATCTACCATCCAGCCTTTATTATAGCCCAATCGCACATTTCCTTTGAGCCCGTTTTTGTGCGCGGTAATAGTTACGGGTATTTGTTTTGGGCTGCCGTCTGCAAAGATCAACACCTTTTCACCAATTCTGGCAGTAGCTTCAGGAATAATCTCAAAAGGTTCATAAAGCTCTCCTTTATCTGGTTTTGAAAATCTATGAATTACGGGTTTTTCAAATTTTACAGCATACCCGTCAAATCCCAATTCAAATACTGCATGAAATGGACGCCGGGTTTCGGGACTTCCAATAAGTTCCTGCTGATTTACCTTGTACATGCCAAGACTTCCTTTTTCAGCGAGCCAATATGGACCGGTATAGGGCTGATCTTCAGGAATTTTAAGATCTATAGCAATGGTCTTTTTTTGATTATTGGCTAAAGACGATTTATCCTGGGCATAGGTTTCTGAAGCAAGAGTTACCGAATTAAGGGAAATATCAGCATTACTTCTGTTAATGGCTTCAATATTTATTTTTACAGTATTTCCGGGAACTGCATTTGATTCGGATGATGACGCTTCCAGATAAAGTCCGCAAACCTCCAGAATAATATCATTAAGTTCATTCAGCTTGATATGCTTCCAGTGATCATCTTCAATACCTGCAAGTAATCTATGAGCCCTTAATAGTTCCGGAAGGTGTTTTGAAGGAGTCTTGAAGTCAAAATTCTTTTCTACCTCAACCAATATTTTACCAATAGCCTCACCTCCTTTTATCCTTGACCAGCTTGTATTGATCCCTTCAAAAATATCGGAGTTATCCTCTGGCATGTCCCCCGACAACAATTCAATATATTCTTCCTGACTGCCCCTGCTGGTCAGTCTGCCAAAACCCTGACTCAAATGCTGACTGCTTGCTATGGAGGCAATTTCGTTGTTGGAAAGACCTTTCATTGGATAATAAACTCCTATATCCAAATTCATTAATCTGGACTTATCGGCTTTTTCAAAGTTTTCAGGGCTTCCGTAAAACCACCAGGATGTATTAAAGAATAATCTTTCAGGCTGCCATAGACCTACCTTATCTAATTGTTCCGGATATGCATTTGGATCATTCACAAGATCAAAAGCCTCGAAACTTAGCATGGCAGAAGAAGTATGGTGCCCATGGGTTGAACCGGGGGTCCTGTGATCAAAACGATTTACTATTACGTCTGGTTTGAAATTTCTTAGGATCCATACCACATCGCCCAAAACAGCTTCTTTATCCCAAATTTCCAGGGTTTCTTCCGGGTGTTTGGAATATCCAAAATCATTCGCCCTTGTGAAAAACTGTTCGCCGCCATCTACACTTCTGGCCGCCAATAATTCCTGAGTCCTCAGAACGCCAAGCAATTCCCTAAGTTCCGAGCCTATAAGGTTTTGACCTCCATCACCTCTAGTAATAGATAAATAACCGGTCCGGGCTTTTACTTCATTTGAAAGGTAAGATATCAGTCGTGTATTTTCATCATCCGGGTGCGCTGCAATGTAAAGGGCAGAACCCAGAAAGTTTAGTTTTTGCAAGGAATGATAGATGTCTGAAGAGGTGCTTTTTTTTGGTAACTGGGCCAGGACGGATTGTAAACCAAAGAATATCCCAAGAAGGAGTGCCAGATAATTCCGCATAGTTTTTTTATATGGTGGTGGTCAAATATAGAAAGTTTAGAGGCGCGGAGTTAATATTTAGAACTTCTTTAACAACTTATAACACCTTATGTACATAAAGCTTCAATGTTTAAATAGTCTTTAATATCAAAACTGCTTTTTGGAGCATAAGGTTATTGGGATAGGTTATTAATTCGGACGCATCATTTCGCAAATGTATATGAAATGCCCTGATATCTTCAATAATATAATTTCCTTCAGACTCCATATCCTTATCCATTATTTTAATGCGATCGCCTATTTTAAAAGGAAAAGAGAAGTAAAGAATAATACCTGCCGTAACATTGCTTAAAATGGACCATTGGGCAAATATCGCAACTCCAATAACCGCAAAGACAGAGGAAAAAATAAGACCGAGTTCCCTGAAATTAACACCCCAAATAAATATAATTACTGCAAGCCCTATTGTACTAAGACCAAAGGAGACATACTTTATTATCAGCCTTGTACGTATAATATTGAGGTCGCTAACACCACCGACTTTACGAATTGTCTTCGATAAAATAAATTTTAAGACCAGCAACGTTATTATTGTAACTGCTGTTGCTAAAATTTCATTCTGATGGTTTGTAATAAATTCCTGCATAGATTTTATAACCCTAACTGTTCTCTTAAAAATATATCTTTATTTCCATTTTGTTGCCAATATGGAGCTTTAATGGTGTTGATTTTTGTTGCTTTAGAAGTCATTTTTTTGGCATTAACACCCCAGCCGCTTTTAAATTCATCCGTCCAGCTTTCTATGGCATGAGGAAAGGCTGTTCTGAAGTTTATGGTAAGTGTGCGGTCTAATTCTGGATATGTTAAGGAATAAGAGCTAATTCCATCCTTCTCTGCAATAGAAGCAATGGCTTTATGCGGCTTAATCCTTTTATGAGAGACTCGTATATATTCTAATGAAGGTATTATTTCCATTTCACCCAGGGGAAGCCCTTTGGGGTTAATTCGCAATTTGTTCCACAGCTCGTTTTCCAAAATGCTTTTTTCCATTGTGAATTTTTGATCGGCTTCACCTTCAAAATAAGAGTGTGATTCGTACTCAAAAACCTCCCTGTTGTTCAACTGTGAATAAACGTGCCCGCACCACTCCTGAATAGATGAGGATATCTTTATAGCGTGCTGATTGTCCTGAACCGGATAAAATGAACTACTCATTATAGAATACGGATAAATACCCGTAAGGTATTTTTTGGTGCTGTTTAATTTAAGAACAGGAATATTCTCGGGATTATTTCTATCTGCCTTAACCTGCTTATCGGCCAGGAATGGTTCCGTAACAAAAATTAAAACTGCATGTCCCTCTCTTAGTTCTCCATACCTTGCCTGTTCGAGCCTATAAGACGTAATCTCTGCTTCTCCCGCATACCAATACTCTTTAAACTCCGGTGAAAGTGGGGTTGGTCTTGCGGCTTCCTTGTTTTTTTTCAGGCTTTCAGCATCAATAACTGTGTTCACTTCTGAACTGGCTTTTAATTCGCAGGATATAAATAGGAAAGGTACAGATAGGATTAAAAAAGCAAAAAGTAGTTTGTTGAAAAGAAATCTCATAGCAATTTATTTTGGGTCAAAACTACTCAAAAACTATTGACTTGCTATAAGCATTAACGTTTTGTAAACTAATTGAGTAGGCAGTCCTACAACGTTGGTATACGAACCTCTGATTTCCTCGATCCCAATTAACCCTATCCAGTCCTGTATGCCATATCCCCCGGCTTTGTCAAAGGGTTTAGATTCCTTTATATAATGCCAAATCTCTTCATCCGTCAAATCCGTAAACTTTACTTGTGTACTGCTGTTTACGATTCTCTGATTGTTGGTGCGGGTGAAACAAACAGAAGTAATGACTTCATGCCAATCGCCGGACATGGATCTCAACATTAAATAGGCTTCATTGTCATCTGCGGGTTTTCCGAGAAACTTATTGTTGTGCCAAACAACGGTATCGGAAGTTATTAACAGCTCATTTGCCTTTAATTCTCCCAAAAAAGGCGCTGCTTTAAGTTTGGACAGGAAATCAGCAATTTCAGCTCCCTTTAAATGTTCCGGATAAATTTCCTCGACGGGTTTCAGGCGAACCTCATATTCCAGGCCAATTTTTTTTAAGAATTCCTGTCTCCGGGGAGAAGAGGAAGCAAGAATAACACGGTATTTTTTTACCTTTTCACTATGCATAGAACTAATCGTTGGCTGCACTAAAATTCGTATACCAATCGCCCCGTACTTTCAGGACCTGCTCTATAACATCTCTTACACATTCATCGCCACTATACCTGTGTGATATGTAATCGCATACCTCTTTGACTTCCTGCACTGCATCCTGCGGGCACGCTGCAATAGCAGCTAATTTCATAGCCGGAATATCCGGCAGATCATCACCCATATAAAGTACATTTTCAGGATCTATCTTGTATTTAGACAGATATTCTTTTAAAGGCGCTTCTTTCATAGATGCCCCAAGGTAAACATCTGTTACGCCAAGCCCTTTCAGTCTTATACTCACACCTTCATTTGTACCCCCTGATATTATGCAGACATTATATCCTTTCTGAAGTGCGGTTTTAAGGGCATATCCATCTTTTACGCTCATTTTACGGAGTAGTTCACCCTCTGATGTAATAAGAACATTCCCATCTGTAAATACACCATCTACATCAAAGACGAATGTTGTGATATCCTTTAAAAATTGTTTATAGTTTTTTTTCATGTGTTTTTCGGATTGAATTACTTAGAACAGAATAAATATCCCTGTAGTCCTTATTATTTAAAAGTGCTAAATGTTTTTTCATTGTGAGTTTGTCGTTACGAACGGCAGGTCCGGTCTGCGCATTTAAAATATTATCTTGCGTGGCTTTCTTGGCGGTTTCTAAAATCAGTGGATTTAATATTTTAAAAGGAACACCCGCTTCATCGCAAATCTCATTCCCTATATGATATAAATGATTTGTAAAGTTATTTACAAATACAGCTGCAAGATGTACTGATTTTCGCTGTTCAGAAGTCATTGTTTGTACCTGATCGGAAATAGTATTTGCAAGCTCTCTTAGTAGCTCATAGTCTTCACTACTTTCCGCCTCAATACAAATTGGAACTTCAGAAAAGTCAATTCTGCGCTCTTTACTGATAGTTTGTAAAGGATAAAAAACACCTCTTCTCACCGAATCAGCTAGTACAGATAAGGGCATTGATCCCGAGGTATGTACAACGAGTCCTGATTTATTAGTAAAATGCTGTGATACAGTATTTATAGAGTCATCATTTACAGCAATAATATAAATATCTGCATCGTAAATATGTTTAAAGTCCGTTGAAGTTTCCGGACAATTAGCAAAGGGAGTTAATTTCTTTTTATTTCGCCCTATGACCTGTATTATTTTTATACCATTTTTGTTGCCCATAGCTTCATAAAACTGCTGTGCAACATTTCCTGTGCCAATAAGTACTATTGAAAGCATGTTCAAAAGTACAATAATTATAAGGTTAAGTTCACTTTAAAAATTAACAATATTGATCGACTTTTTAAGACCACATGGACAATTGTAAATCATAAAAAGGCCTTACTTTTGCTTCCGGCATTTAAATTTAACTACGAGCATGAAAGAGTTGTTAAAAAAATTTTTCTTTTCTACCCGTTTAATGGCGGTCCTTTTCATTGTTTTTGCTACAGCCATGGCCTTTGGTACATTCATAGAGAGTTGGTATAGTACGGAAACTGCAAGAATCTGGATATACAATACTACCTGGTTTGAGTTAATCATGGTTTTTTTTGTAATCAATTTTGTTGGTAATATTTTTCGCTATCGCTTGTTGCGCAAAGAAAAATGGCCGGTTTTTATCCTCCATATCTCATGGATCCTAATCATTATAGGTGCCTTTGTTACGAGATACATTAGTTTCGAAGGGATGATGCCAATCCGGGAAGGGCGAACTGAGAATGTTTTCTTTTCAGATAAAACCTTTTTTACCGCATTTATTGATGGGGAAATAGATGGGGAACCCAAACGAAAGATTCTGGAAGACGATCTTATCGTAACCCCCGAAGCCATTAAGTCTAACTTGCCATGGACCTCAGATTTTAACGGACAAGAAGTTACAATTGCCTATGATGGTTTTATTAAAGGAGCCAAGAAAGCTTTAATTCCGGATAATAACGGAAGTTATTATTTGAAAATTGTTGAAGCCGGAGATGGGAACAGGCATGAACATTATCTCGAAAGTGGAAAAATAGCAAATATCCATAATATACTGTTTTCATTGAACAAGGAAACGGAAGGCGCGGTAAACATAACTGCAACAGATAGTGTATATCAAATGAAATCGCCTTTCGAAGGGAGTTTTATGAGAATGGCAGATCGGTTTAAGGGCATAGTTATTAAAGACAGTTTGCAGCAATTGCAGTTGCGATCCCTTTACAACATGGGCGGGATGCAGTTTGTTATACCGGAACCACTTGTTCAAGGTTCTTACGGGGTTGTAGCTGTTCCCGAAAATGAAGTTACGCAAGCTGCACAAGACGCTTTGGTCCTTAAAATAAGCAGTAAGGGTGAAACGGTTACCACGAAGGTTTTAGGAGGCAGGGGCTTCAGCAATTTTACGGATAAAATAAATGTGGGCGGGCTGGATTTCAGTCTTCGGTACGGCTCAAAAGTTTATGAATTGCCTTTTAGTATTAAGTTAAACGATTTTATTGCTGAGAAATACCCAGGAACTGAGAAAAGCTATGCTTCTTTTATGAGCAAAGTTACAGTGGAGGATGAAAGGCCCTTTGATTACGATATTTTCATGAATAATATTCTGGATCATAAAGGATATCGGTTTTTCCAGGCAAGTTTTGACCAGGATGAACGCGGAACTATTCTCTCTGTAAATCATGATTTCTGGGGCACCTGGATAACTTATGCGGGGTACTTTTTATTGTATATAGGTTTAATGGGGATTATGTTCTTTGGTAAAACCAGATTTAAGGAATTGACAGGGACCCTTGATAAATTAAAAAAGCAAAAAGCGGTAACTTCTGTGATAATGCTATTTGGGGTTTTAAGCTTAAATGCTCAGGATGCAACTCATATCCATCAAAACAATCCCACTGAACAGCAGCTCGATTCGCTTTTGAGGACTTCCACAGTTTCCAGGGAACATGCGGCAAAATTTGGGGAACTGGTAATACAGGACGGTGGGGGCCGAATGAAACCTTTAAATACGTTTTCTTCAGAATTACTTAGAAAACTAAGTTTTAAGGATAGCTACAAAGATTTGAATGCCGATCAGGTATTTTTATCCATGATGTTAAATCCAGCCCTTTGGTACAATACAGAATTTATAGCCCTCGACAAAAAAGGCCTAAACGATAGCCTCCGCAATATATTAGCTGTAGATGGATCTCCGCGATATGTAAAAGCTACAGATTTTTTTGATTCTAAAGGGGCTTACAAACTGGCTCCGTATTTACAGGATGCTTATGCCACGAGTACTCCAAACAAATTTCAACAGGATTATAAAGATGTGGATTTACGCCTAGGGCTATTAAACAGGGCACTCAGTGGGGAAATCATCAAAATATTCCCTTTATTAAATGATGAGAACAACAAATGGGTCTCAGCTGTGGAATTTAGAACGGGTCAATACACGGTATCGGACTCACTATATGCTAATTTCATCAAAAATGCAGTTCCGTATTATTTACATTCCCTGCAAAGGGCAATTGCAAGTAATGACTATTCCGAAGCAGATAAACTATTGGCTGCATTTCATCAGAATCAGGAAAACCATGGTAGCGAGGTACTTCCCGCTAAGAACAGGGTAAAGGCAGAAATTATTTATAACAAGCTCGATATTTTTAATCGCCTTTATAAATATTATGCACTGGTTGGTATCCTCATGTTCTTCGTCCTTGTCTTTGCGATTTTTAAGGAAAGAAGGATATGGAAGATTGCGACCTACTTTTTTAAGGGAATAATTTATATATTTTTTATTTGGCATACATCAGGGCTAATAATGCGCTGGTATATTTCCGGCCATGCCCCCTGGAGTGATGCCTATGAAAGCATTCTTTATGTATCATGGGCCACCATGGGAATGGGCTTGCTTTTAGGACGAAAGAGTAATATGACCATTGCGGCTTCGGCATTTGTTACTGCTATGTTATTGTGGATTGCACATCAAAGCTGGGTAGACCCTTCCATAGCAAATCTAGTCCCGGTTTTAGATAGTTATTGGCTGATGATCCACGTTGCAGTTATTGTGGGCAGTTACGGACCACTTACCGTTGGGATGATTCTTGGACTTGTTTCACTTTTGTTGATCACCCTTACCAACTCCGGAAATAAGGAGCGAATGGAATTAAACCTCAAAGAACTCACAATAATTAATGAACTCTCTATTACGGTTGGACTCATTATGCTTACCATAGGAAACTTTCTGGGTGGGCAATGGGCAAATGAAAGCTGGGGACGTTATTGGGGCTGGGATCCCAAAGAAACATGGGCCCTTATTTCAATTATGGTTTATGCCTTCGTAATACATACCAGGTTGGTACCGGGCTTACGGGGCAGATGGACCTTTAATTTTTTGACTGTGCTGGCTTTTGGGAGTATTATGATGACCTATTTCGGGGTTAATTTCTATTTGGTTGGCCTGCATAGTTATGCCAGCGGATCGCAGGTAATAACCCCTACCTTTGTTTGGTATACATTATTTGGAGTGTTACTCCTGGGAGGAATCAGCTATTGGCGCTATAGATTGAATTATGTTAAATAATTCAATGCCATAATTACAACGGCTTATCGCATTGCCACACATGCCGGGCAATGGGTTTTGCTGATGGCAATTGTCCTAATTGGAGGACTATAACAGTTTTATTATTTTTAATACTTTTATTTAACTACCGCATCAAGTATTGAACTATGGCTAAGTTTAAGCTCAAATGGAATTCTGATAAGATTGTATCCCTCTCGGCAATGAGTATAAGTGTATTGACCCTTATAATTTTTATCTATCAGACCAACTTAATGAGCAAGCAGAATTATCTGTCTATTTTGCCCTATGTTCAAATATCCACCTCAGAGGATAAAGCTAAAAACACTTTTTCCCTGGATATTAAAAACCATGGTGTTGGCCCCGCTATCATTGAATCTGTTATCATTTATTATAAGGGTGAAAAGCACGACCTTAGGGAATACGATAATTATTTATACAATTACCTCAAATCTGAAATGCCGGTTTTAGATAGTGTTACTTTTTTTTCTTCCTCTACCCTGGACAGGGGGATAGCCATTCCTGCAAATTCTAATTATAACGTGTTTAAGGTATTGGAATCTGAAAGGGACTATGATTTGTTAACAAAAAGCATTGGGGAACTATTAAGGAATGGATTGCGCTATGAAATAACCTATCGGTCCATACAAGACGAACGCTGGATTATTCACAGTAATTCTGAAGGCCCGCAAAAGTTAGATTAATACTTTAATTCCTTTCAAGACCCATAGCAGAAGTCTGGTAAACAAGCCTCCCTCCGCTATTGATATCATTTTTCTACTTCGAAAAATAATTGCATCTTTGTCTCATCATGAAGTAATAGAAATTATGTTAGTCATAGATGTTATCGGGATAATTGCCGAAAAATAGTCTCCAGCCATGGAAGACTAAATGACATTTTTTTCTTCAATTAATATAATTTCTATAAAATGACACTTCAGAATAAAATTACATTCAAAAAGCTTTTCAGCTATTTTATTATAGCCATTACGGGTAAAGAAACCGAATTTACTACAGGTAGTATCCGTAAGGCAATTTTTATGCTTTCTATTCCCATGATCCTCGAGATGATGATGGAATCTATTTTTGCCATTGTGGATATTGCCTATGTATCCAGGGTAAGTGTAAATGCAGTAGCCACTATTGGGCTTACAGAATCTGTTATTACCCTTGTATATGCAATTGCCATTGGGCTCAGTATGGCAGCTACAGCTGTCGTAGCTAGAAGGGTAGGTGAGAAAGACCTTAAAGGTGCCAGGGAAGCCGCTATGCAGGCTATTTTGTTTGGTATAGCTGTAGCGCTATCTATAGGGGTGATTGGTTTTCTTTATTCAAAGGAAATACTGGCGCTAATGGGTGGTCAACCCGATTTGATAGCCGAGGGTTATGGCTATACTAAATTACTTATTGGGGGCAATATCACAATAGTCTTACTTTTTTTAATAAATGCAATATTCAGGGGCGCAGGTGATGCATCCGTGGCCATGTGGACCCTGGTTCTTTCAAACGGACTTAATATTATCCTGGACCCAATCTTTATTTTTGGTTGGGGCCCTGTTCCGGAGTTTGGTGTTATGGGGGCAGCTATTGCTACAAATATTGGCAGGGGTACAGCGGTGATTTTCCAATTGGGAATCCTATTTTTTGGTTGGAGCAGGATTAAATTGACCGTTAGTGATATTGTATTGAGAATAGGGGTAATGCTCAACCTAATTAAGGTTTCTTTGGGAGGGATTGCTCAATTTTTAATAGGCACTTCGAGCTGGGTCTTCTTAATGCGGCTTATGTCCGAATTTGGCAGTGAAGTGTTGGCAGGCTATACCATTGCCATCAGGGTTATGATGTTTACCTTCATGCCCGCCTGGGGTATGAGTAATGCGGCAGCTACACTTGTTGGTCAGAATCTGGGGGCAAAGCAGCCGGAAAGAGCGGAGAAATCGGTTTGGATTACCGGTAAATATAACGCCTTTTTTATGCTGGCTGTTTCTTTGGTCTACCTCTTCTTTGCAACAGAGATAATCGGCCTTTTCACAGACACCGCCAGTGTCATTACAAATGGTGCACTTTGCCTGCAGGTTGTTGCCGCCGGATATATTTTTTACGCCTACGGCATGGTTGTCTCCCAGGCATTTAATGGAGCAGGAGACACAAGAACCCCGACCAAAATTAATTTTATTGCCTTTTGGCTGTTTCAACTGCCCTTTGCTTATCTCGCTGCCATGACTTTTGAATTAGGTGCTCTGGGTGTATTTCTGGCCATAACGCTGGCAGAAGTAATGCTGTCTTTGATAGCTATAATCTGGTTTAGAAAAGGCTATTGGAAAAAAGTTCAGGTATAGGCTATTTTTGTAACTTTAAGCGCTAATAGAATTCGTATGAAACATAATAATAAGGGGATTAATACAATTTGTACCCATGTTGGAGAATTAAAGGATAAGGAGTTCAAAGGGGCCGTTTCGCCTTTATATATGAGCACCTCCTATGCCTTTGAAGATGTTGATGTAAAAAGGTATCCCAGGTATTTCAATACCCCCAACCAAAAGGCCTTATCCCAAAAAATAGCGGCTCTGGAGCATGCAGAGGAGGCTATGATATTTGGAAGTGGAATGGCTGCAATAAGTACGGCACTTTTTGCTTTTTTAAAGGCCGGGGATCATGTTGTACTTCAAAATATGTTATATGGAGGCACACAGAATTTGGTTACAAAACAATTTGAAAAGTTTGGGATATCCTACTCATTTACAAACGGGTTGAGACCAGCAGATTTTGAAGCCAAAATCAACAAAAACACAAAGGTTATTTATATTGAAACACCTTCAAACCCTTTATTAACAATCACGGATCTTGCCGCTATCGCGGAAATCGCCAAAAGGCACAACCTGGTCTCAATGATCGATAACACCTTTGCGAGTCCGGTAAATCAAAACCCAATTGACTTTGGTATTGACGTGGTTATCCACAGTGCTACAAAATACATGGGCGGTCATTCCGATATTTGTGCCGGTGCTGTTGCCTCCTCCAAAGCAAACATGGAACGAATATTTCAGCTGGCAATAAACCTTGGCGGCAGTCTCAGCGATTATACGGTTTGGTTATTGGAGCGTAGCATAAAGACCATGGGCATACGTGTTAAATGTCAAAATGAAAATGCACTGCGGCTTGCGGAGTATTTGGAATCAAATGAAAATATTAAGCAGGTCAATTATCCCGGCCTGCCTTCCCATCCGGATCATGCTTTGGCCAAATCGCAGATGCTTGGCTTTGGGGGGATGCTTTCCTTTGAACTTAAGGATTCGATTGATGCCACTAAATTTCGCAAGGCACTTAAACTTATTAAATCTTCCATGAGTCTGGCCGGTGTAGAAAGTACTGTGCTGTCGCCAACTCAGACTTCCCATTCATTGCTATCTGAAGAAGATCGGGCAAAGCAGGGAATAGCAGATGGATTAATACGCTTTTCCATAGGCATAGAAGAACCTGAAGATCTCATACAGGATATTGAACAGGCTTTGGAACAGCTTAAAGCAAAGCAGCCGGTATTAAATAATCAATAAATTACCAGATAAAGACCAAATGAAGTTAGATATTTTAGTTTTTGGAGCTCATCCTGATGATGCTGAATTAGGAGCAGGGGCAACCATAGCAAAAGCCGTTGCAAATGGCAAAAAAGTAGGGATTATTGATTTGACCAGGGGCGAATTAGGTACCCGTGGCACACCACAAATAAGGGATAAGGAGGCCGAAAAAGCGGCAAAGATATTAGGGATAACCGTAAGGGAGAACCTGGAATTTGCCGACGGTTTTTTTACGAATGACAAAGACCATCAGTTGGCGGTAATTGAGCTGATACGAAAATACCAGCCGGATATAGTTCTATGCAATGCAATAGAAGACAGGCACATTGACCATGCCAAAGGAAGTAAACTGGTCAGCGATGCTTGTTTTTTGAGCGGACTCCTGAAGATAGATTCAAAGTTAGCAGGTGATGACCAATGGCAGTTACCCTGGCGTCCAAAACAAGTGTATCATTATATTCAATGGAAGAATCTGGAACCAGATTTTGTAGTAGATGTAACGGGATTTGTCGATAAAAAAATGGAGGCCATATCTGCTTATTCCTCTCAATTTTATGATCCGGACAGCAAAGAACCCAATACACCAATAAGCAGTAAAAATTTTACGGATAGTATTGAATACAGGGCCAGAGATTTAGGACGTTTGGTTGGTGTGGAATTCGCGGAAGGTTTTACTGCCGAACGTCATATAGGGGTTAAAAATCTTTGGGATATATTTTAAACGGCTTTGCTATAACTTTTCTCTCTTTTAGGGAGAGTGAAAAAGAAAGAACTGCCCTTTCGAAGCGTACTTTCCACCCAAATACTGCCACCATTCTTTTCTACCATTTCTTTACATAGGGATAGCCCAAGACCGGTACCTTTTTCGTTATTGGTACCATAGGTAGTGATGTTTGAATTCTTCTCAAATAAATTCTTAAGGGTAATTTTATCCATGCCAACTCCCGTATCTCTGATAGAGACTTCCCATAATTTATCGCGTTCACGGGCCGATATTGTTATCATCCCGTTTTGCGGAGTAAATTTAAGTGCATTACTGATTAGGTTCCTGACCACAATATCAATTTGATTACTATCAGACCATGTGAGCGTATTTTCAGCGAGTTCACTGATAATTTTAATGGACTTCTTTTTGGCAATTTCAGACAGTAATTTAATATTTTCAGAAACCAGCGATTCCAGAGCCATAATAGTGGGCTTTGTTACTGCACCATTCATCTGGGTATGTCCCCAGCTAAGCAGGTTGTTTAAGGTAAATGAGATGTGATCCACATCTTCCCTTAATTTAGGAACAAATTCTATAAATTCCTCAGGCTCCATATCGCCATCAGAATAAAGCCTCAATAGTTCCTGAAGTGCGCCAACCGGGCCCCGAAGGTCATGTCCTATTATAGAAAATAGCTTGGTTTTTGTTTCATTACTGGCTTCCAATTCAGATTCTCGTTTTTCCAGCACCTCTTTTTTATGTTCTAACTCTTTATTGAGTCGCTTCTGGATTTTCTCTGCCCTATATACCAAAACTGTAATCACCATAAAAACCATTAATATGGCCATGGCAGCGGTGATATACCGCTGTTGCTTCGCAAGTGCTTTGTCATTTTCTTCTATGAGCAATTGCTTTTGCTGATCATATTCCGTCTTCGTCTTTAACATGGTTAAACTCTTCTTGTTTTCATTTCTGGATAATGTATCAGAAAGTTTTTGATAGAGTTCGTGAAAATTTAAAGCCTCTGTATAGTTCTTTTTATTTTTATTAATGCTGTAAAGCGTGTAAGCACATTTTTGGGTTCCTTCCATGAACCCGATTCTGTCTGATATTTCATAGGCCCTAAGCGCAAAATTTTCTGAAATACTGTCCTTACCTTGTCCCAAATATGCCTCAGCCATTCCGTTAAATAGGTCAATTTTACCGCGGTCGTCATCCAGTTCTTTATGCAGCAACTCGCTCTGGTTGTACCAATAAAGCGCCCATTTATACTTATTTTCTTTTAAATATATTTTGCCTTTAATTTCATAGGTAAATGCAAGCCAATCTAAAATTTTATGTTTTTCAAAAATGGCAAGGCTTTTGTTTATATTAAACATGGCATAGTCCAGTTTACCCATATCGGCATAGGTTGAAGCCAGATTACCCAAAGTTTCTGCAATAATTACTTCATCGCCCAGCTCCCCGTTGATTTTCTTTACCTTTTTATAAAAATCCAGTGATTGTTCAAAATCCTTTTGTGAGGCATATAAATTGGCAATATTTTCATTCATTATGGACAACATATTCTTATCGCCAACTTCTTCTGCAATTTCGATAGCATTGAGGTATCCGGTCAGGGCATGCGCATAATCTCCTTTATATGCATTTTCCGAAGCCAGGTTGTTCATAATTCTCAGGCTCAAATTTTTATTCCCCATTTCCCGGGCAATTTCAAGACTTGCTGTATAATTGGAAATGGCATTATCTGCATCGCCTTTATCAGAATAGTAATCGCCAAGGCATAATCTTGCTCTGCTTTCACCTTCTTTGTAACCGGCATCTTTACTTAGCTTCAGGGCTTCATTGGAAAGAAGAAAAAGACTGTCTGAATTATAGTATCTGAGATGGTAACCTAAATTGCTTAACAGGTCTATATAAAGCGTATCCTTTGGGGAAAAGTTTTTTTGGGATCTAAGTTGCCTTATGCTGTCTTTATAGATTTTATGAATTTCCTGCTGTGCGTTAACATTTGCACTAATGCATACTATTAGTATAGCAAAAGCAACTTGTTTAATGACATTTGTACAATGTGTGCGGACGAAATTCAATATTGAGGGCTTAGGTTTGCTACCATTTCTAAAATTAAAATTACGCCCCTAGTGGAAGACGTTCTAATTTATGTTGTGAAACGCCATTTTTTGTGTGTTTTATCCTGTATTCCTTGCATTTCAACGGAAATTTCCGGATCATCATGGTTTTTAATAAGATTTAGGCCAATGTAAATAAAGCCTTAATCTGTAATTACATGCCAAAAATATAAGGAGTTTAGCTTGAAACAATGCGTAAAAAAAATTACCTTTGCCAGCGCTTACAAATGGTGGTTGTAGCTCAGCTGGTTAGAGCGCTGGATTGTGGTTCCAGAGGTCGCCGGTTCGAACCCGGTCTTCCACCCTTATTAATTTTATAAAGCCCTGTCAATCCAGACAGGGCTTATTATTTGAATTTGCTTTGGGATGTATAAAAATTAATATTTAATTTCTAATTCACCCCCAAATCTAATAGCTATTTGGATGGGATATTATCTACCTTAATACGGGTTTCCCGGTTAGCTATTTCCCATGCAGTATAAAAAATAAGGCGTGCTCGGTCCTCCAGTAAATCATAATTTATTTTATCCGGGGTATCTCCCGGTCTGTGATAATCTTCATGTGTTCCACTGAAATAGAAAATGATGGGAATATTATTTTTTACAAAATTATAGTGGTCGCTCCTGTAATAAAAACGATTGGGGTCATTTTCATCGTTATAGGTATAATCGAGTTCCAACTGTGAATATTTGCTGTTAATCCCTTCTGAAAGCTTATGGAGCTCGGAACTTAATTTATCAGAACCTATCAGATAAACGTAATTCCTATTTCCTTCATGTTTGGGGTCAATACGTCCTATCATGTCTATATTAAGGTTGGCAACAGTTTGTGATAGTGGAAATACCGGGTCATTATCGGTATAGTATTTTGATCCCAGCAATCCCTTTTCTTCACCGGTAACATGCAGGAAAACTACAGATCTTTTAGGCCTGTTTCCCATTTCCGCAGCTTGTTTAAAAGCTTCAGCAATCTCAAGCATGGCTACGGTACCGGAACCATCGTCATCTGCACCATTATTAATGTCACCATTGTCATTAACACCAATATGATCTAAATGGGAAGAGATGACAACAAACTCATCCGGCTTTTCAAAACCACGAATAACGGCAACAACATTTTCAGAAGAAACCACCTCATTGTTACTCTTAACTTCAAAAGAGACAGGCAGTGGAATAATTCCGGAGGCCTGGGTTTCCATAATGGCAGGAAAAATACTTTTAATCATGGTTTCACTAAGAAGGACCAATGAAGCATTTTCTCCTTCAACCTTAATTTCCAGTTTGGCTTTTTCGCTCTCTTTTAAGTAGTCAAAGTATCTCTTGTACCGATCGTAATTATCCGGATCATAATAAAGCATCCCTTTCGCTCCCTTACTTCTGGCAAGCTGCAGTCTGGCGCCGGGAGCTTCAGACCTGTCACTCCAAACAGAATTTTTGGAACTTCCCGAAATTACAAAGGTCCCATCTCCGTTTACCGGTTCTCCTGCTTTTACTAATATTAGTTTACCCGATACATCCAGGCCTTCATAGTCGGAGTAAGCTTTATCTTCTATTCCATAGCCAACATAAATAATTTCATCAAAGTTTCCTTCAATGGGGGTAAATGTTAAAAAGTCGGATCCTAACTTATAGGAAGTCTCTCCCGCCTTTATTGAGCCTTCAGGAACCCTGGGAAATTCTAGTGGAACCTCCTGAAAATAATTGCCATCCTCTTTTGCCGCCGGGATTTCCATGGCCTGATAATTTGATTTGAGATAGTCCACTGCCTTTTTTTGTCCGGGTTTCCCTGTTTCTCTGCCTTCAAATTCATCCGAGGCATAGATATATAAATGTTCTTTAAGTTCTTTTTCAGTAATTGTTGCTGCATAGACCTGCGGATCAGCCGTGACCTCCGTAGTTGTTGAAACAGCCAGTTCTGCAACCGTCTTCTGTGAAGAGTTACAGGCAAATAGAAGCCCTGAGGCAATAAATAGTATTTTTTTCATAAAATGACTTTGCTGCGCTTTGGAAAATTTCCCAAAAATAGTGAAAAGAAAATGAATTAATAGGTTGTAATATGTAAGCTAATAGGATGATTCTCTATACCAGAATTGCTGTTTTAGCCTAACTCAAATTAGCCACATAGTTAGCTTTTATTATTAGTTCTGTTATCAAATTAAAAAATAATATTAATACATTTACGCTATAAATATTACATAATAATAATTGTAAATAATAATAAAAAATCAGTTATGAAATTACCTCAATCCAAATATCTATTTGTAATTGGTGCTTTTTTGGGTGGAGCACTATTTAATGTTTATTCGCAGGAGCAGTCTCTGGGGGCTATGGTTTCCAATAAAGTGGGTTTGTATGTTTTTCCGGCAAAGGACCAGAGTGCATCGCAACAGGCAGATGATGAATCTTATTGCTATAAGTGGGGTGTTGAGCAAAGTGGGATAGATCCTTTAAATCCTCCACAGGTTCAGGCACAGCAAGTTGACATGGGACCCGATGGTGCTGCAGTTGGCGGAGCAGCAAGAGGGGCATTGGCAGGAGTTGCAATTGGTGCAATTGCAGGTGATGCCGGGAAGGGTGCTGCCATTGGTGCTGTAGCGGGAGGCCTGGGAGGTCGAAGAGCAAGCAAAGTAGGTCGTTCGCAACAACAACAAGCAAATAATCAGGCTGCAGTTCAGGCCGAAGCCGATATGATGAATAGCTTCAAAAAAGCATATAGTGCATGCCTGCAGGGTAAGGGCTATACCGTAAACTAAAACCAATTCTCCTAATTATAAATCGAATCTTATGAAGACCAATTCAATAAAACACTATTGCAGCGCATTCTTTTTGTTATTGTCAATTGCTTTTTCTTTCGGACAAAATTTAGAAGAGAACCTGAACTTATTGCTAGTAAGGGAAGATAAGGTTGCTCCTGACCTGGCTGATGAGTATGAAATGTCTCTGGCAGATCTTAGAGATTATCTTACCGAAAACCAGATAAAGGGGTTTAACTATTTTACACACATAAAGGATGACTTTCAATTCACGCATATTTTACCTTTAAATAGTCTGGATGAACTGAACGAGGGAACCCGGAAGGCTTTGATTAAAAAGGTCAACAAACCCGAGATGGAGCTTATCATGGATTATTTTGACCTCTCGCTGGATTCCTATATCCAATATGTTGTGCAGTATAAACCTGAATTGTCTTATGTCCCTTCATCACAACAATGGGATGAAGGTAATACCTACCGGAAATGGCACTATTATCAATTCTACCCCGGATCAGAGGATAAAGTAGAGGAAATTTTTGCTGCCTACAAAAATTTATATAAAACGAAGAATGTAGAAATGGGCTTTAGAGTATTTGCCGGATTTATAGGAATTGAACGCCCGACTTATATTTTGACAACCTGGGCGAATTCTCCTCTGGATTATCATCAGGACCTGGAAAAAGCCTCAACTATTTTAGGTGATGACGGTGCATTATTATGGTCTAAACTAATGGAAATGGTTAAAGAAGCTAAAATTACAGAGGGTTGGTATCTGCCTCAGTACTCCTATGCACCCGATACAAAGCTTGCGGAATAAAAGTTCTTAAAGATACTGCAGTAATCGGGTATTTGCCCACCAAAAAAAAATGCCAGGGTTTAACCTGGCATTTTTATTTACTATTGGAGTATGTTTTTTTCTTATTTGGTTACCGGGATAGGAAATTTCTTCATCAACTTTTTTACCCCTTTGGGTATCGTTTTCTCCCTTTTTTTAGGATTATCATTTATAGTTTTGCGTGAGATTCCCTCCCAAACTAATTTTTTTGATTCTCCATCATAGACGTCAACTACAAAAGTGCCTACATCATAAACATTTTCTGAATACGTTGTAGTAGCTGAACCCATACCCATGCCATAACCCCATCCTCTGCCATAGCCATAACCCCATCCACCGCCATATCCCATGCCGCCATGATAATTCGTATATGCTGTCTGACTGGTTTTTTGATCTATTGCCATAAATAAGGTTACAATCATATCGCCTCCCTGCTCAACATACTGAAGATTCCTGCTACTGAATTCCTTTCCGAAACTGTCTAATATTCGTTTTTTATCCAAATCGTTAATCAGCTGGTCGCTATTATCCTGCCAGCCCTCAAAACTATATGTTTTGTATTTGGTAAAATCTACCGTTTTGTCATAATCACTGGTTACCTGGGCAAAAAGATGGCCTGTTGACAGCAAAGCTATTAAAAGAAAAGCGAAGGATTTAATTAATTTATTCATGGCAAATGTTTTATTTGTTACTATTTTCTTCTGAGATATTCTGTAGTCCTTTAGATCTTTCGCAAAGGATGAACCTACCTTACAAATATAGTACATATGGGCTAAAAACGTGTTCTTGTTTTAATAAACTAAAAAAAGGGTTAATCAGGCACTAAAACACGTACTAATTACGATTACACCTTGGAGTATAATTATTTTTATAGGTCTGTTTTGAAGAGATGAACATCTAATTGTGGATAAGCAATTTTAATATTTGCTTTTTCGAATCTGTTGTGGATATCCTGATAAATTTCACTTTTAATAGATAGACCCCTTTCAACATATTTGGTCACGACCCATAGTTCAAAATTGAGGACGCTGTCGCCGAAGCCTCTGAACAGCACAACGGGAATACTGCTTTTCAACAAAGAATCATGACTTTTACCTGTCTCCATTAAGGTATTTATTACTAAAGAAATATCTGACCCATACGCAACCCCTACAGGCAAAATTAATTTCCTCTGTCTATTGCTTAAAGTCCAGTTAGTGACATTTTTATAAACCAGTTCAGAATTAGGCACGACAAGATCACTCTGTTCATAAGTCATTAATCGTGTAGATCGCAGTCCAATCTGTTTAACTGTTGACCAGGGTACATCCTGTGTCTCAACAATGTCTCCTTCGCGGATAGGTCTTTCAAAAAGTAAGATAAGTCCGCTGACAAAGTTGTTAACCAATCCCTGAAGGCCAAAACCAATACCAACACTCAGGGCACTCAAAATAATAGTGAAATTGGTAAGATCGAAACCTAAAACGGAAATAGCTGCCAAGAAACCTATGAACATAATCAAATAATGTGCAAGCTGCGCTATGGAAAGTCGGGTTCCTTTATCTAAAGTCTTTTCGTCCAGGGTCTCATTCATCATAAACCGACTAAAAAGGGAAGAAGCGATATATGAACCATAAAGTACACATATGGATGCAATTAACAATTGCAGCGTTACTCTGGTATCACCAACCTTAAATCCCAAAGCCATAAAATTGTTATTTGCCTCCTGCAAATTACTGTAAAACCCCCAGGTTACTAATAATTGAGGAAGAATATAATAAGCTATTGTAAGAAAGGTTATAAACCATGTTAACCGATTAACACCTGAGGAGATATTTTCTGAAGATAAATATTTTTGTTTGGAATTATAGTACACAAGAAGCCATTTTAAGGCACCGTGGAATATGAATAAGTAAACACCATAAAGGGTTAGTTGAATTGCTGTGCGAATAAAAGAATCGAATAAATATAGTGCCAAAACTTCTTTGCCACTAATTTCTGCCAAAAATACGATGCCAAAATAAAGGGCTCCGATAAGCAGGAGGAAGGTCCAGAATTTAGAAATATTTTCTTTCCTGCGTTTTCTAAGCCATATGACACAAAGCAGGATCAGGACTAGAGAAATAATAGTTATGTATATTCTAATGAGCGGTGTAGGTAAATTTATAACAAAAAAGAAGTCATTAAGCAATACTAACAGCACCAATAAATATACAAACTGTTTCTCCCAGGACTTAAGCTCATCTTTTAAAAGATAACAAAAAGACACCCCTATAATTATAGCAACAAACAGCTCCTCTATGGCTTGCATTGCATCAAATTTTATTAGTATGAAGGTGGTGGTTACGCTGAGAAATAATGCAGAAGCAAAAGCCTTATTGGCAAGGAATTTATATTCAGTGTCACTCCCGATGGCCTCATTGCTTTTCTTCATCACCAAATAAACCGTTATAAATAAGAATATTCCTAAAAGAATTCCCCAGAAATATGCAGCTCCATGAAACTTGTTTGTGTATGAAAGTTCAATGAAACCTTTCCTGGTATTTTCCCATAGTTCGGGTTTAAATTTATCTCTGAATTCTGAAGAGAACATTGAGTCAGACTGATCCAGAATAACCAGCTCCTTATTTTGCCGACTAAAGCTCTCAAATTCGTCGAGCAGAATCTCAATTTTCGGTTGAATTTTATAACTGCTTTCCTGTAGTATTAACAATTGATCTAATTTTGGAACCAGACTTTTAAGAGCCGTATCTATAGCTGTATTTGAATTCTCAAAAGTTTTTTTAATTTGTTGCGGTGTGTTTTTAGTTACCAGGGAATCTTCCCATAACAACCAGTTTTCCTGCTCATTCAGCCACATTTTTCTTTGACCTTCAATTTTTGAAATCTCTTGGGCCAAAGGGCTATTGGTTTCTTTAAAACTTTGAATAACTGCCTGAAGCTCAAGGTTAAATGTTTTAATGGAATTAAAGCTTGGTGGACCTGAAGTCTGCAGCTCATTTAAAGTAATTTGCAGGGAGTCTAAATTTGCATTGATTGTTTTGAGTGAACTAACCAGGGCATTTTTATTTATGGTATCAGACAATAGTTTTTGAGTGCGCAGTAATCTTACTTCAATGTCCGAAGCCAAAGGAATTATTTCTGAAATTTCAGGCACCGGAATAACCTGGTCTTGTGTTTTTTTTTCTGTATTGCTTGTCTTTTTATCATCCTGACTATAAGTGTGGTTGAGAGGACTTAGAAAAACCCCAATAAGGAGGAATAGGAAGATAATTTTATTTACTTGTACTGGCCCTATATATTCAGAGGCATACTGAGGTGTATGGTACATATAATACATACTTTTATAGATTAACGAAAATACTATTTATTTGTCAGCTAAGGCTGATCTTTTAATTCACTGGCCATTATTTCCGGGAAATGCTTAATTTTCCTCATTATTTATCATTGCTAAAAACCACTTGATTACAAGTCTATATGATCAACTATTTTATGTCCAATAAAAATAGGTATTCAATTCCTTTTTGGTTGCACTTTGTACTTTTGGCTTTACTTTTTGCTGCATGTAATGGCATTGAAAAGAAGGAATATGTGAACATTGAAGAAGGATTCCAGAATGCGACATTTGTTGGCTCAGCATCCTGCATAGAATGCCACCGGGCAGAATATGATTCATGGCAGAATTCGCATCATGACCAGGCAATGAAAATTGCAGATTCTACTACTATTATAGCCAATTTTAATAATACCACATTTACGAATAAGGGAGTTAAAAGTTCTTTTTTTAGGCGAGACGGGGATTATTATGTAAATACACAGGGAGAAGACGGTACTTACAAGGATTACAAGATAATCTATACTTTCGGATATACGCCATTACAACAATATATAGTGCAGTTCCCTAATGGAGAATACAATTGCCTGTTAACTGCATGGGATACACTGGAAGGAAAGTGGTTTCATCTGCAACCAGATCTCGATATTAAACATGATGAGTGGATTAATTGGACAGGGGGCAGCCAGCGCTGGAATACCATGTGTGCAGATTGCCATTCTACCAACCTGCAAAAAAATTATGATGAGACTAAGGGAGTCTTCAACACTACATTCAGCGAAATTAATGTTGCCTGTGAAGCTTGCCATGGCCCATCAAGCTCTCATGTATCTTATTACAAAGAACAGGAAGAAAATGAAGCAGGTGGCATTCTGCCTCCCGAATTATATATGGGCACTGCGGTCGCACCCAAAGAACTAGTAGATAAATGTGCCAGATGCCATTCCAGGAGGGGTAACCTAACACCCTATTTTGATTATACGGGTAATTTCACGGATCACTATTTTCCGAGGATGCTGGAAGAACCCTTATATGAACCGGATGGTCAGATACGGGATGAGGTTTATGTCTATGGCTCTTTTCTTCAAAGTAAAATGTATGGGCTGGGGGTTTCCTGTAAAGATTGTCATGACGTGCATTCCCTTAAATTAAAAAAAGAAGGCAATGACTTATGTTTAACCTGCCACGTACCCGATACATATAACAGTCCAGAACACCATTACCATAAAATGAATACAGAAGCTGCCCTTTGTATAAATTGTCATATGGACGGCAAATTGTACATGGTTAATGATTACAGAAGAGATCATAGTTTTAGAATTCCCAGGCCCGATCAATCTGCACAATATAACACCCCCAATGCCTGTAATAAATGTCATTCGGATAAATCAGCTGAATGGGCCAGTGACTTCATAATAGATAAATATGGTCCGGAGCGGGCGGATCATTTTTCGGACCATTTGTTAAAAGGCTATTTTGAGGACCCCGAAGAATTTAAAAAGGTTTTTTCCAATAAAAATTACCCGGAGATAGCCAGGGCCACTGCTGTAGGGCTCTATGTAAACACGCCTATTTCATCTGAAGAAATGCTGGATTTAACCAGATATTTGAATGATTCATCAATATTCGTCAGAAACCAAACGGTGCGTGCCTTTGAGGAAATAGGACAGCCACAGTTGTCATCGTATATAACCCCCTTATTAAAAGATTCTGTTCGCGCAGTTCGCATATCAGCAGCACACTATTATAATGTAGTCGATAAGAGCCAGGTAGAACAATTGGAGGAATTTAAAAACGCTAACAGGGAATATGTGACGGAACTGGAAGTGAATTCAGATCTTCCTGCTGGTTTGCACCAATTGGGCGTTTATTACCAAAGTATTGGAGATGTTAAAAAGGCTCAGGAATATTACCTAAAAGCAGTAGAGGAAGACAACTATTTCAATATGTCTCGCATGAATCTGGCTTTGATCTATTATCAGCAGGGGTTAGTGGAAGAAAGTGAAGCCATCTACCAAAAAATTATTGAACAGGAACCAGATTATAGCTATACCTACTATATGTTAGGCCTGCTTTACTATGAAACCAACAGGACAGACAAAGCTTTGGAATATTTGGAAATAGCCTGTAACAAAGAGCCCCCCAATGAAAGCGCCTTTTACAATTATGCACTTATGCTCCAACAATTGAATAAAAATAATGAAGCCTTAACCGTATTGCGGAAGGCATTAATTACTTTTCCCGGTAATGAAAGAATGCTTTATGTAAAACTTTTAAGTGAAATTAATTTGAATGAGTTAAATGAAGCCTTGAATACTTGCAGAACTTTACTTCAAATAAATCCAAATAACACTAATTATATACAAATATTTCAAAGGTTGCAACAAGGTACTTTATGACAGCCTGAACTTTTGCTAAAATTCGAACTACCTAATTCTTCTTACGAATTAGTAAGCTTTTGGGTTTGATATAGTTTCGGGAGGATAAATACTAATTGAAATCGTAACTGCCCACTGGAGTTAAGTGCTTTCAGAAGTAAGCTAATTTCAAAAAAGTTATATTTTAAATCTGGATAATTTTTAAAATAACTATCTGTATTTTTAGTTAACGTTCCTTAATTTTAAATTTTACTGGTGTTTTGATTTGGCAAGACATAGGTATCCCAAAAAGATAATTAAAATGAGCACATCAGGCTACTTTTTGTGAAGTTTGATAGTGTATTCTTCTTCCAATCTCCAGAGCATTGGCAGTATGGATGCCAAAGAAGATCCAAAGTATTTCGGTTTTTTTGGTTTTGGCCTTAATCTTCTTCAAATGATAATGTTCTTTTTCTTTCCCAAAACTGCCTTCTAATCGAGTAGCCCTTTCTTTGGTAATCATTTTGGCTAATTGTATTTGTTGTTTTCTGTGTTTTGGCGGTTTCCCTTTAGGCTTAAAGTCGGTTTGTATTTTGTTGGAAGTAGCAAAAACCCTATTCTTGTTGGTTGCATAAATGGCGTTTGCTCCTACAGTTTTTACTTTTGTTTTTGTGAGTCCTTGTGTTTTATAAATCGTGTTTTTAAATTGGGTTCCCTCATTAAAATTATCAAAACTGATACGTTGGATAAAATTGATTCCATCTATTTGGAGTTTGTTGACTTTTGCACCAAATTCCACCGCTTTAATTTCTTTCCCTCTTACTATAGGACGAAGATGGTCCTTGTCGATACTTACGATTCTATTCTTTGGCTTTTCTGTCCTGGCAAACAGAAGTTGCTGCTGTCTGCTTATTTTTTTAATCGTTGATCTTCTTTTGTAATAACTAGAGGCCATCTCAAAATTATATTGCTTTTCTAAATGGTCTAATTCCTTGTTTATTTTTTTGAGCAAGTGCAATAATGACCTGGTTAGTGGTGTACGCCTTTTATTGGTCTTTCTTCGCATTTTACTATAACTGGTATAGCGTCTTTTCCATTTTAAATATTTGGTGCGTGGTAATTTTAACTTTAATGCTTTACAAATTATTTTCATTTGGACAAAACTCCAATGAACAGACTCCCAAAGCAACTTTTGGTCTGTTGGAAAACGAACCTCGCTCTCATAGCAGGTAGCATCTGTAAAAATACATTCTTGCTCTTTTATGTAAGTAGACCAATGGCTAAATAATGTTTTTTCAACCTTCTCTATATTTAAAATAGTAGATAGTTCACAGCGTATTTGACTCACGATTTTATAGTTCGTCAAACGATGGTGCCCTAAATGGATATCACAAAAAA
>NZ_KB907557.1 GCF_000382125.1 Eudoraea adriatica DSM 19308
GAATGATAAAAAATTACCTAATAAATAATGCTCATAGATATGCCTCTAGATGGCTTGTTCTAGGAGTTGATATACTATTAATATGCATTTCATTTAGTTATATTAATCAATTGCTGGATAATAAGGGGCATAATAATTTTAATTAATTTATAAAATGAAAAATATAATAATATTAGGGACTGGTGGCCTTGCGGCTCAGTTGACATTTTATATTGAAGACAATAATTCTAAAGTAGGAAATGAAGATAAAATCAATATTTTAGGATATATAGATTATGAATATAATATAGAAAAATATTGGAAAAGGTATAATTTTAAAACTCCTGTATTGTGTGATGTTGATTCATACATTCCTAAAGAAAATGAGGAAGTTTTATTAGCTATTTCCAATGTTAAATTCAGAAATAAAATGATTGATATTTTGGTCAAAAAAAATGCTAGAATTGGTAGTTTTATTCATTCAACAGTTATCATATCTAAATCTCAAAAATTTGGTTTTGGTAATATTGTGATGCCTTTTTGCGAAATTGAACCAAACAGTCAGGTTGGCGATAATAATATTTTAACCCCATTCAGCTTTATTAGTCATGACAGCATCGTTGGTAGTGGAAATTTCTTATCAAAAGCAGGGATAGCTGGCCATACTGAGGTAGGAAATAATAATTATTTTGGCCTTGGCTCAGTCGTAATTCCTAATGTTAAAATAGGAAATAATAATGTTATTATCGCTGGAACGGTAGTTAATGAATCAGTTAATGATGATACTACTGTTTTTTATCAATATAAAGAACAGGTTTTGGGTATCCCAAAATAATATAATAAATGGCCTACACTTTAAAAAAGCACGAAAATATCCAACAAATTTTACTGTTCATGAATTCTTTTGAGATAATTCAAAAAGTTATGTTATAAAACTATAGGCCATATGCCCTTGATACTTATCCATAAACGGAAGCAAATCCAAGCATGGAAAGATAAATCCATAAATACGTATTTGACATTTATAACACATGGCTACGAAAAAATATTATTAGCTGCTCAAACTAACCCAATACAATTCCAAATTAAAACTATTTATTGGTATAAACTTTTCCTTGTGAAATAGCGTATGATATTCGTGGGAAAACTACCTAAAGATTTTGTAAAGACCCTATGACCAATTTAGAAGCAGTAAAATATCATATGAAAGAGTTTTCTACATGCCACTTGGTTAATGATAGAAAGGAAAAATTTCTATTAGGAGGTCATATTATTAAGTCTGATGCAGATTTAGTAAAGTACGATAAGAATTTAAAACAGTTTCCTGATAATCCTTTTCTAAAGAAAGAGCTATTGGCAGGGGAATCAGATCAAGAGATTGGTTATTTTACGTTGCATAATTGCAAAAATAGCTTATTAATTTTGTTACCCTTTATACGCCGGAAAATTTATCTTCAAAATAAAGATACTGGCTACTATGATATTCTATCTCCCTACGGATTCTTGGGACCAATTTTAAATAGTGGTATCGACGAAAAAACCATGATTCAGTTTTGGGAACAAGTAGATGAATGGCATCTAAATAAAAATGTTGTTTCTGAATTTATTCGATTTAATTTTAATAGCAATTACTTAGGATTTACTGGTTCTATGGTTCCAACATTGAACATGGTATGTGGTAAAATACTTACGGAAAATGTGCAATGGAATAATTTTAAGCCGAAAGTAAGAAACAACGTCAGAAAAGCAATAAGTTATGGACTAGAAGGTATAGTATATCATCAGAATATCAGCAAAAATAATATCATTGAGTTTTATGATATCTACTCGAGGACTATGAACCGCCATAATGCTGAGGCAAGATATCACTATAAGTTAGATTTTTTTAAGAACTATATCTTGAATAATCCTGATAGTTGTGCTTTAGCAATAATATACAAAGGAAATTTAGCAATTTCCGTTGAATTGCTTTTACTATTTGATAAGGTTGTGTACTCCTTTTTAGGCGGTACAGAAGCAGCATATTTTAATACTCGACCAAATGATCTCCTCAAATTGGAAGTAATTAATTGGGCTCGGAAAAACGGATATGAGTATTATTTTCTTGGTGGAGGAAAAGTAAGTGGAGATAGTCTATATCGTTACAAAAAAAGATTTTTCCCAAAAGATAAAGATTATATATTTTACACGGGGAGAAAAATCCTAAACAAACATATATACGACAGCTTAGTCGAAAATAATCCTAATGCATTAAAATCTCCTGTTAAGGAGTTTTTCCCTTTATATAGGTATGGAGATTAAAATCTTCTTACTATTGCTTTTCTTCGAACGAATTTTTGAATAAATAACTGCAAGAGAGTAGTTTGGGTTTGAAGGCTACCTTTATTACCGTACTGTTTAAAAAGGCAGGATATTTGTCTTAAATTTAAACCTGAGTTGTGAGCTTTTACATTTTCACACCGGGGCCAATTTTTTAGATATGAGTGCAAGGCAGTTCTAGCAACATAATGTTTTCGGGATGACTATTTCCTCTACCAAAATTTCTCATGATCTGCATGTTTTTTTTTGGCAGGTAGTTCATGCAAATTCCTATTAAAATGGCTTCTTGACCTTTGCAGGAAGTTTTTTTCTTATGTTTTCGGGCAGCTTCGAGTTCCTCTTCCCGTAGACTAAAAGTACACTTTTGCGATTCCATTTATGACCTGCCTATCAACCTTTTGTAAAATCATCCATTCCGGGGCCGTAATTTTATTGATAGTCATGAAAGGATTATTACCACTTTCAGGTAGTCCTTTTTGCGTATTATAACTACTACATCGAACAGTGCAAGCCCGATAATTAAGTAGGACTCCGAATAAAAGACCGAATAGGTCTTCCTGAAGATATTTTGGCAGGTAATTCAAGTTGGAATGAACTAAAATCTTTTTGACAACAAAACCATAATATACATATGACTAAACTCTTGTCTCTGCTCCTCTATTTAGGGTATGGTTAAGTGCCTCAGGTTACTTTAACTGGCTTTTATGCCTAATATGGCAGACCTTAATTACTCATTAATTCTTGCACTAAAAATATAACGCATTCTTGTTGATACTTCACTCCGGTCTGATGTAACTAACACTACTACCATAAAACTTCTATTCCAAGACATAATTAATCTAACCTTCGGTTAACTTGGTATATTCATAAGTTGGTTAAAATTTGAAGGATGGAAAATTGTATTTTAAACTATCTTATTTTTAGCGAAAGCTACATTGTCAAGGAAGTGAATGAAAAGCTCCAAGACCCTGTCATAACCGAAAAATAAGAAAGGAGGCCACCCATAAAGGCATCAGGGATACCAACGGTATATTTACGTTGAACAAAAGTGCTTATTTTTGAAAGCCAGTTTCTAAGAACGATCCAGAGATAGTGAAGGTCTTACGCAAAATGAATGAGGGCTTTTGGAAGGTTTGCCACCTATTGCCTGTCTAGTCCAAACCATGGAGACATAACTGTGTTTACTTGTTTAAATGCTATTTTGGAAATAGTAGATTCTTCATGTCTTGGTAACGGAGATTTTAAATAAAAAACACTGTTTTTTAGCTATCTATTCCTTTTCGCAGTATTAGTCTCGCAAATATAAATATCATTTATTTACAGTACTTCTAATTGTCCCAGCCCTATTTCTTAATACGTCTACTCAATAACTGGACAAAGGCTAATTATAGTTTTTAGTTGGATATTAGACTGTATTCTTTTTATTGGGCAATAATTAAGACAAACTGTCTTTGTTGAGAAATTTAATTTATTTGAAATAGCCAAAAAAATTGATGATTTTAAGGGTCATCATAGATTTACTTAAAACAGCGATTCTGCAATTTAATAGCTTAGTTTTCTCCTTTCCCACGCAAGAGAGTTTTCATTATTTTTTTCATTTTAAGCCAGATAAAATAGATATTTTTGAATTTTAATCTTTCCAAAATAAATAATTTAATTTTAGTTATCTGATTCAACTCTTCGGTTGTCTTAAGTTCATTATAATAAAGTATACTATCAGTGGGATCAAGAATTAATGACGTAAAGTAGTAATCATACAGAATAAGATTTTTTAATTTCAAGTATTCAGTATCACTAAGATATTTTTTAGCATAATATTTCTGAATTTTTATGGTGTTATTCTTGAAGGCCATTTGCTTTTTAGAATCCTCGAAATTCGAAGCACTATTTTGTAATTTTCTATATACTGTTGTTGTTTCGTTCATAAAATGAATTCTACTATTGTAGTAAAACCAAATCCACATTGGATAATCTCCCATTGCCCATTCATCTCGCATTTCTTTCTCTTCTGCTACATACAATTTATATAAATCATTTCTCATTAAAGTTGTAAGAGTAGGTATTGGATTTTTATAAAGAATACCTTTTTTAATAATCTCGGATCCAAGAAGTGGTTTAAAGAATTTTTGCGTTTTTTCCTCATAAACCCTGGCCTTGGTATATACTAATCCGTAATCTGGATTTTCTTCCAAGAAATCCACCTGCTTTTGCAATTTAAAAGGGTCCGACCAATAATCGTCCCCTTCGCATATTGCAATATATTTTCCACGGGATTGGTCCAAGCTCCATTGAGCGTTTTTAAACATATATTTATTTTCTTTATGCTTGGTATATTTAACCCAATGTTTTCTTGGATGATCTTTAAGAAACTTGCATACCACTTCTTCGGTATTATCAGGTGAATTATCATCGGCAATAATAAGCTCTATATTAAACTTACATTCTTGATTCAAAACACCATTTATTGCCTCTATTATATATGCTTCGTGCCCATAGGTGATCATAGGTACACTTACAGTTATTTCTTTTTTACCCATGTCTAAATTTCCTTGATTTAATAAAATATTTTTTTTCGATCCTTTTTTCATAGCTTATTTGTTTATCAAAGTAGAATAACCTATAATTTATTTTGGTTTTTTCGCAAGGTACAGTATTATACTAGTTCTTATTTTGAAGTAAAATTTAATTGCCCTCCCTTAAAAAATTTACATCACTTGCAAAAGTAAATACGTTGGCCTCCTTAATTAATTGAAAATAACCCAAGCAAGTGAATAGATACGGTTGCATGATAGCCAGGCTCCTTTATTAATTGTTTTGTACCCCTAATAAATAAAAGTTTATATATCATATCTACTTCTACTAAAGAAAGATTGAAGAATAGTAGTAAACAATATATGCTAAGAAATATCTTCAAGAACATTAATGAATTGTAGGTAGTCATAGATATGCTTAAAACAGTAATTCCACCAATTTGAGCACTTGGTTTTCTCCTTTTTCGAGCAAGGGATTTTTCAAGATTCGTTTAATTTTAAACCAAATTAAATATATATGCTTGAATTTAAATTTCTCTATAGCAAATAATTTAATTTTGGTTATTTGATTCACTCCTTCAATTTCCTTAATCTTATTGTAATGGAGGATACTGTTAACCGGATCTTTAATCAATGCTATATAATAATATTTAAAAAGATTACTATTTTTTATTTTCAAATATTCAGTATCATTCAGGTATTTTTTAGCATAATATGTTTGAATTTTTATTGTGTTATACCTAAAGGCCATTTCCTTTTTAGGATCTACAAAATTAGAAGCGCTGTTTTCTAACTTTCTCCATACTGCCGTTGTTTCGTTCATAAAATGGATTTTACTATTGTAGTAAAACCAAATCCATTTTGGATAATCGCCCATTGCCCATGCATTTCTTATTTCTTTCTCTTCTGCTGCATACAATTTATATAAATCATTTCTCATTAAAGTTGTAAGAGCAGTAATTGGATTAGTATGGAGAATACCATTTTTTGCAATCGCTGATCCAAGAGTCCTATTCCAGAATTTTTGTGTTTTTTCTTCATAAACCCTGGCCTTAGAATATACTAATCCGTAATCTGGATTTTCTTCTAAGAAATCTACCTGCTTTTGCAATTTAAAAGGGTCTGACCAATAATCGTCCCCTTCACATATTGCTATATATTTCCCACGGACCTGATTGAAGCTCCACTCACTATTTTTTAACATATTTTTATTTTCTCTATGCTTGGTATATCTAACCCAATGTTTTCTGGGATGATCTTTGAGAAACTTGCTTACCTCTTCCTCGGTATTATCAGGTGAATTATCATCAGCAATAATAAGCTCTACATTAAACTTACATTCTTGATTCAAAACGCCATTTATTGCCTCCTTTATATACCTTTCATGCCCGTAGGTGATCATTGTTACGCTTACAGTTATTTCTTTTATGCCTATTCCCAAACTCTCTTTAGCCTTTAAAATTATTTTTTGCGATCCTTCTTTCATGCCTTATTTGTTATTCAAAATAGATAAAACTGGTAATTCATTAATCAACTTATTTTAGTTTTTTAATATATGGTACTGTGAAACAATATTCCTCTCATTAAAGGGAAATTTTATTTCAATTAATAAAACCATCCCCAAACAAATTAAAGCCATCAGCAAAAACAGATAGTTTGGCCTTATTCACTAGTTGAACATATTCAAATTATGTAAATAGATATAGTTTATCATATTTAGGTCCATTACTTAATTATTTTGTACCCTTAATAAAAGTCTGCATATCATATCTACCTCGGTTAAGGCTAGGTCATAATACAAAGGCAAACAAAGTACGCGTTTTGAAATGTCATCAGTGTTTTTAATGGATTTTGTTTCTAAATAGGGCAAGTTGTTTGCTAGCGAAGGATAAAAGTATCGTCTGCAAAAAATCTCATTAAGCTTTAATTGTTCAAAACATTCTAATAATAAAGATTCACTTTCAAAGACAATTGGATAATAGGCATAATTAGGACTTGACTTAGTATGCCATATGGGCTTAATAGCTTTAAGGTTCTTTAATTTTTTGTCATAACGATCCGTCAATAATTTACGTTTATCGTGTATTGCTTGAATATAATTAAAATTGGCCAAACCCATTGCAGCATGAAATTCTGAATTCTTACCATTAATACCCAAATTATAAAACGTTTCCGGGCCAGAGTGCCCAAAATTACGAATATGGGACATTTCTTTTAACAATTTGGAATTCTTTGTAATTACAAGCCCTCCTTCTCCGGAATGGAACAACTTCGTAGCGTGTAAACTGCAGGTAGAAATATCGCCATATTCAAAAATCGATTTGTTATTTACATTTACGCCAAAAGCATGTGCCGCATCATAAATGACATTTAGTTTATGTTTCTTTGCAATCATTTCTATCGCTTCTACATCGCAAGGGTTTCCATAAACATGTGTAGCAATGATTGCCGATGTTTTCTCCGTAATGGCCTCTTCAATCTTTGATGGATCAATATTTAGACTATTCTTATCAATATCAACAAATACAGGTTCGCAACCTTCCCAGACAATACTGCTGGTTGTAGCTACATAGGTAAAAGGCGTAGTTATGATTTCCCCTTTAAGACCTAAAGCCTTAATGGCTATTTGTAAGGCTATAGTACCATTAGTTACGAATAATAAATGGTCAACACCCAGATGATCTTTCAGTTTCATTTCAAGGTCGCTGGCCAAGGGCCCCATATTCGTAAGCCATTGGCGTTTCCAAATACCATGAAGCAGAATATCATAGTCCTCTTTGGGAGGTAAAAAAGGTAATGTTATAGGAATCATAATTTTCGGTTTTTAATTAAATTTAAAAGATCAAACATAGGGCTTTTCTTAAAAAATGAATTAATCAATGAGTAAAACAAAACCCCTACGATTGAAGCACCAACAATTTGTAAAATATTGGAAAATCCTTTTAATAAATCAATTGAGAAGTACATTATAAGAAAAGTACAACCCGCTAAAACGAGTATTGGAAACAAATCTAATATTTGGGTTTTAATCTTGTAGGTTATCAATTGGCTGCTGTAATACATATTTATTGGCAGACAAATATATGAAGTAATTACGCCACTCCAGACCAAGCCCATTAAACCAAATTGAAACCCAATAAAAATCATAAATGCCCAAATAACTTTTTTTATTATTTCCGTTTTTAGAGATAAATCACTTCGGCCATAGACTTGCAAAACATTCAAATTAAATGCATGAACGGGATATAATATTGCTCCAACACTTAGAATTCGAAAAAAAGGAATCGCAGGAAGCCATATTTCTCCAAGGATTATCTCAAATAAGGGAGTGGCGATAGCGGCACCGCCTAACATTAAAGGTGAAATAACAAAAAAAGTAAGGCGTAACAATCTCCTGTAAACTTCAGCAAGTTTAGTAGTGTCGTTCTGCAATTTAGACAGCATAGGATAAGTAACCTGGTTTATAATCCCTGTTAGTGTTAATGAAGGATAGTCATTAAATCGTTGTGCTCTTTCATAATACCCCAGGGTCTGAACCGGAAAAAACTTGCCAATAATAACATTATAACTATTTTTAAAGATTGTATCTAAAAATCCTGCAAGCATAATCTTATAACCAAAATTATAATGGTAAATTAATTTTTGTTTTGAAAAATTCAAACTCGGTTTCCATGAGGCAGTAAACCAAAGTAATAAAGACAAAATAATTTGCGTTGTCAAAAACATCGCTACGATACTCCATACACCAAATTTGTAATAACCTAAGCTTAAACCTACTGAAACTCCGATCAATGTGCTAGGTGCATTAATTGAAGCCAAACGTTTAAACTTCATTTCTTTTTTTAAAATGGCCAACTGAACGGCTGTAAAAGCCGATATAATAAAACTTAAACAATAAACTCGGATAACATTAATTAGAACTTCCTGCTCGTAAAACCTTGCAATGAGGGGCGCAGAGACAAACAGCAATACGTAAACCAGAAAACTCATAGCCATATTCATGTAGAATACTGTGGAGAAATCTGAATCTTCAGCGTTCTGGGTCCTTATAAGCGAAGATGTCATTCCACTATCGACTAAAGACGTCCCAATCCCTATAAATATAGCAATCATGCCAATTAGTCCAAAGTCAGCAGGGCCAAGCCACCGGGCCAAAATGAGCATCGCTATAAAAGATATTCCTTTTATAAGAATTGCTTCAGCAGCGCTCCAGATAAAACCATATATGGTTTTTTGTTTTAAGGACATTATTGAAGTAAATTTTGTAAGTACGAATAATATTCACCTTTCAAATTGAATATCCTTTTTTTTAACTGATCCTTAGAGATCCATTTATAATTAAGAGCGATTTCCTCTAAACAAGAAATTTTAAGACCTGTTCTTTTTTCCACAGCCTTCACAAATTCCGTAGCTTCAGTTAAAGCCTCATGTGTGCCGGTATCTAACCAGGCAAACCCCCTACTTAAAATTTCTAATTTTAATCGTTTGCGATCCAAGTATTCCTGATTTATAGAGGTGATTTCCAACTCATTCCTATCACTTGGTTTTACCTTCTTTGCAATCTCAACCACACTATTAGGATAAAAATATAACCCAACAACAGCGTACTTGGACTTGGGATATTTTGGTTTTTCCTCAATACTTAAAACGTCGTTAGTATGATTAAATTCCACTACACCATATCGTTCCGGGTCCGTTACATAATTACCATAAATAACAGCTTTGTTTTGATACTTAACCATATTTACGGCGTTCATCAATAATTTATGCAAACCGGCACCATAAAAAATATTATCTCCCAAGACCAAAGAAACATCATCTTTACCAATGAATTCCTCTCCAATTATGAAGGCCTGTGCCAAACCATCCGGAGATGGTTGCTCAGCATATGATAAATTGATGCCAAACTGTTTGCCTGACCCCAACAATTTTCTAAAATTTGGCAAATCCTGAGGAGTTGAAATTATCAATATCTCTCTGATCTCAGCAAGCATTAGAACCGATAAAGGATAATAGATCATTGGCTTATCGTAAATGGGTAACAATTGCTTACTAACACTTAATGTTAATGGATGCAATCTTGTCCCGGCTCCGCCTGCTAATATTATTCCTTTCATTTTTTATTTGTATTACAATTTATAATAATCTTGGTAATCCCCAGCGCTCACATTGTTTAACCAATCTTCATTTGCCAAATACCAATCTGTTGTCTTTGTAAGCTCTTCTTCAAAAGTCGCACTAGAACTCCAGCCCATATCTCTATTAATTTTGGAGGCGTCAACCTCATAATGAGGTTCATATCCAGGTCCGTCTGTTACGCAGGTAATAAGTTTTTCATTACTTCCTTTACCGCATTCCAGTTTATCATCCCAATGCCGGCAATGTAATTTGACCAAATAAATATTTTCCCATTCATTAAAACCACCAACATTATATGTGTACTTATAAGTGCTTTTGTAAAAAAGAAGGGCAATAGTTATATCATGGTCAATCATATGGAACCAGTGTCTTCTATATTTGCTGTCCTCGTAAACAGGCAACGGTCTATTTTGAATAATATTATTTATATACATGGGTATTAGTTTTTCCGGAAATTGACTTGTCATGTAATGGTTTGAACAATTGCTGATCATATAAGCCAGGTCATAAGTCTCTCCGTAAGTCCTTATAAAGTGATCGGAACTTGATTTAGAAGCTGAGTACGTTGAATTCAGATCATATGAGGTTATTTCCTCAAACAATCCTTTTTTTTCCACGGCTCCATAAACCTGCTCTGTGCTTATGCGGTAAAAAAGCTTTCCAAGCAATTTATCATTCCGTAAACCCTTAAATGATTTCAAAAGGATTATGGAACCATAAATTTTGGTCTTTGAATAAACCAGGGAATTGGTAATTGATCTGTCTACATATGACTCTCCTGCAAAGTAAAATGCACTTTCAAAGTGATATTCATTGAAAATATCCATGATATAGGTTTTATTGGTGATAGAATCCTTAGGAAAAGCATAATTATCTTTTCTCTCCATATTCAAAAGGTTTTTGAAGTTTCCGACATAGTTCAAAGCTTCTAAATCATAAATGTGATACTCTGGGAACTTATTCACAAATCTACTAATGGCAAGAGATCCAAAAAACCTACTACCTACAGTCACTAATATATTTTTATTTGGATTACTCTTTTCTAACATTTCTTGAGCAATTTAACAGTATTCTAATAGGTTTGTTTTTAACATGTAATGAATAAATAATCTTTTAGAACATTATAATTGCGAGTAGAAATGCTAATATGGCCCTAAGATTAGGCAAAAAATAAAGATTAGGAAACAATCTAACAAGTAGGTCATAATTTGGTTTTGGTCATTTTTAACATCTGCTATAGATTTCAAAGATAGACAAGAAACTCCTATAATTGTCCTTTTGTGTGATATCTAAATCTAAGATATTACACTTTATATGAATAATGACTTAATTATCGATTAAATACATAAAAATAATATTATCGGTTTATTTATATAAAATGAATTCTTTTGGTATATTAATTTCTGATATTTCTTAAGAATGGGTATTCAATTTATCAGTGAGATGCAATTAAAATTTGAACTTCGATAATGGACCGGGAGTAAAATTTAAAAGTTCAAAATGGATTTATGATGACAAGTCATGATTTTAAAGTACTTTCTAAAATGGATTATATCATTTCGAAAGAATTGTTAAGTGGAAAACAGTTATTATAAAAGCTTTTAAAGTATTATTGTAAATTGTTCATCAGAAATTTTTAAGATATATAGATTAACATTATTACTCAGTAAAATATCATAAATTTCAAGTGATCAGACTGGAACTAATAAAAAGTAATTCAATTACAACTTAAGCTTCTTAAAGAAGTGCATCTCAAAGGTCTGTCCCATATGGTCAATGTATTAAACGATTTTAATTTAAGCGAGGGTATTAAGTTTGGTTTCGATTTCGGCAAGACCACAAAAAAATGGTTGAATAACGGCTGTTAAAAAGAGGATTTGTTTATTAACAATATTAATTTTAAGGTTTTTTCTATTTTATCTATTATTTTCAGCTCTTTAACCTGATTAATTGATATATATTATGTGCATCCGAAACCGCAAAGGCCATCATGATTTTGTAAAAAAATCAGTTCTTTCGGCAATCTAAAACCAACAATGATTTATAGGGGTAAAAAATAGCTTCCCCATTTTATTATAAACCAATGTTGTAATACTTATACTTAACATTTTGCCGAGAAAACATAATTTTATCGAATAATTTTCGCAAATTAACGACAAGGCCTATTTCCATTATTTAATTGTAGTATATTCATTTTTTGAAAGCAAATATATCAAAGGATATAAATAAAAATATTTTTAAAAATTGGCCATAATGATAGAATCAAAAGTGATTTGCCCAACATGTAAAAAAAATAGTATTAATGACCGTTATCAAACTTATTGGATGTGCAATGAATGTGGCGAGAAATATTCTTGCATAAACGGTATCCCTAAGCTCTATTTAGAAGATGCTCTTGGTAAGGTAGATAAGGAAGTAAAAGATGATGATTATAAATATATGGCATGGTTTTATAATTTTTGGATGCCTTTCTATATGCTTCCAGTTAGGCCAATAAAAGTGTCTATTAAGCTCTGGATGGCATACTTTTTATTGGTTTTTTCCTTTATTTTCCTGTTCTTTAATGTGATAGATTTGATTGCAATTCGTGGTATTGGAAGTGCGACAATCTACGACTTCCTATTATTTGTACCCTTGGTAATTTTCATTTTTTTATTATCAAAACAACCACGATATGCATATTTGCTTCTGCTTGCTATACCTATAAAAATCATACTTTCGTTTCGCAATTTTGTACCTGAAAAGACTCATTCTTCTGTTCATAAGGAGTTTCAAGAAGAATACCTCGAGTCAGATGAAAGATTAAAAATGCTTGATATTGCCAGTGGTAGTGGAAATTCACTTTTCAGACATGGGTGGATGAAATTGAATGCTGATTACACAGCTGCAGACTATGCTGCAGGTATGATTGTACAGGGTAGGCGCTTAATGAGCAAACATAAAGTTCCTGCAGATTTCATTCTAGCGGATGCCACCAAACTTCCTTTTAAATCTGAGACCTTTGATATTAGCACAAATTATGGGGCCGTGAATGGTTTTACTGACCCGGAAAGTGCTCTTAAGGAAATGGTTAGAGTGACCAAAAAAGGTGGTAAAATCCTCTTTTTAGATGAACGAGAGTATGAATCGGCTACATGGTTAGAGAATGTTTATTTTAAAAAAGTATTTGCCTATAATAATACTATTGTAGGATGCCCTGTTGAGTTGCTTCCGGATGATCTTGAAGATATACAGGTGCACCAGGTGTATGAGTTTGTTTATATATGTACTGCGAGAAAGAAAATGTAAATATTACCGGTTTATTCAAAATAAAAATGGAAATTTTATCCTTAATTGTTAGATAGCTTTTAATTACATAGGATATTTCCAAATAGTAAATCCATCAACATTTGATTTACTTTCCCATGTAGCAATTGGCGTAGATATTTCGAATAAATCATTAGGCGTTATATCATAAATAATTTCATCCAAGTAATGAAACCTGTTAAATATCTATTGTCAATAAATCTTTGCAAATAGCTAGTCCAGACCAGTTATAGTCTTTATATTTCATACAAGATCATTTGTCTTATATAATAATGCCAACCGTTCATTAATAAGCTTTCATTTTTGCGTAAAGCTCATATATTTTCATTATTTGGAAGAATGTGGTTTCCTTCCACGACGCCTTCTCTGGTTTTGACTGAGAGATATTGTGCTTCGGAAAGCTGTTTTTGAAATATTGCATAGTATTTTATCCTCAGAAAAACCAACCTAATCATCAATTATTATCACGGATTAATATGAATTAATACGACTAAGTCTTCTGAACTAATCCTTTTCGATTAGAAATATAGTTTATTTTTTATTTTTTTTAGGGATGGACCTTCTCCTATGATGGTGCAGGCCTAATCGATCTTAAGAATAAGAAATAATATGCCCAGAACGTTACAACACTATCATTATAACTCAAATGGAATATAGCGTTTAGGATAATATGTCGTTGGGTTTTTGACCCTAATGTATTATCCTTTGTTACAAAGCTTTCAGTAAGATTTACTTTTTAAGCCTCCTATAATTTTTAAGACATTTTTAGCTGCTGGGTTTTATTACTTGAACAAGATCTTCTTTTGCATTTATCCCATAATAAATGGAAGTTTTTTCGTCGAAAAAATCAGAGTTTTTTATAATTTTCAAATTAAAACCTACTTTTTTTAAATCTTCAAAAAACTGTTTCTCACTGAAAACTCGATAATGATCATTTTCTCCATAAAAAAAATGTCTTTGCTCATCGGTATTAATATTTTCCTCTTCTAAATTTCGGCTTAAAAGTTTAGAATAAGGCGTTTGAAGTATTGCAATACCATTTGGTTTTAAAACTCTAAATATTTCTTGGATAGCCTTAAAATAATTTGGTATATGTTCTAAAACATGGTTGCAAAGTAATAAATCAAAAGTATTATTATCGTAAGGTATATCGGTTGCATCAATTTTTTCTATGTTTTTTTGTTTTGGATAAAAATCAGCTCTTATATGTTGCTTTGGATTTAAAGATTTAATTTTTTCAGCTAAGTTTTTCTCGGGAGCAAAATGTAAAATATTCGAATGGGATATTTTTTCCCATAGTTTTATTCTATCAAAAAACATGTATAAATGTCTCTCCCTATCATGGGCAGAGCAATAAGGGCAGCCAAAATTATCTATATCGCTCCCAACCATATTTAGTTTTTTCATATACTCGGATAAATATTTTGTTCCTCGACCATATTTTGTAAAAGAATTAAAAGTATTCTCGCAAACATAGCATTTGTGTTTATTTCCTGTTTTGTTAAAAATTGAAGTAATCTTTACTATAGGCCTTTTAATAAAAAACCGATAAATGCTTTTAAGTAGTGATATCATAATCTTAATTTTAATTTAATCTATTCTAATTTAACGATAAACCTTTGGATTAATTATAAAAGCGGTCATTGTAATGGCACTTATTCATTGTTGTATCAGATTTATTTTATCCTTTGTTTCCCTAATGAACTTTTTAAAGTGCCTAATTAAAATTTAGGAAATTTCGTATTCTGAACAACGCGTCCTTATACGCTAAATTGACAACCAATAATTTTCCGGGCTTGTTCTTAAAGTATTCTATGACAGACTTGTTGTAATCATTATATTGCTGCATCAATATTTTTTTATTATAAATATCATCTTCTGGGGTTTTATATATTAATCGATTCATTTCCCACATCCAACCAGGATAAACATAAGTTGCTTTTTTTAAATCGGATTTGGTTGGTAAATTGCCATTTGCAAATAATTTTGAATGATATGATGTATTTGTAATATACCAATCTTCCGGAGAATCTTTAATTGTTAGTATGAACTTACTATCCGGGAATTCCTTATCAAGGATTTTAAAAGTATTTGTGAGGTTGAACGGAACATCCAGAAATGCCATGCCCCGGTATTTCACATATTTAATAATTCCCTTAAAATCATTTTTCGCACATTCTTTAGCTAGTAATTCAGCCGGACGCTGTGGTCCAACAGCTAATCCCATTTCATTGAATAATTTTGAGACTGATGGTGTAAAAGTTCCGTTTTTACCAATACAAAAAACTTTCCTACTTCTTGAATAAATAAATGCATTAATTGGCTTTTTGATTAGATTATATATTCTTTGTATCATCCTTTATTCTTTAATAATTGGTTACAAAATTAGGAAAAGATGCTCATTGAAATGGCGGTTATTTTTTGTTATTCTTTATTGTATTTTTTATTTGTTATGCTTTTTTAAGAAATCAATGGCAGATTCCTGTTGATTTCAAACGAATATTGTTAAAAACTATTGGTAAGAAAATTGCAAAGTCAATGGAGTTAAAAAGCATCTATTAATCTAATTCTAGTTTGAATTTATAGCAATGTCTTTTCTTACGATT
>NZ_KB907558.1 GCF_000382125.1 Eudoraea adriatica DSM 19308
CTTTTGCAGTAGCTAAATCAGGATTATCTTATGATGAAAACTATGTCTCGAATTTAAGTTAATTTCCTTTGGATTTTAACTCAGTTCTTTGTTGGCAAATCGTTATTTAGTGTTAAGACTATTGTAAACTTCTTTTTCGAATAGACGATAAAAATCATGAGATACTTTATCATTGAAAGGAAGAAACTGTGTAAAATATACTATCGCTATCCCTTTGTCTTTATCCAATGTGTAATAGGAATTAGCTATTCCAGCCCAATAGGCAGAACCTTTGGTTCTGATCAACTCGTCCTCATTATTTTCAATTGCCCATGATAACGAATAAACATCAGAATTATCGGGGAATCCACCCAATATATCAACGATGCCACCTTCAGTTACATTATAACTTGTCGTTAATCCATTGGGCAGTTGATTTTTGAACATTAACTCAACGGTTTCGGGTTTTAAAATTTGACCACCATAATATTTGCCATTATTCTTGATGCATTCAAGAAATGTTAAATAATCCTTTGGTGAACCAAACAAACCGCCACCTGCGTTATATTCAGCAACTGGTTCAGTTGGAATACGAGAGTACTCTTTAAAACCAACTGAATCTCGAACTCCCCAAGAAACAATATTTTCTTTCAAATTTTCAGGAACATTAAACCAAGTGCTATTCATTTTTAAAGGCCCAGTAACATTTTTTCTTAAGTAAGTTTCAAGGTCTTCACCACTTACTTTTTCAATAACCTTTCCAACCCAATCTAAATTCGTTCCGTATTCCCATTTTTCACCACTTTCGAATAATCTGGGTAGGTCATCATAATTCCATCCTGTTTTATCAAATTTTTGAAGGCGTTCATCCAAGAAATCATATCCAAATCCAGCAGTGTGGGTTAATAAGTTTCTCAAAGTTATTGATTTATTAGCTTTAACAAGTTCTCCATTTTTGGTCAGAATAGGAATAGATGTCATTTCAGGCATAAGTTCGTCTAAAGGGTCATCTAGTCCAATTAATCCTTTTTCAACAAGTTGCAATGCGGCAACAGAGGATATGGCCTTTGTCATTGAAAAAATCCTAAAGATGTTGTTTTCATTTATTGTGTCTTTTCCTCCCCAAATTGATGGCCCAAACGCATACCAGCCCATTTTTCCTTCTCTGGTACTACAACCCATAATCGCAGCAGGAAGGTTACTATTTTGAAAGTAAGATTTCATAGGCAATTCATTAATTACAACATTGCTTCCTTCTTTTTCAGTTTTGCATCCAGCTAATATTGAGATGGCAATTAGCGCAAATAATAATTTTTTCATAATTGAATGGTTTTGGTTAGTTTAATGTTTGCCAACAATTGGATATAGTTAATAACTATATCTCACTTATGGAAACTAAGATAACACAATACACCTAAAGACAATGAGCCTAATTTAGACAGAGTGACTTAAAAGTATTCTTTGTGAAAGAGAAATCACAAGCTGGCTGGAAGAATAATTCTAAACATGAAAGATTTGGTCTTCAGTTAATAAGTCATCATTTCGCAGCCTTAAAAAGACTTGTGCTAAAGTGATAACATCTAATTCGCAATAAGCCACTATGCGGTCTAAATCTCCTTCTTCACAATAAACATCTCTTACCATACTGCCATCCATATCTTCTTTGGGTGAAGGAATACCCAGCACATTGGCCATAAGTTTTAATGAGGTGTAATGCTTGAAATCTCCAAATTTCCAAAGTATTAATTTTTAAACACTAACTTCTTATAGAATTCTGATAGTTGCTTTAAATAGTGGTCTTTTTTAGTCTCTTTAAACAATGCTTTGGATACTTATTCGTTGTTGTAGAGTTATGGTACGGAAACTTAAAGAAATTGGACTTTGGGCAACAATAATTCTATTCTTAGTGGGGTTGGTGGTTATGAGTCTGGGGTTTGGGATCATCAATGAGGAAACAACTGATCCTTCAGGCATTGAACTATTCTTTAATTTCCTCGGAGGAGGATTTATTGTATTGCTTGGTGGAGGGGTTGCAGCAGTTATGCTCACGATACTGGTTACCTTGGGATTCGTTGAAATTGGGAAGCGATCCGGAACGAAAGGTGTTCTTATTGGAGTTGGAGTCCTTCTAGTAGCCTGTGGTTTTATTTTCTGGTCGATTTTTCAATGGAGCTCAAACTTGTTGCAACCGTAAAATGATCTGGGCTACCGTAATCACATCCTGTTCACAGTATTTGATAATACGGTCCATGCCTTTATCCTGATAATACACCTGTCGGACCATGCTCCCGTCGATGTCTTCCTTGGGCGAAGGGATGCCAAGCACATAGGCCATGAGCTTCAGGGAGGTATAATGCTTGAAATCCCCAAATTTCCACAGTTTTAATTTTTAAAATTTAATCAAATGAGGATTACATCAATTGTCAAGACACCAATTATAAACAGAAAGCGGCCCTGATTTTAGCCAGAACCGCTTTTGTCATTTGATCATGTCGTCGTTGATATTTAGCTTATTTGCCGGTTGAAATACAAGGCTTTTTCTATCCAAAAGTCCAGATCTCCTTCAGAGTCAAATCCTTCTGAATTGATGAATAGAAATCCTCGCATGACTCTTCCCGTAAAATCCATGTCACGGCTTCCTTTTTTAAAGACAAGTTGATCATGTTGAGCTTTCCCCACTCTAACCATTAATCGATTTTGCCCCGTATTTTTGTCAATATCAATTCCAATGCACATTTTATCATTTACCATAAAAATGAGTCCCCCCATCATTTTCTTCTCCTCTGTGAGATTGGCATGAGACAACCTTTGACGGATGCGATCTGCCTGATATTCGCTAAAAGCCATTTCCCAAAAATAAATTGAGTGGTAACCGTGTTTTCATTTGCAGGTAAATTTAAGCTGACTCTTTTCTAAACTCCTCTGCATCATAATACACTTTGATGCTTTGAATTTTCCCTTCTTTAGTTTCGTACCATTCACTCATATCGAGGGTAATGGTTTTACCGGTAGGCATTTCAACATCAATTTCAACTTGGGTGATTACAAAATTATCTACTTCTACCGCCTTAATCATGCGAGTTCCCCTTACCATAGACATGAAGCCTGTATTCAAGTCGATAAAATCTGATTTACCCTGCACTTGGGCTGCCGGGCCAGTAAAGGTAATTTCATCGGCAATAAATTCTTTCCATGAGTCCGTTCCGGAAGCCATTCCGCCTCCGAAGCCTTCGTGTACAATTTGCATTGGTGTTTTGTCCATTTTCCAGATTTTAATAGGCTATTTAACTTGCGTTTTCGAAGCTAATTTAATTATTAACTTTGAAAAAACAAGTTATTTTATTTGAATTATTAATTTTGGGGTATGGAAGTACGCTCGCATTGCCCAATAAACTTCACCCTTGAGCATCTCGGGGACAAGTGGTCATTACTAATCATAAGGGACTTGATGTTCAAAGGAAAAAGGCACTATAATGAATTTTTAGAGGCTGGTGAAAAGGTATCCACGAGCGTCCTGGGAGACAGGCTTAAGAAATTAGAGGCCTATGGAATTATTTCGAGGGGCAGGGATACCGTCAAAAAGTCCAGGATCCGGTACAGTCTTACTAAAAAGGGAATTGATCTACTTCCAATTTTAATAGAAATGATTATCTGGGGCGGAGAAAAGGACCTTTTAACAGAGACTCCACAGGAATTTATCGATCAGGCAACACAAAATAAAGAGGTCTTTATCAGGCAGATTCGAGAAAACCTAATTAAGGATCATTTGTAAAGTGAGCAATCAAGTATAGGACTTATTTGTCCTTTATTATTTATCCAAGTTTGGAGGGCCAGCTTACGATAAAACATGAAGGATTTGCACTTCCTTTAAAAGCTTCTCATTCCTTAACCTCAGAAAGACCTGTGCCACCGTGATTACGTCCCTTTCACAATACCGGGCGATCCGTTCCAGGTCACCCTCTTCATAATATACCGATCGAACTTTACTGCCGTCGATGTCCTCTTTTGGAGATGGGATGCCAAGGACGTGGGCAAGTAATTTCAGGGAGGTGTAATGTTTGAAGTCGCCAAATTTCCAAAGGTTTAATATTTAACTTATAACTAAGAATTTTCTCCAAGATATGAAACCTTAGTTGGTAAAGCCCATTTATTCCGTTGTGTTTTTGTAGGAATAAGTTTCATGTTAGTAGTTCGATAGCTGGAATGGGGGACAGCGTTGATGTGTATGGTTAGTTGCGTGTTTAAGCAACTAATTTAGTAAACAAAAACGAACGCGAGAAAATTCCGAAGGAATTTTCCAAGTAAGCAACGACCAAAGCAATTAATTATACACGGTGTTGTAAAACGTTTTTTCTAATCAATATTATTTTTTTTGGAATTCCCAGATTTTAATGGTTTTATCTTCACTAGGTGTTGCAATAAATTTTCCATCTGAACTAATATCCATTCCTAAACCTATGTCATCAGTATGTTCAGATAATGTTTGCAGGATTTTTTCATTTTTTACATCCCAAAGCGTCGCATTTACAGGTTTAACAAACCCTGTAAAACCAAAGTGATATTCAAAAAATTCACCTAGCATTTTTTTGTCTGTAAACCCAGCTAAAACTTTATTATTGTCAATAAAAATAACAGAATGTATTGCTTGATTATCACCTTTTAAAGTATGTAATAACTCCCAAGTCTTAGTATCCCATATTATTATGGTTTTATCATCGCCTGCACTTGCTAATAGGTTTCCATTGAGACTAAAATCCATTGCCAAAGGAACCATCGAATGTCCTAAAAGTGTTTTAACTAATTCACCAGTTTTCACATCATAAATTCTAATTGCATTATCACTACCTGATGTGGCAAGTAATTCTCCAGTTGGATTAAATAGCACCTCCCAAATATCATGACTAGAATCTTTAAATTCAAAGATTAATTGACCTGAATTAATATTCCAAATAGAAGCTTTATCATCATTCCCTCCAGCTGCTATTAGTTTTCCATCAGGACTGTAATTAACAGACCATAAATTACCTTCATTACCTTCTAAAACCTGAATCATTTTTCCTGTTTTTACACTCCAAATTCTAGCTTTTCCATCATGAGAACCTGTACAAACGGTTAGTCCATCTGGACTAAAATCTACAGCAGGTGTTCCATACTCATGAGGTAAACTATGAATCACTTCTCCAGAAATTCTAGACCAAATCTTAGCTTCATTTTCCATACCTCCACTAACCATGAGAGTGTCATTAGGCCCAAATTTCACTTCCCAGACTTCATCAGAATGATGAGTAAAAACGTCCTTTAACATGATATAATTACCCTCTTTCAATTCTGGTTGTTTAAACAATTGTAAATACACAAAGACTATTAAACCCAAGAGTATAATCAGTATAATACTTTTCTTTTTTTTCATCGGTTTATTTTCAATGTTTTACAACAATGGGATATAGTTAATAACTATATGTCACTTATAAAAACTAGGATAGCACAATATAAGTAAAGACAAGGAACCTAATTTAGACAGAGTGACTTAAAAGTATTCTTTGTGAAAGAGAAATCACAAGCTGGCTGGAAGATTAATTCTAAATATGAATGATATCATCCTCTTGCAACAACTGCTCGTTACGCAGCCTTAAAAAGACTTGTGCCAAGGTAATTACATCTAACTCACAATAGGCAACAATACCGTCCAAATCTCCTTCTTCATAATAAATATCCCTGACCATACTGCCATCCATATCTTCTTTTGGAGAAGGAATACCCAGTACATTGGCCATAAGTTTCAGGGAGGTATAATGCTTAAAATCTCCAAATTTCCAGAAGTATAATTTTTAAACACTAACTACGAAGCGTATCCTTTCTATACTGCTCTTGATTCAGCAACAGTCAAAATAAACAGTCGTTTTAATGCCGTTTATTTATTGTTGTGAGCTTTTTAATTCTTCCAAATAGTGATGAATGTTTTGTTCTTCCCGGTAAATGGAATCCTTATAATCGACCTGATACTTTTCAAGTATCATAGAAATGTTATACCCGATTACGTAATAATATCTATTGTTAAAGATGTCCGATAGATTTTTGTCTTTTGAAACCTCATATCCTTTAAACATATCGGTAATAAAAGCTTGATCTTCTTTGTTAAGAGATTTTGTGCTGGGACTATATTGTGATAGATATCTTTTAACAAGTGATTCAAAATATCTTGCATTTCCTTCGATTGTAATCTCGTAATCTTCAGCAATACGAATGTCAACATCGTATTCTCTTTTTATTCTTTCAATCCTTTGATTACGAAGTGAGTCATATTTATTGAGATTTTGAATTAAGTCAGCTCCATCAATCCAAATTGCCTTCAACAGATCATTTTCTTGTTTAACACTTTCTTTATACCACTCAAGATCTTGGTGATAAGAACCAAGAAATTTATCAGGCCCTCCAGGCATATGTTTCGACACTGTTTTGGCATATTCAAACATTTCCGGGATTGACCATTGATATGAATGAAATAGCTCGTGACTAACCATAATAGACCAATCTTGAATATCAACAAGGTCGTCTTGAAGGAATTTTTTAGTCAATTCATAACTCTGGAAGTATAGAACTGGTTGCATGTAGGCAAAGGAAGTACTATCACTAGTGACACCATTATTAAACTTCAGACTGGTTGTATCTGTATACGTTTCTGGTAGTTTGATGACCGGTACTTTATTAAAAGTTAGTTCTTGTGGTCTATCGGTAATTTTACGAATATGTTCGTTGGGGTTTAGTATAAAGGCATTTTTTCTACTGTAATATACTGCCGGTGCATAAAAATCATTTTCTGCAAAGTCAGGCCAATGTTTTTGGGCTACTTCATTTTTAATAGTAATCAAATAACTAAGGTGTCTGAAATAGCTTTGGTCCATTAAAGATTTATCCTCCTCTATATTTTTTTTAGTGTCTGCACAAGACAGCGTTGTGAGTAGGATGGTTGTAAATAGAATTTTCTTCATTAATGTATAATTGCACCCGACAAAGGGATATAATTATTGACTACTTTATCCCTCAATGTTAAAGGAAGTATTTAAACACCTCTAAATATAAACAATTTGCTCTTCCGTCAACAACCCCTCATTCCGCAACCTCAAAATAACCTGAGCCACAGTAATCACGTCCTGTTTACAGTATTTTATGATGCGGTCCAGGTCCTGATCTTCGTAATACACTTGTCGTACCATGCTCCCATCAATCTCCTCTTTGGCAGAGGAGATGTCCAGCACATGGGCCATGAGTTTAAGGGAGGTGTAATGCTTGAAATCGCCAAACTTCCAGAGCTGTAATATTTAACTTATAACTAAGAATTTACTTCAAGATATGAAACCTTAGTTGGTAAAGCCTATTTGTTCTGTTTTTGTTAGTCCCTAAAATAGTAAATAAAAACCGACCTAAGGAGGTGATGAACCATAGGCCATGTTGGCTTCTGGCATTCAATCAGAATCCTTCTCTTCGTATACGCCATCAGAAACTATGTCATTAGAGATAAGAAGTTCATCTACATAGTTTCTATATTCTTCAAAGAATATAGATTTCCTTGATTTCCAATAAAGTTTGAATCCAGGTTGGTCCTTCACACCATAAATAACCTGATTTAAGGATTTTGGAATTCTTTCATCGAGGGTGCCTTCCAAAGAAAGATAATAGCTATTTTGAAAAGCTAGAAAAAGGCCATGAAAATTATAGATATGTTGTATTCTTTCTTCTTTCGTCATAGATTCTGGATTTGCAAGAAATCTATAAAACGAGGCACTGGTCTCTCCATTTGCACCCATAGTAACATACCAATTTGTCATGGTATCTATAGTTGCAGTTGCGGTCGCTGATCTAGTTGCTTTTGTATTCTCTTTTAATTGTATTCCTACAAAAACTAATGAAATTAAAATGGCAATGCCACCTAATACCTCTACTAATAATGCTATTTTTTTAAGTTTAACTTTCATATGTATTGTTTGATGTCAACGGTCTGCATATGAGCAGTAGCGGATTTAGGCCACTAAACTGCCAGATAGCAAGATACTTAAATAGATACAAAAAGCGGTTCAAGTTCGCACCTAAACCGCTATTGCTTTTATACAATGTTGTATGCCGTGCTTTCTTTTCATTTACAATAATTTGATATAAACAGAATTGATTGTGCCGTTAAACTTAAATGGTGCCTTTTCAAAATAATCGAAGGAAACAGGCGAGCCTAAATCTGTACCAATATCCAAAGTTTCACTAGCTGAAAATGCCGCTGGCACTGTACCCAAAGTGGTCATGGCACCAACTTCTTTACCATCTACTTTCAAAGTGATCGTTGCTGGTGCTCCAGGCTTATTGTCTTTTATCTTTGTGGTAATCTCAAATTCATGCTTACCCATACCAATTTTATTTTTACTGCTCACTTTAAATTGGTGGATAATCATCATGTTGTATTCGTATTTTAAATAGCCATTATCCATGTAGCAAGTTAATCCACCAGCGCTTCCACCGAGCGCATATAATACACCACTTTGGTTTTCTTTTACCTCCAGATCTATCACCACGGTATTACTTTTTTTACCAAGACCTGGTGCAGCAAATTCCGGCATCCTTGTTGTGGTTTGGTTAAATGTCCATTCGGTATAGGGTGAGGTAATCACATCTTCCGGATGCAGCCTTAACCAAATACCCGCACCAATGGGGAAATCTTTATTTTCCTTGGCTTCATTTAAAAACAGTTCTTTTAGTTCAGCTAGTTTTTCTGGATATTCGGCTGAAAGATCATGCGCTTGTGAGAAATCATTTTTCAAATCATAAAGCTGCCAAACGTCTTCATTTGAGTTCCAGTCTTCTAATCCTTTTTGTGCAGAAACCCAAGGGCGCAGTGGGCCAAATGTACTTGCAAACCAACCCTCATGATAAACTCCACGACTACCGTTATTATCAAAAAATTGGGTCTTTTTTAAATTCTCTGCATTGGGGTTGGTAAATGTTTGTGCAAAACTTTTTCCATCCATCTGGTCTTGCTCAAAGCCATTAACAATTTCAGGATGTTGTATACCTATAATATCATACAGCGTGGGAACAATGTCATTTACATGAAGAAATTGGCTGCGAATTTCCTTGTCAGGTTTTATTCTTTTGGGCCAGGAAATCACCATCGGGTTTCGTGTTCCTCCAAAATGCGCTGCAACCAATTTTGTGCTTCTAAACGGAGTACTTCCTGCCCATGCCCAACCAGAATGATACATGTTTTCTACCTTGTTGGTTCCTAGCGCATCTAAGCCACCAATTTTGTCCAATGCAGCCATTTGTTGACTAATGGTGTTAGGTATCTGGTTTTGAGCTAGCAACTCACTTATACTGCCGTTTTGTCCTTCTGCACTAGAACCGTTATCGCCAAAAATGTAAATCACGATGGTGTTGTCTTTGTAGCCCATAGCATCCATACCGTCGATTAGCTTACCTACTTGCACATCCGTATGTTCTACAAAACCTGCAAACACTTCCATTAAGCGCAATTGAAACTCTTTTTCATCTTCAGGAATATCATCCCATGCGACCATTGTGGAGTCTCTTTCCGTTAATTCAGTCCCCTCAGGAATTATTCCCATAGCTAACTGACGTTGAAAGACTCTTGCTCTGTATTCATCCCAACCTCCATCAAACTTGTCTTTGTATTTCTCTGACCATTCTTTAAAAATATGATGTGGACCATGAGCGGCTCCCGGAGCCCAGTACATGAAAAAAGGCTTGTCTGGCGAATAGGCTTTGTGCTCTCCCAACCACTTAAGACCTTGCTCTGCCATATCTTCTGTCAAATGATAATTAGGGTCGTGGGGAGGTTCAATGGCATTATAATTTTCAAATAATCGTGGTTCATATTGGGAGGTTTCTCCCGCTAAAAATCCATAGAAATATTCAAATCCATAGCCATTTGGCCAAAAGTCTTTTGGTCCCATTGACGTAGTTTGGTTGGCAGGTGAATTATGCCATTTTCCAAAGGCAGCAGTATGGTAACCATAGTTTTTAAGCACTTCGGCTACGGTAGCTGAAGTTTTGGGGATGACGCCTGTATATCCATCAAAATTAACAGCTCGTTCTGCAATGGTGCCAGATGACACTCTTGTGTGGTTTCTTCCAGTTAGCAAAGAAGCCCGAGTAGGAGAACAGATTGAAGTGGTATGGAATCGGTTATACATAATTCCTTCGTTTGCTAGTTTTGTAAGCGTAGGTGTGGCTACTTCCCCTCCAAATGTTTCTGAAACCCCGAAACCAACATCATCTATCAAAACAATAAGTACATTAGGAGCATCATCAGCCAGGTGTTTGTTGTTTGGCCATGGTGCTAATTTACTTTCGGCCAAGGTTTGGCCTGTCTGGCTTTCAGAAGCAATTCTTGGAAATGGGAGAACCCTCCCGTCCTGCTTTTGCAGGTTTTCTGAATGATCAGGATTTTTTTGAGGATTACACCCTGTTATCAGTATTCCTAAGCCAAGGATGGCTATTAAGTGTTTTTTAAATTTCATAATACTCCTTCTTATTAATGTAATTCTAACGTTGGCAATAAAACAGCTCTTTTGTTCTTTCAGCATGGCATACAACGGT
>NZ_KB907559.1 GCF_000382125.1 Eudoraea adriatica DSM 19308
AAAAGCCGAATTAGTAAAATGGGTAATCAAAAACTTAGAAACCTACTCTTTTTATGTGCTTTCTCTGCCTGTAAATATAACAAGGCTTGTCGTGAATTATATGAAAGAATTGTAGCTAAGGGGAAAAGTAAAAAATTGGCCCTAATAGCAGTGATTAATAAGCTCTTAAAACAGGCTTTTGCAGTAGCTAAATCAGGATTATCTTATGATGAAAACTATGTCTCGAATTTAAGTTAATTTCCTTTGGATTTTAACTCAGTTCTTTGTTGTAGCAAGTTTTATAAATTCCAAGGAATTGTCGGTTTCATAATGCGTGTGACTAACTCTCTATACCATTCTAGCTCTCCAATTGGAATAGTGAAAAGCATGATAAATACGAATAGAATAGATAGTAATATGGCAGGATGTTTTAGCTTTTTTAGTCTGTAACCAATTAGCAACACTACCATTATAAATAAGGGAATACCAATATTAAGACAAGTTTGAGCATCCATCCAATTTGTTTGTCCATCTAAAAATAAAAGTGGGAACATTACAAATCTTGCCCATGCAGGCATAAAACCGAAAAATAAAGATGAAATCATCCAGATAGCATGTTCTTCTGTTTTTTTTGAGTTAATCACTCCCATAATCACAGCGAAGCCAAAACCCACAATTTGTATGGTTTCGGTAAAAACTAAACCATAAAAGAATGAGTCTGGAAAAAATGGTTGTCCTCCATCAACTGCACCTATATAGACATTCGTGGGTACAATTGAAAGCGCAGAAAAAACAACAGATCCTGCAAGGAATAAACCAATCATACCCCATTTGCGATGTTGTTTTATTTTTCCATGAGTAGCCAGATATGGTTGGTAAAGCAGTAACGCAAACCATGCCATAGCAGAAAGTGCGTGCAAATGATAAGGCCAGGGTTCAGTTGACCAGCTCATAAAATACTGCGGTGTAAATGCTATAATAATAATTATCCAAGGGATTAACATCCACTTATGAGCGTTCTGGTATTGATTTAAAACATTTTTCATAGGTTGGTTAATTTGCTACAACGTCTGGTATATGGCGCGTTCTAATGCGCTATATACTTTGTTGGCGTTAGTATTTATTTTTCTAATATTTCATTAATATAAATTGAACGGTATTTTTTAGGATATTCAAATTGTACAGCATGCGTAGCATTTTCAAATAAATACCATTTTTTTGAAGGAGCAGTTATGGAATCAAAATAGGCCTTTGCCAATGAAGTTTCCGTAAAATGGTCATTATCTCCTTGTAATAGATAAACGGGTACTTTCCACTCCGGAACATCACGCATAAGATTACTATTAAAGCATTTAGGCCATAATAGTTTATATGCAGGATAAAATACTTCTGGGTTATTAATCATTGGTGCAAATTTTTCACTAAATGTGAGACCGTTATCCAGGAACATTTGTTTTATAAAATTGAAACCAATATTTATGCGAGGTGGTGCATATTTTACTACAACCATACGTTCAATATCACAAGCATTTGTCATTTCTATATTCGATTTGTTGGGATATGGCGGTCGTCCAATACCTTTTAATTGATTTAAAGAAATAGTATCATTTTGTTTTTGGGCTTCTGTCATCACAAAATCGTAAGAAAGTTGTTCTGAAAGCGGTTGGTTGGCCATCTGACCAATACCAATATAAGCCTGAAATGATTCGGGGTCTTTTTGGACCATAAATGCACTTACTGTTGTACCCCAAGATGTTCCTTCAATATATATTTTATCTTTATTGAAGGTCTTTTTAAGATAGTCTGTCACGAACAAACCATCATCAACGATTTGATTTAAAGTGATGGTCGAGTCAGGTATACTATCATTATAAGCCAATCCAGAACCTCGTTGTTCCCAGTAGCATACTGTAAATAGGTCTTCTAAATCAAATCCAACAATTTTTGAAATTGCTGGAGGCGCTGGACTCCCAGGACCACCATGTACCTGTAATAACACAGGATTGTTTATATCTTTCCCTCTGATTGTTATTCGTTGAGGAGCACCGTTTATAACCATATCCTCATGCATGGCAATACTATTTGGAAGGATGTTCCCATGTTTATCGAGAAAAGGCTCTTCAACCCCAGAACTGTTTATTCTTATAATTAAAAGAATGACTGCAATTAAACTAATAATGCTCCCAAGGATAATAAGTATCCACTTTCCAATTCTCTTTAATATTTTCATATTCTCGTACTAGTCTCCATATGATTCATATTACCGCCAACGTTAAAGCTATGATTACGGTGCGGGAAATCCAATAGGATTTTCTATCCGGTATCGAGCTGGTTAAAATTAGGGATTTTCTCTTTGACAAAGGCCAGCACTTAATTATAGGTAATGTTAGCGGGTGTAGTGCGCCTACTCCTGGGATTTCACCCATCTCCAATATGATACACTAACCCCTTTTTAAAAATGGCCCTAACCGTCCAGTTTACGTCATGCTATTCATGGCCATTTGAAAAAAGAAAGGACTGCACCAGTCCTTTTCTATCATTATTTTTTAATTAAACCACTATACCCGCTAACGCCCAGATATGGCGCTGTGGCCTCCGAGCTTAATTAATTGCACTAAAAGTAGCTTATCTGCTGATGTGATCAAAGGTTCAGAATGCACTGCGCTATGAAGATCAAAAAACCCCCACGAGCAGAAAAAGGTATAAAGCACTTCAGTTTCTTGGCGGCAGATAAGCGGGATGTTTAGCAGGCACTTGGCAGAAGGCTAAGTAAGACCATGCGCTATATCGTTTGTTGTGCTTTCGTTATTTGATTAATTGACTTGGTTAATTTCATTATCGATGATCTGAATCAATTCTTTTGCAGATGTAACTAAATCTTTGTAATAATTTAAACTAACATTTTGCTTCCACCAATAATAGATTGCTACCGTTTGAAGGTCCTTAAATTCTTTAGAATTGGGATTGTTGATGAACTTCCAATCTTGTTTGTTGTATAAATTATCCCCATCATATAATGAATCTATCACTGATGTGTAATATGGTAGTATCCGCATATATATGTCCCTTGTGAACATATCATTCCCTGTATCATTCATTTCCGAAATATGAAAATTATCAATGGCACATTTTCTGTAATAATCCATTATCTGATTCCTAATAGTTTCATTATGGATATAGTTGAGCTTTCCAGAGTTGGTTATTTCAACGTAAGACTTATCCTCAATTATTAAATTAGAAAGATCCCAAAGAACGGAACTTATTAATTGTGAGAATTCTTTTCGGGTTGCTTGCTTTTCGTGCATCAACTTGATAAATAACTTAAAAGAACTTTTCTCGTCTGCAGCTAATTGAATCCTTTCATTCAAATAAAGAGTATCTTTTACAAGGTCAGTTTTTATTCTCTTCAAGTAACCTAATCCAGTCTCTCTGTCTTTATTGAATTCATTCCAATTATTAATTTGAAGCGCAATTAAAATCCCAATGACTACAAGAATAATTTCGCCAAAAGCATATTTCAGGTACTTACCAGTTTTATTTTCACTCATAAGGTTGTAGCGTATTTTGCGAAAGAATTTTATCATTGGTTCGGTTAATGGTTGGTTATAATGAGGCACAACGGTCTTGTATATGAAAAGTAGCGGATTTTATTGCACTATTTTTTCGATTTATAACTGACCTATAATTTATTAATATCCTTATAATTAGGCACTTAAACCGCTATTTTTTATATACGTTGTTGTGCGTAGTTTATTTATTTACAATTTCCTTGTTAAAGAGTTTTATTGTTTCGTCATAATATTTGTCTGTCGCAACTTTACCATTCACCCTCAAGCCATGTCCACCATTATCAATTATAATCAAATTCGAATTGACATTATTTTCCAAAAGTATTTTGTGGAAGTTTTCAGATTGTTTTGTTGGAACAACATTTTCATTAGTGCCATGTACTAATAAAAAGTGAGCATCATCTTCTGTTATATAACTTGTAGTTGAGGCAGCGACATATTTATCATACTCTTTTTTGCGAGGAGAATCAGGGCCTCGCCACGATGGTAAGTGAGTTCCTACGTAAGATGCAACAGCTCCAATATCACCTTCTGAACCACTTGCAAACGAAAAAAGATCAAAAAGTCCAGCTAATGCCACAACAGCTTGAACTTTACTACTCTCATTATCGATAGGGTTTTTGGACTCTTTATTTTTAATGTCATCCATTGTTCCGAGCATGCTCACAAGTTGGGCACCGGATGAATGTCCAATTGCTCCTAAACGCTCTTTATTTATATTATAATCTTCAGCATTACTTCTAATAAATTGAACTGCTCGTTGAGCATCTTCAACTGCTGCAGGATACCTAAAGACTGGTGCTGAACGATGATTAATTACAAATAGAGTATATCCATTATTAATTAGATTATCAGTTCCAATAATATTTGTCAGATACCAAGGATTTTTATTAAGAGGTGTGGCATCGTAACTCATAAGTTGATGGAAACCACTTCCAGGAATGACTATTATACCATATCCATTTGGGTTTGTAGGAACATAGACATCCATTAATAAAGCAAGTCCACCATGCATTCCATAAATCACATTAGTTTCAGTCCTGCTCAAACCTGAATCTTGTGCCTGTATATGTGAAAATCCTAACGCTATTACCACAAAGAGTATATATGCTATATTTTTTTTCATAATATTTTATTGTTTTGGTTAGTCTAATCAAATTACGCACAACGGTCTGCATATGAGCAGTAGCGGATTTAGGCCACTAAACTGCCAGATAGCAAGATACTTAAATAGATACAAAAAGCGGTTCAAGTTCGCACCTAAACCGCTATTGCTTTTATACAATGTTGTATGCCGTGCTTTCTTTTCATTTACAATAATTTGATATAAACAGAATTGATTGTGCCGTTAAACTTAAATGGTGCCTTTTCAAAATAATCGAAGGAAACAGGCGAGCCTAAATCTGTACCAATATCCAAAGTTTCACTAGCTGAAAATGCCGCTGGCACTGTACCCAAAGTGGTCATGGCACCAACTTCTTTACCATCTACTTTCAAAGTGATCGTTGCTGGTGCTCCAGGCTTATTGTCTTTTATCTTTGTGGTAATCTCAAATTCATGCTTACCCATACCAATTTTATTTTTACTGCTCACTTTAAATTGGTGGATAATCATCATGTTGTATTCGTATTTTAAATAGCCATTATCCATGTAGCAAGTTAATCCACCAGCGCTTCCACCGAGCGCATATAATACACCACTTTGGTTTTCTTTTACCTCCAGATCTATCACCACGGTATTACTTTTTTTACCAAGACCTGGTGCAGCAAATTCCGGCATCCTTGTTGTGGTTTGGTTAAATGTCCATTCGGTATAGGGTGAGGTAATCACATCTTCCGGATGCAGCCTTAACCAAATACCCGCACCAATGGGGAAATCTTTATTTTCCTTGGCTTCATTTAAAAACAGTTCTTTTAGTTCAGCTAGTTTTTCTGGATATTCGGCTGAAAGATCATGCGCTTGTGAGAAATCATTTTTCAAATCATAAAGCTGCCAAACGTCTTCATTTGAGTTCCAGTCTTCTAATCCTTTTTGTGCAGAAACCCAAGGGCGCAGTGGGCCAAATGTACTTGCAAACCAACCCTCATGATAAACTCCACGACTACCGTTATTATCAAAAAATTGGGTCTTTTTTAAATTCTCTGCATTGGGGTTGGTAAATGTTTGTGCAAAACTTTTTCCATCCATCTGGTCTTGCTCAAAGCCATTAACAATTTCAGGATGTTGTATACCTATAATATCATACAGCGTGGGAACAATGTCATTTACATGAAGAAATTGGCTGCGAATTTCCTTGTCAGGTTTTATTCTTTTGGGCCAGGAAATCACCATCGGGTTTCGTGTTCCTCCAAAATGCGCTGCAACCAATTTTGTGCTTCTAAACGGAGTACTTCCTGCCCATGCCCAACCAGAATGATACATGTTTTCTACCTTGTTGGTTCCTAGCGCATCTAAGCCACCAATTTTGTCCAATGCAGCCATTTGTTGACTAATGGTGTTAGGTATCTGGTTTTGAGCTAGCAACTCACTTATACTGCCGTTTTGTCCTTCTGCACTAGAACCGTTATCGCCAAAAATGTAAATCACGATGGTGTTGTCTTTGTAGCCCATAGCATCCATACCGTCGATTAGCTTACCTACTTGCACATCCGTATGTTCTACAAAACCTGCAAACACTTCCATTAAGCGCAATTGAAACTCTTTTTCATCTTCAGGAATATCATCCCATGCGACCATTGTGGAGTCTCTTTCCGTTAATTCAGTCCCCTCAGGAATTATTCCCATAGCTAACTGACGTTGAAAGACTCTTGCTCTGTATTCATCCCAACCTCCATCAAACTTGTCTTTGTATTTCTCTGACCATTCTTTAAAAATATGATGTGGACCATGAGCGGCTCCCGGAGCCCAGTACATGAAAAAAGGCTTGTCTGGCGAATAGGCTTTGTGCTCTCCCAACCACTTAAGACCTTGCTCTGCCATATCTTCTGTCAAATGATAATTAGGGTCGTGGGGAGGTTCAATGGCATTATAATTTTCAAATAATCGTGGTTCATATTGGGAGGTTTCTCCCGCTAAAAATCCATAGAAATATTCAAATCCATAGCCATTTGGCCAAAAGTCTTTTGGTCCCATTGACGTAGTTTGGTTGGCAGGTGAATTATGCCATTTTCCAAAGGCAGCAGTATGGTAACCATAGTTTTTAAGCACTTCGGCTACGGTAGCTGAAGTTTTGGGGATGACGCCTGTATATCCATCAAAATTAACAGCTCGTTCTGCAATGGTGCCAGATGACACTCTTGTGTGGTTTCTTCCAGTTAGCAAAGAAGCCCGAGTAGGAGAACAGATTGAAGTGGTATGGAATCGGTTATACATAATTCCTTCGTTTGCTAGTTTTGTAAGCGTAGGTGTGGCTACTTCCCCTCCAAATGTTTCTGAAACCCCGAAACCAACATCATCTATCAAAACAATAAGTACATTAGGAGCATCATCAGCCAGGTGTTTGTTGTTTGGCCATGGTGCTAATTTACTTTCGGCCAAGGTTTGGCCTGTCTGGCTTTCAGAAGCAATTCTTGGAAATGGGAGAACCCTCCCGTCCTGCTTTTGCAGGTTTTCTGAATGATCAGGATTTTTTTGAGGATTACACCCTGTTATCAGTATTCCTAAGCCAAGGATGGCTATTAAGTGTTTTTTAAATTTCATAATACTCCTTCTTATTAATGTAATTCTAACGTTGGCAATAAAACAGCTCTTTTGTTCTTTCAGCATGGCATACAACGGT
>NZ_KB907560.1 GCF_000382125.1 Eudoraea adriatica DSM 19308
GGCAGTTCCACCGCGTTTTGTCAACTTAGCACACACTTGGGGACCTTAGCTGATGGTCCGGGTTGTTTCCCTTTCGGACATGGACCTTAGCACCCATGCCCTCACTGCTGATAAACATTTTATAGCATTCGGAGTTTGTCAGGAATTGGTAGGCGGTGAAGCCCCCGCATCCAATCAGTAGCTCTACCTCTATAAAACTATAATCAACGCTGCACCTAAATGCATTTCGGGGAGTACGAGCTATTTCCGAGTTTGATTGGCCTTTCACCCCTACCCACAGGTCATCCCAAGACTTTTCAACGTCAACGGGTTCGGTCCTCCACTATGTGTTACCACAGCTTCAACCTGCCCATGGGTAGATCACACGGTTTCGCGTCTGCCACTACTAACTAAAGCGCCCTATTCAGACTCGCTTTCGCTGCGGCTCCGCCCCTGAAGGGCTTAACCTCGCTAGCAACGGCAACTCGTAGGCTCATTATGCAAAAGGCACGCCGTCACCACGCCAAGGCGTGGCTCCGACCGCTTGTAAGCGTATGGTTTCAGGTTCTATTTCACTCCCCTGTTCGGGGTTCTTTTCACCTTTCCCTCACGGTACTGGTTCACTATCGGTCTCCCAGGAGTATTTAGTCTTGGCGGATGGTCCCGCCGGATTCACACAGGGTTTCACGTGCCCCGCGCTACTCAGGATACCGCTATCAATAACATCACCTTACCCATACGGGGCTATCACCCTCTATGGCGCAACTTTCCAGTTGCTTCCGGTTCAGTATGCATCGAATATCGCGGTCCTACAACCCCGACATTGCCGAAACAACATCGGTTTGGACTCTTCCACTTTCGCTCGCCGCTACTCACAGAATCACTCTTGTTTTCTCCTCCTCCGGCTACTTAGATGTTTCAGTTCACCGGGTTTGCCTCCCTTGCGGGATACCATGTCTTCAACATGGTGGGTTGCCCCATTCGGATATCTGCGGATCATATCGTATGTGCCAATCCCCGCAGCTTTTCGCAGCTTATCACGTCCTTCGTCGCCTCTGGGAGCCTAGGCATTCCCCATACGCCCTTGCTTAGCTTGTCGCCTCGCCTCGTATTCTTTGGTACTCTTGTACCCTCTCTATTAAATTCGTGTTTTCCCGAGTATATATAACTTACCCTAAAGTAAAATATACACACTCTGTCTCAATATGTCAATGAACGTTCCTTCACAAGTTCCCGATCCCAAAAAACAAAAGCATTGCTTAATACTTCCTGCAATCAAAACCAATTCCCGTGAATTCCGCCATCATTAAAAAAAATGGCTGTCGTGGAGAATACCGGAGTCGAACCGGTGACCTCCTGCGTGCAAGGCAGGCGCTCTAGCCAGCTGAGCTAATTCCCCAATCCTTCGAAATGGAAATTCCAAATTCCAAATTCCAAAAGAGGTCTCTTAAACTTCAGCCTCTAAAATTTCCGTATTCAATATTTCTAACCAATGAACTTATAATCTCCCCATCTTCCCTCGCCTACTACGCGTAGTCTCAGGCAGACTCGAACTGCCGACCTCTACATTATCAGTGTAGCGCTCTAACCAGCTGAGCTATGAGACTGCATTTTTTAAAAGCTTTTTAATAAAAAGCCCTTACCAATAGGATGGGCCCATAGACCAACAACCTACCTATATACTATAATAATGACAAACAGTTATTTTGAAATAAAAAAAACAAAGGTTAGAAAAACAGTCCCCATACTAGACGACTTTCTCTAGAAAGGAGGTGTTCCAGCCGCACCTTCCGGTACGGCTACCTTGTTACGACTTAGCCCTAGTTACCGATTTTGCCCTAGGCCGCTCCTTGCGGTGACGGACTTCAGGCACTCCCGGCTTCCATGGCTTGACGGGCGGTGTGTACAAGGCCCGGGAACGTATTCACCGGATCATGGCTGATATCCGATTACTAGCGATTCCAGCTTCACGGGGTCGAGTTGCAGACCCCGATCCGAACTGTGACCGGTTTTATAGATTCGCTCCTCCTTGCGGAGTGGCTGCTCGCTGTACCGGCCATTGTAGCACGTGTGTAGCCCAGGACGTAAGGGCCGTGATGATTTGACGTCGTCCCCACCTTCCTCGCGGTTTGCACCGGCAGTCCCGTCAGAGTCCCCAACTTTACTTGCTGGCAACTGACGGCAGGGGTTGCGCTCGTTATAGGACTTAACCTGACACCTCACGGCACGAGCTGACGACAACCATGCAGCACCTTGCAAAATGTCCGAAGAAAAGTCTATCTCTAGACCTGTCATTATGCATTTAAGCCCTGGTAAGGTTCCTCGCGTATCATCGAATTAAACCACATGCTCCACCGCTTGTGCGGGCCCCCGTCAATTCCTTTGAGTTTCATTCTTGCGAACGTACTCCCCAGGTGGGATACTTATCACTTTCGCTTGGCCGCCCAGCACTCAAGGTGCCGGACAGCTAGTATCCATCGTTTACGGCGTGGACTACCGGGGTATCTAATCCCGTTCGCTCCCCACGCTTTCGTCCATCAGCGTCAGTCGATAGTTAGTGACCTGCCTTCGCAATCGGTGTTCTATGTAATATCTATGCATTTCACCGCTACACTACATATTCCGGCCACTTCACTATGACTCAAGACAACCAGTATCAAGGGCAGTGCTACGGTTGAGCCGCACCATTTCACCCCTGACTTAATTGCCCGCCTGCGGACCCTTTAAACCCAATAATTCCGGATAACGCTCGGACCCTCCGTATTACCGCGGCTGCTGGCACGGAGTTAGCCGGTCCTTATTCGTACGGTACCGTCACCAGGACACACGTGTCCCTTATTCTTCCCGTATAAAAGCAGTTTACAACCCATAGGGCCGTCTTCCTGCACGCGGCATGGCTGGATCAGGCTTTAGCCCATTGTCCAATATTCCTCACTGCTGCCTCCCGTAGGAGTCTGGTCCGTGTCTCAGTACCAGTGTGGGGGATCCCCCTCTCAGGGCCCCTACCTATCGCTGCCATGGTGAGCCGTTACCTCACCATCTAACTAATAGGACGCATAGCCATCCTGTACCGTCCGAAAACTTTAAACTTAATATGATGCCATATCAAGTTACTACGGGGTATTAATCCAAATTTCTCTGGGCTATCCCCCTGTACAGGGTAGGTTCTATACGCGTTACGCACCCGTGCGCCACTCGTCATCAAAGTGCAAGCACTTTATGTTACCGTTCGACTTGCATGTGTTAGGCCTGCCGCTAGCGTTCATCCTGAGCCAGGATCAAACTCTTCATCGTTGTATCGTAAAATACGTATTTACGCCTAGATAAACTATGAAAACCCTATCCTAACCCTTGTTTGTATTCTTATTCCAAAATAATTTAATTCTTCCGCCTATCCCATCCCTAATTAAAAAGATGAAATAAACAGAAAAACGCTGTCTGTCAATATGTCAATGAACTTACCTAATCAAAGAAATAAAATTCC
>NZ_KB907561.1 GCF_000382125.1 Eudoraea adriatica DSM 19308
AAATTAAGGAACGTTAACTAAAAATACAGATAGTTATTTTAAAAATTATCCAGATTTAAAATATAACTTTTTTGAAATTAGCTTACTTCTGAAAGTGCCTATATAAGTTATTACTGCTATACAACAATTTCCCGCTTGGACTTTAGTGGGTGTAGCTATTGCCGTAACAGAAAATAATAATGTATTTAATGTATTACAAGAGTAGAACAAATCATAAAAATTACCTATTAATCAGTATTTTTTAAATTGGCAATCATGCGTAAATTTAGAGATTAAGTTAAAAATCAACATATTTAACGAATCATGGAATTACCAAAAGAAAAACAAACCACACTAGGTTTATATGTAACCTCTAAAGAAGCTTATAACCTATGGAAAAGTGCACCTGAAAAAGTAAAGGTTCTTGATGTACGAACCTTTGATGAATACATTTATGTGGGTCACGCTCCAATGGCTTTGAATATACCAGGCTTTTTACAAACCACCGTTTGGGATGAGGAAAAAAAATACTTTACGTATAAAATGAACCCAGATTTTGTAAATCAGATAAAGGAAGTTTTTCAACCAGACGACATTATTTTAGTAACCTGCAGATCTGGAGGTCGTAGTGCTTTAGCTGCAAACCTAATGGCAAAATTAGGCTATACAAACGTGTATAATATTACTGATGGCTTTGAGGGAGATGTGGAAACTAATCCTGAAAGTAAGGATTTCGGAAAACGCGTGCTCAACGGTTGGAAAAACGTAGATGTCCCATGGACTTATGATATTGATCTAGAATTGGTTAAAATTCCTGCTGAATAACTTCCATGGTCTAAATAACATTATAAACCTTAGAATTATGACACTTAGAATTAAAAAAAATGGGATATTATTTTTAACACTATTTTCTTTGATGGCTATTTTATCCTTTACATCGACCATTAATGCTCAAGAAGAAACAGAAAAAAATGATGCTGTAGCACAAGCTAATAATCCACTTGCAAATTTTACAGCTTTTAATGTGCACAATTACTATATTGGTGAACTAACAGCCCCTGAACAAGATGCTAACCAAGTTTGGGCACGTTTTGCTAAACCATTTTCATTAGGAAAAACTAATTGGCTTATGCGAGCTTCATTACCTCTTAACACCTTTCCAGTTGCACCAGACTTTAAAGCCAAAACAGGTTTAGGAGATTTAAATATTTTCGCAGCTTGGCTTCTTGATGTTGGTAATCCAACATTGGCCTTTGGGGTTGGACCACAAATTACTGTACCAACCGCAACAGTTTCTGAATTAGGTAGCCAAAAATGGTCGGCTGGTATTGTGAATACTTTATTTAGCTTTAAATCTAAAACATTCCAATATGGTTATTTATTAAGCTGGCAAGCGAGTTTTGCTGGTGAAGAAGATAGAGAAGATGTAAATGTTGGTGCATTTCAACCTTTTTTATTTTACCAATTAGGTAAAGGATCTTATCTACGGTCTACAGGTGCCGCTTTTTACAATTTTACCAATGATATCTATGGTGTTCCTGTAGGATTGGGTTTTGGTAAGGTCATTCCAAAGGAGAAAACCGTTTTTAATGTATTTATAGAACCTCAACTATCTATAGCCGATAGTGGTCCAGGTGTGGCTAAATGGCAAATTTTTGTTGGATTAAATACGCAGTTTAAATAATTAAATTTTTAAATTATGAGTGAGAAAATAAATGATTTAAAAAAGGGTTTGATTACTTCACTTTTAGTATCGTTGTTTTCTTTTATAATATACGGTCAAACTAATGAGGCACTTTCAGAAGTAGTTCAAATACTTGATATTCAGCAAAATAAGTTGTATTTTAGATAAAACAAAACCCCGAAAACGAGCCGAACACTCAAA
>NZ_KB907562.1 GCF_000382125.1 Eudoraea adriatica DSM 19308
TGGTCAAGATCATCACTTATACCATCGCCATCGGAATCCTTCTGACTATCGGAACAGCCTTCCTCATCGGCTGTTTCTCCTTCTGGTGTATCGGGGCAAATGTCTGTAGTATCCTCTACACCATCGCCATCTGCGTCTTTATCACTACTGGAACAACCACTATCATCTACATCCTCTCCTGAAGGTGTATTAGGGCATTGGTCTAAACTATCAGAAACACCATCATTATCGGCATCAGGCATTTCAAATACTGCAATGACCTCTTTGTCAGAGTTCATATTCATTTTTGCTGGATTCGTAGTTCCACTGATGCTACCGCTCCAATTCTTAAAAGTATATCCGCTTGCCGCCGTTGCAGTTAAGGAAACCTCTTCTCCTGAAGTATAAGAGCCACTAGATGGACTTACACTTCCTCCTTCTGTAGGTCTGGCATAAGTTGTTAATTCATAGATTTTAATGTCCTCTTTAGAGCAAGAATCAATTAGGATGAATAAAAGAAATACAAATACTACAGGTAATATTTTTCTCATATCGAATAATTGAAGTCAAACCACAATCATCGCATATTAAGTATAGGAGATATGGAGAAAAAATAGTTGCGGGAATCCCCATAAAAACCAATTGCAATGATTTCTTTGGGGGGAACTCTTAATAATCCGCTAACAATAGTACGCAGGAAGAGTTTATCGTACTATGATAAGTATCATGTTTTGATTATTTATAGGTATTGTAATGTGAACGTGATATGAACTTTCTATACCTGTGTTACCTATTGTGATGAAATCTAGCAAAGTGATTTATCCACAATAGAAAACTCCCCAAAATATGAGGAGTCTATTAAATCAAAAAAAAGATAAATCAAAACCCAAAATCTTCATAGTGTACAGAATAGGATATTAATCGCTAACTAGTATTAGATAAATCAGCATCAGCTACTTTGGCGAATGTTAAATGTTGCAGAACGGCATTGGATATTAGAAGCCACAATCAGTACTTACGGTATAGTTATAAAGCGTATAACTAGCTCCAAGCAAGCTTTGAATATAGGCAGGGTCATCAGCTTGAATACAAGCTCCCTCGCCGGGAGGCATACCCAAACCTATTTGTTCCAGTAGGTAATTTGCGCCATTTTTCAGATTAATAAATTTCGGTCCAAATATTTGCGGATGATTTGTTTGTAGGATAATGCTTCTAAGATTTTTATTATTTGAAAAATCTATAGGAGTATTTTCGAACTCCGGGTCCTTTTCCCATGTAAAATTTTGAATTGAAGGGGCATTCCTCAAAATGGAATTGATCTGATCATTGTTGCCTAAAAAATGTAATTCTAAAGTATTCAAATTAACATTATTCACCAGGTTTAGGGTACCACTTAGCCCCCCCGGGCACTGATATGCAGAATCACTTGAACTCCTCAAAATTAGTTCTTCAAGAGCTATATTATTGCTTAGATCAATTCCATCAACAAAACTGCATAGGAACGTCAATCTTTTTAAGTTGACATTTTGACTTAATTCATTTGTGAAAGGAAAAAAGCCACTCAAAACCAATTCCTCTAAGGCAATAAAATCCTCTATTCCTGTTAAATCTGTAATGAGGGGAAACTCTTCACATTGTAGCCAACAGCCCAAACTTAAACTAGTGACGGTGTTAATGTTACCTGTCAACACATAATCATCCAAAACATCATCATATCCTAAATTAATCAATGCTTGTTCAAATGCATCATCAGGCACATAGGTTTTTAAAACAAGAGTACAGCCATCAGCATCCACAGTTGCACCTGAAGGAGTTTCAGGACATAAATCAAGGTCATCCGTAACTCCATCACCGTCCGTATCCTTTTGCGAGTCACT
>NZ_KB907564.1 GCF_000382125.1 Eudoraea adriatica DSM 19308
CAACAAAGAACTGAGTTAAAATCCAAAGGAAATTAACTTAAATTCGAGACATAGTTTTCATCATAAGATAATCCTGATTTAGCTACTGCAAAAGCCTGTTTTAAGAGCTTATTAATCACTGCTATTAGGGCCAATTTTTTACTTTTCCCCTTAGCTACAATTCTTTCATATAATTCACGACAAGCCTTGTTATATTTACAGGCAGAGAAAGCACATAAAAAGAGTAGGTTTCTAAGTTTTTGATTACCCATTTTACTAATTCGGCTTTTACCTCTAACAGAGGATCCAGACATACGTATAGTAGGTGTAGTTCCTGCGTATGAACAGAGTTGTTTAGCGTTTTCAAACTTTGTAAATCCATCCGTAAGGACAATCAAAATTATGGCTGTTTTAGTTCCCATTCCTGGAATACTTTTAAGTAGTGTAAGTTGTTTTTGTTGATGTGATTTAACGAGTTCTAACAGCCTATTTTCCAATAATTGAATTTCCTTTTGGAGAACTTTTAATGATCGATTGATTGAATGATATACCGTTTTAGAGGGTTTGCCCAATATTTTTTCACCATGTAACTTATTCTTTAAAGCAGTTCTTTGTTTAAGATAAATTTCAATGAGACTCATCAGTTGAACGCATTCTGCTTGATTGGAATCTTTAGAAGTAAAGATGGGAACTTCATTCAAACTGGCATATTGACAAATCGCAAGAGCATCAGATTTATCTGTTTTGATTTTAGATAGTTTCATTTGAACAAAACGTTTTACTGCCAGAGGGTTCACAACCGATACCGTATAGCCCAGATCATACAGATATTTGGCTAAACAATAATGATAATAACCAGTAGCCTCCATAACGATTAGGTCTTTTTTAGTAAGATGTTTGGTCAACTGATTAAAACCTTTTGAGCTGTTTTTAAACTTAAAATGTTTCCCTTGGGAGCTCATAACATCGAATACATCTTTGCTGATATCAACACCAAAGATTTGATTATATTTAAACATAAGAAAATGTTTTTTGAAAGGACAATCTACTTTGCTTTCAACAACTTGAAATCGAGATCTAAAAGTCTCACAGAACTGAACGAAATTGAAGTAGAAAAAGAGAGGGGATTATCATTGTTGACGAGATCTCAGTCTCTACGGCTATATTAACCTTAATCCTCTCTTTTGTTCTTTCTAATTAATTAATGAAATAAAGATATTACAAACTTAAGATGGCTATAA